>NZ_CP125370.1:4325000-5525000 GCF_030034735.1 Paenibacillus sp. RC334 | reverse complement strand
GGCGTGGGATTCTTTTTAAGAATGGCGATAGCGCCGTGGATTTCGGGGCACATGGATTTAATGCTATTCCGTAACTGGGCTACAACGGCAGCGGACAGCTTAACGGGATTTTACACGAACGGATCAAGTGATTATCCGCCGTTCTATATTTATATTTTATATGTGATCGGTAAAATCGGCTCTACGGACGCTTTCAGTCCCTATATGTCCGTGCTGCTACGGCTTCCGAATATATTAGCCGATATCGCGACAGCGTACATGCTGTATCGGTTGGCGAGCAAACGAGTCGGCTTTGGAATCAGCATCGGGCTGGCATTGTTCTATGTATTTAACCCGGCGGTATTTATCAATTCGACCTTCTGGGGACAAGTAGATTCATTCTTTACATTGCTGATTGTGGGTATGGTTGTGTTGTTGGTGGAAAACAGAGTAGGATGGTCCACCGTATTGTTTACGATAGCGGTGTTGATGAAGCCACAGGGGATTATTTATGGCCCGATTCTGTTCTTCGAGCTGCTGAGACAACGCAAAGTACAACCTTGGTTGCTGGCTGTAGGTGCAGCGGTTGTGACGACAATTCTGGTCGTGCTGCCATTTTCATGGGGGCAGGAGCCATTATGGCTGCTTGATTTATACAAAGGAACGGTTGGTGAGTATCCGTATGCTTCTGTGAACGCATATAATTTCTTCGCACTGATTGGTGGCAACTACACGCAGGACACAACGACGTTGTTCCTGTTCAGCTACCACACATGGGGCATGATCGGCATTGTGTTGGTGACTTTGTTTACGTGGTGGATGTATGCATGCAGTGGCAAACCAGAGTTTGTGGCCGCGGCTGCACTGGTGCAGATTGCGGGTGTGTTCACCTTCGCTTCCAGCATGCATGAACGGTATCTGTTCCCGGCCGCGGCGTTGGCAGTGCTGGCGTATCTGTATTTGCGGGACCGGAGATTTTTATGGCTTGCGGGTGGATTCAGTCTCACGATTTTCCTGAACACCTTCGATATTTTCTATAGCTCGAACTCTCAGGACAGCTATGGAGTTATTCTATGTGTGACCTCGTTGTTGAACGTGCTGCTGTTTGGATATCTGGTCAAAGTGGTATGGGATTGCTCCAAGTCCGCCACGATTCAGGCCAAGTCCGCCGAGGACACGGCTGCACCGGAGCTTCCTTCTGGGAAGCACGTATGGGGAGCGTCTCCCCAAGGTGTGAACACAACGATTGAAAGATAGCCCATTATATAGGGTGAAAAAAAGGAAACCGCCCTTTGGCGAAATGGAAGTGGCAGGTATACCAGCCATAAACCATTAAGCCAAAGAAGCGGCTTTTTTGTTGCTCTTCATGCCAGAACAACATTGGATGTACCTCAATCCATATATTCGTTCAGTTTCTGTACATCGCAAATGGTAATCTCTCGTGTACCCTTAATATGAATAATCCCCAGCTGTTCAAATTTTGCGAATTTGCGACTGATGGTTTCGCGTGTGACACCCACATAATTAGCCATTTCTTCGCGTGAAAGGGGGAGATTTATTTTAATGTAGGAGCCGTCCGGTTTTCCGTATTTATGCCCAAGCTCAAGAATCATATAAGCGATACGGATTTCCGGGTCTTTGGTAGCCAGGCTTTGAGCCAGCTTTTCGGTATGTGCCAAGCGTTTAGTAATGGTTTTGAGAAGCTTCAAAGAGATATCGGGATTGTTGTGAATCAACTGCTCCATATCATCCTTGGTGAGCATACAAATATCAGTATCTTTTAAGGCATACGCACTAAAGTTACTCAGCTCATCGCTGTTAAATATGTTCAACTCGCCAAAAAAATCGCCAGTTGTCAGAATGTGCAGAATTTGTTCTTTGCCCTGAGGTGTCATTTTCAGAAGCTTGACATGCCCGCTTTTAATAATGTACAGCGTATCGGATGCTTGTTCCTCGATAATCAAGGCCTCGCCTTTCTGATATTTCCGGTGTCGGATCATGGAGCTGACCTTACACAAATCTTCGCAGGACAAAGAGGAAAAGATAGGCACTTTGCGGGCACAGGGCTCCTTTTCGCACTGGCAGGGGCAGGACATCTCATTCACATTCATTCACTCCATTCATAAACCGGAAACTAAAAAGTATAGTGCGTTCTTGTTATTCTGTATCATCTATTGGGGAAAAATGGCTTTGATCCTCACCGCAGACTGGACAAACCCAGTCTTCCGGAAGGTCCTCAAACGCTGTACCGGGCATAATGTCTTCATCGGGGTCCCCCAAAGCAGGATCATAAATGTATCCACAGGGTTGACATACATATTTTTTCATCTTTAGCTCTCCTTGTCACCAAAAATTTTTGTAAGCTCTGGCGCGTCCGGTTTGAGTCCCTGAATGATGGCTGTTTTGTATGGAAGTGAAGTGAGGGCATCCCCAAAACCGATCACGCCGCAGATAGAGTCGTTTTGTATGAACATTCGTGTATAAGAAGCTTGATTTTCACTGGTCAGGCTGGTGTCGCATTCCTGTTCATTTACTAGGCCAATGGAAAAGAGAGGGGATTCATAGCTGTTCGATAGAGTTACAGGGATGGGACGCTGATAGCTGACGGATGCACCCGTCATATTAGCTCCTGCTACTTTTCCTTGCTCTATAGCACTTTCCCATAATCCATCCACTCTATTGTGAAACTCGGCTACATCACCTGCCGCATATATATTGGCGAAGCTGGTTTCCATCTGTGCATTCACCAGAATGCCGTGTCCAATATCAAGACCGATTTGGCGAGCGAGTTCAGTATTAGGTACAATTCCGATAGAATACACGACATGCCCGCAGGGAATAACAGAGCCGTCCTGAAGTTCTACACCTTCTACATGATCTGTGCCTGTAATACGCTTTACGCCTTGTCCAAGGCTTACCTTCGTGCCCCGTTCAGTAATCCGATGGGTCAAAATAGAAGAGGCCTTCTCATCTAGCTGGCGTGGCATAAGCCGGTGCGAAGCTTCCAAAATGGTTACAGCATACCCGGCTTGCTGGAAGGACCAGGCGGTTTCTATGCCCTGAATACCACCGCCGATGATACATATCCGGTCTCCTTTCTGCAATTCCGTTTTAAGTCTGTCTGCATCTTGTCGAAAACGGATATTGTGAACATTCCTTAGTGAAGCTCCGTCCAGTAAAAGCTTACGGTTGTGGGCTCCTGTACACAGCAGTAACTTGTCATAAGCAACGATTTGCCCGTTTGCTGTTTCAATGGTGCAGTCCTCTGCATGTATCGCGGTGACCTTTATGCCGGAATAAACATTAATTCGTTGATTGGCAAACCATTTTTCCTTTTTGATCAGGATTTTGTCGCTGTGCAAGTCAGTGAATAATCCCTTGGAAAGCTTGACTCTGTTATACGGAAGGGATGTTTCTTCCCCGTAAATAGAAATTTCGGCTAGCTCATCATGATCTCTAATCGCTTTCGCCGCGTTGACGGCGGCAACGCTGCCTCCGATAATAACGTAATGTTGGTTACCCATTCAGCATCTCTCCTATTTCGCTATACGCTGCCTTTGTTCAAATGACGCTAAGCAGTAAATCTGAGACAAATTCAGCGGCATTTTTAATTTTCTTTACTTTTTCATCTTCTGTAGGAGAGAAGCGAATGCGTACCGGGAATTCCACATGCGTCATACCAGTCGACTTGATGACATCAGAAGTGCTTTGGACCTTCATATTGGTACCGATTAAGTAATCCTGTACGACTTCAATGGCTTCCCCGCTCCAGCCGTAGGAACCAAAGGCAGCGGCAAGCTTACCTTCCAGATTCATCTTTTGCATTTTTTGCAGCAGGTCTTCCAGCTTGCCCGTCATGTCCGCATATTTGGTAGAGCTACCGACGAAAACAGCATCCGCTGAGGCAATACTATTCAATATCTCCGTTTCATCCGCCTTATCTACATCCCATAGCTCCACCCTGATTTGGTTTTCCAAAAAGCAGTCTTTCAGGATGTTTGCCATTTTTTTAGTATTATTTTTTAAAGTGGCATAGACAATCGCTACTTTTTTATCATCCTTAGTTTCGGTACTCATAGAGGCGTACAAATCAATAAACTTGGCAATGTCATGTCGGATCGCGAAGCCGTGGGAAGGAGCAATCATCTCAATATCCAGGTCAGAAACAGCTTCGATTAATGTACGCACATATCTGCGATGCGGATGAATAATAGCCTGATAGTATCCGATAAAGTCCTCGGTAATATCAAAACCCGCCTCATCGGCAAATAGATGCTCTACAGCCACGTGTGTACTGAAAATATCACAAGGGAACAAGATTTTATCTTCTATGCAGTACGTAATCATGGTTTCTTCCGTATGGAGGTAAGGTGTTTCCTTGAACAGCAGCGTCTTGCCTCCAATATCCAGTTGATCCCCGTCCTTGATCACCAGGAAGTTGCGATGCTGAAGCTTGTACATTTGTTGAATTTCCGGAACAGCAATCTCAGTGCAGACAATCGTAGCGTTCGTTGCTTTGGAAGCAAGTGCTGCCAATCCGCCCGAATGATCTGGTTCCGTGTGATTGACGATAATATATTGAATGTCCAGCGGATCAATCAATTCGGTTACAGCTTCGGCAAATTCCCTGCCAAACGCCATATCCACGGTATCCACAATGGTTGGTTTTCCAGTTTTCAATAGATATGCATTATAGGTTGTACCCTTAGATAGTAGAAGACGATGAAAGGGAACCTCGCGATTATCAATTTTTCCTACCCAATAAATATCCTTTGCCAGTTGAAATCCGGGCTTCATAGGAACAACCTCCTGCTTGTTTTTGTTTGTCTAACACCATTCGATTCTAGTTGGATGTGTCGATGGAAAAGAGGATTGAAATCAAATTTTTGAATATTTAAAAGTATTTTTTACTTAAATTTATATTTGTGATTGCAATCACAAGGCGAGCGTAATAATCAAATACAATAAGACCATATAGATTGAAACCTGAGAACATGCCAGGTATCCAATCCATCATAGGCAAATCAATTTCAAACAGGAGAGTGAACCTACATGAAGAAATCAAACCTCATTCAGTTTCAGGAATATAAAGAAGCTGCGTTTACAAAACGAATTGTGCATAAGGAAGCCGACAATGTAATTTTTATTCTCAACTTTACTCCTAATGCTGAGCTGCCAACACATAATCATCCAGGAGCGAATGTTTATTTGCTTGTTCTTGAAGGTACCGGTACTGTAACTGTGAATGGTGAAGAAACGGAAGTTGTCCAAGGGGATATGATCCATGTTACAGGAGATGAGCGCTTTTCCTATCGCGGTGGTGCGGAGGCGAATTCCAGCCTGCATGTGGTGTTGATCAAAACGCCAAGTGAAAGCTATGCGCAAAATATATAAAGAGGGTACATCACCGTAGCTATATAAATTATAAAAATAAAAAGTGTTAAATTTTTTTACGCATATATTGATAATGAATATCATTATCAAATTATTGAAAAGAGGTGTTTGTGGCCGATGCAGACAGTAGATTACACACAGGTGCCAGGGCACTGGATATTGGCAAGTCTCGGTAAGCGCGTGCTCAGGCCCGGAGGGTTGAAAACGACACGCTGGATGATAGAAGGGCTTGACGTAACCGGGAAAGATGAGGTTATTGAGTTTGCTCCCGGATTGGGCATAACTGCCCAAATGACACTGCAACTGAATCCCCGCCGTTATATTGCGATTGAACAGAATGAGAAGGCGGCTTCTATCGTGAAAACGTATGTAAGTGGAGCAAACCGGGAAGTGATTATTGCCGATGCTGAACAGGTTCCGTTGCCGGATGCCTCTGCGACGGTGGTATATGGGGAAGCTATGCTGACTATGCAGACAAGGGTCAAGAAAGCACAGATTATTTCGGAAGCCAAACGACTTCTGAAACCGGGCGGGAAGTATGCTATTCATGAGATGTGCTTAGCTTCAAATGATATTGAGCCTGAGCTCAGAAAGCAGATTTACAAGGATTTAGCTGTAGCCATGAGAGTTAATGCGACACCGTTGACGGTACTGGAATGGGAACAGCTGCTGAAAGAGGAAGGCTTTAAGGTTGTTAAAATCTATACGGTTCCCATGCACTTACTGCATCTGCCACGTATCATTCAGGATGAGGGCTGGTTGAGATTTGGCAAAATTGCCTTTAACCTTATGCGAAACCGCGCTGCCCGAGCTAGAGTTATGGGTATGCGCAAACAATTTGTAAAGCACGCCGACCATCTGCAAGCGGTCAGTATAATCGCTGAGCGATAGTCTGAAGTCCCGAATAGGAGAATAATGAAGCTTTTTTGGGCAAATAGGAATAAAGGAGACGAAACCCCAATCAGGGATTCGTCTCCTTTTGTGAATGTGCTGCTATGTCAGACTAAATTTATTTTTGAAGATTTTAATTTTGGTTATAGATTCTGTACAGGAATACGGCAGCCTCGGCACGAGTAGTTGGTGCTTTCGGAGCTATTTTGCCGTCTGATCCTGTAATGAGACCTTCCTGCACCAGCGCAGCCAAGCTTGCAGCAGCATAATTGGCGATGTCTGCGCGATCACTGAAGGATTCGAGTGCAGCCGTCGAAGATGTAATCGCCAGTTTATTTGCTTTTTGCAGGGCTTTGTCCGTCAAGACCATCATATCCTGTCTGGATATAGGTGCATTGGGATTAAATTTGTTGTCACCGGAGCCGCCTGCGATACCCAGTTTTTTGGCTATGCCTGCTGCTTCGTAGTAATAGCTTCCTTGCTTAACATCGGCGAAGTTGCTATCGAAGCTTGTGGTCAGTCCCAGTGTTTTCACCAATAGTGTCAGATATTCCGCCCGTGTGATCTTGTCCGCAGGGGAGAATTTAGTATCCGTTGTGCCATTGATGACTCCTTTGGAAGACAGCACCTCAATTTGTTTCTTGGCCCAAGCATATTGACTCAAATCCTGGAAGGATTTTTCGACATAGGCTACAGCGAATTGGCTAAAATGATGAGTGGTGAAGCTGACTTGTCCAGTTACCGCATCATATTTTCCTGAAGTCACCGGAGTTGCATGACCTGCTGCATCTACATATTGGATGACTATATGCTCTGGATTTTTCAGCTCGGCTGCTGTAGGTGTATAAGGAATAGCTACAGTTACAGCTGCATTGTTGTTACTCCAAGGCAATAGCTTGCCGTTTGCTTTCAGGTTCAGTTCAACGACAGGGCGAGTACCCATGTCGGACTTCGCTTGTGCATCCAGCTTGTTTTTGCTGCCGGAGCTTAATTCGAGCGTGATGTTTTGTGCACCTGCTGCTCCAGCCGTTCCAAGCATGTTACCTGGCAGGGTTACAACCGCGATACCCGTTTTGATTTTAATGGCACGGGAAGCATCCGCTGCGGTTACAAAGCTTGCTGGCAGTGTCAGCTCATAGGATTTCGCTTGATTGGATTCCACGGTGACCTCTACAGTTTTCATTCCTTTGCCATCCGCTTGGGATGTGGCGAAGGCATTGTTCAGGAAGTCAGAATCCATCGTTATCGTAGCTACACCTGTGCTGGTGTTCAGCTTGGTACTAAATGATTCAATGGCATTACCCTTGGCATCCAACACGCGGACAGACGAGGCTGTGCTCGGTGTCCCGGTTGTGGAGCTGCCGCTGGAACTGCTACCAGCACCGCTAATAGCAGTACCACTGCCTGTGCTAGTATCAGGGCTAGAATCCGTATCCGTGCTGTCGTCGTCATCTTTGTTGCTGCTTGTGTCAGAAATGTTAATCATCAATATAGCATCGTTGCCCTTATCGAATTGTACTTCCAACGGAAGGTTGCCCTTCGGCTGTGTTGCCAGATACTCTTTCTTAATCGTGAGCACATCCTGGTTTACGGTGTAAGCCGCTTCTCCAATGGATGCCCCTTCCAGCTTGATATCTGTAATAGACGATGCACTGTTCCAGGTGATGGTCGTTTCTACATCTGCCTGATTGCTCGCTTTTTTGTCAAAGCTGGCTGTTTTCGGGCTAATGCTTGCATCTACCTCCACAGGATTTTGGATGGCCCGAATGGTCAATACCGCTTTGTCTCCAAAGTCAAAGAGCAACTCAACACTGACGGTGTCGCCTTCTTTCAGATTTAAGCCGGAAAGGAAGCCTTTTTTCAGCGTCAGAGTATTTCCGTTAACGGTATAATCATGACCTTGGATCAGAGCGTCCCTGTCATAAACAGCTTCTGTGACACTTCGGCTAGGACCTTGGTTCACTCCATAGACCGCTTGTGTGACGCTATGGGCTTCGTTCCAGGTAATTTCCGTGGTCACATCCATTGGATGGTCAAGGTCAAAGTTGTGGGTTGTTGGACTGATCGTGGCCGGAATGGCCGAAATAATCACTTCACCCGACGCCAGCACCTCTATTTGCCGGGTACCGGTTTTGCTTACTCCGGTTTCATCCTTCGCATCTGCATAAACGATATACTTGCCGGCCTGTGGAGTCGGCCACTGGTAGGCATTGCCTGCAGAATAAGTGTCGAGCGTTACAGTCTGCTGTGTACTTTCATTCCACGCCCGGAAGGAGTACGATTTGTTCCCGATCCCCCCAGTAGCCTCAGCACTCAAAGCAATGGTGCCTTCTGAAGCTTCATGATTGGCTTTTAAATGTACGGATAATGGCGTATACACCTTAAATGGAATGGAGTTGCTTCCGGCGTACTCTTCTGCCGCAGAACCCTGCCAACCGTAAAGGGTAAGATCTGTCGTATCATTAAACGCTCCCCAGCCGATGTTGGACACGCCTTCGCCCAAAATCACCACTCTGAGGTTGGGGGAGCCGACAAAGGCAAAGCCTCCGAGTGTAGTATTACTGTCCAAAATGGCGACTGACTTCAAATGATTGGAGAAAGCGAAAGCCCAGTCGTTAATTTTCGTTAGGTTGCTTCCCAACACAAGTGATTCGATGCCTGTATCGGAAAAAGCAAAGCTTCCGATTTCCGTCAAGCTGTCAGGCAGTTTAACAGATTTCAGATTGCTGGTTCTGCTAAAGGCAGAAGTACCAATGGTCAGCAATCCCTCAGGAAATTGGATGTCTGTAAGGAACTGTGCCCTTTGGAAAGCATAATTACTGATTTCCTTTACGGTCGCCGGAATTTGATAAGAAGCATCCGGCTTAGCCGCAGGGTATAAAATCAAATTGGTTTTGGCTTTATCCAGCAGCACACCATCTTCACTGGCATAAAAATCATTATCTTGCGCAACATTGACACTCTTGATCATCAGTGAGCTGGCAAAAGGATTACCGCCGATGGAGGTCACGCCTTTTCCAATATTCACAATGGACAGCCGCTCGGAGTTGCCCAGTACATTGCTGCCCAGAGACTGCACTTGATCCGGGAAGGTGATTTCCACCAGACTGCTGTTATATTGGAAGGCATAGTCGCCAATTTTTTTGACTCCCTTGCCAAGATCGATACTGGTCAGCTTGAAGTTATAAGCGAATGCATACGCACCCAGCTCTTCTACCCCATCTCCCAAATTCACTTTTTCCAGCTTGTCGGAGTGGGTAAATGCCGCTTTCCCGATCGTTTTGACGCTGTTGGGAATCGTCAGGGAAAGCAAGCTGACGCTGGAATCAAAGGCCTGATTTCCAATGCTTTGCAGGCCATCCGTAAGCGTGATGGAGCTCAAATTGGCTGCAACATGGAAGGCAAAGTCTTCAATTTTGGTCACGGTGTCAGGAATCGTATAGGCATCTCGGCCGTCTCCAGCGGGATAGCGGACCAAGGTCGTTTTGTCCTTGTTGAAAAGCACCCCGTCCTGACTTGAGAAGGCTGTATTGCCCACAGACACTTCGATATTTTTCAGGCTTGAGCTTTCTGTACTGTCAAATGCCTGCTGTCCCATTTGGGTTACGCCCTTCCCGATGGAAACATTGGCCAGCTTCGCATTTTCGGCAAATGCGGCGTAGCCCAAGGTGGTTACACTGTCCGGAATGACAACAGAAGAGATCAGCGTTTCCGCAAAGCCCCTTTGCCCAATGGTGAGTAGCCCGCTGCCCAATTTGACGGAAGCGATACGACTTCCCCAGAAGGCTTCGTCCCCGATGGAAGTGACGGAGTCCGGTATTTCGACGGATCTGATCGCCGAGGAAGAGAAGGCTGCACGGCCAATCGAGGTCAGATGGCTTGGTAGCTTAATTTCTTTCAAGCTTGTCGTAAGGAAAAATGCATGGTCGCCAATTTCCGTTACATTGTCCGGAATATTAATGGAAACGAGATTACTGGTTTCCCGGAAGGCGCCCTGATTAATTCGGGTTAAACCATCCGGCAGATGCATCGCTTTCAGAGCTGTGTCACGGGCAAAGGCATTATCGCCGATTTCCTTCAACGTGCTTGGCAGCGTAATTTGTTCAAGTTTGGCGAGATCGGAAAAGCTGCTTTCCCCGATCACTTCCAGTCCCTCCGATAAGGTGACAACTTTAAGCTCCTTGTTATAGGCAAATGCCGCCCTGCCGATTTTTTTCACCGAGTCCGGAATCTTCACGGACAAAATATCTTCACGGTAGGCAAAGGCTTCTTCGCCGATTTCCGTCACATGATCTGGAATGACAATGTGGCCGCCAGAGCCGTTATAGCTCGTCAAAACTCCACTCACGATAGTGAATTCGGAGCTGGAGGCTCCCTCTACCATGATTCGGCTGGTGGCGGATTTCCCCGAGGCTGTTGCTGTAATGGTTGCCGTTCCGGCCGCTTTTGCCTTCACCATTCCATTCTGATCCACACTGGCAACGGACTCATTGGAGCTGGTCCAGGTGATCGGACCAGAAACCACTTCGGGATTGGTTGTGGCTTTCAAGGGCTTGTTCGAGCCAACGGTCAGCTTCAACGCAGCCCGGTTCAGCACAATTCCCTGGCCTCCGATCGGTGTGACCGTAACCTGGCTGGAAGCGGACTTTCCATTAGTTGTGGCGGTAATCCTGGCCGTTCCCGCACTTACGCCTGTAACGGCTCCCTCTGTATCTACAGTGGTTATGGCCGGATCAGAGCTTGCCCAGGTAACCGTTTTGTACGTAGCGTTAACTGGCGTAATATTCGCTGTCAGATCCTCGGTTGTACCGACGACTAAGGATAGGGCTTCCTTATCCAGCGTGATGCCCTCCGTTCCAATCGGTTCAAGAACAATACTTGCGCTACTGCTGTTGAATGCATAGTCAAACATGTCTACTTGGATCTTGTCGGTAGGAAGGCCATTATTCGTCAGCTTATCCTTCAGATCGGTGATATCCATGGTCACCGTATTGACGGATGTTCCGTCCGCCAGCTTTTCATCGGCATCCTTGATAGCCACCAGATTGGACAGGGCACCACCATTTTCTGTGGCTAATTGTAATCCGCTGGTATAGTGGTTATCCTTGATAATCATTTTTAAGAACGTCTTACCGTTTTCCTTATAAATGCTGTAATCGGCTAAGGTAGGGCCTGTTTTGTCATAGGCAAAATCAAAGGTCCAGGAATCGGTTCCCTGCCCGTTTGTACCTGCGACTACCCCGGTAACCTTAAAGGCATATATTCCTTCCGGTACCTCGTTATTATTTTGATCCAGTCCGTCAAAGGAAGGCTTATCGTTCAGAAGAGCCTCCGCCCAGCTAACGACACCGGAGCTTACATAATAAAGCGATTTAGGCACTTGCGAATAATCGAATTCCTTGACAATATTCCCGTCTCGGTCTGTAATGGTATATTTCAGGCTTTCCGCATTACGCAAAAGACCTGTTGCCACTCCCAATATTCTGTATGAATTGCCCAGACTTATAGGCGAAATAGCGAATTTCTCCGGCATGACACCCCACTCCTGACCAAGCGCAATGGCTACTTGGTTTTGGCCCAGAAGATACCCTTGACCGGGGTACAAATTATAAGGGGAACTGCCTTTAATAGAGTATCCATCTTTGCCATATTCCGTACCATCGAAAATGCGAGGTTGTCCCCAATCTCCATAGAAGCCGACGAACGGCATGGAGAGGTTCACGCCTTTTTCCGCATTCAGCATAACGAACCCGTCAATAAAGGTTCCGTTTTTAGTAGCCTGATCGAACTGTGCTTTGAGTGCATCCGACAACGTAATTTTCACGGTAACCGTTGCTGTGCCGCGTGCAGGTACGGTTACTTTTCCGTCCGTTACACCGCTGTATTGCACTTGGATGCCTTTGCCAGCATAATCTGTGGAGTGCTGTGAAAAGAGGTTCTTGCCATCCTTCGTCACTATTTTCTCCGATAAAGTGGCCGTATTCAGGTCATAGGTCAACGCCTGATCGGAGATGCTGTGAATATCGAAGGTAAAGGAGTAGACACCTGCCTTGTTGTAGCCCAATTCAGCTTTGGGTCTGTCATTACCCTGTACAGTCAAATAGGCTCCGGTAGTGACTGCTCCGTTCACATTGGCCCAAGCCCGCGCCTTGCTTACGGGGAGAATAATATTGCTGATCCTCGTCCTTGGCTGGATGGGCAGTGCTCATCAGCAGGGTATGTACCAGCTTTTCTCGTTCAATAGGGTCTGAAATATTCAGTTTGCTGGTAACATACTCTTTCACCAAGACTTCGGCTCCGGCGATATGAGGAGATGCCATAGACGTACCGCTCATATTTTCATATTTATTGCCGGGAACGGTAGAGTAGATATTTTCACCGGGTGCAGTGATTTCCGGTTTCAGTTTTAAGTCCGGCGAAACGCCCCATGAAGAAAATTCCGACATTTTATATGCATCCGCATTGGGTGCGTCTGTCTTGAATTTTTCATCCAGCGTCAGTTGTTTATTTGCCAATTCCAACAGATACAGTCCGTCATCCTTGGTAATGGATACGGCTGGAATGTAGTAGGAGCTGATATCCATGTTGGCTCTGCCTGATTCATTATCATAAATAACGGTAGCAACGGCACCAGCAGAATACGCAGCGTCGACCTTTTGCTGGAAGCCTATTTGGTTGCCACGGGACATCAAGGCTATTTTACCTTTTAAATCCCCCGCCTTTTTAATGTCTTCCGCAGTTCCAAAACCGGCATCTACATAATCATATGTACGGTTTAGTGCCTGTATTTTGGGGTCAGCGGCAGTGGAGGTGTCGTTGAATATAATCTTTCGATCCCCTGCCAGAATATAAGGGGCATCTGATGTAGCGGTATTAATCATACTTGCTACGGATAGAGCAGCATCGTATGTGGAAGGAGCAGAAACAATTGAATTGTCAGGCTCGTTCGCATAGGGAAGGTTGGAACCGGACTGATTTTGATAAGCGGCGCTGTAACTGTTTCCAGCAGCTACCACAAGATTGATTCCAGCGTTCGCAATCCTGCTGTACATGTCATCCTTACTTGCTTCCCCGGCTGTGGAAAAGCCTGCATTGGAACCAAGACTCATATTGATGACATCTGCGCCCATTTTAACGGAATCATCCAAGGCGGCAATAATGTCAGCATCCGTGGTGAATCCATTGAGATCATCGAACACCTTCATGATCATTAATTGGGCGTCAGGAGCAATCCCTTTTAATTTATCGCCGTTAGCGGCGATGGTGCCTGCCACATGGGTACCGTGGGCGTTATCAGAACTGGCAGAAGGAATGACATTGGTGTCTTTATCTGCGTAGTCATAGGCGAAAGGAACTTTATCATCCATGTAGACATCATCTATGCTTACTTTGCCTGCAGACATATCGGCACTGCTCAGAATGTCGCTAACCTTTTGGCGGGTGTGTTTCAGGGTCAATGCGGGAGGCATATGCGTGGAAAATGCTTCATGCTTCCAATCCAGACCGGTGTCGATGACAGCTACAGTCGTACCTTTTCCTGTATATCCTGCTGCAATAGCCTCAGGAGAACCGATCATCGCGGAGCTATTGGCCATATAAGTCTCCATAGACTGTTTAGGAACGATTTTTTCATATTTGTTGGCTACCCATGCGTTTTTCACGCCAGGCAATTTTCGAATTTCTTTCAGCTCTTGGTAGTCTACCTTTACCGAAATCGCATTCATAACCATGTAATAATCGTAAATGACTTCTAGTTTGGGGGCCAAGACTTTACTTAAGCCTAAAGCGCCTAACGAAGAGGAGTCTTTGATGGAGAGTGCACGAATCTGGTTTTTTACCGATTCATGCTGGGTTGTGAGGGTACGCTCGCTGCTTCTTAGAGCATTCAGCTGATTGCCGAAAGCTTTGGGGGAAGCACTGGAAATGAGCGGAGCTCCTTGTAATTCCACAATCACGGTTACTTTCCCTGAGGGTTCGTAAGTGGCTTGTGTAACGTTGGTTTCTTCTGATGCTTCATAGGTTGCTTCTGCAACGGATTTCTTGCCTATTCCGCTGTTGTTTAGGGTCCCGTTTTCTAGCTTTTCTTTAAAGCTAGGTTCACTAGGGTCTGCGTTTGCTACTGCACTGGTTGTCTGATCTGTACTAGCCAGTGTAGGTACAACGTTATTCTCATCTGTAGCTGCCGCCGCGAAGCCTAATCCTGCGGCAAACAGGGTGTTGCTTACGAGTAAGGCGATGAGAAAGCCTGCAATCCATTTTTTCTTCCAAACCTTCAGCAATCTTGTTCCCTCCTGAAAATATATTGGTATAGTAAAAAAATCCATTAGGATCCATTGATGTGCATCATCATTCGTCTAAAATGATAATGATTATCATTATCAATATACTTAATAATGATAGAAATAGTCAATATCGAATTTTTTAAATTTAGAGTATTGAAGGATTCGATCGTGTTGTGGAGGTGTGATGCAGGTTGTTTTCAAGCGATTCTCGGAGTCTATGTAATCGGGAAAAAGATAGGAAAGGAAAGCTGTGTCGATAGCCGCCTGGCTCAAGCGCTCAAGCGGCTTTTGGGGTGCTGCTCATACCCCGGAATACGACATAAACCCGCCGTCTACCGGAATCACTGTGCCCGTAACAAAGCCGGATGTCTGTTCATCCACGAGCCACAGCAGGGTGCCAAGCAGATCGTCCGGTACGCCGAAGCGGCGCATGGGGGTGTGGGCGATGATTTTATCCGCACGTTCAGTGAGGGAGCCGTCCTCGCGGGTTAGCAGACTGCGGTTTTGCTCTGTGAGAAAAAAGCCCGGTGCTATAGCGTTGACGCGAATACCCGCTTCAGCCAGATGGACAGCCAGCCATTGTGTGAAGTTGTTAATGGCAGCCTTGGCTGCGCTGTAAGCCGGAACTTTGGTCATCGGGCTGGGAGCGCTCATAGAGGAAATGTTCAGCACGACTGCTCCTGAACGTCCTGTCATGCCCTGTGCGAATATTTGTGTCGGAATGAGCGTTCCGATAAAATTGACGTCCAGCACCTGGCGAAAGCCGGGTATGCTCAGCTCGAAAAAGGTGGTGATATCGGGCTGCGTCAAGTCCTCCAACCGGAATGTTTCGCGGGTGGTATTGGCGCTCGCATGATTCCCTCCGGCTCCGTTGACCAGAATATCACAAGCGCCGAATTGCTTGCGTACCGCCTGTTCGGCCCGCCGAACGCTGTCAGCTTCGGTGACGTCACAGGCCACAGCCATCGCTTCTCCGCCTGCGGCCTGAATATCATGGACTACATGCAGGCCCTTTTCTTCCGTTCGGTTCAGAATAGCGACCTTCACGCCTTGCCTTGCCAGCTCGCGGGCCATCGCGCTGCATAGCACTCCGGCACCGCCTGTAACTACTGCTGTTTTGCCTGCCAGTGAAGGGTGTAGAGAAAGTGTGCTCATAGGGTCGACTCCTTCGTATGGACTGATCCGGTCAGCGTGGTTTCCGTCCTGGAAACAGGAGAATTGTGTCGGACCTGGTTACATGTCAATGCATCCCACAGCCCCCATAAATACATAATCCCAAGTGCGCGGTCATACAGTCCATATCCGGGTCTGCATTGCTCTCCCCACAAATGGCGACCATGGTCCGGTCTGGCGTAGCCCGTAAAGCCAACATCGTGATACGCCTGGACAATGCCCGCAATATCGACGGTTCCATCCTGAGTTCGGTGAGATGTTTCGATAAAATCTCCGTTAGCGGAAACACGCACATTGCGGATATGGGCAAACGGAATACGATCCTTGAACTCATAAATCATAGAAACGATTTCATTTTTGGGGTTGGCTCCCAGCGAGCCAGAGCATAGGGTAATCCCGTTCGCGGGACTGTCGTACAGCGCCAGCAGCCTGCGCAAATGAGCCTGGCTTGTGATGATGCGTGGCAGTCCGAATACAGACCATGGCGGATCATCGGGGTGAATAGCCATCCGAATGCCGCTGCGTTCGGCAGCGGGAATAACGGCCTCCAGAAAGTAAGCCAGATTCCGCCACAGGTCTTCCTCCGTGACGTGGGTGTACGCTTCAAACAAAGCCGTCAGATGCTCCAGTCGCTCCGGTTCCCAACCGGGCATGGTTAACGAGCTATTTTCGTTAATTCGGCGTACCAGTTCGAACGGATCAAGACCTTCAATTCGTGACTTCTCGAAGAAGAGAGCCGTCGAGCCGTCCTCCAGTTCCTTCTGCAAATCGGTGCGCAGCCAGTCAAAAATGGGCATAAAATTATAGCAGACGACCTTCACGCCGTTGTGGCCGAGCTTTTCCAATGTACGTATGTAGTTACGGATATACTGATCGCGCGTCGATCGTCCGAGCTTGATATCCTCATGCACATTCACACTTTCAACGACCTCATTGTGAAATCCCGCCTGTACAACCTGCTCTCGAAATGCCACAATACGCTCCAAAGGCCATTCTTCTCCGGCTGGAATATCGTGTAGCGCCCACACGATCCCTTCTACCCCCGGAATTTGTCGGATTTGCTCCAGCGTTACCGTATCGTTTCCTTCACCGAACCAACGAAATACCATGCGCATGCTTTGCACCGCCCCATTTGTCATATGATAGGTGTAACAGCAATTTCCATTTCCCGATGTTTCCACATTACCATATTGCTAGAGACAATTGGAATAGTTAACCAAAATAAAGTGATGCACAAACCAAAAGGAGGAAGTAGGTTATGCAACTGCATCGAGCCATTGTAGTGGATGATGAAATATTCACTCGCAAAGGACTGCTTCAACTCATGGATTGGGAAGCCTGCGGCTTTGAGGTCGTTGGGGAGGCGGATAACGGTGAGGATGCACTTGAACTGATCGGCAGCGTCCATCCTGATCTGGTCATCACCGATATTCGTATGCCTGTGCTGGACGGATTGGAGCTGATCCGTTGTGTACTCGGACGGGGGGCGGATCATCCTGCGTTTATTATCTTGAGCGGCTACAGCGATTTTGCTTATGCACAGCAGGCACTTCGCTACGGGGTTCACGATTTTATGCTCAAGCCGATTGATGAGAAGGACTTTTCGGCTACACTGCGCAGGCTGAGTAAAAGGCTGCATCATGAGCAGCAGAATGCACAGCTCTATCAGAGTCGCCGTACAGGTGAGCTGTTGGAGACACTGATGATGAATGGGGAAGATGACGTCGTGGTGACGGCTTGGGAACAGCAGCTACGTCTTGGAGAAGCTGCATATATGTACTATGTGCTCGTCGAGCTGAATGATCAACATCCGTGGCGTCCCGATGGCAACGCTGTTCCGCTGTCGCTTTTCCAATTCAGAGAGCTTGTAGAGCAGGCACTTTATCGTTTGATTGACGGTAAGTATCCTCTCTATGTCCATGAGCACCGTAATCGGATTGGCATCATAGTGCCGGACTTCTTTTTGAAGTACTTTGAATCCAGGGCAGACGCTTTTATGAAAGCGCTACAACGAGAACTGGAGGAGCTGGAGTTACTGAAAAATCAGATGGGGAACCGAGTCTTTATATACGTGGGAAGCCCTGTTCAACGATTGCAAGATATCCATCGGTCCTATGAACGTGCCAAGGAAGCGGCGCTCCATAAATACATTCATGACCGCAGCGGCATTGTCCTGTATCAGGAGGAGGGAATGCCAACGCTCCACTATAGGACGATCCATCAGGATGTACTGGATTGCTTGACGGAGCAGATAGAGGAGATTCGGTTGGAGGAGCTATATTCGACCGTAGATCATCTGTTTTGCAGCTTTCGTGAGCAACATTACGCCCCGGAGGGTGTGAAAATGAACTTGCATCAATGCGTAATCAGCATCGTGCGGGTCATTCAAAATATGCAGGGTGATGAACGCTCGCTTCAGACATTAGAGCCTATGATGGGCTGGCAGGATATGAACCTGTCGCTGGGTGAATTACAGCGGCTATTTACAGCTTTTGCCGAGGAAAGCAGCCGAATGATTGGGGTGTTGCGCAAGGAGCGTCAACAGGGAGGAATTCAGCACATCCGCACCTACATTGAGCAGCATGCGGCAGAGAATATTAACCTGAAAAGTATAGCAGCCCGCTTTTACATGAATCCGGTCTACCTGGGCCAATTGTTCAGAAAAACGTACGGGGTGTACTTTAACGAATTCCTGCTGCAATTGCGGGTTCAGGAGGCTAAACGGTTGCTTCGTCAGACCGATTTGCGCATTTATGAAATTGCCGAGCGTGTGGGCTTTGGTAGCCCGGATTATTTTGTCACCCAATTTGAGAAATTGGTGCAGGCCAAGCCAAGCGAATACCGCAGTAGCCTGAATACCCGTGTGGAGCCGCAAAGGGGCAGCGAATGAGTATGCTGCGCTCAACCCTTGACCATGTCCGCCTGCGGGATAAAATGCTGCTGCTGTATTTTTTCTGTGTATTTGCGCCAGTGGTGCTGACCAATCTGATTTTTTACCACGTCACCTCGCAAAATGTGAAGGAACAGCGTATGCAGGATATTTCCCGTGCGCTGGAGCAGATCAAAATTGAGTTTTACCGTGAGTTTGAAGATGCGATGGAGATCTCGTCTATCTTTTATACCGATCATCAGCTAAACGAACTATTGGAGCAAACATACCCCCATCCTGCTGAATATATTGCCGCCTATGATTCTTATTTACGTCGTATGTTAAACAATACTTACAGTCCTGTATACCATTCTGTGGGTGGAATGACGATCTACACAGATAATCCGACTCTACTGGATTCCGGGGGAATCAGCTTTATAGATGAGCGGGTTAAAAGCTTGTCCTGGTATGCCAAAATCCCGCCCGGACGGCAGTCCAAGCCTATATTTGTACGTACTGACGACGGTACGGGCGAACAACTGCACCCCTTTAGCCTGATTCGGCGGATGAACTATTTTTATTCCCAAAATGGCCGCGAGAAAATACTGAAAATAGAGCTGCGAATGTCGTCCATTCAAGAGATTTTCCATAATCTGAATTTGCGGGGCAGTCTCTTTCTGCTCAACGAACGGGGGGAAATCGAATATACGACCGATTCCAGGATTGATATCAATCATAAGGTCGTGGCCTATAGCACCCTCCAGCAGTCCAAGGACACTATAGAGTTCAAGACAAATTATGTGCTGACGAGTAATCTCAATGGCTGGAGCATTGTGACTGCGGTGTCGGGCGATGAAGTGCTGTATGAAATGGAGAAATCCCGCAATTTTGTGCTGCTGTTAACCTGCATGAATATGCTGCTGCCTACCTTGATCATCATCTGGATTACACGTTCGCTGAACGTGCGCATTCATCGTATTCTGAAGCATATGAAAAAGGTGAAAAATCAGCATTTTGAACTGATCCCCGGTACAGAATCGCGAGATGAAATCGGGCAGTTAACAGGTGAATTTAATCGGATGACACTGAAAATAAAGCGACTGATTAACGATGTCTATGTGGCGGATATTCAGCGAAAAAATTTGGAGATTCTACGCAGGCATGCCCAGTTGAATGCACTTCACAGCCAGATTAACCCTCATTTTCTGTTCAATGCGCTGGAGACGATACGTATGCGAAGCCTGATGAAGCATGAAGACGAGACAGCCCGCATTATCCATAACATGGCACGAATTTTCCGCAATTCGTTGGTGTGGAACAAGGACAGGGTCACGCTGCGGGAGGAACTGGAACTCATTCGTTGTTTTTTGGAAATCCAGCAATATCGATTTGGGGATCGGATACAGTACGAAGTGCAGGCGAGCCCCGAGGACCTGGACTATCTGCTTCCCAAAATGGTTGTGCTTACGCTGGTTGAAAATGCAAGCATTCATGGCATTGAGCCGCTGAAGCATGGGGGGCGCATCGAGATTCATTTTGAGCACAGGGAGGAGCGGCTGATGCTAACGGTACGAGATGATGGAGTTGGCATGTCTGTGGAACAGGTACAACGGCTGTACGGTTACATGCACAGACAGGAGGAAATGGGCGAGCGTATCGGTCTGCAGAATGTCATCTATCGTCTGAAGCTTTACTACGGAAGCCGCTTTGAGCTTGATATTTGCAGCGCACCCGGCGAGGGGACAGAGATTCGTATTTTGATTCCGGCAGATGTGAAATGAGGCCTGCTTCCTTTAGTTTCCTAAGTAACACCTTTAGATTGGTGGGTGAACGAAATTCACGGCATTTTATAAAATGAAAGTGCTTACAATTTAGAGTGTGCGGAATTTCCAGTGCTTGAGGTATGTCCGTACAATGTTCACACACAACCGACAAAAGAGGCTGAAAGGGGAAGTCTGACATGACAAGCAAAAGGTTCGGGATCATCAGTCTAGTTATGGTCATGATGGCATCTATGATCGCTGCCTGCTCAGGAAGCTCGGGCAAGGAGCCTGCGCCGGGAGATAGCAAGGAAAAGGTGACCTTTACGTATTTTAACGCTAACTCGGGCAAGGACATGAACACGAATGAGACGCGGATCGGCAAAATATTGGAGGATCAGACGGGGGTAAACTGGAAGCTGGAGCATTTGGTGGGGGATGCCAACACGAAGATCGGTACGTTCATTGCCAGTAATGATTACCCGGACGCACTTGTACCTGAGGGCACGATTGATAAGCTGCTGGATGCCGGAGCTTTCATTCCCCTCAATGACCTGATTGACAGATATGGACCGAATATCAAGCGCGTATACGGACCTTATTACAACCTGATGAAGGCGGAGGACGGGAACATTTATTTTTTGCCGCTCAGTGCGGTGATAGGCGATTATTTGCCCGCGCCCAATATTGAGCAGGGAGCTTTTTGGGTGCAACGCAGGGTGTTGAAAGAAGCGGGATATCCAAAAATTAAAACGTTCGACGAATATGTGGTTCTGATTCGCAACTATGCGAAAAAGCATGCAGGCGAAGGATTGACCGGATACTTGGCGTTAACAACGCAGGATAAATTTTTTGCTTTTACGAACGCGCCGATGCATCTGGCAGGCTATCCAAACGATGGCGGCACGATTATTGATATGCAATCGCACCAGGCCACGGATTACGGAGATGAGGACATCACTAAACGGTATCTGAAAGAGCTGAATCAGCTCAACACAGAGAGCCTGTTCGATAAATCGTCCTTTGTGGACAATTACGATCAATATTTGGCGAAGCTGACTTCGGGCAAGGTGCTTGGCTTCTTCGATTATCGCTGGCAGGCGGGGCAGGCGTTGAGTAATCTTCAGGAAGCTTCCAAGCAATCAGGTAATGACGATCTGGAATATGTGGCTTTGCCCGTTGTGTACGATCAAAATATTAAGGATCAGTATCTTGATCCTCCATCATTCATTAATAACCGGGGCATTGGAATTACGGTTAGCGCCAAGGACCCGGTGCGTATGATCCAATTTTTTGACAACCTGCTGACAGATGAAAATCAGGTGTTATCCAACTGGGGAATCAAGGGCGAGACCTATGAGGTAGATGAAAAGGGACGCTTTTATCGTACTGAGAAGCAGATTACTGAGACTGGTAAGGATGCGTTCCGCGAGACATTCGGGTTCAAATATTTTGAATACAATTGGCCGCGATATGGCAACGGTTCTTCCCTGCCTGATGGTAACTCGGTTGGCCCGGGGCGGCAGCCTGAGGTTGCGCGTATGTCCTACACGGAGGGAGATAAAAAGCTGCTAAAAGCCTATGGTGTAGAGTCCTTCTCGCAAATGTTTTCTGCCCCAGACAAGCGCCCATGGTATCCGGCTTGGAGTATCCCGATTGCCCAAGGCTCACCTGCGCAGCTCTTCCAGCAAAAGAAGGGCGACCTGCAACGCAAATATTTCCCACGTTTAGTGCTGTCTGCACCGGGGCAGTTTGAGGCGATTTGGAATGAGTACACTACTGAATTCAACAAGCTGGATGTGAAGGAGTATGAGGAGCTGATTACGAAGGAGGTTGCCAAAAAAATCGAAACTGCTGGTAAAAAATAAAGGAGGAAGCAGCTATGGGCAACACGGCACCTGTCACGACCTCACAGAGCCATTTGCCGCCCTCACGGCGAACTGGCTTTAGCGGATTTATGCACAAGCTGAACCAGCAGCGGGCACTGGTATGGATGTCCATCCCTTTTTTAATCTGGTTGTTTATTTTCAAATATTTGCCTATCTGGGGCTGGACGATTGCTTTTCAGGATTTTAAGCCTGCCCGTAAGCTGCTCGATCAGCAGTGGGTTGGGTTGAAGCATTTCCGTTTTCTGTTTCAGGATGAACACTTTCTGCGGGTGATGCGCAATACGCTGGCGATGAGCTTCATTAATCTGGTGCTGGGCTTTGTAACTGCTATAATATTGGCAATTTTGCTGAATGAGCTTCGTCAGATCGTATTCAAGCGAGTGGTGCAGACGGTCAGCTACTTGCCGCATTTTATTTCGTGGGTCGTCGCGGCGAGCATTATCAGTACGGCGCTGTCTGCGGATGGCGGCATTGTCAATGAGGTGCTGATGTGGCTGGGGCTGATCAAGGAGCCTATCCTGTGGCTGGGCGAGGGAAGCTATTTCTGGGGCATTCTCGGTGCATCGGAAGTATGGAAAAATGTCGGCTGGAACACCATCATTTATTTGGCCGCGATGACGATGATTGATCCGTCACAGTATGAGGCGGCTGAGATGGACGGAGCCGGGCGTTTTCAGCGGATTTGGCATGTGACCTTGCCAGGATTAAAGCCTGTGTTCATCATCCTGCTCATTATGAACATCGGCAACCTGCTGGAATCGGGCTTTGAGCCGCAATATTTATTGGGTAACGGCATGAACGTGGATTACTCGGAAAATCTGGATATTTTTGTACTGAAATATGGTATTCAGATGGGTAACTTCTCGCTTTCGATTGCTGCCGGGATGTTTAAAACAGTAGTCAGCTTTATTTTACTATTTAGCGCCAATCATATTGCGAAGCGGTTAGGGGAGGAGAGGTTGTTCTGAGAAAAGAGTGAGTTATGGGGAGGGTGTATCGTCGCTTCGCGTGCAGATTGTTCTTCCGACCACTGCCGCTTCTTCAGAACAATTCTGCCCGCTCCGCTGCTACCCGCCATAAAGTCACTTTTTTTAAGAACTGAGAGTGGTGGCAGGGGGAGAACTTGAGGGAAGGCGCGTGCTCGCGCTCCCTTGGGTAACTGCGTCATGATGGATGGCTCAGCTTCGCTATCGCTTGTTTTTAGGACTGAGCTAGTGGTGGTGATAACAGAAGGTGCGTGTTCATGCATATTACAGGTGCAGGTCAGTGGATTTTTAACAGGCCGCTTCGCGGACCTTACCAAGGCCTTATGGACGAACTGAATTACAACTTCTAATAGAGATAATAATCCGCAATAATCCACTCAAATTGCCACACATCTAACTACTCATATAACCGTTCCAAATAACAGTACCAACAGCTCCAATAACAATTAATCGAACTAGAGTGCTTAAGCTATTTTTTAGAAAGGAGAGGGAGTTATGGGCAAAGGAAAAGCGTTGCATGGGCGGTTTCGGGCGCCATCGGATCGGATGTTTGATGCGTGCAATATTGTATTTATGCTATGTCTGATGGTGTTCACGCTGTATCCATTTTTGAATACGCTGGCGGTTTCGCTGAATGAAGCGAATGATTCGATTCGGGGTGGTATTTATTTGTGGCCGCGTGAATTTACGTGGAGTAATTACGAATTTATATTCAAGGAAGCGACGATTTTTCATGCCACGTTAATTTCTGTGCTGCGTACGGTGACGGGTACGGTGACCTCGGTGTTTTGTTGTGCGATGGTGGCGTATACGATCAGTCGGCCGGAGTATGTGCTGCGCAAATTTGTCTCGATTGCTTTTATTTTGACGATGTATTTTAACGGTGGATTGATTCCAAACTTTCTCCTGATTCGTGAGCTGGGGATGCTTGGAAGCTTCTGGGTGTATATCGTGCCTGGGCTGATCGGGGTGTTCAATGTGATTGTGATTCGCTCCTTTATTGAAGGCTTACCGGAAGGGATTTTGGAGTCGGCGCGTATAGATGGGGCGGGCGAATTTGCGACTTTTATGCGTATCGTTTTGCCGCTGTGTGTCCCGGTGCTGGCAACGGTGTCGCTGTTCACGGCGGTGGCGCAATGGAACTCCTGGTTCGATGTATTTTTGTACAATTCGTCGTATGAGCAGTGGAGCACCCTCCAGTATGAGCTGATGAAAATATTGCAAAATTCCAACACGTCCGTGAACGCTCAGGATTATGCCAGCCAATTCGCAGGCTCGGAAAATCTGGCGAAGTCGGTCACTCCTACTTCCATTCGTGCCACGATGACGATTGTGGCGTCTGTGCCTATTATTTTAGTTTACCCTTTTTTGCAAAAATATTTTGTGAAGGGTATGACTTTGGGTGGTGTCAAGGGATAAGCAAGGACCGGAAATGTGTGAAACTCACTTTCTTATATTTTGAAAATATGGGCATGGGAGGGATTGTGTTGAGGTCATTTTTGTACAAATCTTTTGGTCTGGTGCTGGTCGGGGTGCTGTTATTGCCAGTGGGGTGGTGGGGCCCGTCTGTAGCGGAGGCGACCCCAACTGTGGAACATTCCCCGCCAGTTGCGGATACGGTTCTGCCGACTGGAAGTGTGAATAAGACCATCGGGACGTATGGATTTGAGCAAGGCAACGGTGAGGGCTGGAAGCCTCGAGGGACTTATACCCAAATCGCATCCGTCTCAGAAGCTGCATATGGCAGCGTACACAGCCTGAAGGTAACCGCTCGCACGGAGGTTTGGAACGGTGCGGAGTTGGCTGTGAAGTCGCTGTTGCAGCCGGGTGTGGAATATGAGATTAGCGGCTATGTGAAGCTGGACGGCAATTCTACGACGCCGAGCTTGATTAAGTTTACGATGGAGCAGCAGCCGACAGGCGGGGCTACGACATGGAAAACGATTGCGCAGAAGGAGACGATGGATACATCGTGGGTCAAACTTCAAGGAACATATACGTTCACCGGGGGGATGGATGCATTGAAGCTGTATGTGGAAAGCTCGAATCCCGCGCAGGCCTATTATCTGGATGAGGTGGAAATCAGGCAGGTATCAGAAACGCCAACGGAGCCGACAAGTGGTATCGTATCCGGTTTCGAAGATGGTACGGCTCAAGGCTGGGTATCCCGTATGGGTACCGAGACGGTGCAGGTGTCGAATGTCGATGCACGAACCGGATCGTACAGTCTGTTGACGACAGGCAGACAACAAACATATGCCGGGCCAAAGCTGGACGTGACTGCTACGGTGCAAAAAGGCAGCCGTTACATGGTCAGCGCTTGGGTAAAGCTGGCACCGAGCGAGCAGCAGCCTGCCAAGGTGCGGCTCAGCGTGCAGCGCGATCATCAAGGTGAAAGTACGTATGAAACTGTGGTAGGCAACACGGCTATCACAACTGGGGGATGGACGCATTTGTCCGGAACGTATACTCTCGCGCATGAGGCAGATACCGTCTCTATGTATTTTGAAACGGCAGAAGGTAA
This sequence comes from Paenibacillus sp. RC334, assembly GCF_030034735.1. NCBI lineage: Bacteria > Bacillati > Bacillota > Bacilli > Caryophanales > Paenibacillaceae > Paenibacillus > Paenibacillus sp. RC334. The sequence continues at coordinate 5,499,253 of NZ_CP125370.1, read as the reverse complement.
GGCTTCCTTTTACATGGATGATTTCGAGCTGTCGCTTGTGCCGCCGCTGGCTATTGAGAAGGACATTCCCTCTTTGCATGGATTGTATCAGGGACAGTTCAGCCTCGGTACGGCTATTGAAGCTTTCCAGACAGAAGGGGCTTACGGGGAACTGGTGCAGAAGCATTTTAACAGCGTCGCCGCCGGAAATGCGATGAAGCCGATCTCCTTGCAGCCGTCCGAAGGACAGTTCCATTGGGAAGAAGCAGACCGGATTGTGCAATTTGCACAGCAGCATGGGATTGCTATCCGTTTCCATACACTGGTGTGGCATAACCAGACCGGGGACTGGATGTTTAAGGATAAGAATGGACAGCCGATGACACCGACCGCGGAAAATAAAAAGCTTTTGCTGGATCGGCTGGAGACGCATATTCGTGCTGTTGCAGCCCGTTATAAAAATGCAATCACCGACTGGGATGTGGTGAATGAAGTCATTGATCCCGACCAGCCGGACGGTATGCGCCGCAGCAAGTGGTATCAGATTACCGGCACGGATTATATTGACAAAGCATTCCGTGTCACGAGGGAAGCGGCAGGTCCGAACGCCCGACTGTTCATTAACGATTACAACACGCATGAACCGAAGAAACGGGATTTTCTATACAATTTAGTGCGTGATTTGCTCGCTAAAGGTGTACCGATCGATGGCGTAGGTCACCAATCACATATCCGACTGGAGTTTCCTGCTGTTGGCGAGATTGAGCAGTCCATTGAAAAGTTTGCTTCGCTCGGCCTGGATAATCAGATTACGGAGCTGGATATGGGCCTGTATTCTAATGATACAGATCGCTACGAAACGATACCTGAAGCCATGCTGATCCGGCAGGCTTACCGCTATCGGGCGTTGTTCGATATGTTTTCAAGGCAGCAGGAGCATATCAGTAATGTGACGATTTGGGGTACGGATGATGGAAATACGTGGCTCAGTATGTTCCCGATTGCCCGGCTGGATAAGCCGCTGCTGTTCGACGAACGGTTAAAGGCCAAATATGCCTATTGGGCGCTTGTTGACCCGTCCAAAGTACCACCCTTGCCTGCGGGGAGAAACGAATAGCAGCATAGTAAAGCGATGGACCTTCCGACTTTATAGCGCAGAAAAACAGGCCGTCTTCGTATGTTCATGTGACATGTAAAAGACGGCCTGCCTGGTTATCGTAAAAGTATAGCGACTCTACTCCAGATTGGCGTGTTGACCAAACATAGATTCAGAAGTCAGCTTGCGTAGCTCCATCGTTTTGAGCACCAATGCATCGCCATACAGCAGCAAGGTTTGCTCAAATAGTGAACCCATGGGCTGAATGGTTTGGTAATCCTTGTTGGATGGGTCCTTGGGTGCGCCTGGAAGCTTGACGATAATATCAGCCAGCTTGCCAATGGTCGATCCAGGGGAAGTGGTCAGAAGTGCCAGAGAAGCCCCCAGCTTTTTCGCCTTTTCTGCCATCGAGGTCAGACTTTTGGTTTCACCAGAGCCTGAACCGATAATCAGCAAGTCGCCTTCGCCCAAGCCGGGAGTTACCGTTTCCCCGACCACATAAGCCTGAACACCCATATGCATCAGCCGCATCGCCAGCGAACGGATCATGAACCCGGAACGGCCTGCGCCTGCGACAAACACCTTATTCGCTGAGGCAATGGACTGGATCAGTTGCTCTGATTCCTCATCACTGACTAGCTGTGGAACCCATTGCAGCTCCTTGAGCACCTCGGATAAATATTGAGAGGTTTCCATTGGAATTAACCTTGTTTAATGAGCTGCTGCATTTGGGAAGCAACGGCTTTTTTGTCGTCCTCGCCAGTGATCCCGCCGCCCACAATAACCAGATCCGGTTGAGCCTTAACTACCTCAGCCAGTGTGCTCAGCTTAATGCCGCCAGCAACCGCTGTTTTGGAGTTTTTCACGACTTTTTTAACCGTTTGCAGTGCTTCGAACGGGCTTTGTCCTTCAGCTTGCAGATCGTAGCCTGTATGCACGCAGATGTAGTCTACGCCGAGAGCGTCGATTTCTTTCGCGCGTTGCTCCAGGTTTTTAACACCGATCATGTCCACCAGGATTTTTTTGCCGCCTTGTTTTTTCGCTTCTTCTACCGCACCTTTGATCGTTGCATCTTCAGCTACAGCCAGAATCGTAACGATATCTGCGCCAGCTTCGGAAGCTTTCATCACTTCGTAACCGCCTGCATCCATAACTTTCAGGTCAGCCAGCACTTTCAGATTCGGGAATGCTTCTTTCATTGCTTTTACCGCATGAAGTCCTTCATTAATGACAATCGGCGTACCGATTTCTACGATATCAATATACGATTCTACTTCTTTTACCAATGCAATGCCTTGCGGGATATCTACTAAGTCTAAAGCCAATTGAAGTTCCATGTTATTAACTTCACTCCTTTAGTGAATTTGTATTGGATGAACAGGTACATGCTCTGTTGAGTGCTGTGAATACTTTGGTTTCATGCACAGGTTTGATTGTAAGCCCCCGGTATCCGATTGAAAAGTACGCACTATTTCGTAACGTAGTTACCCTGACGATACTATGACTTCTTTTTGACCTCCTTTGGAGGGCCTGATTCACATCTTTGTTATGGATTATTTCTATAGCAGGATTCATTTATTCATCGGCTATAAACCATACATGACTATGTTAGGTTGCAAAAGAAACTGCATATCTATGATTGAATTGACTTCAAGTTAGCTTTTGTCTATATTTGTAATATACTGGTATGCTAGAGGAATGACAACGCGGATGCTCCTGATGAGAATACATGGGTAAACGTCATTTTCAGGATAGGGAGGCGGGTTTTAGTGGAAGAGGTCCTGAATCAAAGGGAAGCTATTTATTTGTTGTCGGACAGCCACGAACTCGACAAGGCTTGTGAGTTGTTTAGAATCAGCTACACACATAACGATTGGGATGAAGCGAACAAGGTTGCAGACTATCTGCATGCTTTGGCTGAAAGCCTGTATCACATCCAACTGAGAAATGCTGCGGACGGCAAGCACGAGATATTGAATACCAAACATCCATTGGTATTTTATTATGCATACAGTTATTTGGCTAAATCTATTTATTTTCAGAATAAGGGTAAGTATCAAGAAGCCAGAGAATATATTATGAAGTACGGCGAAATGGGTTGGTTTATGGGGCTGGATGAGAGCGGCCATGAAGAAGTGGAAAGATTTCGTTTTCTCGCCAAGGCCAACCTGTACACGATTGAATTGCTTTCGGGAAAACGGGAGCTTCTGCCCGAATATGTTCAATTTCTTCACGCCAATGATGAGGAACTGCTTCCAGGATTGGTCGGTATTGCCGAAGCAGCTAATTTGAATAATTGGAATATTGACGATCTGCTGAATGACTTTGCCCATGATATTGAGATATTTGAAGGTTATGAAGATAGAGGAAACCGCGTATATTATTTAAAGCTGGTTAACCAATTAGCCATTTATTATTTCAAACAGGAGCAGTACACGGTTGCGTTAAATTATGTCCTTGCTTCTCTGCAATTCTCTGTTAGTGTAGAAGCAGATGCCGATTTCAGGACACTGGTCGCTCTGTTTGAGGCTTATCGAGATTTGGCAACATCGTCACAGCAAGAGCAATATCAAACCATTTTATTAAGGGGGCTTCATAATGAAAAAGGCTTTAATCTCGGTAACTATGGTCTTGGTGTTTCTTAGTATTGTGATTCCGGCGGGAACTGTACTGGGTGAGCTAGACCCCGTGAATCCTGCCAATCATGGGGTGTTCTCTGTTACTGTTTAAACTTGATTGGATTGATAAGTCCCGGCAGGGATTTTGTAAATAAAGGGAGCGTACTTTAACGCATGTGAAATGATGCGATAAGTGGCTCCCTTTTTCATGTCAGGATTTTGCAAACTCCTCATGTGTAAACTATGTTATTTTACGATATAGGAAGTCAAGTTCTTCGCCAGATGCTGCATCGTTTCACTCGCTTGTTGCATACGCTCCATTATTTCGGTAAAAGAGTTTACGAGCGTCGCTTGCTCCTGCGAAGAAGCAACAATTTGCTCAATTTCCTCTTCCATCTGACGAACGGAGTTTTGTACATCCTTGAGAGCCGCTTCAATGTCAACTGTCGCTTTTTTGGATTCTACCGAGAGCTTACGCACTTCTTGAGCGACGATACCAAAGCCTGCTCCTGCTTCTCCGACACGTGCCGCTTCAATGGCAGCATTTAATCCAAGCAGGTTGGTTTGGTCGGAGATTTCTTTGATGAATACAGCGACCTGATTGATTTTACCCGAGTTTTGTACGGCAATTTGGGTATTCTTCAAAATCTGCTCACTGGTAGCCTGTAGCTCCTCGGAATGCGCTGCTACATGCTGCACCATGTCAATGAGATGCTCGGTGATGGAAAGGTTCTCAGTGACGATTTGATCCAACTGATTCTTGTTAGTCAAATTATAGGAAGCAGCAAATGCTGCAACGACCTCGCCATTTTCGTCAAACACAGGAATACTGACCATATCAAGAGGATACCCCAGCAGTTCAGCAGGAACGTGGGTCAGGCTGGGCTCACGCCCATTTTTAAGCATGGAAAAATTTTGGTAGCCCTTGAGCAGCTCTGAGCCGACTTCAAAGCCGAGCTCCATCCCCTCCGACTCGCTATAAGCCAGTACATGAGTACGGTCAAAGAGGCAAAGGGTTACCTTCTCACGCATAATCTGTTGTATGTAGGAAATGGATGCAATTAATGCATCTACTGTATTCAAATAGATTACCTACCTTTCTTTACTAAATATATTTTTTATAGTTATATATTTATTATCGGTCTTTAGAATGATAAAAGTAATAAAAGTACTGAAAATTTTAACGAGTATGAGAGTTTCAGAAAAAAGGCACACCGTTTCCAGCAAGGAAATGATGTGCCCTTTCGTTTTATGATGATGCAAAAGCTTCTTGTAATCGGTTCACTCGCCGCGCTGTTCGAATAATTGTACGATTTCGACAATGACCTTGGTTGCAAGCACCATGTTGTCCACAGAGACATACTCGAATTTGCCGTGGTAGTTCTCCCCACCTGTAAAAATATTCGGTGTAGGCAGTCCCATATAGGACAGCTGTGAACCATCTGTACCGCCGCGAATCGGCTTGATGATCGGATCAATGCCCAGCTTTGTCATCGCTTCATGGGCAACATCCACGATGTGCTTGACGGGCTCGATTTTCTCCTTCATGTTGTAATACTGATCTCTCAGCTCCAGAACGATACGGTTTTCTCCATATGCGGCTTGCAGCTCTTTCACCACGTTCGTTAAGTAAGCCTTCCGGTTTTCAAAGCTTTCACGATCAAAATCACGGATGATATAGTACAGTTTGGCTTGTTCTACCGTACCCTCAAATTCCAGCAAATGATAAAAGCCATCGTATCCGTCCGTGTATTCCGGAGCTTCATTCGCCGGCAATCGTCCGTTCAGCTCCATGGCAATTTTGACGGCGTTAATCATTTTGTTTTTGGCTGTACCAGGATGGACATTAACGCCATGAATAGTAATATGGGCGGCTGCGGCGTTGAAGCTTTCATATTCCAGTTCTCCGAGCGGCCCGCCATCGACTGTATACGCATATTCAGCACCAAAAGCAGCTACATCAAACCGTTCCGGTCCTCTTCCAATCTCCTCGTCCGGTGTAAATGCGACGCGAATCTTGCCGTGCTGGATCTCCGGGTGATCCAGCAGATAATGTATGGCTGTCATAATTTCTGCGATCCCGGCTTTGTTATCTGCACCAAGCAATGTGGTACCGTCCGTTGTGATCAGGGTGTGACCTTTATATTGAGGCAGCTCGGGAAACTCGCGCGGAGAGAGTGTCACACCCAGCGACGTATTCAGCGTAATGTCGCCCCCATCATAGTTTTCAATCAATTGAGGCTTTACCCCTGCGCCAGTCATTTCGGTAGCGGTATCGAGATGGGCCAAAAAGCCGATAACCGGAACTTCTTTATCCGTATTGGAAGGAAGGGTTGCCATGACATAACCGTTTTCGTCCATAGTTATGTCCGCCATACCAATGGCTTTCAGTTCGTTGACCAGCAGGTTGCCCAGTGTGAGCTGTCCGGGCGTGGTTGGGCAAGTATTGCTGCTTTCATCGGCTTGGGTATCTACCTGAACATAAGTGGTCAGGCGTTCAATCAGTTCCTGTTTCATACGTATATCCTCCTTGGTGTCATTTCTGATATGAACCATATTTTATCATGATTGGACTTGTTATATGAAAAATTTGGCTTAACCTTCTAAAACGACAGCTTGTGTTGTACAGAGACGACGAGTAAGATAACAGTAAAAGAACGTAAAAATGGAGTAAAACCATCAAAGGAGTATGCAATGCCTACGTTAAAAGATATTGCTCAGGAGGCGGAAGTTTCCATATCAACAGTCTCTCGGGTATTGAATTATGATGAAACATTGTCAGTGTCAGAGGAAACGCGGCGTAAAATTTTTGAAGTTGCCGAACGGATGAAATATACGACTGTTAAACGTAAAAATGGCGGTATCGGGCGTCAGCCTCGTAAAAAGGCCGAGGGGCCGATCCGGCTCGGTATGGTTCATTGGTTTAGCGCGTATCAGGAACTGGAGGACCCATATTATCTGTCCATCCGATTCGGCGTGGAAAAGGAATGCCGCCAGAGCGGAGCGCAATTGGAGCGCATTTTTCGGCGGGAAGACCTGTCCGCACTAAAGACACTGTCCGAAGAGCTGCACGGGCTGATCGTTCTCGGGCACTTTAGCAGCAAGGAAGTGGAGCGTATGCTGGAGCTTCCTGTTCCTTGTGTTTTTCTGGATCACCCGGTAGAGCGTACGGGGGCGGACTATGTCATCATTGACCTCGCTCGTGCTGCAGCGGACGCGCTGGATTATTTGATGGACGCGGGCCATCGCCACATCGGTTATGTGGGCATGGGTAAGGATGAGCAGGCCCATGATTCCGATCAGGCGGAGATGGATGCCCGCTATGAGACCTTTTTGCGGTATAAAGAGCAGCATGGGCTATGCTCGTCGAACGACGTTCATGTGTGCGGCGGAACGGCGGCAGACGGCTTTCGTGCGATGGAAGCGGCCATTCTGGCGGGGCCAGGGAACCTGCCTACAGCCTTCTTTGTTGCGAGCGATTCGGTGGCGATTGGCGTATTAAAGGCGCTGGAGCAGCACCAAATTGCTGTCCCTGAACGTATTTCAATCGTCGGCTTCAATGATATTCCGACAGCGGAATATTTGACACCGTCGCTGACGACGGTCAAGACGTATACCGAATTGATGGGAGAAACGGGCGTTCAGCTCTTGCTGCATACGGTGCGCAACGGTCCAAATGAGGTCGGTCGCAAGGTCACCATTCCGACCGAGCTGATGATTCGTAACAGCAGTGCGTCGCCGTTTACGGCTTCGATATAGAAATGTGCTCCATTGTGTATTTCATGATCTTCACAGCTCCGGATGCCGGGGCTGTTTTTTTGTATGGACAGATGAAAAAAACGGAATTGACAAATACTTTGTAAATGCTTACATTAAAAATATATTTATTTTACTAAGTTTTACTCGTTATTTTTACTTGAATATTTTACTATGGTATCAGATTGGAAAATAAAAGGTTGAGGTGACTGCCCATGCGTACCATTTTGCCGTTGAATGACCAGTGGTTTTACCGTCCTGAATATGTTGAGAGCGAAATAAGCGCAGGAATTGATGCGAGTCGGTATGAGCCCATTCTGCTGCCACACACCAATGTAGAGCTGCCGTATAACTATTTTGACGACAAGGCGTTTCAGTTTGTTTCCACGTATAAAAGGGAGTTGGACATTCCGACGGATGCCAAGGGGAAACGGGCGTACGTCGATTTTGAAGGGGTCATGACTTATGCGGAGATATATCTGAATGGGGTAAAAGCGGGGGAGCATAAAGGTGGCTACACGCCGTTCAGTATTGAATTGACCGGACTTGCGGAATATGGCGGCTCCAACGTGCTAACGGTCATTGTCGATTCCACGGAACGGGATGACATCCCTCCTTTTGGGGCAGTTATTGACTATCTGACCTACGGTGGTATTTACCGCGAGGTGCAGCTGCGAGTTGTCGAGCCTGTGCATCTCGGCACGGTATTCCTCCAAACACCGGAGCCGCTTGCGGCAAGCAAGGCGGTACGCGTGGTCTTGGAGCTGGAGGGGATTGGTGATCAGGAGAACGATTTGACGGTTGCCCTGCGACTGCTGGACGGAGCGAACGTGAAGGCGGAGACCGGGCCGACAGCAGTGGCGGCAGCGGAGGTGACGCTGGAACTGAACGAGCTGGGCGGCCTGCAGCTTTGGGATATAGATGATCCCAAGCTGTATGAAGCAGAGCTGACGCTGCTAAGAGACGGGGAAGAGCTGGATCGGCTGAATGTGCGCTTTGGCTTCCGCGAAGCCGAATTCCAGCCGGATGGATTTTACCTGAACGGGCGAAAGATCAAGCTGCTCGGCTTGAACCGCCATCAGTCTTACCCGTATGTCGGCTATGCCATGCCGAAAAGAGCGCAGCGCCGTGATGCCGATGTACTCAAAGAGGAATTGGGCCTGAATATGGTGCGGACATCGCATTACCCGCAGTCCCGTCATTTTCTGGACCGTTGCGATGAGATCGGGTTGCTCGTTTTTGAGGAAATTCCGGGCTGGCAGCATATCGGCGGCGAAGCGTGGAAGGAACAGGCGGTAAAGGATGTAGAGGACATGATTATCTGTGATCGTAATCATCCGTCTATTGTGATCTGGGGCGTGCGGATTAATGAATCGCAGGATGATCATGAGCTGTACGCACGTACTAATGAGCTTGCACGCAAGCTTGATCCGACTCGTGCGACTGGCGGCGTGCGCTATATTGTAGGCAGCGAGCTGCTGGAAGATGTGTATACGATGAACGATTTTGTTCATGACGGTGGGCATAAAAAATATTTGGCGAAGGAAATTCGCAATTTCGATACGTACGACGATACAGAAGGCGTAGATGGCGAAACGACAGGCTTGCGTCAGCCTTCCCTCGTCACGAAGCTGGATCACCCAGTCCCTTATCTGGTGACGGAATATAACGGGCATATGTATCCGACCAAACGTTTTGATCAGGAGGAACGGGTAATGGAGCACGCGCTGCGCCATACGCGGGTCCAGAACGCCTCCTATGCCGATGAAGGTATTGCTGGTGCGATTGGCTGGTGCGCTTTTGACTACAATACCCACGCGGATTTTGGTTCTGGCGATAAAATCTGCTACCACGGTGTCATGGATATGTTCCGCCTGCCCAAATTCGCAGCGAACGTGTATCGCAGTCAGAAGCGGGTCGAGCAGGAAGTCATTTTGGAGCCAGTCACTTACTGGTCACGTGGCGAACGGAACATCGGGGGCGTTGTGCCGCTGGTTGTGTTCACCAATTGTGATGAGGTGGAATTCATTTATGGTGACGAGCGCAAGGGCGTCTATCGTCCAAACCAGGAAAAGTATCCGGCGCTTCCGCATCCTCCCGTCGTCATCGACGAGCTGACAGGCCACTGGGGCATGAAGTGGGAAGATGCCGTGTTCATCGGGTACGTGGACGGTCAAGAGGTCGTTCGCAGACGCTATTCCCGTAATCCCGTACCCACGGAGCTGCGTGTAGCTGCCGACGATACAGTGCTGGAAGCGGGAGATTGGGATGTCACGCGAGTTGTAGTGGATGCTCTGGATGAATACGGCAACGTCTTGCCGTTCTATGCTGATCCGGTTTCCGTGGAGGTCGAGGGAGCGGGTGAATTAATCGGTCCGTCCAGCCTATCGCTAATTGGTGGGCGTATTGCGTTCTGGATTCGTACGAAGGGTGAGGCTGGCAATATCCGCGTGAAGGTTTCCGCGCCATCTCGTTTTAGTCCGCAGGAAGTGAGTATTCATGTGCAGTAGAGTTAAAATGAAGAACATTTAACGATATATGATGTGGGTTATTTCTTCGTTTATTTAAGAAGGGGTTGTCGATCAGGTTCTGCAAAGGATCTGAGAAGGCAACCCTTTTTTGGCCTGTGTATAGGGACTCTAATCTATGAGTCTGTTAATTTGTGTATTATTGCTGAGTCAGTTGACGTTGCGTTCATAGATTGGAAGCATAGAATACACTATCAAGCGCAAGGGAGGTGAATCCTATGGCGATTCTATTACCTCAGCAATTCTATTCTCTCGCTGCTAATATTGGTAAATCATACTTTGAAAACCTGAACGGTGGCGCGAATGCTACAATTACCGTTAATAATAACGGTCCGGCTCCGATCAATCTTGTCGTTACTCGTGTCAACGCACCCGTGATCACTTATGTTATCCCTCCAACTAACAGTCTCACGTTGGCTGTTGCTTTACTACTGGTAGCCGCTCTTCAGACTACCGCAGCTGGAGCAGCTACGGGTACGATCCAGATTGCGACAGCTGATTTTTAAGCTGTAACGATCTGTTCCTCTAGCTCTAGTTTGCCGTAAGGTGAGCTAGAGCTTTTTGCTTTGAAAATTTTCTGAAACTTTTTTTAGGTTGTGCCGATATATACATATGGCATAGTAAATACACATCGAAAAGGAGCATCCCCTTTATGAGCTTTAGCAATCCGGTTTTACGTGATGACATCTTCGTGCGTGAAGATGAAAGAGAAGCTAGCGAACAACGCATGACCATCGGGGGCACGATTAACAAAACGCTGCTCCTGCTGGTTCTGCTGATTATCGCGGGCAGTATCACCTGGTATATGACCTACCAAGGTACAGTAGAGGTATTATCCTTGATCACCGCAGGCTCACTTGGCATGGTCGGAGTAGCGCTGGCTATATCCTTTTTTCCCAAATCGGCCCCGTTTCTATCGCCTGTTTACGCGATTCTGAGCGGTTTTGCTTTAGGCGGAATTTCAGCTTTTATGGAATATGACTATCCCGGCATCGTGGCGAATGCGATTTTGCTGACGGTGGGCATTTTGTTTTTGATGCTCTTTATGTATACACAGCGGATCATTAAGGTTACCCGGGGCTTTATCTCCTTCGTTGTCTTGTGTACGTTGGCGATTTTCCTGGTGACGCTGGTCGACTTTATTTTGAACTTTTTCGGGATGAATGTTCCGTATATTCATGAGACAGGCTGGCTTGGTATCGGTATCAGTCTGTTTATCGTTGTGATAGCGGCTTTGAATCTGCTGCTGGATTTTAATTTCATCGAGGAGCAAGCGGATCAAGGCGCACCGAAATATATGGAGTGGTATGGCGCGTTTGCATTGCTGGTGACTTTAGTGTGGCTGTATGTGCGGATTTTGGAGCTGTTGTCCAAATTCAGTAAGAGAGACTAAGTGTCTGCGATTCATGAATAGTTTCACTTCATGTGCAGATAGGTGCAGGATAAGGAGAAGAGGACGGCTGAGGGCCACCTGCTGATGCAAGTGGCCTTTGCAGTTACCTGTTAACACCGTGATTGAAAGGAACAATGGTTGAATTTGAAGAAGGAAAAGAAACCGGATTCAAAATACTAAAAAATGTCATCCGCATAAATGTAACTACTAATGTTTTTCTCATGTGAATGCACTCCCTGTAAGATATTGTGATACTTTGTCAGCTGTTCCGTTGTTGCAAACATGCCAAATGTATAAATTAGGACAGATTCAGTACAATTTGGCTCATAACTCTAAAAAAGAAACTAGGCCGAAAACTAAACTGCGTTCTGGACCACTGTTTGCATACATAGCCTACGCTGAACTGATGTGCGCACATGCTTGTGATGCGAAAGGAAACCATAAACAGGCAATAGAACATATTCAAGGTTATGCTGATCTAAGTTGGGTAAAAGAGAATGACGATGAATCACTTTATTGGAAAAACCAATTTCAGCAATGGGCTAAAATTAATACTTACGTAAACAGGCTTATGTCTGGAGATATTAGCGTTCTACCGGATTACGTTGAGCACATATTAGGCGAAAAACATATTTTTGCTGAACTTTTAAACGTCATAGAAGTAGCTAATCGATACGACATCGACATTGATCATATTCTTCAGCACTTTGAACCCCAAATTGCAGCTTATCGAAACCAAGCTTATACGAGTACATTAGCAGAGCGGCAAGTTATACTCGAAGAAAATGTACGATTCTGGTATAAGTTAGCCAAGTACAACCTGAATAGAGGCAGATACTCATATGGTTTCAAATGTTTAATAGATGCTTTTGAAAAAGCCATTACTCTTAAACATGCACTTCTTATTGCTAATTGTGTTGGTTTGTTTGAGCGTTTCAGAGCAAATGCTGAACCTGGAATACTAGTTCGGTACAACATGTGGGAAAGAAATGATCGAAAAGACGGCTTTGCTATTTGTAGCGATTAGCTTTTTACTGGTATTCGCACTACCAGTTCCAATCGGAATCCCAAGCTCAAGCACAATCCAAGTTCAAGGACACATTGGGACATTTTAAGCAAGTATCGATTTATTACCATAGGCCAGCCTTTGGCTGGTCTTTTTTTTGTAGCTTTTTGGCTAAAAAATGATCATGCTGTATTTGTTCATTATCCTCTAAAATGAAATTCATTAGGAGGTTGAAGGCATGAACATAGATGAAACTTTAACGATAAATCAACAGTTGGAAAGCGCACGTCAACGATTGCATGATCTTTATGAACAGTATGGTTTTGGACATGCTTGCGTACTTGAGCAGGCTATGATTTTGGACGAACTAATTAATCAGTACAATCGTATGTATCAGACTAAGAAGTTACATCACCACTATGTTCAGTCAGAAACCTTAGAAGCCACATCCTTTGTATGCAAAAATATTCCTCTTCCCAATCCCACATAACGCTCATAATTATTCTATAAAATGAATTATTTGAGAAAAAAATAAAAATACATTCCTATGTAATAAAATATAAAATTTGTTTTTTATTAACTGCAAAGTGTGATATCTGATGGAACAGACTCAGAAAAGGCTATGGTTGTCGGTGGATATATCATTTAGGAGAGAGTGGACAGAATAATAAATTGACCTTGGAGGAAGTGAATGACCTCATGGCTGCGTATGAGCTGCTTTCTTCAAAACCTATTCAACCTTTCAAAAGGCAATAAAAAAAGCCACTCATCATTGAGCGACTTATCTGTCTATGTATTACGGTTATCAGCATGAGAATACCGATATCTGACTTTTATATTAAGCTTTATATACTTTATGTGCACCAAATGAACACAGGCGCTTATTTAAAACCCGAAAAAGAAACAGCAATAAGACCTATTCCCGTAAGCGGGATGCAAAACGCTGTGCTGTTGCATAAAAGCATTTGTACTTAGTTACTAGAGAGGAATGACAAGATCATTTTACTGATTACTGAAAATGACCGTCAAAGAGCAAAAATCGGTAGAAACCGGAAAATGAACGATTAAACCACAAGAAGCTGGCGTTTGCTCACTTTCTCAATGCTAATTGTCCCAAGCGGTACGCTTGCCCATGTTCTCACCGTTTTTCATGGCCTGGAAACATTCAGTACAGAATCGGATGCCCAATGAAACATCCGCCCTTCATAATACCTCCGGGTGAAGTAAGGTTAAGATAGAAATTACCAGTAGACCAAGCGCTTCCGTTAATTTCATCAAATGTTTTACCCGGCTGTACTTTTCCACTCATCTTAACTGGACCACTAGCTGATCCTGAGTTACTGTTATATTAATTGGGGCACTCCCGTCATTTGACACAAACACTCTAGCATATCCATATCCCGGATCAATGTAGAAACGCTCTGACATGTCAGTATTCCCAAGAGACTTAGCTAGTACCTTATTAGTGGCCTGAGGAGTAATGACGTGATCCCCCACTTTTGGCGCATTCACATCAGTCGTAGCTGCTGCAGAAGCAGTTAATGGAATTGCAACAGCTAAAGACAAGACCGAAAGCAAAGAAGCCTTTTTAATGTTCTTCATATACAAAACCTACTCTCTTTTTCAAATTTTGTTTTTACTCTAAACCAGTCATAAATTTCCTTATTGAGTTAATAAAAGTGATCCCCTCTTTCCAAGATAAGGATAGAAAAGCCTTGATTAATCAACTTCCAATATCTTAATGAGGCACGCTACGGAATTGAACCGCGCAAGGGTTCTGACCAGGCTGTTCATGTTTCCGCTGGTTAACTGGTACCTTGCCTGCCTGCACGTGCCGTAAAGCCTCGGATGATCTCTGGGAAATGGTTCTGGATGAAGCTGATTTAAAGAAGTTCTGCTGCGAGCTGCTCTCGTCATCGGTCAAAGTTGTTTGTTTTTGTTTTTAACTCTGAGTTGCTGTTCCATTTTTTAAGTATTTCATTCCCGAGGAGTTTGCAAAAATCAAATAAGCGACTTCCAATGAACAATATATAGATCGAGATGGTCTAGTTCGTCTATATATTGCACTTCGGAGCGACTGGAATCGAATTTTGCAAAATCCTGTCCACAAAAACTATCCAAAAAAAGCACACAAATTTGTGTGATCAGGCTATGGAGAAACCTCCTATTTTTGCGAGTAGTAAAAGAACCTGTTTAAAAACTGCATTTTACGTTAAATACATAGAAGTTAGGTAAAACATAACGACAGTAAGTAAAGGAGTGGGGCCTATGTATCAAGTGGTGCTGGTGAGGCATGGAGAAAGCGTATATAACCGCCAAAATCTGTTTACAGGCTGGACGGATGTCGACCTGACCGAGCAGGGAACCCATGAAGCTATAGAGGCGGGCCGTATTCTCAAGGAGGCCGGGTATACGTTTGATCTGGCGTTCGCTTCGGTGCTAAAACGATCCATTCGTACGCTGTATCACATTTTGGACGAGCTGGATCATTTGTGGATACCCGTGCAGAAGTCGTGGAAACTGAACGAACGCCATTATGGTGCTCTTCAGGGACTCAGCAAGCTGGATTCTGCCGTCCAATACGGCGAGGAGCAGGTTCATATCTGGCGGCGCAGCCTGACGGTACGGCCTCCCATGCTGGATGAACAGGATGAACGCAGTCCTCACAGGGAGGAACGATACCGTAACATTAAGCCGGAAGAGCTGCCGCTTGGGGAAAGTTTGGAGGATACCGTGCATCGGGTCGGTGAGTTTTGGAAGCAGCGGATTGTGCCCTTGGTGCAAAAAAAGGAACGGGTCATTATTTCCGCGCATGGCAACACCCTGCGGGCATTGATCAAGTACATGGAGAATTTGGACGAAACCGCACTGCTGGATTTGAATATTCCGACTGGCATTCCGCTGGTATATGAGCTGGACGAGCATATAGATCCCATTCGGCGCTTCTATCTTGGTGATCCGAGTCATGTGGAGGCGAAAAAACAGGTTGTGGCTAACCAAAGCAAGGTGACGGAGTGATTTTCGATAAAAAAAGAGGACAGGGCGCATCCTCGCATCCTGTCCTCTTTGGGTTGGGTATAAGTTAAGCGTCCACGTCGTCGTCTGCTTCCGGGCTGTCATCCTCGGCGGGAAGCGCCCACACCGATACACTGCCAGCACGAACCGGGAATACGCCGTAGCCATCCTGTTCAATCTGTACGATATGGTCGTGACGGCCCGTCAGATCGGTCCAATGCTCTCCTGCGCGGTGTTTTCCCACAAACATACGCTTCTCTCCGTTGTCGGCGTTGGTGACTACCACGGCACAGCCGGAGCCCTTCAGTTCAGGCACGCCCTGACGAACCCATCCAATCGTATTGGGATCATCCAAATAATCCTTTTGCTCACCATAGGCTTTATGATATCGGGCGTACAGGAGCGGATCCAGCTCGGCCTGTTTGCCTTTCACGGGCGTTTGCCCTTGAATGCCATAGTAATCGCCGTAGAATACGCAGGGGTAACCGTCCTTGCGCAGCAAGATGAGCGCGTAGGCGCTGGGCTTAAACCAGTCCTCTACCCACGATTCCAGAGCTTCATGGGGCTGGGAATCATGATTATCGACAAAAGTAACGGAGTTCAGGGGATGAGTCTGGACTAGCGTATCCTCGAAAATGGTGCTTAAATCGAAATCCTTTCCACCCAAGGAAGCGCTATGTAGTTTGTAGTGGAGGGATACGTCAAACAGGTCGATTTTATAATCAATGGTGTCCAGAAATTTTTGACATGATTCCAGATCGGGTTTCCAAAACTCGCCGACCATATAAAAGTCCTGTCCGCGCTTTTTGATCATTTCCGTCGCGAACTCCCGTACAAATTCATGATTGATATGCTTGATTGCGTCCAGCCGAAACCCGTTGCATTGCAGGGTATCCACCAGCCATTTGCCCCAGCGGATCATTTCCTTGCGCACTTCCTGATGATTATAGTCAATATTGGCGAACATCAAATAATCATAATTACCGAATTCATCATCTACATGCTCGCTCCAGCTTTTGTTTTTGCCTAAAATACGATAAATTCCCGTTCGGTCCTGACTTGCATCGTAATCTGTTCCGTTAAAATGCTCAAAATTCCATTGAAATGTGGAATACTGACCCTGACGACCGGGGAACGTAAATTTAGTCCAGCCTTCGATATCGAACGGCTCGGAAATGACCTCATTGCGGTTATCCGGGTTGACCTCGACGACCTTGAATACTTCGGTTTCATCCGCGCCAGCTTTATGGTTCATGACCAGATCGACATAGACGGCTACACCGTGGCAAACGCAGGCAGCAATAGCCTCCAGCAGATTTTCCCTTGTACCGTATTTGGTGCGCACCGCACCTTTTTGATCAAACTCACCCAGATCGTAAAGGTCATAGACGCCGTATCCCGTATCCTCGGGGGATTGGCCCTTGGTGACAGGTGGAATCCATATCGCGTCAATTCCTTTGGCCTTCAATTCCGGTGCCAGGCGGGCAAGTTTCTTCCAGTGGGAGCCGTCAGCCTCGACGTTCCACTCGAAAAACTGCATCATCGTATGGTTCCTTTTCATCATGCGTCCCTCCTTCATATATAACAAGTTACCCACCAAGCAAGGGGGGCTAAACGTCAGGCGGTTAATAAGCTGCCGAACGAAGAACAGGGATCGCTGTATAACGTATGCCAAATGATTAAAATTTGTTATACCTTGAGAGTATATATATTCGATAGCTAGAAAAGGGAACGTGAAAACGGTAGAATGAATTTAACTTAACAAAGGTTCGGGTTTCAGGTATTCGGTAAACGTGAGCAACGGGGAAAGGAGGGGCGGACATGACGGAATCGCAGTCAATCAGTAACGAAGCGGGTAAACCGCTGATGAAAAAATGTACGTATTGTCAGGAGCTGAAGCCTTTAACGGAATTTCAGCGCAGAACCGGTCGCCGGGCCGGTCCTTATTCCCGGCGTGGTCCTTGTCGTTCCTGCCGGGGGTTAGCGGCGCAAGAACGTGCGTCTGCGTCCGCTCCTTCCGGCGAGGGAAGAAAGCCCCTCACGGCTTCCCTGGCATCGCATGGCGCTGGGGATGAGGCAGTCGTGCAAAGCATGGAGGCGTCCGCACAGCCTGACGTGCAGCCTCAGCCGCCACGCAGGAAGCCAGTCACGGATAAAGCCCGTGAGCGTCATCGGCAGCGCGTTCGACATTTGCTCAGCAGGCTGAAGCCTGCGGATACCAAGGTTCTGCGGCTCAACCGTAACGGTATGATTCGGCTAAGGGGCAAAACTGATCAGGGGAGACGTTGGCATCAGGAGATTGAATTTGATCTGGCGGTTACACTGGTCAGAGAGCGCATGGCAGTGGTTGTTAATCCGTACACCATCCGCAGACTCTACAGCAATAAGGAATTCCGTCAATATGTGCTCAAGCGTGATCGCTATACCTGCTTTTTCTGCGGGGGTTATGGTGCTACCATTGATCATTTGCTGCCCCGTGCCAAAGGGGGACACACTACGCCCGTCAATTGTGTATGTGCTTGCAACGAATGCAATCAATTCAAGGCGGCCCGTGATGTCGATGAATTCATCGAATCTGGTGTGCCGTTGCCATCTCCTGATGATTCCGATGCCCCTGAGGACTCCCTATGAAAGCCGGGCGGCGCTTCTGAGGGTGTCGGTTTCTCGGTCTTGAGTACAGCTCGACCTCAAAGCCGGATTCCTTCCATGCGGTTGTTCCGCCTTATCTGAAAATGTTTTAGCCATCGTATCAAACCTCCGTATACATATTTTGTGGTGATTTTCATGTGATCGCGATATGAGATTCACTCTTTCTATTACCCTTGCATGCTATGATATGACCCCTTTTTTTGCGGAAAATTGGACAAAATCTAAGTTTATTCTAATTTTTATCTAAAATAACAATAAAAATTTTGTAGAAATTTGTGCAAATTTAAAATTTCTTCGACGATTGTGTTGTAAACAGTGTAATATAGAGGTATAGGGTTCCGTTTCGGCCTGTTGTAGTCACGAAGGAGCGCTTCGTGGGATATTCCGCAGCAGTAACAACAGAATACCGTCTGAACATATACAATTGGCGTTTGCGATGAATCAGTCTTGCCCCATTGGGTATAGGCCGGTTTTAGCTGTGCTTCTTGCATGTTTAAGGGCGTGAATTCAATGAACGTTTTATTGCTAGAGTTTATGGATACAGGTTACGAGAAAGGAATGGACTTCTATTTTCACAGTAAAGGAGGACGTTCACGCATGTCTGAAAACCAACAAGAGGTGGCTGTAACACAAGAAGCTACTAAAGAGTCTCGGGATGTATTGGACCAATTGATGAAACCGGAGGTTCAGCAATCGCTGACCGTACTGGTTGAGAATCTGCCCAAGTTGACTGAGATGGTTACTTTGATGACCGACGCTTATGATGTAGCCCGTAGTTTGGCAACCGACCCTGTATTTATCGGCGATATGAAAAGTTCCATGGGAGAGTTTGTGAAGCCTGTTACAGAGTCGGCTAAAGGCTTGGCTTCTGCTGCCATTGAAGCAGGAGACCGCGTACAAACTACAGACGGCAGTGTAGGTCTGTTTGGCCTGCTCAAAATGCTTAAAGATCCAAATGTACAAAAAACGCTGCGTTTCAGCCAGGCTTTCCTGGATATTCTGAATGAGCGCCAACGCGAGAGCAAATAATTACCTGATCAAGAACGGAGGATGGACATGTCGAAGCAAATTTTGATCTTGGGCGGCGGATACGGCGGCTTGCTGGCCGCTCTGACAGCACGCCAGCATCTGGACGCTAGCCAAGCAACCATTACAGTGGTAAACCGCTTTGCGTCTCACCAAATTATTACGGAGCTGCACCGTTTGGCGGCAGGTACAATTGCCGAGAAAGCTGTTGCGCTTCCTTTGGAGAAACTGCTGCGTAACAAAGAAATTATCCTGAAAGTGGATACGGTTTCGGAAATCAAACCGGATGATAAAAAAGTAACTCTGGCCAGTGGCGCTACGTTGAGCTATGATGCTCTCGTCATTTCCCTGGGCAGCGAAACGGCTTACTTCGGTATTCCGGGGCTGCAAGAACACAGCTTCACGCTGAAATCAGTGGCAGAAGCGAATCGCATTCGCGCACACGTAGAAGCTCGTCTGGATGCTTACAAGCAATCCGGCAACAAAGCGGACGCTACAATCGTTATCGGTGGTGGCGGTCTGACTGGTGTCGAGCTGGTGGGCGAATATGCTGACAAGCTGCCTGCGGTTTGTCGTGAAAAAGGCATTAACTACGAAGATATTAACCTGTATTGCGTAGAAGCTGGACCATCTATTTTGGCAGGCTTCCCTCAAGCACTGGTTGATCGTGCAGTAACAAGCCTTGAAAAACGTGGCGTTCAAATCGTAGCCGGTGTTCCAATTACAGAAATGAAAGCCGACGAAGTTCTGCTCAAAGACGGACGTTCGATCCAAACGAACACCCTGATCTGGACAGGCGGCGTACAAGGCAACGCACTGGTTGGCGCATCCGGTATCGAAGTGAACCGTGGCCGCGCAACCGTGAACGGTGCACTGCAATCCACTTCCCATGAAGACATCTTCCTCGCTGGCGACAGCGCAGTGGTGTTCCCAGATGAAGGCGAGCGTCCATACCCTCCAACTGCACAGTTGGCTTGGCAAATGGGCGAAACGGTTGGTTACAACATTTTTGCTTACTTCAACGGAGCGAAAATGGAACGCTTCACACCAGTGTTCTCCGGTACGCTGGGCAGCTTGGGCAGAACAGACGCGATCGGTACGGTTGGTGCGAATGGCACCCAACTGAAAGGCGCTGTAGCCACTTTGATGAAGGAAGGCAGTAACATCCGTTACCTGTCCCACATCAAAGGACTTTTTGCATTGGCCTATTAATATTCCTTACATTTTATATGCTTTATTCGAAGAGAGCGCTGAACGGCGCTCTCTTTTTGTTATGTAATTGAACCTTCTATACATCATTATGTGTAAAAATAAATATTCTTTATTGAGGTAAATATTATAAATTTTGGTTGAAATTCTATGTTTGTAGGAGTAGACTACTTACGAAAAAATAACTAGGAGGGCATTATGGAAATTAGATTATTAATCTGCTTTATAATTTTATTGAGTTTGGGTGCTACTAACACGAATTTGACATCAGCGCAAGCTCAAGGACAAACGCACATACACTTGAAGGTCAATGATCATTACGTTTTATACACCTACCCTGCATCACCCTTTGTGGATAAGAAGGGCAGACTGCTTATACCGCTCCAAGCGGCTAAGGATATATTGGGTGGTAAAGTAACTTACAATGCAGCGAGCAAAACCGCTTCTGTTGATCTGTTGGGCCGTAATGTAACGGCAACGATCGGATCACCCGAAATATCGGTTAACGGCGAACCCATGACAATGGACACAGTCCCCATCATGAAAAGCAATGCGATGTTTTTGCCGGTATCCGTCCTGTTGAAAGATACAGATGCGAAGATGGAGTGGGATTCCAAGCGGGGCTTATTGAAACTAAGGCATGATAGCTTTACGGAAAGTCCAGTTCTTATGAATTTTAAGGGACAAGACTTGGCTCAGGTCATTGACGCGAATGCATTTGATCTTACTTCCTTTGATTGGGATCGCAAGAAAGGCATACTGGATATTTATGCTATGTACGAGGGCGGCTTATCACCTGCTTCCAGGCAAATCGACTTTAATCCTATGATTGTTTATAGCAAAGGGACCTATAGTGTAAATCCTTATTCTAAATTCAATATGAATTATAAAGTTAAAATCACCAGCCATGGTAATTTGATTTATACCCAAAATATTGATACAACCGATGCGGATAAAGATTATATAAAATATATTACTTCCGTAGGCAGATTGATTCAATAATTGTTCAGACTATCGAAGGTTGCAGTTATGAAAAAAAGAGACAGGGAAAATAGCTTTTTCGTTCGAATGAACAACTGATGTTAAAACGTGACTTTGGTAAATCGAGTGAGAAAGTGCAGTGTATTATTTCAGTGGGACGGCTTGTTGAATAGAGTGAATGGTGATTTGTGCGGGTCACCTCTGGGAATATAAGCAAAAAGAGACCGGATCTTTAAGGATCCGGTCTCTTTTTGCTCGCGCTCGTAAATAACGTACAGGGAAATTAGCTAATTATAAAAGATCTTTCCCCGTATGCTGTAAACAAACAAGCAATCCTTAGAAGGTAGCGATTTGGCTACTGTTCCCTTTATTACGGATGTACCCTTCCACTCTGTCAATGGATTCTCTATCTTTTAGCTGATCAATAATGCCATCTGTCAGGGTACTTCTTTGATTGTTCGAAAGTTTATTCCAATCATCCGAATTTACATACACATCCACCGTAGCTTTACTGCTGTCGCCTCTTACGCTGAAATCAAAGCCGTACCCGGCGTAGTTGCTGTATCTATCAAACAAAGAACGTTGGATCGTGCTTGCGTCGAAAGATGTACCTATTTTTTTAATCGTAACATCGCCTTTGCTGTTGGTTGTAAAGCTCGCCAATTTATCGTTATTACTGGAGTTTCTAACCGTACCCTCAATATCAGCATTTTTATACTCTTTCAAAATATCTTCCACGATGTCTTCAAGGTAGCTCTCTTTTCTGCTGTCGGATAGGTCTGTCCATCTGGTCTTTGTCATTTCGATGGTCACCGTAATATCGTTTTTGTCGCCACTGAGCGAGATATCAGAATTAGTGCTATAGGCATCACTGTGATCATCGTTCAGTTCCTTTTGAAGATCCTTCAAGGAGCTAGAGCTGCTTTTGTTTGCGTCATCTTTTAGCGTCTGATTGTCTTTTTGCAATTGAGCGATGGTAGCGTCTTTAGTTGTGTTCGCTGCTTTCGCTGTGTTCAGTTCCTGAGTCAGCGTCGTAATCTGGTTGTTCAATGCTGTAACTGTAGATTGATCAATCGGAACGCCTTTGTCAGCAATGACTACGCGTTTGTTGGTACCGTCCCAATCTACTTTTTTATCCAAAGCTGTACCTGCCAGACGAAGCGGGAGATAAGTCACGCCATCCAGCATAAATGGTTCTGTTTTTGCATCATAAGGAACCTCAGTTCCGTTGTAGATGATTTTGATATTGTTATAAACTGCTTGGATCGGCTTAGTCACTTGCGCGGCATATGTGGATTGGCTGAAAAGAGCCCCCGATATGGCCAAGGCGGATACGGCAGTGATGATGACAGGCTTTTTCATAGATTTCAATGATTTCATTCGTTGGTCTACCCCTTTATTTAAGAATTATAGCCTAGTTCATAGACTAGAGTAACATTAATGCCTACAAAATCCAACACGTTTGGAGGGATATTAGCAGATGTGCTTATATTGGTTAGACGCAACAGCAACAGTAAAAGTTGCCCTGTTTTCGTAAAAGTTTTTTTGAAAAGTTGTCAAACAAAACAAGTCAAACAAAATAAGCCCGCTGCACAAGACAGCGAGGCTTGATGGGAAAATATTGCGTCAAAGCTTATATCCAAAGCACGAATTATTTGCCGTCCTTCAGCTTGCCTGCTGTTTCCTGAAGACGGCCTTTGGCCTTATCCAGCTTACCTTCGGCTTGAAGGGATTTATTATCCGTGGCATTCCCGATTTGATCCTTGATTTCACCTTTGGCTTTGTTAACATTACCTTTGATTTTATCGCTGATTCCGTTATCCTTCATGTTGTAGCCCTCCTTATAATGATCGAACATTCATTCAGCATGCTGTAGTTAGTCTTTACCCGAACGAGGGTGATGCGAAACGGAAAGCTGTGCGACATACAAGGGTATAATGATGGATACAGGCCAAATCAGAACGTGAAATGAGGAGTGGGCGTATGCTTAAAATTTTGTTATTTATTTTTGTTATTCAAATTATTTACGTGTCTGCGTATACACTGCGTATGATTTTGACGCTGAAAGGACAGAAGTACGTTGCTGCGCTCATAAGTACTGTAGAAGTTACGATCTATGTGCTGGGCCTGAACATGGTGCTTAAGTATTTGGATCAGGTGGCAAGTCTCGCGGTTTACGCCATCGGCTATGCGCTTGGTATTCTCATTGGAGCATGGATTGAGGAAAAAATAGCGCTCGGCTACGTAACCGTCAAGGTGATCAGCAATGAGGTCAACGGAGGTATCGCCAATGCGCTGCGTGACAAAGGGTACGGTGTTACAGCCTGGCTGGGCAGCGGGCGGGATGGAGATCGACTGGTGATGGAAATTTTGGCTAAGCGAAAAAATCAGAACAAGCTGTACCAATCCATTCTGGATATTGATCCCAAGGCCTTTGTCATTACAGTGGAGCCGAAGCAGTTTCATGGCGGTTTCTGGACCAAGGCGATCCGTAAGTAAACATTTTGGAAAAATACGCATATTTTTCAGAGGATGGAGCATATTAATACCCGCACAGGAGGGATTTAACAATATGCCAACAGGAACAGTCAAATGGTTTAATGCAGATAAAGGCTTCGGCTTTATCGAGACAGAGGGCCAGGATATTTTTGTCCACTACAGCGCTATCGACGGCGAAGGCTTCAAGACGCTGGACGAAGGCCAGCATGTGGAATTTAACGTGGTGGAAAGCCAGCGCGGGCCGCAGGCGGAGCATGTCACCAAGACCAGCTAAAAACGGTCAGGACGAGCTGGATCAGAGGAGCCTCTTTGCCGCTTCGTTGGGCGGGGCTCCCTTCTAATGGGGATTACCCCATAAAACCGAGGGGGGAATGTAGATGTACAGACGCCAGGCTCCGGAGATTATCCCAGAGGAAGATACGGCGATTTGGTCGTGTACCAACGAGGGTTGCAACGGCTGGATGCGGACGGATTTCACCTTTTTGAGCGAACCGGTTTGTCCGTTCTGCCAAGCCTCCATGGGACAGGAAACGCGGATGCTCCCGATTCTCAATCGAACGGGCAACTCTTTTGTGGCCCAACGCTCCTGAGTAAAGGCGAGTATGTTGACCACGTGTGTAGAATCTATGAACATCAAAAGCCGCTCCAGCGACATGCTGAGCGGCTTTTGGTTGTGAAGCTTTGAGAATAGGGCCAATTGTCCAAGGCATACATCGATCACGGCCTCTCCATGCGCTGCACGGAATCGCGATACACGATGTGACCTTGTACAAGGACCCGGCCAAAACGACTGCCGGGATGGCTTATTTTTTTCATCATCGATTCAATGGCAGTACGTGCCATCTGTTCAATGTCCACTCCAACGGTAGTCAGCTGCGGAACAATAAGGGTGGCATATACATCGTTGTCGAAGCCAACCACAGAGCAATCTTCAGGCACACGGTATCCCAGAGCAATGAGCTTTTGCACCAGGTTGTACGCGACCTGGTCACAGTTGCATACGAAGGCGGTCGGCAGTGGCTGAGGCAGCTCCATATCAACGTATACGCCCTCGTCGTCCCGGTCGCTGAGCACCCACTCGTTACGCAGGGGCAGCCTGTGCTCCAGCAAGGATTTATAGTAGCCGAGGAAACGGTCCTGAATGCTACTGGTGGAGTAGAGATTACCCACATATGCGATGTCCCGGTGTCCCTGGGCGATCAAATAGTTGGTCAGCTCGTAGGCTCCGTAAAAATTATCGGTTACTACGGAGTCAATATCGGCATGCTCATCATAAAAATCAAGAAACATTTTGGGCAGGTCCATGGACTGCACTAGCTCAATATATGGCTTACTCACTTGTCCCAGAAGAATGAAGCCATCCACCTTGCGATCGTAATAGATACGTGGCAGATTAAGCTGTTCTTCGTCCTCGCGATGGAGGATGTGAAGAATGCCGTAGTAGCCGTATTGCTCGAGTTCCCGCGAAATTTGCTGATAGATGTGCAGATAAAACGATTGGCCGGGGCCGGTAAAACGCTCGGGAATGACAACACCAATGTTATAGGTGAGGCCCTCCTTCATGGACTTGGCAGCGGTATTGAAACGGTAGCCCATTTCGCCCGCAAGCGTCTTGATGCGCTCCTTTAGCTCATCGCTAACTCCATCCTTGTCATTGAGCGCCTTCGACACGGTCACGCTGCTAACCCCCAGCTTTTCTGCAATGTCCCGCATCGTTACGTTGCTCTTCATTTCCTGTTCCGCCTTCCAATTTAAAAAAGATCAACATCAGCAGCATAGCCGCCCTGTCGAGAAAAATCAGCAGCATAGCTGTCCTGTAAACATAAAGAGCAGCAGCGTAGCTGCCCAGAGAACAATCATTAGCCTGCGGATAACAGTTGTTCTCTGGATAGTATACATGGTTCCGCAGGCAGGATAAAGCTTGCGGCTTATGACCGCTGCGAAGAATGAGGGCGTGCCTGCAATAGCGCTTCATTCCGCTGAATCAGCTCACGTCGGACAGCGGCGCTGCCGAGTGAACGCAGTGGGTCAGGCGGTGTGTTGAACGTGTAGTCCTCCAAGCGGGCGACGGTCGTTGTTGCCACGTGGATACGGGTATCACTGGAGGCGTAGTAAATAAAGACTTCATTTTGCTCGTTAACCACTGCTCCATTGCAAAAAATAACGTTCGAGACATCCCCGACACGCTCTTCATCATAGGGGGCTATAAAATGCCCGCCGGGCTTGGCGATGACGCGCGAAGGGTCCTCCAGGCTGGTGGCAAAGGTGTACAGCACATATCGCAAACCAGCGGCGGTATTGCGTACGCCATGAGCGATATGAATCCAGCCGCGGCTGGTCTTGATCGGAGCGGGCCCTTGTCCGTTCTTGGCTTCGTACACTGTATGATAGCAGCGCTCGTCAATCACTGCTTCGCTCTCAATCACAGGCTGTGTAATATCCTCGCACAGACCGAAGGCAATGCCGCCGCCCGAGCCGGTGGAAATAAAACCGTCCTGCGGACGCGTGTAAAAGGCGTATTGGCCGTTCACGAATTCGGGGTGCAGGACAACGTTACGCTGTTGCGGTGATCGGGTGGAGATATTCGGTAGACGGGTCCATGTGCGAAGGTCGCGGGTGCGGACCAGTCCGGCCTGGGCGACAGCGCTGGAGGTGTCGTGTGCTGGTGCGTCAGGGTCCTTTTTCTCCGAGCAATAAATGCCGTAGATCCAGCCATCCTCATGCTTCACCAGACGCATATCGTACATGTTCGTTTCGTCCGGGTCGATATCGTCCCATATTAATGGAGCATCGATGAACCGGAACTGGTCAATACCGTTATCGCTCTCG
Source organism: Paenibacillus sp. RC334 (assembly GCF_030034735.1). Classification (NCBI taxonomy): domain Bacteria; kingdom Bacillati; phylum Bacillota; class Bacilli; order Caryophanales; family Paenibacillaceae; genus Paenibacillus; species Paenibacillus sp. RC334. The sequence continues at coordinate 5,472,669 of NZ_CP125370.1, read as the reverse complement.
GCCAGGGCAAAAAACGATTTCCGATCCAGCCCCTCGGTGCGGGAAACCAGAATATATTTGCCCTCATGATAGATCGCGCCAGGGTTTAGCGCTGCATTCACACCCAGACGCTCCATGAAAAACGGGTTCGTCTGCTCGTTCAAATCAAACCGCCAGTGCAGCGGGACGTGATGACGTGTGAGTACAGGGTAACGGTAGCGTTCGTAGATGCCATTGTAAAAGGTGGTGTTGACCTCATTCGGGCGTGTAATCAGTTCCTCTTGTTGCGCAAGCAGCTTATTGTATTGGGTATGAATCATTTCGTTCCCATCCTTTCCAGCATTTCGATGCAAAATCGGCTGTTGTGATAAGGGCATTTCCAAGGCCCAGCAACTTCTTTTGGATCAGGCTTGCCATCCGCTTGAACGGACCAGAACCATTCACCTCCAGGTCGTGGATCTACGATATACTGCCGAGTGTAGGCCCACAAATCCCGTACAATCTGTAAGAAACGTTCGTCCTGTGTTCGTTGATACGCATTGTAAAAGCCGACGATTCCTTCTGCCTGTACCCACCATATGCGCGAGGTGTCTACCTGATCGCCTTCCCGTTCGTTGATCAGTGAACCATCTGGCTGAATAGCACGTTCGGCTACCGCATGGGCGATATCCACCATCATGTCTACATATTCCGGGGGATGGTGCCCCAGTACGTTCATAGCTTCCTCAATCAGCCAACTAGCTTCAATGTCGTGACCGTACGAGGTCAGGTCGAGCAGAGAGCGCCAGTCACTGTCGAAAAATACCCCCAACCGCCGGGCGGAAGCATCGTAAACACGACTGTATAAAATGTCCAGTACATTCGCCAGTGCATCTCGCACGCTTTTATCCGGCCATACGCGCAGTAATTGGGTATACGCTTCCAGAACATGAATATGTGTATTCATGGTGATATGCGCAGTAACCCCGTTTTCGCTGAGCAGCTCATTAGGCTGTGTGTTCCACATACGGTCAAATTGTTCACTGTATGCCTGGCGGGTGCGATCATATCCTTTTTGCTCCAGCAGGTGAAACAGCTCCTTAGCTAGTGGCAGTGCATCGGGGTCGCCCGTTGCCCGCGCATATTCGGACAAGGCATAAATGGCGAATGCCTGTGCATAGACGTGCTTGCCTGTGTCGGCAGGACGGCCCGTATGATCTGCCATCCAGTACATTCCTCCATATACCGGGTCTATCAGGTGTTCTTGCAGAAACAGGAAAGCGTGTCGTGCGGCATCCTTATAGATGCGTTCCCCGGTCACACGGGCTGCCGCGGAGAATGACCAGAGTAACCGTGCAGTAGCAATCCCACCCTTGTTCGCCTCCGTATGGATGTGCAGATCGACATCCACCTCACCATAAAATCCACCGTGCGCTTCATCCTTCAACCTTAGCCAGAACGGGAGTATATGATCCTTCCATTCCTGTCTGATCTCATGTAGCAACGTGTCCAAGAGGCAAAACCCTCCTTAGTAAATTATATTAGGTTATCGTTAACTTTATTCAAAATCATAATCACGTATTTCAAAGCTGTCAACTCTTCTGAAACATAACTGTTACCCCAAGGCTAATGGTTATGTTGCAGGGCAGCTGTGCTGCTATCGTTATTACTCTGGGTGGGAAGAACTGTCCGGATTGTATTGAAATTATGAAACTTTTATAGCTCTGCTTATATATTCACAAAATAATAAAATTGACATAGTAAGCGTTATCATAATAAAATGATTTTGTTAGTTTAACGATAACCTTATTTTAAAAAGCAGGAGGGGTCGTTTTATGAAGTTGTCCAAGGTTTTGGTGCCGTTACTATCGGTGCTATTGTTAGCGGGGTTGTTTGCAGGGTGTGCCCCAAAAGGATCAGATACGCCAGCAGCCAGCTCTGATCCGAAGGATGTGGAGGGTGAAATCACGGTCATTACACAACGGACAGACATTGTGGATACGGTGTTTCAGGACTACGCCAAGGAATTTAACAAGCTTTATCCGAAGGTGAAGGTCAATTTTCAGGCATTAGCCGATTATGAGAGCCAAATTAAAATTCGGATGGGCACCAGGGATTACGGAGATGTTTTGCTTATTCCTACCAGCATTCCCATTGCAGAACTACCCGAATTTTTCGAACCACTGGGCACTTATGAGGAGATGAAAAGCAAGTATACCGGCATTGAAGAACGTATGGTGGACAATAATGTCTACGGTATTCCGGTAGCAATGACGTATTCCGGTGTGATTTATAACAAAAATGTGTTCAAGGATGCGGGGATCACGCAACTTCCTAAAACCCCGGATCAATTTTTGAAAGCGCTACAGCAGATTAAGGACAAAACCAAGGCAGTGCCGCTGTTTACGAACTATGCCTCCGGGTGGGCACTGACCCAGTGGGAAGCTGATTTGGCTACAGTGGCGGGTACGAAGGAATATGTGAATGTCACACAGCCGAGTACAGACGACAATTTCACGAAGGGTCAGCCTCACTATGAGCTGTATAAGATCATGTACGATGCCGCTAAAAATGGTCTGATTGAAAAAGACCCGACCACGACGGATTGGGAGACCTCCAAGGCGGATTTGGCTCAAGGCAAAATCGGTACGATGGTACTTGGCTCCTGGGCCATTGACCAGATCAAAAGCACAGCCACCAACAAGGATGATATCGGCTTTATGCCGTTTCCGACAAATGCCTCCAAGGTGCTTGTTCCGCTGGCAGGTGATTACAACCTCGGCATTAACGTAAACAGTGAAAATAAAGCAGCGGCCCGTGCCTGGGTGGACTGGTTTACTGACAAGTCCAACTATGCTGTAGAGCAGGCGGGCAGCATCAGTCCGCTGAAGGGTGCGGAATTGCCTAACATTCTGAAGCAATACGAAGATCAAGGAGTTGTCTTTGAAACGCTCACTCCTTCGCCAAAAGGACAGGAAGGGATTGTCAATAAAATCGACACAAAGGGAGAAATCGGTTTGTGGCAGCCGGACTTCAAGAAACGCATTATTGAGGCAGCGGTCGGTAACCGCCCGGAATCGTATGACACCATTATGAAGGATCTGAACGACGCATGGGTGAAGGCGCGTGCTGAAGTGGCTGCGAAGGAAGCCAAATAGTCATCTGAACTGACGATTAGAAAGGATCGACGTAGCAGTCGATGGACGGATAGCCAGGAGGTGCAGCATGTTTAAATTTTCGAATCTCAGCTACTCCAAACAAAGAATGGCGATTATTGCAGCCTTTTCATTTATTCCGCTGGCGCTGCTGGTCACTTTTGCGTACTTGCCAGTGATCAACATGTTCAAATACAGCTTTTCGGACTGGAACGGCTATAGTAAGCGTCTTGAATATGTGGGCTTTGAAAACTATACCAAAATCTTTACCGACCCCGAGTATTTTTCGGTGTTTAAGGTCAGTCTGTATTACTTTGTCGCTACGTTTGTACAGATGGGGCTGGCCCTTTATTTTGCAACCATTCTCAGCTTTCAAACCTGGTTTAAAAATGTGTTTAAGGGCATTTTATTTTTCCCTTCCCTGATGAACGGGGTGGCCATTGGTTTTATTTTTCTGTTCTTCTTCAAGCCGGACGGCACGCTGGATACACTACTTCAGGCACTGGGGCTGGGTTCGTATATCAAGCTGTGGCTGGGCAACCCGGAGATTATCAATATTTCACTGGCTGGCACGTCGATCTGGAGATACATGGGCTTTAACTTTATTGTGTTTCTCGGTGCGATTTCCTCCATATCAAGTGATCTGTATGAAGCGTCTGATATGGACGGGGCCAACCGCTGGCATCAGTTTCGGTACATTATTTTGCCGAGTATCAAGCGGATTTTGCAGCTGAATCTCATCTTGGCGATTAGCGGTGCGATCAGTGCATTCGATATTCCGTATATTATGACTGGCGGCTCCAATGGCAGTAAAACGTTCGTCATTCAGACGATTGACGTGGCGTTCAAATACAGCAAGGTCGGTCTGGCCTCGGCGATGGCGGTTATTTTGCTGCTGATCGTGATTGTAGTTACGCTGCTGCAACGTTTGCTGATTCGGGGGGAGGAGGATTAACCGTGTATATGCTGAAAAGAACGCTGGCGAACAGCATCAAGTATGCCGCGCTTTTGCTGGGTGCGTTCGTCGCACTGCTGCCGATTGTCGTGATTTTATTTGCTTCCTTGAAGACGAAGGCTGAATATTCGGCAACCAGTCCTCTGACTCCCCCGGTGAACTGGCTGAATTGGGCGAACTACGCCAAAGCCTTTGTGAACGGCAACATGCTGACCGGATTTGTGAACACGGCCTTTATTCTGATCATTTCGATCATCGGCGCGACGTTGACTGGCTCTATGATCGCGTATATTTTGAATCGTTTTAAATTTAAAGGCAAAAGTCTCATGCTGGGTGCGTTTTTGCTCGCAACCCTCATTCCGGGGGTAACGACACAGGTATCGACATTCCAGATTATCAACAAGCTGGAACTGTTTAACACGCCTTGGGCAGCTATTTTGCTGTATTTGGGAACCGATATTATTGCGGTGTATATTTTTCTGCAATTTCTGGATTCCATTGCGGTGGCACTGGACGAATCGGCCATGTTGGATGGTGCCTCCTATCTGACCATCTACTGGCGCATTATTTTGCCCCTGCTCAAGCCCGCCATTGTGACGGTCATTATTATCAAAGGGGTTAATATTTACAACGATTTTTACACCCCGTTTCTGTATATGCCCAAAACAAGCCTTCAGGTCATTTCGACGGCGTTGTTCAAGTTTAAAGGGCCGTATGGCTCGCAATGGGAAGTGATCAGCGCGGGTATAATCATTGCTATTATTCCGACACTTATTGCATTTTTGTCATTACAAAAATATATCTATAACGGATTCGCGCAGGGCTCAGTGAAATAGAACAACGGTTTAATAGAAAATCAAAAAATCAAGTGTCTCGGTGAGAGGAGAGCATATGTATGAGTAAATTGAATGTGGATTTGGATGTAGGTAACGTACGAATTGTGGGAGACAGTCTGCCGGAAATGCCGTGGCAGGATAAGCCTGAAGGCAGTGAGGCTCCGGTATGGAGACATACTGAGAATCCGGTCATTGGACGCAATCCGGTGCCGGGCATTGCCCGTATTTTCAACAGTGCAGTAGCTCCGTATGAGGGGCGGTTTGTGGGGGTGTTTCGGGCGGAAACGATTAATGGACGCCCGCATTTGCATCTGGGCTGGAGTGACGACGGGTTGGCTTGGGACATCGAAACGGAACGCTTGCATTTGGTCGATGAGGAAGGGGACGATTACCAGCCTAATTATGCTTACGATCCGCGTCTGGTCCGAGTGGAGGACACATATTATATCATCTGGTGTACAGATTTTTACGGTGCGGCGTTGGGGATAGCGCAAACGAAGGATTTTAAAAACTTTGTACGATTGGAAAATCCGTTCCTGCCGTTTAATCGAAACGGTGTGCTGTTACCTCGTAAGCTAAACGGAAACTATGTGCTGCTATCCCGTCCGAGCGACAGCGGTCATACGCCGTTCGGCGATATTTTTCTCAGTGAAAGCCCAGATCTGGTGTATTGGGGCAAGCACCGTCATGTGATGAGCAAGGGCGGACAGGGCTGGTGGCAATCAGTGAAGATTGGCGGCGGACCGGCTCCGATCGAGACGACCGAGGGCTGGCTCATGTTCTACCACGGAGTGACGGGCACGTGCAATGGACTGGTATACAGCATGGGGGTAGCCGTTCTTGACCTGGATGACCCATCTAAGGTTAAATATCGTTCCTCCAATTTCGTGCTGACCCCGGAGGAATGGTACGAGGAACGTGGCTTTGTGCCAAACGTAGTGTTCCCGTGTGCTACGCTGCATGATGCCGACACCGGACGGATCGCGATCTATTATGGAGCCGCTGACACGTATGTAGGTGTCGCATACACGACAGTATCCGACATGATGAAGTATGTCATCGCAACGGATGAAGTGGTTGCAGACGACCATGAGTTGGGCCGGATGTAGGAGGGGACCTGAATGCCGGAGGACATGTCTTTACAGCAATTGCAGTCGTATATGGGCAGTAGCCCGAAGCCGCCGGATTTTGATGCGTACTGGGAACGGGCGCTACAGGAGCTGGAGCGGCAGCCGCTGGATTATATGCTGGAGCCAGCCGATTTTGTCTCTCCGCTGGTGGAGTGCTTTCATCTGTATTTTATAGGGGTAGGCGGAGCGAAGGTTCATGGAAAGCTCGTCCGACCCAAGCATAGTACGGAAAGAGGTCCTGCTTTAGCGATGTTTCACGGATATTCTTGTGACAGCGGCGATTGGTTCGATAAAGTGAGCTATGCCGCACACGGGTTCACCGTGCTGGCCATGGATTGCCGGGGGCAAGGCGGGCTGTCCGAGGACAACTTGCAGGTTCAGGGAACGACGATTCGCGGACATATCATCCGGGGGATCGACGACCCGAGCCCGGATCGGCTCTATTACCGCAATGTATTTTTGGATACCGTGCAGACGGTGCGCATTCTGATGTCAATGGAGCAGGTAGACCCTAATCGAATCGGCGCATTCGGCTGCTCCCAAGGGGGAGCATTGACGGTTGCCTGCGCAGCATTGGAGCCACGTGTACGTGTAGCGGTTCCGGTATATCCTTTCCTGTCGGACTATAAAAGAGCTTGGGCGCTGGATGCCACCACGTCTGCATATGAGGAGCTGGTGTATTATTTTCGCTGGTTCGATCCGAATCATGTGCGCGAGGAAGAGTTATTTCACCGATTAGGCTACATCGACATTCAACATTTGGCAGATCGTATTCGTGGTCGGGTGCTATTTGTGACGGGGCTGTCGGATACGATCTGCCCACCTTCCACACAATATGCGGTGTACAATAAAATCGCGTCGGACAAGGAAATGCTCCTGTATCACGAATACGGCCATGAATACTTACCATATCTGTCGGATCACGCCATGAGCGAATTTTTACAGCTTTAGGGGGTTGAACTTCGGGTTAGGCTCCTTTATAGTAATGTCTATAACCTTCGTGATGCGTGATCAATGAATGTCCCATTTGTATAACCTCAATAATATGGTTTGAGGGTCTCTACCAGGAACCGATAAATCCTGATTACAAAAAGTGTACGTCTTGTACATTTCTTGTGGTCAGGATTTTTTTGCGTATATCGAGGGATTTACATGACAGCAAAGGAGCTTATGTAATGAACTTTAAAGTAGTTATCTTAACGATTGCGACCTTTACGGTGGGACTGGTGGAGTTAATTATCGGCGGCGTCCTGCCCCAAATTGCGCAGGATTTGAATGTCTCCGTAAGCACGGCTGGACAGCTTATTATGATCTATGCACTTGTCTATGCTATCGCCGGGCCGACATTATTGGCGCTGACCGCCAGAATTGAACGAAAACGGCTGTATTTATGGTCGATGTTTATTTTTATTCTGGGAAGCCTGTTGGCCTTCTGGAGTCCGAATTATGCAGTCTTATTTATATCCCGTATCGTTACCGCCGCAAGTGGATCGCTGATTGTGACGTTATCGCTGACGATTGCCGTCAAAGTGGTGTCCAAGGCTTATCAGGCGCGGGTTCTTGGTGTGATCTCCATGGGGGTTAGCTCGTCCATCGTGCTAGGTATTCCAGCCGGGGTGCTGATTGGAAATGCGTTTGGCTGGCGGGTGCTGTTCCTGATTATCGCTGTATTGACGGTAGTTGCTATGCTTGTCATGAACTTGTTTATGGAGCGGATTCCGACGGAACATGTCGTGCCGATGCGCGAGCAACTGAAATCCTTGAAAAATGTGAAGGTGATTAGTGCGCATCTGGTGACTACGCTAACGTTGGCGGGTCATTACACACTGTATGCGTATTTCACTCCATTTATGGAGAATATGATGGGCTTGAACGCATCGTGGATTAGTGTCGCCTATTTTGTATTTGGACTTTCGGCTGTTGGGGGCGGTTTTATTGGCGGCTCTTTGGCGGATCGTTTTGGCACAGCGAAGAGTATTTTGATCATTGTGGGCGTATTTATCGCCGTGATGTTCTTGCTGCCATTCTCGGTTCACTCGATGTATGTATTTGCGCCGTTGCTGATCATCTGGGGAATATTGAGCTGGGCCTTGTCCCCGCCGATGCAGAGCTATCTCATCGAAAATGCCCCCGAATCAGGAAGTATTCAGCAAAGCTTCAATTTCTCTGCTCTCCAGATCGGGATTGCTCTCGGTTCAGCCTTGGGCGGTGCGGTAATTGAGAATAGTGAATCGGTTGCCACGAATGCATGGGTAGGCGGGGCTTTTGTGATTGTTGCTTTTGTATGTGGCGTATTTTCGATTACGAGAACCGGAGCATCGCAAGCCGTCAGAGGGCACGGGCACCAATCCATTTTATAGCTCGATACGGCATTCTCCTCTTTTATAAGGAGAGAAACTATGTTATACTACACGCAATTATGAAGAAGGAGGTGAGGTAGGTGAATCACGAGATGCTGAACAACCGTATTAGCCAGCTGCCGATTGCTATGGCTGGCATTATGCATACTTTTCCGTACAACGGGAGAAGTCTGTCCAATTTTAATCATACGGTTGTAAACATCGCGAGAAGACGCCTACCTTAACTCGAACGGATTGCTGTATCATCCAAAGAGTCGCGGGCTACTAGCTCCTGCGGCTCTTTTTGTGTTGCGCGGGTAAGGGTCTTCCTAAATAAAGGAGAGCCTGAACATGTATATCGTGAACGGTCAACAGTTGAAAAAATACCAAGGTGCCAATCTGATTCTGGACGGTGCATCGTTTGATATTCATACGGGGGAAAAGGTGGGACTCATCGGCCGCAACGGAAGCGGTAAAACCACCCTATTACGCCTAATCGCACGTTTGTCCCGCCCGGATGAAGGGCAGCTCGTCATCGCCAAGGATACGAAAATCGGCTATTTGCCGCAAATCCCGGCGGAGTTTGAACACTTGAGCGTGTATGAAACGCTGGCTTACGCCTATCGTGAGCTGAAGGATTGCCGCAATCAGATGAGCGAGCTGGAGCGTGAAATGTCCGATCCGGTAGTAGCTGCGGATGCAGATCGTTTGGAGAAGCTGCTGCAATCGTATGCCGCCTTGCAGGAACGGTTTGAGCGAAGCGGCGGCTATGAAATGGATGCGAATATCGATCAGGTAGCCGACGGGCTGCGTATCCCCAAAGCCATGTATACGCGCAGCTTTGGTTCGTTGTCCGGCGGGGAGAAAACGAAAATTGCACTCGCGTCCCAGTTGATTGGACGACCGGATCTGTTGCTGCTGGATGAGCCGACCAACCACTTGGATTTAAAAGGTCTGGAATGGCTGGAGCAATTTTTACAAGCCTATACGGGCGCGTGTGTTGTTGTATCACATGATCGTTATTTTCTGGATCGCGTTGCCGTCAAGATGATTGAGCTGGAGGATGGCGAGGCGTTTACGTATTATGCAAACTACAGTGGCTACGTCAAGGAGAAGGAAGAACGGCTGCTGCTGCAATTCGAGGACTACAAGGAACAGCAAAAGCGGATCAAGAAGATGAAAGAGGCCATTCGGCGTTTTGAAGAGTGGGGACGCAATGGGGATAACGAAAAGTTTTTTAAAAAAGCGAACTCGATCCGTAAAGCATTAGAGCGCATGGAGCTGGTGAAGCGGCCTGTACTGGACCCGCAAGGGGCTGAGTTTAATTTGAGACTGGAGGACCGTTCGGGCCGACGCGTGCTGCATTTCGAAGAAATGGCCAAAGCCTACGGGGAGCGCCAGATATTAAAAGGGGCTACAGGCAGTCTGGAGTTTGGTGAAAAGGTGGCGCTGCTGGGAGATAACGGTTCGGGAAAAACGACGCTGCTCAAGCTGCTGCTCGGTCAGGAGAGTGCGGATGCAGGCATGGTGCAATGGGGCGCACGCGTGGAGTATGGATATTTGGCGCAGCAGGAAAGAGAGCGGGACAGTCGTGCGACCGTGCTTGTGTACTTCAAGGAAGAAGCGGGTGTGGAGGAAGGCGAGGCACGAGGGCTGCTGGCGAAGTATTTGTTCTACGGAGCAGATGTGTTTAAGCCTGTTAGCATGCTGTCCGGTGGAGAATGGTCCCGCTTGCGGCTGGCGTTGCTGGCCATGAAAAAGCCGAACTTGCTGGTGCTGGATGAGCCGACCAACCATTTGGACATCGACTCACGCGAGGCGCTGGAGGAAGCGCTGGACAGTTACACGGGAACCGTGCTGGCGATTTCGCACGACCGTTATTTTGTGAATAAGCTGGCTGGGCGCGTCTGGGAGCTGGAGGACGGAAAGCTGGCCTCTTATCTGGGCGGCTTCGATGAATACCGGGCGAAGAAGCGGGAACTGGAACACGCCCGCCTCCTGAGCACAGGAGATGCCGGGGCACGCACGGCATCCGGAAGCAGAGCCGCTGCAGGTGGCGGCTCTGGCTTGGGCGGGGCTGCATCTGTCAGTGCAGCCAGCAACAGAACGTCTTCGGCTGCGCGGACAGGAGCGCCTGCCGAAGACGATGCGAGCCGCACGCGTCCGGGTGCGGCAGGTCGTTTAGACACGCCCGCCGCATCCAGCGAGCGGCTGGAGCGGGCGATTGCCGCCAAGGAAGCGGAATTGGCGGCGGCGGATGCCGAGCTGGAGCAGCTTGGCACAAGCAGCGACACGATGCGCATGGCGGAGCTGTGGGACGCGCGTGAACGACTGCAAGCGGAGCTGGACACGCTGCTCGGCGAGTGGATTGAACTGGAGTAGTTGACAGGCTAGTTACTAAATAGAAAACGGTTTATTTTATATAGAGGGTAGCCCTGAGGTAGAACGTTTACTGAAGGGCTACCCTCATCATTTTATTTTACATAAAGAAAGTTGTTTACATTACGCAACATGTGATATTTTTCAATCTGTACCTTAATATGAGTCACTGTTAAGTGAAGTTATGTTGTCAATAAAGATCTTACATATCAAATGTACACGTCGGAACTATTTTGTGATTTGCTTGTGAATGGAGGGAATAGTATGTCGGACTCCTTACTGGAGGTCAGTCAGGTAACGAAAAAAATGGGAAAAAGGAATTTGTTAGATCGTGTTTCATTTAAGCTTCAGGAAGGAAAGATATATGGATTCATCGGACCTAATGGAGCTGGTAAAACCACAATGATGCGAATCATGACCGGACTGATGCAGCCAACCAGCGGCTCTGTAAAGATAGCTTCATATGATGTACAGACGGATCGGGAAAAGGCGCTGTCCAAGGTGGGTGCTATTATTGAATCTCCGGTCTTTTTTGATTATATGACAGGCAGGCAGGTTTTACGAAATTTGTCACGGTTGCACTCTGAGATTGCACCCTCAGATCGGGAGATACATATTGAAGAGTTGCTTACAAAGGTAAGACTGGAAACACGGGGGGATGACAAGGTGAAAACCTATTCGCTGGGTATGAAGCAAAGGCTCGGGATTGCGCAGTCTATGCTGGGGGCTCCAGAGCTTCTATTGCTAGATGAACCGTCAAACGGCCTTGACCCTATGGGGATGCGAGAGCTGAGAGATATTGTGCTTCGTCTGCGTGATTCAGCGAATTATGCCTTTTTTATTTCAAGTCACTTGCTGGATGAGTTGCAGCAAATGTGTGACGAACTGATTGTAATTAAAGAAGGGACACTAGTTTGGAAGGGGCCCGCTGATCAACTGGTTGAGGACGGCCAACGTCTGGAGGATGCTTTTATGGGATTAATGGGACTATGAAGCTATTAATATACAGCGAGTTCGAGCGATTATGGAGACGAAAGTGGTTCTGGCTCATGGTTTTATGTACACCGATGCTAGCCTGTTCGACAGGAGTATATTTTTTGCGCACGATGAAGGTTCCTGTAGAGGTATTATCCTTAAACTTTGTCGTTACTGGTCTGCGTGAGAATTTGTTTTTAGCATGCAATATAGCTGTGGCTGCTTTAGCTGCTGCTGTATACACTGAGGAATTTCGAAGCGGGCAACTGCGTTTGTTATTTATGCGCCGATTTACCCGCGGTCAGATTTTCTGGAGTAAGCTGCTGGTTTTGAATGCTTCTATCTTGCTTCTTCTCATTGCATTTGCAGTATCCTCGCAGGTGATCGTTGAAGTATGGACTCTTTCATATGATGTAAGTGATGCGGGGCTGTCCGGATCTCAAGGACTGCAGATGCTTGAATACTATGGTTGGGCGCTTGCCTCATTAGTAGCAATAAGCTCCTTCTACTGCTTCGTCGCTATGTACAGCAAGAGTGTAACGTATGCCATCGGTGTTTGTATGGTATATAATCTGGGCTCTCTGTTGTTTGATTCGTTGTACTTAAAATGGGCCTCTTTTGTTTCTCATATCCCATACTTATACAACGTAATCACGTTTATGATTATTCCGTATATGCAGCATATAGGATTAGATAGATCTTTAATGGGGAATTTGTCCGTGAATGGAGCAATTGTCACCGTTGTTAGTCTATATCTTATTTTTTTTACTTGGGGCGCATATCGCCGTTTTGTGACCGATGATTATCTGTATTAGGGGGATTTCTCCATATAAAAGTGGAAAAGATCCAATCGACCGCTTGAGGGTCAGTTGGATCTTATTTAACACTAATTCCTCCCGAGACTCTACCTCAGTACACCGAAGCTGTCTTCGAAGTGTTCTTGATACCGTTGGCATCGTTCAATATGATATTGCCCCATGCCGTCGGCGTTTTCCAGTCGCTGCTGTTCACAAGGTCAAGCCATGCGTTCTCGCTGTTGTTGCCCGTCCAGGACCAGGCCAGATAGCCGATGCCTTTGGCTTGGGATTGCTTCATGACCTCATAAGGGTTCACGGTGGTACCCAGATTGTTGTTGCCATTGTTGTAGTTGTAGCCAAATTCGCCCACGATGACAGCCAGCCCCTTATCTTTCATAGCTTGCAGCTCGGAGCCGATCTTGCTGGAATCATTGTAGTTGGCGTACATATGGACGGAGAACAGCAAATTATGGTTGGGATCATGCTGTAATAGCTCAATGCCATGGGCTTTAATCGGGGAAGCATATTGTCCCCAACCGGAGCCGTCGATCACAATCGTATTCGGCAAGCCTGCGTTGCGCAGTGTGGTGATCGCCGTTTTGTAAGCGTCCCGCCATGCGGCATCGGACAGGTTATGGTCGCCCCATTCATTCGCGATATTCACGAGGACATACTTTTGGTTATCGGCCAGTACTTTTTTCACCGCTGGATCAGCGAAATAACGGGCCATATCGTTCAAACGATTGGCATCATTGCTGCCCGTAACATCGTGCAGTTCAACGACAGAGATCAGCTTGAGCTGTTTGGCGCGGTTGATAATTTCCTCCAGTCTTTGTGCTGATCCATTCGTTTGCCACACAATGCGAACGGTGTTGGACTTCGTCGCCGCAATGGTATCCAATGCCTGATAGGCCTGTGTATCGAACCAAATATGAGGGTTATTCACTCCACGCATGACAAAGGTATTTCCGTTCGCATCCTTCAGACTGGTTCCGCTTACATAAAACCCCGAGGCTGCAAACGATGTACCTCCATTCAACAAACCCATGCCGGAAAAAAGCAGAAACACTACAGCGAATACCAGTACCTTTTTTCCATATAACCGCCAATCTCTCACAAACCAACGCCTCCTCCTCTATAGTCAAGTTAATCCTATGTTGAAAATGGATACATATTACACCAATTGTGATGTTGGAATGGCATATCGTTTCTTTTACATAGAGTTCGGGTATTAATTGTCTGGTCGCGCAATAGATTGACATAGGGGAAAAGGAGGTATGAGTATGTGGAAATGGGGCAAGAGGCTGTCAATACTAGCTTCGGTACTTCTAATGGCGATTATTGTAAGCGCATGCAATAAGGATGATGCGTCAGGTAAAGTGAAGATTGAATTTTTCCAGAACAAGCCGGAGGCCAAGGGTTCCTTCGATAAACTGATCTCCCGATTCAATCAGGAGCATCCTGGTATTGAAGTGACACAGGTGAATCCGCCAGAGGCAGAGACGGTGTTATTGACCCGAGTGGTTAAAAATGATGTACCTGACATTGTAGGGCTCGGGGCTACCGACACCTATTCCATTTTGGCGCAGAGCGGTATTTTTACGGAATTGGCGAATACGGATCTGCCGCATACCGTGGACCCCATCTACCTCAAAATGCTCAAGGATGTGACCGGGGCCGATCCGGTGTACGGAATTCCTTACGCTGCCAATGCGAATGGTGTGATGTACAACAAAACACTTTTTAAGGAAATGGGATTACAGGTGCCCAAAACGTGGGATGAGCTGATCCTAACGGTACAAAAGATCAAGGCTGCTGGCAAAATCCCGTTCTATTTTACATATAAAGATGATTGGCAGACGAACCTTCCCTTCAATGCACTTGGTCCGAATCTGGTGGGCATTGATTTTTTCCTGCAACGACGTGCAAATCAGGTCACCTTTCAGGACAAGTACCGCAAGGTTGCGGAAAAGCAGCTGGAGCTGCTGAAATATGGACATGGCGATAATTTTGGCAAAAACTATGCGGACGGGAACCGTGCCTTTGCTAATGGACAGGGGTTTATGTACATCCAGGGCTCATGGGCGATATCTGAAATCCGCAAGGCGAACCCGAAGGTGGAGCTTGGGTTCTTCCCGTTACCAACAGGGAACGATGAACAGGCGGTCAAGCTGGTGTCTGGTATAGATACACTGTTAGCCGTTTCGGAGAGCACTCCGCATAAAAAAGAGGCCGAGGAGTTCATTGCCTTCCTGCTGAAGCCGGAGAACAGCAAGCAGTACATTACAGAGCAGACGCTGTTTTCAGCGGTGAAGGGAGTCACGCAGGATGATCCGAGTGTAGCGGAGCTGCTGCCGTATTTTAAATCCGGGCGTGTCATTGATTTTGCCGATCATTATATTCCGAAAGCCGTACAGTTAAACTCCATTGTGCAGGCCTTCCTGCAAAACGGAGACATCGACGCTTATTTGGCGAAGCTGGACAGTGAATGGAATAAGGTAGCTAACCGCCGATAGGGGAGGAGGATAAGACATGAATAAGCGACTAACGGCTTTCTATTGGATGACCATGCCGGCTGTCCTGTTGTTTTTTATATTTTTGACATTGCCTGCTTTGCAGGGCTTTTATTATTCGCTCACGAACTGGAACGGCTTTGGTCATCAATATCACTTTGTCGGGTTCAAAAACTATGTCAACCTGTTTCAGGACGATAATGTGGGGAACGCATACTGGTTTACCTTCAAGTTTGCCATTGTGGTCACGATTGCGATTAACGTCCTTAGTTTGCTAATTGCGCTGGGGCTGAATGCTAAAATACGGTTCCGTAACTTTTTCCGGGGTATTTATTTTTTGCCTAATATTTTGAGCGTGCTGATTGTCGGGTACATATTCAATTACTTGTTTTCGAACGTGTTTACGATTTGGGGGCAAAATTTAGGCATTACCTTTTTATCGACCAACATTTTGGGCAGCGAACAGTTGGCTTGGGTGGGGGTTGTGATCGTAGCCGCATGGCAGGGCATTGCCTTCAATACGATTCTCTATCTGGCCGGGCTGCAAACCATCCCGACAAGTCTGTACGAGGCATCCGATCTGGACGGTGCAGGCAAATGGCGTGAATTCTGGAGTATTACGTTTCCGCTGATTGCCCCGTTTTTTACGATCAATATGGTATTGGCGATGAAAAATTCCCTCATGGTGTTCGACCAAATCGTGGCCTTGACGAACGGTGGACCGGGGCGGGCGACACAGTCGATATCACACTTGATCTATACAGGGGGCTTTAGAGGCGGGGAGTTTGCTTATCAGTCGGCTAACTCTGTCATTTATTTTATTGTGATTGCGATGATTTCCATCTTGCAGCTACGATTCCTCCAGAGAAGGGAGATGGATAACTGATGAAAATGAGCAGACATACCAACTGGCCTGCACTGCTTCTGGTGACGTTGGGAACGATATTTATCCTGTTTCCCCTCTATATGACGGTGACGATTGCGCTTAAAAATCCTGAGCAGATGGCGCATTCTGCCTTTGCTTTTCCGACCGAGCTGCATTGGGAAAATTTTAGTCGTGCGGTGGAAATGACCAACTTTTTCAGCGCTTTTCAAAATAGTGTGATGGTCACGACATCAACGGTAGTGCTGACGCTGTTGACCAATTCCATGGTCGCTTATGCAATTTCGCGTAATATGCAGCGGCGCTTTTTTAAAGGATTATATTTTTACTTTGTGAGCGCCATGTTCATTCCGTTCCCGATCATCATGCTGCCGATTGTTAAATTGGCCTCGGGACTTCATATGACCAATCTGTTTGGTCTGATTATGCTGCATACGGTGTACGGGCTGGCGTTTAATGTGTTCGTCTATGTCGGCTATATCCGTTCCATTCCGGTGGCGCTGGAAGAGGCGGCTACAGTAGACGGGGCGACGACATGGGGCACGTTCTGGCGAATTATTTTTCCGTTGATGGCACCAATTAGTGCTACCGTTGGGATACTCACCTGCCTGTCCACCTATAACGACTTTCTGCTACCGCTCATTATTATCAGCGATCCGGAGCAGTATACGTTGCCGCTCGTTCAGTATGTGTTCCAGGGGCAGTTTAATACAGACTTCAATCTGGCCTTTGCCTCGTACCTGATGGCCTTGCTGCCAATGATTATCGTCTATTTTATTGCACAAAAATGGATCATCAACGGCGTTACGCAAGGCTCCGTGAAGTAAGTGAGAATAGAATAACTCCAACCACATCGCAGCTTACTGGGAAAAATAAAGGTGTCCCATATACCGCAGCTCACACAGGTATATGGGACACCCTTTTTTATAGTATTGCTATTTAGATGCTTCGCTTTGAGTCGTCAGAGGCTGTAAGGGTACAGTAATCTCTGCTTCTGGTTCGTCTGTTGTATAGAAGAACATATAGATAGAAGCCTCGGTTCCCTTGAAATTCTTATAGACATCAACCGCTTTGTTATTGCCGTCCCCTGTAAAATTAGCCGAGATCGGTTTACCCAAAATCCGTTCTTTACCCAGGCCAATATGAGTCTGGTTGATCCCGCCAAAACGAGCGTCCTTGCTTTCAGTTTCTACGAACAAGTCCGCCCCTTGCTTGTAGTAGGTCCACTTCACAGGATAACCGCCGATTTGTGTAGTTAGCGTCTGTTTTTGTTCAGAAATATCCTTTAAACGCTGTGGCGTTTTGTCATCCGAATGGATCGTAACCTTATATTTCCCTGTAAACGTAATCGGTGTATCCTTGGCAATCACAAGATCGGAGGGTCGTTCAAAACGGAGGGTGGTCAGATCAGGAGTGCTACTGGGTGATGACCATTTGTTACCCTCCAACGTTTTACCGTTTACGGAAAGGAAGTATTTTTGATAAGGTATATCGGCGAATTTCTTCTTGCCTCTGATCGTGAGACGGATTTGCGTAGGTGTGACAACCATCTCTTCCATTGTGAAATTCGGATTTCCTTTCTCCAAAGGAATATTCAGGACGGTTTTAATGGTTCCGCTCTCCATTTGTTTTTTGCTAAGATGGAGATCAAAATTTATCGGTTCATCTATACTTTTCTCGGTTTTGGCATATTGCAGCTTGTAAGTAATTTGCCCTTCCGGTACATGTTCTCGGATAAAATATTGCTGTGCTGTATACTCCCCGTTATCTCCGGGTTTGCCAAAAGCCCCTCCAGGCTGCGACATCACAGGCTCTCCGCCTTTGTAGGCAATGATTTGCGGATTATCCCATCTCTTGGGTATCGACGAATCGAAGGTAATCGCCGAGGACAGCAACAGTTTATCCTTCCCTTGTTCAAATACCTGCACCTTCATATCTTGTAAACCGTCACGATCCAGTGTGAAAGTTTGTATTTTGGGAGATTGGATATCAAGCGGTAAATCCAACTCCTGTATGCTGTCAAGCTCTACATGTTCTACGGTCAGCCGCATGTTCTCTGTGTCCTGCTGCGGTGTCCAGTCACTTTCAAAGTACCCGTTGTACCGTTGATTTTTCGGGTCCCATTGTTGAAAGTTATACTCCCCTTCACTGTTTTTCCCCGTGGCGTTTTTAAGCGTTATGCCTTTGACATTCCAAAACTCGTTGTCTTTACTTTTTGCCACATTCAAGCTGTACAGGATCACGGTCCGGTTCTCATCCACAATAGCCGTATGCAGCGTCAGTTTCACTCCATCTCTGGTGATGGACTGCTCTAGTGGCTGCCCAAGGTCTTGATTTAGTGCCGTCTGAATGCCGCTTCTTCCGTGTAGCAAATTGTCCCAATTATAATGGATGGCGGCATAGACGGGAACAGCAATGAGAAGTGCGCTCAGAGAAGCAGCGATAGCTATTTTGCGGCAATTTATGTTTCGGCGTGGAGTAACTGATTCGACTGAATCGTAAGCATTTGTTAAAGTGGAGGCAGTCTGTCCTGCCTGTTCCATCCGATCCCACATCTTCTCGAAGTCAGGATAGGCAACTCCCGAATCATCATTTAATTTGCGCTTCAATGCCTGTTCTACTTTTTTCATAGTTCTCTCCTTCCAGCTCGGGAATCTGTGCGCCTGTATCCCTCAGTATTCGCTCCATTAGCCGAAGCCCTTTGTGTGTCCTTGATTTGACGGTTCCCAGCGGGATTGTCAGCAACTCGGATATTTCCGCCAGCGTGAAATCATGCATATATCGGAGTGTTAGCACAGCGCGGATTTTGGCCGGAAGACGATTCATATAAACAGCCCATTCCTCTGCGGATTCGCGGTCCTCCACCAGCCTGTCTACGGGCTTGCTTTCGGTCCCGGTGAATAAATAGGGATTAGCCGACACCTTCATATGCAAGCTGTTTCGGCGTTTAAGGTAATTCAGACAATGGTTTACTGTAATTTTCATAATCCAGGCCTTTAGGTGTTCGATATGTTCGCGATTGCTGCGAAACAAAGTGATAAACACTTCCTGAGTTAAATCTTCTGCATCCGATGCATTATGTACCATATAGTAGCAGGTCCGGTATACATCCCGTTGATACAGATCAAACAAATCTCGATTGCTCTCCAATATGTGCCCTCCTTTCCTGTGCAGGTTACCTGTATAACAACTGCCGCTCCAAAAAGGTTCATTTGTTGTGAAAATTAAACGTCTGCGTCGATGTATTTCGCTTTTCTTCAAATGTACCATGTTTTTTTTGTGCCATTATTTTCAGGTTGCTTGCTCATCCATTAATGATGTAATGGTAAAACGCAAAAGAAGCCTGTGAATCTCAAAAACTGCAGATTTACAGGCTTCTTATATTTTCCGAAGTTTTAGACACGAAGGAATGAACAGTCCTTTACGCGGAAGTACATTGACGGGCAGCGTGCGGATATACTTCCGCTTAGTCAGCCAGCCGCACGAGCGTTCTGCCCTGTGAGCGGGCCGCCAGGATGTCCTCCAGCGCGTTTGGAAGGTCAGCCAGCCCGATTTCGCGCTCGACAAGCTGCTCCAGTTGTTTCGGCTTCCAGTCGCTGCCGAGCCGCTTCCAGATCGCTACGCGTGTTTCATAAGGGCAGAAGACGGAGTCTATGCCCAGCAGGCTGACACCGCGCAAGATAAACGGCAGCACCGTGGTAGGCAGCTTGGTGCCTGCCGTCAGACCGCTCACGGCAACGGAGCCGTTGTAGGCGATCTGGCTGAGCAGCGAAGCGAGCGGCTTTCCGCCTACGGGATCAATAGCCGCTTGCCAGAGCTGCTTGCCCAGCGGGCGGATGCTCTCCGCGCCGTCGTAGACCTCATCGCGGGAGATCAGCTCAGCCGCTCCGAGCGCCTTGAGGTAGTCGTGCGCCTCGGCTTTGCCGCTACTGGCTACAACATGGTAGCCCCTATTGCCCAGCAGGGCAATCGCGGCTCCGCCTACGCCCCCCGTTGCTCCGGTGACGAGCACCTTGCCCTGATCCGGCGTAACGCCGTTTTGCTCCAGCCGATGCAACGATAGGGCCGCGGTAAAGCCGGCTGTCCCATAAATCATGGCTTCTCTTGGCGTAAGTCCATCTGGAAGAGGAACCACCCAGTCCGCAGGCACACGCGCATATTCGCTGAATCCCCCGAATTGAGACACACCGAATCCGTATCCGGTAACGAGAACGGCTTGTCCTTCGCTGAAACGGCTATCCTCCGAAGAGACGACGGTTCCCGAGCAATCTATGCCGGGCACGAACGGATAGGCTTTGACAATATTGCCATCCTTGCGGGCGGCAAGCCCGTCTTTATAATTGATGCTGGAATAAGCGACACGAATCAATACTTCTCCAGCAGGTAAACTGCCAGTTTCCAGAGAGCGTACCTCTGCTTGAACTTCACCGTCCTGCGTCTGATCAACGACAAGGGCTTGAAATGATTGAGTCATTTGTAAAAGCCTCCTTTATTGCAATATAAGCCTTTGATGGCGGAACATTTTAGTATACTTCACAAATCGTGCATAAGCAGTATACAACCATCCGCGCAGCCTGTCAGCGGCAATGCTCACAGGCCCATATTCTATTTTACCCTTCTGCGTTTCAATAAAGTTCGATAATCAGTTGTGAAGAAGGTGATAAATGAATTCTTACGCGTTTTGCAAATCATTTTACACAAACGGGATGTATTTTCAGAAAGACTGTGCTAACATACCCTTTGTTCGTTAAATAATTCTATGAAGAAAGGTGAATGAATGACAACCAGAGCACTAAAAAAAGGGTCGGTATTGTCCGAAGCCAAGGAACTGAATTTGTTCCATTTGACATGGCCCATTTTCCTCGAATTGTTCCTGTTTATGCTGATGGGCAGCGTCGATACGTTCATGATCAGTTCTGTATCTGATAATGCCGTGTCGGGTGTAGGCGCGTCCAACCAAATTATTTCAATTGCCATCCTTGTACTGGAGGTTATCGGCAACGGCGCTGCTATCGTCGTAGCTCAATATATCGGTTCTAAGAAGCTTGTCGAAGCGGCCCA
Organism: Paenibacillus sp. RC334; assembly: GCF_030034735.1. Taxonomy (NCBI): domain Bacteria; kingdom Bacillati; phylum Bacillota; class Bacilli; order Caryophanales; family Paenibacillaceae; genus Paenibacillus; species Paenibacillus sp. RC334. The sequence goes on along the minus strand of NZ_CP125370.1, from coordinate 5,451,688 downwards.
GGTTACGGGTACGGCCATTACCTTGAATTTGATGGTAGGTCTTTTGCTTAGCGTGATTTTTCTTGTATTTGGTACTCATATGCTGCAATGGCTTAACGTCCAGGGAGATATTCTGGTTTATGCAGAATCCTATATGAGTATCGTCGGGGGTGCCATTTTCCTTCAGGCATTGATCAACGCGCTGGCGGCGACGATTCGTACACATGGTTTTACCAAGGAAACGATGTATGTATCCATGCTGATGAACGTGATCCACGTGGTCGGTAACTATGTTTTGATTTTCGGACATTGGGGAATGCCTGCGCTCGGCGTAGAGGGGGCAGCTATTTCTACGGTGGGAAGCCGTTTTGTGTGTCTCCTGATTTTCTTCTGGCTGATGTACCGCGTAACCGAGGTGCGTGTCGAGTGGAGATATTACGTTCAGTTGTCCAAAAAGTTTATCGCTAAAATTTTGCGCATTGGTGTACCCTCCGCGCTGGAGTCCATCATGTATCAGTCGTGTCAGCTCATTTTCACTCTGTACGTGACCTATCTGGGCGCAGAAGCGATGGCGACCCGTCAATATGCCAATAACATTTCGAGCTATATCTACTTGTTCAGTATGGCGGTCGGTATGGGTACGGCCATCGTGGTCGGAAGACTGGTCGGAGCCAGACAGAAGGATACAGCCTACAAACGTGTAATGAGTAGTGTAAAATGGGCGCTCCTCGTGACCGTTGTTATTGATGTGATTATTATCTTTTTCCGCGTGCCATTGCTCAGCTTGTTCACCGAAAACCCTGAGATTATTCGCTTGGGAGCGCAGGTGATTTTACTTAGCATTCTGTTGGAAACCGGTCGGACGACGAATATTGTTATTATTAACTCGTTGCGTGCTGCTGGAGATGCCAAGTTCCCGGTCTTTATAGGACTGATCTCCATGGTCTGCATGAGCTTGCCACTCGGTTATCTGCTTGTGTTCAAGCTGGATATGGGACTCGCTGGTGTGTGGTTGGCGATTGCCGCAGATGAATGGACTCGTGCCTTCATTATGTATGCCCGCTGGAGAAGCCGTTTGTGGGAAAAGCATGCGCTGGTGGAGCACGATACACCAGATCAGCCAGCAACCCCAATTCCGGTACACTGATTCGAGGATCATTTATGATTATGTAGAGGCAGTTCAAGAGAGCATCTTGAACTGCCTCTTTTTTGCTGCATGGAGAGTAAATAGTAGTTTTATAAGCTGATTTAAAAAAGGTACATGGAAAACGGAGTAGGCGGAATGGTGCTGTACAAGCGAAGCGGTCGCTTTAAAAGCTTTCGTAGGAAAGCTCGCTTCGGAAGCGTTACATCCCCGGATTTCTACTCTGATCATAGGATTAATTCCAGAAATCCGGGGGCGGTGGCGATGGGAAGCACCATCCGTCTGCGCAGTGGCACGATAGGTAACTTTTAAGTTCAGATTATATAATCATGGTATTCATAAATAGAAGTATGGTAAATTTACTAAAAAAAAGATATACTTTTGTTGCACTAATGCAGTGCATGCAGTACATGAGGGACAAGGAGCGTATCCATGAAGAAACCGACGATTGAAGATGTTGCCCAGAAGGCGGGAGTGTCTAAAAGCACCGTCTCGCAATTTCTGAACAAACGATATAAATACATGAGCGACCAGACCAGAGACCGGATTGCCGAGGTCATTCGGGAATTAAATTATCAGCCCAACGGGCTGGCCCGCAGTTTAAAACAGAACCGGACGTTTATGGTGGGTGTCATTGTAGCCAACATTGATTACACGCTGTCGATCCAGTCCATTCGGGCTATTGAGGAGGAATTGCAGCGTTTTGGCATTCAGGTTATCATCTGTAACGCCGACGAAAACCCGGACAAGGAGAGCCAATATATTGAGATGCTCAAGGCTCGTCAGGTGGACGGATTGATTATTTTCCCGACAGGCAAGCATGCGGATATTTACAACCAGCTCATTCGTGAAAAGTACCCGTTGGTGTTTTTGGATCGTCTGGTAGACGGTGTGAACACGCGCAGCCTGTTGCTGGATAACGAAATGGCGGTCAAGCTGGCGATTCAGGAGCTGGTGGCCCATAAGCATGAACGGATCGCGCTGATTACCCTGCCGCTGGGACTGAACCGGATTACTCCAAGGGTAGAGCGGTTGAGCGGGTACAAAAAGGCGCTGGAAGAGCGTGGCTTGCCCTTTCGGGAAGAGTACATGCGCAGTGTGCCGAAGGAGGATATCCAGCAGACGCTGGAGGAGCTATTTCAGTTGCCAGAGCCGCCGACTGCGCTGTTGGCCGGGAACGATATCGTGCTGGCAGAGGTGCTGAAATATGTGAATGCCCGACGTAAACGCATTCCGGCCGAGCTGTCCATTATCGGAATTGACGATGCAGAGTTTGCCCATATTTACAATCCACCGATTACGACCATTACGCAGCCGATTGCGGATATGGGAAAGCAGGCTGCAAAGACGCTGTTGTCCAGCATCGAGGAGGGCGGCGAATCGGTTCCGATCATTTACCGCTTTGTGCCTGATTTAAACCGGGGTGAATCCGTCAAAACGTTGTAGGTGAACCTCTAATATCACATCATAAGAAATAACCCGTATTCCTGTCTGCGTTATAAGCCTGCATATACTTGCTCAGGCCGCGCATAAGTGAATACGGGTTATTTGAGTTATCTCCGAAGCTTCCTAACTCACCCTTGTTGAGCTTGTGGAACCAGCGATGAAGGAAAAGGCAGGGGTAAGAAACCTGCCTAATTCGTGCTGGCGCTGAGCAAAAAGGACTCCAGCTCAGATCGCGTAGGATAGCCGTCCATGTCTCCGGCTGACATGACAGCCAGTGCGCCGAGGGCGTTGCCGCGTTTGACCGCTTCGGCCAGGGGCAAGCCCTCCAGCAGTGCGCTGATGACGCCAGCGGCAAAGCCGTCGCCCGCCCCAACGGTATCGACGACATGCTCCACTCGGAAGCGTTTCACATATCCTTCTGCATCGGCGGATTTATAATACGCTCCTTCTGTCCCCAGCTTGATGATGACCAGCGAAGTACCACGGTCAAGGTAGAAGGAAGCGATATCCTCAGGTGAGGTGTAGCCTGTCAATATTTTACCTTCATGAATGCCTGGCAGAAGCCAGTCGCAACCCTCAGATGCCTCGTTAATAGCCTCCACCATCGTTTGCGTATCAGGCCATAACTTGGGTCTGAGGTTCGGATCGAAGGATACGGTTTTTCCTGCCTTTTTCATAAACTGCCGCGCATGTCGGGCGAAGTCACGACATTCGGGAGAAAGGGCGACAGAAATACCTGTAAAGTGCAGGTGGCGTGCCCCGGCAAAGTATGCCTCGTTAAAATCGGCGATGCTTAATGTGGAAGCGGCAGAGTGTCTGCGAAAATATTCGACCTCCGGATCCCCGCTTGTGACTTTGGATTTAATCAGCATCCCGGTAGAGTGGTCTTTGGTAAACATGACGTTCTGGGTGTCGATCCCCTCCTGACGCAGCGCCCCGGCAATGAACCTGCCGAATGCATCCTCGCCTAGTTTGGTCACGAGCCCTGCTCGTAGTCCCAAACGTGCCAAACCGGACGAAACATTCGTCTCTGCTCCGGCCAGCGCTTTGGTGAACGAACGCACCTCATCCAGAGAGCCTGCTTCATTGGCATAAAACATGGCCATCGGTTCTCCGAAGGTAACAGCATCCAATGTTGCGGTCATTCTAAATTCCTCCTTTGTTTAGTAAACTAAATCTGTAAGCGTATGCACCAATTGAATAAATTGAAATTATCACATAAATCGGTTTTTCACAATGAGGAAGTTGATATATTTGTTAAAAACTTTTTGGATAATGTAGATAAAAAAATATGAATTTGTTTATCAAACGGTAAAAAGAGTGTAAAAGTTCGTGAATATTAAGGATTTTTCAAGGAATAGTGAAGAATTGGGTTGACACCCCCATAGATAATTATTACAATTCTAGCTAAGAAGTAGAGTTAGAAACCGCTTTTATAACAATTCCATTGATAAAAAATTTTATCTAAACAGGAGGAATGTTTTTATGGAAATGCGTTATTCAACTCATCCCGAACATGCCAAGCATTTTACGACTGAAGAACTGCGTCAGCACTATTTGATACAGGAACTGTTTGTGCCTGAGGAAGTTAAGCTGGTTTATACGCATGAAGATCGTGTCATTATCGGGGGCATTCATCCCGTGAATAAATCCGTTGCGCTGGAAGGCAGCGATCAAATCAAGGCGGAAACCTTTTTGGAGCGCCGGGAACTGGGCATTTTTAATGTTGGCGGCAGCGGTACTGTAAAGGTAGACGGTGAAACCTACGAGTTGAACACGAAAGACTGTCTCTACGTAGGCAGAGGGGGCAAGGAGTTGATCTTTGAAAGCGATTCCAGCTCGAAACCTGCAAAATTTTACATTGTGTCGGCGCTGGCTCATACCACGTATCCGACAGCGAAGCAGTCATTTGCCGATGTGCCGTCTGAAAGTCTGGGCGCGCAGGAAACAGCCAACAACCGCACCTTGCGCCGCTTTATCCATGATGAAGGCATTCAGAGCTGTCAGCTGGTTATGGGGATGACGACACTGGAAAACGGAAGCGTATGGAACTCCATGCCAACACATGTTCATGACCGTCGTATGGAAGTCTATTTCTATTTTGAGCTGGATGAGAACGCCAGAATGTTCCACCTGATGGGTGAGCCGAACGAGACGCGCCATCTGGTGATGAAGAATGATGAAGCGGTTATTTCGCCACCTTGGTCTATTCACTGTGGTGCGGCTACTGGCAGCTATACCTTCATTTGGGGCATGGCTGGCGAAAATAAAACGTACAAAGACATGGATCAGGTAGCCATGAGCGAGTTGCGTTAAATCCGGCATATTGGAGCGGGGTACTTGCAAGCGGCTAATGGAACATAGTCATCCCATTCGTGGAAAGGATCAGGAACATGACAAAAAAGAAAGTTTTGGAGCATATCACTTCGGTTGGGGTTGTCGCGGTCATTCGGGGAAACACAGCGGAGGAAGCGTACCAAATGTCCAAAGCCTGTATTGAAGGCGGTTTGGACAATATTGAGCTTACGTTTACCACGCCGGATGCGGATCAGGTGATTCGCAGATTGAGAGATGAATTTAAGGACCGGGCAGTGATTGGTGCGGGAACTGTACTAGAGCCGCTGACAGCGAGAATTGCTATTTTGGCTGGAGCAGAGTTCGTAGTGAGTCCTTCTTTTGAAGAAGAAACGGCGAAGCTGTGCAATTTATACGCGATTCCCTATATGCCCGGTTGCATGACGCTGAATGAAATTAAGGAAGCGATGAAGCTGGGCAGTGATGTCGTGAAGCTGTTCCCTGGTAGTGCTATGGGTGCGGATTTTGTCAAGGCAGTCAAAGGGCCAATGCCTCATGTGCAAATTATGCCAACGGGCGGCGTCGATCTGGATAACATGGAAACATGGCTGCGCAACGGAAGTGTAGCGGTTGGCATCGGGGGAAACCTGACGGCTCCGGCCAAGGATGGCCGCTACGATCTGATCACAGAGAACGCTGCGCGTTATGTGGCTAAATATAAGGAAGTTCGTGCAGCGCTGTAGGATTCATTAGAGGTATATATTTTAAACTAAAATATGATGGAGGCGTAAGTATGGGTCTGGATACTTTTTCATTGGATTTTTTCAGCCTGAAAGGCAAAACAGCGATTGTAACGGGTGGCAACAGCGGCTTGGGTCAGGGATATTCAGTAGCTTTGGCTAAAGCGGGCGCGGATCTGTTCATTGTAGCCAACAATGATGATTATGAAGAAACAAGACGTCTGCTCGAACCTACCGGCGTGAAGGTTGTCTTTCATGAGGCGGATCTGACGCAAAGAGAATCTATTACAAAGATTGTAGAAGAAGCCGTCAAGGCATTCGGTAAAATCGATATTCTCGTAAATAACGCAGGTACGATTCGTCGTGCTCCTTTGCTGGAGTACAAAGATGAGGATTGGGACGCGGTGATGGAAATCAACCTGAATGCTGTCTATCACCTGAGTCAGGAAGTAGCAAAGGTGATGGTTGAGCAAAAAAGCGGGAAAATTATCAACGTCGCTTCCATGCTTGCTTTTCAGGGTGGAAAGTTCGTTCCGCCGTATACAGCAAGTAAGCACGCAGTGGCTGGCTTGACCAAGGCGTTTGCCAACGAGCTGGCGGTTCATAACGTTCAGATTAATGCGATTGCCCCTGGTTATATTGCTACAGCGAACACAGCTCCAATCCGTGCCGATGAGAGCCGCAATCAGGAAATTTTGTCGCGTATTCCTGCGGGGCGCTGGGGAGATCCGTCCGATTTGATGGGAGTTGTTGTTTTCCTCGCAAGTCAGGGCTCCGACTACATGAACGGTCATATTTTGGCGGTGGATGGCGGCTGGCTGGTACGTTAAGCAGCACTGGATGCATCTAAGTCATAGACCGAAAGCTGCCTCAAAAGGAAAGCATCCTTTCGGGCAGCTTTTGTTTGTTTGGCTGTAGCTGTGGTTGTACGCTGAATTGAAGATTTGGAGTGCTACGCTTATCCGTCCTATGCATATGGCATAAATGCCATTATAATTTAATGAGATAGAAATTGCTCAGGCTCCAGCCGTACACTCGGTTGGAGCCTTTGAGCATAACACAGATAGATTGGAGAATGGAGAGATGAGTTCACAGCAACACCAACGAGCTTTGGTATACAAATCCTTGTGGCATGCCGGTCCTTGGGTGCTTGCCGCAGGGATCATTTTGGTAGGTGCCAATCTGCGCGCCTCGATTACCTCGGTAGGACCTCTTATCGGTTTGATTAAGGATTCTTTGCATATTTCGAATACACTGAGTGGCCTATTAACGACATTGCCGCTGCTGGCTTTTGCCCTGTTGTCGCCTTTTGTAGCCAAACTGTCGCGCCGCTTCGGGTCGCCTCTTATTATTTTTGCAGCCTTGCTGTTGTTGACCGCAGGTATTGTGGTGCGCTCAACGCTGGGGGTGACCGCATTATTTGCTGGGACAGCCATGCTGGGACTGGCTATTGCCGTGTGTAATGTTTTGCTGCCCAGTTTGATCAAAGAGGAGTTTCCTCGCAACAGCGGACTGATGACTGGCGTATATTCAGTATCCATGAATGTAGTCGCTGCAACAGCATCCGGTCTGAGTATACCGCTGGCTCTGAACGGAGGTTTGGGCTGGCGCGGTGCTTTGGGAATATGGGGGATTGTGGGTGTCGTAGGTATTTTACTCTGGGTGCCCCAGCTTCTTAAGGCGCGCAAAACGGCCAATAAAGCGGCAGTGTCTGCCCGAACCGTGAATGTGTATACATCGTCTTTGGCTTGGAAGGTGACGCTGTTTATGGGGCTGCAATCTGCCCTATTCTACGTCCCTGCCGCATGGTTTCCCGAGATGATGGTTGGACAGGGAATGGATTCAGAGACTGCGGGATGGATGCTGTCCATGCTGCAGTTTTCGCAAATGCCGTTTACTTTTATTGTGCCTATTTGGGCAGCTCGGGTAAAGGATCAGCGGGTATTGGTTCTGATTATGGCTGCGCTGTATTTTATCGGTCTGGGTGGATTTCTGCTTGGGGCTACACAGTGGAGTGTGATTTGGGTCATTTGTATCGGTATAGCGGGTGGTTTTGCTTTCCCGTTGGTGATGATGTTCTTTAATTTGCGGACGCGGACACCGCAGCAGGCAGCAGAGCTGTCTGGTATGGCGCAATCCTTTGGTTATTTGCTAGCAGCGACAGGGCCGACGCTGTTCGGTTATTTACATGATGCAACACAAGGCTGGACAATTCCGCTGCTTCTACTCTTGTGTCTGAGCGTTTTGCTCATGTTTACAGGGCTGGGTGCAGCCAAGAAACGATATGTCGGAGGCGAGGTGGATGATCAGGCTACAATTTGATACAGACGGTTATAGTGTAATCTGTAGTGCAGATCGTGTTATGTTGTTGGCTAAAGAGTTTGCGCTACTGCGCTTTCTATACGATAACCGGAATCAGGTGTTCACCCGGGAACAACTGCTGGATCGTGTGTGGCCGCTGGAATATCCGGTGGAGCGCACGGTGGATGATCATATCTACAGATTGCGTAAAAAGCTCAAGCCATGGAATGCTCTTCGTATTCATACGGTCCGGGGGTATGGCTACAGCTTGACCCTTACTGGCGTGCAACGACAGAATCATCCGTCCCTGCGCGATCAGGAGGTACAAGACGCTGTCCACGGACTGTTACGGAAATACCAATTGCTGGGACAGGGGAATTCCATCGTGGCGCTGGCTGCTCAGCAGGAGCAGATGGGGTTCGAACTGTCTCCTTTTTATCAGATGTATACCCGGTTTGTGCAGGCCGATATATTGTGGTTTTTGGAACGGGAGGACTTTGCTCCTAAAGATCGACTGTACTGGATGTTACTGCTATATATAGGTACAGCAGGGGTAACGGATCAGAAGCTTGCTCTATGTGAGCGGGCGCTTTCCAGTGGATTACTATCCGCCGAGCAGGAGCGGGAATTGCGTATTCTCAACATCCTGGAGGCTTATGTGGAGAATGGACAATCTGAACGCGCACTGGAGAGACTTCCGCTGGCTTTTGCAGTGATGGAGCGGGATGAGCTGGACAAATTTGTGATGCCTGTTGCGCTGATGGAGATGTACATGCATCTGACCGCCAACCGTATGGAGGAGGCTAAGGTACTATCCGTTCGATTGGAAGGGATGCTATCTGAGGCTCCGTATTTGCGGGAGCTGGGGCGTTATCGGATGATGCAGGGATTCATGCTCCTGCTTACCGGGGGAGTGGACGAGGCCGAGCGGCTATTGGATGAGGGGCTGAACACGCTTGATATGGCTAAACAGGAGCTGCTTAAAATCAAGGCAGTCTGTCAAATCCGCGGCTTTTTGAAGCGTTATGGTGGCTTTCCTGCGTTGGAAGAGAAATATGCTACTCAATATGAACGACTTGATCGGGACAATGGCTTAACGATACATCGTTTGGCACTAAGGCGTTGGTTGGAGCAAACACTTTCTGCGGTCTGACATGTTTCTCGCTGTCTGATTTTCCTCTGATATAGGCCCGCTAGAATGTTCTTATTGCTAATAATGCAGAAAATGAGAGCAGGGTGAATAGAAATGAAGGAAAAAAAGAATCAGAATCCACGCCCAGCATTTGGCGCAACGGCCGTTTTCGGCGGATGTTTGCGGCGCACACGGCTGCTTCCTTTGGCGATTGGTTTGATGCCATCGCCATTCAGGTGCTCGTCGCTTACCGCTGGGAAGCCAACCCCATGCTGATTGCGCTGATTCCGGTAGTGATGGCGCTGCCGGGTCTGCTGCTGGGCTCTATCTCAGGCACGTTAGCCGACCGGGTGCATAAGGCCCGGCTGATGATCGTCTGCGATGCAGTTATTGCCTTGTTGACGCTGGCGATTCTCGCTGTTCCGGGGCCGGCGTGGCTGTTGCCTCTGCTGGGTCTGCGTGCGGCGGCTGGCGTATTCCAAATGCCATCACAGCAAGGCTTGACCCGCACTGTAGTCGCCAGCAACGACCTGTTTCGGGCGACCTCGCTGAATGGGCTGGTCAATCAGGCTTCCAAAGTGGCGGGGCCATTATTGGGAGCCATGACCTTGGTTGTGATGTCGCCTCAAGCGTGCATTATCCTTAATGCGCTGCTGCGCCTGTGCTCCGGTTTGGTGCTGTGGCCGCTGCGCGGAATCGGCCCCGCCCTCGACAGCGTAGAGCAGCATGCGACTACTGCTGTGAAACAAGGAAAGCTGGATTCGCCAAGCGAGGCTGAGGCTGATGAAGCCGAGCATCGGAAGGAACGCGTCGGCGCATCCCGTTTTTTCAGCCAATGGCGCGAGGGCTGGGCGTTCCTATGGCGCAGCCGAATGCTTTTGCATACGCTTGTGTTCGGACTTTTCGGCATGATCGCCATTCTCATGATTGACTACCAGTTTCCGACACTGCTGCGAGTGCTCGCCCCGGGTAACGAATCGCTGCTTGGCTGGCTGGTTTCAGCCATAGGCGCTGGTGCCGTCGCTTGTATGCTAGTGCTGAACCGTTTGAACCGGATAAGCGCGGGCTGGGGCCTCGGTGGAGGTTATGTGCTGGTTGGTGGAGCTATTGCTGCTTTAGGCTGGGCGCAACCGGGGACAGGATTACCCGTACTGCTTATGATTGGGGCCATGCTAGGCGTGGGAAACGGCCTGTACATCATCACCCAGAATTACATATTGCAAGCCCGAACACCGGCCGATATGGTGGGGCGCGTCTTCGGTATCCAAAGTACCGTGACCGGAGCGATCATGATCGTCTCACCGCTTATCGGGGGTGTAATGATTCGTATGGCCGGACCAGGCACTACCTTTGTCTGGATTGGAGTGACGATTGGGGCTTTGGGTTTAGTCGGACTCATGCTTCAATCCGTCATTTGGCGTGAGTCACCTGCTGATTTTAACAATTCTGCTGTCAAAAATGCAGACCCTGCACAGTAGTTGGTTTCCAAATTTCGTAACTGAACATTTTTAGAATAGGAGGATGATTATGACTCAAAAATCTTTGCACACAACACCAGTGGCACGGTTACTGGAGGGATCGCGGGTGTATCTGCGTCCGATTCACGTGGAGGACACCGAACTGTACTATAATACGTTGTTTGATCAGGACGTGAGGAGGATGACGGGTACGCAGCGTAGCTTTACCAAGGATCAAATTGGGCGTTATATTGAATCCAAAGGGCAGGATACCTCCAGCCTGCTGCTACTCATTGCCCTTCAGGAAGATGATCGTATCATCGGTGACATTGCTCTTCAGGATATGGACAGCCTGAACCGCAGTGCCAACATCCGCATTGCCATTAACGAACAGGGGAATCAGGGGAAAGGCTACGGCACTGAGGCGCTTGTGCTAATGCTGGATTACGGATTTGGTATCTGTAATCTGCATCGAATTGAGCTGAACGTATATGATTTTAATGAACGGGCCATCCGTTGCTATGAAAAAATAGGCTTCCAACGTGAAGGCGTGCAACGGGATGCTTTATTTTATAATCATCAATACCATGACTCCATTCTGATGAGTATGCTGTCCTCTGAATACCGTGTCCGCTATGTAGAAAAAGCAGAGAACTGATTCAAAACGTTTACAGCTGTTTAATGAAAAGGTATAATAGAGGCATATATGCGCGAACTTATGTAGGTTACTGAACGACAACATAAAATGACAATGAATTACCGGAGGAGCCTGTCACCAAGGCTCCTCTTTGTCTTTTTTTAAGGGGATCTGTAATTACAGGTTCCTTTTTTGTTGTGTTCAGGGCACGTCAGCACATATTTTGCGCAAATTTTTAGCATTTTATCAATACTAGATGTCTACCATTTGATGATTAAAGGAGGTATATGAGCCATGCAATTTATATTGTATCTTTTGCTGATTCTGCTGTTTACTAAAGTGGCTGGTGATCTGTCGGTAAGGCTCGGTCAGCCTTCAGTGCTAGGGAAGCTGATTGCTGGTATTGTACTCGGTCCAGCGGTATTGGGGTGGGTTCAGAACAACACACTTATTCATGATATGTCTGAAATCGGAGTGCTGCTGCTGATGTTCATTGCCGGGCTGGAGACGGATCTGGATCAGCTTCGGCGTAACTGGAAACCAGCGGTAGCCGTAGCAGTTGGGGGGATTATTCTTCCGTTGATCTGCGGTTTTGGAGTTGGGGAAGCCTTCGGATTTTCGGTGCATGAAGGATGGTTTCTCGGTGTTGTCCTGAGCGCCACTTCCGTCAGCATTACGGTGCAGGTGCTAAAGGATATGAACAAGCTTAACACCCGGGAAGGCTCGACGATTTTGGGTGCAGCGGTGCTGGATGATGTACTTGTCGTGGTGTTGCTTGCAGTGATGATGAGTGTATTCGGGGTAGGAGGGGGAACATCTCTGGGGCTTCTCGTCGGCAAAAAGCTTCTTTTCTTTGTCGTCGCTATATTCGGAGGATGGTTTGTGGTTCCCTGGATCATGAAAATACTGGCTCCGCTCAAGGTGACAGAGGCCACCATTACCGCTGCTTTGATCATCTGCTTCGGGTTTGCGTATTTTGCAGATATGTTGGGTATGGCGGGCATTATCGGAGCCTTTGCTGCCGGGATTGCCATTTCGCAAACGAGCTTTAAGCATGTCGTGGAAGAAAAAGTGGAGCCCATCGCTTATTCCATCTTTGTCCCTGTGTTTTTTGTCAGCATTGGATTAAATGTTTCCTTCGAGGGAGTAGGGCAGCAGATCGGGTTTGTCGTTGCATTGACACTGGTTGCTATGGTGACGAAGCTGATCGGTGGCGGAATCGGGGCACGTCTGACAGGCTTTAATAACCGTTCTTCGCTCGCGATTGGCTCCGGTATGATATCTCGCGGTGAAGTCGCGCTCATTATCGCAGCTACTGGGCTGCAAACGGGCCTGCTGGCACAGCAATATTTTACATCCGTCATTATTGCTGTCATTCTGACGACTTTGGCTGCACCTCCGATTCTCAAGCTGTGCTTTAGCGATAAGAAATCTCCCGGCCATGAGCAGAAGAAGCATAGCTAAGTCATACCTAAAAGACCCTCCGGGTTCATATTCCCACGGTGTGCATGGAAGGTTCGGTTTGTAACAAAACCGAACCTTTCATGACATATGGGACATGACCGAAGGGTCTTTTTCATACATATATGTTCGGATTAGGTGCAGGAATTAGGACTCGGATACCACGGTGAAACGTTGGTTCAGATGCTGTGGTTTCTCGATTTCGTCAATTACAGCCACCGCATAATCTTCATAGCTGACATAGCTTGCGCCTTTGGAATTGACTTGCAGCACATCTTTGCCAACTTGATAAGAACCTGTGCGTTTGCCGAGAGCAAATTCAGCGGAAGGACTAATGAAAGTCCAGTTCAGATCGTTGGTTCCACGCAAAATTTCCAGATTCTTTCCTTGATTATTAGCCGTTGGGTATACGAAATCCGGGAAATCAGGAGTGTCTTTTACCAACAAGGTTTGGGACTCATCTGTGAACAGGCTGCCTGCGCCGCCCACAACAATCAGGCGAGTACCGGACACATTACGCAGTGCTTCAATTAGAATGTTACCTGCATCTACATGCAGATGCTCCTGACCACGTGGAGCAGCAAAAGCGTTAACGACAACGTCAAAGTCTTTCAGGTCGTCTGTTTTCAGATCGAAAACGTCTTTTTGTACCACAGTCGCACGGCTGTCTGTGACTTTGGCAGAGTCGCGAACGATCGCTGTTACTTCATGCCCTCTGTCCAATGCCTCTTTAACAATGTTGCCTCCTGCTTTACCGCCTGCACCAATAACTGCAATTTTCATAATAAATAGCCTCCTATAAATATGATCTGTATGATTCATTAGTTTGATCGTAAGTTCATCCTGTTCATTCACGAACTTGGATATGTAACTATTATAGTTACAATTCGGAATGAAAGTCAAGTCCTTCTGTTGGGCATCCTAAAGCCATCCGATTAAAAAGAAATGATACCGTTTAAGTATATAAGGTGAAGCTGAATGAGCCTGGATAAGCAACTTTGGATAGATAAAAACAACAGACAGGAAAGGAAGAGTGAACCGATATGAGTAAAAAGATACAGCTTGAACCCGCAGCGCAGAAGTTCGCAGACGATAACGCCAAGCCTCCGTTTCTGTACGATTTGGGCCCTGCAAAGGGACGTGAAACGGTCAATGAGGTCCAAGCGGGTCCGGCAAACAAGCCTGCCGCAGACCTGGAAGACCTGTCCATTCCCGGTGGGCCAAGCGGGGAGGTCAAGGTCCGGATTGTTCGTCCACAACAGGTGACAGGCGACCTCCCGGTTATTGTATACATCCACGGGGCAGGATGGGTATTCGGTAATGCCCACACGCATGATCGTCTGATCCGTGAGCTGGCTGTGGGTGCGCAGGCAGCGGTTGTATTCCCGGAATACAGCTTGTCACCTGAAGCAAAATATCCAACGGCAATTGAGGAAATCTACGCGGTCGTTCAGTGGGTGGCTCAGCATGGACGCGAGCATGGGCTGAAGCCTGATACGCTGACGGTAGCTGGAGACAGTGTCGGCGGTAACATGACCGCAGCCGTAACATTGCTTGCCAAGGAACGAAGCGCTCCTGCTATCCGACAGCAGTTGTTGTTCTACCCGGTGACAGACGCTTCTTTTGACACGGAATCGTATCATGAATTCGCCACAGGGTATTTCCTGAGCCGTGAAGGGATGCAATGGTTCTGGGATCAATACACGACAGACCCCAATGAACGGGCACAGATTACGGCGTCTCCGCTGCGGGCAACGACCGAACAGCTCAAGGGGCTGCCGCCAGCATTGGTCATCACAGGCGAGGCTGACGTGCTGCGGGATGAAGGGGAAGCTTATGCGAACAAGCTGCGTGAGGCCGGGGTGGATGTGATCGCTGCCCGCTTTCAGGGCATCATTCACGACTTCGTAATGCTGAACCCGTTATCGGAAACCGCAGCCAAGCGCGGGGCGATTGCTCTGGCTACCTCGTGGCTGCGCCAAGGCTTTGAGGGTTAAAGTTTAGCGCAATATACAAGAATCCAACAGGCTGTTGTGTTATCAGCTTGCCAAGAATGAGGGCTGTCTTCCCGGGGGAGGTAATTATGGCCGGGAGGGCAGCCTTTATACATACCTAAGCTGAAACCGCTTCACGTTCGTTGAACAGAGTGATAATATAAAATTTGAAAGAGTTGACCGACAATCAGCATAAGGAGGATATCCATGCCATTTCAGGGACAACGCATTTTGCCTGCGGCTAAGCATATTAAACAGCTGGAGGATATTTTGGACAGCTCCTATGAGTATGCGGTTTTTCTGGATACGCACGTAGCACAGCTACGCAGCCTGTACCAGTTGGCGCGGAGCCACAACAAGCGGATGCTTCTTCATGCCGATCTGGTGCAGGGCCTAAAGAATGATGAATATGCCACTGAATATTTGTGTCAGGAGATTAAGCCGTTCGGTATTATTTCGACCCGATCCGGTGTGATTGCGACCGCCAAAAAGAAAGGTATTCTCGCTGTACAACGGGTATTCATGCTAGATACGATTGCGCTGGAAAAAAGCTACGCACTGGTGGAAAAAACGCGACCCGATTACATCGAGGTACTGCCCGGCGTTGTTCCGCCCATGATTACAGAGGTCAGTGAACGCACGGGTATTCCCATCTTGGCGGGAGGACTGATTCGTACCCCTGAGGATGTGGAAGCAGCGCTCGCTGCTGGAGCTACAGCAGTTACAACATCCAATAAACAGCTTTTTGAGCATTATAGGCAATAGCTAATAACCCCTTTTCACAGAGTACGGTGTGTGCTAGGATATAGATAAGTTAATACTCGTCAGGAGATTTGGAGAGACCATGAACCGCTCGGCATACGCCGCAGCGATGTTCGTGGTCTTTTTTTGTATCTTTTGATGACTGGGTCGGTGGATGATTATAGAGATGGAGGGATAGAAAATGGGAGAGCTTGCATTTGCTGCGCAGGAGAGAACGGCTGTTTTGGAGCGTATGGGGCGTGAGCATTTTGATATTTTAATTATTGGCGGCGGGATTACAGGGGCAGGGATTGCGCTGGATGCCGCTGACCGCGGCTTGAAGACAGCGCTGGTCGAGATGCAGGATTTTGCGGCAGGTACGTCCAGTCGATCCACAAAGCTGGTGCATGGCGGCCTTCGATATTTGAAGCAGTTTGAGGTTAAAATGGTAGCCGAGGTCGGGAAGGAGCGGGCAATTGTATTCGAAAATGGCCCGCATGTGACCACGCCGGAGCGTATGCTGCTTCCGTTTCACAAGGGAGGCACGTTTAACGCATTTACCACTTCTGTCGGACTGCTGGTATATGATTTTCTCGCCGGGGTTAAGCATAGTGAACGCCGCCGAATGCTGGATATTCGGGCTACGCTGGAGCGGGAGCCTTTGTTGAAGCGGGAAGGACTCAAGGGGAGCGGCAGCTATGTGGAGTACCGTACGGACGATGCTCGTCTGACGATTGAGGTCATGAAGGAGGCTGTGGCACGAGGAGCTTTGGCTGTAAACTACGCCAAGGCCGACAAGCTGCTGTATGATGACGGACAAATCAGCGGCGCGAGCGTAACGGATCGGGTAACGGGGCAGTCTCATGAAATCCGGGCTTCGCTGGTTGTTAACGCCGCCGGACCGTGGGTGGATACGCTGCGGGAGATGGATCGGTCCAAAGAAGGCAAGGTACTTCGCTTGACCAAAGGTGTCCATCTGGTGTTCGATGCCAAGCGATTCCCGCTCAGACAGGCCGTTTATTTTGATACACCGGATGGACGGATGGTATTCGCTATTCCCCGTGACGGGAAAACGTACGCAGGTACGACCGACACGGTATATGAAGGGGATACAGCTCATCCCCGAATGACCGCCAAAGACCGGACATATGTGCTTCAAGCGATCAACGGCATGTTTCCTGAGGTGAAGCTGACCGTCAAGGATGTGGAATCGAGCTGGGCAGGTGTACGGCCGCTCATTTACGAGGATGGCAAAAGCCCTTCGGAAATTTCGCGCAAGGATGAAATTTGGGAATCCCGCTCGGGCCTGATCACGATTGCGGGTGGCAAGCTGACAGGCTACCGGAAAATGTCCGAACTGGTTGTAGACCGTGTGGTACGGGAGCTGGGGCGCTTACACGGGCAGACCTTCCGGGCATGTCGTACCAGGCACATCCCGATCTCGGGCGGTAACGTAGGCGGCTCCGCCGGTTGGGATGCCTTCGTGAGCGGGCAAGCGGCAGCAGGTGCTGCGCTCGGATTGCCGCCAGAAACCGCCAGAGCATGGGCCACTCGATATGGCTCCAATGCGGAGCGGTTGTTTGCCATAGCGGCACGCAGCATGAAGGAGGCCAGCGAGACGGAAGCGGCGCTGCCTGTGGAAGTGCGTGTCCCGCTCCTGTATGCCATGGAGCAGGAAATGACGGTGACACCGTCTGATTTTTTCATACGCCGCACCGGAGCGTTGTTTTTTGAGATTGACGGGGTGAAGCGCTGGAAGCAGCCCGTCATTGCGCTGATGTCTGAGCATGCAGGCTGGAGCGCCGCGCAAGAGCGACAACATGCGGCAGAGCTGGATACTTATTTGCACGAAGCCGTGACGCCTGTTGAGGCTGAGAAGAAACCCGGCGCTGTTAAAGCGATCTGATGGTACGGGAGATAAGTGACTCTTACTTCCGAATAGACGAAGAAGCTCCGTCCCACTACAGCTAGTGGAACGGAGCTTCTTCGTTTTGTATATCAGGGGCAGTATCCATTCAATATCTCGTGTGTTACTGAGCTTACAGCATCAAGTGGAACAGGAACGGAGCAGCCGCCAAGGTAAAGAGGGCGGCGAGCACCATAGAGATGCTGGAAATAGTGCCCGTCAGCGAACTGAACTCGAACGCTTTGGAGGTACCTGTACCATGAGCCCCGGTACCGAGCAGTACACCGCGCGAAACTTCATTTTCGATATGGAACAGCTTCACGATCATCGGACCGATAATGAGACCGCTCAATCCGGTTAAAATAACGAACACAGCCGTGACTGTCGGATTACCGCCAATCGTTTGTGAAACATTCATGGCAATCGGTGTCGTAATGGAGCGAGGAATCAGGCTGCTCATCAGCGAGGAATCCAGATGCATCCATTTGGCGAGTACCATGGAGGATACTACGGCTACGACTGAACCGGACAGCACGCTAAGCACGATTTGGGTCGCATGTTTTTTCAGCACAGGGAAATATCGGTACAAAGGGACGGCAAATGCAATCGTGGCTGGTTGGAGCAGCATGGAGAGCAAATGGGCACCCGAGTTATAGGAACGGTAATTTATACCCGAAAGCGTCAAAATTAAAATAATAATGATCGGTGTAATGAGTAGTGGAGACATATACACCTTGGGGAGCGTGCGGTACATGCGTTTGGCCATCCAGTAAATAGCGAGCGTCAATACAATACATAGAAGACCGATCATGATGATTTGTGCTCCTTTCGTTTGCCGAGCAGACTGGCGATCATGCCCGTGCAGGCCATCACGAGAAAGGTACCAAGCAGTACGACCAGTATAATGCTCATACCATCGTGCTCCAGCATCGGCCAATAATTCATAACGCCGACAGCGGAGGGAATAAAGAATAATAGCAGTTCGGCCAGCAGCCAGTTTGCGCCGATCTCAATCCAGCTTAGGCGGATCACGCCTGTTTGCAGCAGAATAAAGAGAATCAGCATGCCGATAATGCTACCGGGTACAGGCAGGTGAAGCCAGGAGACCACCGCGTTCAGGATGAGCGAAAAGGCCATCAGGACGGCGATCTGGAGGACACCGCGTATGAAGCTTTTCATATATAATGGCTCCTATCTATGAGTTCCGTTATTTTTCAAACTGTAATGAAATTTTACATCACAAGCTTTCATGAGTAAAATGCATATAAAGAATACGATGTATTCCGTTTGTCTATGGAAGAAGGTGATGGGATGGATATCCGACATTTGCAGTATTTTTTGGAGGTCGCGCGCTTGCGCAGCTTTACGAAGGCGGCCCAGAGCATGTTTATTACACAGCCGACGATCAGCAAGACGATTAAAAGCCTGGAGGATGAATTGGGTGTCGCTTTGTTTGACCGGATCGGCAAAAGAATCGAGCTGACGGACGCGGGCAAGGTGATTGAGCTTCAGGCGCAAGCGATTGTGAAGTCCTTCCAGAGCTTGTCGTCCGAGCTGAGTGATTTGATGAACCTGAAAAAAGGGCACATCCGTATCGGTCTGCCTCCCATGGTCGGATCGAGCTTTTTTCCACGCGTCATTGGGGAATTTCACAAGGCATATCCCGATGTGACCATTCAGCTATTTGAGGATGGGGCAAAAAAAGTAGAACAGGACGTAGGCGCGGGCGCACTGGATATTGGTGTAATTGTGCTGCCAGCAAGTGGGGATATATTCGAGACGTTTCTGTTCGTGGAGGAAAAGCTGAACTTGCTGGTTCACCCTACGCATGTACTGGCAGAGCGTACAGAGGTACCGCTGGCAGCGCTGGCGGAGGAATCGTTTGTACTGTTCCGCGAGGATTTTACACTGCATGACCGTATTATTGCAGAGTGTGTCCGGGCTGGCTTCCAGCCGCGCGTCGTCTATGAAAGCTCACAGTGGGACCTGATCAGCGAAATGGTTGCTGCGAACTTGGGGATAGCGCTACTGCCGGAAGCGATTTGCCGTGAACTTGATTCTGAACGATTGCGTGTTATTCCACTCGTTGATCCCGTCATTCCCTGGCATCTAGGGATGATCTGGCGAAAGGATCGGTATCTGTCCTTTGCCGCGAGAGAATGGATTACGTTTACGCAGGAACTACTGCGGACGGAGTACCGAAGAAAGTAGTAAGCGAGGAAGTAAGGGAAGAAATAAGTAAGATGAGGGTATCCTACCGGAAAGTTAACACGTACAGGTACGGCAGCGGAACACGAGGCTATGTACAAAAAAAGCTGCCCGTAAGGGCAGCGGTGTAGCTTTCTTCTATGGATGTGCCTGATTGTCGCCATTTATCGCTCGCTTGGTGTGGAGATACTTGTCCATAATTCGGTCAAGTCGAGAGGATTTGACCAATACACGTTCATCCCTTAATCCATGTAAGGTTGCCATACGATTTAGTTCGCAGCGTTCTTTTTCCATAAGTTTTTCCAATTGTTCGAGGTCCAAAAAGCCCACCCCCCATGTCGATTGTAAGGCATGTCTCCTCTAACGGCAGAAGATTTTCTAATACAAATCTTATTTCCATTTTACCACTTTTTATTAACAATAATCCAGCTTTCCAGACATTTAGCGACTTATAATTATCGTTTTGCTATTTCTACCCGATTGCGTCCTGAGCGTTTGGCTTCATATAGAGCGTCGTCCACCTTCTCCAATAATTTATCCGCTGCAATGGTAGGGAAGCTGCCTGCTCCGATAGATACCGTCAGAGAAACGATCGTTCCGTCATTTAGTTGAAAGGGACCGTTTTCCACAGCCTTTCGAATCTTTTCGGCAAAGCTTGCTGCTTTCCGGCTGTCGCAATCTCCAATCAGAATGGCAAATTCTTCTCCGCCTTTACGGGAGGGGTATGTCTTCCTTGTAGACTCCCGGTTTAACAAAATTCCCAATTGGTTTAAGACGGTGTCACCGTTCAAATGGCCATACGTATCATTAATATTTTTAAAGTGGTCAATATCCAGCATCAGGAGTCCAAAGGGTTGTTTAGTAGCCTTGGAAGTATGAAAGACCTCTTCAAATAGCGCATCGAAAGCACGCGGACTGTATAATCCGGTTAAATGGTCCCGATTCGCAGCGTCTTCGAGTAGATGAATGGCCCGTTCTGTTTTTTTGATATGGGACACCATAAAATAAGTGAACAGGCCGCCAAGCAACTTAACGGTTGTGACTATTATAATAGTTTCATTATCAGGAGGATTAACCACATAGAAAGTAGATAACAGCGACACAACAGCAGCTCCAAGCACGGCTGACATCCATTTGCGGAGCGTTAGGCTTTTTTCTCGAATGAAGGTAAGTGAAATGCCCAGTGTCATGAAGCAATTGACAGTAGCAGTCAGAGAAACATCTGTCCAACCACCGGTGATATAAATACGGTACAGGCTTATGATCAGGGTGGTCAACAGACCGGATATTGGTCCTCCCATATAAACAGATATGATAATAGCCAATTGGCGCAGATCGACCACAAAATGCCCGCGGATCCATAAACCAGTCATCATTAAAAGAATACCAAACAGTCCCAGCATTAAACCGTTCATTACCCGATAAAGGAATACATGTTTTTCCAGGTAACGTTCGTATTTTCGTGAAAGCAAATTTCCAAAGAATAAGAAGCTCGTTAATAATCCGAAGTTGTTAATTAATTCTTTTAACATAACCCTATCCTTTATGCTGTAATGTGAGTTTGACAATGCTGAGAATAAAGTAATAAGCCTCACTTCTATATTTCGGTAAAAAATAAGTGTGAGTGAATACCAATCGACCATAAACGATGCTTATGACCCTTACGTTTCCTTTATCTTCGTGATAAAGTGAAAGGACTATGATCGGAACGGGTGATCGTATGAAGGAACCAATTAACATATCGGTGCGACCCCTTGTGGAATATGTGCATCGGAGCGGCAGCATTCACGGTGGTTTCCGCTCGAACAGCAGCATGCTGGAAGGAACACGCGTACACCAGCTTATCCAAAAAAGTTATAAGGAGCATGACCGCAAAGAGGTACATTTGCGTACAGAAATTCTATATGAGGGTGCTCTATTTATCGTTGAGGGCCGCTGTGATGGACTGATTGAGCTGGACGGCATATGGACAGTTGATGAAATCAAGTCGGTTTCCATTCCTCTCGAAGATATTCCGGGGGACGGTCAACCTGTGCATTGGGCGCAAGCGTTTCTGTACGCCTATATGATTGCCCGCGAAGAGCAGCGCAATTCCATGCAGGCCCAGCTTACTTATGTACAGGCATACAGCGGAGAAATTCGGCGCTTCAGACGGGAGTTATCCTTTGCAGAGCTGGAGACCTTTGCGCTGAGGATGGTCGAGGGTTATGCGCCGTATGCATTCCTGCTGAGAGCACATGCAGAGAAGCGGGATGCCAGTATTGCAACACTGGCCTTTCCCTTTGACACGTATCGTTCAGGCCAGCGGCCTCTGGCGGGTTCGGTGTACAAGACGATTGCAGAAGGGGTCAATCTGTTTGCTAAAGCGCCTACGGGTATCGGTAAAACGGTATCTACCCTGTTTCCTGCAATCAAGGCCATCGGTGAAGGGCTGGTGAGCCGGGTATATTATGTGACGGCCCGTACCACAACCCGCGCAGCAGCGGAAGAAGCGTATGCCAAAATGCAGGCCCAAGGGCTGCATATGCATGTAGTAACCTTGACGGCGAAGGATAAAATCTGCTTCAAGGATGAAAATGATTGCGATGCCGGAGCATGCAGCATGTGCGAGGGATATTACGACCGGATCAACGGTGCGGTGTCCGATATTTTGGCGAACGAGACGTTGATGACCCGGGCGGTGATTGAGTATTATGCGCGCAAGCATAGGGTATGTCCGTTTGAATTTTCGCTGGACGTGGCATATGCCTCGGAGGGTATAATCAGTGACTATAATTATGTTTTTGATCCGCGTATTTCCTTGAAAAGACTGCTGGAGGAGCACAAGCGAAAAGGTGTTGTGCTGGTGGATGAGGCGCATAATCTGGTGGAACGCGGCCGGGATATGTTTTCGGCGGAAATTTTGAAATCGTCTTTTTTGGAATTGAAAAAAGAATTCAAGCTGCTAAGCCCGGAGATTGCGGGGTCGGCTAGTGCAGTTAACGCGCACATGATTGCATTGCGCAAGCTATACGCGGATACAGGAAAAGCAGTAAATACGGTGGCACCGCATGAGGTGCTGGATCTATTGGCACCTTTTGTAGAGGCAGCCGAACATGAACTGTTAACGGGCGTCGGTAGTACGAGCAGCTCGGGAGCGGCCTATACATTGCTGTTGGATACGTATTTTGCCGCTCAAAACATGCTGCGGATTGCAGCTTTGTACGATGAACGCTACGTCACTTATATTGAGGCGGGACGCAGTGAAGTGCGGGTCAAGCTGTTCTGCCTGGATCCTTCGCATTTGCTGGGACAGGCTGTGAAGGGCTATCGCTCTGCGATTTATTTTTCTGCGACGTTGACGCCGCTTGCGTATTACCGGGACATGCTGGGAGCAAGGGAAGAAGATTACACGTTGCAGGTTCCTTCTCCTTTTCATCAGGAGCAATGGGATGTACGCCTGTTACCACTCTCTATCCGCTATCGGGATCGTGAGCGCTCGAAAGGGGCCATTGCAGATATGCTGGCGGGATTGGCTGAGGAACGTAAAGGGAATATGCTCGTGTTTTTCCCTTCCTATCCGTATCTGCGAGAGGTATATGAGGAATTTATGACCCGGGGCGTGTCCGTGGAAACGCTGGTACAAAGTCCAGGGATGACCGAACCGGAGCGGGATCACTTTCTGGAGGCTTTTCAGCCGGGGCAAGAGCGTACCCTGCTTGGCTTTGCCGTACTGGGAGGCGTGTTTGCGGAAGGCGTTGATTTGCCGGGTGATCGTTTGAACGGAGTCGTAGTTGTTGGTGTCGGGTTGCCGCAAATTGGCGCAGAGCGGGATGTGCTGCGAGATTATTTTTCGGAACAGGGACGGAATGGATTCAACTATGCGTATGTGTATCCGGGGATGAACAAGGTTCTTCAGGCAGGGGGCAGGCTTATCCGCACAGAGCATGACGAAGGCTTGCTGGTGCTGATAGATGACCGGTTTGCCAAGGAGCCGTATGCTTCTTTGCTGCCGGAGGAATGGAGAAGCTATCGTTTGACGGAACAAGCGGGATCAGGGAAGGAATGGACAGGCCATGAATTTTAATTTTCATAATGACTCTATACGCGGGGTACTACGTAGTTTTGGACAAGAGGAAGCAGAAGTGGACAATATGGAGACTTTTGTGACTTTTGCGCGCTTGGCTAACGGTATTTTCAGAGAAATAGATACCGATCTTACCAAGCTGGGAGTCTCTCAGGGCCGAATCATCGTCCTTAGCCTGTTGCATTGCCATACGCTGCACCGGATGACACCATCAGAGCTGTCAGAAAAGGCAGATGTGACGCGGGGAACCATGACGGGGCTAATCGACGGTCTGGAGCGGGATGGAATGATTGAACGGGTGGCTCACGAGAGCGATGGACGAATGGTCACGGTCGGACTAAAGGAGGCAGGACGGGAGCTACTGGTAACGGTCGTGCCTTACTATATGAAGCTGATCCGTGCATGTATGTCCGAGTTTACGACAGAGGATCATGAGATGATGAAGGGCTTGCTCGGTAAAATGAAAAGGGGTTTTGAACGGTCTTTGCCGAAATGCTGAGTTCCTGATATGAGGGATAAGGAATAGGGGGAGAACATGTTTTTTTATACAGATGAGGTCTATGAAGCGCGTGATTTTGGTTCGATGGATGCCCGGGAAGGCGAGTGGAGAAATTGTGAGTTTATCCGCTGTCGCTTTCGGGGGGTGGAGATGAATGAATCTCTTGTTGAAGACTGTACTTTTGTGGACTGTGATTTTACCGGAGCCATCCTGAATGCCTCTCATTACAAGGAGTCTGCCTTTACGAATTGTCTATTTACCAGTGCCAATCTGTTTGTGGCCCGGTTTGATAACTGCAAGCTGGTAGGCTCAGATTTCGCGGGGGCGAATATGGATGGTATCACGATTACAGGCGGAGATTGGTCATACACGAACTTGCGTCATGCAGATTTAAGAAAACAGGATTTGCGAAAAATACGATTCAAGGAAGCTGACTTAACCGAATGTAATCTGGAAAAGGCAGATTTGCGGGAAGCGGATCTTACCCGAGTAAGGCTGCACCGGGCGCAGCTTCAAGGAACGGATCTGCGGGGTGCGAAGATGGATGGCGTGAATTTTAAAGATTTGGATATCACCGGAGCGAAGCTCGATATCCAGCAGGCGGTAGCCGTGGCCCGATCCTATGGAGCGAAGGTGGAAGGGTAAAAGCACGGAGTAAACAAAAAAATTCCTGCTCCAGCGGCAGAACCTGAGGATCAGGGCCGGGACTGGACAGGGAAATGGGTGCTTTATATGTTGAACTGACCCGAGAGGGGGAGGATTGTATGGTGGGGACCAAAGAGGCATTAGCTTTTCTTTTTTCTTTGTTGGGCAAGGACTACATAATGATCCAGACGTTGACTTAGCTCTACAATGGAAGGGTCGGTAAAGGCTTCATGCTGTGCCTTTGTAATAAGCTCGCTGCGCAATTCTTCAATGATGGCAAGCAAACCATCCCCGGCTGCATTCAGATTGGATACCATAGGCTGCACCTTCTTCCCTGCTGCTCATTAGATTATAAAAGTAATTGCATAAAATTTGAATTATACATTAATGGTAAATATAGGTCATTTTTTTATTGATGTAAAGTAGTATAGCACATTTACTCTAGCGAAGTGATCAGGCATAATTAAAGATGATTGCCGATGAGAACATGCCTGTTACGCGGGGATATAAGGAAGGAAGAGACAGATGAGTCAGACAAACGTTTATTTTAATCATGATGGTGGAGTGGATGATCTGGTATCCCTGTTTATGCTGCTTCAGATGGAGCAAGTTCATTTGACCGGAGTATCGGTTATTCCAGCAGATGGTTACCTGGAGCCTGCGACGGATGCCAGCCGTAAAATTATTGATCGTTTTGGCCGAAATAAAGGGCCTGTGGAAGTCGCTAAATCTAATTCACGCGGTAAAAATCCATTTCCTGCCGCTTGGCGTTTACATTCCTTTTATGTAGATGCATTGCCAGTGCTGAATGAATCGGGACAAATGGAAGCGCCGCTTTCAGCTCTGCCGGCTCATCAGCATCTGATCGAAAAGGTACGTGGAGCCGAAGGCAAAACACTGCTCCTGTTCACTGGACCGCTGACCGATCTGGCACGCGCGCTGGATGAGGCACCGGATATTGAAGCGAAAATTGACAAGCTGGTATGGATGGGCGGTACCTTTGAAAAAGGTAATGTAGAGGAGCCTGAGCATGACGGCACAGCAGAATGGAATGTGTTCTGGGATCCGGAAGCAGCATATCGGGTATGGCAAAGCGGCATTACCATTGATCTGGTGGCACTGGAAAGCACAAGCAAAGTGCCATTAACGCCAGCCGTACGCAATCGTTGGGCTGCCGAGCGCCGCTATGAAGGCGTGGATTTCCTGGGCAACTGCTACGCAGGGTGTCCGCCGCTCGTCTATAGCGAGACGAACTCAACCTACTATCTGTGGGATGTGCTGACCACCGCATCGGTGGGACGTCCGGATATTGTAAAGAAAAAAACGGTACATTGCAGCGTCATCGCAGATGGTCCAAGTCAGGGCAGAACCGTGGAACAGGCGGAAGGCCGCCCTGTTAATCTGGTATATGACACGGATCCGGAAGCCTTTTTTACGTACATGGCGGATTTGGCCAAGCTGGCTGCTCCCAAGCGTTATTAGGCCCAGCCCTGCACATATACGTAAGTTTAGAGAGACAATTACTACCTATTAGCAAACATCCATGACATGAAAACCCGTGACGATATCCGTCACGGGTTTTTGTGCCCTTTTAGGCCATGTATGAGTAGAATTCAGCCTCTGCTTTAAGCAAATGCCGGAATGATCATACAATTGGGTAGCAGCAGACAGAGTGACTTCCCCCGCGTTTGTAAACTTCACCGCGTTGTCTACCAAATTGATCAGCATTCGCCTGGTCATACCCCTGTCAAGTAGACAGATGAAAAAAGCTATGCAGCCAGCGCGTGCCGATATTCAATCGGTGCGCGCTGTTTGAGTTTAGCTTGAAACCGTTGGTAGTTATAAAAGTAGATATATTCCTCTACGGCTTGATGGATCTCTGCTTCTGATTTACACTGGTGAAGGTACAACTTCTCTGTCTTGAGATGCGAAAAAAAGGATTCGATGCATGCGTTATCCAGGCAGGTTGCTTTGCGAGAGTGGCTGCCTTTGACGCTGAATGCCTCTAATCGTGTGTTGTACGCCTGAGACGTATATTGGAAGCCTTGGTCCGAATGGAGTACGGCTTCCAAGACGTCTCTTTTTCGTGTCCACTGCTCCACCGTATCCAGGACCAGTTTCACATCGTTACGGTCGGAGATTTGCCAAGCGACAATCTCATTGTTAAAGAGATCCTGGATCGCGGACAGGTAATAAAAATGGGTGCCATCCGAGATATAAGTAATATCGGTGTGCTAAGTGGATGGCTACCATATGCTCCTTGATTTCATGGTCCCGCGTATGGGCTTCAGCTCGTTGCGCGTGTGTATTTCGCCACTTGTAGTAATTGGCCCTGGATAGCCCTGCAATGTTCTAGTAGGCGCGTAATGCCATGGAGGTCACGCAGTTCTTCAATCACTTCGTAGTGATCTTGTAGTCTAAGCTTCGCTCCGTTACCAGATTTGGATATCGCTTTTTTAAGTAGTCCACCTGAGCTTTCAAGTAATCCCGTTCTTCTTTGATACTGGCAAACGCCTTACGGGGGGGACGTCCTTTCATAGGGCTTGAGGAGCCCTTGCGTGTATCGAGTGGCTCTCCATTTCGATACTTTCTTACCCATACTTTGAGCTGGGTGCAGTGCTTAATCCCCAACCTCTCTGCGGCTACTTTATAACTCTCCGCTCCAGCCAGATATGCTTGAAATACCTGTCCCTTTTTGCCAAAAAAATCCCCTCCAAGTTCACTCGTTTCCTCATGTTAACACAAGGTTTTTTTATGAGTGTCTACTTAAAGGGGATATTACCACTAATTGTGCGGTTTTTTTGTTAAATTAAAACGTAAACAATTGTACCAACTACAGATATGGCCATCATCAATAGTGAAATAATATGTTTTTGTGAACTTCGAATATATTTCCATTGGAAGATAGATCGAACACCGAACACTAGAATAAGTAATACGCCAATCCAAACATATTTATAAGGTTCTTTAACAAAAAGAACTGACAAAATTACCACAATACCCCCAATCACAATGAACCACCTGTATGGGATAAAACCATCCGTGTCTGATATCTTCTCATTTGTTTTGCTGATAATTTTATCCAGAACAAATTGAATCACAGCTGCAATAAATAATACAAGAGCAAAACTCATTGGTATCACCTTCTTTTTCCATTTGTTCAACTATACTACACCAATCCAAATTTTTCATGCATCAATAAACATATGATCCAATATTTTCCGGTTCAAGGCTTTCTTTTTTGTATCTCAAGGTCACGTCGCAGCTTGAACGAATCTTTATCAAACGATACAAAAAATTAGCATTTATGGGGTAGTACCAGCGAAGCTGTCACAGCCCGTAAAGTAAACCAGTGAAAAGTTCCGGTTTTTGTTGGTATCGGAACCATAGTTCTGCTTTGCACTCGTTATTCTGGTTCAACGTGGTTTCCAAGGCGCAATTTGAACCACGTAGCTGTCATGAAGTGCAAACATGTGGAAATTGATGGTAAATACTTTGCGGGTGGTGTCACGTTCGCTGGTACTGCCCCTATACATGATTATTTCATTGTAGACCGGGCTTTCTACTTCCATTTACCTATTCGCTTGCGCAAACCTTCATTTCGTAGGTCTAGTGAGGAGGTTTTTTGAGAGGTATAGGGTATACGAATACATATTTATGAAATTATTAAATGATTTTTTTGGTTTTTTATACATTCGTTTGCAATCTTATCATATGAAAAAAGTGTAATTAAATAGGATAATAGGACCAGTAATATCATGTAAATATTCTATATAATAGGTTCAGAGGTGGGATTATGAATAGACTGGAAGCACTAGAACACTTTCAAAAGACCTATGCAGAAGATGTGCTGAATCAGAAATTACACCAAGTAATGTCTTTGTATGAGCAAAGAAAAGACGAGCTCATCTTATCTTTTATTCAATCCTTTCAATTGATCTGCCTGCAAGCCAATTCTACAGAAGTGGCCAAGACAAGGATTGGATACATTACCTATTCAATGAGGCGCACGTATCTGATGGATCGAAACTATAACTATGTCATCGAAGCCTATGATAAAAATTGGTTCTTTGATCCTCAACCTTGTCATGGAACCTATGATGCAGGATGGGCATTTAGCTATCTGGGAGAACTGGAGGATGAATTGAATCAGCTCCGAAAACCCTATATGAATAAGGTTATTCAGCCTGATGTTGAGCGCTTTGCACTTCAGGCTGCAGTGGAATATCATAAATACATTTTGCAATTAGCTAAGGATGCTATTCCACAGGCTATACAACTACCGGAATTCAGGGCTTTGAGGTGCGAAGATGATTTGGAAGTAAGAATAGGGGAGTATAAAGGAATCAGTGAGGCGGTGTATTCAGCAGCATATGGAATATTACATGATTCATCAGGATAACCGTATTACAGAGTATATGCATTCCGAAGAGATGAATCGTAGGCAGCTCTTGGAGTGGGCAGCCAGCGCGGAGGATTCCATTTTACAATTTTATGTTTCGGGTGATGCAGACTATATCGATTTTATTGAGCATCCGGTATCCATAGTTTCAGAGCAGCTAAAGGAAATATTTGATGTATATCAAGCCGGATTAAGCTGGAAGCTGGTTGTTTTTGCCGATATGCAGCGAATGCAGCAAACGAGGTATTGGCTGGCTAATCCGCCTAGCCTTATGTGTTTATCACCACTTAGTGAATATCATAGGGACGGTACACTGAGGAAAATCATTTTAGATGAATATGCAGTGGAGAATCATAAGATATTCAGGATTCAGAATGCCAATCATCATATCATTGTGGATCTTGATGTGGCTGAATGTATTTTAAAGTTCAATTTGGCAGGCTTGAAATTACAAAAGGTCGATACAGAGGGGCCATCTATACAAAGGAGAGTCCAAGAATGAGTGAGAGCTATGTAGTGGATGGGGCACAGATACAGTGTAACTATGGAAGTCATACAGGAAGGTTTAGTGTTTCAGCTAACAGGGGGATTAGCATTGGTGATAAATTACAGGGGAATATTCAAGATTTTCACCCACAGACTCATATCCCTTCATTCGGAATGTGCCGCAGTATGCATAATCCTGCAGTTTCTTCTGCAAACAAAGGTAATTGCGGAAAAATCATTCCGCAGCCCTGCAAACCGAGCGTATCTATGCCTTGGTTGAATGGAAAGAAGGATGTATACGTAGATCAATCTCCGGCTCTTATGAGCTGCTCCACGAACTTATGCATGTGGTGTGGAAAAATTTCATTCACGACAGACGGGCAGGAATAGCTACTGATTGTAAGAAGTGACATCACATGTTAAGACAAATGGGGGGAGTAAGATGGGACTGGCAGGAACTGTGCTGACGTATGGAAATATTAGGGTAAATGCACCGTATGATATTGTCCGGCTGCTGGACTTTGAATTGACACAGAAGGTGAATGAGCACGGCAAGGTGTACATCACTGCTCTCATACCGGATGAGGATCATGCTAAGTATGACGGTTTAGCACATGATAAGGATGTGCTGGAGGTATATGAGACGGATGAAGATCGAGGGATGGTTAGTATTTTTAAAGGAATAGTCACCAATATTAGCATTGGATTCAAAAAAGGCGTATATCACATGTACATAGAGGCTGCCTCTTTTACATATTTGATGGATCAACAACGGAAAAACCGTTCGTTTCAAAACAGTAGCTTGACGTATTACCAATTGTTCCGCGAACTCATAGATGCTTATCCACACGGGGATTTTATTGACCTGACTGACAGCGATAAAAAGCTGGACGGCTTTTCGATTCAGTATGGGGAGAGTGATTGGGAGTTTTTAAAAAGAATGGCCTCTCATCTGCAAACTGGACTGATTGCCGAGATTACATCCGTGTTCCCGAGACTATGGTTGGGCACATCGAAAGATCAGGTGAAAGGTGAACTGCGAAGCATTAACTTTTCCCTCCAAAAAACAAAGTCATGTCCCCAGTATACATATGCTGAAGTGGAGGATACGAAACGTTTTGAACTTGGAGATGTCGTCGTGTTTCAACGAAAGCATTGGGTTATCGATCAGATTCATGCAGAGATGAAGCAAGGTCTTATGACATATGACTACTTTCTCGTTCCGGGAACAGGCATTCCGAGGGAGGTTATATATAATCAACACATACAAGGTACCTCCATTGAAGGGAAAGTCATTGATTTAGATGGTGAAGGAGAGTCGGTTAAACTTCACTTGTCCGTGGATTCTTTGCAGTCCAAAGCTGGGGGTTGCTGGTTTTCTTACCCCACCTTGTATACCGGTGGTGGAATCGGTTGGCACTGCATGCCCGAGCTTGGGGATCATGTCCATTTATATTTTCCGTCCAACAAAGAGCAGGAAGCTCGCGTGGTTCAATCCCTGCGTAAGAGAGACTACAAAGGAGATGAAATCAGCAAGCCAGCAAGAAAGCTGTTTCATACCAAAACTCAAAAAGTGGCGAGATTCGATGATAAAGAAGTAGCTCTCTCCACCCAGAAAGAAAAGATACTTGTACGCTTAAATCCTGCTTCCGGTATTCACGTGTATAGTCATCACGATCTTACCTTTCACGCCGATACAGACTTGGTGCTGCATGGTAAAAAGGTACAGATGACCGCTACTCGCGAAATATCTCTGACGTGCAAAACTAGCTATATCCGAACCGATGGAACGCTTCATATCAAGGCCAGTAAGCTCATAAAAAATCAGGTGCCTGATGCAGAACTGAAAGCCTATAAATCCCTGATTCAAGAATTGAAGGGAAAGGGATATCCGCAATGGGTGCAGGATTTGCTGCTTCAATCTAAAAAGGACTATTACAAAGCCGTGGCAGCAGGTGACAAAAAGGGTGCCAAGGAAGCAGCAGCCAAGGCCAAGCAATTGCGTCAGAAGGTGGCAGAAATAGATCGTATGCCTGCCTGGGCCAGAGCGCAAATGCATGAATACACGTCCCAGTGGTGGGAAGCGCACGGCGCAAATGACAAAGCCAAGCAAAAGCAGATGCATCTTCTCGCCAACCAACTGCGTGACAATGTGCTAATCAACGAGCTGATTCGTGGGCATTCTGCCAGCTCCTATCTCGATGCGAACCGGCTAGAGGAGCTGTCCGGACAATACGCAGATGCGGCCCATAAGCTGACCGTTGCCGATCAAAAGGCCATTGCCAAGGAAGCCGCCGCCCTGCGGAGTAAGTATGGCGTGAACAGCCAGCTTGCGAGAGAGAATTTGAACAAGCTTGCCAAGAAGTATCCAGACAGCTTCTCGTACAAGCTTCCAACAACAGGCGATTGGGATAAGGAGCTTAACGCGGCACTGCAAGATTTTGCGAAAAAATACGGTCTGGAGAATAAGGGCTATGGCCGTGATGTGCTCGCAGTGTATCTGCATCAAGTAGCCAACGGCATTCTTCCATGGCCTAAGGTTAATAAGGCTGCAACGCCGACTGTTCCAATAACGAAAACGGAACCGGGCAAGAAGACGCCGATTACTCCTGAAAAGCCGACGAAGGAAGAACCGAAGCCATTAAATCCTAAGGATTATAAAGATGGATTAGTAGCAGTGAAAAAGATTGAAAATTATATAAGTAATAAAGGCATAAAAGGTAATCAGGCTCAAGCTCTGTATAGAGTAAATGATTACACCAATAACAGTATTATTCAAAAGAAGCTTTCTTCGAACCACAAGGCACCACTTGTGTTCTTCTTTGAAGGAGACGGCTCTTATAGTCATAAACAAGAAGATCACCCGGAAGGTCGGTATGGAGCGATGGCAATTGTGGTGATAGACGGCGAAATTAAATATACAAGCAATAATGCAAGTACACTTCCAGATTATGAAAATGAGGATGCCACGGTAAATGATGGGGTATATGAATTTGTGGGTGGATGGCACAAGATTAATGATCTGAAAAAGAGGTATCCAGCGTTACGCGTTAGAAATGGAGGAGTAGTACCTTCTACGAAAGGTAAAAACAAGAAGCCCCATAATGCAACTGGTATCAACATTCACAAGGGTTTTAACGAAGATCGGTTGCCTAATAAAACTTCAATTGGTTGTATTACGATCCATAAAGACGAGTTTACACAATTTCTTATTGTGCTAGGAGTGGTGAAACATTCTTTAACAGAAGAACCTAATACATCAATTCAGGGGCTGACCATAATTGATCGAAAAGACAGAAAGAAATAGTAGAAGCAATGAAATGGAAAGAAGTATTAGGAGGTAGGGATTGGGTGAGAAAAACAACAATAATATGTTGTTTGGCGTTTTCAATTTTATATGGCTGTGTTCAACATAATAATAGTATAACATCGAGCGAATACAATAAAATTAATACAGATCAGGTAGTAAAACCAACACAGAATAAAAAACAAATAAATTGGATGTGGCTCCAAGGTGAAAATGATAGCGAGTCTTTAGACTATTTGGCGGATATGGAAGACTCCACAGGTAATACCTATATTGTTTTAGATGACATTATAGATGAGTTATATGCAAATAATAAGGAGAGTTTTCCTAAAAGTGAACTGGAGATACACCGAATCTCTGATGATGGCAAAGCCATAGTTTTATACAGAGAAACAAACTATTTGGATTACAGCGCCTTCCTAATCTATGACTTATCCACGTCTAAGAAAATATATCAGTTCAATATACCAAATAGTTACTATGCTGTGGTATCCCCTGATTTAAGTAGATGTATTTATACAAAGAATGGGGCCTTTTATCAATACAGTATTCAGGAACGACTTACTAAAAAGCTCAATATTTTGAGCCATAAAGGTACGAATGATTCTGCTCTTTATGATCATTTTTCTCCAGATAGCAAGAAGCTCTGTATTCA
The DNA here is from genome assembly GCF_030034735.1 of Paenibacillus sp. RC334. NCBI lineage: Bacteria > Bacillati > Bacillota > Bacilli > Caryophanales > Paenibacillaceae > Paenibacillus > Paenibacillus sp. RC334. Next base: position 5,418,187 of record NZ_CP125370.1, on the reverse strand, counting down.
GGATGGTAATAATAACTTAATCATTTTTGATCTACTGAATAATAAAGAAATCAAACGAATCAGCATGGGACAAGAGAATATACAGGTTAAAGAATGGCTTCAGAACGACCTACTGGTCTATACCAACAATAATTCTAACCAGACGTATATTTTGGATTTAAAGAATGATCATAGGAGGTTGTTGGCAAAGACCTCTGAAGCTCCTGTTTTAACATTGGATAGCCGAATAATCGCTTATTTGAACTCGTCGGGAGAAGTAGAACAACGTGATACTCAAACAGGTCTGCTTATAAAATATCCTGATATCATGCATCGGATAGGATTTCCCACCGTTCCTACACAATGGGTACAGACTACAACGGATTTGGTGAAATATCGGAAAAGTATCCCGGCAAAGAAGATTAGCGCATCTTCTATGCTTTCTGACCAAGCAGGAAATTCCTATGCTGCCCGTAACATTATGGATGGAGATGCGAGTACAGCATGGTGTGAAGGGGCTAAGGGAGACGGGATTGGGGAGTGGATTAAGATTGATTTTGGTTCTGTGCAAGAATTGAAAGGTTTCGAACTCATAAATGGCTTGGCTAAGTCATCTGATACTTTCCAAGCAAATAATAGAGTTAAGCGAATGAAACTAGAGTTCTCAAATGGACAGACCATGATGATAGATAACCATTTTATGAGAAACGAATTTATTGATAATCCCGTTCACACCTCATTTGTGAAAATAACGATTGAGGCAGTAGAGAAAGGAAGCAAATATCACGATACATGTATGTCGGAGATACGATTCTTCTAAGTATTCTTAAAAAAAGGAGAAGGCATATGAAATGGAAAGAACCAACGTTTGGTGCAACACCTATGTTGAAAGCTTTAACAACCGCTAATGCACACAGGAAAGCAAAGGCTTTTGATCTTGCGGCAGAACAAAAGAAACAAAAACTGAATTATCCTGACTGGGCCCAAACCTGGATGCGTAAATACAAGGAGGATTGGTATATCGCTAAAGCAAACGGCGACGAGGTCGGGATGCGTAAAGCGCAAAAGCTGGCAGAGGGACTTCGAAGCAAGTTACGTGAAATGGCCACGTTCCCCAAGTGGGCTCAAGAGCAGATGCAAAAAGAAAGCGTCCGCTGGATGGCTGCTGAGGCAAGCGGAAATATCAAGCAAAAGTTAGCCGCTGAGAAGGCGGGACGAGCCATTCGCGAGAAGTTGGGCCTGATCGATACGAGCACTAAAGAACCACCTAAGAAGGATGATTCTAAACCTGCACAGGTACCTTCTGATAAATCAGAAAATGATAGTTTTGAAGCTGAGCTTTCTAAGTTCCCGGAATCATACAGGCCTGCACTATTAAAATTACACAAGCAGCATCCCTCCTGGCGTTTTATAGCGGAAGAAACTAATGTAGATTTTAATAGTTTTCTCAAGGCAGAAATGAAAAATGGATTGGTATGCACTGAAGTGAGCAAATATGGATACTCACCGTCTTGGAGGGATCCAAAGTTTAAATATGATAGAGGATATAATGCTGCTTCTCCTAAGGCAGTTTCATATTATTTAGATCCTCGTAATTTTCTTACCGAGTCTCGTGTATTCCAATTTTTGTCCGGAAAGTATGATAAGAACACCCAAAATAAAGAGGCTGTTAATAAAGTGCTAAGCAAAAGTTTGGCTAATAAAGGGGATGTATTTCTAAAGGCAGGCGGCAATGAGGCGAGTGCAGTATTTTTAGCGGCAAAGGCCATGGTTGAATCGGGAGGCGGAACTTCAACTTTAGGAAAGGGACAGGTCCCGGAATATATCGGTTGGTACAACATGTATGGCATTGGTGCAAACGATGGGAATGCACTCAAAAATGGTGCAAAAAAAGCTAAGTCAGAGAACTGGAATTCTGTCGATAGTGCAATAATCGGCGGAGGTAAATGGATTAATGAAAATTATATTCAAAAAGGGCAAGATACTCTTTATAGCCTAAAGTGGAATGTAAATTCCTTCAGGAACAATGGAACTATTAGTAAGCAGTATGCTACCAATATTATGGATGCATATATAAAATCGGATCGTTTTTCCAAGGGTCTTAAAACTGTGGACGCACCTCTTACTTTTAGGATACCCGTATATAAAAATATGCCTGCAGCTGCTTGCCCTGAACCTACACAGGCTTCATCAAAATAATCGAGTTATTATAAAAATAGGAAATTTGAAAGAAGGGGAAGTGTGATTAATAAAAAGTTATTTGTACTTGTTTTAGTCATTTTAATTTTCAGTGGTTGTGGTGTGAATAAAGAGGTTGAGGTAAAAAGTATTGCTCCTAAATCAGCTACACCAACTATTGTTAGTCCTGAGATAACGAAAGATTCTAGTAAAGCTACTGTGCAAGATTCTGACACATTAGATCAGTTTATAAAGAAAATTCAACCCAAGAATGAGCATCTTCAAAAAATAATAAAAGAAGATTTGGACCGTGATGGAAAGCTGGAATACGTGCTTGCTTTTGGATTAGAAAAAGAGGAAATTTACAACATATTTATAGTCCGGGAGGATGCGGGCTATCACATCATTGCTAAACTAGAGGACCCCGTTATAGTTGTGCATCTAAATACTGATGTGAAAATCATGAAGCTGGATCAAACGGATCAAAAGTTTATCGTTGTATACTCTATAGGCGATGGAGGTGCTTACTCCGAGGGATTCTCCATATATGCCTTGGAAAATAATCATATTAAAAGTATAAATTCTGATTTTCCTAATGCTACTGGGCAAGGGATTCGGACGTTAAAAGATACCGATCATGACGGTGTCTTTGAAAGTGTCGATTATTACGAGTTTAGTGACATTCAGGAGCATACCATCGTAGTCTATCAAAAATATGATGGAACAGGACCAGAAAAAATGGAGCTTTTGTATAAAAATAAAAAGTTTGTATATCCAACCGATCCCAAGGCTGTGATACAAAATTACTTGGAAGTCGATTATCTTATGAAATGGTTTGGCTTACCTTTCCCTGAAATGGACCAGCTCACCGATCTGGCAGCAAGGCAAACATATGATTTTGAGGATGTCATCGATTTTTCCAGTTTAGCATATTTATCTTACTCGGGGTTGGACCTGAGTTATGAAGAGATTAGCGGCGATGAGAACCGAAAAGTATATTTGGTAAAAGATAATTCATTAGAAGAAAGAGCAAAAAAAGAAATTACGTTTACATTAGAAAAACAGTCAGGCAAGTGGAGGATTATGAGTATAGAGATAAACGATAAATTGTAGAGAGCGTGATATCCAGCATGAGTTACTTGAAGTACGGGCGAATTGTTACGTGCTGTTACTACTAATTTCCTGTGTAGTACTGAACGGATGTACGAAGGAAAATGATTCTTCAAAAGCAGCAACAAATCATACGCTTTCTCTCCAAAATGAAGCCAAAATGATTTCCTATTCGAAAAGGCTGGATACGTTGCTAGAGACACTTCATATAATCAGCAATGAGAATATGGATTCTGATGTCAGAGAAAGTAAGCTTCAGGACTTCACACAGGATCTTAATTTGTTGCTAAACGAACCAGAAAGTGTAGAGATGAAGGACGGAGAATTTGCAGAACAGTTTGATAACAAACTTACTGTGATAACGAAAACGTTCCAGTTAAAAAATCAACGGCTAAACGTTAGAGTTGTGAATTATAGAGCACCTAATACGCTAACAGGTACGATCGGAGGTAAATATACATTTGTTCAGTGGTGGAGTGCGAAGCAGCTTGTGCACGCCCAGATGCTTAACGATGATGGGCCAGAATTAACTACGGATTTTGTGGTTCGAGATTCAGACCACGGAATACGGTTGATGTTAGGGGGATATGTTTCAATATATCATCCAGCCCCAGTATTTGTTGCTTTGTGGGAATTGTCTGGGCAAAAGTGGACGCAGGAAAGAATAGTAATAGATAAGATGAAGCTCCCTGATTTGTGGTATTTGAACAAGGATGTGAATGAGCCTATTATTTTCGAGAATCGACAACATGATAGCATGAGTATCGGAGTTTTAGACCACCGCGATGGTTTTTTAATAAACAGTGATCATTCTGATAAGAACATTACCATTGAGTTCTCTAGAAGTGGAGAAGTCTGTATTGATTCTGAACATAGCATCAGCTCAAATGCTCATATTGAACAGCAAAGCTACGAACTCATTCAAGCGAAATATTCGGAACATGGAATCGTGATTAAATACCCTCAAATTACAAAACTCAAGGATACTGCAAAGCAAAAATCTTTAAACCAAATTCTTAAGACCGAAGCGGTAAAAGGATTACACGAACATGTCGATTCTGGTACTGAAGCTCATGTAGAGATTGATTATGAAATTAAACGGCAAAGTGAACGGTTCTTGAGTGTTCAATATACGGGTATTCGTTATGAAGGTTTGTATCCACATATGGATATCCGGAAGGTCTTCGTAAATTCTTTTTCTTCCTTTTAGATGAGCAAGGACATATTATATATCCATTTCCCGAGTTCTACGGGAATCATGAGTGGGTCGCACGTTACGGAGGTGTAGAAGCGGTGGCCTTCAAGGATGTGAATAAGGATGGATTAAAGGATGTTATCATCATTAGTAGTGTGGATAACGGAATTCATGGACCTGGTAGAGTTGATCCATTTCCTATAGCAGGTATCTACTTTCAAAAGAAAAATAAAACTTTTACCACGCTCCCTGCATTGGATCAGGCCATCAACGATCAGGGGCATAATCAAACCATTAAAGATGTCATTCAATACGTAAGCAAACAACGGATAAACGTAAACTAACCGACAAAAAGGGGCAGAGACATGGGATATCCAATCATCAAGTATAACGGAACGGTTTTATCTCTTAAAAATCCGAAAATTAAAGTTGTACAGAAAATGAATGAGCATGTGAAAGTCTTTTTAACGGGTGTGTTAACCGGCACTCAAATGGAAGAGTATACGGATCATATGGAGGCAGGAGCTAAGTTAGTTGTTTCTTACCTGAATGATGATCAGAAACAGATTGTGTTGTTCCGGGGATTAGTCACGCAGTTCAGAATCAAGTTGGTGTCCAATGTAGCTTATTTGGTCGCCGAAGCCCTATCCTATACTAGCCAGCTGGATGAAGTGCCTCATAGACAATCCTTTCAAAATGTAAAAATGAAGCTACAGGCTTTGCTTGAACATGTACTCAAATCATATCCTAAAGCCAATTGTACCAGTCGCTTAAAGGATCAGCTTTTACAGGGATTTACGATGCAATTCGACGAGACGGACTGGTCGTTTCTGAAACGTATAGCGTCTCGGCTTGGTTGGGGACTGATACCTGATCCGATAGGAGAGAACCCTCAGTTTTATTTTGGATTACCCGATGGTGTCCATAAAGGTGAGCTGAAACAGTATAACTACTCTATGACCAGAAAAACCAAACCAGGGGCAAGCAAAGACGACAATCTTTTGTATTATAAAGTGCAAACGACGGGGCCGAAAGATGTCCTGCTACAAATTGGGGCTGAGGTTAAATTCAAAGGGAAAGCTTTATACGTCTTGCAGTCTGTTGCGTTTATACGACACAATTCCTTATGGCATGAATATGTGCTAACCACCTCTGATGGAATGAAGCAGGAACTGATTGTAAACGAGAACATTCGTGGCATATCATTGAAGTCGAAAGTGATTGGAATTGAACAGGATCATGTGAAGGTATTCTTTTATGAAATGGATAAGGTCAAGCCGAACGTTAAGGAAACCTTTGCTTTTCCAACTGCTACATTTTATACATCGGAAGGGAATACGGGATGGTACTGCATGCCGGAGCTTTTTGACTTTGTAGATATCTACTTTCCGACCCATAACGAAAAAGACGCTATTGTAACCCACTCGATCCGAAAGAGATCTAAAGGGGGAGACTTTATTAAGGACCCGTCAACGAAGATATTTATGACTAAGTACCGCAAAGCTATTATATTTGAGAAAAATGAAATTTTAATCACGGGGAATGACGATGAAGTGGTGATTCGACTGCTGGATGACCATGGAATCGAACTGCGGAGTAAAAAGGACATCCGTGTTAAGGCTGACGGCAACTTAGTATTCAATGCGGGTAACACAATACAAGTCACAGCGAAGGATGCCATCGGTTTAAAATGTAAAACAAGTCTGATAGAAATGGATGGTAACATCAAAATGACAGGAGAAAAGATAAAGACGCAATAACTAAATCCATCGTGAGAGGGTAAAGAGTATGGCTAAAGAAACTACAGGAGCAATCGTAAACGAGAAACCGCCTACCCAAGAAGATATGATCCAAGAGTGGAAACGTAAAATAAGCAAAGGCGAATATCCTTTTATTTATGTAATTCAGCATCGTACCAAAAGTGAAGAACGGTAAAATTTATGGCTTAACGTTACTTGCCTATCCAGGGGTTATGATATCTTAGCCGAAAAAAAGTACAAAAATATTCTAAAGCTCTACAATGCTCTACAAAGTTCGACATATTGTTCGCTTTTTCGCATCATATGTTATTATATTAGGGATTTTTATTGCTATTTATCATATATTTATGTATAATCTATCGTGTTGAAAGATTGATTGTACGTAATATGCTGATGAGGGTGGGTTCATGACGCTGCTCGACAGTAATGAAAGCAAGAAGCGGATGTGCCAGATTTACAACGAAATTTCAAAGGAACTGTTCGGCTTCGGCACCACGCTACTGCGGGCCACCGTTGAGAACAACATTGTTACCTTTGTTGCGAAGCACCGGCGTTCTCCACGCTCGGCGGCATTGGAAGTGGAAGCCCCCGGCTTGAAGCTGGAAGTGGATTTCCGAATGTCCATGCTGTATAAGAAGAGACTTCGCGAGAAGCTGATTGAGGATATGGGGCTCGATATTGAAGCTCTACTGCGCGACTATGATTCAGCAACGCAGTGGGCAATCACGAACATCATACTGAAAGAATCCTAATACAATTGGATATTCGGCTTTTCGCTTCGGATCTATCTGAGGGGAGAACCTGTTATAACGCGCAGCGGGATCAGCTTATTCTTTGTTTACGAAGAAAAGTATTCTTGTTTTACAAGAGTACTTTTCTTTTTTGTGTTATCAGGTTCGCAGAATGAATAAATAGGGGGAGTTTCAAATGAAAAAATGGTTTAAAGGGTTCATGGCTTTGACCTTGGCATCTGTTGTGCTTGCAGGTTGCGGCAGCAATGCTACCGGAGGTCAGGAAGATGGGAAAAGCAGCTCGGCTGATGGCAAGAAGAAGCTAATCATTTCCACATGGGGCTTCTCCGAGGACTTTTTTAACAAAGAAGTGTATGAGCCTTTTGAGAAGGAACACAACGTTGATATTGTAGTAGAGATTGGGAATAACGCAGAACGGTTGAACAAAATTAGTCAAGGAAGCACAGACGTCGATCTGATTTATCTGTCTGATTATTATGCCCAACAGGGAATTCAACAGGGTTTGTTTGAAAAGCTGGATCGCAGCAAGGTGCCGAACCTGAATCAAATTTATGATATTGCCAAAGCACCGCTGGGTGAGGAGTATGGCCCTGCTTATACGGTTGGCCGCCTTGGTATTGCTTACAACCCGGAGCTGGTTAAAAAGAATGTGACCTCTTGGGCTGATCTGTGGGGCAGTGAGTTCAAAGGAAACGTGACCCTGCCGAACATTACGGCTACGGCTGGACCGATGGTTGTAGACGCGGCCTCCAAGGTAGCGGGTAGTAAAGATTTTAATGAAGACCAGGCATTCGGGAAACTGAAAGAGCTGAGTCCGAATATTGTTAAGTTTTATAGCAAGACGTCCGAATTCGTCAACATGTTCAGTCAGCAGGAAATCGCGGGCGGACCGATTATGGAGATGTACTTCAAAGATTTGAAAGCAGCAGTGCCTGGAGCCAAATTTGTAGCGCCGAGTGAAGGGGCTTATGCAGTAATGAACACGATCAACGTGGTGAAAGGCTCCGACCAAAAAGAATTGGCTGAGGAATTTATCAACTGGCAGCTAAGCAAGGAAGTTCAAGAAAAGTCCGCCAAGGCGAAGGTTGATTCTCCGGTGAATACGCAGGTGGTGCTGTCCGGTGCGGATACAGAAGGAATTACGTATGGTGCAGATGTGGTCAACAAGCTGACCAAGCTGGATATGAAATTCGTCAATGACCATATCAAGGCATGGACGGATCGCTGGAACCGGGAAGTTGCTCAATAATGAAAAAAGTCATATTAGATGTAGATACTGGTATTGATGATGCGTTGGGTATTTTATTAGCCACCAAAAGCGGCCAGCTGGATGTTACAGCGATTACTACCGTATGCGGTAATGTATCGCTTAAACAGGCAACATTGAACACATGCAAAATCCTCGACCTTTTGGATAGACCGGATATTCCGGTTTATCGGGGGGCCGATGCTCCATTAATCCGTAAAGGATTGCATGAGCACCGTATTCATGGGGAAGACGGTATTGGGGGCGCATTGAGTGGAGTTGTCCCTGCCATTTCGGCGTCTGAAGGTTTTGCGCCGGACATCATCATTGATACAGTCATGGCTCACCCTGGAGAACTGACCCTGGTTTGCACCGGGCCGCTCACGAATCTGGCGTTGGCGCTTCTGAAATGCCCGGAGTTGACGCAATACGTCAATGAGGTCATTTTTATGGGTGGTGTTATTCACGGGTGCGGCAATATTACGCCTGTAGCAGAATATAACATGTATGCTGACCCGGAAGCGGCGCGGATCGTATTTCATGCCGGATTTGGGCGGTTGGTACAGGTGGGACTGGATGTAACACGGAAGGCACTGCTGACGACGGACCATATTGCCCGTCTCACCGATCCGGCGATTCGCAGCTATGTGGCTGAAAGCACAGCCATTTATACCAAGCGTTATGAGGAACGTAACGGAGTAAAAGCGTGTGCGCTTCATGATCCGCTTGCTGTAGGCGTTGCGCTGAATTCGAGGCTGGTGGAAACTTCGCTAATGTATGTCGATGTGGAAACCTCCAGCCGTATATGTGACGGACAAACGGTGGGCGATGTACAGAATCGTCTCAATCATAGCCCGAACATGAACGTGTGCGAACAGGTGGAAAACGAGGCATTTCTGGAACTGTTTATTCAGGTGCTGAACAAGGAATAACATATTGATAACCGCAAGGAGCTACCCATGAAGAAAACATACTTGTATTGGCTGCTGCTGCCAGGTTTGCTCTTTCTGGCGGTGTTCATGGTCATTCCGATTGTGTTAACGATCGGCTCGACCTTCGTACAGAACAGCTCATTCACCCTAGAAGGCTATCTCCATTTCTTCAAGGACCCTTATTTTCTGAAAATATTGCTGACTACGCTGGAAGTCAGTATCGTTACGACGCTCGTATGCGTGCTACTCGGCTTCCCGACGGCTTATTATATTTCGCAAAAGGCCCCGCGCCGCAAAGGGATTTTGCTGGCGCTGGCTATCTTCCCCTTGCTGACCAGTCCGGTGGTGCGGTCATTTAGCTGGATGGTCATTTTGGGTCGCAAAGGGCTGCTGAATAACGTGCTCATCGGTTTAGGACTCGTTGATGAGCCGCTCAATATTTTGTATACCCCGGCGGCGATGATTATTGGTCTGGTGCATTTGTTTTTACCGCTGATGATTATTTCACTGATTGGTGTACTCGAAAATATCGACGGTGATCTCGTCCATGCAGCTCAGAGTCTCGGTGCCTCCAAATTCAGCGCATTCCGTAAAATTGTATTTCCTCTGTCTGTGCCGGGCCTGATTATCGGAAGCATTCTCGTTTTCGTGGGCAGCCTGACGGCTTATACGACACCAGCACTACTTGGAGGAAAACAGCGCGTCATTGCTACATTTTTGTATCAGAACGCGATGACGCTGAATGACTGGTTTCTCGCCTCCGTTATTGCAACGATTATGATTGTCATTACATTTATCGTGGTCGGTCTCTTAAATAAGGCGGCCCATAAACTCAATCCGAAGGGGTAGGTGGATATGCGGGAGAAACATTACGGACTAGGCTTCTTTAGCCTGCTGGTCTTCGTCTTTCTGCTCGGTCCGCTGTTGATCATATCGGTCACTTCTTTCGAGCCGGGCACGGTATTAAAATTTCCTCCTCAGGGCTTTTCCTTGCGCTGGTATCAAAATATTTTTGAAGTGGATCTGTTTATGTCCACGTTCAAAACGTCGATTGTCGTCTCTCTGCTGGGTAACATTTTGGCGCTGCTGATCGGCATGCCTGCCGCTTATGCGCTTAGTCGTTTTTCGTTTCACGGGAAGGATGCGCTGAATGCTTTGTTCCTCTCCCCGCTGCTCATACCGGGTATTGTGCTGGGCTTTACACTGCTGCGTTATCTGATCATTGTTTATCATTTGCCGGTATACGCAGGACTGTTGATCGGACATACGGTAATTATGCTGCCGTTCATTATACGGGTCATTGCGTCCAGCTTGTCCAACTTTGATTTTGCGATTGAGGAAGCAGCACTCAGCTTGGGAGCCGGACGGCTGGAAACCTTTTTCAAGGTGGTTCTGCCCAACATCCGTTCGGGTATTATTGCGGCTATCCTGATTGCCTTTCTGGAATCATTCAACAATGTCGACATTTCCGTCTTCATGACAGGACCGGGATTCAGCACCCTGCCTATTCAAATGCTGACCTACGTCGAAAATTATTTTGACCCGACGATTGCAGCGATTTCGGTAATGCTGATGATTTTGACCGGTATTCTGATGTTCTTGATTGAACGACTGATGGGATTGTCTTACTTCACTAAAAGGTAATGGAGGCTTCAACCATATGGCACTGCTTACTCTGGATCGTGTATCGGTCGCTTATGATAACCAACTGATCTTGCAGGATTTCGATTTGCAGCTCGAACGGGGGCAATTGCTCTCGTTGCTCGGACCGAGTGGATGTGGCAAAACGACCACACTTCGTCTGATTGCAGGATTTCTCGAAGCTAAACAAGGGACGTTTTTGTTTGGCGATAAAGATTACACCCGGGTTCCGGTGAACAAACGGAATTTCGGTTTTGTATTCCAAAGCTATGCGCTTTTCCCGCATTTGTCCGTTTTTGATAATGTTGCCTTTGGACTGCGGCTGCGCAAGGTGAAGGAAGATGATATAAAACGCCGTGTTATGGCTATGCTGGATACAGTCAGTCTGGGGGGCTTTGAAAAGCGGTTCCCTGGCGAACTGTCCGGTGGACAGCGTCAGCGTGTTGCGATTGCACGGGCGCTTGTGATTGAACCCGACCTGCTGCTGTTCGATGAACCGCTGAGTAATCTGGATGCGAACCTGCGTGTGAATATGCGTGTAGAAATTCGCCGTATTCAACAGGAATTGGGGATTACCACTGTATACGTATCGCATGATCAGGAGGAATGTTTTTCGATATCTGACCGGGTTGCGATTATGAACAAGGGGAATATCGAGCAGTTGGATGCGCCATCGACGATTTTTAAATATCCAACCACCGAATTTGTCGCCCGTTTTATCGGATTCAATAATTTCTTGTCCTTTGACGAACGCGTTGAGGAGGGGGAACGAATTCTCCTGAGTACAAGCGATCTTTCGTTTAGTGTGGCCCGTAATCAGGGTACAGTCCAGCCGGGTGCCCGTCAGGGGGCTATTCGTCCGGATGATTTGGTTATCCGCACAGCAGGCAATGAGACGGGAGAAAATGAGTTGCCCGGCATTATCAAGGTGAGCACTTACCTGGGGCGCAGCTATCAGTATGTGGTAGAAACGGCGAAAGGAAGCTTCACCGCCAATCAGGAGATGGACACGCCGTACCTGAGCGGTCAACGGGTTACCCTGCATTTTCCGGCAGATAAAATGGTGCTGGTCCAATAATCAGCGGGTTCGATGAAGGAGATACATCATGCGTGCAGACAAAATGATTTTACAAGTTAAAGTGTATAACAGCTATTACAAGACGTTCGAGGAAGGCAATGTTGCTATACTTGACGGCAAGTTTATGTATATCGGTCAGCGTGGCCTGGAGTCGTTTGAAGTGAATGAAATTGTAGAAGGGCACGGGAAATATATGATTCCCGGCCTGATCGACATTCATCTCCATATTGAAAGCACAATGGTGACACCGGCGACCTTTTCCTATGGACTCATTCGCAACGGCGTGACGACGATTGTACCGGAACCGCACGAAATGGCGAATGTTTTTGGATTGGAAGGCATTCGGGAAATGATGGCGGCCAGCAAAGATTGCGTGGCTGATATGTTTTACGGTATTCCAAGCTCTGTCCCGGCAACGCCGCTCGAAACCTCAGGGGGCGAGATTGATATTCCTGAGATTGACGCACTGTTGCAAACCGGTGAGATGATCTGTCTGGGTGAAATTATGAATTATGTGGATGTGATTCGTGATCCGGAGGGCAAGACCAACCGTATTTTACGCCATGTTCGTGAGCATTACCCGGAGCTGATCATTGAAGGGCATACGCCGCAGTTGCTTGATCTGGACCTGCATCAGTTAATCTACGCGGGAATTGGCTCTGACCATACCCACCAAAGCATTGAAGGCATGAAGGCTCGTATGGCTGCGGGGATGTTCATTGAGATTCAGGAAAAATCCATGACCCCTGAAGTGATGGAGTATTTGATTCAGGAAGACGTGGCGCAGCATTTTTGCTTTGTAACGGATGATGTGATGCCGGATTCCTTCGTAGAGCGTGGGCATCTGAACCATATTGTAAGCAAAGCAATCGGGATGGGCATGAAGCCTGAGGATGCGATCTATGCTGCTACGTTCACGCCTGCGACACGGATGCGTATGCACGACCGGGGCACGATTGCACCGGGGAAAATAGCTGATTTTGTCTTGTTGTCTGACCTGAGCCATTTTGAAGTAGAGCGGGTGTACAAGGATGGGCAAAAGGTATTCGATAAATTTGAAGAGTATCATCAAGATTCGTTAAGCTGCCGTTTTCCACCTCATTTTTACCAAAGTGTAAAGCTGAAGCCTCTCACAGAGCGGGATTTTATCGTAGAGCTGGATGTAGCGGATGGTACACATCATTGCCGTATTATGATGGTGAAGGACGGATCGACCTTTACGAGCGAACGTATTGCACCTGAGCAGGTGGCGAATGGTGAGCTGATGTGGGAACAGAGCGAACACGGGCTTATCGCTACTTTTGAGCGATATGGCAAGAATGGTAACCGTGCCTATGGTTTGATCGGGGGAGACACGATTAAGCGCGGGGCGGTAGCAACCACGTATTCGCACGATAACCATAACTTGCTGGTCGTAGGGCATAACAAGCAGGATATGATATTAGCGGCGAATACGGTTCTTTCCAGTCAAGGCGGCTTTTGCGTAGTTGAAAATGGCAAGGTGCTGTCCCATTTGCCGTTAACCGTAGGCGGGATTTTAACAGAAGGACCGCTAGAAATGGTGGCGGCCCACGTGAAGGAGCTGCGTTCTGCCTTGCTGTCGCTCGGTTACCGCCATTACAATCCAATCATGTCGCTGAGCACTCATTCTTTGCCAGTCAGCCCGGCTTTGAAAATTACTGATCACGGCTTGATTGATGTAAACGCGGGCAAGGTTGTACCTTTGATTGTGGATCCTTTGGAGATAAGAGAATAATTAGTAGAGCCGACCCTTTTGCGGGTCGGCTCTTTTGTCGTGGTCAGTTTTATGATTGAAGCGCTCGAATTTCAGCTTCCGACAAACCGGACGCTTTGGCGATAATATCTATACCTAAGCCTAAACGGAGCATATTTCGTGCAATTTCAGCCCGACTTTCTGCTTTACCCTCTGCTTTACCTTCTGCCTTGCCTTCTTCTTTTGCTCCTTCAATCATGGATGCCTCATCATGTAAATACCGTTGTCTTGCTTCATATTGAAGACGGGCTTCCCGATCCTGACTTAGGAATTCCAAGGTATTCATCGCTTTTTTCAGTACAGGCTCGTTCATGGTCAGCACCTCCCATTGTGATGGATTCGCTCCTTTTAGAAACAAAAGCCAGTTTACCAATCATATAAGATGATCTTAAAAAGTTACCTATAGTGCCACTCCGCAGACAGATGGTGCTTCCCATCGCCACCGCCCCCGGATTTCCGGAACAAAGCTTATAATCAGGGGAGAAATCCGGGGACAAAAGCGACCGCTTCGCTTGTACAGCACAGCACCATTCTATCTGCTCCGTTTTCTATGTGAATTTTCAAGTTCAAAACGTAAAGAAAAAGATCTTTGCGAAAATCAAGAGAATCTTCCATTTATATCAAACCTTTTTTTAATCTATTATACCATGTCATCCAGTGAGCAAGCACATATTGAGCAGCACTTTGGAAAGCCAGATTTTTTAACGTCAATAACCAGGAATGAGAAAATCGTGTGGTTGGGTGATCACATCCAATTTTCCCCGTGTGGTAGGGTTCATGAGTATATAAAGGAGATATATGCTGAACTGGTGCTTTAGCAGACAAAATTAACATCTTCTATACTCGTATTAATGTAACCTATGTATAACGCGTTGACGGCTTGCGGGATAAAGACTACATTTAGGCTGGATATATACTACAAATATTCCGATTGGATTTTAGGAGAGTGTTCAATAATGACTCGTGCTTTTGATGGTCTTGTAGTGCCGGACGCGTTGGAAACGGATTTGATTGCATTTCGAAGGGAATTGCATTGTTACCCGGAAGTTTTGTTTGAGGTGGAACGGACGGCTGCGTACATAGCGGAGCTTCTCCAAAGCTGGGGGCTGGAGGTACAGACAGAAGTCGGGAAGCATTTTGGTAAAGGAGTAGTTGGTATATTACGCGGAACACAGGCCGGGGATACGGTGCTACTGCGTGCGGATATAGACGCTTTGCCTGTAACAGAGCAAAACACCGCCAATTATATCTCCACGATACCCGGAGCCATGCACGCGTGCGGTCATGATGCACATACAGCGATGCTGTTGGGAGCCGCCAAGGTGCTCAGTCATAATCGAGATCAGGTTCGAGGTACGATTAAGTTTGTTTTTCAGCCTGCAGAGGAGGGGGCATTGGTGTCTCCCCTGGATGGCAGGCTGATTAGTGGAGGAAAGGATATGATCGAGGCTGGTGTACTGGAGGATGTAAAGACGGTGTTTGCCATGCACGTATGGCCGGATCTTCCTGTAGGAACGATTGGATTTCATCGGCACACGTCTATGGCCGCTTCTTCGCATTTTACAATCCGGTTTGCCGGACTTTCGGGACATCATAGCACGCCCCATCTTTCCTCGGATGCCATAATTATGGCCGCCCAATTCATCACGGATATTAAAATATTTATGTCCACCGCCATCGATCCGCAGGAAGCGGCTGTCCTATCTTTCGGTACACTGCAAGCAGGCAGCGCCAAAAATGTTATCGCAGGTCACAGCGAAATTACGGGAACCTTCCGGGCTTTTCGCACAGAGACGGTTGAACGGATCACCCAAGCGATTGTGGATCGTGCGAACAGTATTGCATCTTTACATGGCGGCTCCGCACATATTGTGCAACGGACAGGAACGGTTCTTCAAAACAATCCTGTGGTCGTACAAGCTGCGGTGCGCGCGGCAGGGAAAGTCTTTGGAGTGGAAAGTACGGAAGTGCTGGCTGCTCCCTTTTTAGCCGGGGAGGATTTTGCGCTCTATACACAGCAGGTTCCCGGCGTATTCGGTTTTATCGGGATAAGCACACCAGGTACACAGCAAGCGTATCCGCTGCACCATCCCCAATTTGATATCGACGAACGAGCCTTGATTCTTGGGGCGCGCATGCATATAGAATTTGCGTTGCAAGTATTGAACGATACGAAAGATAAATGAATTTTCAAAGGATATGACACTTCACGTAATCTTCATGATTAAGGCCTAATAAGCTCTTGCAAATAACTGACCTAATGTTATAATTAAAACAGGATTTAGATTAAGTCTAAATTAATTACTGAGTATTTATTGGAATCACGCATGGGATTTGCAGGTTAATCAAACACTAATGTCACGGGAATTCAGGCTTCACTCCAACTATACTATGGATGATGAGAGGGGAATTACACATGAGTACATTAAATCATACGAACGCTCAACCTACACAAGAGGTTATTCAAGAATTGCATAAGGCTTTGAACCGTCAGGTAGCTACCTGGTCGGTGTTGTACACGAAGCTGCATTATTTCCACTGGTACGTAAAAGGACCTCATTTCTTCACACTGCATGCAAAATTTGAAGAGCTTTATAATGAAGCGACAGCTAACCTGGATATGATTGCTGAACGTTTGCTGGCCATTGGAGGCCGTCCTGCCGCTACCTTGAAGGAGCATTTGCAACTGTCAGCCATTCAGGAGTCAGCAGGTGAGCAGACAGCCGAGGATATGGTAAAATCCGTGGTTACGGATTTCAAAACCATCACAACTGAGCTGGCTAACGGCATGGAAGCAGCGGATGCGGCACATGACAAAGCGACTGAGGATCTTCTTAATGGCTTGAGAGAAGCGGTGGATAAACATATCTGGATGCTCAACGCATATTTGGGATAAGCTTTTGGGAGAGATTCCCATGGATATGAAGATCAGGTGAACAAGACACACATCCCGTTGGTTCCAGACCACCACTGGAGTATAATGACGGATAGGCGCGAAAGACAACTGGCTCATAAGTATTGAGAGCTGCCGGGATGGGGTGTACGTATGGAAGTGAAGCAACAGCTTTTGCGTGAAGCGAAGCAGTTTATATATACATGTTATGAGGAGCTGGGCCGAAGCCGTGATGAAGCGGAGGCCCGGCTTCTTGATATTCGTCATGACATAGATACTTCGGGAACGTATGATCATACCTATGATGAGCTGGAGCATGGGGCACAGATGGCTTGGCGTAACAGCAATCGTTGTATCGGTCGTTTGTTTTGGGATAAGCTTCTGGTAAGGGATGCCCGCGAGGCTTCAAGTACAGCGGAAGTGGTTCATGAGCTGTTAGAGCATATACGCATAGGGACAAATGGCGGTAAAATCAAGCCGACGCTTACCGTGTTTCGCTCGTCCAAGCCGGGGCAACCGGATATTCGCATTTGGAATCATCAATTGATTCGGTATGCCGGCTATGAGAGCGCTGAAGGAGTAATCGGGGACCCGATCTCGGTAGAATTCACAAATGCATGCCGCCGCATGGGCTGGCAAGGAGCCATGACTCCCTTTGATGTATTGCCGCTGATTGTGGAAGCAGGTGGACAGCCTCCTGAGCTGTTTGATATTCCCGAACATTTGGTGCAGGAGGTACCTATTGAACACCCGGAACTTCCGGGGTTGGCTTCGTTGGGTTTGCGTTGGTATGCCGTACCTATGATTTCAGATATGACGCTGGAGATTGGCGGTATCATCTACACCGCAGCTCCTTTTAACGGCTGGTATATGGGGACAGAGATTGGTGCGCGTAATTTTGCCGATCCCTTCCGTTATAACATACTGCCGCAGGTAGCCGAGCTGATGGGGCTGAATACCTCAAGCGAAACGACGTTATGGCGCGATCGGGCGCTGGTGGAGTTGAACAGTGCTGTGCTGTATTCTTTTAAAAAAGCGGGAGTCAGCATTGTCGATCACCATACGGCAGCTGCACAATTCCAGCTGTTTGAGGAACGGGAAGCCCAGGCGGGGCGTGCGCTCACAGGCGATTGGACATGGCTGATCCCGCCGTTATCTCCGGCGACAACGCATATTTTTCATAGTTCCTACGATAATCGGCTTGTAAAGCCAAATTTCGGAGTTCAAGAGAAGCCGTATATGCAGAAGAAGCCCCAAGGCTGTCCTTTCCATTCTTGATCATGTTCATGGAAAGCTTTAAGTATCGGATTCGGGTTCCTATTCTATATGATTAGAGTAAATTCAGCTTTTTCATGTCATAAGGTCGAGGAGCGAGGCGGAGTTGGAAAGAAATCAGGCAGAGCGCATCGTCGCTAAGCTTTTGCAACGGGCTGATATAGGTGTGACGGTCAAGCTGGAGAAACGTTTTCCCGGCGGGCGGCTGATTGGGGGCAAATATGCCATGAATGCTCACACCATTACAATGTATATGGACACGATTGAAACACAATGTATTCAGATGTTTGGCAGCGTCGAACGAGTCGAGGAGTACTTTACGGTTGTGCTTGCGCATGAGATTGGACACGCCGCTGATTCTGAGCTGCCTGACCTCTCCGATGCTATGGAACAGGAGAGCGAGTTAGGGACCCGGCAACGGTTTGCGCTGCAAATTGAAGAAAATGCATGGAACTATGCGCTCGGATTGGTGCCGAAGATTGAGACAACGTTCATTTCCATCGTTATTGAAGAGTCCTTGTTGGCCTATCGGGTCCCGGTTGTGGAGCAGTCTGACATTGCATAAGGATGATGATCCGAGAGCCGACAGGCTCTTTTTTTTGTGTGGCGAGATCAAAAGCGGGTAATTGGAACGATTCAAAGTAGAAGTTTTTTTAGCTGTGACACACGTCCCTGAGACAATTCGAGCATCTCGGCCAATTCTTTTTGTGAAACATTAGGGTGTTTTTCCATGAGCTGTTTTAGTTTATGCAGGAGCTCAGTCTGATTTCTGTAATTCCTTCTTTTCTTGGGCTGAGCAGGACGTGTTTCGCCTGAATGACTGGAGGGATTATCGCTCTTTAGTTTCTCAATGCAATCGCTGCATATCAGATGATCTCTGAAGTAGCTCAGGTCATCTACAGCACCGCAAAAATAACAAGATACCCCTGTATATTTACGGATCATCAGGCCCTCTGATGTAATAAAAAAATCAAGGGCATCTCCAATATTGATATTCATAGAATTTCGCAGCTCCTTGGGCAGTACGATGCGGCCCAGATGGTCTAATGGTCGTGTCATTCCTGTATTTTTCATTATTCATTTCCCCTCTCATAATTGCGCTTATCGGTGCAAAAATCGTAGGTTATGTATGTTGTAAAGTACAAAGCGCGTATATTGCAGTTTGAATTGTATTAGCTATGAACAAAAAAGAAGCTCCAGCATGACGAACAATGACGTCTGCCGGAGCGTGGTACAGCCCAATGAATCTAAGATGTCGAGTCAAATTATTGTGGGTTGGTTGTCCAAATACCGGCTACTTTTAATTGAACCCGCGAAGGCAGCTTCAATGCCGCCAATGTCAGGTCGGCCATATCTTGTGGCTGAAGCATGCGGTCCTCGTCGCCAATCGGCAAACCTGCATTTGCTGCCAGTTCCGTATTGACTGTGCTTGGAGTCAGCGCGGTGACGCGAATGTTGGATTTGCGAACCTCCTGCATCAGTGACTCCGTGAAGCCCATCAAAGCAAACTTGGAGGCGCAATACGCCGAGCCTGTGGCGAAGCCTCGTTCCCCTGCTGTAGAGGATACATTAATAATGTTGCCGCTCTGCTGAGCAAGCATGCTCGGAAGAACCGCGTGTGTGACATAATAGGTTCCCAGCAAATTCACGCGGATCATGCGTTCCCACTCTTCGGGGTCCATGTCTGCGACTGTGCCGAATGTAGCAATTCCTGCGTTGTTAATCAAAATATCGACAGCGCCCAGCTCATGCTCCAGCGAGGCTACAGCTGCAGCGGCCTGTGCGCGATCAGATATATCCGCGACAGCGCTAACCACCTTCACGCCGTATGTACTCCCCAGTGAATCTTGCAGCTTTTGCAGGTCAGGTAGTGTGCGTGAGATTAATCCCAGGTTGACGCCTTCCTTGGCCAAGGCCTCGGCAATGGCTTTACCAATGCCTTTGGTGGCGCCTGTAATAATGGCTATTTTATTTTTAAGTTCCATCCAGTCTCCTCCTTATGGCTACATACAAGTTGTGCATTTAAGCACATGGTTATATTATACTGATTTAATTTCCCTGAACCAAACTTCCACTCCAGGTCGCTTATTTCGCTTAGTTGCGACCTGGAGTAGAAGACCGCTGACAATGGTCATGATGGCCTATTTGGAAATATGAATATCGCCTGAAGTCGTTTTGACCTTTATAACGTTCACACTGCCGGGAACGGATTCGGGAGTATCTATACTTCCTGAGTCGGAGCGGACATTATAAATACCTTTAAAATCAGGGGCCTGCTTAATCCTCACATCACCGGAGTCTGAATCGACTTTCAGGTTGGCTGTGGTACGTTGTGTGATATTCGTAATACCGGAGGTCAGGGAAACTTGACCATTGCCGCTATAATCGTTAATTTTGGCATCCCCTGAAGTGAGTTGCAATTCCATATTTGCTGTAACCTGACTAGCCGTAAAACTGCCGGATGTTAACTTGGCGACCAAGCGGGTACTTTGGAGGTTTGAAATCTCGGCATTGCCAGAAGTGGCTGTGATGTTTGTGTTTTGAATGGAGGCATCCTGGAGGTTTACGCTTCCTGAATGTACATCTGCCTGTAGCCCTTTTAGGGTTTCACCAGCGGGCATTTC
Organism: Paenibacillus sp. RC334; assembly: GCF_030034735.1. Classification (NCBI taxonomy): domain Bacteria; kingdom Bacillati; phylum Bacillota; class Bacilli; order Caryophanales; family Paenibacillaceae; genus Paenibacillus; species Paenibacillus sp. RC334. The sequence continues at coordinate 5,397,750 of NZ_CP125370.1, read as the reverse complement.
TACCGTGATCGTTTGTTTCAAATCAGGAGAGATAGAGAAGAATGCCAAGGAAAGGGCTGGCTCAGATTGAATGGAAAGCTTACCGTTCTCAATACGGGCATTATGAATCTGGTCGGCTACTTTTGTCTGGACTTCTCCACTCATGCGTATCGTGCCCTGCTCGCCGGAACCGGGAGTAAAGACAATAGAGACATCATCGGAGCTATTCACTTTAAGTTCCTGTAGCTGTCCACGTGTGAACGTCCATTTTTTATCAATAGCTGTTATTTCCTGCATCGCTTGTTGGTTCCATGGAGCACCGTAGGCTACCATCCCGGCCACACCGATGATGATACATAGACCCGCTGCAATAAACCATTTTTTATTCATGTTACTCGTTAGCTCCCCTCAGGGTAGTCTGATTCCATTTCCAGTATCGAACCGTACCTATGACCAGAAGGTTCAAAAGGTAGCGTACTCCAGACAGCAGCAATAGGCCAATCCCGGTCAACATGATGGAAAAAAAGAATTTAGCGGGATAAAAGTTGCCGTTCAGCGCATAATCTGCGATAGCAAGAAGGGGGGCCACTATCAAGCTGACCGCTGCTGCGGCCAACGAAACCCATACTGCCCACAAAGACGCTAAGACAGGAATGGAGATTAACAAATTGAGAAACAACAGCCCTAAGAAAGTAAATAGATTGCGTGCGAAGCTTCCCTGGCGAAGTGGAGGAGGGGATGTATTCCAGGTTGCATTGGGATCATCCAGCGCTTCGCGAGCGATATCCTCCGGGTTGCCCAATTCGCTGGCAATTTCGGCCTCACTTTTTCCATTCACCAACCCATAGTCAAAATGCTGACTTAAATCACCAAGCAGCTCATTACGTTCCTCTGCGGGGAGAGGGGAGAGACGTTGCTCCACCTCTGTAAGAAACTGTTTTCTATTCATCGGGATTTCCTTCCTTCAGTAGGCTTGCGACATGATGGACAAATTCATTCCATTCCCGTGTAAGTATTCTCGTGTAATTGCTGCCTGCATCGGTCAGCCGATAATATTTACGGGGGGGTCCCTCGGTCGATTCCTGTAAATAAGTTGTACAGTATCCCTCTGATACCAGACGGCGAAGCAGCGGATATAAAGCTCCTTCGGCTACTTCGATATGACGGGAGACGGCCTGAGCCAGTTCGTAGCCGTAACGGTCCCTGCGCCCAATTAAAACAAGAACGCACAGTTCCAGCACCCCTTTTTTGAATTGGATGTTCACATTCATGAGCGGTGCTCCCTTCCTGGATGTTATCATTGCTTCATGGGTGTCGTTTGGAGTATGGGGGAGAAATGTGTGCTTGAACATAAGAGATTTCAGGTACTAATCATAAATCAGTAGTCAGGTATAATTTAACATCATGTACTGTTTAATGCAAGGTACTAAAATTTTAAAAATAAATCTGCGGGCTCATTTTAGGAGTTTTCTTTCGCTTTTAGAGTCAATGAGATAGCGAATGCTGCTGAAAAAAGTAGTTCTATTTAGAAAAACGCCGAATCTTGGAGGAATTTGCGGAAAAGGAACTGCTTTAATTTCATTCTTAAGGATGTTAAATTGTAAAATCAGCATGTTGCATCATTCGATTCCCAACGCTCGAAAGTACAATAGATAGACGAACTAAACCGTTCCGATCTATATATTGCTGATTTGAAATCGCTCTTGGGATTGTTGCAAAATGCTCAAATAAAAGGGTCCATAGAGATAAAGATCATTTCTTATGAAAAGGATGGGGTAAAGGATGAATTGGGAACGCTGGTATATGGAGCTGGATCAGGATGATGAGACTTGGGAAGTATCAGAGGAAGTCGTGCTTCGGGGCACGGTACAACTCCATTTTTACGGACAGGACTCGGAGGTAGAGATAGAGTTTATTGTGTCCGCCGATTCCGAGGAAGAAGCACAGGCCGTAAGAGAGCCTAAGCAGGAGCAAAAAAAGACATGGGAGCAATATATGGCACATGGGTCAGACATTCATCCTCGTGTGCTGGAAGCGATACACCATTACTATGCAGATGTAGTGGAAAAGTACCGGAGCGCTTATACCTCATGGGGAGAAGACCCGGATGAATATGCGCCTTATGTGGAACGCTCGGAACAACTGCTGAAACGGTTACAGCTGGTGTCTATATTGATTCCAGACTCAGCGGAAGAGGATGAGCTGTATTTGAATTTTAGCTGTTCCTGGGATAGAGAGCATGGCTTGGGTGTACATATGAAGCAGGGAACACCCGAGCATATTCAAGGGGCATACACATTATATGATTTGGAATAGAATCCCCTTCCGGCGTTTAGGAAAAAAGAGGGCCGGGAAGGGGAGGGTTATAGAAATTAGCTGGATACAGCCAACGAATCTCTGGCTGCTTGAGCAGCCAGCACCATTTGCTGTAATGCGGCGACGGATTCATCCTTGGTGCGGGTTTTCAGGCCACAGTCTGGATTGACCCAAAATAAATCAGAAGGCAGTACGCGCAGGGCACGCTGTATCATACTCAGCATTTCTGACACATCGGGAATGCGCGGGCTATGGATATCATATACGCCCAGACCGATGCCTTTGTCATACACCTGATCCTCAAAGCTGACAATCAGTTCTCCGTGGCTACGCGAGGTTTCAATAGAAATGACGTCGGCATCCATATCGGAGATGGATTGGATCATATCCTGAAATTCGGAATAGCACATATGCGTATGGATTTGGGTGGCGGGTTCAACGGTTGCTGTTGTAACAAGGAAGGCTTGAACCGCCCACGCCAGATAGGCTTGCTGCTGTTCTTTTTTCAGTGGAAGCCCTTCACGGATCGCGGGTTCATCGACCTGAATCATGCCAATCCCCGCTTTTTCCAGTGCTTCTACCTCTGCACGCAGGGCCAGTGCTAACTGTAAAGCAACCTGACTGCGAGGAATATCATTACGTTCGAAGGACCAGTTCAAAATCGTTACCGGACCTGTCAGCATTCCTTTGACTGGCTTGGAGGTCAACGATTGGGCGAAGGCCGTTTCTTCCACGGTCATGGGTTGATCGAACGACACGTCTCCGTATATAATCGGCGGTTTAACACACCGGGAGCCGTAGGACTGCACCCACCCGTTTTGTGTAAAGGCAAAGCCTTTCAGCTTTTCGCCAAAAAATTCAACCATGTCTGTCCGCTCAAATTCCCCGTGTACGAGCACATCAATGCCAATGTCCTCCTGGATATCAATCCATTCCTTGATTTGCTGCTGAATGAACGTCCGATACTGCTCGGCAGACCATTCCCCTTTGCGATAGTGCAGACGGGCTTTGCGAACCTCTGCGGTTTGCGGGAAGCTGCCAATCGTCGTCGTAGGCAGTGGAGGCAGATTCAGCTTGTCCTGCTGGATCACACGACGCTCAGCGAAGGGAACGCTGCGTGACTGCGGCTCTTTCGCCAGTAGATCCGCCATATCGGTAGCGGTCTGTACTCGTGCCGCCGAGCTGTTGAAGCGGGTTACCGCGTCCGCACTCTGCTCAAGCTTGGCAATTGCCGAGGGTTCGCGTTTGCCAAGCGCAGCGGTCAAAGCTGCGATTTCTTCCAGCTTTTCATCGGCAAAGGCCAGCGCTTGCACCAGCTCTCGGTCCAGCTTGTGCTCTGCTTCCAGACTGACTGGCACATGCAGCAGACTGCATGATGGCTGCACGATGAGCTGTGCAGCGGTGGTTTGCTCTGCCAGTTGTCCAAGCAGCGCAGCTACGGTGTTCAGATCGGAACGCCATATATTGCGCCCGTCAATAACACCAGCGGCCAGCGTTTTCCCTGCGGGGAAGCCATGTCGTAGCACATGTTCCAGGTTTTCGCCATCATCATGCACAAAATCAAGACCTATTCCCTGTACCGGGAGCGTAGACAGGCGCTCATAATGATCCAGACTGCCAAAGTAGGTTTGCAGCACGATATTTAAGGATGGAGCAGCTTGGGCCAGAGCCTCATAGGCCTCCTGAATAATGTCCAAATCCTCTGTCGGGAATGAGGTGGTCAAGACAGGCTCATCTACCTGCACCCACTGAACGCCTTCCGCAGCCAGCTCAGACAGGACGCGGGCGTACAGTGGCAGGAAGCTTCGTATGATCGCGGCCAAATCCTTACGGTCATAGCCTTTGGACAGAGCAACGAACGAATAAGGACCGATAATGACGGGTTTACCTTCAATACCTAGTTCCTGTTTCGCTTCACGATAAGCCTGCAACGGCTTATTCTCGGTGAACACCGGAGTTGCATTTGCCAATTCCGGTACGATGTAGTGGTAATTGGTATTCAACCATTTGGTCATTTCACTGGCGGTGGCACCCTTTTGTCCACGGGCTATCCCGAAATAGACGGACAGAGGAACAGGCCCATCGGGACGGTAGTTGAACCGTTCCGGCACCAGACCGAACATCACGGATGTATCAAGCATGTGATCGTAATAGGAAAAGTCTCCGACCGGAATTCGATCGATTCCCTTGTCGCGCTGCTTGCTCAGATGCTCCAATCGCAATCGTTTCATCTCGGTATGCAATTCGCTTTCATCCATGCTGCCGTTCCAGAAGCGTTCCAGTGCTTTCTTCCATTCCCGGTTTCCTCCGATACGCGGATATCCCAGGTTACTGCTGATCAAGCCGGACAACTCAGGCAATTCGGTAAATGACATGTACTTTTCCTCCCAGGCTGGTAGCCAGTTTATTTTTGCGTACAAAAAAAGACATTCCTCCCCGGGGTTAAAAATGAGTAGGGGAAAGAATGCCTCCGTTATTTAAAAAATGAAAATTCGGCGACTGCTCTTAACACCTCCCTATCTCCCGTAGGTACTTGCGATGTTGTTGAAATAGGCAGGTCTCCTGACTTACGGATCATGACTTTCAGCGCTCCTTCCCGGTCTGTGGACCAGTGGGTGTATCAACAGCTGAAAATTCCCCGTTTACAGTGGCGGGACCGCGCCGGACTTGCACCAGCTTCCCTTTTAAGCCTGTACTGAATAGAACAGACACCTATCTCCAAGCTATGCGATTATGGTATGACGAATAATTATGCACTCGTATACTTGTTCACCATCATAAGTGAAACTTGCAGGATACGCAATATAAACTCTGTTTAAATCTAAAATGAACTACATGCAAAAAAAGACAAGCCCTCTCCATAAGGAAAGGATTTGTCTTAGGGTGTAGTATCTCATGCGAGTATAACATCGCCTTAGGCTAATGTAACTATAGATCCTGCCTGAATGCTGGCCTTCACATCCACCAGTCGTTGATTGCGGCTGCCCCGGAAGGGAAGGGTCAGATCCTTTTGCTGTTCTACAAAAGGGCCGTCCACAATCACATCGCACAGCAGCGCCAGCTCCCGGCGGGCCTGATCCGTAAGCAGCTCCTCATAGTCAAAGCCCGTATAGGCCCACACGGTTCGGTCAGGGCAGGCAGCGCGGAAGTCGCGCACAAACTGCGTGCATTCCGATGCCGAGAAAAAAGGGTCTCCGCCGCAAAGGGTTAACCCGTCTAGCAGTGGATTATCTGCGATGTCACGGATGACTTCCTGCTGTCGCTCCAGTGTGAACGGTTCACCTGCGCGGAAGCTCCATGACGAGGGATTGAAGCAGCCGGGGCAGGCATGGCGGCAACCGCTAATGAATACGACGGTACGCAGGCCATGCCCTTCGTTCAGAGATTCCGGAATGTAGCCGCACAAATTCACCGATGCTTCACCCGGTCACGCACCTCAGCCTGCTTCGCGGCGTTGAAGCGAACGGTATAATCACCTGTCAGATATCCGGTTACCCGGCGCAAGCGCTGAAAATGCGTATGTTCTTCATCAGCACCGCATTCGGGACAGCTTGTCCCGATAATGCCCTCGTAGCCGCATTCCGTGCAGCGGTCTACCGGATGATTGATGGAGAAGTACCCAATGTTCTGATGGAGCGCGTATTGTACAATTTTAAGAAACGCCTCCGGGTTATTCCGCGCATTACCATCCAACTCGATGTACGAAATCGCACCAGCGTTGCACAGATTATGAAATGGGGCTTCGAGGCTGATTTTACGGGCAGCCGGGAGCGTGTAATACACAGGAATGTGGAAAGAGTTCGTGTAGTATTCTCGATCATTTACCTCGGGAATAATTCCAAAATCACGCTGATCCAGCAACGTGAACTTGCCGGATAGACCCTCGGCAGGCGTAGCGAATAGTGTAATGTTAAGATCATGCAATTCACTCATACGGTCGCAGTAGACACGCATAGAAGCTATGATTCGCTGTGCTTCACGGTATACAGCGTCATCCTCTCCGTGGTGCTTGCCATACAGTGCCTTCATGCATTCGGCTAACCCGATAAACCCGACCGACAGCGTACCGTGCTTCAGTACGTTGCCCACTTTTTCATCCGGCTCCAGCTTTTCTCCGCCTTCCCATACCCCTTCGCGCATCATAAAGTCTGAGGCTTTTGCCGGCTGGCTGGTCTGTATATGGTAGCGATGGATCAGTCCGTCCACGGCAATGCGCATAACCTCTTCCAATCTGGTATCAAAGCCATCCCGGTCAGGTATCTTGCGCTTGCCTGTGCAAATACCGTACTCAATGCCAAGACGCACCAGATTAATCGTATTGAATGAGAGATTACCCTTGCCGCTTTGACGGTTTCTGCCGAAACGGTCAGCAAAGGTGCGGGTACGGCAGCCCATCGTCGCAATAATGGTATCCGGATCATCTGCGCGGTAATAGGGCAGGTTGAAGGTAGCATCCACATTGACAAAATTGGGATACATACGTTTGCTGGAGCATTCTACTGCCCGCATGAATAAGTCATAGTTGATATCGCCTTCGGCCTGATTAATTCCTTTTTTGCATTGGAAAATATGCTGTGGGAAAATAGGGGTTTCCCCGCTGCCCAGGCCACGAATAGTGGCCTCCAGCAATGATTGCGTAACAAGCCGCCCTTCAGCAGAAGTACACATACCGTAATTCAGTGATGTGAACGGAATTTGCCCGCCTGCCCGACTGCTCATGGTATTCAGGTTATGAATAAGGGATTCAGCGGCCTGGCGGGTCTCCGTCTCCGTTTCTTCACGTGCGAATGCGTATGAACGAGGGCAGACCTCCTGTAATAGGCTGCTGGCTATATGTAATTCGTCATCAGGCAGGGTGGGTTCTATTTCTTCTCCGAACAGACGGAGTCCCTTGCGCAGATGCTTGCGGAAGGACCGGGCCACGAAAGGAGCAAGGTCCCAGTCTATTTTATTGGCAGAGACACCTCCAAATTGGCTGTTTTGCTGAGACTGAAATATAATAGCCACCAGTGCCATAGCAGACATAATGGTTTGTGGTGTGCGCACAGAGCCATTGCCTGTATTAAAACCATCTTGCAACAAACGACCAAAAGGTATAAAGATACAGTTCGTAGTCCCGAGCACATATTGGTCCAAATCGTGAACATACACATATCCGTGGTCGATAGCGTCTGTCAGTTCAGGCGGAAGCACACGTAGTCGCGCATACCATTTGGCGTACTCGGAGCCGAGCTTACTCATTTTTCCACTGAACGACTCTCCATTCAAATTTGCATTCTCCCGCAGCATGTCCAAGTCTTGTGCCCCAATGACCCGCTCGCCGATGCTGTATAATTGATGTTCCTCCAACACTTTCATTGCAAAAACCTCCATATAGTAAAATATATATTATTCTCCAAAAAACAATATATTGACGATATCGTGTACTAAACAATTGTTTCGGTCTATATATTGTATATATGGATGGATAGAGAGTATGTGATTATTGTCACGTCGACAGGGGGAGAACGCACAAAAAAGTCAGGTGAAAGTTAGGAACACATCAACGAATACGCTCCTTATTCTACACCTGACGATCGAATATTTGACGGAAAACAAATAGGATGGCAATCCATTGGATCTGAGTATGTTTTGTAATAAATTACTGAATAATTTAAAGCAGCTTTTTCAGTTGGGACACCCGGCCTTGTGAGATATCGAGCATTTCGGCATATACCTTTTGCGGCAGGTTGGGATGTTCCTGAATCAGCTTTCGGAGCTTTTTTACCATTTCTCCTTGCTGGACTCTGGATTGTTTAGGCTGCCAGGTTGTATGGTTACGAACCGGCTTGGTATGTTCTTGAGCCTGGATGGCTTCGGTGCTGGTGGGATGTACATTTTCCTCTGTCTTTAATACCTGAATGCAATCGGCGCAAATAAAGCTATCACGAAAATAAGTCAAATGATCAACTGCGCCGCAAAATTTGCAGGATACACCTGTATATTTCCTTAATACAAATCCTTCTTCATTCACGAAAAATTCGAGCGAATCACCAATATTGATATCCATCGTGGTGCGCATTTCCTTGGGAAGCACGATTCGCCCCAATTGATCCAGAGGCCGTGTCATTCCGGTATTTTTCATAAACCCTTCCTCCTTTGATTATATATCCTGATTATACCAAAAAATATTATTTTTTGCTTTGTTTTTTGCTTTATTTATTGAAGAAAATATACAATTTTTTTAATTTACACACTGTTACTAACCAGGTACATTGGCTAAGAGCTTCCTGAATGGTTCTGTAGAAGGCGCGGACGAAGCTACAATTCGTGATTATAAGCTCATGTCCTAACAAACACCGATATCCACGCCATTGGCGACACTGGTCTATTCGGTATTGATTGAGGAAAGACACCAAATGGTGAGCAACAGCAATTGTTGCCGGGGTACTCCTTTTTCGCTATGATATATTAAAACGCTTTCATAACGGCCTTTTATGATATTTTAAATGGAGACAAGGAGATGACGGATATGAGTCATGAAACAACGGATCTAGAATATCTTTTTCAAAATCCGAAGCTTCATCTGGACGAACGTGTACGGGATTTGGTGTCTCGGCTAACCTTGGAGGAAAAGATTGATTCCATGCTGCAATATCAGCCTGCCATTGAACGATTGGGAGTCCCCGCATACAAGCATGGTACGGAAGCAGCACATGGTATAGCCTGGTTAGGAGAGGCGACTTCATTTCCACAGCCTGTGGGGTTGGCTTGTACGTGGGATACGGAACTGATGCGACAAGTCGGCTCGGTTATTTCGGATGAAGCGCGTGTGTACTACCGCCGTGACCCGGCTCTAAACGGACTGACGTTATGGGCACCAACCGTAGATATGGAGCGTGATCCGCGCTGGGGGCGTAATGAGGAAGCGTATGGAGAAGACCCGTATTTGACGGGAGAACTGGCGAAGGAATTGGTCAAAGGCATACAGGGCGATCATCCGGTATATTTGAAAGCGGTTGCGACATTAAAGCATTTCCTCGGAAACAATAACGAGGTGGACCGGGGAAGTGATTCCTCCAGCATAGACCCGCGAAACCTTCGTGAATACTATCTGAAAGCCTTCGAGAAGCCTTTTACGGAAGGCAAAGCCCAGTCCATGATGACCTCTTATAACCTGATTAATGGAACGCCTGCTACGTTGTACCACGGTGTTAATGATATTGTCAGGGACGAATGGGGAATGGACGGCTTTGTCGTCAGTGATGCTGGTGATGTGATGGGAATCGTAAAGGACCATCAGTATTATGACTCCCACACACCGGGTGTGGCTGAATCTATTCGCGCGGGGATCGACAGCATTACAGATGATGCGGATTTGTCCAAGCAGGCCATTCGTGATGCCTTGGCGCAAGGAACGCTGCAAGAAACGGACCTGGATCAGGCGTTGTTCCATACATTTCGTGTTCGCTTTCGTCTCGGGGAATTTGATCCGGCGACAGACAATCCCTATGCCTTGGTCGGGGAAGAGGTCTTGATGACAGAGCAAGCCCGTGAACTGTCGTTGCGTGCAGCGAGAGAGCAGATCGTACTGTTGAAAAATGAGCGTTCGCTCCTGCCGCTGGACCCTGCGGGGTGCGGCAAGGTGGCGGTGATCGGGGCGCTCGGCAATGAGGTGTACCGCGACTGGTATTCCGGCACGCTTCCATATTTTGTGACACCGCTTGAAGCGATTCGCGCCAAGCTGGAAACCGAAGACGCCCAGGAGCGCGTCATATACCGCGATGCCAAGGATCGCGTGACCTTCGCGGCGGCGGCTGACGGAGCGAAGCTTACAGTTGATTCCTTCGGTGACATGCGGTTGTCCCATGATGCCGAACCAACGGTTTTGACCGTGAACGATTGGGGCTACGGCAGCGTCACGTTGACCGACGAGCGCCTGGGTACCTATGTGACGAGCGATGAGGAAACGCTTCGTGTGACAGCTGAGGAAGCGTATGGCTGGTATGTCAAAGAAGTCTTTGGACTGACTCCTGTTGAAAAAGGGGAGCATCTGTGGACAACATGGAACGGCAAGCCTGTGATCACAGGGACAGAGGGTTCATTGAAGGTAACGGAAGCCGCTAACCAGGACCATACAACATTCCGGGTAGAGACGGTGTCGGATGGTTTAGTGGAAGCAATAGCCACTGCGCAAGCTGCAGATACAGTGATTGTATTCGTCGGCAATCACCCGCTGATTAACGGTAAGGAAGAGAATGACCGTCCGGGCTTGGAGCTGGCAGCTTCCCAGCAGCGGCTCATCGAGGAAGTGTATCGGGTTAACCCTAATACGATCGTGGTTCTGACGGGCAGCTATCCGTTTGCCATCCCTTGGGTACAGGAGCATATTCCAGCGATCGTGTACACGTCTCATGCCGGGCAAGAGCATGGCACGGCAGTAGCGGATGTGCTGTTTGGGGATTACGCGCCAGCGGGTCGTTTGAATATGACATGGTATCAAGCAGAGGATCAATTGGGTAATATCAAAGATTACGATATTATTCGCGGCGGACGTACCTATCAATATTTTGAAGGTGAACCTTTATACGTGTTCGGCCACGGTTTGACGTATTCGCCATTTGAGTACAGCCATCTGCGCACAGATGCCCAAGCGCCCGATTCAAACGACAGGTCCGTCCCCGAAGGTCGTGTGAACTCTTTTGGTGCCCTGGATGCCACGGATACCCTGAATGTATGGGTGGACGTTACGAATCAGGGCATAGCTGCTGGGGAGGAGGTTGTACAGCTATATGTACGGCCCGGAGCTTCGCGAGTAAAGCGAGCATTGAAGACGTTGTGTGGATTTCAACGCATCCGCTTGGAGCCGGGGGAGACGCGAACGATTTCTTTTACAATGCGAGTGAAGGATTGGGCGATTTGGGATGTCACACGGGATCGCTATTGCGTTGAAGCTGGCGAGTACACCTTGCTGGCAGGTGCTTCTTCAGCGGATATCCGGCTGGAGCACCCTGTGAACGTTAGAGGTGAAGTTATTCCGCCCCGTCAAGCCGAACAAAGCATTCGCGCCGAAAACTTTGATGATTGTTCCCGTATCCTGCTGGATGAAAGCAAGGAGCAAAAGGAGGCCTGTGTACGTCCGCGTTCACCTCAACGTCCCGGCTGGATTGCCTTTCATGGCGTAGAATTAGATACGGTGAGCGCGGTTGAACTTCAATGCCGCGTGTCAGGCAATAGTAGCGATGCAGCAATTGAGCTTTGTTTGGATACGCCGGACAGCGAAGTTGCAGCACGTATAAACGTTGGCCATACGGGAGGAGCGCAAGCATGGATGACGCTCTCCGAAGCACTGGGTACAGTCTCAGGTTCACGTGATGTGTACCTGTGGTTGAGTGGCGAAGTGCGGCTAAGTTATTTTACTTTGAGCGCTTGTGCTACAGGAGATTCCAGCCTTCAGGCTTGAACTTACTTCTGACTTCACGTACAATGCATTCAACGAAGTTTCTACAGCTTAGGGGTGTCATTTCATTTGAATAGTGAAAAAAGACTACGCACCGCAACGCCCAGATGGCTTGGGGTGGCGGTAAAGGCTCTTGTCTATTTGGAAAAGCATGGAGAGCTCTGTGCCAGCGGGTCTATTGCCCGCTCTATTGACTGTGAGGTCACCTTGGTGCGCAGGGTGCTGACGCGACTTGTACAGGCAGAATTAATAGAAGCACGTGAAGGCCGTGAGGGAGGCTATGTGCTTACCCGTTCGGCAGACCATATTACACTTGCCGATATATACCACGCCATTGAAATATGTGATCCGATTTTTCCAGGTATGATGCATGAGCCAGAGACGAATCCTTTTTGTGAGGAGCTTGCAACCGCCGTATCGGAAATCGTAGTCGAGAGCGAACGACGTATGCTGGAGGTATGGGAGTCTCATACGCTGGCCTCACTCGCCAAGCGTACAACGCTGGTGGTGGGCGGCAGTAGCCATAGTGAAGGCGAGGATGCCAAGGCTTCTTCCAAAGGGGATTAACACATTTTTTTCAAAACGGATAATAGCCGATACGACTCTTCCGAGAGAGGGTTGTATCGGCTATTTCTGTAGGGTGCTCATATGATGCGAAATCGTAAATGAAAAGAATGCCCGCTTTATACCTGATAGGAGCAGACCCGATTACGCCCTGCATTTTTAGCTTCGTATAGCGCTCTATCCGCCTGTTCCAGCAGAGCCGCCCCTGACATATCCTCCCCGGTATCGGGAAAGGTCGTTACGCCGATAGACACCGTGACTTTGAGTACAAGCCCGTCTGACAAAACGAACTCGTACTGATCTACCCCGCCAAGGATCTGATTCGCTATGCGTAACGCTTGCCGGAAAGCACAATTCGGCAGAAGTACGGTGAATTCCTCCCCGCCGCTGCGGGTTACCACATCAAAGGAGCGACATTTTTCCCTCAAAATCTGACCTAGCTGACGCAGCACTGCATCCCCGGCCGCATGACCGTAGGTATCGTTCACTTCTTTAAAATGATCAATATCCAACACCAGTACAGATAAGTGCTCGTGACGTTGACGAGCTTGAGGAAGCTGCTCTTCCAATGAAAATTCGAGCTGTCTTCTGTTGCTTAAATTGGTGAGATGATCTGTATAGGAGGTATGCTCCAGACGAAGTAATAGCTCATTGGAGGTATTGATGGACTCAGCAATGAGATACAGAAGAAATCCGCCTGCCATAGAAATAACAAAATGGAGCGGATAAACGTCCAGAACATCATTAATATCATTCAAATTAATTGTGAGAGAGCAGAAAATAATTCCCAAAGCGAAAACGTTCATCATCATCATCTTCGTTAAACGTGACCAGGACAGATGTGACAGCAAAGCGCAACCCAGGCCCACGAGCATCATAAAAAAAGCCCCCACAATGGCTTGAGTGGTGATACCAAACAGCATTAATCTGCCTAAGCATATAAATAGGGTAGTCATGAGTGTTGCCGGTCCGCCAATGTAAGCCGCCGTAGCTACGATGGCCAGATGACGAAGATCGGCAATTGTATTAAAGCCCACTGGGAACGAATAGTACATCAAGATAATGCCATAGCATCCAAAAAGAGCGCCTCCGATCCAATGTGCCTTACGCTTTAAGGTATGTAGGCGGATTTTATATCTTTGAGATATGAGCCCGGTTATGTACAAAAAGGTGACAAGGATACAGGTATTTACAAAAAACGTACTGAACAAGATGTTAACCCTCCCGAGAGGCATATTTCTTCATTTTATCAAAAAAACTGACATTAGGCTTGGAAATGAAGAATTTATTGAAATTTATTACGCGGATGTGACTTATAACGTTTCGTCCTTACACTTAGTGCATAACTGGGAATAGATTGAGCATACTCCAAATATACAAGAATTAGGAAAAAGATGTGGGGTCCATTACTGCCACTTTGGAGATGAGGTTTGCTCATGATTCGCTATCCCTATCGCAAATATAATAAAAAGTCGGGGGCGGACAGGAATAATGGAAGCTCTTCGCATTTTCTTAAGATCGAGGCTCAATTGGAAACCAACCTGGAGCAAATCAAGGAATTGACGTCAGGCAGCCCGGACTTCCTGATTCGCCGCTTTAGTCTGGGGCTGAAAGCTGACGTTCCTGCTGCCATTGTATTTCTGGATAGTATGGTCAAGACGGACACAGTGAATGAACTCGTCATGAAATCATTGCTTAGCCGACCATCCGCCGAGGTGGCTGCTGAGGTAGAAAGTGCAGAAGGGCTTTACAGTCGGATACAGGGCCATGCACTTGAACTTGGTGAAGTGAAGGAATGCGATGATTGGAACTCCATGATGGAACAGCTCTTGATGGGAGATACGATCATTTTACTGGAAGGGTGTACAAAGGCCATTGCGTGTGGCACACGTGGAGGAGAGAAGCGTGCGGTCAACGAGCCCACCACACAGTCTGTCGTCAGGGGACCGAAAGAGGGATTTGTGGAATCCCTGTTCACGAATATTTCTCTTGTCCGACGGCGGATTAAAAGCTCCGATCTTACGATGGAGATGTTCAAAGTAGGAAGCACGTCCCTCACGAATGTAGCCATGCTGTATATGAAGAATATTGCAGATCAAAGTGTTGTAGATGAAGTTCGTCAACGGGTAAAAAACATCAATATCGACGCCGTATTCGAATCCGGTATGGTAGAGGAGATGATACAGGACCATAATTTCACACCATTCCCAACGATCTATAACACGGAAAGACCCGATACGATCAGTAGCAATATTATGGAGGGCCGAGTGGCGCTCATCATAGATGGAAATCCGTTTGTACTAGTGATGCCTACCGTATTTGCCCAATTCTTTCAGAGTGCTTCGGATTATGAGGAACGTTACGATATGGCGACTGTCGTCCGACTCATTCGATATATCAGCTTTATCATTCTAATCTTGGGGCCTTCTCTCTACATTGCCTTAACGACGTATCATTATGAAATGATACCGACCCCGCTGCTGATCAGCATACTGGCTCAGCGGGAATCCGTTCCTTTTCCGGCATTTCTGGAGGCGCTTATTTTGGAGGTTACTTTTGAGATCTTGCGTGAAGCGGGTATTCGAATGCCACGTGTGGGTGGACAAACGGTATCCGTTATTGGTGCGCTTGTCTTGGGACAAGCGGCTGTGGAGGCCGGGATCGTCACCCCGCTGCTCACGATTGTGGTAGCCCTGACGGGGATTGCCAGCTTCGCCATTCCAGCCTATAACATGTCGGTGGCCGGGAGACTGTTCCGATTTGTTTTTATGATACTATCAGCGTTTATGGGGCTGTATGGCATTACATTGGGGCTGATTGCGCTGATTGCCCATATGAACAGCCTACGTTCTTTTGGGGTGCCCTACATGGCCCCTTTCAGCCCCTTTGTACTGGAGAGTCAAAAGGATGCTGTATTGCGTCTCCCATTCTGGATGATGCGGACACGTCCTAAAAGCATTACATCTACTAACCAGACACGAATGAAGGATGGAAGCGGAATTTCCTCTTCCGATAAAACGACACCGATGCAGGAGGGGGGAGCCGAGGGTGTATCAGGGGAAGGGGAATGAACGAAGCACGGTAACCTTCAAGGGGAGAATGTGGGCTCTGAGCCTGGTGGGGCTACTATTGATGCCCCTCCTGTCTGGTTGTTGGGATTCAGTAGAGCTAAATCAGAGAGCAGTCGTAGCGGCAATAGGCATTGATGTGGCTGGAGAAACGGATTATGAGGTTTCCCTGCAGGTTATCGTGGCAGATGAAATCGCCGGGGCCAAAGCGAGAGGAGATACCCCTATCGTGTTGTTTCAGGAAAAGGGGAACAGTCTTTTTCAAGCCATCCGCAAAGCTTCACAGAAGGTTCCACGCGAAATTTCTCTGGCCCATGCAAGATTGGTCGTCATTGGGGAAAATCTGGCACGGCGTGGAATCGGAGATACGCTGGATTTTCTGGAAAGGTATACGGAGACCCGGCTCACGATGAAAATGCTGGTAGCGCGCGGTGAGACTGGGAAGGATGTACTGGCAACCATGACCGCGATCGGCCGTATTCCTGCTAATGATATTTCAGGAAAGCTGGAAACATCTCAGCGTTTGTATGCAGGGGATTACGCCGTGAGTCTCGACGATGTCATTCGCAGCATGTCCAATAAGGGCGGCGGTCCTCTTCTTACGGGCGTAAAAGTGGATGGTAGGATGGAGCAGGCCCCCCGTAAGAACAATGTGGACAATATTTTACCGGAAGCGATCGTGCGTATTACCGGGATGGGAGTGTTCCGAAAGGATCGTCTCGTACACTGGTTGGAAGATGACCAGGCGATTGGACTGTCTATCGTGAACAACAAGGTGAAAAGTGCTGAAACCACATTGAGCTGCGGCAAGAAAGGCGAAGTCATCGGGATCGAAACCTTGTTCTCTAAGGCAAATGTACGCAGCCTGATGGAGCAAGGAGAGCCTGTTTTTGTAATTGACTTAAAGCAAGTCGGGGCGATACAGGAAGCTGAGTGTCCGATTGACTTGAAAAGTCCAGAGGTGATGAAAAGCTTGCAGAGGCAATGGGCAGAGGAAACAAAAAAAGTGATTTCATCAACGGTTAGAGAGGTTCAGCGTACCCGTAGCGATGTACTCGGCTTCGGCCTTGAGCTGGAGAGAAGCCATCCTGCGCAATGGAAAAGGCTTTCTTCCCGATGGAGCCGTTATTTTGCAGAAAGCACCGTTCGTGTTCAGGTCACTTCGGTACTGAAGCATACGCAGGCACGGACCAACCCGTATTCAAGGGGTGAGTCCGAATAGTCGAACAGGGGGAGGAGGCAAGGCGATGAAAAAAAATACAAATAGATGCGATAGAGATAATTTCCCTCATGATTCTATTTGAATTGGGAACGTCTATGATGTCCATTCCTGGAAGGGATGCGGGCAAGGATGCATGGCTGGCTATCCTCATCGCTACAGGGCTTGGGGCCCTGCTTTTTCTGTGCTACGGCAGCCTTCACAGACGCTACCCCAATTTGCTTATGACGCAATACAGCAAAGTTATCATGGGCAGAAAGGCAGGAGGCGTGATTGCTTTTTTGTATATTGTTTTTTTTATGTACGGTGGGGCACGTGATCTTCGAGATACGGGGACACTGATTGCCGATCGGACACTCCCGCATACACCGTTAATCATCATCAGTGCTCTGATGATCGCGCTTGTGATGTACGTGATGCATTTAGGGCTTGAAGTGGCGGGGCGAACAGCGATTTGGCTGCTGGTCTTTATGCTGGTACTGGGGCTCGCAACGAATGTAATGCTCATGTTGTCCGGCATTGTGGACTGGGGGAATCTGCTGCCTATTGCCCAGCATGGCTGGCAGCCGATATGGCGGGTGATTTATTCACAGGCCTTGATGCTGCCGTTTGGTGAGATGGTTACCTTTACGATGATTCTTCCCACATTAAAGAAAGACTATCGTGCCAACGGCGTTGGTGTTTCCGCTGTGCTGCTGGGGGGCATCATCCTGACCATAGTTGCGCTGGTAAACGTACTTTCACTCGGAGAGGACGTGTTCCAGCGGGCCACGTACCCGATACTATCCACGATCAGCAAGGTGGAAATATCGGATTTCATCGACAGGGTGGATGTTATTGGGGTCATGACCGTTATTATCTTTGATTTTTTTAAGATCTTTATTTTCTATTATGCGGCGATAAAGGCAGCAGAAGACGTATTTAACACTTCTAGCCGCAAGTTGCTGCTGCCATTCGGAATAATTATGCTCATATCTTCGGTACTGATGGCTCAAAGCTATCAGGAGCATATTAAAATAGGCGATTTCGTGTTGAAATACATATTCCCTATATTTTCTGTATTTTTCCCGCTCCTGTTGCTAATGGTGTCCTGGTTTAAGAAGACCGAAAACACAACAAGGAAGGAGAATGCTTCGTGAATCATGGTCTTGGACACGTAAGGCTGGTCAGTACCGGGCAAATGCTCATTCTTATGTTCCATTTTCTGCTGGGAAATGCGGTCATTATCAATTTGGATAATGAATATGAACGGGATACATGGATTGCCCAGCTCATCGCTATGGGTGTCGGGATCGTATTGTTCCGAATGTATACCTACACAGCAGAAATGTTTCCCGGCCAAACGTTGACCACCTATGCCCGTAAATTGCTCGGGAATACGAGTGGAACAGCAGTGGGGATACTGTACATTCTGTTTTTTCTGTATTTAACCAGTAGAAATCTACGCGATGAGACTGAGCTGGTCCGTGTCTCCATACTGGAAAAAACACCAAGTATGGTCGTTGCCTTTCTGATGGTAATATGTGTGATTTATGTTCTCTGGCTCGGATTTGAAGTGTTGGCCCGCACTGGACAGATCTTTCTTTCGGTGGTGTTACTCGTCATTTTCTGGGGAACTACACTATTAATCTTATCGGGCAGCATTCATCTGGAAGAGCTGAGGCCTGTAATGAGTCAGGGCTTTAAGCCTGTACTCAGCTCAGTAATTAGAGAACGTTTGCCTTTTCCTTACGGTGAAATGATCTGTTTCATGATGTTTATCCCTTGTGTACATAAGCCTTCACAGATGACCAGAGCAGGTTATGTGGGCATTATAGCTGCGGGTATCGTTTTAGTTGAAGTCGCCATATTAAATGTAACCGTGCTGGGTACGGATATAACGGAGCGTTCTATCTTTCCATTATTAAGCACGTTTGCGAATGTCCAGCTTTCGGAATACGTCCAGCGTCCCGATGTCATTATACTGATGTCTGTACTGATCGGGGACTTTTTTAAAGTGGCTTTGTTCTTCTATGCATCCGCGGTGGGGATATCCGATATATTTGGTTTACCCTACCGAAAAACGCTGCTTCCCTGCGGTATCCTTGTTTTACTGTGGTCCCAGATAGGAACATCGAGCCTGAGCGAGCATTTTGAATTTGGACGGCAGTCCCTAATTTATATTCATCCATTATTTGTTTACATTTTCCCCATTCTGCTTTTTCTGATGGCTCTTGTGCGAAGAAGCAGAGTTAGAAGAGGGAACTCTCAGAAAACGTGACCATCGTGAGAAAAGGAATTGAAGTGCGTATCCAATTTGCTTTTTGCCCACGGTAACAAAGAGCAACAGCAGCATTCCTGCCAAGACGATATATTCGGATGGTCGCAGGGTGCCAAAAGCCAATGAAATAGAATCCCAAGGATTATGAATACCAAATAGCCAGTTCACCAGCAGATTGGTTCCGAGCATGAGTACCATAAAGAGTGTGAATATCCAGAGTATTTTCATAAAATATCCTCCCCGTGTGTATGAGCTGAACGTATATCTTGTATACATTGTGTTGCAAAGTGGCTCAATTTATCCGATCCCATTGACTTGAAATGAATTAGGATTTATACTTATTCTAAATTGATTTATTATTGTAATTATAAGTTGAGAATAAATATAATCTGCGATCGTTAAGGGAGATGCGGTATGAGAACTTTAAATTTAACTTCGCAGCGCCAAGCGGTATATGATGTGGTTCGTGAGGCCCACGATCATCCTACCGCAGCACATGTTATGAACCGGTTGATGGAGCGCGGATATAATCTTGCCTATGGAACGGTATATAATTCGCTACGTTATTTAACAGATAAGGAATTGATCCGCGAGTTGAAGCTAGGGGAAGCTGCCAGTCGTTATGATGGACGAATGGATGATCATCAGCATATTATTTGTCAGGTATGTGGACGGGTAGATGAAGTGATGAGCGAGGTTCCACATGATTGGATCGAGACGGTTGCACATGAAACGGGATATACCATCGCCCATGCCCATGTCGTATTCGGAGGAGTGTGTAAGGAATGCCAAAGCAAGCGAATCAAATAACGAATCGTTTCACAGCAGCCGAGATGCCTAAACGGGTGAAGGGTAACTGGACAACGATGTTATCCGCTCCCTCTGCCCCTGCGTTACAGACGGTTCCTTCCAATGAGCCGTTGTACTGCCCGACTACACGCCGCATCGTTCTGATCAGCTCGGTTCCGGGTGTCGTTCATGGTTTGGTACGTACGTTGTCAGACGCGTGCTTTGATGTGATGGTGTTCCATCGCTGGGAGCCTGAAGTACAACGTCATTTGGGAAGCGATCTGCTGATTTACGATTTGACCGCTACCGATACACGGAGTGAATTACTGGATATCCGTAATCGTCTTGAGGCGGAACAGATGAAAGATACACCCGTTATGTATGTGATTCAGGATCGGATGGCTGTTCGTGCGCATGAGCTGCTTCCTTCGGAAGAGGTGCTGGTATGGCCGCTGGCTTCTAATCATATGGTGCATGACATTGAACGGATGATTGTACGTCATCCGGCAGCTTCCCGTCAGGCAACGCAAGGCAGCCGTCGTACGGTGTTCAAGGACATCTGGATTGACCGTGATAAAATGTTAGTATATAAAGAAGAGAATCAATTAAATCTGACCAAAACGGAATATGATTTGTTGTTGAAGCTGATTGATGCTCAAGGCAAAGTCATTTCTCGGGAGCAGATGATGCATGATATCTGGGAGACGGATTTTGTAGGCGGCAGCAATGTCGTGGATGTGCATGTTAAAAGCTTGCGCAAGAAGCTGGGCGACCGGCCTGCGGAGCCTGAATATATTGCAACGGTAAGAGGTGTTGGCTACAGATTGGCGGATTGAACTGAAGCTGATCAGGCTATGAATTGCCGCCGGATGGAGACATTCGGCGGATGTATATAAATCCCTTTGAAGAAACTGACATTAGGTGTGACGGTTGACTTTATCAGGATATATACACTACAATCGGTAGTGTGAGGTGCTTCTTATGAAACGACTGAATTTTAAAACTGGCGAAACCGGACTCAACCGATTTTTCGGACCTCTGGAAGCCAAAATTATGGATATTTTATGGTCCACTTCGGATCGGAGCATCAAAGAAGTGCAGACCGCGTTGGAGGGGGATCGGGACTTTAATTTCAATACGGTGATGACCGTGATGAACCGTCTGGTGGAAAAGGGAATACTGAGTAAGAGTATACGCGGGAGAACGTCTTTGTATCGACCGGTTTTGAGCAGGGAAGAATTCAGGGATGAACAGTCCAAGGAGTTAAGCCACGAACTGGTGGATGAATTCGGTCCACTCGCTGTAAATCATATGATTGATGCTCTGGAGGTGGCCGATCCTATGCTGATCGAACGTCTGGAACAAAAAATTAAACAATGGAAAAAGGATATATAGACGATGTGGAAAACACGTTCTAAATTACTGTTTACAGCAGGCGCCTTTATTTCGGGTTTCGCCCTTATACAGATGGGTATGTACGCCGGGCAGCATATTTTCGGCTGGAAATTGGATTTTAACGTGTTTCAGATTTGTAGAAGTCTGTTGCAGAACTATGGAATTGGCTACATGGTGGATGCCCTCAGTGGACTCGTCTTTCTCACCTTTGGGATTGCCGGGGTAGAAGCGATACGGCAGTGTATGGCTACAAGGGCGGCTTTCCGCAGACTGCGCCGGATGCGTGACCTGCCGCTGACGGAGGCACTGGGTGAACGATATCGTGAACTGGGAGCCGACCGGATTTGGGTCATTGATTATGCCAAGCCTGCCGCTTTCACCATGGGATTATGGAAGCCTCGCATTGTATTATCCTCCGCATTGCTGTCCCTACTGGACAAGTACGAGGAAGAGGCTGTCATATACCATGAAGCGTATCATATGAAGCATTATGATCCATTAAAGACATGGTTGCTGCAAATGTGCGCCACATTGCTGTTCTACTTGCCGGTGCTGCGTCATATTACCAACCATTATAAGATAGCCCGTGAAATTTTGGCTGACAATGAAGCAATTAAACGCACAGGTTCACCAATGGGAATTGGAAGTGCATTGCTCAAACTGCTGAGAATGACGCCCGCGAATGCCCATCTGGTGAATTCCGCCGCTTGTTCCTCTTTTGCAGAAACGTCCATTAATTATCGGATCTCACGTATTCTAGACCCTCAGCAAGAGCCGGTAATCCAATTGCCCTGGCGTTCGATTATGTTATCCAGCTATGTGCTAGTGATGCTGACGCTTATGTTTGCCCTGGCGTTAATGTAGTTTGGCAAGATATATCCTAATGGGTGGCGCTTTATGCGCTACCGATTATTGATGCATAATACACTACATTTTGTAGTGTTGATTACCTAATCTGTACACAAATTAAGAGGAGATGAGCATATGAATCAAACACTTACGAATATTGGATTACTGTTGGTACGAATCTTTACAGGGGTTATTTTTATTGTTCACGGTTCACAAAAATTTCAGGGATTAGACGGTACCTCAGGTTTCTTCCAAAGTATCGGACTTCCTGGATGGTTGGCTCCTGTGGTCGCTACAGTTGAGCTAGTTGGCGGTATTGCGCTTGTCCTGGGCATGGGGACACGACTCGCCGGGGCAGCATTGACCATCGTTATGATCGGTGTATTGCTGACTGCTAAAAAAGGACAGCCCTTTGGCTCGATTGAATTTGATCTTCTGGTTCTGTTCGCCAGTCTCCAGCAAGCGTTGGTTGGCGCACGTTTTCTTTCGCTGGATCAGTTGTTCAGCCGTAAAAAGCATGAAAGCAGTAACGTACAGGTCTAAATGATCATATAACCGCGTCCTTAGTCTCAGGGCGCGGTTTTTTTATTTTGCTCATTTATGAAAATTGGATGTAAATCATTTGCTTTATTTAACCGATATAACTTCCATCGAGTGTAATTTCAAAAACATAGCTTTTCAAGTAAAGGGGAAAAACACATGGAAAAAATGCGAAAGAGAAAAACCATTTGGACACTCAGGAACAAGCTGATTTTAGGATTTTTACTTGTTTTGTTGTTACCAAGCTTAAGTATATCTATCGCGACCTATAAATCATCATTTAATGCTATGGAGAAACAGCTCTACAGCAGTGCAAATCAGGGGGTAGCGACGGCCAACTCAATTATTGAATATGCAATCGCCAGTAAAATTAAAGATGCGAGTTATTTGGCGGAGCGCCTCGACAGATCGATGATTGACGGTCGAAATAGTCCGTTGATTCAGCCTGAGCTGATCCAATACAAAGGCTTACACGAAGATGCGAACGATATTTTTGTCGGTACAACAGAGGGCTTGATGATTCGCGGCGTACCCAAGGAGAACGAAGGTACATTTGATCCCCGCAAACGACCATGGTACATCGAAGCGATGAAGCAGCCCGGTAAGGTGATGATCACCCCTGTCATCATCAATTCTTCGGGTATTCCTGTTGTCGTGGTATCTCAAACGCTCTCCGACCAGTCCGGTGTTCTCGGAATCTCTCTGAATCTGGAAAGTGTACGTAAGCTGGCTTCCATCAAAGTGGGGCAGGAAGGGTATATCGTCATTATGGACCATACGAAAAAATTTGTGGTCCATCCTACGGCTAAACCGGGTACATCTTCTCAGGAAAGCTTTATTAATACGATGTACACTGCGTCGAGCGGAAACTTTAACTACGTGCATGATAATCATGAGAAATATTTGACCTATGTAACGAATGAGGATACCGGCTGGAAAATTGCAGGAACCTTCCATCAATCTGAAATTAGCGATGCCACCGCTGCCATGCGTTACGTAACTATTTTCGTGCTGGCAGCCTCGTTGGTGATTGCGCTTGTTGCGATTTTCCTGATCACCCGTTCGGTTCTGGTGCCGATCCGCAGGCTGCAAAAATCGGCAGAGCGAATCAGTGAAGGAGATTTGACGGGAGATCTGGAAACCGGAAAAACAGATGAGGTTGGCGAGTTATCTTCCCATTTTCAAACGATGGTGGACAGTTTACGTACGATGATTCGAAGCGTACACGAAACAACAGATCGGGTAGGTTCCTCGGCAGAGGAGCTGGCTGCGGGTGCAGATCAGACGACCAAAGCCATCGAGCATGTCACCATTGCTATTCAGGATGTAGCCGTAGGCAGCGAACGTCAGGTTCAGAGTGTAAAATATGGCTCCGGGCGTATGGAGGAGCTTGCCCGGCAGGCTGAGAATGTATCCGAGCGAATGATGGGCGTATCTGAGAATGTGAAGCGAAATGCCGAGTCAGCTCAAGAGGGCAGCAAGGCAGCTACGCAAGCTGTACAGAAGATGCATGACATCGACGAGACGGTTAATGATCTGGGACAGGCGATGGATTCTCTTAGCGAGCGCTCCGGTGAAATTGTGAATATTATCAGCGTTATATCCGGAATTGCTAAACAGACGAATCTGCTGGCACTAAACGCGTCCATTGAGGCGGCACGCGCCGGGGATCATGGTAAAGGGTTTGCTGTGGTTGCGACAGAGGTACGTAAGCTGGCCGAGGAATCGGCCAAATCGGCTACCTTGATTTCGCAGCGTATTGATGCGATGCAGGTGGATATGAACCATGCTTTGACAGCTATGCACCAAGCACGGACACGAGTTACGGAAGGAATTGATTCGGTAAGCACGTCGGAGCAATCCTTTGCAGAAATTAGCCATGCCGTGGAACGAGCGATGGAGCATATCAATGACATTACCGGAGTGACACAGGAAATGGCTCGGGGTGCGTCAGGTGTCGTGAGTATTATGAGCGATATTTCCCATATTTCGAACGAGGCAGCGGGCAACACGGAGTCGATCTCAGCCGCCGCTGAGCAGCAGCTCGCTTCTATTGAGGAAATTGCTTCTTCCTCAGCGGACCTAAGCCAAATGGCAGAGGAACTGCGCGAACTGGTCGGACGTTTCCAAGTAGAAGGAAAAGATCAATAAAACGATAAAAGCGCCCGGATACATGAGTTTATCTCATGTCCGGGCGCTTTTTTTTACATGCATTTTGCCACAACTTCTTTGTCGTAGGTACAAAAATTATCTTTGGAATGACTTGCGACGATCCAGCCGAAAACGCATGCGGCGCGGACTGTCGGAAGTGCGTAGAGAACTTCTCTGAACCATATTGTTGAGCAGCAGCGCGAAAATGACCAGCAATGTCCCGTACAGTTCAAAATGGCTGATGGTATAGCCTTGGAAATACATAAGCACCAGTGTGGTAATCGGTACAAAGTTAATAAACAAAATTCCGTTCAGTGGTGACAGCATTCGGATTCCGGCATTCCAGCTCAGCAAGGCTGCCAGCCCCGGAAGCAGGATCATAAAGCTCATTTCATATTTGACCGACCATACATGCTGCCAGTCTGGTACCGCAACCCAGTTGAAGGCGGAGGCGGTTGTGACGACTACAAAGGAAACCAGAGTTCCGAGCAGGCAGGTTAAGGTAGAGTATCGAAGAGTGGACCACCCTGCAAAATGGCTGCCTCCCATGGAATACACGACCCACCCAATCACCCCTGCGAAAATGAGCAGCAGCGGCAGCAAATGCTGTCCGGCGAGTGTGAAAAAGGTCCATTTTCCGTTTGTAATCACGAGTACAGCTCCAGCCAGTGCGATCATCATACTGATCAGTGTGTATTTTGGCGGCATTTTACGGGTCATGACCCATATCATCGCAATCGAAATCATCGGCATCAGCACTTCCATAATAGAAGCTACAATGGTACCTGCTGCACCCATCGCGTGCTGTCCCTGGAAAACGGCCATATTATAAATGGTAAATCCCATCGTACCAAAGAACAGCAATGTCTTGCCCTTGCCCTCAAAGCGAAAAGCAGCACGTCCCTCTTTGAGCCACAATAGCACGATCAGTATGAGCGTAACCGAAAAATAACGTAAAAATGAAAAGTACAGCGGATTGACTTGTTGCAATGCAATGTGCGAAACCGGAAACATGGCCCCCCAGGACATACTGGCGATCAGGCACAATAAAGATCCGGTCATGATTTGTCTATTCATGGTGAAAGAAAGCTCCTCCTTGCCGGCCGCAGCGGACATATCTTAGACACATCATAATGGATAGGGAGCTGTTGGTAAAATGATTGAAAATAAACGTTATCATCATTTAAAATGATAATAAGTGACAAGGTACGTCAATTTTGATGGCCTTGTCCTTCACGATAAGGGGGAGCAGTAGTGGATCTGAACGACTTAAACATTTTCCAGACGGTGGCTGCTCATGGCAGTGTCAGCAAGGCGGCAGCCGAGCTTAGCTATGTCCAGTCCAATGTAACGGCCAGAATCAAGCTACTGGAAAAGGAGCTGCAAACGCCTTTATTTTATAGACATAAGCGGGGCATGATCCTCAACGCGGAGGGCAAGCGTCTGTTGCAATATACGAAAAGCATTTTGTCGCAATTCGAGGAAATGAAACATGCGTTTCAGAGTACCTCAGCGCCCTCGGGGGTGTTGGAGATAGGAATCGTGGAGACAGTGATCGCTCTCCCGGCGATTTTACATGCTTACTATAGCAAGTACCCGGATGTCGAGCTGTCCCTCAAGGCAGGGGTTACGGAGCACCTGGTACAGGAGGTTGCGGAGATGAGGCTGGATGGTGCCTTTGTGACCGGACCGGTGAAGCATCCCCTCATTGAACAGTTGGATGTGTTTCAGGAAAAGCTGGTCCTTGTTTCCCAAGGAGATGACTTTTCCGTTGAGGATGTAACGACCCGTCCGCTCCTTTTATATAAAAAAGGCTGCGGCTACCGTGGGCGGCTGGAAACCTGGCTCAAGATGGAGGGCATTATTCCCAAGCAGATTATGGAGTTTGGAACATTCGAGACGATTATCGGCAGTGTGGCGGCTGGCATTGGAATGACGGTTTTTCCTGAATCCTCGATCAGCGGGCTGGCTGCCCGGGGTCTGGTGCATTGTCATGCAATGCCTGAGCCGTACAACGAAGTGACAACGGTATTTATCCGTCGTAAGGAAGCCTATGTGACCAGTACCTTGCAGTCTTTTATGGATGAAATTATCGCCCAGACGGGGGCATAGCTTTATCGTTGGGGCTCAGGTACAATGAAAAAGATTTGATCTCATTTTTCTTCCTGAAGGAGGGCTACTATGTTCACAATATATCCGGCTGCTTCCCGATTCAGCTTCGATAAGGGATGGCTGCGGGGCAGTCACAGCTTTTCATTCGCGGAATATCAGGATGATAACAATACAGAGTTTGGTCCCATGCGTGTCTGTAATGACGACGTGATCGCACCGGGACGAGGCTTTGGGGCGCATCCGCATAGTGATATGGAGATTGTCTCTATTGTGCTGTACGGCGAGCTGCGTCATGAGGACAACCGTGGACATGTGGCGGTGACGAATTTTGGAGGTATCCAGCGGATGTCCGCAGGCCACGGGATCATCCATACGGAGCACAACGCTTCGCAAACAGAGGATGTCAGTCTGCTGCAATTGTGGTTTAGCCCGCTTACGAGAGGACTGGAACCGTCGTATGAAGCTACTGCGTTCAACCCGGATCGTTTGCATGGTCAGCTTCTGCCTGTTGTTGCCGGGAAGCGTGTTCCGGGCACGGATGGCGAAATAGCTGCGATTAATCAGGATTTGACGATTTATTTAAGCAAGCTTCAGACCGGAGAGCGTGTGGAATTCACACAGTCCGAGGGGCGACGCGTGTTCTTGTTTGTTATCGAAGGCTCACTGCGTGTGAACGGTGAACATATGCTGAACGGGCGCGATTCGGCCCGCATTGAGCAGGAGCCGAAGCTGTCGCTGGAGGCACAGGAGCCTGTCTTTTATATGCTGATTGATTTGCCCTAAAAGGAGGTGCGCGCAATGGCGCAGCAGGAAACATGGCTGATCAAGCATGCCGTCACGGGTCGCAGCTTTGCTGACAGCCGCAAGCAGACTTTGGATTGCCGTTTGGAATCGGCGGACGGCGTGTTTCGCTTCACGCTTCAAGAGCTGCCGCGTGAGGCAGCGGTGGAGATTGTGCGTTATAGCAGGGAACTGAATGTATTCCGTTTTGTAACGCCAGAGGACGGAGCCATTGTGAAGCATTGGTATTACGTTAACCCGGAAAGCGTGAAATATAATGATCAGACAGGGGAGCTTACGTTCGAAGCTGGTTCTGAGATTGAGTACCATCCTGACGAATATTGGGGAGATTAATCACCATTTTATAATGATGTTTTCGGAGACTCTGCATGATTGCAGGGTCTTTTTGTCATCTATTCAACATGCTGAGACTGTTGGATACATAATCCTGCGCAGGCTGGTACATCCTACATGTCATATACCTGATCGGCCATTCGTAGAGGGGGATAACGATGAAGAAAGTTCACTTTCCCAAGCTGCCGAGATTACCGTGGAGCCGGCGCACGATTCCGGCTGCAGATCGCAAGACACGAAATTACGATGCTCTTAAAGGACTGCCTGAACCATCATGGCTGGAACAGCCGTTACGGAGCAGTCTGGAAGACAATTTGACTGCTTTGCGTGATATTTTCAAGGATTGCTCTGATATCGTCTATCGAGAGCTGATGATTTCCCCTGAACGCAAAGGGATGTTGGCTTATATTGAAGGCACGGTGAAATCGGAGGATTTGCAGGATCATATCCTGCGACCTTTCATTTTGGGCATGATGCTTAACGACCCCGAGGTAAACGGAACATTAGATCCGCTGGATGAAACTCGGATTTCCATGTCCCAGACCAAAACGATGGATCAATGGAAAATGGTCTCGGCGGCGATACTGGACGGCAATGCCGCCTTGTTCGTAGACGGTAAGTCTCGTGCGTATATCTTCAGTGCTAAGGGAGGCGTCCGCCGTGGCGTGGAGGAGCCTCAGACCGAGGCGGTTATTCGTGGGCCGCGTGAAGGATTTACCGAGACCCTTCGTGTAAATACCGCTTTGCTGCGATTCAAGCTGAAGACCCCCAAGCTCAAGATGCACAGCATGACCATGGGAACAGAAACCCAAACAGGTGTTGTACTTACCTATATTGAGGGCATCATAGATCCGAAGCTGGTGGAGGATGTGAAAAAAAGGCTTAGCGATATCGAAATAGATGGTGTGCTGGAGACAGGATACATTGAGGAACTGATTGAGGATCACCCGTTTTCACCGTTTCCGGAAATGGAATACACGGAACGTCCGGATACGGTTACCGCGCAATTGCTGGAAGGACGTTTTGCCATTTTTGTGGACGGTACGCCCTTTGCCCTGATTGGGCCAGTCACGATGTGGCAGATGATGCAAGCGAGCGAAGACTATTACGAGCGTTTTTTCATCAGTAACATGGTGCGCTGGATTCGGTTTCTTTTTCTCATATTAGCCCTCTTTTTACCTGCATTATATGTAGCGGTCACGACCTATCATCATGATATGCTGCCGACGACACTCATCCTGAGCATTGCGGCGGCGCGTGAATCTATCCCTTTCCCCGCCTTGGTGGAAGCATTGATTATGGAGATTTCCTTTGAGGCGTTACGGGAAGCGGGGATTCGTCTCCCCAAAACGGTCGGCCAGGCTGTCAGTATCCTCGGTGCACTTGTTATCGGTCAAGCCTCTGTACAGGCGGGAATTGTGTCGGCACCGGTGGTTATTATCGTGTCGCTCACAGGTATTGCGTCGTTTACTATTCCGCGTTTTAACTTTGCTATTACGGTCCGCATGTTACGGTTCCCGATTATGCTGATGGCAGGTGTGTTCGGGCTGTTTGGAATCATTATCGCGACCACACTGCTCGCTACACATTTAACCAAGCTAACGTCGTTTGGTGTGCCTTACATGAGCGGGTATAGCCCATACAATCACATGGACCAAAAGGATATCGTCGTTCGTGCGCCATGGTGGAAAATGACCAAACGTCCTTCCTGGATTGGAAAAGGTAACAACAAACGAGCGAAGGGAAACATGAATGGATCGCCCACAACCGAGGAGGGATGGTAATGAAGAAGCCCAAAGAGTCTGATGCAGGGAAAGTACGTAAAGCGGCTGTGCTCAGCTGTTTGCTGCTTTGTTCTGTTCTTTTGGGTGGATGCTGGGATCGCCGTGAAGTGAACGATGTAGCCTTTGTAATGGGGACCGGGTTGGATAAGGAAGGGGATCAATACCGTGTAACGATGCAAATTGCTCTTCCCGGACAACTCGGATCTTCGGGAAGCACAGGAGGCGGTGGAGGTACTAGTGGAACGAAATCCTATTATCTGGAGTCCAAGATAGGTCCAAGCTTCCGGGGAGCAAGCACTGAGGAACAGCGAGGGGTTTCACGAACGCTGAATTATTCCCATCGGCGGGTGCTATTATTCGGCGAGGCACTGGCACGTGAGGGGATCAGCAAAATGATGGATGTGCTGGCGCGTATTCCGCAGAACCGTCTGTCTTCGCTGGTCGTCATAACGAAGGGCTCGACGCTGGAAGTGCTTCAGGCGGATGCCCCGATTGAGCAATATCCAGCAGAGATGGTGCGTGAGCTTAATTACTCATATATGAAAAAACCTCGCTCCATTAAATTGCTGATGAATTCAATCCTGATGGATGGTATTGACCCGGCTGTGCCAGTGATGTCTCTCGTAAAAAATGGTCCCGCCAACATAAAGGACAAGAAGACGAATATTCAGGTGGATGGGCTGGCTGTATTTCGCAAAGACAGGGTAACGGGGATTATAGATAACCATCTAAGCCGGTTTCTGCTATTGGGTATGGAGCAGGCTAAGGATACGGAGATATTCATCCCCCCTCCTAAAGGTGCTGGTTATATATCCGTTCATCTCATCGAAAATAACGTCCATATCAAGCCTCATATTCAGGGGGATGATATTCGAATGACCATTCGTCTGAACTGCAACGGGAATGTAAGAGAGGATGAGACCACTTTCGATATATCCAATGGGGAAAATTTGAAGTGGCTGGAGCAGCAGGTTGCCGAAGAGATCAAGAAAGAGCTGGGTGAGGCTGTCCGGGTTATTCAGCAAAAATATCATTCAGACATACTTGGCTTTGGCCGGGCTATCATTATGAGTCGTCCAGATGAATGGAAACGGATTAAACCTCGATGGGAGCAATTGTATCCCAAGGTGGAGGTCACCATAAATCCGATCGTGCATATTGAGAATATCGGTGCGGTCACCAAACCATTCGGGATCAAAAAGGAGGACATCCAAAATGAATAAAGTATTTTTGTTGCCTTTGGTGCTGGCTACGCTGTTCATGTATCTGATTGACCGCAAAAGTCTGAAATCTGCACCTGCAGTCAATCGCTGGGTCTCACGCGTATTGTATGTCATTAGCATTGGTATCTGGATATACGGCACCTTGACAAAGAGTTCCGTATATGTGGCCACATGGCTAAGCCGTTTCATTGACATGTGGATCCCTCCTGTGTTGTAAAGAGAGCAAGATGCCTGTGGGGAAAAAGGGGGATCTCGTGCATGGAACAGTCCACAACCAGGCAAATCATACTGCTCAGTGTGTTGCTTGAGACCAATATAACCCTGTTACATGCTCCTTCACAGGCGGCAGCGTTCGCAGAACGACATGCCTATTGGACCTGCGTGGTTGCAGCCATAGTGCCTGTGCTACGACCCAAGCGTATAGGAGAAGAACGGGGGAAGTAGAATGAAGCAAGACTTGGAAATGATCCGGTTCATTGATATGCATACGTCGGCTGCATTGCAACGCATGTAATGGATGCCTGCGGCCAAAAGGAGGATGTACCTGTATGAAGCAATTCACAACCAGACAAATCGTGCTGCTTGGTATGTTGATGGAGGTCAGTATTACCATTGTGCATGCTCCGACGCAGGCAGCAGATTACGCGCATCAGCATGCCTATTGGACCTGTGCGATTGCTGCCATCGTAATATGCTTGCCGATCTGGGCGATGTTGAAGCTTAAGCGGCGTTTTCCGGATCAGGATCTGCTACAGGCCATAGTCAGCTCTCACCCCGTGCTAGGGCGTATGCTGCTTGTGGTTTATATTATTTTATTCCTGATCATTTTTGCACGAGATCTGAGAATTATTACCGATCTGGTTGGAATTGTACTTTTGCCGCTGACTCCGATTGTCGTCATATCCCTTATTATGCTGCTGACCTTAACGTTCATGGCTAAGGGCGGTATAAGCACGATTGTGAATATGGCGGAGATTTTTGTACCGTTGTCGGTTCTGACGATGCTGACGATGCCGCTTGTTTTCGGGCGTAATATGGATTTTTCGGCACTGAGACCGATTTTGCACCCGGATGTAAATGGAGTTATCAAAGGTAGCTGGCGTATGCTCGGATATATGGCAGATATTATGCTGCTGCCTTTTGTGATTTCGGGAAAAAGCTATGGTCCCCGGAGCGCGTGGCTAGGACATTTGACCGGAACCGCTTTTATGATCATCATGGTGCTGCTGGAGGAGCTGGTTATTGGAGTTCCTATCTTGTCGCGGCTGTTTTATCCATCGTATGAACTGGCGCGTCAGTTGCAGTTAACCGACTTTCTGGATCGGTTCGACTTGTTTGTGGCTGCACTGACTGTACCAACCCTGCTTACAAAGATTGGTGTTGATCTGTACGTTACCAGTTTGGCGGTAAAGCGCATGTTTGCCCATACACGGGGGAGTCTGATGGTTTGGCCCGTAGGCTTGTTGGGTTATGTCTGTTCCTTTATGCTGTTTTCTAATATCGTCCAAATTTATGATTTTAGCCGGGAGTGGACGATGGTGATGATTATTTTCTTTGTCTTCATGCCTTTTGTGCTATGGCTGCTGCTCCGACCCAAGCCTGAAGAATATAACGAATATCATAAGCCATCTGGAGAGAAGCAGGATAGCACAAGCCAGCAAGAAAGCCAGCAAGAAAGCCAGCAGGCAAGCAGAACAGAACAAGCTAACTTATAAGTTTACTGTATTCATAGGAAAAAGAATTCTTATTTGTCTTTCAGCCCTCTAATTGTATACTTGGTAGAAAGGATTATGACTTCGATTTCTACAAGGGAGGGAACAGGATGGCACAACGCATGGCAGGCAAGAGAGTTGCTCTTGCCGGTCCCCGTAAAGCAGACGAAATGGCAATGCTGGTTGCAAAAATGGGAGGCGAGCCAGTGCAGCGTCCGGCCCAGGGCACGGTTTTTCTGGATGATATTGAGCTGCGCAATGCGGTTGTATCGTGGGTGAAGCGGCCGCCGGACTGGAACATTTTTACGACAGGTATGGGGCTGGACGCGCTGTTCGATATGGCGGAGGATATGGGCGTGGCGGAACAGATTATGGAGCTGCTGCTAGGCTCAAATATTGCGGCGCGGGGCTACAAGACGGTCAATGGACTCAAAAAGCGTGGCTTCACGCCAGATGTACGAGACGAGGATGGAAGCTTGACCGGGTTAACGCGTGCTTTTGCGCCGTATGATCTGAAGGGGAAGGAAGTGCTGTTGCAGCTGCATGGTGATCCGGCCCCACGGCTGGTGAAGTGGCTGGACGAGCAGGGGGCAGTAACCCGGCAGGTGCTTCCTTACAAGCATATTCCACCAGAGGAAGCGAATTTGCAAGCGTTGCTGGCGGATATCGTGAATCGTAATGTTGATGCTGTTACGTTCACCAGCGGTCCACAGATCCGCTTTTTGGCTCAATATGCGAGGGACCAGAAGCAGATGGAAGACGTGCTGGAAGCTTTTCGCCAGGATGTGATCGCTGTGTCGGTAGGCAAGGTGACGGCGCAGTCCATTTTGGAGGAAGGGATTGAACGGATTGTGTTTCCGGTGGAGGAACGAATGGGCGCTATGATGGTGGAGCTGGGAAGATATTTTGAGCATAGCGCCTCGGTGCACGGCTGCGGTCTTGAAGTTGTGAACTGAAAACTAACCCATATCCTTGCGATAAAGGGTAAAATGAAGATAAGGGCCTACAGGGTCTTTATCTTTTTTTTGTTGGAAATGCATCGACAGAAGTTTTTGTTATAGCGAAAATATTTATTTAATATAATGAAAAAGCCTCGATGCGGGATACCAGAATAGGAGCTGAGACGTTATGAATTCCATTTGTGTATTTGCCGGGTCCAGACCCGGACATTCATCGGTATATCTTCAGGAGGCAGGCAAGCTTGGAGAGGCTATGGCGAGACATCATGTCCGTTTAATCTATGGAGGCTCCAGCAAGGGGCTGATGGGCGAGGTCGCGAATGCGATGCTGACAGGGGGCGGTCAGGTCACCGGGATTATGCCGACCCTCTTATTCGATGCAGAGATTATCCACCGGGGAGTTAGCGAATTTATTGAGGTGGCGAGCATGCACGAACGCAAAGCGGTGATGAGCGAAATGGCCGACGCATTCATTGCCCTTCCGGGTGGCTTGGGAACCTTTGAGGAGCTGTTCGAGGTGCTGTGTTGGGCGCAAATCGGCATTCATCGCAAGCCCATCGGGCTGCTGAATGTGAACGGATATTTTGACCCGTTGGCGGAAATGGTGCGTCATAGTGTGCGCGAGGGATTTACCGGAGTTGACCACCCAACGCTGCTGAGTATCTCTGCGGACCCGGACGAATTGTTGCATATGTTAAAAAATAAGGCAGAGAACTTGAAATAAAGCGTTTTTCATGCTTGCGCAACTGATTGAGCCAAGGTTATGATAAGACCCATAATCAAATAGCGGACAGACAAGGTGCCTTTGCGATGGAACGAAGGGTAACAGGGAATCGGGTGCAAGTCCCGAGCGGTCCCGCCACTGTAAGGAAGAGGATTTTTTCAGACGTCACTCGTAAGAAAACGGGGAAGACGAAAAAATCTGTTGATGCCGAGCCAGGAGACCTACCTTGATCTGTATGCACCGTTAACCTTCGCGGAGAGGATGGGTGTACGAAATCAGGAAATCAGGCGCACGCTGCTTTTTCCATGTTGCTTACAGGTTTGCGTGGAGCTGAACGTGCAGAAGCGTTTCAAGCGTGAACAGGCAGATGGAAA
The DNA here is from genome assembly GCF_030034735.1 of Paenibacillus sp. RC334. Taxonomy (NCBI): domain Bacteria; kingdom Bacillati; phylum Bacillota; class Bacilli; order Caryophanales; family Paenibacillaceae; genus Paenibacillus; species Paenibacillus sp. RC334. The sequence continues at coordinate 5,363,159 of NZ_CP125370.1, read as the reverse complement.
GCAACGACACGATGGCGGAAGACAAGAAGTGTCTTCTTATGCTGTGTCCGTCTGATGATACGATGCGTACATAGGAAACCCATCCGGGCAGGATGGGTTTTTTTGAGTTACAGGATGTCCATATACAAGTGAAATAGATAGAAGTGTGGAAAACATAGCCTAGATTTAAGAAGGAGGATAACGATGAGCCAATTAGGAAAATTGCTCGTGATTGGATTCGGACCGGGGGATATGGAACATATCACCAAACGGGCGCTGGATGCGCTGGCCGAGAGTGAGGTCATTATCGGCTACAACACCTATGTGGATCTGATCCGTCCGTTGTTGAACGGACAGGAGATTGTGCGCACAGGGATGACAGAGGAAGTGAGCCGTGCGCAGGAGGCGGTTCGACAGGCGGAGATGGGCAAGAAGGTAGCCGTCATTTCCAGTGGAGACGCAGGCGTATATGGCATGGCCGGGTTAGTGTACGAAGTGCTGATGCAAAAGGGGTGGCGTCGTGAGGACGGGGTTGAGGTAGAAGTCGTGCCGGGAATATCGGCGATTCAGTCCTGTGCTTCGCTGTTGGGTGCGCCCGTCATGCATGATGCATGCACGATCAGTCTGAGTGACCATTTGACCCCTTGGGAAACGATTGTGAAACGTGTAGAAGCGGCAGCTTCGGCAGATTTTGTCATTGCACTGTACAATCCGCGCAGTGGTCGGCGTACACGCCAGATAGTTGAGACGCAGTCCATTTTGTTGCGCTACCGTGATCCGCAGACTCCGGTCGGGTTGGTCAAGAGTGCTTACCGTGACCGTCAGCAAGTCGTAGTGACGACGCTGGAGGACATGCTGAACCATGATATCGGTATGCTGACGACCGTCATTATCGGCAATTCCTCGACAATGGTGTATGACGGCCTGATCGTGACGCCGCGCGGGTATCAGCGCAAGTATACGCTGGATGCGACCGAGCAGGCGCTCAAGCCGCATCAGCGGCTTCGCACGGAAGCGGAGCCGTGGTCGCTGGGCGCGCAAGAGGAACGCCCGCTGAATGCGTCGCAGGCAGGCGCAGCTCCCGCAGTGCCAGCCCCTGCGGGAGCTGGCGGGACCGCGCCTTCCGCGAGCGGTGCTGCTGCGGCGGTTGCCACGCAGGCACGCCCGCAAGCGGTGGCTGCCGTGCAGGCCGCGCCTGCGGCGCAAGCCGGGGCGGTCCCGGCATCGCTGGCAGCGGAGGCGCTGAGCCGCCTCGCTGCGGGCGGTAAGCTGCCGGGCGAAGCGAGCGCGCGCTGGAGCGGGCAAGCGCCCGCCGTGAGCGTCGCTGGAACGGCAGCCGTGGCCGGAGCGGTGGCTACGGCTGCAACAGCGACAGGCAGCTTTGGCAAGCCTGCGTTGTTTGAGGTGGGCGTTTCCCCCGGCGTGGGAAACAAGAAGTTCACCGCTCGCCAGATGGCGCTGCTCGCCGAGGTAGCGGGTGATGAAGGCGAGCTGGAGTACACGCCGGATCACCAGATCGTGCTGCGCGTGCCGTGCGCGGACCCGGAGGAGCTGGTAGGGCGGCTGCGGGATGAACGATTCATCGTGATGCCGATTGGCGATGTGTTTAAGGTGAAGGCGTGCGACTTCTGCAATATGGAGAAGGATGACGCTGTGCCTGTGGCAGAGCATCTACAGGTTGTACTGGGCGGATTGCAGGCACCCAAGGAAACGAGCATTGCTTTGAACGGCTGCGGTATGGCCTGCTATGGAGCGGTGCTGGAGGATATCGGGATTGTGTACCGCAAGGGAGGATACGATCTGTTCCTCGGCGGCAAAAAATTCGGACGCAACGCTCATGCCGCTCAACCTGTGGCAGAGGGCATTCCGGGGGATCAGATTACGGATATCGTTGAGAACGTCATCGCTGAATATAAGGAAAAAGGGCATCCGAACGAGCGTTTTCATAAATTTTTCAAGCGTGTGGGCGTGGTAGCGGGTTTTCGGCATGAAGATGCGCCTGCAATAGTGGAAGTGAATGCCGTTTGTGGTGATTAATGGGCTAGAAAGCCTGTTTTTATGGATGTAAGCATATAGATAAAATAGGGCGTCTTGCAGGTCATCCCTATTTTGATGAGGAGGAAAATACAGCAGTGAATGCAATATTGTTGGTTGGACATGGAAGTCGGGACCCGGAGGGGAACCGGGAGCTGCTGGAGTTTGCACAGGCGGTGGCAGATCGTGTGCCGGATATGTGTGTGGAAACCTGTTTTTTGGAGTTGACACGGCCCAGCATTGCTGAGGGTGTGCAGGCATGTGTGGAACAAGGGGCGACGCGAGTCGTGCTTGTTCCGATTATTCTGTTCGCGGCGGGACATGCCAAAATTGATATTCCGATGGCGATTGATCGTGCGAAGGCTAAATACCCTCAGGTGGAATTTGTATATGGACGTCCGATTGGCGTTCACGAAAAAATTGTCAGTATTCTGCAAAGTCGCTTGAAAGAGGCACGTCCGGTTGCGGTTCCAGCCGGTATGGATAGCGCTGTGGAGGCTTCTGCCGAGGTGACGGATGAAGAAACGGCTGTGCTGGTGCTGGGACGCGGAAGCAGCGATCCGGATGCGAATAGCGACTTTTTCAAAATTACCCGTATGCTGTGGGAAAAACTCCCGTATACGTGGGTGGAGAGCAGCTTTATCGGTGTGACACAACCCTCATTTCCAGATGGCTTGGAGCGTTGTCTACGTCTAGGCGCCAAAAAAATCATCGTGCTTCCATACTTTCTATTCACGGGTGTGCTGATTAAGCGTATCGGAGAAATGACGGAGGAATTTGCGGAGTCTCATCCTGCATTACAAGTGGAAATGGGCGGATATTTTGGGTTCCATCCACAATTGGTCGAGCTAGTGCTGGAGCGTGCCAACGAAGGCTTGGTTGGCAAGGTGATGGCCAATTGCGATAACTGCCAGTTCCGTCTGGAGGCGCAGGAGCACCACCATCATCACCACGACCATGATCACGATCACGGACATGACCACGATCACGGACATGACCACGATCACCATCATGATCACCATCATGATCATCACGACCATGACCACCATGCACATGGACACGATCATCATCATGAGAAACACTCACATGATCACAACCACGAGCATGAGCATGTACATGCGCACAGCCATGATGACCATGATCATGAACACCACCACGATCATGCACATACGCCGTCTGTGGTGAACGGAAGCGGCATTTCTGGCAGCGGGCAGGTGAAGGGCTCATGATATTCATGCTATGCGGAACGAGCGATGCTCGGGAACTGGCGCTGCAAATCCGTGACAACGGCTTCAAAGTATTGGCCTCCGTCGTAACAGAAAGCGCGGCAGCGAGCCTGTCCGAAGTGGGGCTGGACGTACGTACAGGTCGAATGACAGCCGATGAAATGGCAGCAGTGGTTCGGGAACAGGGAGTACAGGCTATCGTTGATGCCAGTCATCCTTTTGCAGAAGAAGCACATGCGAATGCTATGACAGCCGCCCGCGAGTCCGGGGTTCCTTATGTTCGCTACGAGCGGGCAGGGCTGGTGTATGACAATCATCCGCTGCTTCACATCGTACCCTCCTATGAGGAAGCCGCATTGGAAGCGAAGCAGCTCAAAGGCTCAGTAATGCTTACGACAGGCAGCAAGACGCTCGGCACGTTCACCAAGCATTTGCTCGAAGACCCGGAGATTCGTTTGGTTGCACGTATGCTCCCGCGTCTGGACAATATGGAGAAATGCGGCGAGCTAGGCATGGAGCAAAAAAATATTATCGCCATGCAGGGACCTTTTTCCCGCGAGATGAACGAGGCATTGTACAGGCACTTCGGCACGACGGTGATGGTGACCAAGGAAAGCGGACGCACGGGAGCGGTGGATGAGAAGGTTCAATCTGCCCTGGAGCTGGGTATTCATGTCATTTTGATTTCCAGACCGGAAGTGGAATTTGGCACCGTATTTGATCATTTTGACGGAGTGATCGACGCACTGCGCACAACCAAAATGGACCCTTCGATCTGAACTATGACCCTGTGAATCTGATCGATCCGGGTAATTAACAACCCAGTCAATCCGATAAATCCAGAACTTTTTCTGACGTGTATTTAAAATATAGTCATCTTAAAATGCGTATATAAACTAATTTTCCATAAAGGAGTAGTCGAAACGATGGATTTTAAAACAGATTTCAAACCGCTGACGGTGCAGCCGCAGGAGATTGAGGGCAAAAGCTTCGAGATGATCACGGAAGAACTGGGAGAGCATCCTTTTACAGAAGCGCAATATCCAGTCGTTCAGCGCGTTATTCACGCGTCTGCTGATTTTGAGCTGGGCCGTAGCATGGTATTTCATCCGAAAGCGATTGAAGCCGGGGTTGCGGCCATTCGCGCAGGGCAGCAGGTGGTCGCGGACGTGCAAATGATTCAGGCGGGACTCAGCAAGGATCGTATCCGTCAGTTTGGCGGAGATGTGCATGTCTACATTTCGGACCCGGATGTGATGGAGGAAGCGAAAAGACTGAATACGACTCGCGCCATCATTTCGATGCGCAAAGCGATTCAGGCAGGCGAAGGCGGTATTTATGCGATTGGTAATGCGCCGACAGCGCTCCTGGAGCTGATTCGTCTGGTGAAAGAAGGAGCGGCCAAGCCCGGCCTGATTATCGGGATGCCAGTCGGTTTCGTATCGGCGGCAGAATCGAAGGACGAGCTGCGCAAGCTGGATATTCCGTTCATTACGAACATTGGGCGCAAGGGCGGCAGTACAATCGTCGTGGCGGCATTGAATGCAATCTCCTTAATGGCTGTCCGCTAGATGCGGTTGCCCGTTTGCTGTATCATGAAATGAATTGGAGCATGATCAGCATGAGAGGTTAAGGAGGAATTGGCATGAAAAAGGAAGCGGCGTCCGCCGACAGACCCAAACGGATGAAAAGTGGTGAAGCCCCCGCGCCGGACAAGCCGATGCGGTCAGGCTTTACAACCGGAGCCTGTGCGGCTGCGGTTGCCAAGGGAGCGGTGCAACTGCTCATCACGGGCATTCCGCCGAAGGAAGCGGTGATATCGCTGCCAGCGGGTTTCGATCATGCGTTTGAGCTGATCGAGCCTGTGCTGAACGTGGACGAGGCTTCCTGCACGACGATCAAGGACGGCGGCGATGACCCGGATGCAACGCATCAGGCGAGAATTATCGCGTCTGTTAGCTGGCGGGAGGAACCGGGCATTGAGCTCGACGGCGGTATCGGCGTGGGGCGGGTGACGAAGCCCGGCCTGCCTGTGCCTGTCGGGGAAGCAGCGATCAATCCTGTGCCGCGCCGGATGATTACGGAGGCCGTCACAGGCGTGCTTGAAGAGCATGGATCGGCCAAAGGTGTCCGTGTCGTCATCAGCGTACCGGACGGCGAAGAAATTGCCAAGAAGACGCTGAATGGGCGACTTGGTATTCTTGGCGGTATTTCCATACTGGGTACGCGAGGTGTGGTGGTTCCATTTTCCACGTCGGCTTATAAAGCCAGTGTCGTACAGGCCATATCGGTTGCGCAAGCGATGGATTGCAAGGAAATTGTCCTGACCACAGGCGGCAGCAGTGAAAAATATGCAATGCAAATGTACGATCAGCTCACGGAAGAAGCCTTTATTCAGATGGGCGATTTTGTCGGCTTTGCGATCAAGCATGGAAAACGGCTGGGAATGAAGAAAATTATTCTCGTCGGCATGCCCGGCAAGCTATCGAAGGTCGCTCAAGGTGTCATGATGGTTCATTCCAAGAGCGCCCCGGTGGATTTCGGCTTTTTGGCCGAGGTCGCGCGTGAAGCGGGTGTGGACGAGTCGCTTGCAGCGGCGGTGGTTGAGGCGAATACAGCTACACAGGTGGCGGATATGATGACCGAAGCGAATGCGTTGAGCTTTTTGAAAAGCTGTGCACCTATGGTTGTCAGCATTGTCTGGAGCATGCAGGTGGTGGAATCGTTGTAGAAATGGTACTGGTAACGATGAAAGGGAATGTGCTGGGGAGGGCGAGAGTCGGTGAGTAGAGTGATCCGTGTCATTGGTATCGGTGAAAATGGAGGGGCAGGTCTGTCGCAGGAGACGCTGGAGCGAATCGAGCGTGCGGACGTGCTGGTTGGCGGAGAGCGCCAACTGGCCTTTTTTCCGACAGCCGCAGGGGAAAAACGAACATTAAAGAGCGGCTTTTCCGCCGTGGTGGAAGAATTGGGACGTTTGCGTGAGGACAAGGATATTGTCGTGCTTGCGTCAGGCGATCCGCTTTTTTTTGGCATCGCAGGGTATTTATCCGCCAAGCTGGGGGCTGAGCATCTGGATATTTTGCCTCATCTCAGCTCGGTTCAGTTGGCGTTCGCGCGTTTGGGCGAGAGCTGGCAGGATGCGGTGCTGGAAAGCGTACACGGTCGTCCGATGACCGGACTGGCGCAGCGGATCGACGGACAGAACAAGGTCGCGCTGCTGACGGACGACCGGAATCATCCCGTCGCAGTCGCTGCCTATCTGCTGCATTATGGCATGACAGAATACGATGCCTTTGTCGGCGAGCATTTGGGCGGACCGGATGAGACGTATCGGCATTATACGCTGGAAGAGATGGCGCGGGGAGAGTTCCAACCCCTGAACGTGGTTATTTTGCGCCGCCGTAAAGGTGCGGACGTACCTGCGATTCGTCGGGGGTTTGGCTTTGAGGACGCGGAATTTCACCAGCGCAAGCCGGAAAAAGGGCTGATTACGAAGCGCGAAGTGCGTGTATTCAGCCTGTCCGAGCTGCGTCTGACAGAGCGAAGCATCGTATGGGACATTGGCGCAGGCTCTGGTTCTGTAGCTGTGGAGTGTGCGCGGCTGGCGAAGTACGGGCAAGTGTTTGCCATTGAGAAGAATGAAGGCGATCTCACCAATGTGGAAGCGAACAAGATCAAATTCCGCACCGATTTTCCGGTCATTCACGCCAAAGCGCCTGCCGGACTGGAAGAGCTGCCAGACCCGGATGCGGTGTTTATCGGCGGGAGCGGGGGAGAGCTGGCGGAGCTGATTCGGCTGTGCGCTTCCCGTCTGCGTACGGATGGACGAATTGTAGTGAATGCCGCAACGATTGAGACGCTGCATGACGGCATGAAGGCGATGCAAGAAGCGGGGCTGGAAACCTCGGTGACGTTACTGCAAACAGCGCGTAGCAAGCCGATTTTGAATATGACGCGTTTTGACGGACTGAATCCGATATATGTCATTACGGGGCGGCCGTCGGTGGAAGCGGCTGACGAGATAGCAGGGGAGTAATTTGGTAGATCAAGAGGGGGAGAGACAGCATGAATACGGCGGCAACAGGAACACTTTACGGCGTAGGCGTGGGGCCGGGTGATCCCGAGCTGATTACGGTCAAGGCGTACCGTATGCTTCAAGAATGCGCAGTTGTGGCTTATCCGAAGAAACGTCGGGGAGGCAAATCGTATGCCCATGAAATCGTGGAGCTGTACGTAAACCCAGAGGAAAAAGAGATGCTGGGGCTCATTTTCCCGATGACCAAGGACCCGGTTGTACTGGAACGGGAGTGGAACAAGACGGTGGTTGCCTGCTGGGAGGCTCTGAGTCAAGGCAAGGATGTAGCCTTTGTCACCGAGGGGGACCCGAATCTGTACAGTACCTTTATTCACTTAGCGCGTCTCATGAAGGAGCTTCATCCCGAGGTGCCGATTGTATCTATTCCGGGTATTTCCTCTGTGCTGGGAGCAGCGGCGGCGCTGGAGTTGCCTTTGGCAGACGGAGATCAGCAGGTCGGTATTATTCCGGCTACCCATGATAAGGAAGCGATGAAGCGGGCGATTGAAAATCACGATACGGTCGTGTTTATCAAGGTTGCCAAGGTGCTGGATCTGATTTTGGATGTGCTGGATGAACTGAATCTGGGGGATCGGGCGTCTGTCATTACCAAGGTCACTTCTCCTTATGAAATGGTATGGCGTAACGCGCGCGAGCTGCGCGGACAGGAGCTTGAATATCTGAGTCTGATGGTGGTGAGCAAATGAGTTTGGAGCCGAAAGTATATATCGTAGGAGCGGGTCCCGGAGACCCGGAGCTGATTACTGTCAAAGGCTCAAGAATTTTACGTACGGCAGATGTGGTTCTGTATACGGATTCACTTGTGAACGACGAGCTGATTGCCACGGCCAAGCCAGAGGCGCAGGTGCTGCAAAGCTCAGGCATGGATCTGGAGCGGCAGGTCGAAATTATGAGCGAGGCTGTGCAGGCTGGACGCAGTGTAGCTCGTGTACATACGGGGGACCCGGCAGTGTACGGCGCGATTTTGGAGCAGATGGTGCTGCTGAAGCAGCGCGGAGTCGTTTACGAAATCGTGCCCGGTGTTAGCTCGGTCTTCGCTTCTGCTGCCGTACTTGGCGCAGAGCTGACTGTGCCTGACCTGACGCAGACCGTCATCCTGACGCGTGCGGAGGGCCGCACACCTGTACCGGATCGGGAAAAGCTGCGCGACTTGGCATCCCATCACTGTACAGTGGCGTTGTTCCTTAGTGCAACGTTGGCGAAGAAGGTCGTTGTTGAGTTTCTGGCGGCTGGCTGGAGCGAGGACACACCTGTAGCGGTTGTACAACGTGCAACCTGGCCAGACCAAAAGATCGTGCGCACAACGCTCGCTCAATTGCCTGCCGATCTGCGCGCAGCGGGAATTACGATGCATGCGATGATTTTGGCAGGTTGGGCGCTGGACCCTGGTCTGGTAGACAAGGACGCGCATCGTTCCAAGTTGTATGATAAGTCGTTCACCCACGGCTACCGGAAGGGAGTGAAGCCCGGTGAGTAATCCATTTGCCGCTGTGGCGATCACGAAGCACGGAGTGGAGATGGTTCGTAATTTAGGAGCCAGCTTTCCGGGAACGGATGTGTATTACATGTCCAAGTTTGAGCGGGGCGACGAGCAGGAGCGCGGTATTGAATTGTTCGAAGGCTCGGTTAAGCTGATTTTGCCGGATTTATTTAAGCAATATAACGGTATTATTTTATTTATTTCCCTCGGTGCGGTCGTCCGTATGATTGCGCCGATTTTAGTGGATAAAAAGGTAGACCCGGCGGTGGTCGTCATTGATGATCGCGGGGAGCATGTCATTAGCGTACTGTCCGGGCATTTGGGCGGTGCCAATGAACTGACCCGTCATGTGGCTTCGGTACTCGGCGCACGCCCGGTAATTACGACTGCATCGGATGTGCAGGGTACGATTCCGGTGGACATGTTCGGTCGGGAATTGGGTTGGGTGGTCGACAGCTTCGACAAGGCAACTCCGGTAAGTGCGGCTGTTGTGAATGAGGAGCCTGTGGCGCTCGTGCAAGAGACAGGCGAACGGAACTGGTGGCGTTATGACAAGCCTGTGCCTGCCCATATCAAGGTATATGCTTCGATGGCAGAAGCTTCACAAGAGACGTTCAATGCCGCATTGGTCGTTAGCGACCGTCTGCTGGAGCCGGAGGAAGAGGAACGGTTTCTGGCTAATGGTGTGCTGTATCGTCCGAAAAGTCTGGTGCTCGGCATCGGCTGTAATCGGGGGACTGCTGTGGAGGAGCTGGAGGCTGGCGTGCTGGACAGCTTGAATGAGCTTCGCTTGTCAGTGAAAAGCGTGCGCAATATTGCGACCATTGATCTGAAAAAGGATGAAGAGGGTTTGCTTGCCCTTTGCGCCAAATACGGCTGGGAGCTGGTGACGTACATCCCGTCAGAGCTAAACACCGTACAGCTTCCCAATCCATCGGAAACGGTCTTTAAGTACACAGGAGCATACGGTGTCAGCGAGCCTTCAGCGCTGTTATCCTCCGGTGCAGATCATTGGCTGCTGGAGAAGAAAAAAAGCGGCAATATGACGATATCCGTAGCACGGGTATCTTATGACTGATCGCAATAAGCAGGATGTGCGAACAGCTCAGTCCTCTGTTGCACACAGAAGTCGTATTGTCGTGGCTGGAACGGGCAGTGGCGCGGGCAAAACGACCGTCACCCTCGGGCTGATGAAGGCTTTTTCCGATAGCGGCCTGCGGGTGCAGGGTTTTAAGTGCGGGCCGGATTATATTGATCCGACCTATCACACCGCCGCGACCGGAATGCCTTCGCGTAATCTCGATTCATGGATGACCTCGCCGGATACGGTGCGTGAAACCTTTATCCGTGCCTCCGAAGGTGCGGATATTTCCGTGATTGAAGGCGTCATGGGGCTTTTTGACGGCAAGGACCCGCTCAGCAACACCGGGTCGACTGCCGAAATCGCCATGCTGACGGATAGCCCTGTGCTGTTGGTCGTTGACGTACGTAGTATGGCACGAAGCGCGGCCGCTATTGTACTAGGTTTCCAGCGTCTGGAGCCGAAGCTGCGCATTACGGGTGTGATCGTGAACCGCTGCGGAAGCCAAGGGCATTACGGCATCGTCAAAAAGGCGATCGAGCAGGAGTGCGGCATCCCCGTGCTCGGCTGGCTCCAACGTGACGACGGTCTGGATATTCCCGAGCGTCATCTGGGCTTGGTCCCGGCTGTCGAGCGCGGCGAACTGGAGCCGCTCTTTCAACGGGCAGCAGAGCTGATCCGCGCAGGCACGGATTTGGCCGCGCTGCGGGTACTGGCGGACTCGGCTCCGCCGTTGTCTCTGCCAGTGCAGCCGTTATTTGCCCCGGATCGGCTTTCGTCGGAGACGCAAGCCGACGCCGGGGAACGTCCGGTCATTGCCGTTGCCAGAGATGCGGCGTTCAATTTTTACTACCCGGAAAATTTGGATTTGCTGCGTCAGTCGGGAGCTGAACTTTCCTTTTTCAGTCCGCTGGCTGGAGAACGCGTACCTGAGCAGGCAAGCGGCCTATATCTGGGCGGTGGTTTCCCCGAGGAGTTCGCCGCTGCCATTGCTGCGAATACGGGCTTTCTGGAAGATATCCGCAACGCGGTGAGTGGGGATATGCCTGTATTCGCCGAATGCGGTGGTTACATGGTACTGGCACGTACGCTTACAGATCGTTCCGGTGCTGTGCATAGCATGGCGGGGGTCATCCCGTCCGATGTGCGAATGCAGGACAAGCGGGCCGCGCTCGGCTACCGGGAAGCAACTGCATTACAGGATTGTCTGTTGCTGGAGGCTGGAGAGACAATCCGGGGACATGAGTTTCATTATTCCGTGATGGTCTATGATGAATCAGCCTCCCCGTACCCTTATGCCTATCAAACCAAGGGGATGCGCGGGCTCCAGAGCGAAGGCTATGTGAAGGGGAACCTGTTGGCAGCCTATACACATATCCATCTCGCTTCTTTTCCCAAGGCGGCAGTACGCTGGGTGGAAAAATGCAGGGCATTCGGTCAGTAATCCACCATCTGGCAACCATCGCAACTATAGTTCCTAACAGGATAAAAGAACAACTTCATGTGTACGCCAAAAAAGCCGGGTTCCTTGCTGACAAGGGTCCGGCTTTTCTAAACTTAGGTAAGATTCAACCTTACATAACATGGAAGCGTATTCATTACTTTTTTGGTGATTTACTCACATGAGCTTCTTCAACTGGGAAATCCTTCCCTGACTCACGCCTAGCATAGAAGCGAGTTGTTTTTGTGAGGATGCTGGATGCTCTTCCATAAGCTCTCTCATTTTTTCCAGAATAACATCTGTACGCTGATAAATCTTTTTCATATGCATATTTTGCTTGATTGGAGTCAAATTGGTTTCTGCCACCGTGACCGGAAGCAAATCTTCCGTTTTCATTGCTGCTGTACATTCGTCGCAAATAAACTGGTCTTTAAAATAAGTGTTCGTATCAACCGCACCGCAAAATATGCAATTGGTTGATTTGTACTTACGGAGCATGAGTGTCTGGTCTTCAATAAAAAACTCTAATGGATCGCCGATGTCAATCTCCATCGTCATGCGCAACTCTTTAGGAAGCACAATTCGTCCCAAGCTGTCCAAAGGCCGGGTCATTCCAGTCCTCTTCATTCATGCAACCTCCCCGGTTTTTAAGATTCATAGAATGTATAAGTTTTAAGAAGAGCTTAACAATTCTATAACCGCAAGCATAAACTTCTTACTAAAAAGCGATCCAGCCTTTTTTAGAAAACACATGAACACGCTTTTTTTCTTACGAGTATACCATAAACCGATGAATTCGCCAGTGTTCACGCATATAAATTTTTGAATATGTTTATTCCGATCGAATATATATGCTATAATCTTCTGCTAAAGGATTTAATAGCCCGCCTGTAGAATTATTTATATATGCCATAGCTCGGGCGATGATGGCGGTGTTATGCGCAACGGGTGAGGGCTAGTTTAAATTTTTGAGCCCAGAGACGACACAAATAAGAACAAATGACACGGGACATCGCCTTTAAAGTCCTTATATACAGATTAGGCAAGGAGGATTCATCATGGAAAGAAGAAAAGCATTGTTGTTAGGAGATTATACGTATCCGGAGTTTCACCCGCTACAAGGGGTGGACGGAGAGATTAGCCATATTTTACAGGATTGGATGACAGTACAATGCAGCGAGAATCGTAAAATGCTGCTCAAGGAAAACCTGGCCTCATTTGATTTATGCATCTCATACTGCGATAGCCGCAAGGAGGTTCTGTCTCCCCAGCAAACAGCAGGGTTGCTGTCCTACGTCAGTGGCGGGGGTGGACTGCTCGTGCTGCACAACGGAATTACGTTGCAAGGCCGATATGAAATTGCACAGCTCATTGGGGCGCGTTTTTTGCGGCATCCTGTTGCGGGCCAGTTGTCCTTCAAGGTGACGGAGCCGGACCACCCGATTATGGAAGGGATTGAACCGTTTGAGATCGAGGAGGAGCCGTATCGGTTTGACTTTGATCCGTTTACTGAAAAAACACTGTTGATGGAATACGAATACGAGGGCCAATGGTGCCCAGCAGCATGGTCGTTGTCCTATGGCTTGGGTCGGGTTGTCTATTTGATGCCTGGACACAATCAGCCAAGCTTCCAGCATGAAGGGTATCGAAAGTTGATTCTTCAGGCTGCCAAGTGGGCCGGACGCTTGCGGGGCTAGTATAACTGATGTCTTCTAACTAGGGAAGGGGAGCTGCGGACTTTATGCGGTTCCCCTTTTCGGGTTATACTATAGGAAATCACAGGTAGGGGAGGATATATCATGAGCGATTTGTTCAAAAAAGCCATCTCATTGGGATGGGGCCTCACCATTGTCAGCAAAGAAAAGGTGGAAAAAGCCGTCGAGGATCTTGTAAACCGGGGAGAACTTGCACCATCGGAATCCAAAGCGCTGGTCGATCGTCTGATCGAACGGGGCACAGAGGAACAGGGACAATTCAAAACGGCAATCCGCGAGCAGGTTAGCCGCATTTTGCAGGAGCTGGACGTACCTACCGAAAATGATGTCGCAAGTTTGGAGCAACGTGTGGCATCCCTGGAAAAACAGGTAGCGGAGCTGGAAAAAGAAAAGGCAGCGCTTACGGGTTCGAGCGATGCTGAAGAAGGGAACCGACTGGATTAAAATGGCGGTTCGTATAAAGCACGCCGGTCGTTACCGGGAAATTGCCATGGCGCTGGCGCGTCATGGCTTTGGCTATATGGTGGAGGAAATAGGCCTGTTCCAGCTATTATCGCTGCCCCGTAAGTGGCTGATGAGAGAAACGCCAGAGTCCAAAACGCTGGGCGAACGGATTCGGCTGGTGCTGGAGGATCTGGGGCCTGCGTTTATTAAGCTTGGGCAGTTGGCAAGTACGCGCGCAGACCTGTTGCCGGAGCCGATTATCCGTGAGCTGGTCAAGCTTCAGGATCAGGTGCCGCCTTTTTCTGCTGAAACAGCACGCGGCATTTTGGAACAGGAGCTGGACACGTCATTGGAGGATATTATGACCCGTTTTGACGATGTTCCGCTGGCTGCTGCTTCCATTGGTCAGGTGCATCTGGGTAAGCTGCACAGCGGAGAACTGGTCGCCATTAAAATCCAACGGCCTGGCGTGAACCGCATCATTCGTCGGGATCTGGATATTTTGCGGGAACTGACTGCAATAGCGGTCAAACGCTGGGAATGGGTGGGACGCTATCAGCTTAGCCAGATGGTGGAGGAACTGGGCAGATCGCTTATTCAGGAACTGGATTACAACCATGAAGCCCGCAATACGGAGAAAATCTCGCTCCAGTTCGAGCAGGACCCGCATATCCATATTCCGAAAATATATTGGGACCATACCTCTTCACGTGTGTTAACCATGGAGTTTTTGGATGGTACCCATCTGGGCAATCGAGAAGAGCTATTACGTCGTGGATATGATTTGAAGGATCTGGCACAGCGGCTGGTAAACAGTATGCTGCATCAAATCTTTATTGAAGGTTTTTTTCACGCCGATCCTCATCCGGGAAATTTGCTTGTCCTGAAAAATGGCAGTCTCGCTTATTTGGACTTCGGCATGACCGGGCGGCTGAGTGAAGAGATGAAGAATCATCTTGCCTCGCTTATTATCGCGCTGATGCGCAAAAATACCGATGCCATGGTTCGGGCTATCGAACGGCTGGGGCTGGTTGAGCCAGATACGGATATGAACGCGCTGCGTGCCGATCTGGATAAGATGCGCGAAGATTACTCGGATGTTCCGTTCTCGCAGGTCAGCATCGGTAATGCCCTGAACGACCTGTTCGGCGCAGCACAGCGGCACCGGATCGGCCTGCCTTCAGACGTCTTGCTGCTCGGCAAATCGCTGCTGACGCTGGAAGGGGTCATTGAGCATCTCGACCCTGATCTTAGCATTCTTGCTCTGGCGGAGCCTTTTGGCAACAAGCTGTTAAAGGAGCGCTTTAGCAGTCGCCGTATCCGGGGCAAGCTGCTGGGCGGTGCGACCGAGCTGGTCGAGACGCTGATGGAGCTTCCAGGGCAGGCAAGGCACTTGGCTTCGATTATCAGCAAAGGCAAGCTCAAGCTGGAGGTCACCGTGCCGGAGCTGGAAATGCTCTTGCGCAGGCTGGATCAAATCAGCAATCGCCTGTCGTTCAGCATCGTACTGCTGGCGTTCAGCATTATTATGGTCGGCCTAATTATCGGTTCATCGCTGAATCATCAGGCGACTGTGCTGTGGAATGTGCCTGCGATTGAGATTGGCTTTGTCGTCGCTCTCTTAATGGTTGCTTTTTTGCTGTATTCTATTTTTAAATCAGGAAGATTTTAGATACCCATCGGAAAGGATGAGCCATGGATAATCATGAGATCAACACCATCCCCATTCATAATTTCCAAATCACCGATGTGCCGTGGCACCGTCTGACGACTCCATATGGCAGGGGTAGCGAGCTGCCGCAATTGATATCGGACGGAAAATATGATGACATTGCTAATCTGATTGAGCATCAGGGCACATTGTGGCAGGTTACGCCATGGGCGTTGCTCTTTTTATTAAGAAATATGCATGCGAGAAAAGCGGATGATATCACGCTAGAAGAATTAGAGTGTTATCACGCAGTTATCGGGGCATTGGACATGCAAAATGCACAAGCCGATTCACAGAAGTCTGTCGAATCCCTGACCATGCTGTTGGATGAAAAATATCTGTGGCCAGAAGACACCGATCCTGAAGAAGATGAATTGGAATGGGAAGAGGAAGAAGCGCGAGGCTATGATCCGGTGGCCTTTTGGAGCTATTACGATTATAGTTATCGGTTATTGAAGCGGGCATTACCTGACTTTGAGAGCATGCTCCAGCATAGCTCCGACCCGGATATCTCTGACGCCCTATTGGAGCTTGTACGGGAATTGCGAAAATTTTAATTATAAGAAAACGAATTAAACGAAGGAAACACGCGATATTCCAAGGAAACGCCTGTTTTCTTTTTCCAAATAGCCTCTTACCTGACTCGTTTCTGCGAACCCCTTACGTTATAATGATGGACTGAATATAACGGGCGGGTTCGTGTGAGAGAAACGAGCCGAATCATAGGAGAGCCTATGCGATTGGCCGCTGGACGGAGGCCCGGAACGACACCGGGCGCGGGTCAACACGCTGTTCTCCGTTAATATAGGAGGCTGGAAAGAAACCGTATGAATTTTAGACAACAATGGTTCGGTAATATCCGGGCTGATATACTTGCAGGTATGACCGTGGCGCTGGCACTAATCCCGGAGGCGATTGCCTTCTCGATCATTGCCGGCGTCAATCCGATGGTCGGACTGTACGCCTCCATTTCGATGGCAATTGTTATTTCTTTTGCAGGCGGGCGCCCGGCGATGATCTCGGCAGCAACCGGGGCTGTAGCGGTGCTGGTCGTGGGTTTGGTGAAGGATCATGGCGTGGAATATCTGTTTGCGGCTACTATTTTGGCAGGTATTATTCAGGTGCTGCTGGGTGTTTTTAAAATAGGGCGTTTTATAAGCTTTATTTCGCAGCCAGTCATGACCGGGTTTGTGAATGCGCTGGCGATTCTCGTCTTTATGGCGCAGCTCACCCACTTTCACGGAGCCAATTGGATCATGTACGCGATGGTGGCGGGTACGCTGCTCATTGTGTATATTTTGCCGAGGTTTGTGAAAAGCATTCCCGCTCCATTGACGGCAATCGTTATCATGACGATCATCACGTATATGTTCGGGTTAAATGTTAAAACCGTAGGCGATATCGGTACGCTGACTAGCTCACTGCCTTCATTCCATATGCCGCAAATTGAGTGGTCGTTGCATACATTGTGGATATTGCTGCCGTATTCCTTTACGATGGCGCTGGTGGGACTGCTGGAATCATTGCTGACAGCCAGTATTTTGGATGAAATGACCGAAACGAAAAGCAATAAAAACCGGGAAGCCCGTGGGCAAGGGATTGCCAACTTTGTAAATGGTTTTTTCGGCGGTATGGGTGGCTGTGCTATGATCGGGCAATCCGTTATTAATGTTAGCTCGGGAGGTAGAGGGCGTTTGTCCACCTTCACGGCAGGGGTGTTTCTGGCCTTTCTGCTGCTGGTGCTCGGCGGGGTTGTGAAGGAAGTACCGATGGGCGCACTGGTGGGAGTTATGTTTATGGTGTGTATCGGAACAGTGGACTGGAATTCGCTCCGAAACATAGCCAGGGTTCCCAAAGCGGACACGCTTATCATGGTTACGACGGTCGTCATTGTGGTGGCTACGCATGATTTGTCTAAGGGAGTTATCGTGGGTGTGTTGCTGAGTGCCCTGCATTTTGGCTGGAAAATGGCTAAAATCCGCATCAGCGCGACAGAGGACAACGATGAAAAGGTGTACCATGTTAGCGGTCCGATGTTTTTCGCTTCGACGACTCATTTTGTCGACCATTTTGAACCTTCGGATGATCCGAAACGCGTGGTGGTGGATTTCAGCCAATCGCATATTTGGGATCATTCTGCGGTAACCGCCATTGGGAAGGTGCTGCAAAAGTACACGAAATCCGGTAAATTGATTACCCTGCGGGGACTGAACGAGGAAAGCCGTTTGATTGTGGAAAAGCTCGGCGGTTCTGTAGTTACGGAGCCGCTGGTGTGATAAATCGTATAGAATAGATCAAAGCCTGGAATGGAATTTAGCCATTTCAGGCTTTTTTGCATGCATTTCTGAAATGAAATAAAGGTTTTCTTCCTAAATCATAGATAAATATGACAAATTTTTGTCGGAGTATTGACGTAATAATTGGGCTGGAATACAATCATTGTTATTAAACTCACAAAATACATAGGATTAATCGAAAATTGAAAGGTATGTACATATGAATTTAGACTGGGAGTTTATCGTAGAGAGCTTGCCGCTGTATGGTGAGGCGATGTGGCTTACACTGAAGATTGCTTTTTGGGCCATACTTTTTTCGCTGATCGTCGGTTTGCTGTGCAGTATCGTGTTGTATTACAAGGTGAAGGGTATCAGCGGCATTATTGTAGCGTATATTGAGCTTTCCCGAAATACACCGCTGCTGGTACAGTTGTATTTTCTGTACTATGGTTTTACAAAAATTGGGTTGCATATGAGTGAAATGACGTGCGCCATCATTGGTATGACCTTTTTGGGCGGAGGGTATATGGCAGAGGCGTTCCGTGGTGGGATTGAAGCAGTGAGTAAAACTCAGACGGAATCCGGGCTTAGCTTGGGACTGTCCAAGGTGCAACTGGCGCGGTATGTTATTTTGCCACAGGCCTTTGCTATCAGTGTTCCGTCGTTGGGTGCGAATGCGATTTTTCTGCTCAAAGAAACCTCCATTGTTGGCGCCATTGCTTTGCTAGATATTATGAATGTGGCAAAAGACCTGATCGGCATGTACTACAAAACGGCGGAATCGCTGATTCTGCTGGTGCTGGCTTATCTCGTCCTGCTTTTGCCTTTGTCGATGCTGCTGACATGGGTGGAAAGGAAGGTGCGATATGCAGAATTCGGGGATTAATGTGCTTTTTGAAGGTTCCAATTTTGAGCGTCTGTTAGGTGGGTTACTCGTTACGATGGAAATTGCATTTATTTCGATTGTGATCGGCACAGTGCTGGGCATCGTGATGGGGCTATTGCGCACTTTAAAGTCGGGACCGATTCGATTTGTATTACGGCTTTATCTGGAGACGTTTCGCATTATTCCGATTTTGGTTTGGCTGTATGTCGTGTACTTCGGCTTCACGCCTTTGCTGAATGTGAACATTAGCGGGGAGCTAACGGCAATTATCGTGTTTAGCTTATGGGGTGCGGCGGAGATCGGTGACATCGTTCGTGGTGCGCTCGAATCGTTACCCAAGCATCAGGTGGAATCCGGGCAAGCACTGGGTCTGACGTATGGACAGTTATACCGTCATGTGCTCATTCCTCAGGCGGTGCGCCGAATGCTGCCGGGTTCTATTAATCTGGCGACACGGATGATCAAAACAACGTCATTGGTGGTGTTGATTGGCGTGGTAGAGGTGGTAAAGGTCGGACAACAGATTATTGAGCTTGGTGTGATTAAAGCGCCTGCTGCATCCTTTTGGGTGTACGGTTTTATTTTTATACTATATTTTCTCGTATGCTATCCGTTGTCCAGACTTTCCAAAAGATTCGAACGCAGATGGCAAAATTAGCAGGATGGGGTGGCGTAATGGCAGAGGCTGTGGAGGTTTTGCTGGAGATTCGAGGGCTGGACAAAAGCTTCGGTGATCGAAAGGTACTCCAACAGATTGATCTGGAGGTAACGAAGGGGGAGGTCGTGGTTGTTCTTGGCCCTTCGGGCTGTGGAAAAAGCACACTTCTGCGATGCCTCAATGGTCTGGAGCCAGTCCAAGGCGGAGAAATCCAATATAGAGGGCAGGATCTTACGGATAAAAAAGTGAATTGGCGGGAGATACGACAGCATATCGGGATGGTATTCCAGAACTATGAGCTGTTTCCCCATATGACCGTTTTGGAAAATATATTGCTAGGCCCGCTTAAAGTGCAGCGAAGAAACAAGCAGGAAGCGCTCAAGCAAGCGGAGCAATTATTGGAACGGGTCGGTCTGTTGGATCGCAAGGATGCGTATCCGAGAGAGTTATCAGGCGGACAAAAGCAGCGGATTGCGATTGTACGCGCACTGTGTATGAACCCTGAAATTATGCTCTTTGACGAAGTCACGGCATCCTTGGACCCGGAAATGGTCAGGGAGGTGCTGGATGTGATGCGAGAACTGGCGCGACAGGGAATGACGATGATTATCGTGACGCATGAGATGGGATTCGCCAAGTCGGTGGGGGATCGTATCGTTTTTATGGATCAAGGACAAATATGCGAAATGACCACGCCACAGCAATTTTTTACCCAACCGGAAACAGAGCGTGCCCAGCACTTTCTGGATATATTTCAGTATGAAACTACATAAACAGGGGGATGAATACGATGAAAAAAGGGTTGAAGTTAACGGCATTATTGCTGGCTGTAAGCCTGCTGCTTATCGGATTGACGGGCTGCGCAGGAGCAGGTGGCAATACCAATGGCAGTTCTGGCTCGGCAAAATTTGCTTCAATTGAGGACATTAAAAAGAACGGCAAAATCCGAATTGGTGTATTCGCGGATAAGCCTCCTTTTGGCTACGTGGATTCAGAAGGGAAAAATCAGGGCTTTGACGTATATATTGCGAAACGATTTGCCAAGGATCTACTGGGCGATGAGTCCAAGGTAGAGTTCGTGCTGGTGGATGCCGCCAGCCGGGTCGCTTATTTGCAATCCAACAAGGTAGACATCATCATGGCTAACTTTACCGTGACGGACGAGCGCAAAGAAAAGGTCGATTTTACTAATCCATACATGAAATTATCCTTTGGCATTGTATCACCCGACAGCGCTCCGATCACTACGATTGATCAATTGAAGAACTCGGATCAGAAGCTGATTGTCGCAAAAGGAACGACGGCTGAGACCTATTTTACGAAAAATTATCCTGACATCAAGCTGCTCAAATTCGATCAGTACACGGAAATTTTCTCAGCTCTCAAAGACAAGCGCGGCGCTGCCATCGCTAACGATAATACAGAGCTGATCGCTTGGGCGAAAGCCAATCCCGGCTTCACCGTAACCATTCCGGCCTTTGGCGGCCAGGATACGATTGCACCCGCAGTAGCGAAGGGAAATAAGGAGCTGTTAGACTGGATCAACAATGAGCTGGCTACATTAGGCAAGGAAAACTTTGTGCATCAAGCCTACAAGGACACACTGA
Source organism: Paenibacillus sp. RC334 (assembly GCF_030034735.1). NCBI lineage: Bacteria > Bacillati > Bacillota > Bacilli > Caryophanales > Paenibacillaceae > Paenibacillus > Paenibacillus sp. RC334. The sequence continues at coordinate 5,342,522 of NZ_CP125370.1, read as the reverse complement.
CCTCTGTTTACGGAGAAGGCTTTACAGACCAATTGGTCGTAGAGGGCGGCAAAGTGGAATAATCGTTGTTTCATACATGAAGGCATTAAGGAAGCGTTGGGGGGAATGAACCCGGCGCTTTTTATTATTAAGAAAAAATGGGCCTTTTAGCAATTTCAGCAGTACAGTAGAATTAGAGAGTTGTATTTATTGAATCGAGTCATTTTATTTATAAAATAAGTAATAAGGAGTTACGCGAAAGTAAAGTCAGTACCACTATCTGAAAGACATTGCTAAGCCCATTATCGACGCCGATCGCAAGTTAAAAATGGAACTCAAAAAGAGCATGCGCGGGATTCGCGACATCGAACGAAAAATAGAGCAAGTTGAATCCAAAGCGCTTGTAACAGAGAAAACGGAACAGTCTATTACGCAAAAAATTTAATCGCAATAGCGCAGGCTACCTCAACGACTTAGAGCAAAAATGGAATTCACTTATGAGCTAGTTAATTATGCTGTCATAGTTAAAAAACTATTTAGTTAAGGGAAGGTCGGCTTATTTGGAAATGGAAAGGACAGTTAAACCAAGTTCAGACATTGTCATAGAGGGTTATTTAGATACATTCTCCATTGTGAATCGAATATCTGAAGAAGTAATAAAAAGGTTATCTTTACTCAACTAACCGTTTCCTGTTTTGGCCAACACTCGCCCTCCGCGTTCGCGCTGCCATCGTTCCGGTCCCATTCCGTTTCTAAAATTTATTCAAATTTAGGATATATCAAATTTTATAGCGATTTACATCCTTTCAATAAGATTGCATAATGATGTATTATAAAGTATGCATATTTATATCATATACTTACCAAAAGGAGAGTGTAACTTGTGCGCGAAACCTATATTCCAACTGGCGTGAAACTAAAAGAAACTGGCTTTGGATACACGTTGTCCTTAATAGGCGGTAAATATAAAATGATCATTATGTATTGGCTGTCTGAAAATAAGGTAATGCGGTTTAATGAGCTGAATCGATGTATCGGTACCATTTCCTTTAAAACGCAAAGCATCATGTTAAAAGAGCTGGAGGCAGATGGGCTTATCATACGCAAGGAATTTCCCCAAATACCTCCAAAAGTTGAATATTCATTATCTGAAAGTGGTCTTTCTCTCATTCCATTGTTAAATATGATGTGCGAGTGGGGAGAGAAAAACAGTTCGCCAGCTCTGGAGGCTGTACAGCGGTAGGCATAGTTGTCTTGTTTATATTACAAAGAAGTATCTCCTGAACAGGGAAATACTTCTTTTTTATAGCAGTCTTAATAAAGCTAACTATTACAGATTGTCAAGCTTTGGAGTGGGTTACTCGTAAATATACCATAACGGTTATTGCAGCGATGGCAACAACCGCAGCTCCAATCCAGCTAATCGAAGCTAAGGAAACTTGTTCCACGAAAACGCCTCCAATTCCTGCACCAGCACCCATAGCAAGCTGTAAAACTGAACTATTCATACTCACCATAATGCCTGAGGCCGCCGGAGCAAGCGTCATTAAGTGATATTGCTGAGTTGGACTTGTTGACCAAGCAGAGAGAGCCCAAAATATGAGCACAAGGAAAACGATAGCAGGCGATTGGGCTGATAATGACAGTAGAACTAAGGCTACTATATGCAGTACCATACTGACAAATAAAGTACGAGGGAATCCCCATTTATCCGTACTATAGCCGCCAAGCTTTGAGCCGAATAAGCTGGCAATCCCGAAAGCGAATAAAGCAATGATAACTGTTTTACTGTTCATCCCTGTAATCGACAGCAGGAAGGGAGAAATGTAGGTGTAGACCGTAGAATAACCAGAAATCCATAAGAAAGTGATCATTAGGGCTGCAATTATTTTCGGTTGCTTAATTAAAGCAAGCTGTTTGCGCAAGGGAACCGACTCATCGCCATTTGAGCGTGGGATGACTAAGAGTATAACGATCATCGCAAGAATACTAAGTGCACCGATTCCTTCGAAGATCAATCTCCAATCATAAGCGGAAGCAATAACTCTGCCTAGCGGAACACCGATAATCAACGAGGTGCTAAAGCCCATAAGGATTGTTGCAATTGCACTTCCCTGTTTATCAGGTGGAGTCATCTTGGTAGCGACAGTAAAGGAGGTTACAACGAATACTCCCATGCTTAGTGCAAGAATAACGCGTGAGACTAAAAGAAATCCAAAGCCAGGTAAAACTACGGCGATAATATTTCCAATCACAAATACACCAAGTGAATAAACTAAAAGCTTGCGCTGCTCCATTCGTGCTGTAAATGCGATAAGGAAAGGTGTTCCAAAAGCATAGGCGAGTGAAAAAACAGTAATGAGCTGACCAGCAGCAGCGACGGAGACATTAACGTCTCTTGCAACTGTGTCGAGAATCCCTGCTATGATATACTCGGATGTTCCAAGCAAGAAGCTAACAGCGGCTAATAAGTAAACTTTCCAAGCATTAGACATATAATTATCCCTCTTTCTTAAGTTTTTATATTTCCAGGTTATAGAAATTTATTTATTTCCTTCTTTGAGTATAAAGATTGCACTGTAAATATGTAAGTACGCACTTTTAGTACAGGTACTGTCATAAAGGTGAGTGTCACCCTGAGCATATACACTAAATTTTGTTAACACCGTATTATGATTATTAAACTCCCTCGGGGAACTATAGATTCAACATCGAAAGGGCTGCCGCGTGGCAGCCCTTCGCTCAGCTAACGGGCAGCATAGTTTATTAATCTAAGATTGTTGTTGAAGTGATAAAAGTTCTTACCTAAGCACTGACGGTTGCTGTCCCGGCATACCGATTGCTGAATCCATACTTTATAAATCTCAAAACCAATGAAAAGGGACCCCGGTTCAAAATTGATTTATTCGCGACAAAAAAAGGTGGACACTCATGAGGTGTCCACCTTTCTCATTGGAAATTTTAAAGCACGGATTACTTGGTACTTGGGGTTGATGACTTCAGTTGGTCGATTTGAAGTTGGCCTTTCCAGCTTCCCTCAGTCCCACCGATGCGATTCACATTGATTTGCAATACCATCTCTTGCGGCAGCTTATGACCAACCGTCATGAACGCGATTATCCCCTCTGGCTCGCCTTGATCGGCGATCCCTGTATCCAGTTTATTACCTTTGGAATCCGTAAGGTAGAACGGCAGATTATCAGCGTTAGGAGTACCAAAATTTATGAACGTGCACAAGCCATACAAGCTTCCTTACAAAGATGCTTGAGTAAAAAAAGAGCCTAATTTACTTCAAGGTGTTGTCAGAATATTCAGTAAAATTGAAGAATTAAAACCTAGTTATACAGCCGTTTCGCGGCTAGTGAAACCCTTGGAACATATCGCTAGCATTCTCACTCCTGAGGAAGATAAAAGTAGTGAGACGGCTGTGTGGGAACTGTCCCTGCTACTGGAATGGGTGAAACAAACCTACACGCATCAGAGTGACGAGCTAATGGTTAACAATTTACTTAACTTTTCCAGAGGGTTTTGGAAAGGCTTGTTCACTTGTTATGACCATTACTACATTCCAAGAACGAGCAATGACTTAGAGCAATTCTTTCGACGGACGAAGGCTAGTCACCGTCGTATTACGGGACTTCGTAATTGGAACAGTTACATCATACGCAATGGTGAAATGATCGTATTAGTGAATGATGCACTGCGCCAAGAACATGTCATTTCACGACTGCGCTCAGTTTGCTTTACTCGCTATAAATCTCGAAAAGCACTGTGGGATCAGCGTTTAACCAGCGTTATATTACGCAAAAAATTTAATCGCAATAGCGCAGGCTACCTCAACGACTTAGAGCAAAAATGGAATTCACTTATAAGTTAGTTAATTATGCTGTCGTAGTTTTTTTAGATAGCAAAACAGCGCCAGACGGATATCGAACCTATCTGGCGCTTTATTTTTAGAGATATGAAAAACAATTTTATTTCTTTTGTGCAAACAGCCACTCAATCATATCCTGATTTTGCAAAGCGGGAACCCATGAGAAGTGTCCTACAGGTTTGATAATGCCTGCCTCATATTCAGTAAAATGAATGAGATTTCCGTTTTGTGCTTTAATGGCAGCTACCATTTCTTGCGAGTTTTTAGGGCTTACCGAGGTGTCGTCTACGGCATGGAAGGCCCAAATAGGTACGTTTTTCAATACTTCCACGTGTTTAGGATCAACAGGTGCATACATGTTAACGGCTTTTTCATAGTTGGTCAAACCGGCAATCGGCACACCTGCGGCGAACAAATCAAGATTTTTCTCCAACAATCTCCACGTTCCCATAGCTCCTTGAGAAATACCAACGATATAGATTCGGTTAGTGTCGATCGGATATTTTAACGCCGTTTCACGTACCAGATCGGCTACAGCGCTGTTGCGCGGCTCATCCGCCCAAATAAATTTATGTTCCAGGTCAATCGGGCTTTGTGGAGCGATTACGAAGGAAGGGTGTTTGGCTTGCTGCTCAGGAGAAGCCCAAGTAACGGCACCAGCATTCGCCAGCAGGTTTACTCCGTTTCCGTCACCACGCTCGCCGTTTCCGTGCAGGAACACAACCAGCGGGTAGGTTTTGCCAGACTCTACTTTAGGCTCAAACGTAAAGTAGTTCAGTTTGAAGCCGTCTTTATTTTCAAAGGTGTTTTTTTGGAAATCGTCCACGATAGGTGTAACTTTATCGGTTGCTTTTACAGTCTGTGCAGTGGCTGGAATGACTGCTTTCTTTTGAGATGCAATGTCTTTCTTTTGACTAATGTAATAATTCAACGTATTGATGCGGTTGACGCCACTCGTTGCATCGTAAGTAAGGGTACTTGCATTTTTATCCTGTGTATCCAGTTCGATCACGACATATTTGCCATGAGTACTGCGGTTGGTGATGATTCCAGAATCGTTGGTATACACACCAGTCACGGTTCTGTCTGTGTATACATCATTGAGTACAGATTGAACCTGAAAGCTGGAAGTGGACAAGGATGCCCCGTCAATATTGGTGCTGTATTTCAGTACAACAGCAGAAACGACTTCACCCAAAGGCTGTACCTGAGTAAGCAGGGTAGCCTGTGGTGCTGGTACATCGGATGCCGCGGCAGAGCTGGAGGACGGGAAAACGATCGTGAGCAGGAACACGAAAGATAGTAAAACAAGGGCGAAACGTCTTCTTTGCATGAAATTGATCTCCTTTGGTGTCATTTTTTTAAAGCGCTTACACATGCTTGGGATGGTTGACTGTATAATGCTGCATCGATATAAAATCAAAAAAAGGCAAACTCCGGGTACACAAATGTACTCGGGTTTTGCCTTTTCAGTAACAATCCCACTTGCAGGATAGCATCTTCATTGGAATTTGACAAGTGAAAGCGCTACAATTTTGGATGTTTTTTGTATTATCTTAACTTTTGCGGCTGTAATGTAATAAGAGCTAAATCTCTTATGTTTTGATGGTTAGCCCCGACAGATAACCCCAAAAACCGGGGCTTCCCAAACGTAATGTTGTGGGTTATAATCCCTTTAACTTAACGGTGTTAATTTAAATAACAATGTTAATAAAGGAGATGAAATCATGAACAAGTATGATGTTATCGTCATCGGCGCAGGTCTTGGCGGTTTGTCCTGTGCAGCAAGGCTCTCCGCGCTCGGTTACCGAACGGCTGTTTTTGAAAGTCATACCCTGGCCGGCGGTTTCGCAACTGAATTCAAAAGAAAGGGTTATACTTTTGACGTATCCCTGCATGGCGTCTACACCTACTTATGAAACATATCAAACGCCGAGAACGTGAAAGCAGTGAAATCCGCCGGAAAATAATCGAGGCCGCCCGCTCGCTTTTCCTGAACCAAGGGTATGCCGAAGTTTCTATGCGCAAAATTGCGGATCAGATCGAATATTCGCCAACGACCATTTATCATTATTTTGCCAATAAGGAAGCGATTGTCCGAGAACTGCTGATTGAAGGAAATTCCATGTTTTTGCAGTCTCTTCAGCAGCGTGCGGAAGAAGCACAGGCAGCAGGATTGAATGCCCTGGATGTGCTGAAAACAGTGTCCGACGCTTATGTTCGTTTTGGAACGGCTAACCCGGAATATTACAACATCCTGTTTATCAGCAACCTGGAATCTGTAAGCTTAATCAGCCTTATTGACAGTGGACGCTTTAAAGGCTTTGAGCTGCTTGAATCCGGACTAAAAGCCGCTATGGATGATGGCAGCATAACTCAAGGGGATGATCGCCTGATCGCCACATCCGTGTGGAGCATGTTGCACGGCTTGACTTCTCTGCTCCTGAATTTTGATTTCCCTACGGAAAAATCGAATGACGAATTAATTTCATTTACTATAGATACCTTTTTCAAGGGGGTAAGCCGCTGACGCAGCGGCTCCAAAAGGTTAACAAAGCCCCAAATCAGAAAGCTGCTCCAGCACTGCTTCAATACGGCGTTTATCTTTTTTGAGCATAACAAGCTGCAAAGAAGCATGAAGCAGGTCTGAGATGTTAGCCCAAGTGTCTGCTTCCAGAGTGGGAAGAAGATCCCGTTGAATCATGATATTCAATGCTTCGGTTGTGATTTTCTGATGAAGCTCGCTATCAGATAGCCATTCAAGCAGCTGCTCAGCTGTAGGACGGGAGTGGGCGAAAAGCGCTGCCCAGCCCTCTACGGGATGATTCACCTTATCCCGGATCCAGTCAATGACCTGTGGTGAATGAAAATGCTGTAACTGCCCGTTAGCGGTGTACCCTTCTAATTTACCATCCACCGCTGAATGCTGTAGCAGGTAATTGCACACGTATGCCAAGCCTTCATGCCCAGGCAGACAGCGGGCGGTCAGGTAGGCACGGGTGGATACAAATGTACCTACAGCAATAGAGCCGCTATTGGGAACCGAAGAAGAAGTCCACGCTTGCACGTTGCCCGGCTGCCATAAGGAGCGGACCCAGGCGGCAGCCCCGTCGCCAGCGGTTTCTCCTATAAAAACGGCCCATGTAGCGAGTTGTGTAGGGTTATGCTGAATGAGTTGCTCCCAGGCAAGGAAAATATCCTTCGGATCATAGGGCTGAAAAGCCTGTAATATGGCAGGATTGTCTACACCATGCATCGTGGTGTGTCTAATCAAAGCCTCAAGTGAATGGGCATCCTCCAGCTTCACATTGCAGAACGTATCCAGCCAGCGTACCCACATTTGTAGCGGGGGACTTTTTAGCTGAATGCCATGCTCGTCAATCACTGTCGTCCAATTCCATATCCATAGGCCGTGTAGTGTGAGGATGGTGTCTATATAGGCGGGCAGATTGTCCGCAAGCAAGGTGAACTGATCCTGCTCGTGATCATAGCAGAACACCGCTGGCTCGGCAGATGATGTCGCCAAATCGAGCAGTACCGGATCGCCCGCACCGTTGTAGTTGAAAATCAGATACCGATGTTCGTCCGTCGTCGCTGGTGAGTCTGCATTTTCCCCATAAGATGTGAAATAGCTAATATACTCATGATTCCAGCCAAACTCACCCGTGATATCTTCGAGTATGTTCAGTTCGTAATCAGAGATGGAGCTATGTTCACCTGTACGTCCCGATACATCACTTACAATACAGTGTTGGGGGAGCGACCATAACAGGTATAGGCTGCCACATCGTTGTATCAATTCTGACAGGGAGGCGGGTAAAGGTCTCTGTAGTCCTTCCTCCAGCGCAGTTAGCTCACCTGTGGAGATGCCCTCCGTCCACTTGTATTCCACGTCAGGCATTCCGCTTTGTCTCAGACGTTTTGCGATATCCCCCAGCCTATCAAGGGTTTGCTCAAAATATGCCGTCATTTTCATTCGTCCTCCTTTTACTTTAAAGTCCGGCAATGCTGCTTCTGCAAGAATGACAGAATCTCATTACGAAGCTCCGTTGCTTTCTGCTCATTGAGTCCAAAAGTAAATGAGAGATATGCTATAATCAGGAAATAAAATAGTTATAAATTAGTCTATCTTAATTACGTTAGAACTACAATTTGTAGGGGATGAAGGAGGAACACATCATAATGGCATCAGGGGTACAAGCATACATAGATCCGATTTTCGAGGCAATTGATAAGGTATACGCTTCTGAGCAAAAACGAATCGCCGAATTCCAGACAAAAAGTGCCCTTCACGAAGGAATTCATGAATACTTGAACGTCATGTGTAATAAGAACGGACTACGGGTAGACATCTATGAGCTATTTGATTGGGACAGTCGTAAACCGGATACGAAGATTCCTAATTTTACGGAGGGTGTAACGCTCCAGCAGGTGCAGGACGAATGGATGCCTGTGATCAGGGAACGGATAGAGACGCTGTTTAAGTCTGAAAAATTTAGTTCCATGTTCTTTCGTTATCGGCTGGAATTTCATCTGGAAGTGGTCTTGGAGAAGAAATCCAGCCATTTTACATTTTCACTTCTAAACGAAGATAAACGACAGCATTTGTTAGCCTCTATCCAGCAGTTTGTGGAACAGAAGCTCAACCCCTCCAGTAAAGCTGTGCCGAAGGAAAAGGACGATTTTTTCTTTGTGAGGCACTTGCTCGATCCTCATTTGTACCCTATAGATGCCGAACGGGTAGGTGACCTTCTGGATCGAATGGATGCAAAAGTGAAGGTGAGCCGCAATCGTGAGGAAGCATGGAGACATCAGCTTAACGGTGACTTGAAGCGTTGGGCCGAAGATGAATTTTTGGCGAGGTATGCGGATCGTGAAAAAAGCTACGGGCTGGATTATACGGTGAAGCCTGATATTCGTCCTTCAGATATTCCTGCACCAGCCATAGAGATGTTCCTGCTCACCGCGATGCGAGTGGGTTCGACCGATGCCGATGCACGGCAGAAATATTTGGAGATCGCTTCACAGCTAGGCTCGGAGCAGGCCGCCCAGTGGCTCAAGAGCGGATCAGGTAGCATTCCAGCGCTATACACAAGCGAGCGTGTCACCTGTAAAGCGAATGATATTTTGCAAACGCTGGAGGTTCATATTCGTTCGGAGGAAGAAGAGAGCTACAGGGAAGCGCTCGTATATGTATGCGATATTTTACAGAAGGGCTTTACCAAGGAATATCGCCTGAAGCTCAAGAGCAAGGTGAAAAATATCCTGCCTGTGCCCAAGCTGGCTAAATCCACGTTGCATCGTTTTTTTGCCAATGCACTGGAATATCCAGCTCTCTACCCGCTACTGGCTGAATATGCAGATATCGCGATGGAAGAGTTCAAGTGGTACAACGATGTGGATCCGGGAGAAAAATCGGCGATGCCGGGCACCTATGCGGTGATGGGACTGGGCCTGAAAGGAACGGACTATTTTCCATTGGTGATTCGCTATATGAAGCTGGTGGACACGGAGCATCAGTCGGTACAGGACGGCTACGCGGCTGCTTTTGCCGAAGCGCATGGACTGACACCGGACACGATTCCAGTTTGGACGAAGATTCTTCTGGCAGGCAACCAAAGTGCCAAGCCGTTGAAGTCGTCCGGAATCCAAAATGTGGAGCAGGCACAGGTGCTGGTCGAGGAGCTTGAGAAGCTGGACGATTACGACAAAGAGCTGCTCGTTTACCGAATTTGGGGCGGCGAGAAAAAGCTGAAAAGCAGTCTGAAACAGGCTGATCCTGAGGTAAAAGTGCGGCTGGAGACGCTTATTCCATAAAAGCATCGTATTCATGGTAATACTGAAGTCCCTGTGCGATGCGGTGGATGTCCGGCTCGTTGCCGCTGCGGTAGCACTTCAATGACATCCTGCACGGTCGCTATCTCCAGCCATGTCTGTGCATGGTGATCGGGAAGGGAAGCGGGAATACTTTCATCGCGGTGATTGGTGACGGTGAGACCTGCATCCTCCAGCTCCCATAGCTCTTCCTCCGGGATGATATAATAGGTGGTATTGACAGGATTGCTCTGAAAACGTTCCAGATTGGTGAATACCCATTCATTCATACCGCTCACGCTCAGAGATTCATCCTTGAAGCGTTTCTGTTCCATCCTCGTCAGGCCAGCTCTTCCTGAATGATTTCTGTTTTCAGACCTTTGGCGCTTGTAATCGTAATACTAATCGCATCAAAGCCGTTCCGCTTCGCCTCTTCAAAATCGCATAGCTTGCCGTTGATCAGCTCAAGCTGCCCATCCTCATCCACATCGTCTGAAAATTCATCATCCCAATCGACATTGTAATAAGCGGTCACGCTCACCTCAAACGTATCCTCACCGTCTTCATCTAAATAGGGTAAAAGGGGAGTGCGGTTGTTCTGCTGTTCCTCCGTATATACTTCGCATAGCAGTGCGTCGTAACCGTGTCGGGTTCCGTCAAATATCACGATCTGTTCGCCCGTGACCGTATCCTCCGCAATCATGAGCTGAGGTGCAAATTCAGTCACGGCGATCAGCTCGTCCATCCACTCTCCATAATAAAAAATATGAAATTTCGTATGTCCGGCCTGAGAACGGAGCTTTCCTGTCCATTCCTGCTCGATCCATGCGTCCGGGTTCTCGGGTACAGCCCATCCCTCCAAATAAGCAGGTCCCAATCGATATTGTTGTGTTTCTGTCATAAGTATCCCCTTCCTTTCTCACGGATATTTTTCATATTATGAATAGAGTAACGATTTTATTGTCCTCGTCCACGTCTACTTTTACGGTAATTCCCAGCTTGTCCTTGAACAGTCTACTGATATTGATGTAGTTATCTTTCACAAGACTGCTTGATCCACCAGAGCTGCGAGTCATACCTGTTGTGATAATGGAGCGAACATATGCCTTGTCAAGCCTGGCTTCGGGATTATAAGTATAGATGACTTGTTCCTGCTGGTTATAATAATGCTGTAACTGACTGTAATCGTTGGCGTTCTTATATTTCTTCTCTTGCCGAACGTAATCGGGATGATCCAGGGTGTAGTGAATCCTTCCGTCCAGAAAAGGATTTTCTTTGGAGGGCTTGAGTTCATATTGTCCATAGGCTAACTGAAACAAGTATTCTAAGCCGGCGCCTTCCGCCTGATAGTAGAGCTGACGGTCGTCGCCTTTTTTGTCTATAGCGGTAAAGCTGCTGATTACAGGCCAGGCATCATACTTTTCACCCTCCAAGTCCACGGCAACCTTGTACTGTACAAGTACCTTTTCATTTTGAAATAACCCGAAGCTGCTCATGATGAAATAGGCGGGAACACATATTACCCCGATAATAAGTATGAATATAAATATTTTGACTCGCATGAGTAGGTTGATTCTCCTTTGGTTGTCGATTATCTTGACAGTTCCCGCTTGGCAGACACGCCGAATTCCTCATGTTGTAACAATTGCTTCAGGGCATGTTGTGCGAAAGGCAGGTGCTTATGTGAGCACAGCAGCGCAAAGGCTGCTTCCTTGACTAATATGTATGCATCACTGTGGATCAGCTTCAGGGCCAATCCGAGTTCTGCTTCCGAGCAGGGCATCCATGCCAAAGTTTGCAAAGCGGCTATTTGCACATCATCATCTTCGTCAGGCGTGACCAGCAGCTCGCAAATTCCCCGTAAAATGGTCGGCTGCTGGTTGCCATCCGTGTACAGTCCGATGACCTTCAGCGCCTCCATACGAATAAGCTCATCCTCGGACGACTGCTGCGCCAACTGCAACAGAAAAAATCCGTTCGTCATTTTGGGATGATCCAGATCATCATGTGTAAAAGAATGACAGCGCAGCAGCTCCCGAGCCTCCTGTTTATTCATTCAACTCTGCAATCTCCGCACGGATGCCTCTGCACAGGAAGCTGCCTGACAGTCCGGTTAATGCATCAATATCAATCACCATATCCGCTTCTTCATAACGGAAATCAAGCTGTAAAATGATATTTTCCGTTTCCATAGCGGTCAACTCATGTTCCTTTGTCTCTAAAAAAGTAAAGGACACCGCGTAACGGGGTACATTTTCCGTTGAAGATGTAGAACGTAAAGGCTGTTCAGCGGAAGGAGTCAGATCGGGTGATTTGGGTATCAGTACGGTAGGGGGTGATAGCTCAATCGTCAATGTTATCTGGTCCTTTGTGATATCAGCTGCTGTAATTTGGTCATAATGAAAGGGAGGGAAATATCCGAGCTTTTCCACGATTTTATCTGCTCCTTGAATGGAGACGGTCGGTGAGAAAGCCAGTTCAAGCCCGATGGAGCCTGCCAACTGGCTCTCATATTGCGGATTGATACGTAAAAGAGCCTGTTCCGCCCCTACCTCCACAATCGTGCCGATAAAATACTGCTTGCCATGAATCAGAACAATATCATGCGGAACGAACGGCAGTGTGCCCCCGGCTTTGTAATGAATGAGATAATCGTTTTCTTTTTTCTCAACGTTTTGAACCTGAATATGCATAAGTTTCAACCTCCTGATGTTTAGTATAATGGATTTTTCAAGGTTGTGGTAAAGAAAAACAAGTCCATGATTGGAAAACATAATTTATGTCTGGGTGTTCTGTTCGAGCATTTCCTATTTCATAATATCTGACATGGTAACTAAATTCACCTTTTGCATCCGTTCATTAAAATGGTTTGGAAACCCGTTCAACTTCGCGTATACTAGGAAAGTCATATATGGAACGGCCTGAGCCGCATTGCGGCCGTATGTTTTGGTTACATGAACAGAATCAACGATAACGGATAAGCTCCCTTCCTGAAAAGGGTTGAATGAGAACCGATACAAAAATGGGAATTCTGAACTATGGAACGATGAATGTCATATGGCACATGAACCTATTTTACGTGACACATATTGAATACGGATAAGGGAAGTGAATACCACTTGAAGAATTTTGCAGCATTAGGCGTAGAGCAACATTGGGTAGACGCCTTGAAAGAGCAGGGAATTACAGCACCAACACCTGTACAGCAGGAGTCCATTCCGCTGTTGATGGAAGGTCAGGACGTTATTGCCGAGGCGCATACGGGAACAGGTAAAACGCTTGCGTTTTTACTGCCGATTTTGCAAAAAATGAATCTGGACAAGCGCCATCCGCAGGCGCTCGTGATTGCTCCAACGCGTGAGCTGGCGCTCCAGATTACACAGGAAGCGAACTTATTGGCGGCTACGGAGCCAAGCTTGTCGTTGCTGGCTGTTTACGGAGGACAGGATGTAGAGCGTCAGCTTCGCAAGCTGAAGGGCGGCGCACAGTTGATTATCGGTACACCCGGACGATTGCTGGATCACCTGAGACGCGGCACGCTGGATCTGAGCGGTGTTAAAATGCTGGTGCTGGATGAAGCTGACCAAATGCTGCACATGGGCTTTCTGAACGATGTAGAGACGATTCTTCAGGAAGTTCCGTACCGGAGGCAGACGATGCTGTTCTCTGCTACGATGCCAGCAGGTATCCGCAAATTGGCTCGTGTATATATGAACGAGCCTGTGGATGTAAAAGTGAAGTCTGCTTCTTCCGTTCCGGTGAGCCAAATCCGTCAGGTCGTTGTACAGACGACGGATCGGGGCAAGCAGCAGGCATTGGTGGACATGCTGAATACAGATCGTCCGTATTTGGCTGTAATTTTCTGCCGTACGAAGCGCCGCGCTGCTGCGCTAAATGAGCAGTTGCAAGAAATGGGCTTCCAGAGCGGCGAGCTGCACGGGGACTTGTCCCAGAACAAGCGTGAGCAAGTAATGAAGGCGTTCCGTGAAGCGAAGCTTCAACTGCTCGTAGCGACCGATGTAGCCGCACGCGGCCTGGATGTGGAAGGCGTAACGCATGTCTTTAACTATGACATGCCGCAGGATGCCGAAAGCTACATTCACCGCATCGGGCGTACCGGCCGTGCCGGAGGCAAAGGTGTGGCGGTAACGCTCGCCACGCCACGGGATGTTCCAGAGCTTCGGAACATCCAGAAGGTTGCTGGTGTTACCTTCACCAGCAGCGAGGGCGGCGGGCAGCGTAGACCTGCTGCCAATACAGCTGAGCGGCAGGGCGGAGAACACCGCTCAGGCAGAAACGACCGCCGTTCCTTCGGCGGCAACGGTTCCGGCGGCGGACGCCGGGGCAGCGGTCGCGAACAGGCGGGTCGCCGTGACGGCGCAGGCCGTGGCCGCACCGAGCGGGAGCAGCCGCGCGAAGAGCGCGCTGCATCCGCAGGCGGCGAGCGTCGCTCCAGCCGCAGCAGCAGCGGTTCCACGCGCGGAGGCCAAGGACGCTCCGCAGGGCAAAGCAGCGAACGCGGCGGGTATGACCGCAGCAGCAGCGGTTCCACGCGCGGAGGCCAAGGACGCTCCGCAGGGCAAAGCAGCGAACGCGGCGGGTATGACCGCAGCAGCAGCGGTTCCACGCGCGGAGGCCAAGGACGCTCCGCAGGGCAAAGCAGCGAACGCGGCGGGTATGACCGCAGCAGCGGTGGTTCCGCACGCGGAGGCCAAGGTGGTCGTGGTGGACAGGCCAAGGGCGGACCGCGCGGGGCACAAGGACAGGGAGGCCGTCGCGGACGGTCCAGATAAAGCAAGAGTGTTCTCATAGAACGCTCAACTATGGTTATGATAATAGCCCCGGAGAGGCTCATCTTCCGGGGCTATTATCATCTCCACCCATGCCGCCGATGCGGCAGCATCATAGGATGACATAAGCAGCATTACTGCGCTGAGCAACTAAAGAAAACCAGCAGCATAGCTGCCTTAAAAACAACTGATTAACTTGGCGATAACAGTTGTTTTTAAGATAGATACGGAGGTTATACATCATGCAGGAACAGGATATGGGCAAACGCGCTATGGTGTCAGCGTGGATCAGTCTGATCAGCAACATCCTATTAACCGGCATTAAGATCATTACAGGCGTCATGTTCAACAGCAAAGTGCTGGTTGCTGACGGTGTGCATAACGCCGGGGACGTAATCGCCTCGGCAACGGCGCTGGGGGCGATGCGTATATCGAGTCTGCCGCCGGATGAGGATCATCCATATGGTCACGGCAAGGCAGAGGTTATTGGAGCCAGCGTGGTAGCGGTCATTTTGTTCGCAGCCGGCATATTTATCGGCTACCATTCCATTATGGCGCTGTTTGAACCGATGCCGAAGGAACATATACTGGCATTGGTGGCGGCGATCATCTCCCTGCTCTGGAAGCAATGGCTGTATATATATACGATCCGTATCGGAAGGGCAGCCAATAGCCAGGGTCTCATTGCTACGGCCAAAGATCATCTGGCGGACGTGTACGCCTCCGCTGCTGCTGTACTGGGTATCGGTTTGGGCTTGATCGGGGAGCACTGGAGCATTCATATTTTATCCTACGGTGACCCGATTGCCGGGTTTGTGGTCGCATTGCTGGTTCTGAGGCTGGCGTGGGAAATGGGCCGTGAATCCATAGATGTACTGATGGAAAAGGCGATTGCAACCGAGGAAATCGAAAGCTATGCCGAAGCAGCCCTAAGTGTAGCCGAGGTTCAGCGAATTGACCGCATCCGTGCCCGTGAGCACGGTCATTACATTATTGTGGATATCCGCGCTTCTGTGGATGCCTCCCTGACGATTCAGCAGGGACATGATATTATCCGGCTGATCAAAGGGGCCGTGATGAAGCAGGAGCCGAGGGTTTACGAGGTGCTTGTGCATCTTAATCCATGGTACGCGGACACTCCTGACAAAGCTAACCTGGCGCCGCAAGAACATAAGAATAACAGCGTGACAGACAAGGAAAACTACCATTAGTCACAGGTCAATCGTGTACGCTGAACAGACGACGCGAATTGACAGATAACTTGCAGGGAGGGTATGCTTTTATAAGCTGAAAGATGTTGAATAAAAGCGAGGTTACTCGAAAATATGCGAAAAATATTAAAATGGCTGGGCATTTCTGTGACTGCGGCAGTTCTTTTGGTGGGCGGATATTATGCTTACTCTATATATCATTTTACAAATCAAATTTCGGTCGCTACCGGTCAGGATTCGAAATTTAAGCCGCAAGCACAAAGCCAGTCCCCAACGAATGTACAGCCTGTAGAAGTATCTCTTCCCCCAGAGTGGGATGGGAAAGAGAGAGTGAATATTTTGCTGCTGGGCGGCGATTCACGCGGGGAGGATTCAGGACGCTCTGACTCTGTTATGGTTGCTTCTGTTGATCCGGTCACGAAGAAGGCTACGCTCATGTCCATCCTGCGTGATACGTACGTTGATATTCCGGGCCATGGGCAAAGTCGATTGAATGCTGCATTTTCTTACGGCGGGCCTGATCTGACCAGACAAACGGTGAGCGGCCTGCTCGGCATACCGATCCAATACTATGTATACACGGATTTTAACGGCTTTATTGCGCTGGTGGATTCTGTGGGCGGTATTGATTTGGATGTCGAAAAGGATATGTACTACACTTCCAAAGCAGACAAGCACCAGTTTGATATTGATTTGAAAAAGGGAATGCAGCACATGGACGGTAAAACGGCCTTGCAATATGTGCGTTTTCGTCATGATGCCACTTCCGATTTTACGCGTACGGAGCGGCAACGCAAATTTATTACCGAGCTGGGTGGCAAAATCCAGTCGACCTCGTCTCTGATTAAGCTGCCAAGTATTTTAAACAGCATCTCTCCATATATTGAAACGAATCTGAGCACAACGGAAATGCTGCAACTGGCTTCATTGGGCTTTAATATCGACGCCAAAACGATCGCGAAACAGCAAATTCCACCGAATGAGCTGGTGCGAGAGACAACGGTTAAGGGGGCACAGGTGTTGGGTGTGGACCAGAGAAAGCTTAAGAACTTTGTACAAAATATGTTTGAGCAAGAAAACAAACCTGTGACCACAACGACGGATTCCGCTGCAACCAAGACAAACGATACTCCATAACATTCCAAAGCAAGCAAAGTCTGTATGCTGTCGTACAACTTTGTTTGCTTTTGTGTTTATTCGGGTATAACCTTGTATATTTTGATCTAAGAATATATCTTAACGATATGAAGGGTCATTACACTCATTTGCTTAAAGAGAAGGGGAATGTCATGTGGAAACAACTCCGGCATGGAAAGACCGATTCAAAAAGTTTTTTCTGAACAACAAGTTTGTGTTATTCCTGCTGGTACTGCTGCTGATCGGCTTAAATGTATTGGTGCTTACCAAAATTTCGTACATATTTACCCCCGTTATTGTGCTGCTGAAAACGATCATTCTCCCAGTCATTTTGTCCGGAGTTTTGTACTATCTGTTCAATCCGCTGGTTGATGTACTGGAGCGCAACAAGGTCAAGCGGATATACTCCATTATTGTGCTGTATTTGCTCATCATAGGGATCATTACCATCGTGATTACATCGGTAGTGCCCGTGATCCGCGATCAGATTCAGGGATTGATTCAAAATGTGCCTGCATATAGCGAGCAAGTACAACAACAGTTTGAGAAATTAATTGGCAGTGACTTCGTGAACCAGTTCCAAAACACGATTCAAATCAATCCGTCGGAGCTGGCCTCCAAAGCTTCTGAAAAGTTATCTGCCTTCATTAATAATATCTGGGCAAGTTTGGGAAGTTTTTTGGGTGTAGTCACAGAAACGGTGCTTGCGATCGCTACGGTTCCATTTATTCTGTTCTACCTGCTGAAGGATGGACGCAAGCTGCCACAGTCGGTGCTGAAGATGTTCCCGCCTATGTTTCGTAAAGAGACTGATCGCATTATGACCGAAATGAATCATCAGGTCAGCTCATATATCCGGGGGCAGATTATTGTCAGCTTCTGTATCGGGGTGCTGTTGTATATCGGCTACTTGATCATCGGACTGGACTATTCTCTGACGCTTGCCGTCATTGCGTCCTTTACGAGCGTTGTTCCTTATTTGGGACCTGTGATTGCCATTACGCCTGCATTAATTGTAGCTTTGGTAACATCTCCGGTTATGCTGCTCAAAATGGTCATTGTATGGACAGTCGTACAGCTCATTGAGGGTAAATTTATTTCTCCGCAAATTATGGGCAAGTCTCTCCGGGTGCATCCAATCACGATTATCTTTGTCATTCTGACGGCGGGCAATCTGTTTGGAGTGGTAGGGATTATACTGGCGGTTCCGGGCTATGCTGTATTGAAGGTTATCGTCACACATCTGTTTAGTTTCTTTAAAAAGCGTTCTCATCTTTATGAAGCGGATAAAGTGAAGGCGAGCCTCAACGAAAAATAAACATTTCCAATTCCTGTGTGAAATCAATTTTTCAGGGTAAATAAAATTGAGCCCTCTTGGGTAACTGTGGCTTCGCGTGCTATAATTAATGCCTATTCTTATTCCCAAACAGAAAGGTCAGACTTTATATGATAAAACTCAGCATTCTTGACCAATCTCCGGTATCGGAAGGCATGACGCATGCGCAAGCATTACAAAAGACCGCTGAGCTTGCTATAGAGGCGGAGCGCTTGGGGTATCATCGCTTTTGGGTATCAGAGCATCATGCTGCCTCTAATCTTGCTGGTTCCAGCCCTGAGGTATTGATTTCGCATCTGGCCGCTCGTACCCGGGCAATTCGAGTGGGATCAGGGGGTGTGATGCTGCCGCATTACAGCGCCTATAAAGTAGCGGAAAACTTCCGTGTACTGGAGGGTTTGTACCCGGGGCGCATGGATTTGGGCCTGGGACGTGCCCCGGGAGGCATGCCAATCGCTACCAGAGCCTTGCAGGAGGGCAAAATTAGAGGTGGCGTCGATCTGTACCCTGAGCAGTTGGATGACCTGCTAGCTTATTTGCATGATAGTACAGGCAGTGAGCATCGCTTCGGCTCATTACAGGCGATGCCGCTCGTAGAAACCGTGCCAGAAATGTGGCTGCTAGGCTCCAGCGGCGACAGTGCAGGGCTTGCAGCCGAACGTGGCGTGGGCTTTGCATTTGCGCAGTTCATCAACGGCGAAGGCGGCACAGGAGCGATGAAAGAGTATCAGGAGCATTTTAAGCCTTCGCAGCACAGTGATCAGCCGCGTTCACTTGTCGCTGTATTTGCTATCTGTGCGGATACCGAAGAGGAAGCCAACCGATTGGCTTCCAGTATGGACCTGTCCCTGGTGTTGCTGGAGCAGGGAATGCGCTCAGCCGGCACACCTTCCGTAGAAAAGGCATTGGCCTATCCGTATACGCCATATGACCGGATGCGCATCCGCGAGAATCGCAAGCGCATGGTGGTTGGCTCACCCGAGCAGGTGAAGCACCAAATTGAGCAATTGAGTGAGGCTTATCATACACAGGAAATCATGGTCGCAAGCATTATTCATGACTTTGACGCCAAAATGAAATCTATACGTCTCATGGCTGAAGCATTTGGACTGTCTTCTGTACGGGTTTGATGCAGGTTTTCTAGAAACTGAGAAGTTCCTTAAAGTAACGATATTCTGTCTCGATATTCCAGCGCATGTGATAATACCTTTGAATCGTAACGAGATCCAGAGACAGATCCGTGCACAGGAGACAACCAGAGGTATACCATTTACCCATGTCCTGTGATTTGTATGGATGAGAAACCGTTCCAAACTACTGGATGACGCACGAAAACCGATCCCGATGAAGCCCGCCGAGCCAATGCACGAAGACTCGGAATACGTGCACCATGGAACCTGTAGTATCTTTATCTTCACCGAACCACTTGCAGGCTGGCGGCACGTCAGTGTTCGTCCTCGTCGCACAAAAATGGTGTGGGTGGAGCAAGTTCGGAAATTGTTAGACGTTCATTACCCGAGTACACCCAAAATCCGTTTGGTGATAGGCAAATTGAATACCGACTCAATAGCCTCGTTATATGAAGCTTTTGAATCCGAAACGGCTTTGCGTCTAGACAAACGGCTGGAAATAATCCATTACACCCCCAAACATGGCAGTATCCCACTTCAATGAACCCGCAGGTTATGAGCATTGGTTGCGCAAAAATCCAGTGGAGCGACGTGTTGGCCGGATCGCTCATCTGAAGCGGGGAATGATGGCGCGCTACATCTATTATCATTACCAGCTGCAGGAGGAACATGCTTTTTTGGGAATAAGTATGAGAATATCGCGATGCACGAGAATTTGCTGTTCGGCTATCAGGAATTTCACGCTGTCATTGAGGTGACTGTGATTCCGGGTCGTCTCGGCACAAAAGGTCCCCCTGTCCCTTGGGAGAATTCACGAATGGACTTGCACTTCCAGCCATGGGACGACGGGTATCTGTACTTTAAGCCGATCGAGCCTATTTACGCCTATTCCATCTCTTAACTTCATACATATGTCTGTAATCAATCGGAAGAGGTCCTGCAGGACCTCCTTTTGTGCGCTTGGCAGCGCATCGTGCTAACGGGTGAAGGTCCCCCGGTACACCGCGAGATGGCGGAAGTACATAGCTGACTCATAGTGCTCTGTCCGTGAGGAAGGGTGCTGAGGATGAGAAGGCAAAACCCGGAACAGGCGGCAAAACCAAGTTGGCCGGCAGAGTAGGACAACCTTGCAAAAGAAAGGAACGTCCCATACCATCCGTAACTCTTGTAGGTTAAGAGGACTGGATTCGGGGGAAAGTGCGATGACGTGACCCAAGGAGATCTTATCCTCTCCGCGAAGCGGTAACTTTCGTTGATCGTGAGGTCAAGAACGAAACGACGGAGGGTAAGAAGTCAGACGTAGGGATAGTAGTGAAGAAGCTTGCCGGAAAGGCCGCAAAGGCAAGTGAATTGGCGCAGAGTCGCCGATGCAGGCGCCGACTTGAAAAGGCAGTGACCTGGTGCGAAGCCCGAAACCGTGAAAGAGAAGTGCTGAAAAAAACTGCCATGTACCAGGCAGAAGCCGGGGAGCCACGAAGCGCGTAGAACCGGGGTCGAACATAATGGTAGACCGTCTGGGGTTAAGGACCAACCATGCACTCGGAATACTGCCCACAGGGCTAATCCGCTGGGTGTTAGAAGGGAAGTAGATAAAGCATGGAGGAAAAGACGAAAACCGTCAGGCATTTCCGTGAAGGAGAAGGTGGCAAGAAGCGCAGATGGTATAGCCTCATCGACAAGATTTGGGCAGTACCAAACTTGGAGGAAGCCTTTCGAGAGGTGAAACGCAATAAGGGAGCTGCAGGCGTAGACAAAGTGACCCTAAAGGCATACGAGTCTGAGTTGGAGAGCCATGTACAAGCCCTTCAGCACGCGCTGCGAAGCAAGACGTACCGGCCAAAGCCGGTAAAGAGAGTCCACATCCCGAAGGCGGACGGCACGTTAAGACCTCTAGGCATTCCTACCGTAGAAGACCGTGTCGTGCAAGCGGCAGTCAAACGTATCCTGGAACCCCAAATGCGGCTTAATTAAGAGTTCGGTGCTTTCATCGACAACGTCGATGTTTCAAGGTAATTAAAATAGCCTGTATCGGCCACAATTGTGGTTTTTTGATCATGAAAAACTTGCTTTGTTTTCTGCACCATGTTGGACAGCTGCCCTTGATCGTTGACATCATTGACCGTATCGCAGTCCACGATTAGTTTATACTTGCTGTCCACCGCAGTTTGAACATTGAAACAAACTTCATGCTTCCCGTTATTTTTCATTGATTTAGCATCCGAATCGGTAACGCAAAGCTGATTTTCACCCGTATCCTTAAGTTCTTTTTAATTACCTGCAACGCATGCATTCGCTTTTGATAATCCTCTAACTTCTCTGTGATTTCCTGCTTTTTTTGGCGATTGTTCTCCGTTAAAAAATCACGCAAGTATTCATCGATTTTTTGATCGATGTACTCTAGCTTCTTACTGATAACATTAGTATTAAAGTGTTGTTTTTTAGAGCAGTCCGCCTTTAATTTTGTACCGTCTATCGCGACAAGTTGACCATCGATCAATCCGAAACCTTTTAACATTAAGGTGAACTCTTTAAACAGCTTTTTTATAGCTATTTGGTTATTCTTCATGAAAGCAGATAATGTGCCATGGTCCGGCTGGAGCTTGCCAATTAGCCACATCAGTTCAATGTTTCTTTTCGTTTCGGTTTCCATCTTGCGAGAGGAACGGATGCCGTTCATATAGAAATAAAGATAGAGCTTGAGAAGATCCTCCCGGCGATAGGGTTTTTGCCCGGCTTTGGTACTCTGATACATCTGAAAACCCCAATTCTTCCAGGGCCAAACTATCGACGTAGGCATCAATGACTCGGACAGAATTTTCTTCTTCTACAAAGTCGTCCAACGTATTTGGCAGTAAATAAATTTGATATCTATCTTCACCTTCGATATAAGGCATACACGCTCATCTCCTTATATAGAAATTCGACAAAGGACATCCATTTTCATGCCAAAAAACGAGATTTTAATAATTGTTAGCCAGTCTGACGTACGGTTTGATGAGAAGGGGCTGGCAGTCCCAGCCCTTTACTCTACCCTTGTCCTGAAGATGTGGGCTATTTGACGCTTACGATGTAAGTGGTTACTACTTAGGTACCTAAGTAGTAACCATAAAGCAAAGCAAGAAGCGGCACGCATTCACGACGTGAGAACAAAACGATCAACATCGAAAGTCTGCAAGTGAATATGCTTAAAAACAAGCAGTTGACTAAATCCATTGCAGATTAATCATGGAGAGAATTTGTGCGGTCAGCTTTCTTATAAAGCGGAGTGGTATGACCTGAGAACTTCAAATCAATAGGTTTGATAATCAAAGAATCCCCCGATTGTAGCCTTACTAAGTGGCAGGAGTGTTCAACATGAATACTTAATAGTTAGAGACCTAATTAGCGAATTTACAGATTGCACGTTGTTCTGTTCGGTATCTTTGGAATCTGTCTGCTTAATTGAATGAGTTCTTCGCCTTTAATGGGATGAATCCAATAATAATTCGGATTCTTATTGGATTCATTCATATCCATGTAAGTGATATTTTCACCCCATCGTACGGCTTCGTTAAATTTACTTCCGCCAGGATATTCGCCTATTTTGCCTCCACAAGCCATTGCAAGCGTGACAAAAAAAACCTCTTCTAAGGCGTAAGCCTCTGAGTTCCTAATAAGAGGTTCGACGACTGAATGTTCGACATGAGTGAGCATACGCTTGACTATTGCACGAGTGTAAACTTGACCAGGGTTAAAATAACTCTTATAAATATTAGTTTTGAAAATAGGCTTCCATAAATTCCATTCAATTACCATACTTTCGATTGGAACTGAATTTGGATGATCAATAGAATTTTCGAGTCTCCATCCTATGCAATCATTTTCTTTCATAATCTCGTCAAGAAATGTTTCGAAACCATGCTTGATAAAAAGCATATCATGATCAACATTCATTATATAGTCGTAATCTAGTTGCATAGTTTCGATCCAATTCATAATTTCCCAAAAATACGGCGCGATATTTCCGTATTTCAATGGATGACTCTGAGGATAAATTAATACATTCATATTTTTAGCAAAATTAACATTCGTACCTCCATTGTACAAAACAATGCCGGCATTTGGATTAAAATAACGAATGTTATCTATCTGAGCAGTTAATACATCTTCGTCTTGATGCGCTAGCAGTGCAAAAATTAATCGTTTGTTTTTTAGCTTTTGTGGCGATGTATCGAACTTCACATTAACACCTCTCTCATATATGTTGGCACATAAATAATATACTTCCATTTTAACTTCTTTTTGTCAATAAATAAATGTACGTACAAGTAATTGGGTTGATCGTGTTGCGTTACGTAAAGACTTGCGTAATGTGATAACGAATGAATTATGAAATACCTAAAGTGTTTCGAAAAATTTAGAGACAAATATTCGTAAAACTTTTCTTGATCTTCAAAGCAACAAAGGATATCAAGATCACTACCACTTACGTTCAGGTTAAGGGGTAGTGTACCTACTAGGACAGGGGTAAAACGAGAGAGCGTTTCCATAATGCATAATTCTTTTAAAGAATCGTAGGCCCTTTGTTGAATCAATGATCCAGCGGATAAGTAATGGGTATCAAACCAGTTTGATTTACTCTGTACTTTGTGAAAATGCGTTAGTCATATGTTAAGTAAGTAATATAAACATAATTGACTAGTATTGACAAGTCAATAGTCTAGTAACTATAATTCACTCTCAAGATACCCATGAGGCATAAAAACCTTGGGTACACATTCTATAAGGAGTGATTAATTAAAATGCAATTGAAACAATTAGAGGAAAAATCGTTTATCCGAAATGTCTTGGGGAAGTATGCCTCTACAGCCAAAATTGAGAAATTTGATGGCTGTATTATTTTAAACCTTTCTGAATTTACTGGGGATCCGAGTGCACCATACCTTGTCTAACTCGATTGATCATCCCTCATACATTAAAAGAAAGTTAACTCTGGAAGAAAATTTAAGTTTTATGGAAGATGGGCAGCAGCATGTACATGCGGTAATGTTTTAGCTATGGGAGCTACACCTAAAGGGTTCTCTCTTGACTTATCGGCCCCACTCGAAACAGAGGTAAGTGATATTGAAGCCATAATGGAAGGTGTGCAGCAAACGTTAACCAGTTTGCTCTTGAGCCTGGTTATGATACGCCAATTACACATGGGTGGACAGTAAAAGCTGAACTTTGGCCAGAAGTTCAAGCTATTTAAGATCTGTCTGCATGTGATAAGCAACCTGTCTAGGAAAAAAGACAGATTATCCGATGGGGTAAGTCGCCTTTATATCGACGAATTCACCTGAAAATATGCTTAAAGTCATAAATTTTAACAGTATTAATCAAGGAAATATGTTGCATTTTCAAAATTTGTAAATATAATATAAGAAAAGGTTACGGTAATAGGTTAATTAATTAATATTGTTATTAACAATAAACTTGATAAAGAGATGGGATTTCATGAGTTCAGTTCTTAGTAGTTTATGTAACGAAGATAAGCTTCTTATTGAGATAGCACATAATATTGACTCTCCCGAAGGAATAAACATACAAAATTACGTCGATATAGACTGGGAATCATTTTTTGATAGAGCACAAATCAGAAGATGTTTCTAGTACCATATAACTATCTTAGAGAGCTATTATCGGTTGGTGTTAGGAAAAATTTGGTAACAAAGTAAGTAAGCTAATAGAGGAAGGACAGTTGTACTTAAACGAACTGGATAGGCTAGCTAGATGTGCTGAAGATCAAAAAATACCTGTAGTATTAATGAAAGGAGTTGCTCTTTCAAAATTGTTGTATGATGATATTTATTGAGGGGTATTGGTGATATTGATTTACTTTTAAATAAGCGCTTTATAGGGGAAATGAAAGAAATAATGCTGAATTTGGGATATACAAGAAGTGTTTCAAATGATGAATTTATTCCATCCACAGATAATGACGATATGGGAATTTTCTATGAGTTGGCCTTTATCCTTGAGAACCAGCTCACTTATGCCTCGCTTATCGTCTGATGTTAGGTATATTACCAAAACCACTTCACAAGTGGCGTGCGTGTCATCATTATGAGCTAATTAGATAGTCATAAAATAATTAGAAGGTAGGTAGGTAATGAAGAAACAAATTCTTAGACTATGTTCCGTTTTTTCACCAGATTTAGAGTTATTCCCATTTTTTATAGACCACTACAAAAAAATAGGAGTTGATTCTTTTCATATAATTTTACATCTACCTGAGAATATGCTTCATCTAATCGATGAAAAACTGTTAGTATTTCGAGAGCAAGGCATAACTCCCGAAAAAATATATACAGGAAATTGGAGCGGTGGAATAACAACATCGTTGATAAATGAAACAATAAATAAATATAGTGATGATTGGTTTATTGTTGCTGATTCAGATGAATTTCAAATTTATCCAAATGATATCAAAAAAATAATTAATTCTAAAAATGACAACGTTGATTATATTTCAGGCTGTTTATTAGATAGATTTGCACAAGATGGAGATTTACCATTAATAAATTATGATAAATCAATTTGGGAACAATTTCCTATGTGTGGGTTTTTTGCTTTTCCTATTGCCGATTCATGGCCATATAAAATAACCGCATGTAAAGGACACATAACGTTGAGTGAAGGCAGCCATGCAGTTATTGCTGAAGATCATCTAATAACAAATGAAATTATCTGCCAAGTTCATCATTTCAAATGGACAGGCTCGTATATTAATAGAACCCAAAAAAAACTTAAACAAGAATCTAATGGAGAATGGGAGGATGATTTTTACCCTTTTTATGGTGACGAGCTAAGGCGGGCTTTAGACTACTTAAATAAAAATAACAATAAATTTAATATTAATTCTGAATTATTTAGAGTTGAATATTCTCCTGCACCTAAATATGAATGTTATTCGAAATGGAATGAGATAGCACGTATGTTAGAAAGCTGGGATAAGCAAGATAGAGAAAAATTTAGAGATACTTTACTACAAATCAGCATGTAGAAAAAAAGAGGTGCGTCCTGCGTGAGAAATGCATTTAATTTATACTGCATCACAATTGCTAAAGGTATTCGTCAGTTTACAACCTATCGCACCAATATTTTTGCGGGGGTAACTTCAGCATTGTTTATGTTGGGGGTGCGTTATGCATTGTGGATGGCTTTATATGAGACAGGAAATGGCGGAGATTCTACATTAATTGAAACTATAACCTATTTTGTGGTAATGGATATTCTTATGGTGTGGACAACATCGACATTTAGCGAATCTATTGGAAAAGATATCCATTCCGGGGATATTTCTCACGCTCTTACAAGGCCATGTTCGTATCATTTTCAACTTTTGATGGGCTTGCATTCAAAGGCAGTTGTAAGTACGTTTACAAGTTCCCTTCCTATTTTTATTGCAGCTACCGTGTTAATCGGAATTTTACCCCCCGTATCCGCAGTAACTTTTGGAATTTTTATTTTAGCCGCAATAATGGGGGGAATCATATATATTTTAATTGACCTGATAATCAGCTATTCAGTCTTTTGGCTTATGGGTTTTTGGTATATTCGCTTGTACAAAGGGGCATTGTTTATGTTGTTTGGTGGCACAGTCTTGCCACTATGGTTTTACCCCGATTGGTTAAGAGCCGTGAGCGATGTTTTACCTTTCCAATTCTCCTTATTTATTCCTATGGAAATTTACTTGGGGCGTATACGTGGTGATGGTATAGTTACGCTTCTAGTAATGCAAGTATTTTGGATTGCATTACTGTTTGCCTTAGAGCGATTTGTTTGGAGTAGGGTTCAATATAAAATTGTAGTCCAGGGGGGATAAATTCTGCATACGTTGCGAGTGTTTTTTACAATTATTAAATATGTGTATCGATCAAGTTTTGAATACCTTGGAGCGTTTTTAGGCGGTATTGTTGCACAATGGTTTAGCTATAGTATTTCAATACTAATGTTGTTTTTAATGGTGTGGAATTTTGGTTCATTGGCTGGCTGGGAGTCAACGGAAATCATTTTTATGTATGCCGTATGGTTATTGACATATGCTTTGGGGGCATCTTTCACTACGCATATGTGCAGAGGTTTCCCTAATATGGCTATAAATGGTCAACTCGATGAGGCGTATACTCGCCCAATGTCACCATTTTTTTATGTAATGGCTACCACATATAATGCCGGATTTATTTCGCATATTTCATTATCGATAGGGGTTTTGGTGTATAGCATTGCGCAACTTGGTATCTCTTGGACTGTATTACATTGGCTTTGGTTTGTAATAGTCATTATCAGTGGGGCGGTTATTAATGCTTGTATGATGCTTATATGCGACATGCCTGCGATCCGGACTCGTTCTAAGTCACCTACGAGCATGTTTTATTCGGAAGTGCGGGGTTTTACTCAGTATCCTATTACCATTTATCCGCGTGCTATTGTATTTGTATTTACAACAATACTGCCCTTTGGGTTTACCAGTTACTATCCCATTCAAGTTTTGCTTGGAAAAGAAGATGGTATAATGCCGCAAATAACTATGTGGCTGGCACCAATCGTTGCTGTTTTGTTGGTTGGGATTACTGCTTTGTGTTGGCAGGTTTTAAGTAGCAAGTATGAAAGTGCAGGTACGTGAAACTTAAATTATGTTCATTGTAGGAGGTGGGCTTATGCCACAAATAGAATTATCAAATGTGACTAAGGATTATAAAATCCGCAATCGTGAAAGCAATCGTTCCGTTTTTGCAGAATTTATTAGACCTCGCTATACAAAAAAATGCGCTGTGAGAAATATCAATTTTACCGTCGAACAAGGAGAGATGGTGGGCTTTATAGGTCCAAATGGTGCAGGTAAATCTACAACAATTAAAATGCTTACGGGTATCCTTACTCCTAGTTCGGGTACAGTGCGTGTGTTTGGCCATGATCCTTGCAAGAACCGAACAATGAACGCCCTTAAAATTGGGGTATTGTTTGGGCAACGTTCTCAAATGCTATGGGATTTACCTGTGCGTGATACTTTTGAAATGTTTAAGATTATGTACAAAATCAAGCCCCAGGATTATAAACGTCAGCGAGATAGACTTATTGAAATGCTGGATATGGGTGATTTTTTATCTCAGGCTGTGAGACAGTTAAGCTTGGGGCAACGTATGCGGGCTAATTTGGCATTATGCTTTTTGCATCAACCTCAAGTAGTTTTCCTTGATGAGCCAACCATAGGTTTAGACGTGCTTGTTAAAGATAGAGTTCAGGAATTTTTGAAACAAATTAACAAAGAGGAGAATACCACTATTCTACTTACCACGCACGATACTAAAGATATTGAAGAAGTGGCTCAAAGACTCGTGTTAATCGACAAGGGAAAACTATTATTTGATGGTGAACAAATTGATTTCCACGAAAAATATAAAGAAACCGAGTATATTTTAGAGGTTGAGTTCGATCAGTCTATACCACCAATAATTCACGAACATTTTCAATTGCAAAGAGTCGAAACGCAAAAACATTTCTATAAAATCCTTCATAATCAAATGCGAACGGGAGAAGCTATCAGCTATGTTGCTTCCCGGTATAATGTGGTGGATATTCGGGTACGAGAATCGTCGCTGGAAGATATTTTGAAAAGTTTGTATAAATAGTAAGAATATAAATAATAAAACTAAGCGAAGGATTTATGAACTGTTCAAAAATAACTTGTGTTAGTGAGATGGATGCAAAAACGGCGGTTTTTGAGCTAATTGGATAGTCAAATAAATCATTTTAGGATGATTTATTACGCTATACTGTTGCAAAATTCAAATTTATGTAGACTTTTCGGCACTTTTCTTTCATTCCTGTTTGTGCCGACTTAGTCGGAATGGAGATTATTATGAAAAGAGTTGGAATTATTACTCTTTATTACAAAAACTATAATTACGGTGGCCAACTTGGAGCTTATGCACTGCAAAAAGCTATAGCTAAGTTAGGATTTCATTGTGAGCAAATTACATTCAAGTGGCTAAACGAATACACCTTACAAGCATATGAAAGTGCTAAAAGTGCTGAACATTTTAGGACTTTTTCCGAAAGCATTCCCCACAGCGAACGCTTATATACAGTATCTGATATTGCAGAATGTGTTGATGATTACGATATTTTTGTTTGCGGTAGCGACCAAATATGGGGTTTACCATGGGTTATTTCCGATGACATTTTACCCTGTATGGCACTTTCTTTTGTTCCAGCATCAAAAACGAAAACTGCATACGCAGCAAGCATGGGAGGAGCAGAAATAGAGCCCGATCGAAAAAATATCCTTGCTCCACACGTTAATTCCTTAGACTTTGTTTCTGTTCGTGAAAAAAGTGCAATCCCTTTTGTGAAAACGATGAAAAATGGAGAGGTTACTCATGTATTGGATCCTGTAATGCTTCTTGATAAATCCGAATGGGATGATATAGCTGCTACTCCGCCAGAAAAAGCCTATATACTCACTTATGATTTACGAGATACAGGGGTTCAGGAATATGCTGAAGCACTTTCACAAAAGTACGGATACGAGATTATATCTCTTGCAACTGCTGGAGCAGCTACGTTTGGTCCGAAGGAATTTGTAGGGTACATAAAACACGCTAAGTATTTTATTACTAGTGCTTTTCATGGGGCTGTTTTTGCCATTTTATATAAGGTTCCATTTTTGGTTTTCCCGGTATCTGATAATCCACAAGACCCCAAATCAATGGATTCAAGACTGATAGCTCTGCTGGATACGTTTGGCTTATCTTCTTGCTATGTTTATGATACATCAAATATTCCAAATATTGATGATGTTACTTTTCATCATATAGACGAATCAAAAACAAGTGCATTTCGTCATGATTCACTTCAATTTCTTAAAGATGCTTTGGAATCTTAAAATAAACCAAAGCATGTGTGCGCTAGGCGAGGGCATTTTACAAATGCGGATGAGTGTTGTCAAACATGAAGGAAGGGTTAATTTATGAAAGGAATATTTGACGAATTTTGACCTTGATATTCAAAAGACAATGGTTAGTGGCCGTGACAGCGGAGCAGAACATGTATGGCGAAGCCCGTAGCGTATAAGGCTACTGGAAGAAATACGCCGTTTTAATAAAAACATTGTAGCCGTAGTATGCGCGGGCCTTCCCCTTGCCCTTGAAGGCCCGTCTATTTACGCCAAAGCCATGTTATACGCCTAGCACAGCGGTATTGAAGCGGGCAGAGCCGTTTCCGATATATTGTTTGGTAATGTGAACCCCTCATCCAAACTTCCCGTGACCTTTCCCCGCAGTACGGGGCAAATCCCTATCTACTATAACTACCGTGTCTCTAGCCGCCCCACAGATGAGTATTACGGGGAGTTCTTTGTTGTGAATTTCTTGTATCTCCACTATACATTCGATTCAGTTCCACGCCTGTTGATTAACCATAATAAGTAATTTAATTCATAAAACTAGAAGTACTCTGGAGAAGAATGCGTTGAATTAGAATTAGCCATTCACCAGGCAGTTTGTGAAGAAGGGAAAGTCGGGAAAATCTGGCAAAGGAAAGAATGGCGTGTTTGGGCCACGTCGTTTGAGCAGCATCAAATAGCCATTTGAGCAGGACATAGACGATGAGCGCGCAGAACAGTTGCCCATAGACCGCATTTTAGGTCGTACCAAACAGCGTTGGAATATTCAAATGTTGCTTGATCCAACGAAAAAAAACCTCAATCTGCCATCGAGCTTTATACATCTGTGCGATTTGTTCTACCGTGACCTGCATTAAATCGGTCACGACTCGGATGTCTCGGCCTTCAAAATCTTGAAACATCACCACACGATGACGCTGCTTGGAACGACACTGCGGTGTCCCCAATTGGCAAGTGATATCTCGAATGACGGATGAATCTGTCTTTGGGAGACGAGAAAGGGCATGAGGTCTTTCCAAATGAACGTTGTCGCGAAGCCGAATGACGTTTTTGAAGTCATCCAGACGCTCCAGTTTCCATAAGCACGATCCATCACCAAAATGTAGTCTGGCTGAGCCAGCGCTTCACTCATAGGGCCCTCATGCTTGGAACCCAGCGATTCGACGACCTGAAGAGGTCGCCCGTTTTCGGCTCGTAAAGCCACATGAAGTTTAATGCCAGAACGCTCTCCGTGATAAGGAGCCCAGGGGAGTCGTGTTTTTCCCACCGTCACGGTCGTTGAATCGATGAGGAGTAATTCTTTGGGAAACGTAAGTTTTCGGCGTGTTTCTCGGCTACACTTGTGAATGACCCGATGTAAAAGCTCCTGAAATAGAGCAAAAGGGACTTCGGCGGCTTTGGTAGAAAAACAAGAATAATGAACTACAGGCAGGCCACTGCGATTGGCATGATCCACACCCGAACGATAACCGTCCCATTGTTCTAAAGCAGCTGTACACCAGTAATGAAGTAAGTGGGTTACCGTGAATTTACGGGCTTTGTCTTCATAATCAACTTCCTTGACAACGTTTTGCACTTCTTCTGGTGTCAGAATGGATTGAAGGATAGATGTAATCGTGATAGACTTTTTCATGGAGTCGTCACCTTTCGGTTAAGTTTGTAGAGGTACAAACATTTTACCGAGTTGACGGCTTTTTTTCTACCATTTAGTGGTTAATCAACAGGTGTGTCTCAATGTAGATATAGTTTTGAGTTTAATCATGAGCATCCTTGCCTTGGTTGGAAGATGTGATTCGAAATTTTGAGGAAATATTGGATGATATGCACTGTATGATATAGGAAATAAACCAGTTAACACTTGATAATGATTATCAATATCTTTATTATATAAAGATAGGATGAAGTTTTGATGAATATCGTGCGTTAAGCCCGTGACTATATATTAGATAAGGGAAAGGAATGATTCCGAATGTTTCGTCTGAAAACGGCTAATCTGGATATTGCTTATGAAGATCGGTTGATTGTGGAGGATCTGAACGTTGAAATACCGCAAGGGAAAATCACAGCATTGGTGGGCGCAAATGGCTCCGGCAAGTCCACCATTCTGAAGACGATGGCTCGCATCATGAATCCTAAAGGCGGCAGCGTTCTGCTCGATGGTAAATCCATTCATAAGCAATCCACCCGGGAGGTAGCGAAGCAGTTGGCTATTTTGCCGCAAAATCCGACTGCACCGGAAGGATTGACTGTGACGGAACTGGTATCTTACGGACGTTTCCCCTATCAAAAAGGCTTTGGCTCTATGAAAGCAGATGATCGTAAAATGGTAGAGTGGGCCATTCAGGTGACAGGAATGAGCGAGTTCCACGATCGCCCGATCGACCAGCTTTCTGGCGGTCAGCGCCAGCGTGCATGGATTGCCATGGCGCTTGCGCAGGATACGGATATTTTGTTTCTGGATGAACCGACTACCTTTTTGGATATGGCGCATCAATTGGAAGTGTTGCATTTGTTAGAGTATTTGAACACTTCGGCCGAACGTACCATTGTCATGGTCGTGCATGATTTGAACCATGCAGCCCGGTACGCCCAGCATATGATCGCGATCAAAAAAGGGAAGGCCGAGGCTGTAGGAACGCCAACCGAGGTCATGTCCCCTGACGTGCTGCGCGAGGTGTTCGGTATTGAAGCAGATATCGTAACAGATCCTCGTACAGGTGTACCGCTGTGTCTTCCGTATGCTTTGGCCGGACAACCAGCCGTAAGCCAAGCCGCAAAGGGATTGAAACTGGAAGAGAATCAACTGGTGGGCTCCGTTTCCGAGCGGCGTGAAGCCAGACCACAGGTAGCGGCAAGAGGATAAAGGAGACCTAATGAAACCACTGGATTATGATCAGCTTGAGCAATTAGCGCGAATAGTGACAGACACACCAGAAGATGCGGTATACTCCGGGCCCGTGGCAGAATGGCTTGAACCGGATAAGCTTGGCTCTGTGATAGAGTATTATGGTGAGTTGCTGCGTGCGGAAGACGGCTTGACCACAGCCGTTTATTTTGTGAACCAGCTGCGAGGTCTTGTGTTTGCTCAGCATTTTATGGTGTCTTTGTGTGAACGCCGTCTCGATCTGTCCGTTTCCAATCTCAGATTTCATATTTGTTATCAAGGGAAATATCCCGCCATCAGCTTTCAGGTCATCGACCAAACAGAGCTGGACAACATCAGGCAAGACGAGCATCATTCATCCGGGCAGGCGCAACAGGCGTTGCGTGACTTTTACAGCTTGCAGATCAGACCGATACTGGAGGCGATGGCTTCGGTAGGAGGTGCATCTGTTGGACAGATGTGGGGACAATTTCCGCTGACTTTGCTGTATTTTAAGGATAGAGTCCAGCCATCGCTAACCGATCCACAGGATGTGGAGCATTTTGAACAAGATTATGATTATGTGACACGGGAGCTGGAGGGAGAGGTATTCGGGCGTAAAAGAAACCCGTTTACGGTTCGTCTTGTTGAGCTGGATAACCCTTACCGTCCTGGTGAGAAGGCATATATGAAACCGTCCTGCTGCCAATATTACAAGACAGGTGGAGGCCAGCGGTATTGTTTTGCGTGTCCAAGGATGTCTGCTTCAGAACGTGAAGAACGCAGACTCGAAGTGGTGGCGTCTCGCTAAAGTCGAGGGATGTTGGCGTGCCCGTCTCGTTTTGGGTAAAATAGGTGATGAAACTTAAACCAAGCGAAACAAAGGAGGGTGCTATATGTCTGTCTATTCACATCATGCCGTAACACCAGCGAATCAGGAGGTTCCTCTGGATACCTACACCGGTAAGGTGATGGTCATCGCGAATACCGCAAGCAAATGCGGACTTACCCCGCAATATGGGGATTTGCAAAAGCTATATGATGAATATAAGGATCGGGGACTGGTTGTATTAGGCTTCCCTTGTAACCAATTTGGCGGTCAAGAGCCGGGCAGCAGCGAGGAAGCGGCTGAATTTTGCCAACTGAATTACGGGGTTAATTTCCCGGTATTCGCTAAAGTGGACGTTAACGGTCCGGATACAGCACCTCTGTTTGAATATTTGAAAAGGCAGCAGCCTGGAGAGCAGGAAGATGGCACGATTCAATGGAATTTCACGAAATTCATTGTGGATCGTGAAGGTGTGCCTGTGGGGCGTTTTGAACCCAAGGAATCACCAGAGGCGATGAAAGCGGCTATCGAGCAACTCCTGTAATAGTTTCCAGCTTAGTCAGAAATATACGTTTAGATAAGGTCGAATCTCCGTTGTTTTCCGAGATTCGGCCTTTTTTTGCTTTCTGTATTTCACATTTGATTGATCGTTGCAGTAGCATTTGAAAGCCTGATAAAAAGGCATAATCAAGCCCCATACGGGAAAAACTGAATGAAGCAAAGAGGTGTTGCAGCAAACGATTGACGTTGTATCTTCCTGACTTTAAAAATGTGGACAAATTGTGAATATCATAAATAGCTATTGTAATGTGAAAAATATCACACTATAATAAGTGCATGAAGTGAAATAAATCACAATCAACAAAGTAGTTACGTGAAACAATTCACAATTATTATACATTTTATGCCCACACCAAGGAGGAATTCAACATGAAAGTAGCAGTTATCGGATGTACACACGCAGGTACGGCAGCCATCGTCAACACAGCCAAATGCTATCCAGATGCAGAAATTACCGTTTACGAGCGTAATGACAATATTTCGTTTTTATCCTGTGGTATTGCACTGTACGTAGGTGGTGTCGTCAAAGATCCGCACGGATTATTTTATTCTTCCCCGAATGAACTGGCTGAGCTGGGTGTCGTGACCAAGATGCTTCATGAGGTAACGAATGTCGATACAGCAGGCAAAACGCTGCAAGCACGCAATCTCCAAACAGGAGAAGAATTCACGGACACCTTTGATAAATTGATTGTAACTACAGGCTCGTGGCCTATTATTCCGAAGCTGGAAGGTATTGAGCTCGATCATATTCTGCTTTGCAAAAACTATAATCATTCCAATGACATCATTGAGAAAGCCAAGCATGTACAGAACATTACAGTTGTCGGAGCCGGATATATCGGTGTTGAGCTGGTGGAAGCTTTTCAAATGAACGGTAAGAACGTTACGCTGATTGACAGCGCGGATCGTATTTTGAATAAATATTTGGACCCGGAATATACAGACCGAATTGAAGGTTCCTTGAAGGAACATGGCATCAAGCTGGTGCTGGGAGAAACAGTGAGCCGTTTTGAAGGAAGTAACGGTAAGGTGAATAAAGTGGTTACATCCAAAGGAGAATATGAAACAGAGCTTGTTATTCTCTGCATCGGCTTCCGTCCTCAAACGGATCTGCTTAAAGGTCAGGTAGACATGCTGCCCAACGGCGCGATCATTGTGGACAATTATATGCAAAGCAGCTGCCCGGACGTATTTGCCGCAGGCGATAGCTGTGCAATACGCTACAACCCGACAGGCAAAACGGCTTATATTCCATTGGCAACCAACGCTGTTCGTATGGGTACGCTGGTGGCACGCAATTTGGTTCAGCCGACCATTGCCTATATGGGAACACAGGGAACTTCGGGTATTAAAATTTATGAAGATAATATTGCAGGAACAGGTTTGACGGAAGCGGCAGCAGCGGACGAAGGCATGGCTGTAGAGGCCGTAACCATTGAGGACAGCTACCGTCCTGAATTTATGCCAACCTCGGAAAAGGTGCTGCTGAAGGTTGTATATGAGCAGGAAACACGGAGAATTGTCGGGGCACAAATTATGTCGAAGGTAGATTTGACCCAATCGATTAATACCCTGTCGGTGGCGATCCAAAATCATATGACCATTGATCAACTGGCCTTTGTGGATTTCTTCTTTCAGCCGCATTATAATAAGCCTTGGAATTTCTTGAATGCAGCGGGTTTGCAAGCATTGCCGCTGATATCTGAACGGAAGCCAGTTACCGTATAATTCATTTTGTCTGTGACATTGTTCATAAGTTTGTCAACAATATGAGACGTACAGATGAATCCTTATAGTACAATATAGAGAGCATAAGGATTAGGGGGTAAGTGATTTATGGATTTGTTTTATATCCTTTTTCTTGTAGCCGTGGCGCTGGTAGGACTCGGAGGAGTTATTTGGTTCCTGAGGGCAGTTGAAAAGGAAGAATATAACTAAATCATAGGCACTTAGTGGCGCGGTAGATGCAAGAATACACGAAAAACAGTCCTTTATCCAAGGGCTGTTTTTTTAATACTCATTAAAGTGATTTTTTTCACAAACAAAATCACTGATTTTAAATAAAATATGAGAGAGAACATTCGAGTGAAAAGATGTTAAAGGAGCGGAATATATGGCAAGTTATAAACCGGGGCAGATTGCTGAAAAGACGGTGGAAACAGGAGTGGCCAAAGCGAACAATCCATGGACTGTGGCAGTGGTATTGGGATTTTTGGCAGGTGCATTTATTGCGCTTGGATTTTTGCTGGATATACGTGTTATCGCAAGCGCGCCCAAAGAATGGGGAAGTATTGCTACTTTTATTGGAGCAGCCGTGTTCCCTGTAGGTCTGGTATTGGTATTGATCGGAGGCGGAGAATTGCTGACCGGTAATATGATGGCTGTGCCACTGGCGAGATGGGCAGGACGGATCAAGACCGGGGCGATGTTCCGTAATTTGGCGATTATTACGCTTAGTAATTTTGCGGGCGCGTTGTTTGTTGCCTTTTTCTTTGGTCATGTGCTGGGTTTAACCGAGACAGGACCTTATTTGGACAAAGTGGTGGATATGGCGGGACACAAGCTGCATGAAAGCTTTTTGCAATCGTTTATATCCGGTATTGGATGTAACTGGCTGGTAGCGCTGGCTGTATGGCTGGCGTATAGCACGGATTCGATCGGTGGCAAAATTATGGGGATCTGGTTCCCGACGATGGCCTTTGTAGCTATCGGATTCCAGCACGTTGTAGCCAATATGTTTCTGATTCCGGCGGCTATTTTCGCAGGTCATTTTTCATGGGCAGATTATGTCATGAACTTCATTCCGGTTTGGCTGGGGAATTTGGTGGGAGGAAGCATGTTCGTAGCTGGAGCTTACTGGTTGGCATATTTGAAAAAGCCTCATTCCGCTGTACATTCTGTGAATGATTCATCTCAGGCATCTTCATCTACTGCAACAACTCCGTTGAGTGACCATGCTTGATTAAGCAGCGCTTTGGAAAAATGGGAACAAAGTAAATCCGCCATGACAGGTCCGGGGGAACGAAACCTGTCATGGCGGATTTTTTTGGGAGTGGTCCATGATTTGGCATGGAGGATGAGTGTGCTCTCGTCAATAATGCCTTGATCTCTTTTACCCTTGGTATTCATTACTGAAACAGGTATTGTCAAAAATAATATAGAATATTAGAAATCCGTTTTGCTGTGAGCAGCAAGCGGATTTTTTGAGCTTTGTGGACGGATTTGGGTTGGAAAAATCCTTCTCTTGCCATAGGACATAGCTGTATATATGATAAGAACAGTGTAATTTTTGGAAACGGTAATGGAAAGGAGCATCAACATCATGGATCATCGCAACAGCGCGTCTCCTGAGGCTGTGCTTCAGCAAGACTTGCAAGGGAGGCAGCGAGTGACGGAGCGTACGGACGGTATTTTTCCGGCTGTATGTCCGCTGGATTGCCCGGATACGTGCGGGCTCCTGCTTCACAAGGAAGATGGAAAGATCGTCAAGGTGACCGGTAATCCGGATCATCCTATTACGAAGGGGGCCATTTGCAACAAAGTTCGCAATATGACGGAGCGAGTGTATGACCCCGAACGGCTGCTCTATCCGTTGAAGCGTGTAGGTCCCAAGGGGCAAGGGAAGTTCGAACGAATTAGCTGGGAGGAGGCAGTGGATACCATTACAGGCCGCTTCAAGGAACTGATTCGCACGGACGGACCGGAATCTATTCTCCCCTACAGCTTTTACGGCAATATGGGCGTGTTGAGTGTGGACGGGATGGATCGCCGTTTTTTCAATGCGCTGGGTTCAAGCCAACTGGACCAGACGATTTGCAGTGTGGCTGGGAATGAAGGCTGGGCATCCGTCATGGGTTTTAAGGGTGGCACCAGTCCGGAGGATACAGAGGATGCTGACCTCATTATTGTATGGGGTGGAAATGTCATCAGCACCAATATGCATCAAGTGGTATTGGCTGAGAAGGCACGTAAAAAAGGTGCCAAGGTGATCGTCATTGATGTCCACCGCAATCGGACAGCGCAATGGGCGGATTGGTTCATTCCGCTCTACCCGGGAACGGATACTGCGCTCGCGCTGGGTGTTATGCACGTACTGTTCGAGCAAGGGCTGACGGACGATGAATTTTTGCGCCGCTATACGGTCGGTCATGAGGAACTGCGCGAGCATGTGAGGGCATATACCCCGCAGCGGGTCTCACGTATTACAGGTGTGCCGGAGGCAGATATTATTCGTCTGGCGGAGATGTATGGACAGGCACGAGCGGCGTATATCAACATTGGCAACGGGCTTCAACATCACGATAATGGCGGCATGAATGTACGCGCGGTTACATGCTTGCCAGCGCTCACCGGGCAATGGCTGAAGCACGGCGGGGGAGCATCACGTTCCAATGGGGCTTACGGCAAATTCAACGGTGCCAACCTGGCGCGTCCTGATCTGCGTAAGAACCCGGATGCCCGGGCGATCAACATGAACCAAATCGGCGAAGCGCTGCTACAGAAGGACGAGCCGATCAAGGCGCTGTTCGTGTATTGCAGCAATCCGGTTGTCGTAGCACCTGATGCTGATCGGGTGACGCAGGGGTTTGAACGGGAGGATCTGTTTACGGTCGTTCACGACCTGTTCCTCACCGATACGGCCCGCTATGCGGATATTGTACTGCCAGCGGCGTCTTCTTTTGAAGGCACAGACCTGTATAAATCGTATTGGCATCATTATATCCAGATGCAGGCGCCTGTCATTGCACCACTCGGGGAAAGCAAAAGCAACTATGAGCTGTTTAGCCTGCTTGGACAGGCTATGGGCTTTGATGAGGCTGCTTTCATGGAAAGCGAAGAGGACATGATCGCGGGTGCACTTGATAACCCGACGAATCCTTATCTCAACGGTGTGACTTTGGAAGCCTTAAAAAAGTCACCTTTTGTCAAACTGGACATGACGCCGAAGGCTACCTATCTGGATCGTCTGACTACGCCTTCAGGCAAGATTGAGCTGTATTCGGAAAAGATGAAGCAAGCGAGTCTGCCCGCGATGCCTTCGTATGTGCCGCTGATTGAAGGATACGACGGAGAGCATCGACCGCAAGCGGACGAGCGGTTTCCGCTGATGTTTATTTCGCCGCCGAATCATAATTTTCTGAATTCCACGTTTGCAAATTTACCGAAGCATCAGCGGCTGGAACGGGAGCCTTTGCTGCAAATTCATCCGGAGGATGCTCAGGCAAGAGACATCGCGGACGGTGATCCGGTTACGGTATGGAACGACCGGGGAACGTATGAGCTGAAAGCCAAAGTCACGGATCTGATGCTGCCTGGTACGGTGATTAGCCAAGGGTTATGGTGGGAAGGTAAAGGACGCAGACAGCGTGCCAATGTGTTAACCTCTGACCGACTGTCGGATATGGGGCGGGGGGCTACTTTCTTTTCAACGGTGGTGAATGTGAAGCGTCAATGAGATAATGTCTTTTTATGGTGTCAGATGCTAAAGGAGAAACAGAATATATGAAATGGTTGGATTCTTATCCGAAAGAAGTGAAAGTGTTTCTTGTCGCCAGCCTGATTAATTCCGCCGGAAGCTCTCTAATGTGGCCGTTGGTTAGCATGTATGTGTTTGACGAGCTGCACCGCAGTATGGGAGATGCGGGGATTGCGATTTTGGTGCAGTCCCTGGGCGGGATTTTTGGTCAGGTGCTAGGAGGAGCCCTTTATCACCGCATTGGGGCCAAAAAACTGATTGTCGGCTCGCTGGCAATGAACGCGTTGGGACTTCTCACGCTTCCTTTTACCAGCGGTCACTGGGTTGCGTTTGTTATTATGATGGGCTTTATCGGCTTTTTTAATGTCGTATCTGTGCCCGCGATTCAGGCATTTGTAGGTTTTCGCTTTGCTGACCGTCGTGGAGAGCTGTTCAACATTATCTATGTTGCCAATAATATAGGGGTGGCGTTGGGTACTGGACTGAGTGGCGTTCTGGCCGATCTCTCCTATCAGCTCAGCTTTGTCATGAACGGGATTACCTCTGCGGTATTTGCCGGGTTTTTCTGGTCCTATCTGAGCAGGGTCGACCGGGAAGAGGGGGAAGTTCAGCTCAGCAAGTCCGTGAAGAAAAGAACAGAGGAAATACCAGCGCGGCTGCTTTTCCGTGATACCAGG
Source organism: Paenibacillus sp. RC334 (assembly GCF_030034735.1). Classification (NCBI taxonomy): domain Bacteria; kingdom Bacillati; phylum Bacillota; class Bacilli; order Caryophanales; family Paenibacillaceae; genus Paenibacillus; species Paenibacillus sp. RC334. Next base: position 5,301,915 of record NZ_CP125370.1, on the reverse strand, counting down.
CTGTATCTCTTCGTTGGGTTGGGCTCGCTCTTTTTATGGTTCGGTAATTCGATCTGGAATACGGGCGTATCTCCATATATTATTGAGCAGGGCTTGCCTAAAACGATGTACGGGCTACTATGGACACTGAACGGTGTGCTTATTTTTGCTGCACAGCCGATTATTTTCTGGCTCAAACGTCTTTATGCCCGTCACGCTTCGGCTCAAATGACGTGGGCAGGGGGATTTTATTTGGCAGCTTATATCGTCATGTTAGGCACACAGAACTATACGGGGATGATATTCGCCATGGTTTTGGCGACCCTGGGAGAGATGCTGATCGCACCAGCGGTTCCGGCATTTTTGTCCGACCATGGAGGTCGGGGAGCACCCTTTTACATCGGGTTAGTCGGGGGGATTGGCGCTGCCGGACGGGTGATGGGGCCTTATATTATGGGGAGGCTATATGATGGCGGAGGTCTGCCACCCACACTTTGGCTGGCAGCGGGCGTGGCGGTTTTGTCCATCCTGTTCTTTATTCTGCATAGCGGATTGAACCGTTCCCGCTGTGAAGAGGATGCTTTTGAGACTACTACGTCCAAGGCAGACGTTTCCAGTACTTAAGTCCTAATAAAGACTGTGACAAGCCCGTGATTATGGTACAATAAATGACGAATGGTTGCTGCCTATACTTCAGGAACGCCTTCACAGGAAGGATTGAAAGAAATTGCTTACAAGTCAACCCCTGACGATACGTCATTCGGAGATGAAGGATGCTCCTGATCTGATTGCGCTGGATGAATTGGTATGGAATGAACGAACGGCCCCCGCCTCGCTGTCATGGAAGTCGCGTGGGGAGTTTTTGCGCAATACGCCTCCGGGCTCTCAACTGGTCGCTATCGAACAGGGAGTGCTCTGCGGTTATATCGGATTTCGTTCTCCAACGCTGTTGGCTAGTAATTGCCATGTGTTAGAAATAAATATAGCCGTGCATCCAGCCTATCACCGCAACGGTATTGGGATGGCGCTTATGAACGCCATGAAGGATATTGCAGCCGCTGAGGGCATTCGCAAATTAAGCTTGCGGGTACTCTCGTGCAACACGGAGGCCCTAATGTTTTATGAAAAATGCGGATTCTCGATCGAAGGACGTTTGCATGAGGAGTTTTACATAGCGGGCCAATTCGTGGACGATGTGTTAATGGCCTATTTCTTAAAATAGACATGGATTCTATAGCTCAATCAGCTTCTTATAGCATCCTATAAGCCGTTCATAAGGAACAGCGCCGCAGACCCTAAACGGGTTGCGGCGCTGTTTTATGGTGCAAGGTTACCGAAGCTGTTTCCACTCGCTCTGGAGCATGCCGTACACAGCATGGTTCATATAGCCGTCGGGCAGCAGTTCCGCTTCGCGGATAATACCTTCGAGCACGAAGCCCAGACGCTCCGGGATCCCCCGGCTGCGGCGGTTGGTGGTGGCGCAACGGATTTCGATCCGGTGAAGGTCCAGCTCTATCAGCGCATACTCGATGAATACGCGGCATGCGCTGGTCATAAGACCTTGTCCTTCGTAACCGTGTCCAAGCCAGTATCCAATGCTGACCGAACGGTGAGTCCAATTGACTTCATGGTAGCTGATGATGCCAGCCAACTCATTATCCAGCCAGATTCCGGCGGTCACGCTGCCGTTCTCTGCGGCTTGCTTTAAGGCGCTCTGCACAAACTGCTCTGTGTGGCTGACTTCCGTAGTGGAATCCACCCATGGAAGCCACTGACGCAGGCGGTCACGGGACATTTCGATCAGCTCAAACAGAGGCTGCACATGCTCCTTGGTGAGCGGACGAAGGACGGTGCGTTCGTCCAACGCGTATGTAAACATGATTGATCCCCTCTTTCACTCGGAAAATCGCTAAACCAGCCAGTCTAGCATTTAATCCCATGCTACCTTATTCTGCGAGAGTCGTCAAAATGGAGAGGAAGCTGCAAACTCAATAGGTCCCACCCGGAACCGTCCATGCTCATATACATACTTCAGCTCCAAATCCCCTACAAATTCGGTTGGGGATACGCTGCCCGATACGGTGGCGCGTAGAGGACGTTGTTCGGCATCGTACATGACGACAGAGCTGAAATCGAGGCGGTCTGTAAAATGGGCTGGATCATCGTAAAACGCCGATGCTTTAGGGTCGAGCGTGTGTGTGATGCCATCAATCGTGACTGTAATATGCACCTGCTGGTTGTGGTCACACAATTCTACACTGCTGTGAACCCGCCGGGACACAGCATCTGCCGCCGATTCAACCGGATATTCGTCCATGGTCTGTGCGTTGACGATATGAAGCTCCTGCAATTCGACACCTGTGCCTGAGGCGAGGGTCAGGATGACTACAGCTTCGTGAACGCCATCGCCGTTTACATCCGTATAGTACAACTGTGGTGCGGTGGCGACATCTGCTGAGCCTGACCATGCGAATGTACGACGCTGCTGGCCGATTTTCAGCGTGGCTGTACGGAATAGCCCCTGGGACGGCTCCTCAACATACAATTTTACGGATGAGTCTTCAGGAGCGACGGCTAACGGACGCGATTGTATGGGTTCAGGTGCCGGATCCGGTGAAGGATGACCGGAAATTATACTGGAAGAGGACAAAAGCATAGACAGCAGGATCACGATGAGTAGCTTAAACACGGGTGGGTTCTCCTTTTCCGGGTAAAATAAAAGATATATACACTATAACGAATTTATTTGTCAGAAATGTTAACTCTTTTTCATAACTTGTTACTTTTTGGGCTGAAGAGGGCATAAGGTTTTTCATTTTATTGAGTTATGCGGTGTGAAAGGGTATATTTAAGGGAACAGATTTTGTACAGATTACACGGAAGAAAGGTTGATTAGCGTGGAGAAGCCGATCACTCCCCCCAATTTTATTAAGAGTGTCATTGAAGAGGATTTACGTACCGGTAAGGTAAAGGAAGTTGTTACACGATTTCCACCGGAGCCGAACGGATATTTGCACATTGGACATGCCAAAGCCATCTGGATCAATTTCTCGTTGGGAGATGAATTCGGAGGACGCACCAACCTGCGTTTTGACGATACGAATCCGGCGAAGGAAGACACGGAATACGTAAACTCCATTCAGGAGGACGTGAAGTGGCTGGGTTACGAATGGGAGGAGAAACATTTTGCCTCCAACTATTTTGACGAAATGTACAAGCGCGCCGTTTTGCTGATCCAGAAGGGTAAAGCCTACGTGGACGATCAAAGCGCGGATCAAATCCGCGAAACTCGTGGCACACTGACCGAACCGGGGCAAAACAGTCCTTACCGTGAACGTAGCGTGGAGGAAAATTTCAAGCTGTTCGAAGAAATGCGTGCAGGGAAATACCAAAACGGTGAAAAGGTGCTGCGTGCCAAAATTGATATGGCTTCGGGAAACATTAATTTACGTGATCCGGTGATTTACCGTATTTCGCATACCGAGCATCACAACACGGGTGACAAATGGTGCATTTACCCGATGTATTCCTACGCTCATCCGCTAGAGGATGCCATCGAGGGTGTAACGCACTCGCTCTGTTCGCTGGAGTTTGAGGATCAGCGTCCGTTGTACGATTGGGTTGTAGCCGAATGCGAGATGGAAAAGGTACCGCACCAATACGAATTTGGACGGTTGAACCTGGCTCAAACCGTAACCAGCAAGCGTAAGCTCAAGCTTCTGGTAGATGAGAAGCATGTAGACGGCTGGGATGATCCGCGTATGCCAACGATTTCCGGCTTGCGCCGCCGTGGCTATACGCCGGAAGCGATCCGCAGCTTTGTATATGAGACGGGCATTTCCAAAGCCTATGGCGTGATTGACCTGCAAGTGCTGGAGCATTTTGCACGTGAGGACTTGAAGCTACAGGCACCTCGTACAATGGCGGTCATTGATCCGTTGAAGGTGGTCATTACGAACTATCCTGAAGGACAGGTTGAAATGCTGGAAGCGGAAAACAACACGGAAAATCCGGAGCTGGGCATACGCCAAATTCCGTTTTCGCGTGAGATTTATATCGAGCGTGAGGATTTCATGGAGAATCCGCCGAGCAAATACTTCCGCCTGTTCCCAGGCAATGAAGTACGCCTCAAGCATGCTTATTTCATCAAATGTAACGATGTCATTAAAGATGCGGATGGTCATGTAACGGAAATCCATTGTACCTACGATATAGAAACCAAGAGCGGATCCGGCTTTACCGGACGTAAAGTCAAAGGCACAATCCATTGGGTGGAGGCTACTCAGGCCGTTCCTGCTGAATTCCGCCTGTATGAGCCTTTGATTAACGCAGAAGATCCGGAAGCGATTGAAGAGGATGGAACGGAAAAAACCTTCCTCGACCAATTGAATCCAAACTCTCTGGAAATTGCTCACGGCTTTGTCGAGCCGAATATGAAGGAAGCACAATCGCAGGACAAGTTCCAATTTTTCCGTCATGGTTATTTTAGTGTCGATCCGAAGCTTTCCAAGCCGGGTGAGCCTGTGTTCAACCGTGTGGTATCACTGAAAAGCTCTTTCCAATTGCCCAAGCAATAGGTTATTGGAAAGCATGGGACGGATGGCAGCCTCGTGCGATCAAGTCAAAAAGGAGTCTGCCATTGGCAGACTCCTTTACTTTACGCTCACGGGCTCTATATATAATGATAGTTGGCGATACTAGACATCCCTGTCTGTAAGGGGCAAGCAAGAGAAGAAAAGGGTGTTATATTCCTCGGGTGTTGTTAAGGGGCTTCTTCTGCTTGTTTGTGGTCTTCGGCATGACAGGGCTTGTAACCATTCTTGTACAGCATATACCACATGATGGCGAATCCTATAAAGCCGAGCAAGGCAAAGAAGACACCTGCATTGTACATCATTTCGCCACCGAAATTCTGGAACAGCCAGCCTCCTGCAAAGCCTGCTACAATGCCAGATATCCCACTCCACGTCAACGTATATACGGCCTGCCCGGATGAGCGGTAAGCTATCGGTGTGAACAGGACGGTCAACTGGGTGCCTACATAGAAATATCCACCGAAGGTGACGCAATGAAGTGCCTGAATGAATACGATCTGAATCGGGTCCGTGGCCAAGGCCATGAGCTCCCAACGTAAAGCAAACAGCAAACTGACAAGGGCCAGACAGCCGACCATTACTGTCATTTTTTTCTTCAAAAAGCGGTCGAACAGCAAAAAAACAATAATTTCGAATATCGATGACATAAAGACAGCAAAACCCAGCATCAGCTTGGACCCGCCCAGCTCGGTGATATACAGGGACATAAAGGCGCTGTTGATCGAATTCGGAATGGATACCAAGATACCCAACAAAATGAAAGATATAAAGTATCCGTTCATTAAAATGCTGCCAAAGCCACGCAAATGAATGGTTGCCGTTTCAACGCTGCTTTTCAGTGGTGGAATCGCCAGGGTACAGATCAGGGCAGCCAGAAGCAGCACAGTAAAGATGGTGGATATACTGGATATTCCCGTTTGGTCAATGATCAGGCCAGCTACTGCCGCCGTCACAGCCCAGCCGAAGGAACCCCATATGCGGAAGGAGCCGAATTTCCGGTCCGTGCCCTCAATGTAGCTGAGAATGAGACTGTTACTTTGGGCGAACAAAGGACTTTGGAAGAAATAAAAACCGATCATCGACACATAAATCATGACATACGTATGGACATGAAATAAAGCTTGCAGCAGCAGTAATGTACCTGTAATCATAAACAGTAAAATACGCCGAAGGTTACGACTCCGGTCACTGGTATATCCCCAGAAGGGATTCGCGAATACCGATACAAAAGGCCCAATCGCCATCAGGCTCCCGATCTCAAGCTTGTCCATGCCGATCTCTTGAAGATACAACGGGAAGAAGCTGGAGAAAATGACCATGGCTCCATACAGAAAAAAATTGTACAGCTTTAAGGAGTATAGAGGAGTCTCTTGAATTTCTCTATTTTGCAAGGCAAGCCATTCCTTTCTTAGCCCGGTAGAGAATAAAGCATAGGATGCCGATCTATGGGAAGGTTCTCTATCCAATGTATCATGTGTTGAAAGGGTTAACAAACCAATAAATTAACAATTATGTAATATTTATTCGAGGATACTAATTCGATAATAGTTTAAGCAAACTTAATGACTATTGCGTTATTTTGTTGGTTTTTATTTTTGGTGCTCCAAGGGGCGACATGTAGATGAACTGCAGCGTTTGAGTCTATATATTGTTGGTTCAAGCAGATACTTGGTTGGTTACAAAATCCTTATTTAAAAATAGGTTCTTAAGACCTAAAGTTTATACAAAGAATAGCCGATACTTAATCCATAATCAGGGTGATTTAGGATTATTTTTTTCTGATTTAAAATATAATGACGCAGATATTACATAAAACTAGAATACTATTCCCTATGAGGGAATATATGGGTTTATCTGACCTATATCGTTGGTTTTATGAGATATCGGATGGAAAGGAATGAAAAATGGCATCGCAGCATCGTAGAGACAATTCCTTGTACCGCCGTTTTCCTCGGCTTCATCTGCTTCAGGCAGGAGAAGGATATGAGTTGCTGGCTTCTAAAACCAACGAGCCCAACATAGCACTGACTCGTGAGGGGCGATCATATTATTTGCATGATCCTGAGCAGCCTGGGCGGGAAGCAGAGCTATTTGTTTTCGATTTTAAAGAAGTTAAACCTCAAGCGCACGTGATTTTTTTTGGAGTAGGACTAGGGTATCATATCCGCAAATTTTTGCGTAGACACCCAAATACCAGCTTCTCCATCGTCGAGCCGGATACTGGTGTGATGAATATTTTTTTGCAGCACCTGAATGAAAACGACTGGCTGGCTGATGAGATGATCGAAGAAGTTATGGTAGGAGCAATTACTGGGGAGACGCTCGGTACACTGCACAGGTTGATTGATCGTGTATCTGGAGTGCTGGTTGTTCCGTGGCTCCCGTATCGCTCTTTATTTACTGCGGAACTGAAGAAGTTTAATGAAATATTGTACAGGATGGTGTCCAGCAAGAAGGAGAAAATGGCTATCAACCATGTTTATGAGAAAAAGTGGGCACTAAACAGTATGCATAATATCCCCTTTATTTTACATAGTTCGGATTTTCTGTACACGGGATCAGAGCATATTGCAGGCAAGCCAGCCTTAATAATATCAGCTGGTCCTTCCCTTAACGACGAAATTGAGCACCTGCGCTACATTCGGGAGAATAATCTTGCGTACCTGTTTACGGTAGGGTCGGCAGTGAACACGATGGTGGAGCATGGCATATACCCGCATGGCACGTTCAGTTATGATCCGAACGAATACAACGTAAATGTCATTCAAAAGGTGATCGACAAGGGAATTGATTCTATTCCACTCATTTTCGGCAGTACGGTCGGCAAACACACACTCGATGATTATCCAGGTCGTTTTATGCATGTCATCATCTCTCAGGATGAGCTCTCCATGCACATATTGCGCACACCGGAGGGACATAAACCGACGATTATTAACGATGCTCCTTCTGTAGCGGTCATTGCACTCCAATGTATGATCCGGATGAAAGCAGACCCTATTGTGCTGGTGGGGCAAAATTTAGCTTATCGTGATGAACAATATTATGCTGAGGGGATTACTCATGCCCAAGGTGTTCCAGCTAGTGCGGATTTGCCGCGTGTACAGGGCGTTCATGGCCAGCAGGTGGTTACACGACATTCTTTTATCAAAATGAAAACAGAGATGGAATTTTACATCAGTACAGCGAAGGGAACTGAATTTATTAACACAACGCGTGAAGGCGCTGCTATCAAGGGAACATCTTTTCAGAACTTGGAAGAGGTAATCCAGACGCGGTTAAAAGGTCCGATTGAGGATTCGTGGCTGCAAACCAGCAGTAATTCGGAATACGATCTCTTGTATCTGAGGTCACGCATTGAAGAGCTTCAGCGGGCTGAAGAGGCCTTTCAAGCAATTATGGAACAGATTCACCACGCTCTGCTCGATATCAAACATAAGCTTAGTCTGAAGCAGTTCAATATGCTAAACGTGTCCTTTGGGCAGTTTGATAACTTGTTTACCTCATTAATAGGCAATTGTTTTTTCAAAATATATGTTTTGCCTCGCCAGCGTATGCGGTATGAGTTTTTGTACAGTAAAATGGACGCCATTCGGAGCAGTAGGAATTCTCAGATCAGAGGGGAGCAAATTCTGCTGTACTTCGGGGATTTCATATGGAAATGTCAGCAAGATTATATGGAAATTAAGAGTGAGATCCATGAATTTCACTGTTCCATTCACACCCAAATAAAAGGAGTACGTATATGAGCAAGAAAAAAGAAATAAGAATCATGTAAATCGAATGATTAAGGCAAGTGTACTGACAACACAGGTACTCAACCTGGCAAACCCTTATATTTCAGCGGCGTTTGCATCAGAGAGTGTAAGCAACAACGCGACGGAGAATGTATCCGTTTCTGACGGGTTCGTCCAAGAAGCTTCTTCATCCAGCGTGGTTTCATCGGTCTATATGAAGGCGCAAATAGACGAGCCCCCATACTATACATGGCTTTCACCTCAGGCAAGCGGCGTTTCTTTTTATGAAAATCTGTTTATGGCATTCAGTGAAGAGGTGCAACTGGGAGCAGGCCATCTGGTGGTGCATCGGCAGGATGGGAGCGAAGTGGGAAGAATAAACGTAAGCGGAGGAACGGTTACAGGGGGAGATATACGTTTCAGTGGCCAAAGTGTGGTGATGAAACTGGATCACCTGCTGACGGATAGTACAGACTACTATGTAGAGGTCAGCTCGGGGATGTTTGTAGACCGTGCAGGCCAGGGAAACAATGCAATTTGGGACAAGAACACGTGGAGCTTCCGGACAGCAGACGCCACAGCGCCGAAGCTGGTAAGGAAAGTATCACCGGAAGGTTCAGAGCTAAGTGGATCGAGCCCAGTTGCAGGCTTTATGATGGAGTTTAATGAGCCGATGAAGTGGGGCCAGGGGTATGTAAGGCTGCACGAAGCCTTGGGAGGAACCGTGGTACGAGAGCTGCGGATAACCGGAGCCGGGAATTCGAATTTTATGCTAAAAGGCGAGGAAAATATAGCGTACATTGAGCTATCAGGTGAACTGGAGGAAGGAAAGTCGTATTATCTGGAAATCACCTCGGGAGCGCTGACGGATTTGGCGATGAACCCGTATGTGGGGATGCATACACCGGAGGATTGGACGTTCCGCGTACGAGATGAGCGCCCATATTCTATCTATACATATCCCCGTGAATATGCACATACGCTCACGCCGGATTTGGGAATAGCCTTTAGCGAAGAAATGCAACTGGGCACAGGCCGTCTTGTCATGCATCGGCAGGATGGGAGCGAAGTGGGAAGAATAAACGTAAGCGGAGGAACGGTTACAGGGGGAGATATACGTTTCAGTGGCCAAAGTGTGGTGATGAAACTGGATCACCCGCTGACGGATAGTACGGACTACTATGTAGAGGTTAGCTCGGGGATGTTTGTGGACCGTGCAGGCCAGGGAAACAATGCAATTTGGGACAAGAACACGTGGAGCTTCCGGACAGCAGACGTCACAGCGCCGAAGCTGGTAAGGAAAGTATCACCGGAAGGTTCAGAGCTAAGTGGATCGGGCCCAGTTGCAGGCTTTATGATGGAGTTTAATGAGCCGATGAAGTGGGGCCAGGGGTATGTAAGGCTGCACGAAGCCTTGGGAGGAACCGTGGTACGAGAGCTGCGGATAACCGGAGCCGGGAATTCGAATTTTATGCTAAAAGGCGAGGAAAATATAGCGTACATTGAGCTATCAGGTGAACTGGAGGAAGGAAAGTCGTATTATCTGGAAATCACCTCGGGAGCGCTGACGGATTTGGCGATGAACCCGTATGTGGGGATGCATACACCGGAGGATTGGACGTTCCGCGTACGAGATGAGCGCCCATATTCTATCTATACATATCCCCGTGAATATGCACATACGCTCACGCCGGATTTGGGAATAGCCTTTAGCGAAGAAATGCAACTGGGCACAGGCCGTCTTGTCATGCATCGGCAGGATGGGAGCGAAGTGGGAAGAATAAACGTAAGCGGAGGAACGGTTACAGGGGGAGATATACGTTTCAGTGGCCAAAGTGTGGTGATGAAACTGGATCACCTGCTGACGGATAGTACAGACTACTATGTAGAGGTCAGCTCGGGGATGTTTGTAGACCGTGCAGGCCAGGGAAACAATGCAATTTGGGACAAGAACACGTGGAGCTTCCGGACAGCAGACGTCACAGCGCCGAAGCTGGTAAGGAAAGTATCACCGGAAGGTTCAGAGCTAAGTGGATCGAGCCCAGTTGCAGGCTTTATGATGGAGTTTAATGAGCCGATGAAGTGGGGCCAGGGGTATGTAAGGCTGCACGAAGCCTTGGGAGGAACCGTGGTACGAGAGCTGCGGATAACCGGAGCCGGGAATTCGAATTTTATGCTAAAAGGCGAGGAAAATATAGCGTACATTGAGCTATCAGGTGAACTGGAGGAAGGAAAGTCCTACTATCTGGAAATTACCTCAGGAGCGCTGACGGATTTGGCGATGAACCCGTATGTGGGGATGCATACACCGGAGGATTGGACGTTCCGCGTACGAGATGAGCGCCCACGTCGTTCTAAGGATAAAGAAACGTCTGATCAGGATACTTCGTCTGCTGCTTCCCCAACAGAGAACAAGACTGGTGTTGTAATAGCAGACGCTAAGACAGCATCCGATAAGAGCAGTACTATTCAACTTATCGGTTTGAATGATGGAGACGCGGGTCAAGCTCTAAATGTTACAAATGTTGACCAGAAAGAACTGGTGGTGGATGCTTCTGGCTATAGTGAAGCAGCAAAAGTGAGTATACCTTCCGCCTTTTTACAACAATACGCGAAAGAAAACACAAATCTGCCGATTAGCATACGAACAGCAGCAGCCCAGTTTACTCTTTCTACTGAACTGATCGACAAATTAGTCGCATTATATCCAGAAGATAGTCTGACAGTTGAAATTTCGTCTTTGACAGGCGAAAACGGTGCACAAGTAAGACAAGCTATTGCTGACACGGGTTTAGCAGGTGTTGTGGTAAACCCGGTTGATTTCAAGCTTATGGCCGGAAATCAAGAGATCACTGAATTTTTCGGGCACTACGTGGAACGGAAGTTAATTCTGGATCATGAAGTTGATCCTGAGCACGTAGCGGCCGTATGGTTCGATCCTAAAACAGGCGCGTTATCGTCAGTTCCCGTGTTGATTCGGAATGTGAATGGCCAAACAGAGGCAATCATCAAATCAAATCATAACAGTATTTATGCTGTAGTATCAGCAGACAAAAAGTTTAAGGATCTGGAGAATCATTGGGCGCAAAAAGATGTGGAGATGTTAGCAAACAAGCTGATTGTCAAAGGTGTCCAGCCTGATATTTTTGAGCCGAATCGAGCTGTAACAAGAGCTGAATTTGTGGCATTGCTTGTGCGTGGGCTCGGTATGCAGGAAAAGCCGTTAACGGAACATTTTACGGATGTGAAAGAAAACGCCTGGTATGCTGGTAGTGTGGGAGCTGCAATGGAAGCCGGCCTGATCCGTGGTTACGGGAATCGGTCATTTGGACCAGAAAAATTGATTACCCGTGAGGAGATCGTGGTTATTACCGAAAAGGCAGCACATTATGCCCAAATTCTGAATGCTGGCCCTGCTAGTGAGAAATATAAAGAGATATACAGCGATGCATCCGCTGTTTCTCCTTGGGCTCAAGAGGCTATGGCGAAGGCTACAGAGCAAGGCTTAATTAAAGGCGTCTCCCCCGGCTTGCTTGCCCCTAAACAGCAGGCGACCCGGGTGGAAGCGACTTCCATACTGAAACGGTTTTTGCAACTCATTAAATTCACGAATTAAAAAGCAATGAACTAGATGAAGAGATAAAGAGGTACTTTCTATTTTCAGGCGATCCAGATGGATCGCCATTTTTTATTCTTTATCTGGATGCTATGATTAGAGCTGTCCCTTTTTTTGAAATCCACTTATATAACAGGAAATCCTCGAAGTGATGGCTCTATTCTGTAATCATTCATAATTAATGATAGAATTTATCTGGGAAAAGGAGGTTTAATGGTGATGGTGGAGGTGACTGGAATTATCGTAGCAGGCGGACGATCTAGCAGAATGGGACAGGATAAAGCGATGCTCCAGCTTGGGGGAGTTACAGTACTGGAGAGAATATCTGCTGTGCTAGGGCAAGTAGCGCAACGAGTTATCGTCGTGGCCCGAGATACGCAGCAGTATAGACGGTTTGGTCTGGAAACGACGACAGACCTGTATCCTGGCTTGGGGCCTTTGAGCGGCATCCATGCGGGGCTTTCTGCTTCCAACACGGAGTGGGGGATTGTCGTCGCCTGTGATATGCCCTTCGTGCAGCCAGAGGTACTACGTGCCTTGATTGCCCATACAACGGACTGGGCAGCGGTGCAAAAGACAACCAGTGACCAAAGGAAACAAGAAGCGGAAGGGGAGCAAGCACTGATGGGTGGAAATGGCTTGTTGAACCGGGCAACGGAATCAGCATTACAAGCGGTAATCACTTCTGTGGATGGGCGTATACATCCGTTGCTGGGCATGTATCATCGAAGTGTGCTGCCGTCCGCCGAGCATTGTCTGCGCAATGGTCGTCTGCGTCTGATTGGCTGGCTGGATCTCCTGAACGTTCGTTATGCGACAGCGGATGATGGGCCGGGAGCGAGCTTAGAAATGTGGCAGCAAGCCGTCTTCAATATGAACAACCCTCAGGATTATCAGCTTACAGTAAATCGTTTGGAGCACATGCAAGATTTACCGGATGTGCAGAAAACTCAGAAAATACAGAGCGATAATCACATCAAGGACAGGAAGGAAATATCGAAAGATGAGAGAGAAGGTAGGTAATGATTTTTGGGGGAGTACATAACATGCTAGAAGCTGTTATCCATGCCGTTTTATTGGCATTGGGGCTGATTTTGCCTTTGGGAGTGCAAAATGTATTTGTGTTTAATCAGGGGGCGTCACAGTCGCGGTTTCGCAATGCACTGCCTGCCGTTATTACGGCGGGAGTCTGTGACACGGTCCTGATTGGGCTCGCAGTTGGGGGGCGTCTCCCTTATTTTGCAGCGTTTTCTGTGGCTTACGAATGCGCTTTATGCAGCAGGCTGTCTATTTCTGCTTTATATGGCCTGGACCCTGTGGAAATCGAAGGCGGCTTCCTCGGGAGAAAGCCAGCCTATGCCGCCGAAGCGGCAGATGATTTTTGCTGCTTCAGTATCCTTACTGAATCCTCATGCCATTCTGGATACCGTCGGCGTGATTGGAACCAGCTCCCTCCAATATGATGGTGGGGAACGCTGGGCTTTCGGACTGGCCGCCGTGTCGGTATCGTGGATATGGTTTATTGGTTTGGCGACGGCCGGACGTCTTGTAGGACGTATGGATTCAGAAGGAAGATTCGGCATCATGCTCAATAAAATATCGGCCTTGATTATTTTAGGCTTGGCTATTTATATGGCGGTAAATTTTATGAACAGTATGTGATCCAAACCTTGTTACAAGAAAAACTTCAGTAACGCGAATACCCCGCTCAAAGCGAAGGGAATACCGATCAGAAACAGCATAAAGGCAAGGCAGCCTGCACCATTTACACCGCCTGCAATTAGGGCATCACGAGGGTTCGCTGGATTGTATAATACGTTAATCTTTCTGCCAACCCTGTTGAAGCTCAGATTGGTGCTATAAGGATTCCAGAATTCTACGACTTCACCTGAAGTGGTGTAGAAGCGTACCTTCAATCGGCGGGTGTAACTGGTATCTACCGGATCATCACGGTCAAAGGGAACGATATCAACGTCTACCTCGATATGCGCATCCACGATTTGCCCCTTGGTACGAACCCAATGGCGTTTGCGGTAGCGATGGCGGCGGATGGTCCTGAATCCAAAATAGATGAGTACTAGTCCAAGCAAGCAGAAGAACGGCATCAGCAGCTCAGAGCTAAAATGAAACCAATATACATTGAAATCAATTGAAATGATAATCTACTCCTTTGCATAGTTTAATATTAAATATAATTTCGTGACCATCCATGTTGGTGAAAAAGGTAGCTTATCAATATATCGGTCCATTATTAAAATCGTTTTAATTCTTCCGGATTGGTCATAGATCAGGGTTAAGTGAAATATGAAAAAGCCCACTTCCTGGAGAAGCGGACTTTTCAGTAAATTTGAAATCATGAGCTTATAACGATGCTGACTATTTTTTGCTGGACAAGGACATATCAAAATCTACATCCTCGATAAATTCGATGACCTCGCCATTGGGGCTGTAGATCACAGCATTTTTTACCACCAGAGGGGGCTCACCAAGCGTGAGCTGATCCGGTTCTACAAAGGTTCTTGCTCCATGAGCAAGGGCTTTTTGGTATATTTCGTTTACATTATCCACGTAAAATGCGAAGTGCAGCAAAGCACCGTGGGCAATTTCATCCTCCGAGGAAGCTTTTTTTCCTTGAGCGGGAATGACTGCATCGTTATCAAAAATTTCAAGACAGGTCCTTTGATCAGGTGAAATGAGCATGGAAGCTTCCCGAATTTGAAAGGACGGCAGACTCCAATGATGTCCTCTTTTAAAACCCAACACCTCCGTATAAAATGCAATGGTTGCTTGATAATCCTGGGCTTGGATCGCCACATGTGCAAGACCCTTCACGCTCATTCAAAATCTCCCCTTATAAATAAGTTCACCTTATTATATGGATAATAATAAGGTTCATATATATGAAAAGTGAGGATTTTAGCCTATATTAGTTATTAAATAAAAGTTAATTCGTACAAAAAACATTACTTTTTAAGATCGAAGCAGGAGGTGCTTGATATGCATCATCACATAGACGATATTGATTACAAAATTATGCAGTTGCTTCAGCATGACGCCCGGATATCTATTTCCCAGATCAGTAAAGAAATCTCGATGTCTCAACCGTCCGTTAAAGAAAGAATTATCAAGCTGGAGGATCGAGGGATTATTTCCGGTTATAGCACCGTATTTAATTTACGTGAACTGAATCGGGGAACGACCACTTTTATTCTATTAAAGACAGAGCATTGCCAAGAGCTGGTTGATTTTTGTAGAGAAGTGAAGGAGGTCACCGATTTATTTCGCATCAGCGGGGAATTTAATTATCTCATCAAGTTACAAACTGCGTCGGTAGAGGAAATTGCAGAGTTTCAGGATTCACTGGTGAAATTAGGCCCTTCGAAGTCGCATATTTGTATGAAAAATATACTGGAAAACAGAGTTTTGTTGTAAGGCAGTTGGAGAACAGGACATTCAGAGCATCCAATATTCGGAATATCGAATAAAAGAATGTTTGGATTGGATGAAAAAAAGTGACGCTGATTACAACAGCGTCACTGTAATACCCTGCTCCAGACGTTGCACGTCCTGGAGCTCGATCTTTCCGGCCATGGCGTGCAAAGCCGCCGCCGTGCCGCAGGCCGCTCCCCGCCGTAGCATGGCCGGGAGCTCCAGCCCCGCCACCGCGCCGGTGACCAGCCCGGCGACCATGGCGTCACCGCTGCCGAGCGCGCTGACAATGTCCGCGTCCGGCAGGCTCACGCGGTAGCGCGCATCACGCGTCACCGCCAGCGCTCCGCGCGCGCCGAGCGAGATGACGGCCAGCTGCGCTCCGGCCTCAAGCAGCTGCGCTGCCGCCGCTTCAGCGGCACCCGGGCGCGCTGCGTCGATGCCGGCGAAGCGGGCGGCCTCGTCCTCGTTAGGCTTCACGAGGTCGGGCCTGCCGCGTAGCCCCAGGCGCAAGGCCTCGCCGCTCGCGTCCAGCGCCACTCGCGCACCGCGCGCCTTCGCCAGCGTGCACAGCTCGGCGTACAGATCCGGCGGGCAGCCCCGAGGCAGGCTACCCGAGAACACGACCCAAGCCGAGTCCGCGGCAAGGGTCGTGATTTTGCGCCGCAGCGCGGACAGCTCAGACGGCCCGATAGTCGGGCCGCTTTCGATCAGCTCGGTCTGCGTGCGCGTGGACGGGTCGAGCACGGTAATGGCGAGACGGGTTTCCCCGTGCGCCGTTTCGATGAAATCGGCGCTTACGCCTTCCGAGCTCAAACCGTCGATGAGCAGCCGCCCAGTGTGTCCGGCGGCAAACCCGGTCGCCCGCACAGGCTCGCCCAGCGTGCGAATGACACGGGCGGCATTGACGCCTTTGCCGCCCGGCACCGTCAGGCCGCCCTCGATCCGGTGGACGGCATTCAGACCGAAGCCTGCAACCGTGTAGATTTTATCTACAGCCGGGTTAAGCGTTACGGTGGTAATCACAAGGTATCACTCCTTTAAGAAATTAGCTTTAAACCCAGTGCTGCGGCAAGAATCATAGCGATGAACAGGACACGCAATACGCTTTTTTGTTCACCGTACAAGAACATGCCCGTAATCGTGCTGCCGACCGTTCCGATGCCTGTCCATACCGCGTAGGAAGTTCCCATGGGTAAACTCTTCATGGCGTAGCTGAGCAGCGAGAAGCTAATGACAAAAGATAGAACCATGAGCATGAGTGCTTTCCAGCCCTTGCCAACCGTAACTCCTTTCATGCCAATGACTCCAAACACTTCCGAGCATCCCGCGATAACCAATGCAATCCAAGCCATTATGCGCCACTCCCTTCCTGAGCATCCCGGTCAGTAACCAATTTCAGGCCTACGACACCTGCCAGCAAAAGCGCGATCAACAGCGTTTTGGACCATTGAAACGGTTCCCCGAACAGCAGCATTTCACCTACAACGGTTCCGCCTGTTCCTAGTCCGGTAAATACAGCGTATACCGTGCCTACGGGCAAACGGCTGGCCGCTTTTATGATCAAATAAAAGCTGGCTATTATAGCCAGCACGGTTGCAATCCAGGCGAGTGCAGAATCTGCGTGCTTCAGACCCGAGACCCATACGACCTCAATAAGGCCACCTATAAAAACATAAATCCAGCTGCGATTCATGATGAGCGTTCCCCTTTAAATATAGAATAGTTGTAAATTAATCACTCGTTATGTTCTTGTTCTTCACGCTTCATGAGGCGGGGTTAACGTAATCCCGCGCCAAAAAATAGGCCATGCAGCTTTCAATCTTCGGTGGTAGTTGAGGCTACCACTATAGAGCAGTTCCACCATGATTCCGTCCAGCAGTGTTATGAAGGATAGAGCCACATCCACTGGCTCCATATGTCCAAAGGGCTCCCTATCTCGTGCATTCCGGAGGATGCGAGTTAATTTTCGCTCCATATTTTCCAGAAAAGGATTAACAATATCCAGAACCTCGGAATACAAAGACACAGGCGGTAAGAAGGAAAAGCGAAGCATAAACTTGGCTGTGTTGTTGCTCTCATATTCCTGTCCCATCCAAAACAGGAAGTCATGCAGCGTATGCTCCAGCGGCTGATCTCTGCGTTCCGAAAAGTATTCAAAAATACGTAAATTCTGCTCTTGAAAAGCGTACCTCGCCACCTGTAGAAACAGATCCTCCTTGCCTTGAAAATGCGCATATATAGAAGGTTTTCGAATACCTACCTCAGCGGCAATATTGCTTAAGGATGCCCCCTCATACCCATTGGCTGCAAATTGGAAAAGAGCGGCTTTTCGAATGTCTTCCATTCCCATCATTCTCACCTACCTAACGTTCGTTAGTTTATTTTTGCACGAAAAAAAGTAAGTGTCAACCCGGCTTTATCCGGTTTTGTTTTGAGTTTTTCTACGGATTCTTTTTTTCTTCATAAATCTTAACAAAAAAGTGGGAAGAAATAAGGTTCTCATGTACAGTATAATGAAGATGTCTATTTTTTAACGATGAATCATCCAGTTCATATATACATTGTCTGTTTCTTGCTGCTTGATGAGGATGCAGTGCATTGGAAATGAGGTAAATTATGAGGCGAAGCTTACTGGCCGTGTTAATTGCGGCTATGGTTTTTGGTATTTATTATTTTGGCTTGTTTAATTCCATCGGCACAAATGAAGGAACCGTTATCAGTATCTTTTCTACCCTGTCGGTTATCTCCATCAGTCTGATTATTTTTTCGGAGAATCGTAATCCTTCCACCACGATGTCCTGGATTTTGCTGCTGGCCTTGCTGCCAGTGGTTGGACTTCCTCTTTATTTTTTGTTTGGGCAAAATGTGTTCAAACGCCGCAAGTATAACAAAAAGGCATTGCGTGACCAGCAGGCTTACGACCGTATTGAGAAGGATGCCATGCACGTCAAACGCGATCTGACCTGCTTTACAGATGAGCAGCAGCAGTTGATGCGTTTGGCACGCAGGCTGGCCCGTTCCCCGATTTATTTTGCGGCGGAAACCCAAATCTTGAACAACGGAGATGAAACCTTCTCCACACTATTGGCGGAACTACGCAAGGCAGAGCATCATATCCACATGGAATACTACATTTTTCGGTCGGATGATATCGGCACCAGCATTCAGGAAATCTTGATCGAAAAGGCCAAAGCTGGCGTCAAGGTGCGGTTTATGTACGATGCGGTGGGCAGCATTCAGCTGTCGAAGACTTTCTTGAAGGAAATGCGGGATGCGGGGATAGAAGTCGTCGCTTATGGCGGCGCACGGATCTTGTTCTTTTCCAGCCGGGTAAACTACCGTAATCACCGTAAAATTGTGGTTATCGACGGCAATATTGGATTGATCGGCGGTCTGAATGTAGGGGATGAGTACCTCAGCCGCAACAAAGCCTACGGCTTTTGGCGTGACACGCACATGGTCGTAAAGGGCGAGGCTGTGCGGACGCTGCAACTTATATTTTTGCAGGACTGGCTTCATATGACGGGTGAATCGGTGCTGGATAAGGAATATCTGTCCCCCAAAATCGAGCCAATTACGGACGGAGGCGTGCAGATTATTGCCAGCGGCCCGGATAATGAGCGAAGAGTGCTCAAAAATCTGTTCTTCTCCATGATCACATCCGCCCGCAAATCGGTATGGATTGCCACTCCTTACTTTATCCCGGATGAAGATATTTTGACCGCACTGCGGATGGCGGCTCTGTCCGGTTTGGACGTGCGGATTCTGTTTCCTGCGAAACCGGACAAGTGGCTGCCGTTCCTCGCGTCCCATTCGTATTTCCAAACGTTGCTGGAGGTTGGGGTCAAGGTATATGAGTATGAAAAAGGCTTCCTCCATTCCAAACTTCTCATTATTGACGGAGAGGTTGCGACCATCGGGACGGCTAATATGGACATGCGTAGCTTCCACCTGAATTTTGAAGTGAACGCTCTGTTGATCCGAACGCATAGTGTACAGCAGATGGTGGCGGATTACGAGCGGGATTTGCAGTCTGCCAGCCTGATCGTCCGCGAGGAATTTATGAAGAAGCGTCTGTTCAAGCGTTTGATGGAATCACTCGCCCGGCTGCTTTCACCGCTGCTATAGGTTGAATGAAGAAAGCAAGCAAGCACGCAACAGTGCCATCCCAATTTTAAAATGTGGTAAAGCCCAACATATCTTGTAAACGATATAGTATATCTTTCCAAAATGTAGAATTATCCTCGTAAGCTTCCAGATCCAGACTGTATTTAGCTCCCCGGTTATTCCACAATGTATCAAAATAGGCCGCAATCTGTCGGGTCAGCTTACTGTCCGCTGGAGCGGCCACCCGCAATTCATTCTCCAGATTCAGATCGTCCAGATTACGTGGTGTCAAATTCGTGGAGCCGCCCAAAATGATGTGATCTCCTTGTCCCTTGGCAATATAAATTAGCTTGGTATGGTATTGCTCATGGGTCGTATTATACCAGCGGATTTGGATTTTTCCGCCCGATTTATCGGACAGTTCTTTGGCAACCGGACGATTGGGGATACCGATTTTTTCCTGTCCAAACGCGTTTTGATTCGGGTCCAGCAACAATTGGATGTTCACACCGCGTGCAGAGGCATCCAGAAGGCTGTTCAACACTTTACGGTCTGCCAAATAAAACATGCCCATATGAATGCTATCGCCTTTCTTTGTTTGCCCGATGGCATCCAGAACCGATGTGTATACCTTGCCTTCGGTTAGATATTGGATCCGGTATCTGTCTTTTCCCGATTGAGCAGAGGCTTCTGCTTGTGGCGTATAGGCAGGAAGCTGCCCTCCGCCAGAGAAGTCCAGCACCGCCTGCTCGGTTTGTAAAATGTCCCCGATGATGGGTCCCTTCACCTCCAGCGCAACATTGGAGTGATATGCACTCGCATCGTGAACGTTGCCTGTGGAAATGAGCGCTGTCTGCTCGCTGGCAACCAATTTACGATGATTGGCCTTGACGTTCAACAGCTTGAGATAGGAGCGTGCCGTAACGTCAGGTCCGTCACTGGCCATCAGGTTGGGAATCCAGCCCGTGCCCTGCTGTCCGAACCATTGGAAAAAGGTACGCCACACGGCAGAATAGATCGGCGTGGAATCCCGCAGCGGGTCCACATCAGTCTGAACGACCTGAATTCCCGCTCGCTTCATATTCTCCAGCAAATGATTGGGAGATGAATTGTAATTGGTATTGACTTCATCCGTAATGAAAAAGATAGGCATATCGGGACGAGCCTTCTTTTTGGCAATCAGACGCTCGGTCATCTGTGCGCTGACTTGGGGAAAGCGCTGGCCCTTATGTTTATAATCGTTGAACAGAAACAGATCGATGACGATAAATTGTTTGGCTTCATCAATGATCCCAAACATACGGTTTAAAATTTGCCCTTCATGCTGTGCGGTACTTCCATCCCTGGAGGGATAGGTCAAATCCGTCCAGAAGTTCACCTCGTTGGTTGAATACTCCTGACTTTCATAGGAGACGAAGGGGGGCAATGGCTTATGGGTCTGATAGATCATGACGGCAATCAGCCACAGGATGAGTAACAGGATAATGATTTTAATAGTACGGCTTTTTCGATGCAGCCAATTATGTTTAGCCATATGGCGTTCAACTCCTCAATTGAATGCTGCATTCCATTTTATCGTGCCGGAACCTGCAGTTTATGATGGGATACTGTCTAGTTATTAACGCAAGTGTACAGGATTGAAGCGTAATGATCGGAAGGAAAGGTATGGATGGTTGGAGTTGTTTCAGGACATATGTCCTTTATGGTGAGACTAACCTATACTTTAATAAATAGAAAAGTCACTTAGATAGGGAGAATAACGATTCATGAGAGGAATTTTGTTTGCTTTTTTGGGAGGCGCTTGTATTACGCTGCAAGGGGTAGCGAATACACGGATTAGTCAGGATATCGGTACATGGCAGGCGGCTACGGTTACTCAACTGACGGGTGTTATTTTGGCGGCATTGGTCTGGATGTTTACACGAGATGGCAGCTTGGCAGAGATGAAGCAGGTGAAGCCCATGTATCTCTTAGGTGGCGCTTTTGCAGCTATCATCATATTTAGTGAAGTCACCGCTATTCAGCATATTGGGGTTACGTTCACGATCTCGGCGCTGTTGATTGCCCAGTTGTGCCTGACCTTCCTGGTTGATATAAACGGATGGTTCGGTGTAGTGAAGCAGAAGATGAAGCTCCCGCAATTTATAGGCATTGGCATGATGATTGCGGGTGTGATCATTTTGAAGCTCTAAATAGAACTTTATTCGGAGAAGGAACCCAGAACGTAGAAAACGAAGGTGAGCCCAAGCATGAAAGAAATTCAGGATCAAGAGCAACTGAAGCATTTTTTACAATTGCATCAGTTAGAATCGATACTACATGAGCCACTGCGGCCTCATTTGTCGCTGCATCGTTTGGAACAAGGGGAAAAGCTGTGCTCCCAAGGGGATTCCATTGAACATCTGTACATATTGGTACAGGGCAAGGTCAAGATTTATACCAGTTCAACGGAAGGTAAAACACTGGTTCTTTGCTTTAAAACACCGATTGAGATCATAGGAGATGTTGAATATATTCGCAGCAGCAACGTGATCAACACGGTGGAGGCTGTGTCTCCTATATATGTAATCGGTATTCACCACCAGTGGATGAATAAATATGGCAGAGACTACGCTCCAATGCTGCAATTTTTGCTGGATATCGTTACCCGGAAGTTTTGCATGGATTCCGACTTCTCCAGCTTTAACTTAATGTATCCTGTGGAAGTCAGGCTGGCCAGTTACCTGCTATCCGTTTCTTTTGACGAAGGTGATGCTTCTTTTCATGAGGAACTGCGGGCATCCAGTCTCGTAGATGTGGCGAATTTAATCGGAACCAGCTATAGGCATCTCAACCGTGTGATTCGCAAGATGAGCGCAGATGGATTGGTGGAACGAGCACGGGGCTATATTGTAATTCGTGACAGAGAAGGTTTGGGCCAACTGGCAGGCCATAATATTTATGAAGCATAATCATTCGTAAAAGAATTAGCGGGGGAGAGTTGAAATTATGCTATCAGGAATTGTACTGGCGGTTATCGCAGGAGCCTTTGTTAGCCTGCAAACGATATTCAATAATAAGGTGAACGAACGGACAGGTTCATGGGCTACAACCACACTTGTGCTGGGAACGGGGTTTCTGGCCTCCTTGCTCGGCAGTCTTATTTTTGCAGGGAAAAATACATTTACACTACAGCATATGCAGCCGTGGTACTGGTTCAGTGGAATGATTGGTGTTGGCGTGGTGTTCTGTCTGGTACAAGGAGTGAAGCTGCTTGGTCCGACTTATGCGATCTCTATCGTATTAACGGCACAATTGGGCACTGCTTTGCTGTGGGATTCGTTAGGATGGCTGGGACTGGAAAAGATTCCGTTCACCTTCACCAAGCTGATCGGCGTGCTGGTCATTATCGGAGGCATTTTGATATTCAAGTTCGGCAACGGACGTACGAAGGACCAGCAAGAAAGCATTTCACATGTACCTGATTCGATGAAGGGATAACGGATGTTAATATGACCTGACCTTTATCTTGACATCATGAAGCTTATCAAACAGGGAATTGAAGTCTGCTAAAAGGCCAGCCGCATCCGTAGCTGTGTTATTAGGTTGTGCTATTGCAGGCGATGCATTAATGGGTGTTCCCTGCTCTGTTGTTGTGCGAGTTTTGGGATATAAAAAGTCGCCTAGGGTACGACTTCAATGGATGAAAAAAATGGAGAAACGTTGGAGATAGAGGGGCGCATCATCCGGGCGACGTTCTGCTGGGTGTAAAAATGCTATCGTTAAGACTATTTCCAAGTATACGAGCCCGTTCTCCATATTGATGCGGAGAACGGGCTCGTTTGCTGCTTCGGGCTACCCTTTGCGGAAGGCCCCTTAATTATCAGGCCGCGGAAGCCGTCCCGCGGCGCTCACGGATGCGGGAACGTCGGCCGAGCAGAAAGCCGACCAGGGAGGCCAGCATCTGCTGGAACACCATGCCGAGCACGACCGGCAGTGCGACCGGAGCAGGGAAATAGGAGACGGCCAGGACGGCCCCTGCGCTGATATTGCGCATGCCGCCGTTGAAGATGAGCGCTACCTGATCCGCTTCGTTCCAGCCCAGCAGCCTGGAGGAGCAGTAGCTCAGCATATATCCAGTGGAAGCCAGTGCAACAATGACGGCGGCAAGACCGGCGAGCCTCAGGTTGAGATGGGTCAGGTAAGGTGCGACAACTGACCCGTTAATGGCTACCACTGTAGCCATCATCAGCTTGGAGAGCGGGTTCAGCCGCGGGCTCCAGCGCGGGGCGACGGTGCCTTTGGTCCATTCGTTGAGGATCATGCCCAGCAGCGAGGGGACGACGATCATCCAGAACAGGCTGCCCATCATGGCCGCCGCGTCCAGCTTCACGCTCGCTCCGATCAAGAGCGAGAGGACACCGGGAACGGCGAAAGGAGCTAGTATCGTGTCGATAAGAATGATCGACAGGGTTAAGGCGATGTTGCCTTTATAAATGCTGACCCAGACAAAGCTGCTGACTCCGGTCGGAATGGCCGCGGCCAGAATCAGTCCGGTAATCGTATAGGCATCCCCGGGAAAAGCTAAATGGCCGAAGGCCATAGCAACGACCGGCATGGCCAGATGCAGAATGAACAGGCAGATAATGAGCGGAGCGGGTTTCTTGAGCACATTCAGGAAATCTCTGAACCCGAGACTGATACTTCCCGCAAAGGTCATGAAGGCAAACAGCCATGGCGACAGATAAGTAAAGGATGACAGGCTGCTGCCGCAAAACACGCCTACGATGATGCTGATCGGAGTGATCAGGGGCATCAACCGGTTCAGCCGCACATTCAAAGAGTGAAGCATGGGCAAATAACTTCCTTTGCAATTATAGGATACTGCTATATATCCCGATCAGTTGGATAACGCTGCAGCTTTTTTCGAAAAATCCGTTTACACCTGCTCGGGGGCGGCAAGGAACAGCTCGCCTTCTATGGTCTGCGGGTTCAGCAGCAGATTCAGTATTGGGCAGGCCTCCTCCACGGCCTTATGCAGCGCGTCAATGGTTTCCTGTGACTCGGAGGATGTAATATGCAGCTTGTAGCGGATATTGTGCGGGAAAATCGGAATATGCTCGTATCCGGGGCTGCCCGCCAGCGGGTGCTGCTGGCCGCTCACCTCAACCTCCAGCGCGTCAAGGCTGACTCCCCTCTGTGAAGCCTGGATCAGCGTAATATGCGTCAGGCAGCTTCCCAACACGCCAAGCTGAAGCTCCGGAGAGCTTGGGCCCAGGCTGTAGCCGGCGTAATCCTCTGGGCTGTCGCTGATGACCTGGAAATCACGGATGCGGATTTCACGCACGCCGCTGCGCCCCTTGGCCTTTACCTTGGCGCTGAAGCGGTTGTATTCCGGCTGTTGCTCGGCCTTTTCTCTGAGAAGCAGACCCGCTTCCCGTTTCTGCTGCAAGTACTCTTTTAATGTACTCATTGCTTTAGCCTCCCTTGGGTAGTTGAATGCCGCAACCTATAGCTGCAGCAGTTGCTCGTCAAATAGAGTAATTAGAGCCGATATTGACCTTGGACAAAAATTGTCTGGTTCTCTCCTGGCGGGGACTCAGGTAAATATCCTGTGGGGTCCCTTGTTCCACAATCTGCCCATTGTCCATGAAGATGACCTTGTCGGCAATTTCATAGACAAAATTCATCTCGTGCGAGACGATAATCATCGTTCTGCCCTCGCGGGCGGCGGTTCGGATCACCTCCAGTACGTCGTTTACCATTTCCGGGTCCAGGGCCGAGGTCGGTTCATCCAGCAAAATGACCTTGGGGTTCAACGCTAGCGCCCTGGCAATCGCTACCCTCTGCTGCTGTCCGCCGGAAAGATGCCGGGGATAATAGCTTTTTCTGTTGCTCAGACCGACCTTGTCCAAATAATGATCAGCGATTTTCCGCGCTTCGGCTTTGCTTTTTTTCTGCACTTCCGTAAGCCCCAGCATGACATTTGCCAGCGCCGTTTTATGCTTGAACAGATTGAACTGCTGGAACACCATTGTTGTATGCTGCCTTAAATAAAGAATGTCGTTTTTTTTCGCTTGTCTGGCATCGATTACCCTGCCGTCTAATTCGATAATGCCGTCTTCCGGCTTCTCCAGGTAATTGATGCAGCGCAAAATGGTTGATTTGCCCGAACCGGACGGGCCGATAATGGCCACGACCTGCCCTTCCCCGACATCCAGATCAATGCCTTTGAGAACCTGGTGTTTATGAAATTGCTTATGAAGGCTACGAACTCGTATCATTGAAGTCAACCTGTCTTTCGTTTGCTCTTAGTTTGTTCTCGGCGACCCGGATCAGCCGTGCGGCAACGATGGTAATAATCCAATAGATGATAGCCAGCGCGACATAGGATTCAAAGAAGCGATAGTTTTTTGAGGCCAGCAGCCGGGCTCCGGCAGTCAGCTCCACCACGGCGCAGGTAAACGCCAGCGAAGTGTTTTTAATCATGCCGATAAAGGCATTGCCGAGTGAAGGAAGGGCAACGATCAAAGCCTCGGGCAGCACAATTTTGAAAAAGGTCTGGCTTGCGGTCATTCCGATGGACATGGCGGCTTCGGTCTGGCCCTTGTCCACGGCTTCCAGGCCGGCGCGGATCGTCTCCGAACAGTAGGCGCCCTCATTAAGCGCAAACGCGACGACGACAAACACTATCGGGTTGATCCCGTTCACGCTGTACTCCACCCCCTGGGCATGGCTCCAGTATTGCAGCAGCAGCGGTATGCCGAAGTAGGCAATGTACAGTTGTATGATCAGCGGGGTGCCCCGCATGAAGGAAACATACAAGCCGGACAGGGGGTAGAGCACAGGCACCTTGTTTATTTTGACCAGAGCCACGACGAATCCGATCAGCCAACTGAAAACAACGGATAACAGCACGATTTCGAATGTGATTGGAATGTACTTGATGAGTTGCGGAATCATATCCATAACCACACCAAAATCAAATAGATTTGGCATAAAATAGACCCCTTTCGTACTGCCTGATCAGTTATTCGGCCGTGCCCTTACTGATATCCGTATCAAAATATTGAACGGCCAGCCTGGAAAGCGTTCCGTCCGCTCTTAATGTGGCCAGTGCGCCGTCCACCGCAGTGCGGATTTCCGCTCCTTTGTCCGTTTTTGGGAAAATAAAATATACGCCGGGATCGCTGATCCGTTTGGCCTGCTCCAGCGGGAGCGTCACTTTGTCCAGATTTTTGAATCCGAACTCGTCCACGATTTCTTTGTATGAGGACAAGCCGTGCAGCTTGAAATCAAGCTCATTGTTTTCAATTTTCTGATAGACCTGGACATCCTCCAGATCGGCATAGGTAATTTGGATCGGATTGTCGGGATGCTCTTTATTGAACGCTTCGATGAAGTTGTCGTTCGCGCTGCCATCGGTGGTGACTATGGCTCTTTTTCCGCCGAGATCATCTAGGCTTTTCAGCGTGTCCTCATTCTTCCGTTTCACAATAACTGTGCTGGCATAGCCGTAAGGCTCCGAGCTGAAAAGATATTTTTCTTCCCGCTCCGGCTTTTTGGAAATACTGTTGGCTCCGATCTGGTAACGCCCCGCATCAATTCCAGAAAAAATTCCGTCGAACTTCACCCGCTCAAACTTGATTTCGTATTGTGGCAGCAACTCGTCCACCGCTTTCAACAGGGCGATGTCGTAGCCATCCAGCTCATCTTGGTCATTTGAGAAGGTAAAAGGCTTTGTCGTTCCGCCTGTGCCTACCAGCAAAGTGGTCACCGTTTCCGGCTGTGTCGCCGCTTCCCTGCCTGCTTTCGCATTCGTGCTCTGAGCCGTTGTGTTTTGACCGCATGCTGTCAACAGCACCAACAATAACAGGCCTGCCATTTTTACCGTGTGCATAGATGTGTTCAACTTCATTGCGAAAGCTCCTCTCTAAAAACATATAATTCACATCGTTTTTGTATGCTTTTACGTTATTTTAGCCAGATCACTTTTTTCAGTCAAAGCTTTTGCTTGGAAAAAGTGTTTCGTTTTGAAACAATTTGAAGCGGTGAGGCTTATCAATATTGATCGATATTTTCTTTGATAGTTAAGGCCAGTTGAAGCAATTCCCGGTTGTAGGCTTCGTTGACGGCATCGTAATAAGCGGTTTCGCGGGTAAGATGGGTTGTGAACACGCCGGTGGCCTGCAAATACCGTTTGTGAAAAGCGCGGTTGATCGTGCCGTCCTGGCGCGTGTAGGCAATAATCGGAAGTGCCGCATAAAATAACCGCTTGGCGCTTTCCCGGTTGCCTGCCGCATAACGTTGATAGATTCCGTTGAAAATTTCAAACAACCCCGACGGCATCACGACCTGCACGCCCCTGTCCAGCAGCTCGATGAGCTGCTCGTTCCCTTTTCCGCTGGAAATATTGATCGCCCCGTCCGTTGCCTGCAGTAGCCTGGAGTATTTCGGATTGTTGTTCTTCACCTCCACCTTCACCCCGACCACGCTGGCAAATTCATGAAAGCAACGGAGCAGCAGCTCATCCTTTAATCCGTCGCCTTGGCCGTCCACATCCTGGAGGATCAGGAAAGGGGGCCGCGCCTTGTCAATCTCCTGAATATCCTGCCAATATTGGCTGTCCGTCGTGTAATCCAGCATGATATTGGCGCCATCTGCTCCATATTTCAGGAAGTCGTCCAGCAGTCCAAGTCGCTCTTTGCCTGTCGGCGCATTGATGCTGGCGATGATCAAGGCTTTGCCTTTGCTGACCTCGGCGGTGGCTTTCACGATTTCGCGCCGCTCGTCCAGCGTCAAATGCGCGATTTCACTGGCAAGACAGGGAACCAGGAAACCGGACGAACCGGCATCGAGCGCAGCCTGGATTTGCTTTTGCAATGAGGGATAATCAATTTTCAAATCAGCGGTGAACGGGGTGAGCACAGTGGTGACGATTCCGTGTAGTGAAAAGGATGGATTTGACATCGGGTTACCTCCATAACAGATCAAATTTTGTAGGTTCAGCATTTTTCAAAATGCTTGGTTGTATGATTGTATACTTTATATTAGTATTCCTATATGTTCAATGAGATTTAAAAGGTGAAATGATTCAATTTGAAACAATTGCAAAAATGATCGAAAAAGGAGGACAACATGTGAGAAAGAAGCATCTAAATGCGAATGCCTCCACAAAACACAGTCTGGTTGTGGTGTACGGGGATGACGGAAGTGTATTCCATTCCACCTTGCAGGACAATATCCGCGCTGAAGCGGATGCGGAGTTGCGCAGCAGGTTGCCCTTGCTGCGGCACAGGCAAGACGTGCAGTTCAGAAAAAAAAAAGCAGAAGCATCTGGGAAATCAAAGGAATACGGATGAATATTCAGGGGATCAGCATGAATCTGTTCCTCTTCGAGAAGCTTGGACCCGGTGGGGAGCACAATGATTATGCCATCCGGTTCGAGGACGAGCAGGACTGGGACAGGGATCATATCTGGTTTGACCAAAGCGCAGCCATTGAGGAAATCATCGCCCAAATTCATAAATACGGCCAGAGCATGAGCCCCGTGATCATTATCGGCGAGGTCGGCACCGGCAAAAATATAGTTGCCAACGAGCTCTATAAAACCTGCTTTCTGAATAAAGATCATTTCATCAGGCAAAAGCCGCTGATGATTATCGACTGCATTCTAATGACAAGTAAAAAATGGAAGTGGATACTGGAGCACAGCAACTCGCCGTTTATGGAGATCGGACACATCATTTATATTAAAAATGTGGAGGTACTGTCAGTTTCTTTTATCAAGCAAATGCATGAGTATTTTAAAGACGGGGCCGTCTATTCGCACAACAAAATTATCTTTTCCTATTCCTGCCGCAACTCGGATGATGAACCGGATGAAATATGCCGGCTGTTCGCCAACAACCTGGGCTGTCTAAAATTGCAGCTGCCCACGCTGCGCAGCCGAAAAGAAAGTATTCCGAACTTGATCCGTCTGTGCCGCCATGAGATGAATGAAACCCCGGAGAAGGCACGGATTGATTTTGAAGCGGAGGCGGTGGAGCTGATGCGGGATTTTTATTGGGAGGATAACCTGGAGCAGTTAAAAAGGGTGGTCGAGGAACTGGCCCTGAATGCAATGGGAAGCTGCATTACCAAAGCAGAGGTGGCGGCGACTTTAAAAAAAGAATCGCAGCGCCCGCAGCGCTCCATCTCCAGCATCAATATGAACCAGACACTCGATGATATCATGAAGGATATCATTTTGCTGGTTTTGCAGGAGGAAAACATGAATCAGTCTAAGGCGGCCAAACGGCTCGGAATCGGGCGTAGTACTATGTGGAGGAAGCTGAACGGGAACTGACGGGCAGGGGAAAACTATTAATATTTCAATTTATAAATATACAAAATGGAATGAAAAGTTCCCTGGACTTTCTCTCAAGCAAAGCCTTGATATTCAAGGCTTTTTTTGTCTTTTATTAAGATATGAGGCTATGTTAAATCGTTATTAGGACACTTTAAATGAGTTTCTTTGGAATCTATTGGCTTGGCAGCGTTTGATAGAAGGCCGGCAATGATAACACCAATAAGTACCGCGATCATGGCGTGTAAGAGACCGAAAGACTCCCCCAGAAACCCTAATGCGGGAGGGCCTACTAAAAAGGCAATGTATCCGGTGGTCGCCACTGCACCCACTCTGGCGGCTGCCCCTTGGGGTTCATCTCCCGCAGCAGATAATCCTACGGGAAAGCCAAGCGAGGCTCCAAGACCCCATAGCAGCACACCGAATGCGGCTACCCCATAATGCGGTCCCCAAATCACAAGAACAATGCCGACAGCTGCCATGAGCGCACTTCCTTTTAAAACAGGCACCCTTCCATACTTATCCAATACGAATCCGCCAGTAAAACGCCCAATCGTCATCGCTGCGACAAATAAACCATAAATGTAAGAGCCGGTTAAAGAATCTACTCCGTACCCGTCTATCATGGTTAAAGGCAGCCAATCATTCGCTGATCCCTCCGCAAAGGCCATACCCAGTACGATAATACCAATGAGCAGAACCCGTCGTTCCTTCCAAACAGCAAGCTGCTGCGATAAGACGGATCTGGCTTGAGGAGAATGCTCCAAAGCTTCTTTACCTGTATGGGAGGGCAGGAATCGATACAAATAAATAGATGTGGTGGCAATAAGAACAGCCAGAGTGGTATAAGCACAGGGACGTGGGCTGCGGCAGCTCCTGAGCCGATGGCTGCGCCTATAAGTGTACCAGCGCTGAACGATCCGTGGAAAGCAGGCAGCAGGGTTTTGCTTAAACGGTTTTCAACAGCGGACCCTTCCAC
Source organism: Paenibacillus sp. RC334 (assembly GCF_030034735.1). Classification (NCBI taxonomy): domain Bacteria; kingdom Bacillati; phylum Bacillota; class Bacilli; order Caryophanales; family Paenibacillaceae; genus Paenibacillus; species Paenibacillus sp. RC334. The sequence goes on along the minus strand of NZ_CP125370.1, from coordinate 5,271,143 downwards.
ATTCAAAGCGACTTCTGCCGACCCGTAGCCGCATCCGAAAATAGCAAGTCCGACGAATACCATACCCGTTAATGAAAAGACAGTCCCTACACCTATAATTATAAAACCTATTAAAAACAACAGCGAGCTGCCGAGGATAACCAGTTGCGCACCTGTACGTGCAATGATGTGGCCTGTACTCAGTAGTCCCAGTATAGAGCCTGCCGCCATTCCGAAAATAATAACTCCCATCTCCGCAGTTGAAGCACCCAGTGTATCCCGGACTGTAGGTGTTCGGGAGACCCAAGATGCAAAAGCCACACCTGGAAGAGCAAATAATAAGAATAGCATATTGCGAACGAACTTTGGATCTTTGGAAAGCTGTGCTGTCATACAAAGAACTCCTTACCGCCGCTTATCTAAAAGCCGCAAAGAATAGACAAAGCTTTAAGTGGACATGTCGTTTTATATATCCTTCCATGCTTTTGACAATACTTATTAAAAGCATGATAATAAACTGTACTATAATTTAGTATCAGGCATTTGTCCAACTTCATGGAGTGAAATGAAAACCTTTTAAACAGGAAGGAAAGTGTACATGGCAACGAATAAAGAAAATATGTTAGAAGGCAAACTATATATGGCTGGCGGAAAAGAATTGGCAAAGGATAGCAAGAAATCGAGAATGCTTACCCGTTTGTTCAATTACAGTACGGAAGAGCAACAGGAGTACCGGGTAGAGCTACTTAAACAACTGTTCGAGTCTACAGGTCAGGAGATATATATCGAACCCCCATTTCGCTGTGACTATGGCTGTCACATTACAGTGGGCAATCAGTTCTATGCCAATTATGACTGCATCATTATTGACGTAGCGAAAGTAACAATAGGGGATCATGTTTTTTTCGGCCCCAGGGTAGGCGTATATACGGCTGGGCATCCGATAGATTCAGATGTGCGCAACACCTTGCTGGAATTTGGTAAACCGATAACGATTGGAAACAGTGTATGGATTGGCGCAAATACCGTAATCACTCCAGGAGTGAATATTGGAAATAATGTAGTTATTGGGGCTGGATCTATCGTTACCAAAGACATTCCTGATAATGTGGTTGCCGTAGGAAATCCATGTAAAGTGCTAAGGGAAATTACAGATGGAGACAGACGGTACTGGGAAAAGCAAAAAAATGATTATTACGAAGACATTGAGGACTAAGGCACAAACAAAACTCACCTGAACGGTTTATATAAGCAAAGGAAAGGCTCGCGATTGTGTATATATTTTTCCATCCATGCTACAATAAAAGTATCAAATAATTGCCTGTAATAATACATAAATAGATCGGTTACCGTGTTCGGGAGCGGTCTTATTTGTGTTTTCAGACCAATGTAAATACATGAAGTGACCTGAATGAGGTGGGACATAGATGAGTAATGTGGAAAATAAATCTGAAACACCTGAGATTTCCGGCAAATCCGGTTCTTTGCTGCCTGCTGCACGCACAGGTGAACGGAAGATAGAGCATGTCCGACTTTGTTTGCAAGAGGACGTGGCAGGCCAAGGCATCACGAATGGACTGGAGCGCTATGCCTTTAAACACTGTGCACTGCCTGAACTGCATTTTGATGAGGTACGTTTGGACACTACTTTTCTGGGGCGCGCAGTGCGAACGCCGCTGCTGATTAGCTCCATGACAGGCGGCAGCGCGGAGACGGGAGCGATTAATGAGCGCTTGGCAGAAACAGCGGAGAAACGCGGCTGGGCGCTGGGAGTAGGCTCGGTGCGAGCTGCGGTGGAAAAAGAAGAACTGGCTCCGACTTTTGCGGTTCGTCGCTTGGCACCGAATATTCCGATCCTTGCCAATCTGGGAGCAGTGCAGTTGAACTACGGATTTGGCGTGGACGACTGTCGCCGTGCGGTAGAGATTGCCGGAGCGGACATGCTTGTACTGCATTTGAACGGATTGCAGGAGGTTTTCCAACCCGAGGGGAATCTGGATTTTGGCGGATTGCTTGGTCGTATTGAAGAGCTGTGCCGCCAGCTTTCAGTGCCCGTAGGTGTGAAGGAAGTAGGCTGGGGCATAGATGGCGAGACGGCTTCGAGATTGTACGATGCGGGCGCGGTTTTTATTGATGTCGCGGGCGCAGGCGGGACAAGCTGGAGTCAGGTGGAAAAATTCCGCAATTCTGATCCTGTGCGCCGTGCAGCGGCGGAAGCATTTGCGGATTGGGGGAACTCCACCGCAGATTGTATCGTAGAAGTCAGGGCCGCGCAGCCGAATGGCGCAGTGATCGGCAGTGGCGGACTTAGAGACGGTGTCGATGCAGCCAAGGCGCTTGCCTTGGGCGCTGATATGGCGGGTTTCGGACGGTCGCTGCTCGGATCGGCGGTCGCCTCCACAGAGGCGCTCGAAGCGCGGCTGGAGCAGGTGGAGCTGGAACTGCGAACAGTCATGTTCGGAATTGGAGTAGCTGGGATTAAAGGACTTAAAGACACGACTCGGTTGAGAAAGAAGGTGAACGCATGAGCAGCACTACAACCTTGGTACCGATGAACGCAGAGCAATATGAACGGTTTGAGCAGCGCTCGCTCGCAGACTACGCGGACGAAAAAAATCCAGGCAGGCACATGGACGGTGGAAGAAGCGCCGGAACGCGCGGCAGAAAGCTTTGCCCGATACCTGCCACAGAGACTGGACACTCCCCATGCTCACCTTTACATGCTGATGTATTCGGATACTGATGATGTGGAGAGCCAAGAGGAAGCGGGCTATATCTGGTTCAATATTACGGATAGCGTGCAAGGAAAAGAAGCTTTTCTGCTGGATATTCTCGTCTACGATTCATATCAGGGGCGGGGGTTAGGTACAATGGCGATGGGGGCTTTGGAACAGGAAGCTCGCAGGCTGGGAGCTGTTCGCATCGGTTTGCATGTATTTGGGCATAATGAGCGGGCTTTGCATGTGTATCGCAAGTCCGGCTATCGGGTTACAGATATTCAGATGAGCAAAGAGATTTAAATGAAGAAGTAGAGGTTGTAGCAAAATCCTGAAAGTCACAGCCATATGCTTGCCGCATGTACGGGTTCTCATATATAATGTGGGTTGGTAAACTAACGGATGGCATAACGCACATTTTATATAAACGGGAGTTGTTCTGATTATGGCTTTAAAAGCGGGGATCGTGGGCTTGCCGAACGTGGGCAAATCAACACTGTTTAACGCAATAACGCAGGCGGGTGCGGAATCCGCAAACTATCCATTTTGTACGATTGACCCTAATGTGGGTGTCGTTGAAGTACCGGATGAGCGGCTGGATAAGCTGACTGAACTGGTTGTGCCGAACAAAACGGTACCGACGGCTTTTGAATTTGTTGATATTGCAGGACTTGTACGCGGTGCGAGCAAGGGTGAGGGTTTGGGTAACAAGTTTCTGGCTCATATTCGTGAAGTGGATGCGATTGTGCATGTAGTACGTTGTTTTGAAGATGAGAACATCACCCATGTGGACGGCAAAATCGACCCGATCAGTGACATTCAGACCATTAATCTGGAACTGATTCTGGCGGATATCGAAAGCGTAGACAAGCGCATTGAGCGTTCCCGCAAAAACATGAAGGGTGGCAACAAGCAATACACCCAGGAAGTTGAAGTGCTGGAGCGGATCAAGGAATCACTGTATGCTGATAAGCCTGCGCGCAGCGTGGAATTGTCGGATGAAGAACAGTTGATTGTACGTGATCTTCATTTGCTTACGATGAAGCCTGTACTGTACGCAGCTAATGTCAGCGAAGACGGTGTAACGGAAGCCGACAGCAATCCTTATGTGCAAAAGGTACGTGATTTTGCTGTAGCGGAAAATGCAGAAGTGGTGCCGATTAGCGCCAAAGTAGAATCTGAAATTGCCGAGCTGGAAGGCGAAGACAAGGCAATGTTCCTGGAGGAACTGGGACTGGCTGAATCCGGTCTGAATCGTCTGATTAAAGCAGCTTACCGCTTGTTGGGTCTGTATACGTATTTCACAGCGGGTGTGCAGGAAGTACGCGCATGGACCATTCACAAAGGAACAAAGGCACCGGGCGCTGCAGGCGTAATCCATACGGATTTTGAACGCGGATTTATTCGTGCCGAGGTTGTATCCTACAACGATTTGGTTGCTGCTGGTTCTATGAACGGGGCTAAGGAACGTGGTCAGCTTCGTTTGGAAGGTAAGGAATATGTGGTACAAGACGGAGACGTTATGCATTTCCGTTTTAATGTATAACATTAGGTTTGCAGTATAAAACATTGTGCTAAATAAAGTAGTCGCTGCCTGTATTGGGTGGCGGCTTTTTATTATTAAATTATGGTTGTTATTCAATTCATGAATTAGAAGTATTTTTAGTAGCTAATTAATTAATTAGTTGGTATAATAAAGAGCTGTAGCCAGTGAATTTGAATCTGGCTTCATATTAATTTAACTGAAGAGGTGAATCGCTTGTTGGACCGATTGCAATCATTGGCGGACCGCTACGATAAACTGAGCGAACTGCTCTGCGATCCGGATGTAGCGAACGATAGCAAGAAACTTAGAGATTATTCCAAAGAACAGTCTGATTTACAGCCTGCTTATGAAGCATATACTGAATATAAAACTGTCGTTGAAGAGCTGGACGCTGCTAAAGCTATGCAGGCCGAAAAGCTGGACGACGAGATGCGTGAAATGGTAAAAATGGAGATTGATGAGCTCAGTGCCCGCAAACGGGAGCTGGACGAGAAAATCCGCATTTTGCTGCTGCCGAAGGACCCGAACGATGATAAGAATGTGATTATCGAGATTCGTGGTGCAGCGGGTGGTGACGAAGCGGCATTGTTCGCGGCGGATCTGTACCGGATGTACACTCGTTATGCCGATACCCAAGGCTGGCGTGTAGAGCTGATGGACGCGAACATGAATGACCTCGGAGGTTTCAAAGAGGTTATTTTCATGATTAACGGACGCGGTGCATACAGCAAAATGAAATTCGAAAGCGGAGCACACCGCGTACAGCGGATTCCGACGACGGAATCCGGCGGACGTATTCATACATCTACATCTACGGTATCCGTTATGCCTGAGGCCGAAGAAGTGGATGTTGAAATTTCCGACAAGGATATCCGCGTAGATACGTTCTGCTCCAGCGGTGCTGGCGGTCAGTCCGTTAATACGACCAAGTCGGCGGTGCGTGTAACGCATATGCCAACAGGCATTATGGCAACCTGTCAGGACGGTAAATCCCAAAACTCCAACAAGGAGAAGGCACTCCAGGTTTTGCGTGCCCGTATTTCGGATATGCTTCGTCAGGAAGAGGAAGCCAAATATGCAGGCGAGCGTAAGAGCAAAGTAGGTACCGGGGATCGCAGTGAGCGTATTCGTACCTACAACTTCCCGCAAAGCCGTGTAACAGATCATCGCATCGGGCTGACCATGCACAAGCTGGATCAGGTGATGAACGGGGAGATCGAAGAAATCGTATCGGCGCTCACGATTGCAGAGCAGGCTGATTTGATGGAACAAGAGGTTTAAGTTTTGGGACACGAACGCGATCTTGTGTATCGGATGTCGCCGGAGCGGAGCATGAGTATCAGAGAAGCCTTAGTTGAGGCTTCTTCTTTTTTAGGAAGCTGCGGCGTGCTGGAGCCGCAGCATAACGCTCGTCTGCTGCTGGAGCATGTGCTCGGGCTGGAAGGCACGGCGTTCTACGCTGCGCTGGGCGATCCGTTCCCAGCCTCGGGTAAAGAGGCGTGGGAAGCGGTCATAGCCCGCAAAGCAGCGGGTGAACCGGCGCAGTATATTATCGGACGGCAGGAGTTTTATGGCCGTCCGTTCGCGGTTTCGCCGTCGGTGCTGATTCCGCGGCCCGAGACAGAGCTGCTCGTCGAGGCTATTCTTCAGCACGGCGACCGATTGTGGCCGGACGGCGCTCCGCAGGCGCTCGATATCGGCGCGGGCAGCGGGGCGATTGCCGTCACGCTGGCGGCTGAGCGGCCCCGCTGGCGCGTGGTGGCGGGGGATATCTCCGCCGCAGCGCTGGAGATGGCGGCGCATAACGCCACTGTCAACGGCGCAGCCGTGGAGCTGCGCGAAGGCGACCTGCTGGCGCCGTTCGCGGGAGAGGCGGTGGACATCCTGGTGTCCAATCCGCCGTATATCCCGGCCGCCGACATCGCAGGCTTGCAGCCGGAGGTGCGCGACCATGAGCCGCGTATGGCGCTGGATGGCGGGCCTGACGGACTTGGCCCGTATCGGGCGATGCTGGAGCAGCTTGGGCTGCTTCAGGCTCCGCCGCGGTTGATCGGGTTTGAGCTGGGCATGGGACAGGCCAGAGACGTGGCTGGACTGCTGGAGCAGGCAGGTCATTGGAATACGATTCTAATCGTTCCAGACCTTGCTGGAATCGAACGTCATGTCCTGGGCGTTGCGGAATAATGCTGCATTTTCTTTTTGCGAGTCTTTCCTTTAGAATAAAAGGAGTATGACCGAGAAACGGCTCAGGGGGAAATCATGCTTCAGAAATTGAAAAAAATTGACGGTCCGGTGATCTTCATTCTGGTTTTGCTGATGGCAATCAGCATCATAACGGTATATAGCGCGGGCAGAGGCCCTACCAACTTGGCGGAGCACGGCAATGACTACCAGAAGATGATCGGGTATTATATATTGGGTTTTGTGGTGATCTTGGGTATAGCGGTAGTCGATTTTCGAATATTTATTAAAAAAGCACTGTATGTATATGGAGGCGGAATATTCCTGCTTGCTCTCGGCTTTTTTGGCGGGACGGTTAACAACTCTCAGGGCTTTTTGAAAATCGGTGGCTTGAACCTTCAGCCTGCTGAGGTATTCAAGCTGGTTCTTATCATTTTTCTGACTTATATGCTGATTAAGAAGCGCAAGAGCAAGCTGTATTTTGTTCAGGATGTACTTCCAGTCGCTCTGGTGAGCTTTGTCCCTTTTGCTATGGTCATGGTGCAAAATGACTTGGGGAATGCGCTCGGATACATCGTCATCGTCCTTGGTATGCTATGGATTGGTAATGTGAAGGCATCCCATGCACTGATCGGATTTACCATATTTGTAGTTGCCGTTGGTGGCGGGCTCAAAGCCTATATTTCGTTTCATGATGAGATCGATTCTTTTATGAAGGGGATTGGCCGTAGTCACTGGGTAGAGCGACTGGACCCTTGGCTGGTACCGGAAAAAGCGACCGCAAAGGCATCTTACCATACCAAAAATGCCAAGCTGGCGATTGCCTCTGGCGGGATGATGGGCAAAGGCTTTTTGCAGGGGACTTCGGTTCAATCCGGTCGTGTGCCTTACACGTATGCGGATTCTATTTTTGTGGTCGTAGCGGAGGAATTTGGCTTTGTTGGCTCGTCGGTGCTGTTGTTGCTATATTTTATTTTGATTCATCGAATGATCCTGATCTCGCTGGAATGCCGTGACCGTGCCGGACCATATCTTATCGTCGGTATTGTATCCATGTTGCTGTATCAGATTTTTGAAAATATCGGCGCGTTTTTGGGCATCATGCCACTGACGGGAATTACGCTCCCTTTTATAAGCTATGGGGGGACGTCTTTGCTTATTAACATGGCTAGCATTGGCTTGGTTATGAGTATTAAGGTCCACGGTCAGGAGCTGGAGGACGATCTGCCACAGCCATCCAGAGTGAGTTTGGCGAAGGAGAAGAAGGCTTAATGCTATGCTTCTAAATGGATGTCACTTGATGCTTAGGGTGAGGGGAAATAGTGAGATACGAAGGGTCCAGATTGTGAAATCTGGGCTTTTTCGTATTCGCGGACTGCTCCGAAGCTTCGGCCCAGATCCATGTGCTTGATGTAGGGTGTATTGGGTGTTTTTAAAATGGTCTTGAACATTTTACGAGATTCATAGGTTTAGCCTCTCCCAAACCGGACAGACTGATAGACATGATAGAGTTTGGGGGGATTGGGATGAGAAGCTGGACCAAGCAAGCTGCAATGATACTATTTTGTATTTCAATATTATTGATGTCGTGGGAAGGTCAAAAAACAGATGCCGCCATGACAACAGGGACAAGAGGGCCTGTAGTGGCAGGGATGGCAACGACAGGAGCGGGCGTCATTCCTCATGATTCCATCCGATTGCGCATTTTGGCCAATTCGGATCGTCCAGAGGATCAGCTGGTAAAACGTGAAATTAGGGATACCATCGTACAACAGATGGATGCGTGGGTTGGCAAGCTGGAAAACCCGCAAAGTTTGGATCAGGCCAGAGTGCTGATTGCTGCTCATTTACCCGAAATTGACCGTTTAGTAGGTGCGGAACTGGCTCGACGGGGCATCTCGTACGATCATCAGGTAGAATTGGCAAACGTACCTTTTCCGACGAAGATGTACGGTGGGCTTGTCTATCCGGCAGGGGATTATGAAGCGCTTCGGGTCACGCTGGGACAAGGCAAAGGGCAAAATTGGTGGTGCGTGCTGTTTCCTCCGTTGTGCTTCATTGATGCGGGCAGCGGGGAAACGGCAGCTCAAACGGTCTCGGCAAAAGCGGACCAAGGAGGCGGACGGACGAATGCCGCTGACAAGGAGCCGGAAGTACGGTTTTTTCTATGGGATGCATTGACGGGGTTGTGGGGATGGGTGAGTGGTCTTTTTGCCTAATCGTCGTAAGTTGTAGAAAAGAGAACAACGGGTGCATGACCCCGGTATGTTATAATGGGATATAGGGTTTACAGCTATGAGACATGGACAGATTTGGTTCAGATAAGCCGCCCAAGTAAGTTCTTTAGGGATAGAGCTAACTGAACCAGGACTGTATGACAATAAGATATGGGATGATCTAATATGAGTGATAAATCGAACCAAATACAAGGTTTGCGCGGAGAGTCTTTGCAGAAGAAAATATGTGAGCGGGTATTGGACGAACAGGGGCTTCATGGGCTAAAGCCGCCGTTGGCCGATTCCCATACGAAATGGTGGGACGTAAGAGAATTGGTTGTTGAAGGGGAATCATCTGGTGAAATGTTATCCAGACAAGACCGTATTGCGGCGGAAAAAGGCATTCGTGAGGCCGCTGTGCTGCTGCAAGCAGGAGAGACGGTAGCGTTCCCTACCGAGACGGTGTACGGCTTGGGCGCTGATGCGCGTAGCACGGAAGCGGTAGAATCGGTATTCTCCGCCAAAGGGCGTCCTTCCGATAATCCGCTGATCGTGCATGTTTCCGACCCTGCCCAGCTGGACGGCATGGTAACGGAAGTGAATGATACGGCGCGGGCGCTGATGGATGCGTTCTGGCCGGGACCGCTGACGCTGGTGTTGCCTGTGATGCCTCAAGCACTGTCGCCTCGTGTGACGGCGGGGCTGGACACGGTCGGCGTGCGCATGCCGGACCATCCGGTAGCGCTGCGTCTGATCGCAGAAGCAGGCTGTCCGCTGGCTGCGCCAAGCGCCAATCGCTCGGGCAGGCCCAGTCCGACCCTTGCACACCATGTGCGTGAGGACCTGGAGGGCCGCATCGGCGGCATTTTGGACGGTGGCCCCACGGGTGTGGGGCTGGAGTCCACGGTGGTGCAGGCCGGTGACGACGGAACCGTCACCATCCTGCGCCCCGGCGGCGTGACGGCCGAGCAGCTCGCTGCGGTCGCTCGCGCCGTCGAGCTGGACCCTGCGTTGGTCGCCGCTTCGCCCGGCGAGGACGCCGATAGCCCGGCACCGCGTTCGCCGGGCATGAAGTACACGCACTACGCGCCGCGAGGCTGCTTGAGCGTAGTGCATGGCCCGTCAACCGCTGAGGTGACGGGCTGGATTCGCGCCGCGCTGGCGGAGGCGTCCGCGCGGGGGGAGCGCACAGCAGTGCTCGCGTTCGACGAGCATGCCGCCGGCTATGCCGGAGAGCGCGTTTACACGCTGGGCAAGCTGGACGCACTCCATGAGGCAGCGCAGCGCCTGTACGGCGTGCTGCGCCGCTGCGATGAGGAAGGCGTCACCTTTATTTTGGCGGAAGCCTGTCCGCCGAAAGGGCTGGGAGACGCCGTTATGAACCGCCTGCTCAAAGCGGCGGGCCATCGGATCGTCCGTCTCTAGGACGGCGCCGATATTTGTCCAATGATGTAGAGGCTTTAGATGGATTAACTTTTCAGCATTGTTTCCTCTCAACTTATCCCGGTACAGGCACGTTCACCGTATGCTTGTACTGTTTTGCCTCTTGTCCGCATAACGTGTACAAGAGCGGACGGATATTTGGGGGGATGGAGTATGCTGGCAGCCTCTGCCCATGCCGGGCAGATTGTAACGATTCTGGTCATGGCTGTAGCGCTGGGGACGGATGCGTTATCGTTGGGCGTAGGGATCGGCATGAAAGGAATACGCCTGCGGGACGTGCTGCGGATCAGCACGGTCATTGGCTTTTTTCACATTCTGATGCCATTGCTGGGTATGTTCACAGGCCATTATATGAGTTCTTTACTGGGCCATGTGACGACCTACTTTGCAGGGGGATTACTCATCCTTTTGGGCGGGCATATGGTTTATAATTCCTTCAAAGGGGACGGAGTACAGGTGTTGGACCATCGTTCGTCCTTGGGCCTTTTGCTATTTGCGCTTGGAGTGAGCGTTGACTCCTTTTCTGTTGGGGTGTCACTTGGCATGTTCCAGAGTGATTTGGTACTAACCGTTCTGGCGTTTGGCTTTTGCGGGGGAGCGATGGCGATGCTGGGACTGCTGTTAGGCCGAAAGGTCAGCCGCAATCTGGGAGACTATGGAGAAGCGGTGGGCGGTGCCATTCTACTGGCGTTCGGCTTTATGTTTATGTTTTAATTATATATTATTTCAACATACGGGGGGTGAAGACGTTGAAACATATCTTATTCGTATGCACAGGGAACACCTGTCGCAGTCCGATGGCTGAAGGGATGCTGCGCAAGCTGGCTACTGAGCACGGACTAGGGTTGGAAGTGCGTTCGGCGGGAGTAGCTGCGATGGAAGGCACACCCATTTCCCGACATGCAGAGGCGGTGCTACGTGACCACAATATCTCGGATCAAATCACCTCAACTCCTTTGAACGGTGGGCTTGCCGAGTGGGCGCATCTGATTTTAACCTTGACCCAAGGGCATAAGCAGCACGTAATTCAGCGCTTTCCCCAAACGGCGGGCAAAGTGTTTACGCTCAAGGAATATGTGGAGGACCGGGATTCGGTGCTGAATGATGTACAGGAGCTGGATGGTCTGTACGCTTCACAACAACTGATGGGTTCGCTGGGGCAGGAGCTTTCGGCACGGGAGCGTGAGCGGATGATTGAACTGCATCAACGTATTCCGGGCTTTGATATTTCTGATCCGTTCGGCGGTCCGCGTGAAGATTACGATGTCACGGCTGGGGAAATCCGAACGGCGCTGCATAAGCTGGTGGACAAGCTAAAGGCATTGTCCGAATAAAGTTTGTATCACTCATCTATTTTGTACGGGATCTGTTGATTTTCGACGGTTAATCCGTTAAGATAAGGTGGAAAAACAAGAATCCGGTGTAACTGGCGACAAAAGTGGGATTAACCACGATGGAGCACCGGATATACGGCCGGTCGCCTGGGCAAAAGAGCAAATCCACATTGGCTGTGGACTGCTCTTTTTTCGTATATGAGCTAGGTCCGGCCTCCGGTGGCCTTCTGTCCAGACAAATGACAATGATTCTTCCGTGTGCTGTTACTTCGAGTATTCGAACCGAGAGAGGGTCCTTTTTTTAGTTGGGTCTTCCATTTTTCCTGCTCGAAATCCGATTCATCGGCTATAATATAGTCAGATTGTGATTCAGGAGAGAGTGTGTTGAACATGGGGCATAAGCCCGTGCCCAGTCTCTGTGGGGCTGTTCAACCAAAGGAGGTTCCAATGGCAGGACAATTGGATCATGAGGTTACGCTTGAAGCACAGACCGCTTCTGTCGTGAAGGAAATAGCAGAAGCAGCCAGTCTCAAGGCTGGTCGTTTGCTGGTTATCGGGGTAAGCACCAGTGAGGTGGTTGGAAGCAGGATTGGCACGGCGGGAGCGCTCGATGTAGCGCAGCAATTGCTGGCTGGAGTGGAATCCGTTAGCAGGGCGTATGGTTTTGACGTGGCATTTCAATGCTGCGAGCATTTGAACCGTGCGCTAGTCGTTGAGCGAGCCGTGCTGGAGCGGCTGGGACTGACGGAGGTTGCCGCCGTTCCCGTTCGTACGGCAGGCGGATCTATGGCTACCGTCGCCTATCGTGCGCTGGAAGATGCATGTCTGGCGGCGAATGTACAGGCACATGCGGGGATAGACATTGGTGAGACGCTGATCGGTATGCATTTGCAACCGATTGCTGTTCCGTTTCGTCCAGGCCTTCGCTGGATTGGCGAAGCGCGTGTGACGGCGGCGTTCACTCGTCCCCCGCTCATCGGAGGACAACGAGCGGTGTATAGTCTGGAGCAAGAAGCCGGCGGAAGCTGTGACTAGCATTTGCAATTTGGTTTGGACAGCATGTTTGTATCTTTTTTGTATTGATGATGAGGTACCCAACAGAGGAGCAGGCGCTTGCCTGTATACCTGACAATTGACCATGGAGAGGGAGTAATCAATCATGATGGAACATTTGCGTAAAAGTGACCCGGCAGTGCTGGAAGCAATGGGACTTGAACTGAAACGACAACGCCACAATATCGAGCTGATCGCATCCGAAAATATCGTCAGCGAAGCGGTAATGGAAGCAATGGGCTCTGTACTGACAAATAAATATGCTGAAGGCTATCCGGGTAAACGCTATTACGGTGGCTGTGAGCATGTAGATATCGTTGAGGACATTGCACGCGACCGTGCCAAAGAACTGTTCGGTGCAGAGCATGCTAACGTACAAGCTCACTCTGGAGCGCAAGCGAACATGGCAGTATATCTGGCAGCTCTTAAACCTGGAGATACCGTACTGGGTATGAACCTAGCGCACGGCGGCCATCTTACACATGGAAGCCCGGTTAACGCCTCCGGCTTGTTGTATAACTTTGCCGCTTACGGTGTACGTGAAGACAACTTCCGCATCGACTATGATGAAGTGCGCAAGGCAGCCTTCAAGCATCGCCCTCGTCTGATTGTAGCCGGCGCGAGCGCATATCCGCGCACCATTGATTTTGAAGCCTTCGCTTCCATTGCCAACGATGTGGGCGCTCTGTTCATGGTCGATATGGCACATATCGCGGGTCTTGTGGCAGCGGGTATTCATCCAAGCCCGGTTCCGCATGCTCAATTTGTAACAACAACGACACACAAAACGCTGCGTGGTCCGCGTGGAGGTCTGATTTTGACTCGCAAAGCGTGGGCGCAAGCGATTGATAAAGCTATTTTCCCAGGTACTCAAGGGGGGCCGTTGATGCATGTGATCGCATCCAAAGCCGTTGCCTTGGGTGAAGCGCTCCAGCCTTCCTTCAAAACCTATGCACAAAACGTAGTTCGCAACGCTCAGGTGCTGGCTGAGACATTGCTGGCTGAAGGCATTAACATTGTATCCGGTGGTACGGATAATCACCTGATGCTGCTGGACACGCGTAGCTTGAACATCACTGGAAAAGAAGCGGAGCATGTGCTGGATTCCGTGGGCATTACAGTGAACAAAAACGCGATTCCTTTCGACCCGACCAGTCCGTTCGTTACCAGCGGAATCCGCATTGGTACACCTGCTGCAACGTCCCGTGGTATGGATGAAGAGGCTATGGTCAAAATCGGTAAAATCATTGCCGAAACTCTTAAAAATCCGAAGGATGATACGGTATTGTCCAAAGCCAGCCAAGCTGTTGGCGAACTGACAGACAAATTCCCGATCTACCCAAGTATTCAATACTAATCAATCGGCTTGTTCATGCTCCCCCTCAGCCTCAGGTTGTCAGCCTTGGTATCCGGGGGGGGGCCATGACTACACATATGATGTGACTGATAAGGCTGTTTTTCTTCCGTAAGCCGGAGGGGGAACAGCCTTTTTTTGATTTCTAGCGATTCTGCCTGTTTCTGGCGATATCCTGGTCCTTTAAAGTATTTGAGTTGAATTTGGCGCTGACAAAGGGTGGACCCTTCAAGTCGACGGAGTCTGTTGCGTTTGGACATATATAATGAAGCGTTTACAAATAACCGTCTTGGATTGGGTACTGCCAAAGCCATTATTTTCTTTGTCATCGTTGCAATCATTACCAGCATCCAGGTGTGTCTGACGAAGAAAAAGGAGGTCGAAATGTAATGGGAAAAACAAGCGACAATTTGGCTCATTTCGCTTCGTGGCCGATGACCTTCCATTTTGAGAACTACGCGAATGCCTGGAATAAAATAAAACAGCGACAAGATATGGAGTTGGAACTTTCAACGTTTCCCTAAGGGACTGAATCAGGATCTGAGTAGTAGCATGCAGGCCTATATTGCGGGAGTCATTACGAAGGATGAAATGCTCCAGCAATTTCAGGAGGCATGGGACAATTTGAAGTACAGATAAAAGACTGATGCTGTATTAGGACACAAAGCCTGTAGGTTAGGCAGGAAGTCCAAAATTCAAAAGGCTCTGACGGTCAAGTGCCGTCAGAGCCTTTTTTATGCACTTTTTGTATGACAAAAGTCACTCTTGAAGTGGCGAAGTATGCATTTTACCTGTCATATCTTCCTCTTGACAAAAGGTTGCGGTGGCAGGTGTTAAATCAATCAAGGGAATGTTATAATAAACAGGATTTACAGGCACGCATTGCATCTGTGCTTATTTGGTTTGTACAAATAGGTTACATAGATCCTTTCCATACAGGATGTTCGATATTCTGGTGCGAAAGAACGTGACGATAATACCGGAGGGAATATATCATGGCAAAACTGGTGGTTTGTGATCACCCTTTGATCCAACACAAACTTACATTTATCCGCGATGTGCGGACCAACACCAAGGATTTCCGCGAACTGGTGGATGAAGTAGCAACATTGATGGCTTATGAAATTACGCGGGATATCCCGCTGGAGAGCATTACGGTGCAGACACCGGTTGCTGAGACAGAAGGCAAGGTTATTTCCGGTCGCATGCTGGGTCTCATTCCAATCTTGCGTGCAGGCTTGGGGATGCTGGATGGCGTTGTCAAACTGCTGCCGGCAGCAAAGGTAGGGCATGTGGGACTGTTCCGTGATCCCGAGACATTGCAGCCTGTGGAATACTATACGAAGTTGCCTACAGACGTGACTGAGCGTGAATTGATCGTGATTGATCCGATGCTTGCAACGGGCGGCTCGGCGATCGCGGCTATTGATGTGTTGAAAAAGAGAGGCTGTACCCAAATTAAGATGATGAATTTGATTGCCGCTCCTGAGGGAGTCAAGGCCGTTCAGGATGCCCATCCTGATGTAGATATTTATGTTGCTGCACTGGACGAGCGTCTGGATGATCACGGCTACATTATTCCGGGTCTTGGTGATGCGGGAGACCGTCTGTACGGAACCAAGTAAAGGGCCTCTGGTTCGGCATAATATATGGGCGTTACGGACAAGTCGTTTTTCATAGGAGAACGGTCTTGGAACCGGACGTTTATCTTGAAAAGGGGTTCAACAGAAAATGTCCAAAATCAAAGTGATGACTATTTTTGGCGTGCGTCCGGAAGCGATTAAGATGGCTCCTCTTATTTTGGAGCTTCAACGTCACCCCGAGCATATCGAGTCCTTAGTATGCGTAACGGCTCAACATCGCCAAATGCTCGATCAGGTTCTGGAAGTGTTTAATATCCACCCTGACTATGATCTGGATGTGATGAAGGATCGTCAGACGCTTAATGAAATTTCCATTCGTGTACTTCAAGGATTGGAACCTGTGTTACGTGAGGCAAAGCCTGATATCGTGCTCGTTCACGGGGATACGCTGACGACTTTCCTGGCCAGCTATGCGGCCTTTATGCAACAGATCGAAGTAGGGCATGTGGAAGCGGGCTTGCGGACGTGGAACAAGCTTTCTCCGTACCCTGAGGAAATGAACCGTCAACTGACAGGAGTGCTGTCTGATCTTCATTTTTCTCCTACATCTTTATCTGCTGGGAATTTGCGGAAGGAAAATAAACCTGAATCGCGAATATATGTAACAGGCAATACCGTGACTGACGTATTTCAGTATACGGTTCGCCAGGATTACGAGCATCCGGTGCTGGAATGGGCTGAAGGCAAACGCCTGATTCTGATGACGGCACACCGCCGGGAGTCCCAGGGCGAACCACATCGCCAAATTTTTAGTGCGGTCAAACGGATCGCAGACGAGTTTGAGGATATCGCTATCGTGTATCCAGTTCATCCGAGTCCGGCTGTGAAGGAGCCTGCATTTGAGATTTTAGGCAACCATCCGCGTATTAAGCTGATTGATCCGCTGGATGTGGTGGATTTACACAACTTTTATCCGCACACTCATCTCATACTTACTGATTCGGGTGGTCTTCAGGAGGAAGCACCTTCATTCGGCGTGCCTGTACTGGTACTGCGTGATACGACTGAAAGACCGGAAGGAATTGAAGCTGGCACACTGGAACTGGTGGGTACGAGTGAAGAGAACGTCTACAATCGGACCAAGGCTCTTTTGACGGATTCTGCATTATATGAGTCTATGAGTCAGGCAGCAAACCCTTATGGCGATGGACGAGCTTCGGTAAGAATTGTCAATGCTATTTTGCACCATTATGGTGTTCAATCCGAACGTCCTGAAGAATTTCACACAATGTTCACAAAAGGTGTCCGCACCACATAATCATCCTTACAGGGTAAGCATACAGTTAAACTGTACGGTTACCAAGGGGTACGGCATTTTAGGATGCTTTGTCGACTGATTTTATACTTTAGGGCACTAAAATATCTCAATTGACAAAGCATCTTATATTTAAGTAAAATGGACTGGAATTGCAGGGGTGACATGGAAAAGTGGTCAAACCTTCCAAGCAAAACAACAACCGAAATAACACCGGAAATGCCTTCAAGGCAATTGGACTGGTGAGCGCTATCGGCATTGATTTGGCCGTGTGCACACTGGGTGGTTTTTATGCCGGAAAGTGGCTAGACACCAAACTTGGTGGTTCCGGAATTTGGATTGGCGTAAGCGTTCTCGCAGGCTTGGTTGTAGGCGCATTGAGTATTGCCCTTGTGATCGGAAAGGTATTGAGGGATAACCATGAGTGAGATGACCCGAATGCAAAAAATGTTATGGATCGTAGCGCTTTGTATTATGGCTCTGTGTTTCCTGGTCTCCGCCTTCATGCCCCAACATCGTGACATTGCTCACGGAATCATTCTGGGAACGGGAGTAAGCTGTCTTAATGTGCTGTATATGGCCTACAAAATTCGACAGGTTGCGAGTGCGGCCGCCGGTGAAGGCAAGAAGAAAAGGGTGGGCATCGGCTTTGGAGTTCGTGTAGCGACCTCTATTTTGGCGGTAGTGCTGGCGATAGAATTTCCGGCCTATTTCCATGAGATCGCTGTAATGGCAAGCCTGGTAACTGGACAGTTTCTTCTTTTAATTATAGGCATCATATTCGCGCTACAGGAAAAATGATGGCTCAACTGAGAAAGGGGTGAGAAAACATGTTGCATGAATCACCGATTATCCAATTGGGCGGGTTCAACATTGACTTGTCCATCATTATTATGCTTATAGTAACCTGTGCTATTGTGTTTGGACTGGCTTTTGCCGCAACACGCAATTTGTCTGTAGACAATCCTGGCAAGCTGCAAAACTTTATGGAATGGGTTGTAGAATTCGTTCAAGGGCTTATATCCAGTACGATGGATTTGAAGAAAGGGAAGCCATTCCTATCATTGGGGATGACGCTGATCATGTTCATTTTCGTCGGGAATATGCTTGGTTTGCCGTTCGGAATCGTGACTGAATTCGATAATGTACAAAGCGCACAAGTATTTGGGCATGAAATCGTTCCAGTCAAGGAAGCATTGGAGCAAGCACAGGCGGCTCATCCGGGCGAACCTGCCCACGTGGGTGTCAACTGGTGGAAATCACCTACCGCAGATGCAGGGGTATCCATTGGTCTGGCATTGATGATCTTTGTGCTGGTTCATTTCCTGGGAATCTTCCGTAACACCAAAGCTTATTTCAAGCATTACATTCAGCCATTCCCTTTCTTTTTGCCAATTAACCTGATTGAGCAGTTCTCGAAACTTTTGACACATGGTATGCGTCTATTCGGTAATATCTTTGCCGGCGAGGTTTTGATTAGTGTGCTGCTGAAATTGACAGCAATTGGTGTTGGAGGGTGGATTGCCTCCGTACTGGGGCTGGTTGTATGGCAAGGATTCAGTATCTTTGTCGGCAGTATTCAGGCGTTCGTCTTTACCATTTTGACGTTCGTGTATATTTCACAGGCAATTGATACGCACGAAGAAGAGCATTAGGTCATTTCAGTTTCCGGTTTTTAGTTAA
This sequence comes from Paenibacillus sp. RC334, assembly GCF_030034735.1. Taxonomy (NCBI): domain Bacteria; kingdom Bacillati; phylum Bacillota; class Bacilli; order Caryophanales; family Paenibacillaceae; genus Paenibacillus; species Paenibacillus sp. RC334. Next base: position 5,252,739 of record NZ_CP125370.1, on the reverse strand, counting down.
GTTCAGGAGTGCGCTTCGCTCTTAACTGCAAATACATGTACAACACAAATACACATCTCTAAGGAGGATTTTTAAAATGGGAGCTTGGGCATTAATAGCAGCAGCTATCGCAGTAGGTTTGGGTGCGCTCGGCGCAGGTATTGGTAACGGTCTGATCGTAAGTAAAACAGTTGAAGGTATCGCTCGTCAGCCAGAAGCAAAAGCTTCATTGCAAACTGTCATGTTTATCGGTGTAGGTCTGGTCGAAGCACTGCCAATCATCGGTGTCGTCCTGGCATTCATTTTCTACGCAGCAGCTTAATTGAATGGAAGCAAGGTTTGGCGGGGAAGGCACAGCCATCCGCGCCTTCTTTGTTCGTTTGAGATATGAAAGATCTAGGACTGACGTTCACCGGAAAGGAGTGACTTCAATTGCATTTTAATTGGACAAGTATCGTTTTTACTGTAATTGCATTTTTGATCTTGTACTGGTTGCTGACCCGTTATGCATTCGGCCCCCTCTTTTCAGTTATGGAGAAGCGGCGTGAGCTTGTTTTGAAGCAAATGAATGAAGCGGCACAGACGCGTGAACAGGCTGCTGCTTATGTTGAGGAGCAAAAGCAGGCTCTCCAACAGGCACGCAAAGAAGCCTACGATATTATTGAGCAGTCGAAACAAACAGGTAGCAAGCAAGCGGAGCAAATTATCGTTCAGGCTAAGGACGAAGCTGTCCGCCTGAAAGACGAAGCTGTTCGTGAGATCACAAGCGAGCGCAATAAGGCAGTTGCCGAGCTGCGCAGCGAAGTGGGCCGTGCTTCGGTACAAATCGCTTCCAAGCTGATTCAAAAAGAAATCAAGGAAGACCAAGTCCAGGGAGAGCTTGTCGACCAGTACCTTAAAGAGGTAGGAGGCAAAGCATGAGCCGGGATACGGTAGTTGCCAAACGGTATGCGAAAGCTTTGTTTGAAGTGGCGGAGCAAGAGCAAACCATTATGGAGACCGAGCAAGAGCTGCGTGCTTTTGTAGAAGCTGTCTCTGGGGATGCTGAAATCCGTAAGTTCATCAACTCTCCTAACATTACGGAAGCGGTCAAGCTTCAGGTTCTGGCTAACAGTTTTGAGAGCAAGCTGTCTGCCCCACTGATCAACACGATTAAGCTGTTGATCCAGCGTAGCAGAGCGGATTTGTTTGAATCTCTTCTCGCCGGATACCTCGATATTCAGGAGTACAAGCTGGGACTTGCCCATGCAAAGGTGTATTCCACTTATGCGCTCAGTGAGCAGGAAAAAACAGCGGTAGCCGAGCAATTCGGAGCCCGTGAACATAAAACAATCCGTGTGGAAAACATAGTGGACCCGAGTCTGCTGGGCGGATTGAAAGTGGTTATCGGCGATACGCTGTACGACGGTAGTCTGGCCGGCAAGCTGGATCGTCTTGAGAAATCCTTTAACAGACGAGTATAGAAGATAGGGGTGAACACACTTGAGTATCAAACCTGAAGAAATCAGTTCATTGATTAAAAGTCAGATTGAACAATATAAAAATGATATTGAGGTCGTTGAAGTCGGCACTGTTGTTGAAGTCGGCGACGGTATTGCCCGCGTCTACGGACTGGAAAAAGTCATGTCCGGTGAATTGGTTGAATTCGAAAACGGCGTTTTGGGCTTGGCGCTCAATGTGGAAGAAAGCAATGTCGGTGTTGTTATTCTCGGTCAATTCTCCGATATCCGTGAAGGCGGTCAAGTGAAACGTACAGGTCAGATCATGCAGGTTCCTGTAGGGGAAGCATTGATCGGACGTGTTGTTAATCCGCTGGGACAACCAGTTGACGGTAAAGGCCCGATTGCTACAACGGAATTCCGTCCGGTAGAAAGCCAAGCTCCAGGCGTTATGGCCCGTAAATCGGTACATGAGCCAATGCAAACGGGGATTAAAGCTATTGATGCGATGGTTCCGATTGGTCGCGGTCAACGCGAGCTGATCATCGGTGACCGTCAAACAGGTAAAACCTCTATTGCGATTGACGCGATTTTGAATCAAAAAGGCAGCGGCATGAAATGTATTTATGTTGCCATCGGCCAAAAGCAATCTACGGTAGCTCAAGTCGTTGAAACCTTGCGTCGTCATGGTGCTTTGGAATATACGATTGTCGTTACAGCGGCAGCTTCCGACCCATCACCATTGCTCTATATCGCACCTTACTCTGGCTGCGCTATGGGTGAGTACTTTATGTACAAAGGCGAGCACGTATTGGTTGTATACGATGACTTGACCAAACAAGCGTCAGCTTACCGGGAACTTTCCCTGTTGCTGCGTCGTCCACCGGGCCGTGAGGCATACCCAGGAGACGTTTTCTATCTGCATTCCCGCTTGCTGGAACGTGCAGCGAAGCTGAATGACGAGTTAGGCGGCGGATCGCTAACTGCGTTGCCATTCATTGAAACACAGGCTTCCGACGTATCTGCCTATATTCCAACGAACGTTATTTCCATCACAGACGGACAAATCTTCCTCGAAGCTGACTTGTTCTATGCAGGACAACGTCCGGCGATTAACGTAGGTATTTCTGTATCCCGTGTAGGTGGTTCGGCTCAGATCAAAGCGATGAAAAAGGTTGCAGGTTCCCTGCGTCTGGATCTCGCCCAATATCGTGAGCTTCAAGCGTTCTCCCAATTCGGTTCCGATTTGGACAAGTCCACCAAAGCTCGTCTGGATCGCGGCGCGCGTATGATGGAGATTTTGAAACAGGGTGTTAACCAGCCTCTGGCTGTAGAGCAACAGGTTGTGAGCTTGTACACTGCGGTAAAAGGCTTCCTGGATGATATTCCTGTAGCAGACGTGAAACGTTTTGAGAAAGACTTCCTTTCTTATATAGAGTCTGATCATCAAGATATTCTTCAATCTATTCGTGATACAAAAGACTTGGTTCCTGATAACGATGCGGCTCTCAAAGCAGCTATCGAGAAATTCAAAAAATCATTTGCCACGTCGGTTTAATACATTGGAATTTGCCAGTTTATGACGAGAAGTGTCCTAAGGAAGCGTGCCCTCCGGGCTGTGGCTTCCTTGGCATGTTTTATACTCAATAACAGGCCCTTTATGATTAGTCCGGCTGGACTGTCCTTCATCATGGACGGCCGGATATCCAGAACCGGTTTACGAAGTTAGCTTTGACTTTGTCAAAGCTAAGTGAATGCTTACGAAGTAGCTTTGGCTTTGCCAAAGCTTGAAGGTGGTGAAATCATGGCAAAAGGTATGCGCGAGATTAAACGTCAGATCAAAAGTGTGCAGAGTACGAAGCAGATTACGAAAGCGATGGAGATGGTAGCTGCATCCAAGCTTAGAAAAGCTCAGGAGAAGGCTGAGGCGGCTCGTCCTTATTCGGAAAAGCTTAGGGAAGTTGTGACCAGTATTGCTGCGGGGTCAAACAACGTTAAGCACCCGATGCTGGAATCGCGTCCGGTCAAAAAGACGGCATATCTCATCATTACATCTGATCGTGGTCTGGCTGGTGGTTATAATGCCAACATTTTGCGGCAGGTTACACAGACAATTGCGGAACGTCACCGTTCACAGGATGAGTTTACAATTTTCATTATTGGACGAAAAGGACGGGACTATTTCAGACGCCGCGAGTTTCCTATTGCCGAGTCGGTAACAGATCTGTCGGATACACCTGCTTTTGCAGATATCAAGACGATTGCCAACAAAGCTGTGCAGGGTTTTGAGCTCAAAGAATTTGATGAGCTGTATCTATGCTATAACCGCTTTGTTAATGCATTGACTCAGATTCCAACCGTTGACCGTCTGTTGCCTATGGCGACGCCGGATTCCGCTGCTGCTGCATCCTCGATTAACTATGAGTATGAGCCGTCACCGGAAGGAGTGCTGGAAGTGCTGTTGCCGCGATACGCGGAAACACTCATCTACGGTGCTTTGCTGAACGGTAAGGCGAGTGAACTGGGAGCAAAAATGACAGCAATGGGATCTGCCACTAAAAATGCTACGAAGCTGATTGGTGAGCTGTCGCTGACCTATAACCGTGCTCGTCAAGCGGCTATTACCCAGGAAATTACGGAAATCGTGGCAGGGGCAAGTGCCCAGTCTTAATGGTTTTTTTTGCGGACTGCTGTATAGCTGGTCCTATACTAATATGATAATTTGCGGGCGCAAAACAAATCGTGTAGTTCGGATTTGCGGCTGTGCAAGCTTGTAGGAGGGAAACCAAAAGATGAACAAAGGACGCGTAGTGAGCATCATGGGTCCGGTTGTCGACGTTGAGTTTGAACGCGGACAGCTTCCGGAAATCCTGAATGCCATTCATATTGGGACTGTGCTGGAGAACGGAGTCAAAGTTGACCTGACGCTCGAAGCATCGAAACACCTTGGTGACAACCGTGTGCGTTGTATTGCCATGTCTTCCACAGATGGTCTGGTTCGTGGAGTTGAAGCAATCGATCAGGGAGCACCTATTTCGGTACCTGTCGGTGAAGCAACTCTGGGACGCGTATTTAACGTACTTGGAACGCCAATTGATAATGGTACTGATTTGAGTGAAGCAGCTAGAAATCCGATTCACCGTCAGGCTCCTGCCTTCGATGAATTGACAACTCAAGCAGAAATGCTCGAAACCGGCATTAAAGTTATCGACCTGCTGGCTCCGTACGCCAAAGGCGGTAAAGTCGGATTGTTTGGTGGTGCCGGTGTAGGTAAGACCGTAACCATCCAGGAATTGATTAACAATATCGCTCAGGAACATGGTGGTATTTCCGTATTCGCAGGCGTTGGTGAACGTACGCGTGAGGGAAATGACTTGTACCATGAAATGAGAGATTCCGGCGTTATCAATAAAACAGCGATGGTGTTCGGACAAATGAACGAGCCTCCAGGCGCACGTTTGCGTGTTGCCCTTACCGGTCTGACGATGGCGGAGTATTTCCGTGATCAAGAAGGCCGTGACGTGTTGCTCTTTATTGATAACATCTTCCGCTTTACCCAAGCGGGTTCTGAGGTTTCCGCCCTGTTGGGACGTATGCCTTCGGCAGTAGGTTACCAGCCTACACTGGCAACTGAGATGGGTCAATTGCAAGAACGGATCACTTCTACTAAAAAGGGTTCTGTTACTTCCATTCAGGCCATCTATGTGCCTGCGGATGACTACACTGACCCGGCTCCTGCTACAACGTTTGCCCACTTGGATGCAACGACAAACCTGGAGCGCAAAATTTCCGAAATGGGTATTTACCCGGCGGTTGATCCACTAGCATCAAGCTCCCGGATTTTGGCTCCAGAAGTTGTAGGTGAAGAGCACTACAATGTAGCACAAGGCGTAAAACAAATTTTGGCCCGCTATAACGAGCTTCAGGATATCATTGCCATCCTGGGTATGGACGAGCTGAGTGAAGAAGACAAAATGCTGGTAGCCCGTGCGCGCAAAATCCAGCGTTTCCTGTCCCAACCTTTCCACGTTGCCGAAACGTTCAACGGCTTCCCGGGTAAATATGTACCGGTTAAAGAAACTGTACGAAGCTTCAAAGAAATTCTGGAAGGCAAGTATGATCATCTTCCAGAAGCGGCCTTCCTTTTTGTAGGGGCCATCGAGGAAGCGGTAGAAAAAGCCAAAACGCTGTAGCATACAGGCGAAGAATAGCCGAGCCTTACGAAGTGAGCTGTCTGCGGGCAGCTTTCAGGAGGGATTCAAGTGAGCACATATTTGTTGGAGATTGTGACGCCGGAGCGCCTGGTCTTTGCAGAACAGGTAAACAGCATCAGTGTTCGCGGCTCGGAAGGCGATCTCGGGATTTTACCCGGACACCTTCCCTTGGTCACTCCCTTGAAGATTGCGCCGGTACGTATTAAAACTGGCGGTCAGACAGAAGTGATTGCGGTCAATGGGGGCTTTGTCGAAGTCCGCAAGGATAAAGTGGTCATTTTGGCTGAAAGTGCGGAGCGTTCCGAGAATATTGATGTGGAGCGTGCCCGTGCGGCAAGGGAGCGGGCAGAGCTGCGGCTCCAGAGCAAACAGGAGAAAGTAGACCATCATCGGGCGGAGGTAGCCCTGCAACGGGCACTTAATCGTCTGAATGCAACGAGCATCAGAACCAATAAGAATTAACATTGGGTTTTTAACTGGATTGTAAAAGGGTTCGGCATGGTATACGGATGGGATGACAAGGAGACCGCTTCATAGTTTCTGCCAAATGATGTTCCGGCAGAAGAAGATGAGGTAGACTTTTCCTTCCTTCGATCACTGTGATCGAGCCCTTTTTTTGATATTATTTCCAAAAAATACTGTCCCATTTCTTGCTTAATAGCTAGGTACATAGTACCTTTTAAATTCACGAAACAGAAGGAAATGTTCGTATTTTGTCGAAATAATTGTCCTGAAAGTAGAAATAGCACTGGCATATTAGGCGTTCGCCGAGTATTATAAAGAAGTCTGTGACGCAGATGGGAGGGATTACGGATGAACGGGAAGCAGCAATTGGCTGAACAGTTAAGTCAATCGGCGAGTATGACCGCGCTGGTCTCCATGATCGTGTCGCTCATTTGTATAGCGCTAGCTTGGTGGGCTTTACAGAGCTTAAAGCTGGATTTATTCATCAGGCATCCTAAGGGGCCACAGGGCAGATTGCTGCACTTGTTTCTTGCCATTATGTTGGGACAGCTGGTGTCCGGCTTTCTTTTAAGCTATATCTCATGGAGCCAGATGCTTTAGAATGTGTTTTAATATGAAGTGGGCGGGTTATATGACTTTATGGCCCTGTATCTGCGGGAATTGTCGAATAACATCGCGCCATATTGTTAACAATGGTAAACAAAAGAACTATACGTGTATAGCTGGCCCGACAGGCTGGAAACACAATAGTCGTCATGTTTAAAAAACGCTTGTATACTTGATTTAATCAGTGTTATGATGGCAGTTAGTGTATTAGTAAAATCTTGTTTTTTTATGTAATGAAAAAGCAAGGCATGAAAATAGCGGAATATGTTCTTTTTTTCCATGATGGAAAAGGGAAATGACGCGCGGAGGGAACCATAGATGAGCAAATTTATCGTCCGCGGTGGCAACAGATTGACCGGGAGTGTCAAAGTCAGCGGAGCCAAAAACTCAGTTCTGCCGATCATCGCCGCATCTCTTTTAGGAGAAGAAGGAGAAAGTGTTATCATTGATGCACCTCCTCTAGACGATGTGATGACCATTAGCAAAGTGCTGGAGTCCTTAGGAGCAGGCGTTACATACCAAGACGAGGTCATTCGTGTTGACGCACGGAAGATAATTTCCTGTGAAGCCCCTTACGAGTGGGTTAGGAAAATGCGCGCATCGTTTTTGGTTATGGGGCCGTTGCTTACACGTTTGGGACACACAAGAATTTCGCTTCCAGGCGGATGTGCAATTGGTACGCGACCGATTGATCAGCATTTGAAGGGTTTTGAAGCATTGGGTGCCGAGATTAGTCTGGGCCAAGGGTTTATTGAAGCTAAAATTAACGGGCGTCTGCGTGGAGCCAAAGTTTATTTGGATGTAGCCAGCGTAGGTGCGACCGAAAATATTATGATGGCCGCTACTCTTGCGGAGGGCATTACCACCATTGAAAATGCTGCGAAGGAACCTGAGATCGTCGATCTTGCGAATTTCCTGAACGGTATGGGTGCCAAGGTGCGCGGTGCAGGTACAGGCGTTATTCGCATTGAAGGCGTTGAAAAGCTGCACGGTGTGAAGCATACGGTCATTCCCGACCGGGTAGAAGCAGGTACTTACATGGTTGCTGCTGCGATCACAGGCGGGAACGTATATGTAGAAGGCGCGATATCGGACCATTTGGGACCGGTTATCTCCAAGATGGAAGAAATGGGTGTAATCATTCAACCGGATGAAAATGGAATTCGCGTGATTTCGGATAAACCGTTAAAGGCCGTTGATGTTAAAACGTTGCCTTATCCTGGTTTCCCTACGGATATGCAGTCCCAGATGATGGCACTTCAACTTGCCGCTGAAGGCACCAGCATTATCACGGAAACCGTGTTTGAAAATCGTTTTATGCATGTGGATGAATTTCATCTGATGAATGCGGAGATTAAAGTTGAAGGCCGTTCCGCAATTGTAACCGGCAATGCTAAATTGACAGGTGCAAAAGTGACCTCGACAGATCTGCGTGCAGGTGCTGCTTTGATTCTGACTGGACTGATTGCGGAAGGTACAACGGAGGTATCCGGCGTACATCACATCGACCGTGGTTATGTTCATCTGGCCGAGAAGCTGACCGGGTTAGGCGCGGACATTTACAGAGTAACGGTAGAAGAGCCCAAGCTGGATGTCTCCAGTGCTGAGCGCGTCATACCAGAACCGGCATCAGGGAATCTGTTTAAGATCCAGCCTTCCCTGGCCTAAGCTTTAGTGTATATAGCCTCATGCGGCTACATGCTGTAACATTTACGAACAAGTGAGAAACCAAGTCCATAAAGGGCTTGGTTTTTTTATGTTTTCAGCCTGTCTTTTTCATTCTTTCAGTTCTCTTAAAAGGGTTCTATCAAAGTGGACGACCTCATATGATTGAAAGTATCTGCTGGAGCATATCACTGCTTCCAGCCGGACTCAAGCCCTTTGATGGAGGTTTCAGCTTATGAAAGATTCACAGGTTCGTATTCGTATACCGATTCATCATTCCAAGGAACATCGCCGGGCTTCACCTGAGGGAGACAGTCACGGCTCTATAGCTGTTGTACAGGCAGGGCGTCCTGTGCCACAGCAGATCGTTCCGCCGGGCGCGTCAGCTCCTGACAGAGTGACCTTCACCGCCCGGCGTACGGCGGCGGCGGTCACTCCCGCGCAGCGCCCTATCCCCGCGTCGCCGCCCGTCTCTGGGGCAGATACGACCCGCGGCAGCCTGCCGCCCGCGCTGCTGCCGCATCTGCGGCCTTCTGCTGGGCGTGTCCCGCGCTGGGGCAGCCGCCGCCCATGGCTGCCCGCCGCGGCTATGGCGGGCCTGCTGACGCTAGCGCTCGCCGTGCCCACACTGCTGGCATGGCCTAGCCACACGGCGCAGCCGTTGCCGCCTAGCAACCGCACGGCCACGTCTGCGGTTGCGAAGGGCGAGGCGCCTGTTACACGCCTGCCGGGCGTCCCGCCCATTCCTGCGGTGCCCGCCGCGCCAGCGCGCAGTGTACCAGCGGCGGCAGAGCCGGACGTGCGCGTGTACGTCACGTCCACCGGTCGCACGGAGACGCTGCCGCTAGAGCAATACATTGTCGGCGTAGTAGCAGCCGAAATGCCGCCCAGCTTCGAGGGCGAGGCGCTGAAGGCGCAGGCTATTGCCGCGCGTACCTTCATTGCCCGGCGTTTGCTGGCTGATGACACCAGCGGCGCTCCGGCGGGGGCGGATGTGACCGATACGGTTAAGCACCAGGCCTACATTTCCAAAGCCAAACTTAATAGAGAGTGGGGGCATTCTGGCAAATCCGCAGAACTGGCCAAAATCCGGCAGGCTGTACGCGACACCAAGGATACGATCATGGTATATGAGGGTAAACCGATTACCGCTTCCTTTTTTTCTACCAGTAACGGTTATACTGAAAATTCAGAGGATGTATGGGCCAAGGCTGTGCCTTATTTACGGAGTGTGTCAAGTCCATGGGACAAGCAGCTTGCGCCCCGTTATACAGAAACCATCACGCTGAGCCGTCAGAATGTGCTTGATAGATTGGGATTGAGCCGTACGGCGATAGCCGCTTCTACTGGAGGAGGGAGTATACCGGAAATTCGGGTACTTTCCAAGACAAAGGGGCATCGGATCAAGCAGATCGAGGTAGGAGGCACTATTTTTACAGGACCGGAAATCCGAAACAAGCTGGGGCTGCGTTCTGCTGAATTTACGTGGAAGGCCGAAGGAGATCAGATCGCCATTACAACCTACGGCTACGGACATGGTGTCGGTATGAGCCAATGGGGAGCTAACGGAATGGCCAAGGAAGGACATACAGCCACTCAAATTCTCCTTCACTATTACACGGGCGTTTCCTTTGCCCAAGCCTCTCGTATTCTAAGTTAGTAAATTTTTCAAAACTTTGAAGTATAAAAGAGTTGCACCCGGTAACACTGGTTACTGAGGTGATGAGCAAATGAGTGAACAAAATAAAAACCAGAACCAAAATCATGAAGAAACACCCAAAACCTTTCAGGGTGGAAGGGCTTCACGGCCGTCTTCGTGGAAAAAGCTGTTGTCCAAAAGGTGGGCATACCCGGCAGCCTACATTGCCGCAGCAGCCATTATACTAACTTTAGTGTGGGTCTATCAGGATGCCAACCAGAAGTCTTTCAAACCTGACCCAGCTAATTCATCGGTACAGAATACATCAACGGTCAATACCGATGTCACCGGACAACAGCCTGAAAGTATGGAAGTCGTTGCCCAGTCGGAAAATCTCGCATGGCCGGTGGCGGATGCTGCCGCAGTACAGGTCGTAAAGCCATTCTTTGACGAAAACGCGACAGCTGACGAACAGGCGGCTGCGATGGTAGAGTACGATAGAACCTTTACCGCCAACACTGGCATTGATCTTTCTCGCGCCGATGATCAAACGTTCGAAGTGAGAGCCGCCCTCAGTGGTAAGGTGACCCGTGTGGAACAACACCCGCTGGCAGGCAATGTTGTGGAAATTACGCATGATAACAATCTCAGAACCGTTTACCAAAGCTTGAACGATCTGAAAGTAAAAGAAGGCGATCAAGTAAAACAGAACGATGTCATCGCTTCGGCGGGTCGTAATGAACTTGAAAAGGATTTGAAAACACATCTGCATTTTGAAGTGTATCAGGATGCCAAGCCAGTGAATCCAACCGGTCTGCTTCCTAAAAAATAAATTCGGCATAGCTTTTCATGCAAAGCGGGGGATCATCATCCCTCGCTTTTTCTTGTGCTTTTGTAGTTCATTGGGTAAACATAAGTTGCTTTTGCCAAATAAATAGGCCTTCCGAAGCATGTCTTCCCGCCATACCGCGAATATATAGGCATACTCCTCATATAATGTACCAAACTATCCACAGTGGGGAGGCGGGAGCGTGCACGATTACATCAAGGAACGGACCATCAAAATCGGTCGCTGTATCGTGGAAACAAGGAATACGGTCCGTACGATTGCCAAGGAATTTGGTGTCTCCAAGAGCACGGTGCATAAAGATCTGACCGAACGGCTGCCTGAAATCAACCCAGACCTTGCAGATCAGGTGAAGCACATTCTCGAATACCATAAATCCATTCGTCATCTGCGGGGAGGGGAAGCGACGAAAATCAAGTACAAAAAAACGAGCGGAAAAAGAAGGGAGATCCTCGTTTCAGGCAAGTCTTAAAAATATATAGTGAATTGGCTGGCAAAGCCATTGAATCAACCCCCTGAAGTATGATATGTTAAAAGATGGTACAAGATCGAAAAATGACATGTAACCGTAGGTTTATACATATATTTGCCGCTTCTTGTCGAATCTTAGCTTTTTAAAATATCACTTTGGGGGCCTTTTTAATATGTTCAGTAATGATATCGGTATCGACCTCGGTACGGCCAACGTGCTTATCCACGTCAAAGGGAAGGGGGTTGTTCTTGACGAACCTTCCGTTGTTGCAATAGAAAGCGATACAAAAAGAGTTCTGGCTGTCGGAGAGGAAGCACGCCGTATGGTTGGACGTACTCCCGGTAATATCATAGCCATCCGTCCACTGCGCGATGGTGTCATCGCCGATTTTGAAGTGACTGAAGCCATGCTAAAATATTTTATCAATCGTGTAGGGGGAAAAAGCTGGTATAGCCACCCTCGTATTCTGATCTGTGCGCCGACGAACATTACCTCAGTGGAACAAAAAGCGATTCGTGAAGCGGCGGAGCGTAGCGGGGCTAAAGAAGTATTTTTGGAGGAAGAGCCAAAAGCAGCTGCCATCGGGGCAGGAATGGATATTTTTGAGCCTAGTGGCAACATGGTTGTGGATATTGGTGGTGGAACAACAGACGTTGCGGTTCTCTCTATGGGGGATGTAGTAACGGCTTCTTCCATTAAAATGGCAGGAGACAAGTTTGATTCCGCCATCATGAAATATGTGAAAACAAAGTACAAGCTTTTGATCGGGGAACGTACGGCGGAAGATATTAAAATCGCCATCGGCACCGTGCATCCGAGCGGACGACAGGCAGAGATGGACATTCGGGGACGAGATATGGTATCCGGGTTGCCTAAAACGTTAAGTATTTCTGCGGCTGAAGTGCAGGATGCGCTCAGAGATCCTGTGTCAGCGATTGTTGCTGCGGCCAAGTTTGTATTGGAGCAGACCCCACCGGAACTGTCAGCCGACATTATTGACCGCGGTGTTATTTTGACAGGCGGCGGCGCGTTGCTGAGCGGATTGGACGAGCTGCTTGCCGAGGAACTGCGTGTTCCGGTGCTGGTTGCTGAAGATCCGATGCATTGTGTCGTTAAGGGCACAGGAATTATGCTGGATAATTTGGATCATGTCGTTAAGAAAAAGTTCTAATCTGCCGATAGTGATTATAAAAGACTCGTATACGGTCAGGCAGGCTATCTAGGTTTTGGCTTCCATGCCTCCGTACGAGCAGATGTTTGACCAGGAGAGTACAGGATTGGGGTGCACGATACATGTTGAGAGGTTTATATACTGCGGCCGCCGGAATGACAACGCAACAACGACGCCATGACACTGTGACGCAAAATATTGCCAATATGAACACAACGGGATACAAGCAGGAAAATAGTGTTCAGCGTTCTTTTCCCGAAATGCTTATTTCGATGACCGGGGGCAATCCAAATAACCCGGACCGTACGGTCGGCAAGCTCAATACTGGCGTTTTTGCTGAGGAAAGCCTCTCCCCTTACATTCAGGGGGCATTGAAGGATAGCGGACAAGCTACGGATTTCGCGATACAGTCCAATATTAACGTGAATGACCCGGCAACCGGTCGGCCAATGGCTTTTGATCGGGCGGGGAAATTCATCAATGCTAACGGTGAAGTCACCTATCGTCCGGAAGCGTTTTTTACGGTTCAAGACAGCAACGGTAATGTACGCTACACACGTGATGGGCATTTTCAGGTAAATGGAACGGGTGCGTTGCTCTCGTCGACTGGTTCAGCAGTGCTGGATACGAATGGTAAGCCGATTCAATTGACGGGGGCTGTTTCAGCGCTTAAAGTAAATGAGCGGGGCGAATTGGTGGACAAAGCCTCCAATCAGACGTTGGGAACGACGCTCGGAATCAGTGTCATTGACCGTCCATACCAGCTCGTTCGTGAAGGTAACGGGAATTTTCGTCTGAATGATACAGACGGTGCTACGGCCAGAACGATGACTGCAAATGATGTGGTATCTGTCCGTCAAGGCTATCTGGAAGTATCTAATGTGGACGCTTCGCAGTCGATGGTGGATATGATGGCTGCGTTAAGAGCGTATGAAGCGAATCAGAAGGTCATTCAATTTTATGATAAAAGCTTGGACAAGGCCGTTAATGAAGTAGGCCGTGTATAACAGGGGGTAAGTGATGAACAACTCCATGATCGGCGCAATGGTATCTATGGCCAGTGTGCAGCAGCGCTTGGATTTGATTGCCGATAATATCGCCAATGTCAATACGGTTGGTTATAAGAGTAAACAGGGTTCTTTTGAAGATGTGCTGGCCAATGTGCAGCAGCAGCCTTCGACGTATCTCCAAAATGGACGGGCTATGCCGCTCGGCTATAATTTGGGCTACGGTGTGAAATTAGCTTCGGCTATGAAAAATATGGAGCAGGGACCGCTTAAAGAGACGGGGCTTCCTACCGATCTGGCAATCCAGGGCAATGCCATGTTCGAAGTTCAGGGAAATGGACAGAAGGCTTGGACGCGTGACGGCAGCTTTCATTTTGTTCCAGATCCGAATGACGGCAAAACGATGTTCCTGACAACTGCTGAAGGCTATCAAGTGCTGGATAACAATGATGTTCCTGTAACTGCTCCGTCTGGCTCCAAGGTAGCGATTAACCCGGACGGTGAATTGCTCATTCGCCCAGACGGAACGGGAAATCCAATAGTTGGTCAGCGGATCAAGCTGATGGATGTGCAACGTCCAGAAGGATTGGAACAGCGGGACGATAACCTGTTCGTGTTAGCATATGGTGTGACAGAAGCGAATGTATTTGGTGCAGCAGGTGTAGCGGGCGCTGTTCCAGCGGACGTATCTGTACGTTCCGGCTATTTGGAACAGTCTAATGTGGATTTAGCGGGTGAAATGACGGACATGATGCAAGTTCAGCGAATGTATCAATTGGCGGCACGGGCGCTGACTTCTAGCGATACAATGTTGAACCTGGCTAACAATCTGAGGGCATAGGGATTTGGTGATGAAAGAAGAACAACCCGATTCTCGTCCGGTGCCTGAAAAGGCGAAGTCTCGCTGGAGTACTGCCCGTTATTTCGTAATCCCGTTGCTGTTCCTATTCTCGCTGCTGGGTGGTTTGATTGCAGGATATGTGATCGTAGGCAAGCAAGGGCTGGCAGGCGTATTTGAATGGAAAACCTGGCAGCATGTCATTGATCTTATATTTGCGCCTTAGTTTACTTTAAAAATAGTGGGGCAGGGAGAAGGTCGCTCCGCGAATGATTTGATCTTACGATCGCTGTTGCAACCGGATTTTCTTATTTTATAAGTTATTCAGATGTGAAAATCCCGTTGAAAAGGCGAACGCTTACGCTTCTCCAGATTCAAATCCTTCGCTCCGCTGGCTACCCGCAATCGACCCCACTCTTGTTAAGGTAAACCACTCGCAATTTGTGTTGGGTAGCATATAAAAACAACAAAACCCTGTGCCAAGCGGCGCAGGGTTTTGTTATGCCCAAACGTAACTGGCCCAACGCAGCACGTCGTTGGAGGGCCAATGAAGGCCATCGCATGGGCCTTCGGTGTTGTTCCGCCCTTCACGCCAAGCGAGTATTATTGAAGCGAGGCTTTCTTTTTTTGAGCCAAAAGTAACTTGGCGGAGGGGATGGAATCGTTCTGAAGAAGCGTCAGCGTTCGCCTTTAACCCCGGATTTTACCCTTTAAATTTTCTGTACAATGAAAAAATCCGGGGTTAACAGCGATCGGAAGAATGATCCATCCCCGTAGCCTCCTCCCCCTTGACTCAAATTGAAGCTCCGCTTCACCCCATAATAGGAGCACCCAATATGGTACTTCCGCGTAATTTTCTTTTTACATCTGATAACTGTATAATGATGGGGAAGTTTAAACACTGCGGGGTAAGACCAAGCACGGGCAAAAGGGCCTCTTCGCGCCTCTGGTTGCATAACCGGCGGAAAAAGCCCCTTATCTCAACCTTCACTTCTGCAGTAGGTGAAGGATATCTAACATTGTTACCGCTTTGAACTGTTATTATGCAGCGCAGGCGGGGTAATATTATGCTTGCAGCGGCTCTATTTTGTTAAGGGCCTGAACCCTGCAAGCGGGAGGAGTTATTAAAGTAAATGGACAAATTGCAATTGGATGTTAATCAAATTCAGGAGATTATCCCGCATCGGCCGCCGTTTTTGTTGGTGGACCGCATTATTGAGCTGGAGGAAGGGAAAAGAGCAGTAGGTATTAAAAATGTAACGATGAATGAGCCTCATTTCATTGGACACTTTCCTGGTTATCCGGTTATGCCGGGTGTGCTGATTACTGAAGCCT
The DNA here is from genome assembly GCF_030034735.1 of Paenibacillus sp. RC334. NCBI lineage: Bacteria > Bacillati > Bacillota > Bacilli > Caryophanales > Paenibacillaceae > Paenibacillus > Paenibacillus sp. RC334. The sequence continues at coordinate 5,237,062 of NZ_CP125370.1, read as the reverse complement.
TGGCTCAGGTAGGGGCATTCGCACTGCTGCATCTGGAAAGCAATCGCGGCAAAATTGGTTTCTTGGCAGGGCTGGATGGCTTCCGTTTTCGCGGACAGGTGGTTCCTGGGGATACGCTGACGCTTGAAGTGGAAATAACCCGTTCCAAAGGAGCATTCGGCAAAGGGAAGGCTACGGCTAAGGTAGGCGATACAGTAGTAGCTGAGGGCGAGATTATGTTTGCATTGTCCGATCCTCCCCAATAAGCAAGCTCTGCTGACATAAGCACGACGTCTGAACCGAGTGGATGTGTACATAGAAATCCTGTTTTGACCAACCAAAAACGGAGAGGGGAAATTGGCATGACGCAGTTGAGTAAAAAAGCATTGGAAAGCATTGAGAGCTGGCTGCATGACCCTTATATTGATGAAGAGACCAAACAGGAGTTGCGCGCATTGGAAGGCAACGAGCAGGAGTTGGAGGATCGCTTTTACAAAGAGCTGGAATTCGGTACAGGTGGTCTGCGCGGAGTGATCGGGGCGGGCAGCAACCGGATGAATCGTTACGTCATTGGACGTGCGACTCAGGGACTGGCTCGTTATATTTTGGAGCAGCATGCGGGGAAAGAAGGGAAGCCTTCGGTTGTAATCGCGCATGACTCGCGTCATTTCTCGCCAGAGTTTGCTTTGGATGCGGCTTTGGTGCTGGCAGGCAACGGCATCGTTGCCAAGCTATTCCCGTCCTTGCGTCCAACGCCACAGCTTTCTTTTAGCGTACGACATTTGGGAGCCAGTGGCGGGATTGTCGTAACAGCAAGCCATAACCCTCCTGAATATAATGGATACAAGGTATACAACGATGAAGGTGGTCAGCTTGTTCCCGATCAGGCCGAGCAGGTAATTGGTTATATCCATGAGGTTCCTTCTTTTGCTGATATTCACCGTCTGACACGTGAAGAAGCAGAGGCACAGGGCCTGCTGGTTTGGCTTGGAGAGCAAGAAGATGAAGCGTTTGTGGATACGGTAGCCAGTGTGAGTGTTAATCGTGAGCTGATTGCAGCTGGACCGGGCAAAAACTTCAAGGTTGTGTTTACACCTCTTCATGGCTCAGGCAACGTACCGATTCGCCATGTGTTGGAGAAAATCGGTTTCGAGCAGGTGCATATTGTGCCTGAACAAGAACAGCCAGATGCTGAATTTTCCACTGTCAAATCTCCAAACCCGGAAGAACGCGATGCCTTCAAGCTGGCGATTGCGCTGGGTGAAAAGATTGGTGCGGACTTGTTGATCGGTACAGACCCGGATGCAGATCGCATGGGAGCGGTTGTGAAAAACCGTGACGGCGAGTATGTAGTATTGTCCGGTAATCAGTCTGGCGCGATCATGGTCTACTACTTGTTGAACCAGCTAAAAGAAACGGGTAAGCTTCCAAGTAACGGAGCGGTCATTAAAACCATCGTAACGAGTGAAATGGGCGCAGTGATTGCTGAGCATTTTGGAGCAACCGTATTTAACACGCTTACGGGCTTCAAGTACATTGGTGAGAAAATGAATCAGTTTGACCAAACAGGCGATTATACCTACCTGTTTGGCTATGAGGAGAGCTACGGATATTTGGCAGGTAATTATGCCCGTGACAAGGATGCGGTCTTGGCGGCTATGCTGATCGCTGAAGCGGCTGCTTATTACAGTACCCAAGGCAAGACGCTGTATGATGTTTTAGAGGAGCTGTACGAGCAGTTTGGTTACTTTCTGGAAAAGCTGGAGTCCCGCACACTCAAGGGCAAGGATGGAGTGGCGCAGATTCAAGGCAAAATGACGGATTGGCGTACTACCCCGCCTCTGGAAATTGCAGGCGTGAAGGTGGAAAAAGTGCTGGATTACTCACAGGGGTTGGACGGACTTCCGCAAGAGAATGTGCTTAAGTTCTTACTGGAAGACGGTTCGTGGTTCTGCTTGCGTCCTTCCGGTACCGAGCCGAAGATTAAAGTATACTTTGCCGTACGAGGTTCCTCTCTGGCGGATGCTGAGCGAAGAATCAGCCGTCTGGTGGAAGCTGTTATGGCACGCGTAGACGCTTGAGCTAAATCCATTTATAATAGAATAGGGTTAAGGTAATTGGATACGAACTAAGAAATCGGTGACCTCTCACGGCAAAGGGCAGTACGCCGTGGAGGTTATTTCTGTGTTGTAGAATAAACTGGAAGAGGCTTTGGGAAAATAAGCTTGTTCCGGTAACGGAGGATTTTGCAAAATCCAATGAGTGCCTACCAACAACTGAGTAAGGACAAGGTGAGCAGCATTGGATTTTGCAAAATCCCGAATATTAAGGAGGTTCTTTAGTGTATCAGAAATGGCAGTATTGGAATACGGCTTCTCGAAAATGGTTATGGATTCTGGTTGCACTTGGTTTGCTGGCTTCAATTCCTATAATTGCCGATCGTCTGCAGACAGAATCATCAAGTAAAAAAGTAGAGATCGTATTCGACTATCGGGATTTGACGGAGGCAGCTTCGTATCAGGCTCACCCGCAGGATTACCTGAATGAGCAGCTTGACCGCTTAAAGCAGGCCGGTGTGAACAGTATGGCAATGTATGAAAGCACGCTGGATGATTTCCGCAAAGCAGGCCATGTTGTAACCTATACGACTCAGAACATTGCAGATATGGAAAAGCGGGTATCACCCGCCAACGAGAATTTTACTTACGTTGTTTTCACTAATCAGGAAAACGCTTCGGCATTGAAGCCGTTAATTGAACGTACTTTTAACAGTCTGGACATTAACGTAAAACCATGGACTTATCAGGGCCATGAAGGGCTCGTTGTAGAAACTTCTCCAGAGGATGCGTATCTCAAACCCATGCAGCCTGATCCGATTGCCGTGAAACAGCTTCGGAGTAAAGGATTTTTTTATCGTTCCTCGGATGAGCGACAGTCTTCCTTACAATCAGGAATTGACGGAAGAGACGTTGGCTTCTTTTCAGGAGAATGGCGTAAAACGCATTTTGTTTGAAGGAGATTCTGTCAAAGGGTTTACAGATAATGAGAAAGAAAACAGTCTGGCGGCATTCGCTCAACTACTGAACAAATACAATATTGGCCTGGCCGCTATTGAAAACTTGAAAAAACCGCAGGCAGGCTTCAACAAGCTGGCTTACGCTATAAAATATAACGTTGTGCGCCTGTACTCACTGAGCGACAAAGATTCAACGCTTGATGTGGAGACGTTGGCTGATCGTTTTGCATTGGCGACCAAGGACCGCAACATTCGCATGCTGTATCTTAATACAGCTCCGACCCGCAGTGTGGCTGAGGCCAAAGTGAAGGATTCTGTAGATAACCTGATCCATAGTTTGGACAAACCGGGTAATGCTGTTCAACGGATGGAGAAAAAGGGATTTGAGCTTGGACAGGCTGAACCATTTCAAGTGGTTGATTCGTCGTACCAGCGTTACCTGAAATTGGTGGTTGTGCTGGGGGCACTGGCTTTCTTTTCCATTATGGTGTCGTATTTTGTTCCAGCGTTGACCTTGCTAGCATTTGGGTTGGGATTGATTGGCTCAGCAGGTCTTTACGTTCTGAACTCCAGCTTGATGGAGCAGGGCTTGGCACTACTTGCAGCGATTAGCGGACCCACAGTTGCAATGGTTATTGCTGTGCGTACGATTAGAATCAAACGTGAACAGGAGCCTGAGCTTTCAGTAGGTCGTCGTCTCGTTCAAACACTTGTATTGTACGTTCAGACAGCAGTCTTGTCGTTGGCTGCTGTACCGTTTGTTATTGCGTTGTTGAATAGTATTGCTTACAGCCTTGTGCTGAACCAATTTAGAGGCGTAAGTTTGCTTCACATTTTGCCGATTTTTTTGGCGGCAATATATATTTTCTTTTATCGGGGCGTTTCTATACGCGAAGAAATCTCAAAGCTGCTGCGCACGCCGATTACCGTACTATGGGTCATCGTACTGGCTGTTATTGGAGCTGCAGGAGTGTACTATTTGAGCCGTACAGGGAATGCGGGTACCGTGTCTAACACAGAGCTGGTTTTCCGAAATTTCCTTGAGAATGCATTTGGTGTGCGTCCGCGTAATAAGGAATTTTTGATGGCACACCCACTGTTTATTGCAGGTGCATTCCTTGCGTTGAAATATCGCAAAGCGATCTATTTGCTGATTATAGCTGTTATTGGTCAAGCCTCTATGGTCGATACCTTTGCTCACATTCATTCTCCAGCGGCACTCTCGCTTAGTCGTGGGCTGCTAGGATTGGGATTTGGTCTGATTCTGGGAATTATCGCAATTGTCGTGTGGCAAGTGCTGGAAGGATGTTGGAAGAAATGGTCACCACCGTTCAAACGATAATAATCTCGGGTTATTACGGCTTTCGCAATAGTGGAGACGAGGCAGTGCTCAAGTCGATTTTGACAGCATTAGAGGAGGAAAGCCGTCATGCGGGTATTACGGTTAAGCCTGTTGTGCTGTCTTCGGACCCCGATTGGACGCAGAAGATGTACGGAGTAGAAGCCGTACCACGTATGAGTCTGGGAGAAGTTCGGAGAGCGATTAAAAACAGTGACGGGTTAATCAGCGGCGGCGGAAGTTTGCTTCAGGACGCAACAAGTCCCAAAAGCATTCCTTATTATCTTGCGATTCTCAAGCTGGCTCAGTGGGCCGGAAAGCCGACGTTTGTGTATGCTCAAGGCATTGGTCCGGTGCAACGGAAGATATTCTACCCTATGATCCGGTCTGTGTTTCAGCGCTGCGAATATGTATCTGTAAGAGATGAACAGTCTGCGGCGCTACTGGGCACCATGAAATTAAAACGCCCTGCTGTAGAGGTTGTTCCCGATCCCGTAATGGGGCTTCCAATGCCCTCCCATTCTGAAGGTTTGCACAAAGCGGCTGTTGAAGGGGAGGATGAACTTCCGATTGTTGGTGTGTCGGTACGTTACTGGGACAAGGAGCGTCGTGAATTAATGGCGATTGCGGAAGGTTTGAAGAAATTAGTTGCTGAACGCCGTGTGCATTTGCGCTTTTTCCCTTTTCATCTGCCGGACGATGAGCAGGCTTCAAGGATGGTAATGGATTTATTAGGGGATGTTAGGGAAACGGGCAGTCGTGTCAGCATGTGTGAGCAGGTTACCGATCCTCAGCAGATGCTGCTGGAAGTCAGCCGTTGCAGTTTGATGATCGGGATGAGATTGCATAGTCTGATTTATGCAGCATCCCATCATGTGCCCCCGTTGGGGATATCCTATGATCCGAAAATTGACCATTTTCTTGATCGTGTCGGTAGCCAGCCTGTAGGTACCACAGAAGCGCTGAATGGTCAAAAGCTGGCTGCTGAGGCTGTACGACTGCTGGATCAGCGAAGTCAATGGATCGAGAGCCAGGGAGCGGCAATTGCTTTGTTAAAAAGCGAGGCTCGCTTACCGGCACAGCATATCGTTAATTACTTGTGTCGCAAAGGATGATGGATACAGTGACAGTTGATAAGGTTACGAATGTGCCTACCGTCCCGATTTTCGGTGTTCCGGTATCAAGGCTTAATATGAAAGATACATTAAATGTATTGATCCAAGCGGTAGAGTCTCGCCGTCCGCATCAAGTAATTACTGCTAATCCAATTATGGTTATGGCTGCATTGGAAAATCCAATGTACATGTCCGTGATGAAGCAGGCGGAACTCATCGTCCCGGATGGGACTGGCGTGGTTTGGGCCGCAAATTATGTAGGGCATCCAGTACCAGAACGTGTGGCGGGTTTTGATTTGTTACATGAATTGCTTGGAGCTGGAGAAAACTATCATTGGAAGGTTTATTTGCTCGGATCGACATCCGAGGTGATTCAAGCGACTGCACAACGGGTACATGAGCTTTATCCTGGAATTACGGTTTGCGGCAAGCGTGACGGATTTTTTGGACCGAAAGAGGATGAAGCAGTGATTGCAGCTATTCGTGAAGCAAATCCCGATTTGCTGTTTGTAGCACGTGGAGCAGACACGCAGGAACCCTGGATTGGTAAATATAAAGAAGAATTAGGAGTTCCCGTGATGATGGGGGTGGGCGGCAGCTTCGATGTCATATCCGGTAAAGCTAAACGCGCTCCTAAATTGTTCCAAAAGCTCAGAGCTGAGTGGCTGTATAGGCTACTGAAAGAGCCAAGTCGCTACAAAAGAATGCTTGCGCTGCCGAAATTCGCCGTGAAAGTGATGCGTGAAAAAGAAAACGTCACAAAAGTGTGATAAATAGCTTGAATCTGCCTTCAAAACCCACTAATTTGCCAGAATATGAAGCTTGGTATTTATTTTCGATCAGAGTATAATTCAATGCGGTTACATCTGAAAAGGGATTGCTTTAAAATTGGGGGTCGAATGATCAAATGCTATTGATCTATATTATTGGTTTCATCATGGCACTGGGACTTGCGCTGTTATTGACACCGCTCGTCAAGAAATTTGCTGTGAAGGTTGGAGCCGTCGATGTGCCGAATGCCCGAAAGGTACATACCCGAATTATGCCGCGTCTTGGCGGTCTGGGGATTTTCCTGGCATTTCTTTTGTCCTTATTGGCGATTTTACCTTTTGTGCCTGAAGGAATGTTGTCCTCACGGGATATTAATTTTATCGCAGCCTTTCTGATTGGCGGAACGCTGATTACACTGATTGGTGCTCTCGATGATCGTTTTGATCTTAATGCAAAATTGAAATTTTTGGCTCAAATTGCCGTTGCGTGTATGGTTGTATTTGCTTTTGATATTCGTGTTGATTTTGTGAATGTGCCTTTTCAGGATGCATATTCTTCTTTGGAAAGCTGGATCTCCATCCCGCTTACGATTTTCTGGATTGTAGGTGTAACGAATGCCATCAATTTGATTGATGGTCTGGATGGACTGGCTGCTGGTGTTTCGGGAATCGCAATCGGAACGATTTTTGTAATGTCTCTTCTGATGGGCAACTATATGGTTGCTATGCTTTGTCTGGTGCTGCTGGGCAGCATTATCGGATTTCTGTTTTTTAACTTTCATCCTGCAAAAATATTTATGGGTGATACAGGATCTCTATTTTTGGGCTTCTGCCTGGCGATGCTGTCGATGCTTGGATTCAAACAGATCGCTATTGTATCGTTTATTACGCCATTGATCATTATCGGCGTACCTTTGTCAGATACATTTTTTGCAATCATTCGTCGCAAGTTGCAGAAAAAACCGATTTTCTCACCAGATAAAGGTCATTTACATCACTGCCTGCGTGAATTGGGCTTTAGCCACAGACAGACCGTATTGATTATTTACGCTATTGCTGCATTTTTCGGTGTATTAGCCGTGATTCAATCATATGCTGCGCTTAATGAAGCGAACTGGGTTATCTTTGTCGTGATATGTATTATGATGTTCTTCTTGCAGATCGGCGCCGAGGTTATTGGTCTTGTCGGTAAAACCAAACGTCCGGTGATTAACACCTTGATTCGGTTGCTGGCTAAGCCAGATTCTCAGACTCGTTCGAAATTATAATTTTTTATTTTAAAAAGTAAGCCTTCAAGCTTGGCGGTATACCGCGGGTTTGAGGGCTTTTTTGTTCTTCGCTATGAAAAAACTCCCTCCTTTTTTGCGTATTTACTAATTTTTTGTATGTTCGCTACCGATAAAAAAGATATTGAATGATTACGTACCCCAAGGTGCGACAGAATCTAAGGAGGACAATGATTTGAAACGATTGCTATCTATGTTGCTGACGGTTGGTCTCATCATTGGCTTGGTGCCGGCGGCCCTGGTAGGTACGGCTCATGCTGCGACGGGAACTTATTTTATTTTTCCAAATGAAAAATATGACGTGGATTCAGCCAGGTCGGTAAACACGGACCGTATTACAGTTAACGGAACGATTAACGGAGTGAACGGAAGCACGATATCATATAGTGTATTCCAGCTCTCCAAAAATGGAACGACCCTTAACGTGGTAAATAAAAATGAGAGCCAAAAGGGCGGAATTACAGTCACTGGCTCCACGCTTAAAGTTACAGACATTAAACTGTTTCCTGGTTTGAACCGAATCACATTCCAAAGCAGCCAAAACTCGGCGGATATGAAGGATTCTATTTACGTAGAGTACCAGGATGGACCAAAGGTTTATGATCTGTCTGCTACGCTGAACGGTAAAACTGAGCAGTTAGTAGAGAACCAGACAGCTGTGCTGACAGACGCTGGTAATAGCGGTTCGGATGACGTTAAAGTGGTCATTCAAGGTACGGCGCCTAATGCTGACAGTGTAACACTCACGTCTGCAAAAAGCAGTAATACGTATACTGTTAACTCTTATACCGGCTACAAACTAACAGGAAGCGTTGTACTCAGTCCGGGTAAAAATATAGTGACTCTTAAAGTGGGTAACGGAACTCAGGCTCTTACGGTTACACGTGAAATTACGATCTATACGGGCAAGCCTGAATTTTCCGATTTGAACCTGAACATGGACGGGAATGTGTCGGCCGATCTGACCACTTCGCCTGACTTTACCGTATCAACTACGAGTGGAGTTGTTTTGAAGGGTAAGGTTTTGGTTCCAGGCGGTGCATCCGATCCGGGAGTGGCTACAATCAATGCACGGTTTACAGATGTGAGTAACAATGGCAGTGCTGTGGGTAGTGCTAGTGGGATTGATGCCACGATTGATACTGCTAATGTGGTTACATCCAATGGTTATAAGGTATATCCATTTCAGGTGACTGTACCTTCAGAGGTTGTGGTGGATCATTTGACCAGAGTATCCTTGGGTCTAACTTATAGTGATACCAGTACCCCGCCTTCTCCATCGGCTGTCCAATTTACATTGCGCAGCAGCACTCAGCCGTATATTGATGATGTAAACTATCTTCCTGATTTTAACAATCAATTGTTGAGTAGAATTAATGGAAGCGGGTCTGATCAGGCGACTGCCATAGATGAAGCTATGAAGTTAACTGGAAGCTCTATGAAGAGCAAGACTACAGATGCTCCATCTGTTCCTGTAGGTATGGAGTTCATCGTTGTTAACGGTGCACCTTCTTCAATCAGTGAGCTTTCTGGGGTATCGGTTCATACTGTAGGATCACCTCAAGATGTGATTCGGACAATCAATGGCAAGTCAACACAAGTGAAGAAAATCGTTGCTTATGTAGACACTTTGCCTAAAGAAGGACAGAACGTACTGAATTTTTACCTGAATGGTGACTCGACCAAGTTAATTAAAGCCACAGTGAATCTGTTGCAGGGTCCATTCATGAAATATGATACGATTTATGACGGACAACAAATTCCGTTAAATACCTCCAGCTCAAACTTGAATACCTATAAGCTGACTCAATTGGGCTACTTTAAAGGTAAATTGCTTGATGTGAGCAACACAGCAGATATTCATTACACTGGAAGTAACCGAAATGTATTCCTGTATATTAATAATGTATTGGTTGATTTGGATGGCTCAGGGGCGGACTTTAAGCTTGCTTCTTCCTCGGAAACAGCCGCAGCCAACGCACTGGCAAGCGGGAATAATGAAATCAAATTTGTGTACAAGCCAGGTATTGAATATAGCAATACGGTAAAAGTAAACTTTACACAGACCAATATTCCAGTAATTCCAGTTCCAAACACACAGGGGATTATTCCTTTTACACCTGTTAGTGGCTTGAGCAGTACTCCGAAATATAGCGAAATTGCACCGAAAACAAAAGATGCTAATTTCACTAAAGTGGATGATACCAATTACAATACATCCCTGAAAAATATCAATGTATTTGGTACATTCAGTATTGCTGATTTGGGTAAAGCGGATCAGGTCAATGGTTCGTTAAGCGATATTGCCAATAAAGATCAATATATTTTGGAGATTAAGGGATCGGACGACAGCGAGGTTAATTGGACGCTGAATAATGAGTTTTACTCAGCAGAAGATGCTAAGACAGCATACAACTCTGGTTCCACTACAGATAAATTTACAAATAAAGAATTAAAAGACCTGCTTGTGTACTATCACCCGGACAAAAAGTATTTCAGCTTTGTGTTGAAAAACCAAACCGTTCCGCAAGATGGAACACCAGTAGCCTATAACATTACCTTGTACAACAGTGGCAAGAGCGGACCATTTGCAACGTTCCGACTGCAAGTATCTGGTCAATCCACATCTTTTGATATTTTGCGTCCGCTTCCTGAAAAGAGAATCGTGAATCAAAACTTTGTGCAAGTGGTTGTGAACGCAGGTAATGCAGATAGTGTTATGGTAGGTAAGGAAACAGCAATTCAAGAGGGATTCGATTCTGATTATGATGGCACTGTTGATTACCCTTCAACCTACAAAGCTATCGTCACAGGTCTAAAGGCCAACAAAGATAATAAAATTGACGTAGTGGTTACAAAAGGTAAAGATAAACTGAAACAGACCATTACGGTTAAATATGTGCCTACTAATATTCCTGGTGAGCAGTACATGGAAGCGATGAAAACATCGCACAAAGTGTTTGATGGTAATCTTACACTTGCTTTTGCTAAGGGAACTAGTCTGATTCGTCGGGATTATGATCAACCGCAGCAATTCAAAAATCAGGTTTTCTCTGGTCATACATTGTACTTTGCGATAGCAAATAGCGAAGATGGTGTGGTGGACCGTCATGAATTTGAAACTGAAAAAGCATTGTCGGATATGCAGAGCTTGATTGCAGATGGAAGTAGATACTTCAACAGAGAATTCCCAACTCGTTTTACCAAGTCAAGTCCGGTATTCTGGATTGACCCAGGTACAGCAGATGATATCAAAACGGATGCTTACGATCCGGTAACTTATGGTACTGATCCTTATCAACTGGCTAATAAGTCACAAAATGACAGTAGTAAGATCAAAAACTTCTACTGGCGTGATCCTTCTAATGAATTAGTACCATCCAAGCGTGCAACATTAACCTTGACGTATGATAGCAGTATCGCGCAGGATGCAGGGAAACAAATGACAGTGTTCTATTTTGATTCGGATCTTAAAGATTGGCAGAACATTGGCGGTGTGGTGGATCCGAAGAAACATACCATTAAAGTACCGTTTGATCGTTTCGGCTACTATGTTGTAGCTAAGGTTGGAGAAACGTATAGTGATGTCATTAAGCACAAGTATGCCAGAGATTACATTGAGGCCACTTTGGCTAAGGGTGTCATGAACCCAATGGATCCAATTAATAGCTTTGGACCTGACAGCTACATTAAAAGAGGCGAATTTACGTCTATGATTGTCAAAGGTCTGCAAATTCCTCTTAATTTCAGCGGAGCGAAGCATTTTGATGACGTGTCTATTCCAAATACGATATCGGCAGATGCTCTCTATGATTATCGTTATATTGAAACAGCCGCACGTGCCGGTATTGTAAAAGGTTCGCAACCGAGAATCTTTATGCCGGAAGATGTAATTACACGTCAGGATGTAGCAGTCATTATCGCCAAGGCATTGAATTTGAAGCTGGAGACAGATCACGACAAGATCATGAAGAATCTGTCTAAAACCTTTAAAGATGCAGACAAGATTGATTACTATGCACAAGCATCTGTGCTTGCGATTGCCAAGAAGGGCTTTATCACGGGTTCACCTGTTGATGCTAGTGATCTGAAAAAAGGGTATATGTTTAATCCTACATCTCTGACCTTGCGTGGAGATGCGGCCATTATTATAGCTAAAGTTATGGCTGATAAAAAGTTGCTTCCTAAAATCTAGATCCTAAAAAAACTGAATTTATTGAACATCCCTCCATGCGAACTTGGAATTCCCTTTCATATACATGAGAGGGATGTTTTTTAAAAATCAGCTATTTGACTGGGATTAAGGGCCTATGCCATAATAACAATGAGCAGATAACTGATGGGTAAGTTTACAGCGTTTTTGTTCTTGAACTACCATAAATGCATTTAAATTAACTACTTTTTTTTAAGTATTTATCTCAAAATGTGTTTATTATTTGCTTATATGTTTTTTTGCACATTTATCTGAAACTTTACGCCTATTTCATCGTAGTAGAGGATTAGTGTGCTTAAATGCTACATAAAGAAGTGAGTGGGGAGTGATGAGATGTCTCAGTTTTCAATACGCCGTCCTGTAACAGTATTTATGTTAATTGTTACTTTGTTGATCGGGGGCGGTATTTTTGCGTTAAGACTTCCTGTCGAGCAGATGCCGGATATGAAGCTGCCTATTGCTATGGTAGTGACCAGTATTCCAAACTCGACACCGACAGAAGTTGAGGAATTGGTTACCAAGCCTATTGAAAAAGGTCTATCGTCCATTCAGGATGTGGATACGATTAGCTCTCAGTCTTCTGAGGGGACCTCTATGGTCATGATTCAGTTTAACTGGGGAGTAGATCTAAATCAGGCTACATTGGATATGCGAGATAAATTGGATGGTGTTCGGGGTTCACTTCCCAAAGCTGCCAATTCACCGCGTGTTTTGAAACTGGATCTCAATGCTACACCTGTAATTAATTTGGCATTTACTGGTGATCAGGATGTTAACAAACTGAAGCCTATTGCAGAGGATATCATCGAACCACAGCTCGAAAGAATCTCAGGGGTCGCTTCGGTCGGTTTGTCTGGGGGACAGGAGCGGTTGGTTCGAATTACTGTAGACCAAGCCAAACTGCAAAGTTATGGTATTACATTAGATCAGATCAGCCAGGCATTATCAGCTAATAATGTGGCCGGCTCTGCAGGTTCTGTTGATCGTGGTAATACGGAGATTCAAATCAGGGTCCAAGGTGAATATCAGGCTGTTTCGGAAATGGGAGAGACTCCGATCACTGTGGGCAAAGGCAGTGTGAAATTAAAGGATGTCGCAACCATTGAAGATTCCTTGGATGATGTCACCACCATTTCCACATACAATGGTAAGCCAAGTATTAATATTTCAGTCACAAAGGCTACCGGAGGGAATACACTTGCCATTGCTAATTCTGTTAAGGAAAGTCTGGATTCAATCCGTAAGAACTTGCCTGCGGGGACTCAGCTTGAGATGGTCACAGACGCTTCCAAACCTATTAGCGATTCTGTACATTCACTAGTAGAGCATGCTGTATTAGGACTTATTATTGCAGCTATCGTGTTACTGTTATTTCTTAATAGCGCACGTTCTACAATTATTGCAAGTATCGTTATTCCAATTTCTTTTGTAGCAACGTTTATGATGATGTATTTCAGTGGACAAACCATTAACATTATTTCATTGAGTGGATTGCTACTGGGGCTAGGATCCTTTGTTGACTTTGCTGTCGTTATTATCGAGAATATTTTTAGACAACGACATGAAGGCAAAAGCATGCTGCAGGGCGCTATTGATGGCTCCAAGCAAGTGGGTAATGCGGTAATGGCATCTGCACTTGCACAAATAGTAGTGTTTTTACCAGTTGTATTTGTAGATGGAATTGCGGGCGTGCTGTTTAAGCCGTTAGCCTTGACCGTAATTTTCTCTCATATTGCTGCTTTGCTAGTATCGCTTTTGCTTGTACCTATGCTTAGTTCACGTTGGTTGCCTACTGTACCAGATGAGTCAATATATTCTTCGGGTACCTATAAAGGGATTAACCCGATTATCTGGTTTAATATCGCCTTTGAGAAATTTAAAGGCGGATACAGCCGTATTCTCAAGTGGGGGATTAACCACCGCAAAAGTGTTTTGACTATTACTTTGCTTATGTTTGTAGCTGCGGCAGCTTTGATTCCTATGGTTAAAACGGAATTTATTCCTGAATCGGACCAAGGTGAGTTTACGCTCTCTGTAACGATGCCTAATGGAACCATGTTGGAAGAAACAGAGAAGGTTGTTCGAGGAATTGAAAAGGAAATTTTAAAGATTCCTGAACTTGATAAAATGTCAGTAACTATAGGCTCTGGAGGCGGTGTATCAAGTGTATCCGGTTCAACATCTGCTAATGCTGCGCAGATTAGCGTTACGCTGAAGGATGGGCATGTCCGGCCTACTGACGACGTGGTAAATGAGCTCCGAAAAAAAGTTGAAAATATCCCTGATGCGGAAATCATTCTTCAATCCTCAACCGGGTTATCAAGTGGATCAGCCGTAAACATCAACTTGAAGGGTGATGATGTAGAAGTATTGCGGGAGCTTTCGGATAATCTCGTAGCTGAGGTTAAGAATATACCGGGAGCGGTGAATGTTAAGAGTACGTTGAATGCTACTCGTGAGGAATATGAGATTACGATTAATCGAGAGCTTGCCAGCCGATATGGTTTGTCAGCATCTCAAATTTTGTCTGTTGTGAGTACCTCCTTTAACGGCTCGGTTGCTACAAGCTATCGTACCGGAGAAGACCAGATTGATGTGAAAATATCGTTGCCGAATGAGTATCGCCATGATCTGGCCTATCTGCAAACATTGCGGATTACAACTGCACAAGGGATCGATGTGCCTCTGTCATCGGTGGCCAGTATCGATAAGCGTGAGGTTCCCGAGACTATTACACGCGAGAATCAAACACGTCAAGTACAGATTACTGCTGACATAGACGGAACAGGAGACATTCTTACAGTTAATCAAAAAATAGATGCTCTCCTGAAAGGTACTCATTTCCCTGAGGGATATAGTGCAGATACGGGTGGTGGACAAAATGAGCAAATGATGGAGTCCTTTACAAATCTGGCAGTAGCTATATTGCTATCTGTAGTGCTGATTTATATGGTCATGGCAGGGCAGTTTGAATCCTTGCTTACGCCGTTTGTTATTATGTTCTCGATTCCACCTACATTAATAGGTGTGCTTATTGGTTTGGTTGTAACAGGATCTAGTCTTAGTGTATCGGCTCTAACCGGTTATATTATGCTCGTCGGCCTGGTTGTGAATAACGCTATCGTCATGATTGATTTCATCATTCAGCTCCGAAAAGAAGGACAAGATCGGGATGAAGCTATTATTCATGGAGCGTCTGAGCGGTTGCGTCCGATTTTGATGACAACGCTGGCTACTGTACTAGCTTTGCTCCCAATGGCATTTGCTACAGGCAGTGGTAACGAGTCACAAGCGCCGATGGCAGTTGTTGTTGTATTCGGGTTATCCTTCGCAGCTGTTATTACATTGGTTCTTATTCCGGTAGTCTACGTTATCATGGATAATAGGATACAAAAGCGTAAAGAACGGAAATTGAAAAGACAGCTCAAAAAAGAAGCAAAGATGCAACAAAAGAGTGTTCACATTTAATAATGAGGTGAAGAGATATAATGAATAAAAAAAGTGCTCTGATTGCCACGACATTGCTTTTGTCAGTTGCATTGGCAGGCTGCGGTGGGGGGAAGCCCCCGCCGCTCCGGCCGCGGTGCAGAAAACGATTCCGATCCAGGTAGCAAAAGTGGCTAAAGGCAGTATTGAGGATTCATCAGGTATTGTAGGCAGCTTTGCGCCCAAAGACACGGCTCAGGTTGCCCCGAAAATTAGCGGAAAAATACTGAACATTAATTTGACGGTGGGACAAAAGGTAAACAAAGGCGATATTTTGTTTACGATTGATCAGAAAGACCTTCACGACACGATTACGCAGTCTCAGGAATCTTACCAGGTTGCACTTGCTAGTTTGAAGCAAGCTGAAAGCGGAGCAGCGCAATCTGTTCAGCAGGGAGAGTCTGCTGTGGACCAGGCTAAGAGCGCACTGGTACAGCAAGACAATGCCATTACCCAAGCGCAGACTGCTGTGGTAGATGCCCAGAGTTCCGTGCGTGATGCTCAGAATACGCTAAATCGTAACCAGCAGTTGTTTAGTGCCGGTGCTGTTTCGCAATCTGACCTGGAACAGTCTCAAATAGCGCATAGAAGAGCTCAAACCGCGTTGGAAAACGCCCAGCTCTCACTTCATAATGCGCAAACATCCAAGGAAAGTGCCCAGACAACATATACTAATGCCCAGAAGTCATTGCGTCTTGCACAACAGAAAACGGGTATTGATGTAGCACGTGCTTCGGTCAATCAGTCCAAGGCTGCTTTGGACACTGCACGTAGTCAGCTTGTCAATGCTGTAGTCAGAGCACCTATGTCTGGCACCATTTCAGTTGTGACTGGTACAACAGGACAAATGGTCAGCCCTCAGTCAGCCGTTGTTACGATTGCAAATACAAATCCTATCCTCGCCAAGGTGAACGTTTCTGAGGAAGAGTTGCTTAAGCTAAAGGTAGGATCTATTGTAACCGTAGGGGTGGACTCTTTGGATAAGCGCATTGAGGCTAAAGTGACAGCGGTCAATCCGGTTATGGATAATGATCTCAAGGCATATCCTGTCGAAATTTCAGTACCCAATCCATCTGGCGAGTTCAAATCCGGTATGGTTGTGTATGTTTATATGAAATCCGAAGCTGCACAAAACATTTTGGTATCACAAGATGCCATTACAGAGCAAGCTGGGAAAAAGTATGCTTATGTAGTTGAGGGTGCTACTGCTAAACGGGTAGAAGTGCAAACAGGCCAGGAAAGCGCCAAGGAGGTTGAAATAACCAAGGGGCTTACCGAGGGTCAGACCATTGCCGTTAAGGGAATAAGCCTGCTTACTGATGGTGCTAAGGTTAATATAGTGAAGTAAATTGTTTTGCTCTGGGTGTGCAGGCTATAAAAATTGCTGATCCTCCGTCATTACCTACTACTTTAAGTGTTCAATCTGGGCGTATCCTTGGGATTTATGTATCCTTTATATTCTATGGATAATGTACAGTGAATATACTCATTAAGGGACTACCATAAATGCGCAAGAGAACTCTTGTACATTAAGGTTGAACAGGTAAAAGTTGTAGGATGACGGAGGAACAGGTTCAATAGTATAATTATGACTGTAGGAAAGCGGAATACATATTCAAAAAAAATAAAAAAATTTTTTTTGAAACGGACGCAACTTTTCGAACCCATGCTACGTCTAATTGGGTGAGTATGAAACAAAGGGGTACAAAAGCGTAAAGACATAATTCGCTAAAAAAATTCTTTACGACATTGTTATCACATTGTATAATACTGGAGTACGTCATAAATGGACGCTTTCTTTCAACTAGATTCCAAGCTTCTGTGATATTGTCACAGATATCATTTTATAAGGGTTCTCATAAAGCTCGGAAAGGAGGTGTAACGACTGATGAGTGACAAGATCCGACAAAAAGACAAAAATAATATTTCTGGTTATATTCAAGGAGGAGAAAAAAAGGTTATGACAAAGTTTAATAAAAAAATGATCAACGTGCTGGCAACAGCAACATTGGTTGCTGGTGTTGCAGCTCCAA
The DNA here is from genome assembly GCF_030034735.1 of Paenibacillus sp. RC334. NCBI lineage: Bacteria > Bacillati > Bacillota > Bacilli > Caryophanales > Paenibacillaceae > Paenibacillus > Paenibacillus sp. RC334. The sequence goes on along the minus strand of NZ_CP125370.1, from coordinate 5,219,825 downwards.
TCGCAGCACTGACTGCACCAACTGCAGTTCATGCAGCTTCTAGCTATACTGCTGTTAATACTCCTAGCATTGGTTCAAGCCAAACTACAAACACTACTCTGGGTAGAGTAAAAGTTAACGTAAGCCAAGCTTCTGTTGGTAAAGGTGAATCTTTCACTGTTACATTGCCTAAAGGCTTTGAATTTGCTACTAACCCTAATGTTGTTCCTACTGCTATTGATTCTACTTATGGTTTGGGCGTTTACATTGATCCAGGCGATAACAATGATGATGCTGCTGCTCGTGCAGAAACTGGATATGTTCCGGGTGAAGGTTTGACTGTAGAGAAGCTCACTAATAACTCTGCAAGAGTGACTTTCAACTTTACTAACTCTAAAGATAGCGTTGATCTTTATCTGAACTTTGGTAAAATCAATGTTAACGGACCTAGCAATGGACCTGTAAAAGCTACTATTGATGCAGCTTCTGCAAGTGGTTTTACTAGCGGCGAAGCGACAATTGCAAACGTAGTTTCTTCTGGTCAAGTATCTTTGTCTGCTGCTGATACAGTTTCCAGTGAAGAAAACTTTACTGCAACTTTGAAAGTTAAAGAAGAAACTGCTGGTTCTTTGGGTAACAGCAATATTAAATTGAAATTGCCTAGCGGTTTCAAATGGGATTCCGCTCCTAAAGCCGACCCAACTATTTTGTTTACTTCTAACACAGACAAAGCAATTAAGCCAGAAGACGTGAGATATTCTGCTGATGGTGACACACTCACTTTGTCTTTGAGAAAAGTAAGTGATGCCCAAACTTCTTTCCAATTGCCTGTAGGATTCTATGTTGATGATGAAAACAGTGCTAAAGAAGGCGATGTTACTGTAAGTATCTCTGGTAACGCAACAACTGACGTTAGCTCCCTTGTAGTTGGTAGCTATGGTCAAATCGGTGGTGGCGTTTCCGTTGCTACTCCAACAACAATTCTTGCTGGTCATGATGAGCAAAAAATTGGTGATATCGTAATTAAAGAAACTGTTGCTAATTCCTTTGTAAAAGGACGTACTGTAACTTTGCGTCTGCCTGAGGGTGCTCGTTGGCAGTCAACTTTTGAAAGCAACAACCCTGGAAGCAGCTTCTCCGGTTCTATGGAGAACACTAACGGTTTGGGTGGAGCAGAGGTTTCCTATACTGACTCTGACAAACGTACTTTGAAATTGACTTTCAACAACGCTAACAGCACTACTGACGCTGGTAGCTTGAAACTGAAAAACGTTGAAGTTGCTACACAGCCAGGTTTCTCCGGTGACCTGAACGTTGATGTTGCTGGTAGCCAAGGTCTGAGCGGTACTGTTAAGGTTGCAGCTGTGAAGCAAGCTGTTACTTTGGCTGCTGCATCCAAACCAACCCTGACAATCGGTCTGGGCGACCAACAAGTTGGTGACATCACAATTACTGAAGCGGCTAAAGAAGCTTTCGTTAAGAAAGATGGTAGCCGTGAAGTAATCTTGGAATTGCCAACAGGCGTACGTTTTGCTGCTACTCCAGAAGTTAAAGTAACAGCTGGTGACGTTAAAGTGAAGAGCGTATCCACTGATACTTACGGCGAAAGCAACAAAGGCCGTCTGAGCTTCTACATCGATAGCGAAAGTGCTACTCCAAGTACAATCACAATCACAGCTCCTAAGCTGACTGTTGACCGTACTGTAGCTCAAGGCGACATCGTAGCTAAGCTGAAAGGTAGCGCAGTATCTTACACTGCATACAAAGGCGCATCTGACAACACTCAAAACTGGAAAGACAACAACACTGCAGCTGCTGAAACAGCAATCGCAACTGTTGGAACTCCAGCTCCAGGTGCTACTAGTACTAAAGCTGTCTTCACACTGGGAAGCACTTCTTACACTGTAGATGGTCAAAGTAAAACAGCAGAAGTAGCTCCTTATGCTGAAAACGGACGCACTTACTTGCCAGTACGTTATGCAGCTGAAGCTCTGGGTGTATCCCAACAAAACATCCTGTTTGACAAAGCAACTTCCACAGTTACCCTGATCAAAGGTAGCACTGTTGCTCAAATCAAACTGAACACAAACCTGTTGACTGTTAACGGTTCTGTGATTCGTATGGACGTTAAAGCTGTGACTAACAAAAACCGTACTGTACTGCCAATCGCTTGGGTGAGCAGAGCGCTGGATGCATCCATCACTTATGATGCAACTGCAAAAACAGTTACTGTTGAAAACAAAAACTAATTTAAGAGCAACTCTTTTGAGTTAACTGAATTAGATGAGAAGAGGGTTCCTTTTGGAGCCCTTTTCTTTTATTAGCCTTATTGACAAAGGAGAGAAATTATGAAACGTTTTGGAGTGGCGGTACTTTCCACATTGGTTCTTTCTTCTGCATTTGCCAATCTTGCAGGGGCTCAAACAAGTGATATAAAGGTTATTATTAACGGTGTAGCTCAGCAATATACACAGTCACCAGTGATTAGTCAAAATACAACCTTAGTGCCTCTTCGCGGCGTTTTTGAAAGCCTGGGAGCACAAGTGGAGTGGGATAGCAAAGCTAAAAAAGTAATTGCATCCAAAAATGATGATACGTTAACTTTAAATGTGGGTTCTAAACTTGCTTATAAGAATAGTGCTCCTGTACAACTCGATGTAGCTACTCAAATTCAAAAGGGTCAAGTGCTCGTTCCTCTGCGCTTTGTGAGCCAATCATTAGGCGCCAAAGTAAATTGGGATAAGACTACACGGACAGTAACTATTTCAAATCAAGCTGATGGAAGCACTACTGATGGTCAAACCAACAGCTTATCCAGTAAGCCTTTCACATCTCCTGTGACTAAAGTTACTTATGATACCTACTATAATGATTCTTTGACCTATGATGATGCAGTTAAACTGGCTGTAGTTGATAGTACCTCAGTTAAAACAGCAGAAACGAATATTGATCAAACTGGGAAAATTATGAAAGAAGCAGGTAAGAATATCGACTTTGTTCCTGCTGAGGCAGGCGTTGAAGCTTCTGATAAAGCTTTTAAGGGTTATGCTCAAACCAACCTTAACTATGAGGCTGCAAAAAAGAATTTGGACATGACTAAGGAAGGTATTCAATACAACGTGAAGGATCTTTATAACAAGCTCCTTCAAAAGCAAAATGCAGTTAAGCTGGCTGCATTGAATATTGAAGATGCTGAGCGCAAGCTTAAGGTTGTACAAATTAAAAGAGATAATCAAATGTCAAGTGACTATGAGGTTACACAAGCAACTAATCAGTTAACTCAGAATCAAGCTGCTTTAGAAAAGGCTAAAAAAGATCTGGATAGTGCATATGTATCTTTGAATCAAGTGATTGGCTACAAGCCAGAGCAACGTTATGAATTGAAGGATAAGCCTGTCTATTCTGAATTTAAAGATAATGTAGAGACAAAAGTAAGCCAAGTACTTACCAGCAGCACTGCCATTTGGTTAAGTGAGCAAAAAGTGGATTTGGCCGAATTGAGCCTGAGGCTTTACAATTTTAGTGCTTCAGGAAACACGCCTTATGAAGCTGAACAACTTAATGTTGAAAAAGCTCAGTATGCAACAGAAGGCACAAAGAGACAACTCGAAGAAGCCGTAAGAACAATTTATAACAACATCAAAGCATTAGAAAGTCAGTACTCACAGATTCAAGCTGGTTTGGTGAGTGCTAGAAGTGCGGCCGATATGGCTAAGAAGCAATTTGATGTAGGTTTGGCGACCGAGCTCCAGGTTTATGAAGCCAATCTGAAAGTGACTACCGCAGAACAACAAGCTGAGGATTTAGTTACAAGTATTGATACGTTGAAGCTGGCTTATGACAAGCCTTGGGCTATGCAAGGCGGTTCTTCTGGAGCAAGCCAATAATAATGCTAATATAATTTTTTTTTACAGATGCATTAACCTGCTGTAGGAGGATTTACATGAAATCACGCTACAAAGTATCGCTGGCAGCAGTTTTGCTTGGAGGAGGGATAGTTGCAGGCTCCTTAATGAACAACTCAGTTAATGGAGCCTCCAGCTCCGGACAACCAGGTACAGCTGATGATCCAGTCGTAACCAAAAGCTATGTTGACCAGAAAATCGCTGCGGCAATCAAAGGTGGAGCATCAGCAAGTAGCACTAATAGTAAAACGACTAGCTCAGCAGCCCCCACCACAAACGCTACTTCTAACGCCACGACAGCTGGAGCTTCTAGCTCAGGTAAAGCTTCCACAGCTGTGGAACAGACCGAGGAATTGAAGGTTGTTGATGTAAAGCCTGGTCAAAAGCTGATTGCCAAAGTTGGAGCGGAATTTATTTTACGTAACGGGAATGCTGTTGTTTATACTATGGATGCCAGCGGAGCTATTGATATCACTTCTGGAACAGAAATTGTCCATAATCAGGCGGTTGAGAAAAATCATTTACTATCCTTTCCTAGAGAAGGAAGAGGTATTCAGGTAAAAGAAGGCCAGAAGTTTGGCCTGGTCGTCATGGTACGTGGCGGTTATACTCTCCAATAGGTTGTATGTTGGAATGTTCTTTTTCGTAAATACTTCTTAGGATAGAAAATTGTTCTTGGCTAAGCTGACTCCAAACGCTGCACACTAACCTCATGAAAGAAAATACAATTGATGGAGGTGTGTACGATGGCATCAAGAGGTCAAAGACGATTGATTCCCGAAAGCCGTACCAGATTACATGATTTGAAGTATGAAATTGCTGCTGAGTTTGGGCTTCCTGTTTATAATCCCCAATATGCGCATATACATCCGAGTGCAGACAGTGAGTTTGCTGCGGAGTTGGGCGAGTTTAAAGGAAACGCAAATGTGGAGTGGCGCGATTTGACATCAAGACAGAATGGCTCTGTAGGTGGTGAAATTACCAAGCGATTGGTACAATCTGCCGAACGCAGCTTATCTGAATTTGGTACCTTGTAAGTTGCAATAATTTTTACTGATTTTGACGTGCAATCGTTTTTAAAAATAAGGCTATCCTCATGTGAATCAGAAATTTAACTCTTGTCAATTTGCCTTAGTTTGGCGCTTTGTAATTGGGTGATATGAATTGACACCTTGTTTTAAATAGGATATCATGGCATTTGAGGCTTGTACGCAACCTTTTCCTACCGGAAAAGGTTCATTTTTTGTTAATCAGGTATAGAAGTCATTTTCCGGCCACATGTTGGCGTGAGAGTGTCTGGCTAGTGCCATTGCCATGTCAGGATTTTATATAAGTCCTCATGTATTTTAATTGTGGGAGGTTGAAATTCATGTCTGTAAAAGGCCGTCATTTGTTTACGTCTGAATCTGTAACAGAAGGTCATCCGGATAAAATCTGTGATCAGATTTCCGACGCCGTATTGGACGCCTTTTTGGCTAACGACCCTAATGCACGGGTAGCGTGTGAAGTATCAGTAGCTACTGGTCTCGTTCTCGTCATTGGTGAAATCAGCTCCAAATCGGAATACGTGGATATTCCATCCATTGTACGCAATACGATTAAGGAAATTGGCTATACACGTGCGAAATACGGCTTTGATTATAATACTTGCGCTGTATTGACTTCTTTGAATGAACAATCGCCGGACATCGCTCAAGGGGTTAACGCTGCTCTGGAAAGCCGTGATCCTGCTGAAGTAGATAAAGAAACGGAAAACATTGGAGCAGGCGATCAAGGGTTGATGTTCGGTTTTGCTACGAATGAAACACCTGAGTTGATGCCGTTGCCTATCGCAATGTCTCACCGTATTGCACGCCGCTTGGCCGAAGTGCGCAAGGATGGAACATTAAAGTACCTTCGCCCGGATGGTAAAACCCAGGTAACGGTAGAGTATGAAAATGGAAAGCCAATTCGTATTGATGCCATTGTAGTTTCTACGCAGCATGCAGAAGATACTACGTTGGAGCAAATTCAGGCAGACATCAAGGAAAAGGTTATTTTGCCAGTTGTTCCTGCGGAATTGCTGGATGAGCAAACCAAGTATTACATTAATCCAACAGGTCGCTTTGTTATTGGCGGACCTCAAGGGGATGCAGGTCTAACAGGCCGCAAAATTATTGTAGATACGTATGGTGGTTATGCGCGTCATGGCGGGGGAGCATTCTCCGGTAAGGATCCGACCAAAGTGGACCGTTCCGCAGCTTACGCTGCCCGTTATGTAGCGAAAAACCTAGTTGCAGCCGGATTGGCAGATAAAGTGGAAATTCAGCTTGCTTATGCCATTGGTGTAGCTACACCAGTTTCGATTAGCGTCGATACATACGGTACTGGGAAAGTAAGCGACGAGAAGCTCGTTGAACTGATTCGTAACAATTTTGATCTTCGCCCCACAGGTATCATTCGAATGCTGAATCTGCGTCGTCCAATTTACAAGCAAACGGCTGCTTACGGTCACTTTGGTCGTACAGATCTGGATGTGCCATGGGAGAGCATAGACAAAGCTGACGCTCTGAGAGTGCAAGCCGGTCTGTAATTTCTCATATGCTATCAAATATAAGCAATAACCAAAAAAAGACTGTCTCATGATTTACATGAGCAGTCTTTTTTTGATGTATTCTACAAGCTAAGTTGTGAATAGCTGTGATGAATTTCTAAGCGCCTACTACTCTGTTGGGGGTGTAAGATTCAACAGCTTTTGAAGCAAATGACAAACTTTTTTCAGCTCTTTACGCTGCTCCAAATATGAGAAAAGAGCTTTTAAAAGACCCATTTGGGGATTCGCTTTCAAAGCTTCTTCCTTTAATAGAGTCGCAATTTGCTGGTACTCCTGCTTTTCCCTCGAACTCCATGAAGACAGCAGAATACTGTCCTCCAGAGAGTAGAGAAGGCCGTTAATCTGGCGGCCCTGATCAAAGGGATTGCTTAGAATGCTTTCAGGTAACCAACCCTGATTGCTCCACAAATGAGAGGCCGAATCGGTACTCTTCAGGCTGGCAACCAAGGAATTGGATAAGAAGATGATGAATTGCGCAAGCTGCTCAATCGTTTCATCATTCATCCGATCGGCAAAGAAGCGAATATATTCAAATACAACACTTTTTAGCACAAAGGTCATATCCCATGCATGATCTTCAATCTCCGGTCCGAAAACATCAATCAGACAGTCACGTACCCATTTGTACAGCTTGTACTCATGTTGTTCAAAGGCGCCATTGAGTTGCTCATTTTGAAAAATAAGCATGGACGGCTCAGGAAGATCCATCATGAGATACACTTTGTTTTCAACGAGGTTTTTCAAATAAAGAACGGCAAAACCGTGCAGTTTATCATGATTAGTGAGATCAGGTTTACTGTAAAGTGCCCGGATATCCTGTTCAATATTTTTCTCTAGGATAATGCACATTTCTAGAGGCAGTTCTTCTTTTCCCTGAAAATATTTATAAAAGGATGCCTTTGCCATCCCACTTTCTTTTGCGATCTCTTCAACAGATGTTGAATAGTAGCCTTTTCTGGAAAACAGCCGAATGGCTGCCTGTAAGATATCATTTTTTTTTGCTTTCCATACTTACTTCCCCCTAGGGTTCAATCCGACAGTATATACTTCACTACATGCAACTACAAAGGTTGATCGGGTGTGATAGCCGTGTGTTGCTGTTTTTTGAGCTGACGGCGCATCTTGAACTTGGCCATGATCATATACAATGATGGTACTACAAACAGGGTTAAAAAAGTCGAGAATAACAATCCGAAAATGACGGTAAACGCCAGTGGTTTAAAGAGCAGGCTTCCCAATAGAGCTAACGGAATCATACCTACTATTGCAGCCAGAGAAGTCAATAAAATGGGTCTAAAACGGGCAGCGGCTGCTCTTATCACAGCTTCTTTCAACTCCATTCCCTCATGTCGGGCATCCTCGATGAACTCAATTAACACAATTCCGTTTCGCACTACAATTCCCGCCAGCGCGATAATTCCCATGATGCTCATAAATCCGATAGGCATACCTGTCAGGAAAATACCAATAATGCCGCCGGCTGCTGCCAAGTACACTGTCGTCATAATGATAATAGGAATGGAGAGAGAATAAAATTGCATAGTGATCAAGAGTAAAATGAGCAAGACTACAACAATCGCCAGCTTCCCTAAATCCCCGAATATGGTGGACTGATCGGAGGTTTCACCGCCCACTTCCCATTTATATCCTTCAGGGAACTTCATTTGTGCCAGTTTGCTTTCTACATCCACCATCGCTTCGCTTGCAGTTCGCCCGTTCAAGTCGGCTTCCACCGTAATCGTCCGCTCCATATTGTAATGCTTGATTTGCTGAATAGCAAATGATGGCTTAACCAGTACGAGCTGGTTTAACGGAATCTGCACACCGGCTGAATTGACTACACTTAATTGTTGGAAAAGCGCGCTGGGCTCCTCGTTGCTATGATTCAAATACAATTTAATATCCACCAGATCGTTACCTGTATCAAATTGGCTAACTTTAGCCCCTTCTTTTAATAGAAGCAGAGTACGGGTCAGATCTGTGTAGCTTACCAGATATTGATCCATGGCTTGCTTGTTAACCTGCAAATCCAGTGCATATCTTTCAATTCCTATATCATCCACGATGCCGGTTGTACCCTCTACTGTGGCGATCTGCTCTTTTACTTTTTGGGAAAGGGTTTGCAGCTGATTCAGATTCTGACCTGAAATCCGGATAGAAACGGGCTTACCCACCGGGACTCCCAGACGTGGAACATACGTCGTAACTGTAGTTCCAGGATAGGACTTTTTAACATGCTGTTCCCAAGCATCAACTGTCGTATCGAGATCAAAAATATTTTGTTTGCCGACGACGGCAATTTGTCCTACGGTCTCATCATATCTAATATCTCCACCCGAACTATTAATGTCACTATATAACTGCGGTGCAGTTCCTCCGGCACTGTAGACGACCTTGGAGGTTTCGGGTTGCTTCTTTATCCAGCCTGCAATGTCTTTGACGATCTGGTCTGTTTCTATAACGGAGGTGCCTATAGGCATCTTTATATTTAATGCGACATGAGGGTCCTCCGATTCAGGAAAGAGTTCAACTGAGGTAAAAGGAACCAATCCATAAGCGGCTGTTCCGAGCATGAGTCCTGCCATTGCAGTCAGCAAGGGACGCTTAATGACTTTGGGCATCAACTTTTGTGAATACAGCTTGTTTAAAGACTGAATCTGTTGGCCCAACAAGCCTGCCGGTTTAGTTTTACCCTTAGGGTGACGAGTCTGTCTGCGTTTCTCATACCATTCTCGGAAAATAGGGATGATGGTGAGTGACATGATCATGGAGGCAAGCATGGTCAGAGAAACAATGGTGGGAATGGGCTTGATGAATGCCCCTACATTTCCGGGTAGAAACAACAGTGGAGCAAAGGCCGAGATGGTAGCCAGTGTGGCAACCAAAATAGAAAGCATCACCTCTTTGGTTCCTTTTATAGCTGCATCTGTAGGCGATTCTCCTAATTCCGTAAGTCTCCGCTCAATATTATCATTGACCACTACGGCGTCATCGACGAGTATGCCAAGTACAATGATCAGACCGACAACGGAAATTTGATTGAGTGTAATACCGAGCATAGGCAAAAAGATAATAGCAATCGCAACCGAAATCGGAATCGCTAGTGCGACAAAAGCAGAGGTAAGCAAATTCAAGCCCAACATACAAACGAGAATAACAGCCACAATCGCAAGAATCGTTTCACGTTTTAAGTCCTCGAAGATATGATCTACCTGATCCTTTTGTGCAAAAAGAGTTTCAAGGCGAACACCTTCGGGAAGTGTTTTCTCCAGCTCTTTGAGCTTGGTATTGACCTTTTCGCTCATAGGCGGGACGTCTGTACCTTTTTCTGCTCCAATGTTTAGCGTAATGGCTGGTTTACCCCCAACATAGGCAAAGTATTCTGCTTGGGGATGTGCCAGCTCCGTTGTAGCGACATCTCGCAAATACACAGGAGCCCCTTCCTCTGTACGTGTCAGAATGGCCTGATTTAATTCTTCGGCTTTTTGGGTTTCTCTGACAATGAGTTGAAAGGTGCGTCCGTTGTATTCAATATCACCGGTAGGAACCCGATCAATTTGTGACTGGATCGCTTGTGCGACCTGCCCCCACGACAGATGGTACTGCTGAAGCTTCTGATTGTCGATTTGGACACGTACTTCCTGGTCAGGAAGACCATTGAACTTGACACTTGATATACCTGATAATGTATTGAGCTGATCTTTCCACGTTGTGGTCAAATCATTTAGTTTATACAGCGGTGCAGGAGAGTCAGCGACCAGGGCATAGGAGCCGATAAACGAGCTGGTCAGCTTATCATTCACAACAGGTGTTTCAGCACCTTGGGGAAGGTCAGCTTGCGCATCCTGTACTTTTTTTCGCATATTATCCCAAACCGTTTGAGGATCAACTCCATTTTTGGATTCGATTAAAATAGAGGAGAATCCGTTACCAGAAGTCGAATTAATCGTTTTAACGCCTTCCACTTCCTTGATGCGTTTTTCCAGTTCTTTGGTTACGGTTTGTTCTACTTTTTGTGGTGAAGCACCAGGGTAGACTGTTGTAACCATAGCATTCTGTATTGTGACATCCGGCATCTCCTGCTGCGGTAACTGGAAAAAGCCGAAGATTCCGACTAAAATCAGCATGACAAAAAACAGCAACGTAATTTTTCGTTTTTTTACGATATACTCAATCATGGGCGTCCGCCTTCCTCCGACTGAATCGCATTTCCATCAAACAGGGTTTCCGCCCCTTTAATGACAATACGTTCGCCTTCACGAAGGCCGGATACGATTTGAAGCTGATTTTCTACGACCTGATTGCCAAGCTCTACTGAAGTTTTAACAGCTTTTCCTTGAACATCTTTAAAAATGAATGGCTTGCTTCCCGTGTTAATGACTGCTTCGGCCGGAATGAGAATGCCGTTTTTGTCTGTTACCTGATGAGCAGCTTTAATAACCTGACCGGGTAACCAGTTTCTTTGCGGATTGGAAATGACAATCTCTACATTAACCCTGCCTGTATTGGTACTCGTTGACGGATAAACGTTGGATACTGTGCCTTGACGGGTTTCCTCGTATAACATGACACTGACCTGTTGCCCCTTCTTCCAATCTCTGATCTCACTGTCCGGTACTGGAAGCAGTACCTTGAGACGGTCAATGGAGCCTATGCGATAGACGGCCTGGCCTGAAGCGACCAAGTCACCTGTATTTACACTCTTGCCTAAAATAACGCCGTTCACAGGAGAAATTAGACGAGTACGTGAAAGCGCAAGTTCTGCCTGTCCTTTGGCGACAAGGGCTTTTTCATAGTTGGCACGGGCCTGTTTTTTGGAAGCAGCAGCTTGTTCACTGGCGGCGAGAGCCTTGCTTTTACCCGCAAGCGCATCTTGAAAGGAAGCCTGGGCGGATTGGTGCTCTTCGGCTGTGGCCCCTTCCAGCAAAAGGGACAGGGATTCCTTGGCTTGCTCCAGATCTTTCAGGGCTGCGGTAGCATTCAGGCGAGCATTCTCATTATCCGATGCGGTAGCAGCGCCAGCCTCAAACAGCTTCTGCGTACGCTCGCTATCCGTCTTGGCTTTATTATAGGCGCTTTGTGCCTTATCTACAGCGGCTTGCGCTTGCTGTTTCTCTTGAGCACGTGCACCTTTATTTACCTTGTTAACATTCGCGCTGGCTCCTGTAATGCCGGCATCGGCGGATTGAATCGCAGAGGTAGCAGCCTGTAGATTAGCCTGTGCGTTATCAATACCAGCCTGTGCCTCCAGGATGGAGGCTGTCGCCTGTGCCACCTGAAGCTTGTAGTCAGCATCATCCAAACTAGCAATTACGTTGCCTTTCTGTACAGTGGTGCCGACAGTGAGATATGCACTGGCTACGGTGCCTCCATTTTGAAAAGCCAGTGTGTTTTCCTCATAAGCCTGTAGAGTGCCTGACAAGTTATAGGCAGTATGGAGCGGAGAGGATTTGACAACTGCAGTACGCACAACGGTTGGCTGTGCAGCTGAGCCTGGATTAGCATCTTTCTCCACGCTGGAACATCCAGCGATGACAATGCTCAGGGATAAAGTAAGTACGATGAGTGCCCGTTGTTTATTCATGATTCCAAACCTCCACGATAGGTTGCAAAATTAGATTTGAACCAATCAGTATTATTTGAACCGATGAGTTCATGTGTATTATAGTGTGCTGATTATGCATTCGTCAATTTATAGTTTGTGTTTTATGAAATAGTTAACGGGATTTTCGTAACTTTTGCCTTTATAATAAGTCTATTAACATAAGAGGCTTTTTTTGTTTATTTGATAGAGTTTAGAGTACATGATCGGAAAAGTCCGTTTGAATACAATGAAGATGGGAGAGCTATCATCCATATGGTTTTAGGTAATAGGAAACAAGGCAATGAGAAGGTAGATGGCAGAGGGATCGCTAAAAGATGGGCTGTTTTGACACTGGCGGGAGTATTGTGGGTTGGACCCGTAGCCGGAACAGGCGCCCTGATTCCGTTAAACGACTGGATATCTGCGCCGATTGCGAGTGCAGCTTCCGGTTCAACTGTAAAGTTGGGGGAAGAAATAATTACTTCTGGTGCAACATTGATGAATTATCGTTTTAAAGGCTCCAAAGGAACAGCGTTAGCTGATATCGTCCGGGTAGACTTGCAAAATCCGTATGTCAAGCTGGATGTTATGACCGGGAAAAATGGACAGTTCACAACCCGTCAAAGCACAGGTGGTATGGCAAAAGAGACTGGAGCAGTCGCTGGTGTGAACGGAGATTATTTTAATACCTCCAGCGAGGGTGCCCCGATTGGTGGACAAGTATCGAAGGGGGTATTGATGTCTACTCCGTCCGATTTAACGGGGATGTATGCTTTTGCAGTAACCAAGGACGGTTCCCCAATGGTAGAGCAGTTTACCTTTGAAGGCACAGTAAAAGCCGGGGATGGATCAACTTTCCCTTTAACGGGGATGAATAAGGCTTCGTATTCGCCTGAAACAAGTGGAAGCAGCTATAGTCATTCCAACGCAATGTATATTTATACATCTGCCTGGAAAGCAATTGAGCGGCCGAAAAACAGCTCAACAACGCCTACCGAGGTGTTGGTGCAAAATGGTGTGGTTACACAAATTTCCAACAATGCTACGTTGAATATGGCTGTGCCACAGGACGGCTATATTTTACGTACTCACGGCAAAGCGGCCGATTATGTCAAAGCCCATCTGACAGTGGGAGAAACGGTAGAAACCAGCTATCATCTTCGTGTCAAATCGACAGGGAGTGAGGTGGATCCTTCCAATCTCCAGATGATGATTGGCGGACACACCATATTGGTGAATGACGGTCAGAAAACTTCGTTTTCCCGCAGTACAACGAGCATAGGCGGGACGCGGGCGCGGACGGCTTTGGGATATTCCCGTGACAAGCGTTACGCTTACGTCATTGCCGTTGAGAAGAACGGGAACAGCGTGGGTGTATCCCTGAGTGAGTTGCAAACGCTGATGAAAGATATTGGTGTCTGGAAGGGTATGAACCTGGATGGGGGCGGCTCCACCACGATGGTAACCCGTGATTTGGGAGATACGACAGCAGGACTTACGTTCAATACGGAATACGGTACGGAGCAACGGAGCGTAGTAAACGGTGTGGGTGTGTACACCAGTGCGCCTAAAGGGACGCTCAAAGGCTTCACGATTAAAGGCAATAAAACGCTGCTTATTGGTCAGACCGGAAGCTATTCTTTTAAAGGCTATGATACCTACTACAATCCGTTCGATACCTCGAATGTACAAGTGACGTGGAAATCGAGCAACCCGTCCGTCGTGTCGGTGAGTGGGGGGGTTGTGAAGGGAGCCAAACCAGGGACAGCTACGTTGACGGCGTCCAGTGGCTCAGCCAGTGCTACAACCAAGGTTACTGTGCTGGGAGCAGATGAAATTTCATCACTTACAGCAGGCAGTGGCACAGGAGCGCTTACGGCAGGAGCTAAAATTGCGGTTCCGGTAACTGCAAAGACGAAAGACGGCCAGAGCGTCAGCATTTCGTCAGATGCGCTCAAATGGGAGTTCATCGGCTTTAAGGGAAGTGTTAAGGACAATCAACTTACGGTAAATACGGTAGATGCGGGTGTGAAAACGGGCTATGCCATCGGTCGCTACGATGGTTTCAGCGCTGTCGTCTTCCTGTCTGCTGACGGGGCGAGCACAAACAACTGGGAGAACTTCGAAAATGTTTCGTATCCGGTTGACTTTACTTCGAATGTGGAAGGCGTTACCGGCACAGCGGCTGTTGCACAAGGAGATGGCGACCATGCCAATTCCAAAGTGCTTGAGCTGAATTATGACATGACGAACGGCAGTGGTAAAATGTATGCTTACGCCCAGCTGAACGGTACAACTGGCAAAACGCTTGAACAAGTGGCTACATCCATCTCGATTGATGTTAGAGGAGATAAGAGCCTGAACTGGTTGCGGGCGGAGCTGGAAGATGCCCAAGGCAAAACGACATATATAGACCTGGCCAAAGTGATCGACTGGAACGGCTGGAAAACAATTAACGCAGACATGAGCGGTTTGAATATCTCATATCCGGCGAAGCTCAAGCGCCTGTATGTAGTCAATGTCGCTGAAGGTCAGGATGAGCGTGCTAAAACAGGTAATATTGCTTTTGATAATATTTCTTTTAATACACCGGGAACGGTCGGAACCGAAGGACTCAAAAAAGGAACGGCTCAAATGGCAATCGGACAAAAGTCAATGACCGTGAACGGGACGCTAACAACAATTGATGCGGCTCCGATGACCCGCAACGGTTCAACGTATGTACCGATCAAGTACGTGCTGGACGCTTTTGGCGGGCAAGCCAAGTGGAACGCAGGCGATCAGCGGATTACGATTATGCGTGGCGGTGTGCTGATGGATTTGACGGTGGGTAAAAAAGAAGTCGTCATGAACGGCAAGCGTCAGAGCACTGATGTAGCGCCCATTGTGTTAGGTGGCAGGACTTTAGTCCCATTAAGACTCGTGTCAGAGCAGTTAGGAATGACTGTAAAATGGGAACAAGAAACGAAGACCATCACCCTCCAGTCATGATATGGTATGATATATACTTGAAATGCTAGGATTGGAGTAGAACATTTGTGGACTTTCAAGCCGATATCATAGACCGAGTCATTAAGAATGCCATTCAGGTGATGGAGAACAGTAAATATCAGATGTTCGAAATTTTGGACACGGCCCGGACCGAGCTGATCACATTAAATCAGGAACTCCAGAGCGTCCTGAAGGAAACGGCAGAAACGATTGAAAAGGTGGACCAGTTGGAAATGAACTATCGGCGGTCCCGTATTCGGCTGACTGAGGTCAGCCGTGACTTTGTCCGCTATTCGGAAGAGGATATCAAGCAGGCTTACGAGAAAGCAACACAGCTTCAGCTCGATGTGATGATCTTTCGCGAGAAGGAAATGTACCTCAAGGCCAGAAGAGATGATCTTCAAAAGCGGGCTAAAAGTGTCGAGGCCTCTGTCGAGCGGGCCGAAACCATCGGTTCGCAGATGGGCGTCGTGCTGGAATACTTGTCGGGTGAGTTGGGACAAGTAACGCGGATCATCGAATCGGCCAAAAACCGGCAGTTTATTGGTCTGAAAATTATTTTAGCCCAGGAAGAGGAGCGCAAGCGGATATCCCGTGAAATTCACGATGGACCTGCACAGCTTCTTGCGCATCTAGTGCTTAGGACGGAAATTGTGGAAAGAATGATCGCCAAGCAGGAATTTAAGATGGTTCAGGACGAAATAGTAGACTTGAAGAAACAGGTTCGCTCCAGTCTTGAGGAAATGCGAAAGGTTATTTTCAATCTGCGTCCTATGGCCCTGGATGACTTGGGACTTGTTCCGACGCTCCGGAAATATGTGCAGGATTTTGAAGAGAAAACGAAGATTAGATCGCTTTTTGAAACAAGGGGCAAGGAACACCGTCTCTCTTCCGCGATGGAAGCAGCCATTTACCGTCTGATCCAAGAAGCTTTGACCAACGCTGCCAAGCATGCTTATCCTACCTATGTGCTTGTTGAGATTACTTATCAGGCGCAGCTTGTAAAAATCGTGGTGCAGGATAACGGTCTGGGCTTTAAGCCAGAGCTTTTTCAGCAGAAAAGCAAAGATCATGGGCATTTTGGTCTGATTGGTATGCGGGAAAGGGTTGAACTGCTCGAGGGGAGAATGGAGATCGAATCAGCTGAGAATCAAGGCACCAAGATAGTGATTCATATCCCAACCAACGTGGAA
Source organism: Paenibacillus sp. RC334 (assembly GCF_030034735.1). Taxonomy (NCBI): domain Bacteria; kingdom Bacillati; phylum Bacillota; class Bacilli; order Caryophanales; family Paenibacillaceae; genus Paenibacillus; species Paenibacillus sp. RC334. The sequence goes on along the minus strand of NZ_CP125370.1, from coordinate 5,203,580 downwards.
AAGGGAAAGGAGTAACAACATGGAAAATCAGGAAATTAGTAACGCACCCATTAAAGTACTCTTGGCGGACGATCATCAGTTGTTCCGTGAAGGGCTTAAACGTATTTTGAATATGGAGGACGACATTGAGGTCATCGGCGAATGTGGCGATGGTATTCAGGTGTTGGAGTTCTGTAATGTAGAGAAGCCGGATATCGTTCTGATGGACATTAATATGCCTATTGAAAACGGTGTAGAGGCAACTGAAAAACTGCGTGAGATGTTCCCGGATGTCAAAGTTATCATTCTGTCCATTCATGATGATGAAAGCTATGTATTCGAGACGTTGCGCAAGGGAGCTAACGGCTACCTGTTAAAAGATATGGAGGCCGAGTCCCTCATTAACGCGATTCGCTCTGTACATGAAGGGTATGCGTTTATTCATCCGAAGGTAACGGGTAAACTCATTCAGCAGCTCCGTCGGATGACGTACCTGAATGAAACCGGGGCTATGGCTGAAGGTCATACCAAGGAAGCTGGCGTGAAGTTCGTCGCAGGCGAAAATAACCCACTGACCCGTCGTGAGGCTGAAGTGTTGCGCTTAATGGCAGAAGGCAAGAGCAACAAGATGATCGGTGAATATTTATTCATTAGTGAAAAAACGGTCAAAAACCATGTCAGCAGTATTTTGCAAAAAATGGAGGTTGATGACCGGACACAAGCGGTTATTAACTCAATCAAATACGGATGGGTTACGCTGTAAAGTGTAGTCTTTGAAACCCAGTACATAACCGTGACACCTCTTCCTGTTATACGGCATATATTGTCGCTATAGGAGGAGGTGGAACCTTCGTGATGGCTCATTTGGTTTGGATATTGCTTATATATGGTCTGGGAGCCGCAGTCGTGCATCTTATGTATATACGGCAAGCGGTTCAAGCCTATCGCAATGGCGACGATGTGCGTGCGTTATCTTCGGATCAATGGCCGACCCGTTATATTGTCATTACTTCTAATGACGGAGAACGTGTGGAGTGGGTGATGCGTTCATTGAGCATACTTGCCTGGTTACGTCGTAAGCCGCTGCATGTGACGGTACTGGATGATGAATCCGTGGACGATACGCTGCCGATCCTTACACGGATGATAGGTTACAGCCATATGGATGTTTCGGTCATTTCATATCGTTTTTCACCGGGAAACCCGGTTTTACCGAGGTCAGGCGGTGAAAAGCAGGTTGTTATTGACCTCAGAACAGTCAACCCGTTGGTGGATGCTCCACTTGTTCGTTAATGACAAAGTATTGTGGACATTACGGTCGAAACCGGATATAAATGTTATAAGGAATTGCATATGCAAGATAAAAGGGATTTCGCTGAAATCCGAATGATGTGAAGTACACTTCAGGCTATGAGCCATGGAAGTGTGCTTTTTTTGTTGTATGGGTAGGAGGAAAAACAAACACTTGAGGAGTGGGAGGGGGGCCAAATGAAAATTTCGGTATATGTGGTCAATTATAGGGGGAAATGGGATATCCGCTTATCCGTGGATATTCGAGTAGATATGACATGGTGGTTGAAAGCGAGCGATGGACAGGAGAATGCTGTCGAAAAATGGGTGATACTGGGGCGAGGTCTTCCGTTGCCTTGGGGCGTAAAGCTGTGTGAAGTGTTCAGGGGATCAACGGACATGGAGCGATGGACAAGGGAGCAATGGTGGCAATACGTTCTCGCACAGCTAAAGGATGAGCTGAATTCAGAGCCTTTTGACGCAGATCAGTATTTGGCCAAAGGAATCGATGCTATATGCATTTGGGATGGGCAGATACTCCATCCAAGCAGCATGATGTTTGGGAGAGGGAGTGAGGAACGGAGAATGGCAGGAGTAACGTACCTCAGTCAAACAAGGCATTTTAACAGTGAAATCGAAAAACTGGATATGGAGTGTGTGGCACGACAAGCGGATGTGCTGGCTGATTTGCTGTCAGGACGCCAGTTGCTCGTTCCGGAAGCTGAAGCGCTGCTGGCTGAGGCGGCGCCAGGTTTGGAGCGCGTTTGGCGCTCAGCTGCGCAGCTCGCGTACCTGCAAGGCCGGCTCAGCTTTGCTGCTGGCCTTGCACCATATACGCGCCGGTCCGCCGCGCGTGATCTCCGCTGCAATCGTTGCGGCAGCGGGGCGATGTACCGCACGGGCTGTGCATCGTGCGGACGCAAGGCGTGCGCCTACTGCGAGACGTGTCTCGCGCTGGGGCGCAGCCGTGAGTGCTCGCTGCTGCTGCGCGGTGCAGCGAAACCCGCCGTGCCGCGCACGGCGGACACAGCCCCGGCCGCGGAGCTTGACCGCTGGGGGCTGAGCCCTGCGCAACGCGCCGCCGCCGAAGCGGCGCTGCGCTTTTGGCCGCACCGCCCGGTGGGGTGCGGGGGCCAGTCCGCCCGCAAAGCCTCTGGCTCCGGGCGTGCGAGCTGCTGCGGCGTGGCATGGCTACACGCCGGGGGCCAAGCCCTGCTGCTGCGCCGCAGGGCAATGTCCTTGCCCGCGACAGCAGCAGCAGGCATTCTTCGCCAACAACTGGCGAAGGCGTATGGCACATGCCTGGCGTCGGCGGTAAGGCCGATGTCGCGGCAGAGCGGTTTTTACTCTGGGCCGTGACTGGCGCAGGCAAGACAGAAATGATGTTTCCACTCCTGCAACATGTGCTGGAGCATGGAGGAACGGCGCTTGTAGCGACACCGCGTCGGGATGTGGTACTGGAATTGGCCCCCCGTTTGGCAATCGCCTTTCCCCATGTAAGCATGGTGACGCTCTATGGAGGCAGTGATGAACGCTGGCAAAGGGGACAGCTGACACTTGCGACAACTCATCAGCTTCTGCGTTATCGTCAGGCCTTTGATCTGGTTGTCATTGACGAGATTGACGCGTTTCCTTATCACAATGATCCTATGCTCGCCTTTGCCGCACAGGCTGTGTGTAAGCCGGAGGGGAAATTCATTTATTTGTCTGCTACTCCACCGATACTATTGCAAAAAGAGGCTGCACGCGGCCTATTACCGCACGCCAAGGTTCCCGTTCGTTTTCATCGTCATCCACTGCCTGTCCCATTCCGTTTGGAGACTACTCCGGTGAAGCATTGGCTGCAAAAAGGGCGGCTTCCTGCATCCCTGATTCAACGCTTGTCCGCATCCATACATCGCGGCGCTCAGGTCTTCCTGTTTGTAACACGAATCTCACATATTCAATCTCTAGTAGAATTGTTGATCAAACGCCTGCCTCATATCCCAATTGCGGGCACCTCATCCCAGGATGAAGAGCGAAGCGCTAAGGTACGTTCCTTTCGGGCAACTGAAATACGTGTACTGGTCACAACCACTATTTTGGAACGCGGTGTGACGGTTCCACGGAGTGATGTATATGTACTGGACGCGGATAGCAGTCTTTTTGATGAAGCTTCTCTGGTACAAATGGCTGGTCGAGCAGGAAGGTCGAAGGATGACCCGCGTGGAAGCGTCGTTTTCACATCTCCCCAATGGACTCGCGGCCAAAAGAGGGCGATTAGACAAATTAAGCGTATGAATACACTAGCGCGAAAAAAGGACTATCTACAGGAGGTAAAACATTAAATGCGCAAAATAAAAAAAGTTTTTTTGGAAATGTGAAACCTGATGCAATGTTGACACGTAAACTACCAAGAGAGGTGCATTTTGTATGAAAATGATGCGCAGAACTCAACTTTTTTTGAATTGGCTACTTCAGCGTCAGTCGGAAACATGTATCGCTTGTGGAATTCACGCTGGGAGTTTTTCCAAGTTTCCCGGGATTTGTACTTCTTGTTCGGCTCAAATTCCCTGGATTCACAACATTCGATGTGTTCATTGTGGACGCTCGACATTTTGTCCTGATTGTGTAAGGTCTGACCGGACAGCACGCTACTATGTGTGTAATCGGAGTGCGGCTAGCTATACGCCTATCATGAGAGAATGGATTGGGCAGTTTAAGTATCGCGGAAATGAAAAGTACGGTCCTCCGCTCGGCGAAATGATGCATCGGGCTTATCAGGCTATGAGGCATGAGTTTACTGGTCGGGAATATTTTCGTTTCAATCAGTCTCTGCGGAACGTGAATTTGGTGACATGTGTTCCGGTAAGTGAGACACGACTGACAGAGCGAGGTTTCAATCAGGCTCAAATTTTGGCAGAGGAGCTTGCCAAGCGGAATAAGCTGCTCTTTTTACCTTTACTTGCTCGTCCGCAAGATACTGGCAAACAAAGCTTCAAAACAAAAAAAGAACGCACACACACGATGTATAATGCGTTCTCTGTTGTGCCAGGTATGACGGAGTTAATTAAGCATTTTGTTTTAAATGCTGAGTTTCAACGCAAAATGGAGTATCATAAATATGTTACTGTTTTGCTGGTGGACGATATTTATACAACTGGAAGTACTTTACAAGCGTGTGCGCGTGTTTTAGGGGAAAAGGCATCCGAAGAGGGTATACATATGACCATTTTTTGTCTGACTTTGGCAAGGTCATAAGCCTGAATTTCATGTCCCCTTTACGAGAGTTTTGGTTTGGAGCCAGGGAAAAAAGTTCATACCGTTCCGAGAAAAGCCCAAATGCTAGAGCAGAGAAGCCTTTTAAACCGCACAATAAGCAAGATTTGACAACGAGATAGAGAGAGGTATATAATAAAAATATAGACACACACAAAAAGTAAGGAAGTGAGGGATGAAAACAGAATATTTCAATTTAGAGGTTGATTTATTTGGAAAATAGGAGTACAATTTCTATCTGTTGATAGCTAACATGGTTTGGTAATAAATGATTAGCTAACGACAACAGAGCGGACATTGGGAGTGTCTCGCTCAGTAGTAAAGCAGTTAATTAAAATTTGACTTAAAAAAGAGGAGAGAAAAAAATCATGAAAAACGTAATGAAAAAAGTAGCAGTATCTAGCATGTTGGCAATCAGTTTAGGTGCAGTATCTCTGTTGAGTCCACTTGCTACAGGTCAAGTATCCGCAAAGTCTAACTCGGATTACAACAAGGATCAGGCAGAACTACAACTGATTATTGAACAACAAGAAGCAGCACAGAAAGCACTGGAAGCTAGACTCTTCGGAACTGAAAATGCTACGACTACAACACCGGCTCAACCAGCTGCCGAGAACAATAATCAAACAACAACACCAGCTACTACAACTGTAACACCGGCTACTGTAAATACAATCACAGTAAGTGTTCAAGATGGCGATACGCTGACTTCCATTGCTGAAAAATACGGTGTAACTGTTGAAGAACTGCTTAAAATCAACGACCTGATTAAAGCAGGCCAAGAACTGCAAGTTCCACAAACAAACACTAATAAATAATTCATTATAAATTCATAATAAAATGTTTTTATTAAACCAAGTGTTTGACTACAGTATACGGGAAGGCCTCTATTAAAACAATGCTTTTTTGAATAATTATTTGTGAAATAGCATGTTTTTTTGGACTGCAAATTTTCAATGGTGCGTCTACACCTATCTTCAGATAGATTTTAAGCTGGGATGATGTTAGTCGCATTGATATAATGAATACCCACACTCCATGTGCGGAGCATTCGTATGGGCGCCGTTCCCCCGGATTTGTAGCAGTTACTTGGTGGCATTCGGGGCACAGGTGAACATGAATTCTTCTGAGGATTGTTTCGCCCGGTTTTTCCCTCATCTTGATTCGTATATCTACATCCAATTATAATCATATACAGCTATTTTAATTATAGTGAAGCGCTATTCCCGAAATAACCGGAATGGCGCTTATTTTATTTTCATCTAAAAACCTGAGCGTTGTATGACGATAAATAGACACATGCATTAGATTGATCTGGGAGAAATCATTTGTCTCCTTAGGTTACATGCGATTTGCATATCATTATATAGATGTAAGTAAAGATTTGATATTAGGTTATGGCCCCGTTAGCTGGTGTAGGATTTAAATGCTTAGATTTCTCGTTGCACTTCCTAATACAGAGTACGTTAAGCATTTTGTACCTTTATTATGATATCGTACAAAATGTGCAATTGTGTAAAATCTATCACTCTTTTTTTAAAAATATTCGCTAGACGAGGCTCTTAGGTGTAAGGTAATGTAAGGATACACCAATACAAGACCGGAAACAGGAAAGGGGCGCTGCAGAGGATGAACTTGGATAACTGTCCTCGCTGTGGAAAGCTGTTTATTATGAATGTTAGGGGAATCTGCCCAAACTGTATTAAAGAAATTGAGCTTGAATACGAGCAATGCGTCAAATATATACGTGAAAATAAGGGCTGTCATATGCAGGAGCTTTCGGAGGCTACCGGGATATCCGTTAAGCAAGTTACGACCTTTATACGTGAGGGACGTATTTCCATTGCTAATGCGCCTAATATGACGTATCCTTGCGAGGTATGCGGGACACCGATACGGGAAGGGCATATGTGCGATTCTTGTCGAACACGCCTGACCAAAGACCTGCATCAGGCCGCCAGCGAAAGCAGCAAGCAGGATCAGAGTAATGGTATGGGTTCAGGTACCTACAGTGCGATTGATAAACTTCGCGGAAAGTAGTACAAGGGAATTAAAAACGAATTCAGCTATTCAAAAAGTTTCAAATACCGCCGATAATCTTTATAGAGCTTATCGGTTTTTTTATTTTTAGCAAACATGCACAAAATAAAGAAGTAAGACATAATACGAACCATGTTCGACGCTATGTCGTCTGATACATTCTGACCATTTCAAATAAATAAGGAAGGTGGAAGTTATGAAAATTAACGAGACCAACCGCATCGGAGCCATTAACCCATATCAACGAAATATTGAAGCAGGACGCCAGGAGGAACAAAAGAAATCCCGTCGCAAGGACGAGGTCTCGATTTCCCCGGAAGCGATGGAAATGCTGAACCGCAGCAGTGACGCAGACCGCGTTAAAAAGATTCAGGAGCTTAAGCAGCAAGTAGCTTCTGGAACCTACCGTGTGGATGCTGACAAAATTGCAGAGAAGCTGTTACCTTACTTCAAACAGTCTTCCGAAAGCTAGGTGAAGGGTATGCCTTTAGAGCGCCTGATTGATGTGTTGGAGGAACTCAGAGTGTCACATCAGCAATTAATTTCATTGGGAGAGCAGAAAAAAGATGCGCTGATCTCCAATCGGGTGGAACAACTTATCGCTGTCATGAATCAGGAATCGAAGCTTTCCAGATACATTGAGCAGTTGGATGAACAACGTATGCAGGCTGCATATGCATTTTTGCAGGAACGTGGTATTAAGTCCAGGTTGAACCTCAATATTACGGAATTGTCCCGTCTCGTTTTTGATCTAGAAGACAAGCAGCGGCTCCTTCATATTCAAAAAAATTTGGCGAATACTCTTCAGGAATTGAAGAAACTAAATGAGTTGAATCAACAGCTTATACAGCAGGCGATTTCCTATATCGATTTTTCCATTGAGAGTATGTCATATTATGCGGAATCGGAAGCGACTTACCAGCGCCCGGCCGATAAAAGTATATCAACTGTGACGGCGGGCCTATTTGATACACGCGCCTAATAGAAGGAGGAAAACATGGTCTCAACATTTCATGGTATAGAAACAGCCAAAAGAAGCTTAAACACACAAACGGCAGCATTAAATACAACCGGACACAATATTTCCAATGCCAACACAGCCGGTTATTCCAGACAAGTGGTCAGTATGAAAGCCTCTGAATCTATGGAGGCGTATGGTTTGAACCGTTCTGTTGTAAGAGGTCAGATGGGTACAGGGGTCGAATTTACCGCTATTGAGCGTGTTCGTCAGACATTTCTGGATGACCAGTACCGCAACGAAAGTTCTTCTCAAGGTGGCTGGGATATCCGCTATGATACGTTGAATAAGCTGGAAACGATTATGAACGAGCCCTCGGATACGGGGATCCGCAAAGTCATGGATAACTTTTGGGATGCATGGTCCGATCTGAGCCAAGATCCTCAGGATGTTACGAATCGCAAAATTGTAAAAGAGACTACGCTTGCTCTGACAGATGCTATGAATCAGGCCAGCAAACAGTTGGATGCACTCAGTTCTGATTTGACTAGTAACGTTACATTAAAAACAACTGAGATGAACTCATTATTGCAGTCTGTAGCGGATCTGAACGGTAATATTTATAAACTGGAGCAAATTGGAGATAACCCGAATGATTTGCGGGATCAGCGGGATTATGCGATTGACCAGTTGTCCAAACTTGCGAATGTGCAGGTAACTCAGTTGGATAACGGCTATCAGGTAACGGTGGCCGGACAAGTAGCTGTTGCGGGTACAGAGGTAACCGCTATTACGGCGGCTGGTCTTGAGGCTGCATATCAGGGGGGGACATTAACCGGCGGAGAAGTGTACGGTATGATTCTATCCCGGGATAAATATGTAGCGGATTACAAGAGTCAGATGGACCAGTTGGCTAATACCCTGGCAAATGGCAACATTGAAATTACTTTACCCGCAGGTACAGTTCTACCCGAGGGAACGGTACTGAATTCGGGTGCCAATAACACAGCAGTCACTTACTCGAATGCGAATAACAATAGAACCTTGACGGCCGATTTAAAAGTAACCGTACAAGGGATTAATGGCCTTCACCAGCTAGGATACACGCTTAGTGGCACGACACCGCAAAAAGGTGGGGCGTTCTTTACCTCCAAAGATGGGGCTGCCATTACAGCAGGTAATATTACGCTGAATAAGGATATTCAAGATGATCCCAACAAAATTTCCAGCTCTTTGCGGGTAGATGGAACGGGTACGGCGAATGAGAAGGTAACCGTAGGTAACAATGCTTTGGCATTGACAATGGCGAACCTGAAAAATGTGAAGTTTGGCTTTAATACCACTCAAGCCCAGACAACCACTGTAGATGACTTCTTCAGTTCAATCGTAGGACAATTGGGCGTCCAAACCAAGGAAGCAGAGCGCCAATCACAAAATGCACAGCTGTTGACCGAGCAAGTGGACATGAACCGTCAGTCGGTCAGTGGGGTGTCATTGGATGAAGAAATGTCCAATATGATCAAATTTCAGCATGCTTATAGTGCAGCCTCACGGTTCATGACTACATTTGACCAACTGTTGGACAAGCTGATTAATGGTACAGGCCGCGTAGGTCTCTAGTATAATGAGAAGGTGGAGTAAGTTATGCCAATTCGAGTAACCTCAGGGATGACCAATATGCAACTGCTCAGTAACCTGAATCGGAATAACAATAATATGGGCAAAATGGAGAACCAGATTTCTACAGGTCGTAAGTTGAATAAGCCTTCAGACGACCCTGTAGGAGTAACCTATGCACTACGTTACAGAGCTGAGCTAGCTTCTAATGAACAATACAAAACCAATTCAGACGCAGCAGTTAGCTGGTTGGATTTTACTGATACGACTATGCAACAGGCCGGTGATGTAATGAAGCGGCTTAAAGAGCTGACAGTTCAGGCTTCAAGTGAAACACTTCCTCAATCCGCCCTGGATTCGATTAAACTGGAAGTTGACCAACTAAAAGAGCAAATGATGAATATTGGTAACAGTCAGCTTCGTGGGAAGTATGTTTTCAATGGGCAAAATTATGATCAGGCACCGTATCAGCTATCAGCTACGGTCACGAGTTATGATCAGATTAATCCGGATCAAGGTGCAGTTAGTTATGCGATCGGGGATCAAGATGCATTTCGGGTAAACACGTCAGGCAGCGATTTTTTCGGGAAATCGACAGATGCAGATAATGTTTTTAAGGTCATGGATGCATTATCCACCGCATTAACCAGTGGGAATAGTACAGCAATATCAAGTCAACTTTCAAGCATTGAATCCCGTTTTACCAAAATGCAAACAAGTTTGTCTGAAGTAGGTGCACGCACGAACCGGGTTGAATTGGTACAAGCCCGTTTAGATGATCGTAATTTGAATTTGACGACACTTCAAGCCAAAACAGAGGATGCAGACGTTGCCAGTCTGATGATTCAAGCTACATCTGCCCAAACTATCTATGAGGCTGCCTTGAAATCATCTGCCAAGATCATGCAGCCATCTCTGATGGACTTTATGAGTTGATTTTTATCTTTGACATTGTTACTTGAAGCTATGGACGAGTGGTCCGTAGCTTTTTTGTTACTATTTATAGGAGGAGTTACTAATGACCCCAAAACAGAAAATAGAAGAAGAAAACCAAGATACCAACACCGTTCTTTATGTGTTTCCAAAAGGAATACCGGGCTTTGAACAACTTCGGGAATTTCAACTACAGGAGCATAATGAATTATTTAGTCTTTTCAGTGCAGTAGAGCAACCTGCTACTATTTTTATTACTGTAAATCCCTTTGATTTTTTTGAAGATTATGAATTTGAGCTATCTGATGATGCTCTTGAGGATATTGGAATTACCAGTCAAGAACAGATAGCAGTACGATGTATCTGCACATGGAACAGCGATCAATCCAAAACAACGGTGAATTTGCTTGCACCTTTAATTTTTAACGTTGAACAGCATACAGGAAAGCAAATCGTTTTGCAGAATACAGACTATACAATTAAGCATCCATTATGGAATGGAATAGAGCCCGATAAAGGCGGTGAGTCCTGATGCTCGTATTGACGCGTAAAAAGGGTGAATCCATTGTGATTCAGAATGATATCGTCATTACTGTTCTTTCCGTTGAAGGGGATAATGTGAAAATTGGTATTTCTGCTCCTAAGGATATCGATATTTACCGAAAAGAAGTCTTTGATGCTATTCAGCAAAACAATCAATGTGCAGTTATGGATTCCAATGCCATTCAAAGTGCAATGTTGGAGATGGAAGAGAGAAAGTCCTGATTCGCTAATCTTAGAGGTGCACATACATTGAGGAAGGCCGACACAAGTAAAGTGTCGGTCTTTGTTTGACTAGATTTTATGCTTAATTATCTGGAACAATAATTTTGATATAACCATGTTCTCCACCGTTTATCGTAATATCGAAAATCTCCACTTGGGTGAGTTTGAAAGTTTCGAAAACTACTAAGAAAATATTTCAAAAAAAAGCTGGAATGCTATAAACAATTCTCATCATAGGGTCGATATATATTTTAGAGCGGTAATTCTTCAGGGCGGCCGACCTGTGAAGACGCTTATACCACAAGGACGTGGGAATTAAACCATTTCAGGGAGGAAATATAAAATGATTATCAATCACAACTTACCAGCAGTAAATACACACCGTAACATGCAATTGAACAACACAGCAGCAAGTAAAAACATGGAAAAATTGTCTTCAGGTCTGCGTATCAACCGTGCAGCTGACGATGCTGCTGGTCTCTCCATTTCCGAAAAAATGCGCGGTCAAATCCGTGGTCTGGAACAAGCACAACGTAACGTTCAAGACGGTATCTCTTTCGCACAAACAGCTGAGGGTGCAATGAACGAAGTATCCTCCATGTTGACTCGTATGAAAGAACTGGGCGTTCAACAACTTAATGATACTTACAGCGCTGGCGATAAATCCAACATCAAAGCAGAACTTGGTCAATTGGGCGGTCAAATTGATGCAATCCTGTCCAACACTAAATTCAACGGTATTGCGATTTCTGGTGGAACCGTTAAAATCCAAGCTGATGATAACGTGTTCGTTCTCAGTATTAAAGGTATCAGTTCCACTGGTTTCCGTGGCCTCAAATCTGATGTAAAACTTTCTGCTACAACAGCTGCAATTGAAGCTGTTGCTAAGCAACGTGCGAACCTCGGTGCTATGCAAAACCGTATGGAATACACTTCCAACAACTTGGGCACAACTGTAGAAAACCTGACAGCTTCCGAATCCCGTATTCGTGATACTGACATGGCAAAAGAAATGGTTACTCTGTCCAAAAACAACATCTTGCTGCAAGCTTCCCAATCTATGCTTTCACAAGCAAACTCCGCGCCACAAGGCGTATTGTCGTTGCTGCGTTAATTTTAAACGACATAAGTTTACAAAAAAAAGATCCTGTGTATCGCAGGATCTTTTTTTTGTTTTTTATTTTATTTTTTTCATAAATATTTGCACTCATTTACCGATATATAATGTATTGGCATTTCAAATACAGAACGGTTTTATTGTGTCTAATATTATTAATGGAGGTTATTCTATGGACTCGATGATCCCCCTAGCACTGGGAGTTTGTTGCCGATTCAGCCATCAGCAGGAATACAACGTGAAGCCCCTTCAGATGCCGAAACCAATTATGCTACTGTACAAGATGCTGTCCAGACAGCCAATAGAAGTGGTACCGCGCAGAAACAGCAGACACATGAGGAAGCAGTTTTGGAGCTACAGAAAGCAATTGATGCTATTCAAGGCCCACAGAAGACGTTTGAAATATCGGTACATGAAAAGACACATGCAATCATGATAAAAGTGATGAACAAGGAAACGGGAGATTTGATTCGTGAGGTACCTCCTGAGAAAATTCTGGATATAGCGGCTATGATGATGGAAATTTCTGGAATAATTATCGATAAAAAAGTATAGGGGGACATATAATTATGGTAACCAGAATAAGTGGCCTTGCCTCTGGGATGGATATTGATGCAATGGTCAAAAAGTTGATGACTGCTGAACGTGTACCGCTAGATAAGCTGAATCAACAAAAACAACTGATGGAATGGAAACGGGAAAACTATCGTGAGTCCAGTACTAAAGTTGTTTCATTTCTACAAGATAAACTAGGTACATTAAGTCGTACTGCTTCAATGAATCCGCAGAAAGTAACAGTAACGGGAAATAGTGACGCGTTGACTGCATCGGCTTCATCGTCTGCCAGTGGGGTATTGGATATCTCGGTAATAAATCTCGCTACTGCCGCAAGATCTGTCTCAGACAGCTCATGGTCTGAAAAGGCAAGCACTGAGCTTGCCTTTTCAGATGGGGCAGCTCGTACGGTTCAGGTTGGTGGGGCCACCATTGATGTGGATGCCAACGAAACGATTGAATCGTTTGTCAAAAAAATTAATGAGAACAGTAAGACAGGAGTAACTGCTCTATATGATGCCAAATCCGGTTTGTCATTAACAAGTAAAACCACCGGTTCCCAAGCATTCAATATTGATTCTCAAATTAGTAGTGAGTTTAAACTATCTTCAACGAACGGAACCGATGCTTTGCTAAAGGTAAATGGACTTGAAGTCAAAAAATCTTCTAATAATTTTACCATTAATGGTATTGATATTACGCTTAAGACAGCAGGTGGTGCTGCGACAAGAATAGAAGCTACCAAAGATACGGATAAGATCGTCGAAAATATTCAAAGCTTTGTTGATGCTTATAATGATGTTCTTGCTACACTCAACAGCAAGGTTAGTGAGGAGAGATATAAAAAATACGCTCCGCTTACGACGGAACAAAAAGCCGGTATGAGCGATGATGAAGTCAAGCTCTGGACAACCAAGGCCAAGAGTGGGATGCTTAGAAACGATCCTATCCTGCAGGATACATTATCTGAAATGCGTAATGCCATGATTCAAGGTGTAGATATCGGCAGAGTTGATGCAAATGGTAAGAATAAGCCTTTAATGATGTCTGAGCTTGGGATCACTACGGGGACGTATGATACGAAAGGCAAGCTAATTTTGGATGCAGACAAATTGCGTGCAGCGGTTGAAAAAGACCCGGATATTATCACGAATTTTTTTGGGAAACAGGATCCAAGTACCGCGCTAACCAATAAATACACACAGCAAGATGGTGTTATTGCTAAACTTAAAAAGATTTCGAATACTTCACTGCAAAGAATGGCCGATACAGCCGGTACTTCAAAAGTTAGTAAGGATCTAACGGCTTCATTTCTTTCTACGAGCACAATGGGAGAGCAATTAACGAGTCTGGACCGTCGAATTAGTGACATGACCAGCCGTCTAACGATGATTGAAACTAACTATTACAAAAAATTCACCGCCATGGAAACGGCAATAAGCAAGTATAATAATACATCTTCGAGTCTTACAGGCATGTCGTCATAAAGGAGGTTTTACAATTGATCAATACACCCTATCAGAAATACCGGCAGACTCAAGCACAAACTGCATCCAAGCCTAAACTGCTGATTATGCTGTACGATGGGGCTATTCGTTTCGTTCGTGCGGGGATTGAGGGGATAGAGAATAGGGATAACGAGAAAGCAAATAATAATTTGTGTAAAGCACAAGCTATTGTACACGAGTTGATATCTGCGTTGAATTTTGAGTATCCAATATCCCATGACTTATTGCGGGTGTATGAATATATGCTGCATGAGCTGATCGAGGCGAATGTTCACAAAATAGCCGCTCCGGCACAAGAGGTGCTGGAACATTTGACTGACCTACGGGAAGCTTGGTTGGAAGCCATGAAAATGCCTGGTGTAGTTGGTAGTGTGTAATGGCAGATCCTAATATGCAAGTACTCCTTGAAGAACTGCAACATAGGACAGAAGCAGTGTTATCTAACCTTATGAATTTAAGTGAGGAAGAGTTTGAACAGTTTGCAGATCAAAGGCAGCGCATTGTAGAACAGATGCAGTCCTTTCAGCCGTCGATAACGGAAAATAATAAGCAGAAAATTCGTGATATACTAAGTCACGATTCGGTAATTTTACAGCGTATGCATGCACTTAAGGATGAAGCGGGTCACTGGATGGAGAAACGTGGAGCCATTCGTGTGCAGCAGCATGCATACCAGCAGGCTTATTCTGTAGACAGTTTGTTTATTGATCATCGCAAATAAAAATGCTTTATGGAGCGTACCCCATTCGATTTAAGAATGGGGGTATTTTCTGTGAAAAGCTTCATTCCATTAAGAGTAAATCCGATATACTAGTTAACAAATATTAATGCGAAACGGTGGTATTACCTTGTCTCAACTACAAATAAACCATACAATTCTAGAGCAGAGGTTTCCTCATGTTGCAACCCAAATAAATAGTTTGCCGAATGATGACTTATCTATACCTTTGTTTACGGAGCCCTTTGAAAGGGATATCGCTTGGCTTAATGCTGTTCAGGGAGCAATTGGAAACGGAAAGATCCTTTTTGTATATGGATTTGAAAGGGGACTCAGCATTGTTGATCTCCTCGAATTGTACCCGAATCACTGGCTGTTTGTATACGAGCCGGATGAGCGGCTTTTTCGGAAGGCTGTGACGGAGTATGACCTCAGTCTTTTGCTGGGGCATCCCAATTTGTACTGGCTATCTGTTGGTGATTCTCAGCTCAATATGATGTTTCATATGCTGAATAGTTACATGATGGAAGATTTAGTGTTTATTGCGCTGCGTAAGTATCTATCAGATGATATGAGTATGCTACGTGAAGTAAAGGGAAAATTTCAGGAGTACCGCCAGAGCTTTATGATAGATAAACATACAGAGCATCGTTTTCGAGAAGAATGGACTCGAAATTTTCTATATCATCTATCTGATGTACTATACACTCCTTCCATTGAGCGGCTTTTTCACGCTTTTGAGGGTGTGACGGTGATTGTTGTATCATCAGGCCCATCTTTACAGGAAGATATCGAATGGCTGAAAAAATTACGTCCTCACGCACTGATTATTTCAGCAGGCTCCAGCATTCAGGCATTAATAAAGCATGGAATACAGCCTCACCTTGCTGTAATAATGGATGGCCATTCAGTCAATAAGAAAATCTTTGCTTCCTCTGAAACGAGAGAGCAGCCTTTATTGTTTACTTCCTCTTCTTATTATGAAATCTCTGACCAGAACTGTGCAGAGAAAATCCATAGTATTATGAAAAGTGATGCTATATCTCAGTATTTCTTTGGACTCAGTAAAGAGGAACTCTTTATATCCCCTACAGAGACGGTCGCAGGAACAGTTATTCAAGTAGCAGCATGTCTAGGGGCTAAACGGATCATACTTGCAGGTCAGGATTTGTCGTTCCCTGATAACAAATTCTACGCAGATGGAATTGAACATTTTGCAGCCGAAACTACAGATAAGAAAGTGCAGGAAGCACCTAAAAAAGTGCTAAATGTAAAGGGGACATACAATACTACAGACGAAAGTTTCTCCCAGATGAAGGATGGACTCGAAAATCTGATTAAGGCACTTCCAAGGATTGAATTTATCAATTCAACTCGAAATGGTGCAGTGATTGAGGGAGCCCCATACGAACCGATGGAAGAGATGTATAAATTGTTAGCATCAGAATCTGTTGATCATGATGCAATTGCCGATTTGATAAACAAAATAAATATTGCTGCTGATATGAATAAGGTGCAGGATGTCAGAGATAAGCTGATAGCGACACTCGGAGATCTTTCCAATGTACGTTCTGAGATTGCAGCAATTCATAAGCTGATGAAAAAAATACGCGAATTTAGCCGGACTAAACCAGCAAAGGCCCAAAGTATGGTGGAGTCTATAGAGCAGATGTGGGGATTGATTGCCAACAGGGATTGGTTCTCACCTATATTTGAGTCCATTATGCCTATCGAAATTGCGCGTTTTGATCAGGTGCTCCCTGTGATTGTGACAGAACATCAGTTGACTCGTAAGTCTGATCTAATCTATGAGCATCTGGGTAAGCTGCTAGAGGATATCACAGCACAAATCCCAATACTTGAAGAAATGTTTTCAGAATCGATTCGCCGTTTAGATAAAAAAACAGATAGCGATCCATTGGTCCATAAAGATATATAAATTAATCGTTTTACACTCCGGAGGTCATTATGTTTACCAACAAGATTGTACTGGTTACGGGCGGCACAGGCTCGATTGGAAGCGAAATTGTACGTAATATTTTATCCTATAATCCTAAAGCTCTGCGAATTTTTAGCCGGGATGAGAGTAAGCAGTTTGATCTGCAGCAGGAATTAAAAGAATATACGAATGTCCGTTATCTGATCGGTGATATCAGGGACAAGCAGAGGCTCAGCTATGCCATGGAGGATGTAGATTACATTTTTCATGCCGCTGCTCTTAAACATGTGCCTGCATGCGAGTACAACCCCATGGAGGCAGTGAAAACGAATGTCATAGGTGTACAAAATTTAATAGAGGCAGCTATTGAGCATAATGTAGAAAAAGTGGTAGCCATCAGCACAGATAAAGTGGTAAATCCAACAAATACAATGGGTGCTACAAAGTTACTATCAGAACGTTTGATTTCAGCGGCCCAACTTGTACAAAGGTAGCAAACGTACCGTCTTCTCATGTGTCCGCTTTGGGAATGTTATGGGCTCAAGGGGGTCTGTTATTCCGTTATTCCGGGATCAGATTGCTAAGGGAATCCCGGTGACTGTCACACATGCAGAGATGACCCGATTTATGATGTCTATTCCTCAAGCAGCTCAACTGGTAATAGATGCAGCGCATCACTCACAAGGCGGAGAAGTATTTGTACTTAAAATGCCGATTCTTAAAATCACAGACTTGGCCCAATGTTTGATTGATTCGTTTGAACAGGCAACTGGCAATATCTATTCGGGTGAAGTCATCGAGTCTGGAATACGGCCGGGAGAAAAGCTGTATGAAGAACTAATGTCGCTTGAGGAATCTGAAAGAGCACTGGAGAATGGACAAATGTATATTATCCCTTCGTCATTTCATACAGCAGAGCAGGAATATGAAGGTTTTCAAAAGGCGATTCCTCAAGAGTATTCTTCGAAGACTGCACCGCAGATCTTCCAGACAGCCATTCGGGAACTGATTGAAAAAAATGGATTGGGTTTTACAATTGGTGCTGTATGATGGGCAATCATAAATGCCTGGCGATTATTCCTGCGCGCGGTGGATCAAAAGGTTTACCTGGTAAAAACATTAGATTGTTACATGATAAACCGCTCATTCAATATAGTATTGAGGCAGCGTTGAACAGTAGCTGTGTGGACGAAGTTGTAGTTACAACGGATAGTGCAGAAATTGCTCGTGTGTCAGGCCAAGCTGGCGCAGCAGTTCCATTTATAAGGCCCGCTGAGCTGGCTACCGATGAGGCCAAAAGCATTGATGTATTAAAGCATGCTGTTGAATTTTATGAACAGACACTGGATCAATTTTTTGATGTTATTATGCTGCTGCAGCCCACATCTCCATTGCGAAATGCTATGGATATTGAAGAGGCGTATACAATATTTTCAAGTAATCAGGCTGATTCACTACAAAGTGTCGCTTTATCAGAAGTTCAACCCTACCTGCTAAGAGAAATGGATAACGGACGGCTTACGTCCTACCTGAAAGGTGAAAGGGAGCATTTGAGGAGACAGGATCTCAAGGAATTGTATGTTCTAAACGGAGCCATCTATATCGTAAAAAGAGATTTGTTGATGAACAGTGGCACTCTGATAGGACCTAATAATTGTGGCTACATTATGCCCAAAGAGCGATCTGTTGACATAGATGACGAGTTTGATTTAAAAATGGCAGAGTTTCTTTGGAGAGAATCCAATCACAAGTGATCCTCGCAATAGGAGGGAGTAGTGTAACATGCAAAGTTTTTTATCGAATAACGACAGCCACTCCATCTACATTATTGCAGAGGTGGGCGTAAATCATAACGGATCATTGGATCTCGCATTTGAGTGTATTGATCAGGCGATTTTGTGCGGTGCCGATGCGGTGAAGTTCCAGACCTTTAAAAGCGAAAAACTGGTAACCAAGTACGCCCAAAAGGCTAATTACCAGACAGAAAATACGAACTCCACCGAGAGCCAACTGGACATGTTAAAACAGCTGGAATTAAGCTTTGATGATTTTGTTCTGTTGAAAAAGTATTGTGAGGTTAAAGGAATAGACTTTCTTTCTACACCCTTTGATGAAGAAAGTGCCGATTTTCTGAATTCAATTGATATCGATGCATTCAAGGTTGGATCGGGAGATATGAACAATATTCCCTTTCTTCAGAAGCTCGATCGCTATGAGCGTCCAATTATTTTATCTACCGGAATGTCTAATCTGGATGAAATTGGAGAATCGTTACAAGCATTCAAAAAAAGTGACGTATTATTGCTACACTGTACTTCCGACTATCCGGCACCTTTGGAAGATGTTAACTTGTTGGCTCTGAATACCATTTCTAAAGCTTTTGGGAAGGTCACAGGATATTCGGATCATACTGCTGGGATTGAGATTGCTGTAGCGGCTTCAGCATTGGGAGCGAGAATTATTGAAAAGCATTTTACGTTGGATCGATCACTTCCAGGTCCTGACCATAAGGCTTCACTGGAGCCTGTTGATTTCTCCAGAATGGTTGTTGCGATTCGTAATGTAGAGCAGGCTCTGGGGGATGGGGTTAAAAGGTGTATGCCCTCTGAGGAAAGCACCAGAGCTGTTGCAAGAAAAAGTGTTGTGATGGCAGCACCTAAAAAGGCAGGCCAGACGATAACTCAAGAAGACCTAGTCATCAAACGCCCTGGAACGGGAATAGCGCCTAAATATTATGCTGATTTAGTTGGCAAGCAGCTTTTAAAGGATGTACATGAAGACTATTTGTTGTCATGGGATGATGTGCAATGAAGAAAGTATTGGTGATTACCGGAACACGGGCTGATTATGGGATATATTACCCGGTTTTGCGGGCTATTGAGGATGAAAATGCTCTGGAGCTCCATCTGTTGGTGACAGGAATGCATTTATCTCCACAGTACGGATATACATTGGACGCTATTCAAAAGGACGGATTTCGTGTATCCGCTAAGGTAGACTGTCTGCTGCAAGGGTCAACTCATGCCAACATGTCTCGCTCTATCGGAATAGCAATCATGGGCATGACGCAATCCATCGAGGCTTTGGAGCCAGACTTCGTCGTTGTTCTGGGAGATCGGGGAGAAATGCTTGCAGCCGCGATTGTGTCTTCTCACATGAACATTCCGCTTGTTCACTTACATGGTGGCGAAGTGTCCGGCACGATTGATGAGTCTGTTCGGCATGCGATCAGTAAGTTGGCTCACATTCACTTCGTGGCTACAAATGGAAGTAGAGAGCGCCTAATCAGGCTTGGTGAAGAACCGCGGAGAATTCATGTAGTCGGTGCCCCGAGAATTGAAACGATGATGAAGACATCCTTGCCTGAGCTAGAGGAGACAAAACGTAAATACGATCTGGATTTAGATAACGATTATGTGTTATTTGCTTACCATCCTGTCACAACGGAAGAGGCCGATATGAGCATGCTTGGTAAGATGCTAGAAGTTCTTTTGACTGGAGAGAATGAGGTTATTTGTGTGATGCCTAATTCGGATGCTGGAGCCGATGCGATCGTGGACGTGTATAATCGCTTTGCTACAAGAGAGGGGATATACTTTGTAGCCAGTTTTGAGCAGCTTGATTATCTGACGATGTTGAAGAATGCAAAAATATTAATTGGAAATTCTTCATCGGGGATTATTGAGGCTGCTTCTTTTCATGTTCCAGTCATTAATATCGGAACTCGGCAGACAGGCAGAGAGCGTTCTGCGAACACCATAGATATTGCTCAGAATGAAAAGGAACTCTCCATTGCACTGGAATATGCGCTATCCGCTTTGTTTCAACAAACGGTTGCCAATTCAAGTAATGTGTACAGTAAGAAGGGTACAAGTGCACGTATCGTTGATGTATTAAAAAGTACGGTTAAAACAGATGAGCTTATCCAAAAAACGATTACCTATTAGGGAGATGATGGCATTTGAGCTACATCGTTTTCGGAGCAGGCGGGCATGGCAAGGTAGTTGTAGATATTTTGCGTTCCTGTCAAGAAACAATCGTTGGTGTGATGGATGACGGCTGTCCGATAGAAGAATGGAATGGCATACTGAATCTTGGCGGTATGGGGCAATTACACCAGGTCACATTAAAGTACCCGGAAGCTTTGTACATTGTAGCAATCGGGAACAATTCCATTCGTATGAATATTGTGGAGCGTTTAAAACAGATGCAGGTTCAATTTGGTACTGCTATCCATTCAAGTGCTGTCATTGGCTCCAATGTCTCCATAGGTGAAGGAACGGTAGTGATGCCTAACGCAGTTATTAATGCAGATACCCATATCGGAGAGCATGTCATCATTAACACGGCAGCTACCATAGACCATGATTGCTGTGTCGAACACTTTGCACATATCTCACCAGGGGTGCATGTGGCTGGAGGGGTTACTATCGGTTGTCGGAGTCATGTAGGTATAAGTGCGAGCCTTATTCCGGGCGTGAGTATAGGGAATGACACAATAATAGGAGCGGCTTCATGCGTAATCCGTAATCTGCCGGATCATGTTGTTGCCGTAGGGTGTCCAGCGAGAGTTATCAAAAACTTATAGGATAAGGGATGAAGTGAAATGTCCAGTGACAAAAGAATTTATTTATCATCACCGCATATGGACGGGGCGGAGCAGCAGTATATTGCCGAGGCTTTTGAGACGAACTGGATTGCGCCTTTGGGTAAGAATGTTGACCTCTTCGAATCGGAAGTGGCAAATTACGTAGGTAGCAAAGGAGCGGTAGCCCTGAGTTCCGGTACAGCAGCTATTCACTTAGCCTTAATTTTGCTGAATGTTCAACAAGATGATATCGTTTTTTGTTCGTCACTCACCTTTGTTGCTAGTGCTAACCCTATACTATATCAAGGGGCTATTCCCGTCTTTATTGATTCTGAGCCCGACAGCTGGAATATGTCCCCAGAGGCATTAGAGAGAGCGCTTAAAACATATGCAGATAAAGGGCAGAAGCCTAAGGCTGTCATTGTGGTTAATCTATATGGGCAAAGTGCTGATTATGATCGGTTGAAGAAGTTATGCGATGAATATGAAGTCCCTATCATAGAGGATGCCGCAGAGTCACTAGGAGCTACATATGGTAAGCAAATGAGTGGGGTAATAGGTAAATTCGGTATATTTTCCTTTAATGGAAATAAAATAATCACAACGTCAGGTGGAGGAATGCTGGTTTCTGAAGATGTGATTCTGTTAGAGAAGGCAAGATTTTACGCCACACAAGCCAGAGACCGTGCCAAGCATTATCAGCATAGTCAGATCGGATATAACTACCGTCTGAGTAACGTCTTAGCAGGAATTGGGCGCGGTCAACTACAGGTTTTGGACAAAAGGATTTCTCAAAAGAGGGGAATATTTAAAAACTATTATGACGCTTTATCTGCCATAGATGGTATAGAGTTTATGCCAGAAGCATCATTTGGAAAGTCGACTCGATGGTTAACTACTATGTTAATTGATTCAAAAAAAATTAGAAAGACCGTTACCGATATCATTGATGGTCTGGAAGAGTTTAATATTGAATCACGTCCGGTATGGAAACCGCTGCATATACAGCCTCTGTTTGCGGAGGCAGATTACTTTAAACATGATGTAGAAAAAGATGTGAGTAAGGAATTGTTTTTGAATGGAATTTGTTTACCATCGGATACCAATATGACTTTCGAAGATCAAAAGTTTGTCATTGAACAGTTAACAAAAATAATTAGTAGCAGGGTTTAGAGGTATTCTTAATAACTAATATTTAGAGCAACACGAATGGGAGAGAAGAACATGAAAATTGTACTATTCAGGAGAAACGGTGTTATTGCTCCTTATATCACCGACGATTATGCTGTTGCATTTGAACAATTGGGACATGAAATACTGTATGTTAGATTAGAAGAGGGATTCGGGCTTTCAGAAATTCAAAATATAAGGGATTTTAATCCAGATATGGCTGTTGCTTATGGGGGTGTTGGAATCTTTCAAGATGGAAAACAATTCCTGTTGCGCCAAATGGGCATTCCACTCGTTTCTTTACATTATGACAATCCTCTTTTTTCAATAGATGAAGGATTGGAAGCAGAATTTCAAGAGCATGCTTCGTATTATTATCATTTTGTGTGGGATAAATATTGTTTGCAGTTGCTTATTGAACGAAATATTAAGAATGTACATCCAATAATGCTTGCTACAAATCCTCTGAAGTTTTATCCGAATCCCGAAATTAGAGCTAAAGAAGGCGAAATGGCGTTCGTTGGTAACATAGCCAAAGTTGATAATAACGTTGTAGAAGAACATCTTGAACAAAAGTTCATTAATTTCATCATTAATGAAAAAGTGAAGAATATAAATATCCCCACTTATGATTTATGTAGGGAAGCATTTTTATTAAAGGATTTTGAACCTATTCGATATCTCTATGAAAAACATCCATATGCATTTTGGAGAAATATTTATGCGCCGATTCATATCCGTGGAAGTGCTATTTTACGTCAGCATGTTTTGAATAGTATTAGTGGGATTGATATTCATGTATATGGATCAAAGGAATTATCGAGTACCCATCTTATTCATCATCCGTCAGTAGCTAATAGTGAACTTAGTTCGTTATATCAAAGCTATGCGATAAATCTTAATATTTCTTCTCTCCAGCTTGAGACTTCAGTCAATAACAGAGTTTTCGACGTTTTTGCTTCTAAATCCTTTGTTCTCAGTGACTATAAAGATGACATGAAGCTGTTATTCCCTGATGTATGGAACGAAATCTCTTTTGGGAGTCTTGAAGAGCTTGTCACTAAGGGGGATTATTTCTTAACTCATCCTAAAGAAAGAATAGAGCTTGTGGAAGAATTATATGAGCATGTTATTACGAAACATACCTATAAGGAACGGGCTATGGAAGTGATCGAGATCGTAACTGCTTCAAAATTAAATTATGCGAGAGAAAAAGAACTAAACTCCTACAAAGCAGATAAAAGTAAGGAAGTATCGAAACAATGTCCTGTTTGTAGTGGAACTAGTTTCTCACCGTTGTATTCTATTGAAGGACATGATGGTTTTGAAACCAATCTACACCGCTGTGCTGAATGCTGTACAGTGTTTATGAATCCTCAACCGACAGAGGGCTATTTAGACTGGTTTTATAACAATGTCTATTATTCTAACGAGCATCGGACAAAAATGGGTTGGTCTACAGATTTGGAACAAATTACTCCAGGCCTATTAGCTGTATTAGAAGCTAGAATGGATTTGGTTGAGACATATGTAGATCAGACTAAGTATCCTAGAGGTAAGCTACTTGATTTGGGATGCTCAACAGGTAATTTTGTACTAGAGGCTCAACTTCGCTACTGGGATGTAAAAGGAGTGGAGATATCAGAAAAAGCAGCTCAATTAGGTAGACAAAAACATGGACTAAATATTACAACGGGTTCATTGGATGAGCATTTATTTGATAATGAATCGTTTGATGTTGTAACAGCTTTTGATGTATTGGAGCATATCCCTAATCCGCATCATTTCATGGAGAATATAAGACGGGTGCTAAAAGCCGGAGGATTATTTATTGTAAATACACCTAATGTCAGTTCGACAGCCAGCTATCATTCTGGAAGCGGTTGGCGACATCTAGACCCACCATTACATGTTATTCTATATGATCATATTTCCTTGAGAATACTTATGAGAATGCATAATTTCAAAATTCTTAAAATATCTGGTGGCTCGGAGTATTTAGGCCAGATGCAAATCGTAGCTATGAAAGAAGATTAAATTTTATCTATTCAGCTTGTCTAGGCACCCCGCTATTAAAAAGAGACCACTTAAAATTAAATTTTGTGAGAGAAAGTAAATAAACGTATAAAAAGACGATTCCCTAAATAAAATAGAGGCGTATGAAAAAAGGTACAATCTTCTCAAGTTTTAGCGAGAAGATTGTACCTTCTCTCTATATAATTAAGGTATTAAACCAAGTAGGTGAATGAGATGACTCAAAAACACAATCTATGACTTTAAGTCCTTATTTGGAACTTTATAACTTGGTAGTACCGAAAGACAATATGTTACAACAAATCAACGAACTGGTTGGCTTCTCTGTTGTTTATGAAGACTTGAAAGACTTGAATTTACTTGACATGCTAGTGGGCAAAACCGTTGAAATTGCATTGGAAAAGGGCATTATTAAAAGCAAAGTCATCATTGTCGATGCCACTCATACAAAAGCTCGTTACAACCAGAAATCTCCCCGGAAAATCTTGCTGGATCGTTCCCGCAAGTTGAGAAAAGCGGTCTATAAGGCAGATGAATCACTCAAGGCCAAGTTCCCGGTCAAGAATGTAATGTACTTGAGGAAGAGATCGACTACTGTCAAAAACTCATTGCCGTGCTTGAAGCTGAAGGCGGTATTTGCGAATTGCCGAAAATTAAAGAACCTTTGAATTTCTTGAAAGAAACGGTCGCCGATGACCTGCAACAATTACGTATCTCAGAAGACCAAGATGCAAAAGTTGGGCCACAAGAGCGCGGATTCCTCGTTTTTTGGCTATAAGACCCATCTTGCCATGACCGAGGAACGAATCATAACGGCAGCCGTTGTCACAACGGGTGAAAAGAATGACAGCAAGCAACTGCAATTGCTGATTGAAAAAAGTAAAGCAACGGGTATGGAAATCAAATCGATCATCGGAGATACAGCTTACTCTGAAAAAGACAACATCGTTTACGCTAAAAGCAATGAAATTGAACTGATCGGCAAACTCAATCCGCTCATTACACAAGGGGCACGTAAGAAAGAAAATGAATTTCAATTCAATAAAGATGCAGGCATGTACGTGTGTAAGGCCGGCCATATGGCGATTCAGAGAGCACGGACAGGAGAAAAGGGCGTTAACAATAACCAAAAGAATACCTATAACTTCGATGTAGAAGTATGTAAGAGGTGTTCTTTTAAAGGAGGATGCTACAATGAAGGAGCAAAAAGCAAGTCCTACTCAGTGAGTATTAAATCTGGCGAACACACGGAACAAATGTCGTTCCAGGAAAGCGAGTACTTCAAAGCGAAGTCAAGAGAACGCTACAAAATTGAAGCGAAGAATAGTGAACTCAAACACAGACAAGGGTATGATGTAGCGTCATCTTCGGTTCTAACTGGCATGCAGTTACAAGGTGCAATGGCGATCTTTACTGTAAACTTGAAGAGAATATTGAAGCTGATGAAGTAAGAAATAAGGCATAAAGACCTGAATTTATAACAAAAAGACGGCCTTCATTCCCTATTACTACGAAATTGAGATCGTCTTTTGTTTCATGCTCTTAACTACTCCGTCAACTTTTTCAAATTGTCCATAAATACGGTCACAGTTCAGTAGCCGGATAGAGTCTTTTTTTGTTATTTAGTTGAATACTCGCTTACTTCAAACGTGAGTATTTTATTGAATATTACGTAGTCTTTACGGTTGCTGAATGGACCTTTGTTATTATTGTGCTTATCAATGGCAAAGAATGAAGCACCTCTACCAGCATCTTTAGCGTCATACCAAGCGATGAAGGCATTAAGTTCTTTTTTGCTTAAATCGAATTCTTTATCAAATCCATTATCCATTGTTACAGTCAGAATTGCACGGTCACCAGTAGGCTGGGAGGTACCATCTGTATCCGACGGATCAGGCTTAGTAGACGGATCCGGTGTTGTAGATGGATCAGGCTTAGTAGACGGATCTGGTGTTGTAGATGGATCAGGCTTAGTAGACGGATCTGGTGTTGTAGATGGATCCGGTGTAACTACTCCAATGGAAGTTGCTGATGCTTCTTTTGAATTTGGACTTTCACCCCCATCAGAAATGGCTGAAACGACATAATAATAGGGTAATCCGTTTGTAACTGAAGTATCTATGAAAGAGGTATCTTTTATTGATACGCTAATATTCGTGTACGGTCCACCTAAGGTTGTCGATCTTTTAACTGTATAAGTTTTAGCATCCGTAACTGCGTCCCAATTCAAGGTTACTTTTGAATCGCCACCAACAGCAACTAAGTTCTGAGGTGCACTAGGTAATATACTTCCTGTAAAAACATCTAATTCATTAATGGTTCCAGTTCCATCCATAACTAGGTATCTAACACCAGAAGCATGACCTACAAATGGGTTGCCGTTCATGGGATATGCTGAAGTTTCAAACCCGCCAATGTATGTTTTATTGTCATTGTATAATTTCCATCTAAATGTTCCAGTAGCATCCAGACGATAGGAGTTAATAGTGTGAGTTTCTCCTAAATCTATAACTAGAGTCTGTGATTTCAAGGATACCGATGTTTTATTATTATCATCAGTTGCTAATAAGGTTGTTTCACCTCCGCTGAATGTGCCATATGTTATAGTTCCTGGTTTCCCATTGGCAAGACCACCTGGATAGGCGTTTACTGAAGATAATGGAATCAATAATAAAATCAGTAGCAAGATTGGTGTAATTAATCCGAATTTTTTTCTCATTTAATGTAGAACCCCTTTGACATATTTATTTTGCTTCATGAGAATATAAAAATAACAAAGGGATGTCTAAACATTAATGTCTATATATTCAAATATAAGTTTAATTGTGGATTTAATTTTTTTAGAGTGACGGATTGTAATATGAAGTGCGACACACTCACTGGAAATAAGTAAATAAAGGGCCAATGGCCGGATTCGTGTAGAATGCAGTCACCACAACACCCTCTACACAAGGAGAATCCACCACGAGCTACACTCATCTTAGCAAAGTCGAACGCAGCAAGCTAGAAATCCTCCACCAGCAAGGGAAAAGCGCACGAGCCATTGCCTGGGAACTCGGAAGACATCCTGCGACCATTAGCCGAGAGCTTCGTCGTAATGCAAAGCAGGAGCTGTATGAAGCTAAATGTTCTCATGAAGCTTACAAGCAGCGCCGTAGGGCTTCCGTACCTGTCGGGCAAGTGGACACCAGAACAAGCTGCGGTCATCGAAAAGAAGCTTCAGGCCACCTGGTCTCCTGAGCAGATCGTGGAGCGACTGCGTCAGGAAGGACAACGTATCGTGTGCTTTAAAACCATCTCGCTGGCTGTATACGAGTCGCTTGGTGAAGGGCGTGTTAACGGCCCTTCGGCACAAAGGCAAAAGACAGAAGCCTGCTGAAACCCGTGGCAAGTTTGCCGTAGGCAGACCGATTTCCCAGCGTCCGAAAGAAGTCCGTTCTCGTCAGACGTTTGGACACTGGGAGCTGGACACCGTGGTTTTGGGACGTGGGAAAAGTAAAGGCTGTGTAGCTACATTTGTGGAACGCAAGACACGTCTGTACACCGCCAGTCAGATGTCTGATCGCACGGCGTATCTATGGAGAATGCCTTTGGCGTTGCCGCTTCCCAGTACCCTGTCGGCGCCTTCCAGACCGCAACCGCCGACCGAGGCAAGGAGTTTGCCTGTTATACCAGTCTGGAAGCTACGCATGGAGTGCAGGTCTACTTTGCTGACCCTTACTCGTCCTGGCAGCGCGTCTCCAACGAGAACGCCAATGGGCTCTTGCGCGAATTTTTCCCCAAAGGGACCGATTTCGCCCAAGTGAGGGACGATGAATGGCGCGTGCACTAGACCTCATCAACCACAGACCACGAAAATGTTTGGGCTGGAAAACTGCTCACGAATCCTTTTCAGAAGAACTGTCGTACTTGGCTTGACAATCCGTCGAGTAATATCTCTTACATTATATAATTTTGCTGCTATTTGTTTGTTTTGTGACAACATGCTCGATACTTTGACACGTCCCACAATATATCATTGAGAGGATTTAAAGTACTATGGAGATGTCATATGGTGAAAGGATTTGTGAGAGGATTAATTGTGTTTTTACTGGCGGCTATTTTCTGAACAAGGTGTCTATGCCGAACCATCGGTAGCCAACCAACAAGCAGTTTCTGAGTACACTTTGGAATTTCCAAGCTCACGCTATCCAGAAACGGGGGCACACATTAAGGATGCGATTGCAGCCGGACATTCTGTGTACGATTGATCGGGATGGAGCTGAGGAAAACCACAAGGAGTCCTTAAAAGGGGTTCCGACTAAAAAGGGATATGACCACGACGAATGGCCTATGGCAATGTGCGTGGAAGGTGGCGCAGGTGCTGATATCCAATACATAAGTCCAAAGAATAATCGTTAGTTGGTTCGTGAGTAGACTAAGTACCCAAATGGAACCCGAGTGATTTTATAATAAACGAGGCTCTGCCAATTAAAGTCTCATACCAACTATATATTTTTACTGACTGGCTTTGGAGGAAAGTCCTCTAGATTTGAGTATACAAACGGAGACATTAAGGTGAACGGGACGCAAATTTCCAATACAACCCTGTGAAATATACCTCGAATTATGCAAGCTCGGATAATGCGGTTTTAATTGTTCTAAATGAAGGGACGCTTTTCACCTATTTTGAATCAGCATATAGTTCTGGCAACCCTCCCTATCACAGTTCCTCTTTCGTTGACACCAACGGCAGAACTACTCCAAGACGTCTGGATTTTATTGATATGGCTGGAGATCCAGATATTCTTGTATATGATCTTGATAAAAAGAAAGTCATTGATTTTGCAAGTAGCTTGAATTACTACTATGCCAAAGGGATTGAGCCGCATCCAACAGTGGTTTACTATAATTAAGCAAAATGGGACGCAACAAAAAATTTAATTGAATTTATTTTATGAGTTTCGAACGCTCACGAAGAGTTTACTATATGAATATAGTAGGCTCTTTTGCTTATTATACCATGCCAATCTATAGGAATAGAGTGCTTTACAAATAAAAATTGGAATAACTATGTATGAAAACATTATCAATTCCAATTGACAATGGATAACTTTGGATGGTATAGTCGGAAATGTGGGCGAGAGCTTCACTTCATTTGATGACGAAGGGAATGTTAGTGCATGCAAGGTAAAGTAAAATGGTTTAACGCAGAAAAAGGTTATGGTTTCATTGAAACTGCTGATGGCGGCGACGTATTCGTTCATTTTTCCGCAATTCAAACAGAAGGCTTCAAAACACTTGAAGAAGGACAAGACGTGGAGTTCGACATTGTCGAAGGCGCACGTGGACCACAAGCCGCTAACGTAACCAAATTATAATCATCCCCGGCATAGCCGACCTACATAATTGGTAAGATGGTTAGCAATGGATAACGCGCTAGCAACTGCCCTGGAATGTATTCCAGGGCTTTTTTATGTTTTCTGGGTATATAAAAAGGCCCCTTACACGATGTAAGGAGCTGCACAATGAAAAACTACTCGACAGAACCGTCGAAGTCAGCCATCTCCACAACTGCTTCTCTAAGCGTCCGTCTGGAAAGCGGAATTAATAGCGCAGGATGACTTGAGTGATTAGATAAGCACGGAGTGCGGATCCAATGTCCAAGGAAAAGACGATGACGGCCCTAGGGTGGGTCAAGACGGCCAACGGGATACCTTGGAGCAGCTTAGGAAATGGAAGCGACACAGAGCTCACAGTGACCGTTCACAGCAAAAGGAAATCTTAGGCTGCAAATGGAGCGGTGAGCAATAGCTCCTCCAGCGGAGTGTTGCCGATGTTTTCTACGTTGACGGTAAAGGACAAAGTATCTTCCTGCCCGACACGCAGAGCGCTGGAGCTAAGTGTGAGTTTAGGAAAGCCGTGCATACCACCACAGGCCTGCATCGGATTCAGTGTGTAAAGGCCACCCCTCCTTTTTCGTTAAAGCAGCTGAACGTAAAGCCGGGAATACATAAATGTCACGATGCAGCAGAGCAACTATTTTTATATGTGCTCATTATTCACATGTGTATGTGTGTCTCTTTAAAACATGATCTTTTTCAAAAAATGAGGTTTGAGGAAGCGTTTTAGCGAAAAAAGAAGAATTTTGTAAAATAGCTTCGAAATGTCGGGTGCTTTTTTTACTTGGCGTTAACATATGTGTTATACTGAAGGGGCAAAGGAGGCGTGCCCTATGAACTTAACAGTACGAGGTCAACAGATCGAGGTTACCGACGCTTTGAAGGAATACGTTGATAAGAAATTCAGCAGACTTGAGAAGTATTTCGATGCACCCCCGACGTCTGACGGAAGTGTAACGTTAAGCACAACCAGAGATTTGCACACTGTAGAAGTAACCATTCCTTTGCCGGGGCTTGTACTCCGTGCCGAAGACGAAAGCGACGACATGTATGCGTCCATTGATGCCGTGGTAGACAAGCTTGAGCGGCAGATTCGCAAGCATAAAACCAAGCTGAACCGTAAATTTCGTCAGGAGGGCAGCTTGAAAACCCTTTTTGTAGAAGATACGGCAGGTGGCGTGGCTGTTGCTGAAGATGCAGAATTGGATGAGCTGGAAGTCGTCCGCACCAAGCGTTTCTTATTGAAACCGATGGATGTGGAAGAGGCCATTCTTCAAATGAACATGGTTGGACATAATTTCTTTGTATTTGCCAATATTGATAACGAAGAAGTCAGCGTGGTTTACAAGCGCAATGATGGTAAATACGGCCTGATCGAACGGGAATAATCTGTAAGACAGGAACTTATCATGTTTTAAAATGAATAGAGGGTTCCCGATTGAAAGCATGCTTCATTGGAGATTGGGAAGAATGAAACTAACGACGAGCCTTATCCTTGCGAACCTGGCGGGGTAGGGCTCTTTTATATGTTTTTCTGAAAATGAAATGAAATTTTAAGCAAATAAACGTAACTAAATGTGTATTTCATGCGTGAATTGTTTTGGTATCTTTAACCGGATGCAAATCAGGGAGCGGCTTGTGTTGCGGCATGTCCTACAAACTGTTACAATTTATGCAAAGAACATCGCACGATGGGCTGGTATAGCCGGGCCTGTCAAACATATCGGGATCAATTTCATCATGGACCCTTTCTTATTGTGAAATTGATTCTATTAATTGTTTTGCGTGAAAGGGGTAAACCATGTTAGGAATTGTAAAGAAAATTTTTGGAGATACAAACGAACGTGACGTCAAGCGTTTAATGAAGACGGTTGAGCTGATCAATAAATTAGAGCCGGATTTCGAGAAGCTATCGGATGAGGAACTGCAAGCGAAAACGGCGGAGTTTAAAGCCCGGATTGAGCAGGGAACTACGGCGGAAGAGATTTTGCCGGATGCTTTCGCAACCGTTCGTGAGGCGTCCAAGCGGGTATTGGGCAAACGTCATTATGACGTGCAGATGCTTGGTGGTATTGCGCTGCATGAAGGTAGAATTGCCGAAATGAAAACTGGCGAAGGTAAAACACTAGTGGGAACACTGCCGGTTTATTTGAATGCACTGTTGGGTAAAGGCGTGCACGTGGTTACGGTCAATGACTATTTGGCGCAACGTGACAGCGGAGAAATGGGACAAATCTATAACTTCCTGGGCATGTCGGTCGGGCTGAATTTGTCTGGTCTGGGTCATGGAGAAAAGCAAGCTGCATATGCTTGCGACATCACATACGGCACGAACAATGAGTTTGGATTCGATTACCTGCGTGACAACATGGTGCTCTACAAAGAACAGATGGTACAACGTCCGTTGTATTTCTGTATCATTGATGAAGTGGATTCGATTCTCGTCGATGAAGCCCGTACGCCGTTGATTATCTCTGGACAAGCTCAGAAATCCACAGAGCTGTATTTTGCGGCTGACCGTTTTGTGAAGAGTCTGAATGTTGAAGAAGATTACACCTTGGATATCAAGGTGAAGTCGGTTGCTTTGACCGAGAACGGTGTATCCAAAGCTGAGAATTTCTTCGGACTGGAGAACCTGTACGATCAGGAAAGTGTTACAATCAATCACCACATCGTACAGGCCTTGAAGGCTAACGCTATTATGCGTCTGGATGTGGATTATGTCGTAGCTGACGGCGAAGTTCTGATTGTCGATGAGTTCACAGGCCGTCTGATGGCCGGACGTCGCTACAGCGATGGTTTGCATCAGGCGATTGAAGCGAAGGAAAACATTGTTGTACAGAACGAGAGCATGACGCTGGCGACGATTACTTTCCAAAACTATTTCCGTATGTATCGCAAATTGGCAGGTATGACGGGTACAGCTAAAACAGAAGAAGAAGAATTCAAAAAAATATATGGTCTGGAAGTTCTCCAGATCCCTACGAACCGGGCAAATCAGCGTGTGGATATGCCTGACGTAGTATACAAGAGCGTAAAAGGTAAATTCCATGCGGTAGTGGATGAAATTGTGGAGCGCCACAAAAACAACCAGCCGATATTGGTAGGTACGATTTCTATTGAAAATTCGGAGCTTCTTTCCGAAATGCTGAAACGCAAAGGAGTACGGCATAAAGTGCTTAACGCCAAGTATCATGCCGAGGAAGCTGAAATCATTTCCCGCGCAGGTGAAGCGGGTTCAGTAACCATTGCCACGAACATGGCAGGGCGGGGTACAGACATCGTGTTGGGCGAAGGCGTATCGGGTATTGGCGGCTTACACATCATCGGTACAGAGCGTCATGAATCACGTCGTATTGATAATCAGCTTCGTGGCCGTGCAGGACGCCAAGGTGATCCGGGGTCTACACAGTTTTACTTATCGCTGGGCGATGAGTTGATGAAGCGTTTTGGTGCGGACAACGTACTCAATATGATGGAGCGCTTGGGCTTCGAGGAAGACCAACCAATCGAGAGTCGTATGATTACACGTGCTATCGAATCGGCGCAAAAACGCGTTGAGGGCAACAACTTTGACCAGCGCAAAGTCGTTCTCCAGTATGATGACGTGATGAACCAGCAGCGTACTATTATTTACAAACAGCGTCGTGAAGTGCTGGAATCCGAGAACATTAAAGAAGTCGTGTTCGACATGATCAAGCCTGTCATTGAGCGTGTGGTGGAAGCACATTGCGGCGATGACATCCCTGAAAACTGGGAACTTGAAGAAGTGGCAGAATATGTGAATAACAATCTGCTTGATGAAAATGCAATCAGTCGTGATGACCTGTGGGGTAAAGAAAAAGAAGAGATCGTTGAACTGGTCTTCGAGAAAGTTAACGAAAGATACCACAGACGTGAAGAGACGATTGGCGAAGACATGGTACGCGAGTTCGAGAAAGTTATTGTACTGCGTGCAGTGGATAGCAAATGGATGGATCATATCGATGCTATGGATCAGCTGCGTCAAGGTATTCACTTGCGTGCTTATGGTGGTACCGATCCGTTGCGTGAATACCAGTTTGAAGGTTTTGAAATGTTCCATGCCATGATCGCCAGCATCCAGGAGGAAGTAGCGACTTACATCATGAAGGCGCAAATTGAATCCAACCAAGAGCGTCAGGCTGTCATCGACGAAGACAAAATCTCGACGAGTGGCGAACCTGCTGCTCCTAAAAAGAAATCTGCCCCTTCGCGTCCGCGCAGAAGATAACGGATTTAGGGAAGCATTCATTTCCTGTAATGCATATAATGGCAGGCGGCAGTTTATCCAACTGACCGTCGGCCATTTTGTGCCATACAGGGGAGCACCCGGTTATTTAAAAGCCGTTTGACTTTACGGCGGTCGGTAGCGAAGCGAAGGATTTGAATCTGGAGAAGTGTCAGCGATCATAAGATCAAATCATTCGCGTAGCGTCTCCTCACCCAGCCGTACTCATAACAGTTTTAAACCCTTAACCCATCGCCAAAAGGAGAATGACATAATGATTGATCCAAATGTTAAGCATGATTTAAGAGAAATAGGCAAGAAACTAACAAACCTTAGGGGGTCTCTTTGACTTAGATCTCAAACAGGAAATGATCGCAAACTTTGAGGAAAAGATGGCTGTGCCTGATTTTTGGGATGATAACGATAAAGCCCAAGCTGTGATCGCGGAAATGAACGCGGTTAAGTCTTCGGTAGACAGCTATGAACAGCTCCGTCAGGAATATGAGGATGCGGGGATGATGGCTGAGCTGGCTGATGAGGAAGGCGACGAAACACTGGCTGGAGAAATTGAGAACAGTATCAGATCCTTGCTGAGCAAGCTTGAGGAGTTCGAACTGCAATTGCTTTTAAATCAGCCATATGACAAGCTTAATGCTATTTTGGAGTTGCATCCGGGGGCAGGCGGAACCGAGTCGCAGGACTGGGGTCAAATGCTGCTACGGATGTATACACGCTGGGCAGAAAAACGCGGCTTTAAGGTAGAAACGCTGGATTACCTTGCGGGTGATGAAGCAGGGATCAAAAGTGTAACGCTGTTGATCAAGGGCTATAATGCTTACGGCTACCTCAAAGCAGAAAAAGGCGTGCATCGTCTCGTGCGCATTTCTCCATTTGATTCCTCGGGTCGTCGGCATACGTCGTTCGTATCCTGTGATGTCGTGCCGGAAATTGCGGATGATGTGGACGTGGAAATCCGGACAGAGGATCTTAAAATTGATACGTACCGCGCCAGCGGCGCAGGCGGTCAGCATATTAACACGACCGATTCAGCAGTTCGGATTACGCATCTTCCTTCCGGCATTGTTGTAACTTGTCAAAATGAGCGCTCCCAGATCAAGAACCGTGAGCAGGCTATGACGATGCTTCGTTCCAAGCTCTACGAGCGCAAAATTGAAGAGCAGCGTCAACAATTGGACGAAATCCGTGGGGAACAGTCCGATATTGCATGGGGCAGCCAAATTCGTTCTTACGTGTTCCACCCATACAGCATGGTGAAGGATCATCGTACCAGTGTGGAAACAGGCAATGTAGGGGCTGTCATGGATGGCGATCTGGACCCGTTCATCGACGGTTACCTGCGCAGTCAGATCAAGCTGGACGCAGAATAATAGCCTGTATGTTTTCCTACAGACCCATAGGCCATGTGCCTATGGACTGTAGGAATTTTTGTGTACACGGTATTTTTAAATTAAAGGAGAATACGAAAGATGTCTCAAATGAATCTCCCCGCTGCTCGGCGAAGACGCCGTAGGCCTCTGATTGCCGCCAGCGGCCCCGCTCGCAATGTGATGGATGTTCTGCTCATTGTGCTCGGCTCCTTCATTACGGCGCTGACCTTCAATATGTTCCTGCTTCCTAACCGAATTGCATCCGGGGGTGTGTCGGGTTTATCTATTTTGGGCCAGGATCTGTTTGGTCTGGAACCAGCTTATACGCAGTGGGGAATGAATATTCCGTTATTTATAGCGGGGGTGCTGCTGTTAGGAAAGAAATACGGTTTGCGTTCCCTGCTGGGAAGTATCATGTTACCTTTATTCGTTTATCTAACTAAGGATTGGGCAGTTCCGACAACGAATCCGTTGCTGGCTTCGCTGTATGGTGGAATCGGAGTAGGGTTGGGATTGGGCACTGTATTCCGGGGCAGAGGCTCGACGGGTGGGCTGGCTATTTTGGCGCAGATCATTCAAAAATATACCGGCCTCAGCCTATCACTCTGCGTCATGCTTATGGACGGTACAGTCATCACACTGGCTGGCTTTGCTCTATCGCCGGAGCGGGCGCTGTATGCACTAATTGGTTTGTTTGTAACTGGCAAGGTCATTGATGCCGTGGAAATGGGGTTAAGCTACTCCAAAGTGGCCTATATCATATCCAATCAGAAGGAAAAGATCACACAGGCTATTTTACATGACTTGGATCGGGGATTGACGGAGTTGGCTGGACGAGGCGGTTATACGAACGAAGAACGTCCTGTGCTAATGGTTGTGGTAGGCCAAAATGAGGTGACCCGTCTCAAAACGCTTGTTCGCTTGGTAGATCCGGATGCTTTCGTGATCATTAGTAATACGCGTGAAGTATTGGGTGAAGGTTTTAAGAAGGAAGGCTGAAACAAAGTGGCCTGCCGAAAGGCTTGTTTTAGCTAATAAATAAGGGGAACTCCGTTTTTGCAAAACGTGGTTTCCCTTTTTGTATTTATACAGGTTCTGATAGGAACTTCAACATCAGATGCAGAAATGAGCAATCTAAATAAATACCAATGCATGAGACAATCACTTCAAATTTGGGTGAATAACTTTACATGAGTATGTTGTATTTATATGAATAGAGTCGTATAATAATACATATTTCATAGGAACGGAATGGAGGAAGGTCTGTGAGCAGCAAGCTAAAAGTGGCAATTGTCGGTTCCACCGGGTATGGCGGGGTGGAGCTCATTCGTTTTTTGGTTCATCATCCGCAGGTAGAGATCGTATCTGTTATTTCTTCGTCCAGCGCGGGTGTCCCGATCAGTGACGGGTTTCCACATCTGACGGACATTGTGGTTCAGGATTTGGACGGTGTCGATGTTCAAGAGACGGCTGCCAAGGCTGATCTGGTTTTCACAGCTACACCTTCTGGTGTCAGCACCAAGCTGGTGCCGCAGCTTCTTGATGCCGGATTGAAGGTCATTGACCTCTCTGGGGATTTCAGACTGCGAAGCGGGGAAACGTACGAAGCATGGTATAAAAAGCCTGCGGCTTCACCCGAATATCTCAAGCAAGCCGTATACGGACTCAGCGAGGTGTATGCAGAAAAGCTTGCTGGCGTCTCTTTTATTTCTAATCCGGGCTGCTACCCAACGGCAACATTGCTGGGAATTATCCCTGCGTTGAAGGCAGATTGGATCGACCATCGGACGCTGATTGTAGATGCCAAATCCGGAGTATCCGGCTCCGGCCGGGGAACAAGTCTCGTTTCGCATTATGCGGAGATGAACGAGAATTTTAAAGCCTACAAGATTAACAAGCACCAGCATATCCCTGAAATCGAACAGGTTTTGGGCGATATTGCGGGTGAGGACGTTACGATTACGTTTACAACACAACTGGTTCCGATGACCCGAGGAATTATGAGTACGATTTATGTCACGTTGAAGGGTGATTACACAGATCAGGATCTCATCGGGCTATACCGGGATTATTATAAAGACCAACCTTTTGTCCGTGTGCGCGGTGAAGGTGTATGGCCAGCAACGAAGGAAGTATTTGGCTCCAATTACTGCGATATCGGTTTTGCAGCAGATGCACGGACTGGGCGCCTTACGATTATTTCGGTCATTGATAACGTCGTGAAGGGTGCTGCCGGACAGGCGATTCAGAACTTAAACTTGATGATGGGATGGGAGGAGAACCTCGGACTGGGCTTCATACCGGTATATCCGTAAAGCAGCAAGCAGCCACAACATGGAACGGGAAACGTAAGCGGGCGGGAATGGATTCGCAAATAGAACCGTTACTTATAGAAAGCGTTGCGGACGAGGGCACACAATTATGAGCAAATCAGGGTTTACGGTAGTAAACGGGGGGGAATATCGTAACCCCGCGCGGCTTTACAGCCGGAGGATTGCATTGCGGACTTAAAAATACTGACCGCAACGATATCGGCGCGATTCGCTGCGAGGTTGAGGCTACAGCCGCTGCGGTATACACCACCAATGTATTTCAGGCTGCACCGCTCAAAGTGACTCGCGAGAGCCTCGTGGATGGTCGGCTGCAAGCGGTCGTGGTGAACAGCGGGAACGCCAATGCCTGCACTGGACAGCAAGGAGAGCAAGATGCTTACGCCATGCGCTCGGCTGCTGCTCGTGAGCTGGGTGTTGCGGAGAGCAATGTAGCGGTTGCATCGACGGGCGTGATTGGTGAGCATTTGAAAATGGACCGTGTGCTTGGCGGCATATCTGCATTACCTGGCCGTGTGAACGGGGAAAGCGATGGAGCGGAGCAATTTACCCAAGCCATTCTGACGACGGACTTGGTTAAGAAGGAAGCATGCGTGGCGGTTGAAGTGGATGGCGTGACCATACACATTGCCGGAGCAGCGAAGGGCTCGGGCATGATTCATCCGAACATGGCGACGATGCTGGCTTTTATGACCTGTGATGCTGCGATTGGGCAGACTGCACTTCATCAGCTATTGAAGCAGGCAACGGATACCAGCTTTAATATGATTACAGTAGATGGCGATACGAGCACGAATGATATGCTGATCGCGATGGCAAGTGGGCTGGCAGGTAATCGTGAATTGCACGCAGGACATCCCGATTGGGCTGCTTTTGCCGAAGCGTTCACCTATATCTGCCGTGAGCTGGCGAAGGCAATTGCCCGCGATGGGGAAGGCGCTACGAAGCTGGTAGAGGTGTCCGTGAGCGGCGCGGTAAGCGATGCATCTGCTCAAGCGATCGCGAAGACAGTGATCGGGTCTAGTCTGGTGAAGTCGGCCGTTTTTGGAGCTGATGCGAACTGGGGCCGGATTATTGCAGCTGTCGGACGGGCCGGAGAGCCGGTCAACCCGGATACGGTAGACATCCGCTTGGGTGATATTGTTGTGCTGAGCGCGTCCAGTCCGGTCTCTTTTGATGAAGATGAGGCGCTCTCCTACCTTCGGGGAGATACGGTGCGGATTATTGTAGATTTGCATCACGGGAACGGAACCGCCACAGCATGGGGCTGTGACTTAACCTACGATTACGTGCGGATTAACGCTGCATATCGGACATAGACAACGGAATAAGCACGGATGGAATGCTGGCATTATTGTAAAATGGCACGGACTGTGCAGAGGAGAAAAGGGGAGATTATATGCAATCGGCAGTGGAAAACGCGGATCAAGCAAATCATGCGGGATTGGCACGTCGTAATTTTGTGATGAAATGCGGAGGAAGTACGCTGGCTGCGTTGCCTGATTCCTTCTTTGACGATCTGGCCCGCTTGCAGTCGGAAGGCCTTCAACCTGTTATTGTACATGGCGGCGGCCCTGCGATCTCCGACAATTTGGCGAAGCTGGGCATCGAAACGGAATTCATCAACGGGTTGCGCAAAACAACCGAACCCGTGCTGGATGTCGTGGAAATGGTGCTGGCGGGCAGCATTAACAAGCAGATTGTACGCAGAATCGGAATACACGGAGGTCGAGCACTGGGTTTGTCAGGCAGTGATGGCTATTTAATCGAGGCAAAGCCTGTGTCGAATGCCGCAGAGGTCGGCTGGGTCGGAGAAGTAACGTCTGTTCAGGCTTCGATTATTACAGGTGTGCTGGATATGAACTACATGCCCGTTATTGCGCCCATCGGGATTGATAGATCTGGTCAGCGCTACAACATTAATGCAGATACAGCGGCGGGTGCAGTAGCCTCTCATCTTGGAGTCAGCCGGATGATCGTCGTTACGGATGTGCCGGGCATATTGAAAAAGATTGGCGGAGAAAAGAAGGTGCTGGACTCCATCACCGTACAGGAGATTGAGGATATGATCAGCACAGGTGAAATATACGGCGGCATGATTCCTAAGGTGAGAGCGGCTATTGCCTGCATCCACGGCAAGGTGAAGGAAGTTGTCATTGTGAACGGCAGTGAACCGCAGGTATTAAGCCGTGTGCTGGGTGGAGAAGCCATTGGAACGCGCATCATGCGTATGCAGTAGTCATCCTATACAAACCAGTCTATAAAACAAAGCGAAAAGGGAGCGTGAACATAATGAGTAAGGAAGCAAATACGCTGGTGAGCGTCGAAACGCCAGGTACGAACGGAACCGTTGCCGGAGCAGAAACGGAAAAGGCATCCGCAGCTGTGCAGACAAACAGCTCTCTTTTTCCAACCTACGCAAGATACCCGCTCACACTGGTCAAAGGACAAGGAAGCTGGCTGTGGGATGATCAGGGCAAGCGTTATCTGGATTTCATGTCAGGCATTGCTGTTACCAATCTTGGACATGCGCCACAGGCTGTAGCTGAACGCTTGAAAAAGCAGATTGATGAACTATGGCATGTATCCAATCTGTTTCATATTCCGGGGCAGGAACGGGCCGCCGCTCTACTGACTGCCAATAGCAGCGCAGATGCTGTGTTCTTCTGCAACAGCGGCGCAGAAGCGAATGAAGCTGCGATCAAGCTGGCGCGTCGTTATCACCAGAAGGTGAAGCAGACTGGACGCTACGAGATCATTACGTTCACGCAATCCTTCCACGGACGGACGCTGGCAACCTTGACCGCTACGGGTCAGGATAAAGTAAAAGAAGGCTTTTTACCGCTTCCAGCCGGGTTCAAAAGCGTTCCGCTCCACGATCAGGCTGCGCTCGAAGAGGCAATCAGCGAGAATACGGCCGCAATCATGCTGGAAATGGTGCAGGCAGAAGGCGGAATGTATCCGGTCGAACCTGCTTTTGTAGACGTGATTACAAAGCTTTGCAACGAGCATGGATTGCTTTTGATCATTGATGAGGTACAGACGGGCATGGGACGTACAGGCAAGTTGTTTTCCTTTGAGCACTACGGCATAGAGCCGGATATCTTTACGTTGGCGAAGGGGTTGGGCAGTGGTTTTTCCGTTGGTGCGATGCTGGGCAAAGGATATTTGCGCGAAGCGTTCACGGCGGGCAGTCACGGCTCCACCTTTGGCGGTACTCCGCTTGCTATGGCAGCGGTTCAGGCGACCATTGAAACGATTATTGACGAAAAACTTCCAGAGCGTGCGGCTGAGCTGGGCGAGTATTTGTTCCAAAGTCTGCAAAAGCAGCTTGGAGAGATTCCTTTTGTGAAGGATATCCGTGGAAAAGGCCTGATGGTCGGCATCGAGTGTGCTGAGCCTGTGGCGGAACTTGTTTTGGCAGGACAAAAGAAGGGCATTCTGTTCATTACCGCAGGACCGAACGTGGTTCGCCTGTTGCCTAACCTGTATGTAACGAAGGACGAGATAGATCAGGCTGTAGAACTTATTACTGAGTTGATTCAGGAGCATATTGCTTAGGTGGTTAAACTGCCTAGATTAGAGTGTAAAAGGAGACGATAGCATGAGCCAGGGCGGGGCATTGCAGCAAATTAACTTGAAGGGGCGGGACTTCCTTGAGTTGGACGACTACTCGACCGAAGAAATTCAATATTTAATTGATCTCGCCATCGAAATCAAGCGCAAGCATAAAAATGGAGAAACCTATCAGCCGCTGAAGGGGAAAACGATCGGACTGATTTTTGAAAAATCCTCTACACGTACGCGGGTGTCTTTTGAAGTCGGCATGTTTCAATTGGGCGGTCATGCCCTTTTTCTCAGTAAAAACGACATTCAACTAGGACGC
This sequence comes from Paenibacillus sp. RC334, assembly GCF_030034735.1. Taxonomy (NCBI): domain Bacteria; kingdom Bacillati; phylum Bacillota; class Bacilli; order Caryophanales; family Paenibacillaceae; genus Paenibacillus; species Paenibacillus sp. RC334. The sequence continues at coordinate 5,161,877 of NZ_CP125370.1, read as the reverse complement.
GGTGAGCCTATTAGCGATATGGCACAGGTGATGTCTCGTTATCTGGATGGCATTATGATCCGCACTTTCGGACACGATAATGTTGTAGAGTTGGCGCGTTATGCATCTGTTCCTGTGATCAACGGCTTGAGCGATTTGGCGCATCCGTGTCAGGTGCTGGCTGATTATCAGACCTTGTATGAGCAAAAGGGCAAGCTTAAAGGACTTAAATTGGCCTACATCGGGGACGGCAACAATATGGCGCATTCCCTGTTGATTGGTGGAGCGAAGCTTGGCGTGCATGTATCGATTGCAAGTCCTGCTGGATATGAGCCTGATCCGAGTGTTGTGGCAGCTTCCCGTGAGATTGCCAAGCAAACCGGCAGTGAGATTGTGATTACCCAAAGTCCGCAAGAAGCAGTAAAGGATGCAGATGCAATCTACACGGATGTATGGGCGAGCATGGGCTTTGAGGAAGAGCAGAAGGAACGGGAGCTTGCTTTTGCCGACTTCCAGGTGAATGAGGAGCTGGTTAAGCTGGCGAAGCCGGATTATCTGTTCCTGCACTGTCTACCTGCGCATCGTGGCGAAGAAGTGAGCGCAGGTGTAATCGACGGACCGAATTCAGTGATTTTTGATGAGGCTGAGAACCGTCTGCATGCACAAAAAGCATTGATGGTTGCTTTGATGGGATAAAGAAGTTATGTTTTATGGTTAGAAAGATTGCATTTGTGGAAGATGATCTGTAGATTTAGATGCAGATGTGAATGAAAGATAGTGGCTAGAAGCATTCGGGGAGGACTTTCAATCATGGCAAAAGAAAAAATCGTACTCGCATATTCCGGCGGTCTGGATACGTCGGTCATTTTGAAATGGCTTAAAGAAACCTACGACGCTGAAATTATAGCGTTTACCGCAGATATCGGACAGAAGGAAGAGCTGGATGGTTTGGAGGAAAAAGCGCTCGCTACGGGAGCCTCCAAAGTGTATATTGATGATCTGCGTGATGAATTCGCCAAGGATTTTATTTATCCGATGTTTCAGGCGGGTGCTTTGTATGAAGGACAATATTTGCTCGGAACGAGTATTGCACGTCCATTGATCGCTAAACGGATGGTGGATATTGCGATTGCAGAGGGTGCAACAGCTATCGCTCACGGCGCGACAGGCAAAGGCAACGATCAGGTGCGCTTCGAGCTGAACGCGGCGGCGTTGACGCCCGATATCAAGGTGATCGCACCTTGGCGGCTGGAAGAGTTCCGCAATCAGTTCCCGGGCCGGGCAGAAATGATTGCCTATGCGGAGAAACACGATATTCCGGTAACCGCTTCTGCGGCCAAGCCGTACTCCATGGACCGTAATCTGCTGCATATTAGTTATGAAAGCGGCGTGCTGGAGGACCCTTGGTTTGATCCGAGCGCTCCTGAAAATAAAGAAATGTTCTTGCTCAGCAATGCACCTGAGGATGCTCCTGATGAAGCGGAATATTTGGAGCTGGAGTTTGAAGCAGGAAACTGTGTCGCTTTGAACGGAGAGCAGCTAAACCCGTTGCAGGTTATGGAAAAGCTGAATGAGTTGGGCGGCAAGCATGGCATCGGACGTGTGGACATGGTGGAAAACCGTTTTGTCGGTATGAAGAGCCGCGGAGTGTACGAGACGCCGGGCGGTACGATCCTGTTCACAGCTCATCGCAAAATGGAGTCCATCACGATGGATCGCGAGGTTATGAATCTGCGCGACAGTCTGATTACCCGATATGCTACGCTGGTCTACAACGGTTTCTGGTTCGCGCCGGAGCGTGTGGCTTTGCAGGCACTGGTTCATGAGAGCCAAAAGAATGTCAGTGGTACCGTGCGCGTGAAGCTGTACAAAGGCAATATTATTGGCGCAGGTGTCAAAAGTCCGGTCAGCTTGTACAACCCGGATATTGCGACGATGGAAGCTGATCCGACACAAGCTTACGATCAAGGGGATGCAACAGGTTTTATCCGCTTGAATGCCCTGCGCTTGAAGGTCAATGCAGGGGTAGCCAAAAATAATAAATAAATGAATTACCTAAAAATGTACGGGATGCGGGCCGTCCTTGTCCAAGTGACGAGGGCGGCTTGTATTGCAGAGAGGGGATCTTGCAAAAATGAGTAAGCTATGGGGCGGACGTTTTACGAAGCAGACCAACAAGCTGGTAGAGGAATACACGGCTTCCATCGGGTTTGATCAGGCGTTGGCGGAAGAAGATATTCAGGGCAGTTTGGCTCATGTAGCCATGCTGGGCAAATGCGGGATTATTCCGCAGGCCGATGCGGATACGATCAGGGAAGGACTACACACGGTATTGGAGCGTATCCGCCGTGGGGAGATTGAATTTTCGGTTTCGGACGAGGATATTCATATGAATATCGAAAAAAATCTGATCGAAGCGATTGGTCCGGTTGGCGGGAAGCTGCACACCGGGCGCAGCCGTAATGATCAGGTGGCAACGGATATGCACTTGTATTTGCGCGGACGTGTGGTGGCGCTGGTCGGTATGCTGCATGATGTACAAGCCGCACTGATTGGGCAGGCGAAGGATAATCTGGATACGATTGTACCCGGATATACGCATTTGCAGCGGGCGCAGCCTATTTTGTTCGCGCATCATTTGCTCGCATATGTATCTATGCTGGAGCGCGATATTGACCGACTCAAAGACAGCTACAAGCGCATTAATGTATTACCGCTCGGTGCGGGTGCTTTAGCTGGACCGACCTTTCCGATAGACCGTCATTTTGTAGCCGAGCAACTGGGTTTTGATGGCGTGTATGAAAATAGTCTGGACGCCGTTAGCGACCGGGACTTTATCGTAGAGTTTCTGGCTGGAGCTTCGCTGATCATGGCGCATTTGTCGCGTCTAAGCGAAGAGCTGGTGCTGTGGAGCAGCACGGAGTTTGGCTTCGTGGAGCTGGATGATGCTTTTTGCACAGGCAGCAGCATTATGCCGCAGAAGAAAAACCCGGACGTACCGGAGCTGGTACGCGGTAAAACTGGACGCGTCTATGGCAATCTCGTTGGACTGCTGACCGTATTGAAATCCTTGCCGCTGGCGTACAACAAGGATATGCAGGAGGACAAGGAAGGCATGTTCGATACTGTTGCTACGCTGGAAGGGGCTTTGCAGTTGTTCGCGCCAATGATCGCAACGATGAAGGTGAACAAGGATCGCATGCGTCAAGCGGTCAATCAGGACTTCTCCAATGCGACAGATATTGCAGATTTCCTCGTCGGCAAGGGACTTCCTTTCCGTCAGGCGCATGAGGTCATCGGCAAAACGGTACTGTATTGCATCCAGCATGGCAAGTATTTGCTTGATCTGACACTGGAGGAATTCCAGCAGTTTTCCGACTTGTTCGACGACCGCATCTATGAGGTGCTTCAACCGGAAGCGGTGGTTAATGCCCGGAATGTATACGGTGGAACTGCAACCGGACAGGTACAGGCAGCCATCGGACGCAGTGAACAGCTTCTGAGCAGCACGTCTACATGGTTTGAAGGGCACAAACGGAGTAACTAATGAGGCTAAAAGAATTCTTGCACAGCAGCGGGACGCTGTGTAGAATTTAATAGTTTAGCACATAAGCAGGATATCAAGATAGCAAGGGCACCGTTCGCGGTGCTTTTTGTGCTTTTTAAAGTATTAGGAGGGGGATTGGCTTTAATGGTGATCTGAACATTGATAGATTGCGTAAGATTTCCTGGACAGGTGCAATCACGGGAATCATTAAATAGTTCTATATACCTATGTATGCATTAGTGTGAAAGTTTCTAGAATTTACATTATTGTATACCTACTCCTACTACGAGTATGGTAGAATAGCACTAAGTTTTTAATTGCATTACCAATTCATCAGGACAGAACTGGTATCGAATGAATAAATGTAAGGTTTTTACAGGTCTCTCTTGACCAGAAGACTTGCATCAATGTGTAAACGAAGGGTTTAAATGAGAATAAGAGAATGTCCTGCTTTCAGGAAGACGTAAGACCATAGATGCAGGGACAGATCAAGAGGCAGAGTCCGGACGGTTCAGGGAGGTATTATGAGAAGCAAAAGAACGGCGCGGCAGTTAAAGAGCGCATGGATCGGTTATCACGCTTCTGACGCCGATCAGCTGGTGTCTTCGTTGCACGAAGAGCGGATGAAGGACGAGAAGTTGCTGCGCGAGGAACGGGAGCTTTTCCACGCGGCGCTGGAACGGAAGAAGCAACGGGATGCAGAGTTGAAGCAGCTGCTTGCGGATGCGCTCGCAGAAGAGCGGCGTTGGATTGAAAGGGCGGGAATCCATGGGTGACAGGCTGAGGTGGCAGATTGGGGGAGTTTCAATTCCCCAAACGAAGAGAAGAATAAAAGAAGAGCGTCAGCAGATCGCTCGACTGGAGCAGCAACTGGAGGCCCAGCGGACGGAGCAGGCCCCGGTGTTATACAAGCTGGATTTTCATATTGAGGAGCTGGAACGGCGGCTTCAGGATACGGAACTGCGAATCCAGGCATTACAGAGCGCGGCGGATACGGCAGCAGCGGTGGAGCAATTGCTGGATGAAAGTGTGCAGGATGGACAAGCGCAGGAGGCGCATGTCCAATATCTTAGCGGCCAACAGGAACAGGCTGCGGCAGGAGCCGCCTTGGGAGTAGTCTTCAGCGCTCCTGGTTCCGCAGGCGGAGAGGCCGCCACGGGAATGCAGAACGGACGGAACGGCAAGGCCCGCCTTGGAGACCAATTGGTGGACAACGGCATAATTACCCGCGACCAGCTTACCGACGCCATCCGAAACCAAAAACGTTACGGTGGCAGGCTGGGCGACATTTTGGTAGAAATGGGCTTCATTACCGCAGAGCAGTTGCAGGAGCAGGTGGATAGTGATAAATCCAAAGAGCGACTGGGCGACATGCTGGTACGTTACGGCTATATTTCACCAGAGCAGCTAGAGCGCGCACTGGAGTTCCAAGCGAAGAGCGGCGGGCTGCTCGGCGATATTTTGCTGTCATTGCAAATGCTGGAGCCTGCGGATTTGTACCGCGCGATTGCTACACAGAACCGGATCGGCCGTATTGGTGAAGAGCTGGCACTGGATGCAGCCTATAAGTTACCCGAGCAGGTGGCCATGGCTTACGGCGTGGTCGTCATTCATGAATATATGAACCGCTATATTGTGGCGGTCAGTGATCCGTTGCTGGAAGAGCGGCGCTTGAAGCTGGAGGACATTCTCGGCATGCCGGTGGAGCAGGTGCTGGCGACCAAGGAAGAGATGGAGCAGCTCTGGGGTAAGATCTACGGTGAAGAAATGATGCAGGAGAGCACGACCGGATTGTTGGAAAAAGAGCCGCATAATTCGGCGCGCACGACCTTTACGAAGGGACAACTGTGGGTGTTCGCGGCGATGGGCGTGATTACGCTGCTCGGTCTTTTCTGGAACAGCTGGAATACTGTGCTGATCATCAATATGCTGATTCAGCTGTTTTATTTTGCCATGACGCTATTTAAATTTGGTATTATTTATCTCGGTTCCCGGCGTGGGGCGCAGCTTCGCTTCACGAAGGAAGAGGTCGACGCCATGGATGAGAAAAAGCTGCCGATCTATACGATTCTCGTACCGATGTACAAGGAGGCGGGCGTGCTTCCGATGCTGCTGCGGAATTTGGAGCAGCTTGATTATCCAAAATCCAAGCTGGATGTGCGGCTGCTGATTGAAGAGGACGATATTGAGACCATTGAGCTGCTTCGTGAAATGAAGCTGCCCGCCTATTATACGACACTGGTCGTCCCTGACGGCTTGCCCAAAACCAAGCCGAAGGCGTGTAACTACGGACTTATTCGGGCGCGCGGCGAATTTGTGGTTATTTATGATGCCGAGGATCGTCCCGACTCCGACCAGCTAAAAAAGGTCATTGCGGCGTTCGACTCGCTCCCTGAGCATTATGCGTGTATTCAAGCGAAGCTCAACTATTTTAACAGTACGCAAAATTTGCTGACCCGCTGGTTCACGCAGGAATACAGTATGTGGTTCGAACTGCTGCTGCCGGGTATTATGCAGTTAGATACGCCTATTCCTTTGGGCGGAACATCCAATCATTTTCGGGTATCCGTGCTCAAAGATATCAATGCGTGGGACCCCTACAATGTAACCGAGGATGCCGATCTGGGTATACGTCTGTATAAAGGCGGTTACAAAACCGCCATTGTCGATTCCCGTACATGGGAGGAAGCGAACAGTCGCGTAGGGAACTGGATTCGTCAGCGGTCACGCTGGATCAAGGGATATATGCAGACATGGCTGGTTCATATGCGCAATCCGGTGAAGTTGGTGCGTGAGGTGGGCTGGAAAGGCTTTTTCGGCTTTCAGGTAATGATTTTGGCGACACCGATGCTGCCTTTGTTGAATCCAATTTTTTGGGGATTGCTGATTTTATGGTTTGGTTGGGAAATGGCCTTTATTCCCAAGCTGTTCCCGGGATATGTGTATTACCTGGCCAGCGCGGAATTTTATATCGGTAACTTTTTGTTCGTATTCAGTAACGTGGCCGGAATGTATTGGGTCATCGGGGAACTGGAAGAGCGCGGTGAACGTACATTTTCATATTCCATGGTCAAATATGGGCTTCTCTCTCCGCTGTATTGGGTACTTATGAGTATTGCTGCGGTGAAGGCAGCCTGGCAGCTCATTACCAAGCCGTTCTATTGGGAGAAGACGACGCATGGTCTGACCGATATGCATGACCTGGATGAAGCCCCGGCACAGTCCTCCTGAATATGAAGAAAGAAGGAGCAAGAATGGAGACAAAAACACCTTTTTTATCTGTTGTCATTCCCATGTATAATGAAAGCTCACATCTGGAGCGTTCACTCAAGGTGATTGATGGGGTGCTGTCTGTGGTCACTTCACGCTATGAGCTGATTGTCATAGATGACGGTTCCAGAGACGATACGTGGCTCAAGCTGTCCGAATTGTCCCGTCGTATGCCTTCTCTGCTCGCACTTCGGCTCAGCCGGAACTTCGGCAAGGAGCTAGCGCTGTGCGCAGGTCTGGAAAACGCCTCCGGCGATGCCATCATCGTCATGGACGGAGATTTGCAGCATCCTCCTGAGATGATTGGGGAAATGGTGCGTTTATGGCAGGATGAGGGTTACGATCTGGTCGAATGTGTGAAGGAATTCCGTGGAGAAGAGTCGGTAGGCAAAAAGTTTGGGGCTTCATTGTTCTACGCGACCTTGAACCGTTTGACGGGCTTTAACCTCAAAGATGCCTCGGATTATAAGCTGCTGGATCGCCGGGTGGTGGATGCCTGGATGGCGATGCCTGAACGGATTCCATTTTTTCGCGGGATGACGGCCTGGCTTGGTTTCCGCAAAACCCAGATTTCGTTCCGGGTGGCTCCTCGGGAGGAGGGCCCCAGTCGCTGGAGTCCGTTGGGACTGGTTCGGCTGGCAGCGGAAGCAATAGTTTCGTTTTCAACCGTGCCGTTGCGGGTAGTAAGTTTAATGGGACTCATTTTTATGCTGATTTCAGTTATATTGGGAATTCAAACCTTGGCGCACAAATTAACGGGTACCGCTGTGACCGGTTTTACAACTGTTATTTTGCTGCTCTTGATTATCGGCAGTGTATTGATGCTGTCCATCGGAGTGGTAGGAGAATATATCGCCGCCATATATCACGAAGTCAAAGCCAGACCTCGTTATCTGATTGCAGACAAACGAGCGAACGCTGACCGATTGTGGGTGGACAGGGAGTTTAATCAACATGATCAGACGTTCATATCTAAAGTATCCAATCATTAAATATGGCATTGTGGGGCTGCTGGGTACAGGTATCCATGTCGGTGTACTTGTACTGCTGGTGGAACTGTTCAGGGTGCCTGCGGTAACGGCTACTACGATCGGATTCGTAGTCACGCTGCTTGTATCGTATGTGCTGAACCGGAACTGGACATTCGAGCCTACCGGGGAGGGGAGTCGCACCCAGTTTCTTAAATATTTGTTGGTCTGCTCCTGTGGCCTGCTCTTGAATGCAGGTCTGATGTACGCAACCATTCACTGGATCGGCTGGTCGTATCTGATCGGTGAGGTACTGACCACCATCATCGTGCCCGTTCACAATTATATCTGGAATCGCTATTGGATTTTCTCCGTTCCACAACAGCGTCAGAAAGAGACTTCATAATTTTGAGAAAAAAACACCGTAACAAGTTTGAGGGGGAACGAGAGGAATGTCCTTTCGCAAATGGTCAGCAAACAGATGGATGGTTATAGGTCTGTTTGTGTTTATACTTGCGCTGGAGCTGTTCGCAGGCATTTATTTCAGTTATGTTCTGGGATACATGCATACGGACGCGCTCAGTCGCGTAGCCAATGCATTTTATGTGCTATATAGCCGTGATCCGCATTTGGGTGCCATCGGATTCATCTGGAATCCGTTGCCCAGTCTTTTGGAAATGGTGATATTACTGCTGTACCCATTATTTCCGGCATTAGCATCCTACGGATTGGCGGCTGTCATCCTGAGTGCTACCTTTGCCGCTTTGACAGCTGTGCTGCTGTATCGGGCGGGTGTCAGAACAGGGCTTAGCTCGGGAATGAGCTTGATGCTGGCGCTGTTCTATGCGCTGAATCCGTTTATTTTATTGTTCGGTGCCAACGGGCTGAGCGATTCGCTATACATATATTTTATTATGATGACGGTGATTGAATTTGCGCTGTGGCTCAAGGACCGCATGACGGCGAGTCTGATCGTATCCGGATTAGCGCTTGCCATGGCGTTCTGGACTCGATATGAGGCAGTCCCCCTCGGGGTGGCGATGGCGGGCGGCGTGGTCGTGGCCATTCTGTTTCTTCACCGGAACATGGGCAGACGTGAGCTGCCTTTTCGGGAAAAGCTACATAAGGTCGAGGCGACCTGGCTGCTTCTCCTGCTGCCTGTTGTTTTTTCCGGTCTGTTGTGGATTTTCTTTAACTATCTCATTATGGGAAATGCCTTCTATTTCCTTAATTCGGAGTATTCCAACACGGCGCAATCGGCAGAATTGCTAAATGATGATAAATTCGTGGAAATCTTTAATCATCCGTTGGTTGCCTTGAAATTTATCGCTTCTAAAACCCTCTGGTATTCCGTGCCGTTGTTCGCTATTCTGTTCATTCGACTGTTAAGCGGGCGGTTGTTGCGGTGGGGAACGCTGGTTATTTTACTGTTGTTCCTGTCTGTGCCGGGTTTACAATTTTTACTCATGATGAAGCAATCCTCATATGGATGGTTCCGCTATTTTATGTACGTGTTTCCGATTACCGTTGCCTGGCTGCCGTATGAGCTGAGTCAGCTCCAGGATAGAGCGCGGCGGGCGGCCTTTGGTCTGGTGTCCGTCAGTCTGGTGCTTACAGCCGGATTACTCTCCTATGCACTGACTCGCCCGGATATCGCGCCGGATGAGAACAGCTTCCTCACACGAACAGGGAATGTGAACTATGTAAGACAGGAATCGGACCGGAAAATTGCAGTCTGGCTGGATGAGCATTTGCCAAAGTCAACCATTATGACCGATTCGGCCTCAGCCTACACCATGATTGTATATAGCCAGTATCCGAAGCGCTTCCTGATCACAAGTGATTATACGTTTAATAGGGCATTAAGCTATCCGCAGGAAAGTCATGTGGATTATATCCTTGTACCTCAGATCAAGTCGGGCATGCCACTGAGTAAAATCAACATGGTGTATCCGAATTTGTATGAAAAAGGAGCACCCTGGGTTCAGCTCGAACGCGAGTTTAACGGGGAATGGCGCTTGTACAAAGTGCTACCCAAGTCACAATCCGATTCTCCATCTACGGCTGCGACGACAGCTCCTTGATGTGTGGAAAGACCCTGAATGTTGATTGGCATATAGCTTCATAATGAATACCCGCAGCTTTACCACTTCGCCATGATACGGCGAGGGAAGCTGCGGGTATTTTTTACACTTATTTATCGCCCCTTGAGCGGCAACCAGGCGAGTACATCCTGTATTTTCGCGTCCCAGTATCCCCATTCATGAGTCCCTGGACCCTCTTCGTAGGTCAGTGGAATCCCGGCAGTATCGCACGCTTTACGAAAGGTCTGGTTTCCCTCATACAGAAAATCCTCCGTACCACAGCATTGGTAGAGCAGGGGGAGTGAAGTTCCCAAGGTAGCATGACGTTGTAGCAACTCCAGCAAGTCGTGATCTGTTCCGCGTATTTCATCTGGACCAAAAATGTGACTCCATTCCGCCGAACTCATCGCTTTATGTATAGGGTCGATGCGTGCCGCGTGTAAATCCAATACCCCCGAGAGACTGGCAGCGGCCGCAAAGCGCTCTGGATGCTGGAGTGCCAGTTTGAAGGCACCATACCCGCCCATGGAAAGACCCGCCACAAAATTGTCTTCCCGCTTGGCGGACAAGGGAAAGAAAGAACGTGCCAAAGTCGGCAATTCTTCACTGATAAAGGTCCCGTAAGCCCCTCCCTGCTCCATATCGGTATAAAAACTCCGGTGAATCTGCGGCATTACAACAGCAATCCCCAGTGAAGCAACGTAGCGTTCAATGGAGGTTCTGCGTAACCAGATCGAATCATCGTCCGACAGGCCGTGCAGCAAATACAGTGTTGGGTGTGGTCCGGTTCCTTGCTTGCCTTCGAGTCCTATCTGCGAACGGGTTTCCTGAGGGAGAATAACATGCATGGATGTGCTCAAGCCAAGGACTTCTGAATAAAACTGACATTGAATAAGAGCCATAGGAAAACCTCTTTTACTAGGGATTTTGTGATTTCAGTATAACGTAGTCTGTCCAAATATACATATCCCAGTGAATAACTAGGTATTAAGTCCTGAGTCCCATTTATGCTACATAAGGACGGGTTATGGTTATATGGGACGATTTTTTTAATTTGGGGGTTTTTTGGGTTTGATTTCTGGTAAAGTGTTTAAAAAAAGAATGGTGAAGCCAATCATAAGGAGGAATTCAGAGTATGGGAAATAAGTTCAGAAACACAGTTACTAGTGTATTGAGTACAGGTCTTATTCTTAGCGCATTCAGCGCAGCAGCAGCCGCTCCTCAGAATACAAGCGGTCATTGGGCAGGAGACCAGGTACAACGTTGGTCGGCTACAGGAAAATTAGACGGTGCGGTGAAAACGGATGCGGCCATCACACGTGCAGAATTTATCGTTCTCTTGAACCGTAGTCTCGGTACGTTCACGCAGGATACTCCAGCCGTGACGGACGTAACGTATGCGGACAGTGTTCAGGTAAACGGTAATGGAAACAGAACGTTCACAGATGTACCAGCTTCGCACTGGGCATTCAATGAACTGACAAATGCCGTGAATGCAGGTTACATAAGCGGCTATGCAGATAACAAGCTCAAACCGAATGGAAAAGTAACGCGTCAGGAAGCTGCCGCTATTGTGGGCAAAGCCATTGGACTGACAGCAGGTAACGCGGCAGATGTTACCAAGTTCATAGACTCCGAAAAAATCGGATCATGGGCGAAAAAAAGTGTAGCCGCTGCTGCGGAGCAAAAAATCATCAACGGTTATCCTGATGGTAAATTCCAGCCATTGAAGTCGCTGACACGTGCAGAAGCAGTTGCTATTCTGGATGCAGCTTCCGGTTACAACCTGAGCGCGGTTGATAATCTCACATCGACTCCTGGTGGAACGGTAACAGATTCCACATACGGTAACGTTACGGATTCGACGTATGGTAACACGTCTACTGCTCCTGGAAGCGAAACAGAAGATAGCAGCACCAGCACAGACAGCACGACAACGAATACAGACAGCACAACGAACAACAGCACGGATACGACTACGGACAGCTCCACAGCGACAGACACAAGCACTGATACAACTACAGATTCAAACACTGATGCGGTAGCTTCCAGTGATACACTTAAAGTAAACGAAGTGCATGACGGCGAAGGTACGATTACGGGGACAGCTAAAGCAGGTTCCACAGTAACCGTCTATTCCAACGATCTGCCAATCGGTAGTGAAGTAGCCAAGGACGATGGTACGTTTAGCATTAGCGTGCTTACTCAAAAAGCCACTGTTAGGCTGGTTGTCAAAGCAGTGGATGAAGACGGAAGCGAAAGTGCGCCTGTAGAAATTTCTGTTTCAGGCAAACGCAGCGAGTAAAACCATCCCGTCACTTGAAATCCCCCTTTAACTCCGCTGGTACCAATTCAGGCGGTAGTCGAAGGGGATTTTTTGTTATGATTGTATGCATGCTTTATTCACTTATGCCGTCTTCTACAATAGGCTCCTGCTGTTCGCGTGTTTGCGGCTCAGGCGATGTGCTTCCGCTGTGAACAGCCACAATACGCTGCTGCGCACGGTAGGTATCACGGCTGATTCGGGTGCGCTCCACGGTCTTGCCATCTACGATCTTCATTCGGTACGTTTCCACCACGTATCCTGCCTTGCCCTGCCGAAGCACCTGATAGAAGCCGGGGGAAAGTGAGTCATTACGGATTGTTTTCTCTGGAATGGGTAATACACGAACCGTACGCGATTCCAGCTCATAGGACACATTGGACGGGAATGTGCCGAAAAATTTGACGGTAAGCGTCCGGTTTTGGACAGCGGCACGAAGGAGCAAATGCTTGCCTGTATTGTTTTTGAAGCGGAAATTGATAGATCCTGTAGCAAAAGTTGCATCCTGACCTTTGGGTAGGTAGCTGACCGGCAAGGAATGGTTGCGGCGCTCAACAATGTCCAGACCGACTCGCAGCGCCGCATTATAGACGGTGCTGGATACCTGACAAATCCCGCCGCCAATGCCCGGTTCCAGCTGCCCGTTTACGATCACGGGAGCTTCACGAAAGCCATGTGTGCGCTCAGCCTTGGCAATGATCTGACCATAATCGAATATCTCGCCCGGCTTGAGAATCAAACCGTCAACGGTGCTTGCCGCTGAATTGACGTTGTACACACGTCCTTCCGAGCTGCTGCTGAGGCTGGTGGAAAACTGGACAATTTTGCGCTCAATCCCTTCGCTCCGCAGACTGTCCACCATAATGTCCGGCTCTAGTTGACGAAACGGCAGCTCTACCCGCACTGGCTCCCCGGAAGCGGTAAAATCCTTGGGCAGCTCCTTATCCAGCGCTACGCCCAGCTTGGGCCAATCCAGGCGCCTGGCAGAGCGGCCGGGAATATAGCGAATCTGATCGTCCCCGTCGATCTGGCGCACGGCATTGACAGGCTTGCCGTAACGCTGTTCCTCCCAATTAGCTCCGAACCTGGCCTGCAAGGCTGACTCCTGCCGGGAAGGTGTGATGGTCCATTCTTTTCCAAAGGAAAACCGCGTCTGCGCACGAGTCCAAAGATGCTCCGAGACGAGCGCATTCACGGCATCACGGAATGCCTTCGCTTCATAGTGGATACCCGCTTCCCCGAGCGTAAGCTTGATATCCTGCGCGCTACTGTCGCTGTCCGTCAGGATCAGGGGGCGTTGCTTCAATGTATTCAGCTTTGTGTCCAGCAGTCGGAGCGCGGCTGTTTTATCCATATTTCCCACATTGACTCCTCCGACTGTTACGCCTTTCGGCAGCGTTTGCCTGTCGGCGTACAGATGCAGTCCTCCCCACAACATGGCCAACGCCAGAATTACAGTCCATATCCAGATGAAGGATAAATGAATTTTTTTCATAATGCGGCTGTCTCCTGTCTCGTAAGCTTGGCAGCGTGTTCATGTGCCATAATATTCATATATATGTGCCAAAAGCAGAAAACTTTCGGTACTATTTAGGTAACAAATTTGTTACAATGATAAACGGTATGATGAAATACAGGACTTTTTAAAGGAAATGCATGGAATATGTCGAATGGATATTAAGTTATACGTATTATGATTAAGCAGCGGGAAGTGATCGAGTGATTGAAATGCAGGATGTGTGGAAGACCTATACTAATGGAACCCACGCACTTCAGGGAGTATCGGTCAAAATTGACCGTAATGAATTCGTATACGTAGTCGGCCCGTCCGGGGCGGGTAAATCGACTTTTATGAAGCTTATTTATAGAGAAGAAGTACCGACCAAGGGGCAAATTTCAGTTAATGGATTTAATATCGGGAAGCTCAAGCAGCGTAAAATTCCCTACGTTCGTCGTAACATCGGAGTCATTTTTCAGGATTTCCGGCTTTTGCCGCGTTTGACGGCCTATGAGAATGTCGCTTTTGCGATGGAAGTCATTGAGGCTCCCAAGAAGCTGATTCGCAAACGGGTGCCGGAAGTGCTCGAATTGGTTGGCTTGAAAACGAAAATGAATCGCGAGCCTGCCCAGCTTTCCGGTGGGGAGCAGCAGCGCGTAGCTATTGCACGGGCTATTGTCAACAATCCGTCCGTGATCATTGCCGATGAACCCACAGGTAATTTGGACCCCGAAACATCGTGGGAGATCATGCAGTTGCTGGACGAAATTAATTTTCGCGGCACGACCATTGTTATGGCGACACACAATAAGGACATCGTAAACTCCATGCGTAAACGCGTCATTGCCATCGAAAATGGTAACATCGTAAGGGATCAGGTGAGAGGGGAGTACGGATATGACTTTTAATACCTTCTTGCGTCATCTGCGGGAAGGCTTCAAAAACATATTCCGCAATGGCTGGATGTCCGTGGCATCCGTCACCTCGATTGTTGTGTCACTGCTTATACTGGGTGTGTTTATTATGCTGGTGCTTAACGTCAACTCCTTGGCTGATCAGGCGGATAGCCAGGTGGAGGTTAACGTATTTTTGGAGCTGAATGTAGAACAAACCATGCGTGAAACGCTGCAAAAGGAAATCGCGGCGATGCCGGAAATTAGCAAAACCACCTTTATCACCAAAGCTCAAGGCTTGGAGGAGCTGCGAAAAGATTTGGGAGACAGCGGCAAGGAGCTGCTGGAAGGTTTTGATAAGGACAGCAATCCGCTTCCAGACAAAATCGTTGTAGAGGTCATTGAACCGACAACGGTCCCATTTGTGGCTGAGAAGATTGAGAAGCTGAACACGATACATCCGGAGAAACCGATTTTAAAGGTCCGTTACGGAAAAGGTACCGTGGAGACGCTCTTCACCATTACCAAGCTCATCCGTAATGTGGGCTTTATATTCGTAGCTGGATTGGGACTTATGTCCATGTTCCTGATTTCGAATACGATCCGCGTGACCATTTTGGCACGACGCAGAGAGATTGGCATTATGAAACTGGTTGGTGCGACCAACTTTTTTATACGATGGCCGTTTTTTATTGAAGGTGCGCTTATTGGCCTGATGGGTTCTGTGATTACGGTAGGTATTTTGTTTGCTGGTTATCAGCGTTTGCTTACAGCCGTTCAAGGCGATATTGCACTGAATATGTTGAAGCTTATGCCGCTTCAGGGCGTTTGGATTCAATTGAGTGCCCTGCTAATCATTTTGGGAATGCTCGTCGGGATTGTAGGCAGTACCCTATCCATGCGCAAGTTCTTGAAAGTATAAAGATTCATTGGTGGACGTCACAGTCGGTATTCTTTAGAACGGGGAAGCCGGTGTTATTTTGCGATAAAGGATGGGGAGTGCAAGTTGAAAAAAACAGGATCTGTGTTGGCCGCTACTTTGGTAGCCGCATTGCTAATCCAGCCTTCTGACGGATATGCCAAAAGCATGCATGAAATCAATTCGCAACTGAATCAATTGGAAAAGCAGGCCCAATCTGCCAAGCAACAGCAGGAAAAGGCGGCTCAAGATAAACAGTATGCCCAACATTACAAAAATAAAACCGTGCAAAACCTGAAAATTGTACTCGACCAGATTAACAGCGTCAGCGACCAGTTGACTCGTGTAGCGGTTCAGATTGATCAAACCGAAGATAATCTGCGTGCAACCAAAAAAGATTTATCTGAAGCGATTGACCGCATTCAGGCACGTGAAAAGATGCTGGAGACCCGTGTGCGCTTGATGTATACGGACGGAACGGTCTCGTATATGGACGTGCTTATGTCTTCGGCCAGCTTTAGCGATTTCCTCAGCCGGGTGGATTCCCTGAAAACGATCGTGGAGCAGGATCAAATCTTGTTGGACGAGCATAAAAAGGACAAGGCTCTGGTCGTAAGCAAGAAGAAGCAGCTCGACACAGAATATAAAAATGCCAAGAAGCTGTATGCGCTTAAGCAGGACGCCAAAGTAGAACTGAATTCGAAGGAAAAAGAGAAGCAAAGACTGATTGCCAATTATGATCATGATATTGCTGAGTCGGATGAAATCAGTGAAGAGCAAAATGATATGCTGGTAGCCCTCGCTAACAAACGTGTGGGTCTGTTGCAGGAGAAAAATAAGCTCAGAGCGGAGCAGGCGGCTAAAGCGGCACGTGCTAGAGCGGCTGCGCGTGCCGCTGAAGCCAAGCGATATGCCTCTTCATCCTCAGGCGCAGGCTCGAATTCCAGTCATACGGCAGCCAGTACGTATACGGGTGGATCGGGCACGTTGGCTTTGCCTGTATCCAATTACCGACTCTCGTCTACTTTTGGCATGCGGGTACATCCGATTACCGGCAAGCTTAAAGGCCATACAGGCATTGATATGGCGGCTCCACAGGGAACCGATATTCATGCAGCAGAAGATGGTGTTGTCATTGTTGCGGAATGGTGGAGTGGCTATGGCAATACGGTCGTGATTGATCACGGAGACGGATTATGGACCCTATACGGACATATTCGCAATGGCGGTACGGTGGTACGTACAGGACAGACTGTGAAACGCGGTCAAAAAATTGCAGAAGTTGGTTCGACGGGCAATTCAACAGGACCTCATTGTCATTTTGAGGTGCGCGAGAATAACAAACCAGTAAATCCGATGAACTATCTATAGTTGAAAAGGGAAGCCCTATTTGTAGCCAATACGGTTGTAGATAGGGCTTTGTCTTCATAGCTTGATACCCGGTGCAGAACATGTGCATTGAAACACAGAGTAGGATACAATTAACATATTCCGTACAAGCTAGACGTATACTGCGTGGATGGATATGCGTTGTAAGGCAATAGTATACAAGATCAATAGAAGGCGGTGGACGATTAGATGTTGAAAAAAAGTACAGCGGTACTCTTGATGGTGATTGGGCTGCTTGGCGGTAGCCTGCTCACTTTTGCTTATACTGGAACGACGACAGTGGGAAGCAGCGCTCTGGGCGAAGGACTGCTGGCGAGCGTGACAGGTAGCAGTTCCACCTCCAGAAGTGATATCCGCAAAATCGAGACAGCGATGGATCTGATTCAGGGGCAATATTATCAGGACGTCGACCGTACCAAGCTGGTGGACGGAGCCATCAACGGTATGATGGAATCGCTCGGCGACCCATATTCCTCTTATATGGGCAAAGAAACAGCACAGCAGTTTGAACAGTCCATTGAAGGCTCCTTTACCGGAATCGGGGCTGAGGTAGCGGCAGAAAACGGAAAAGTGGTCGTAGTAACGCCAATTAAAGGCTCACCGGCCGAGAAGGCGGGACTGCGTTCCAAGGACATTATTTTGTCCGTTAACGGTGAAACGCTGGATGGTCTGGATTTGAACAAGGCCGTTTCCAAAATACGTGGACCTAAAGGTAGTCAGGCCAAGGTCAAAATTCAGCGCAACGGCTCTCCTGATCCGTTGGAATACACCATTACCCGTGACAGCATTGATATGGAAACCGTGACGGCTCATATGGAAAGCGGCGGTGTAGGTGTAATCACGATTACCCAGTTCTCCTTGAATACAGCAGATCGTTTTAAAGAAGAACTCGCGAAGCTGGAAAAACAGGGACTTAAAGGGCTCGTCATCGACGTGCGTAATAACCCGGGCGGCGTACTTTCCGTCGTGATTGATATCGCACAGCAATTTGTACCTTCTGGCAAAACGATCGTGCAAGTGGAAGACAAGAATCAGAAGCGTGAAGAAGAGAAATCCAAAGGATCAAGTAAGAAATATCCGGTGACGCTGCTCATGAATAAAGGTAGCGCAAGCGCGTCCGAGATCCTGGCAGGCGCTCTCCAGCAATCGGCTGGCGCAGTATTGATCGGGGAAAATTCCTTTGGTAAAGGTACCGTACAGACCAGCTATGACAAGCAAATGGGCGACGGTAGCCTGCTTAAAATCACGATTGCCAAATGGCTGACGCCAGATGGAACGTGGATTCATAAAAAAGGCATTAAGCCGGATATCGCGGTGGAACAGCCTGAATTCTTCACAGCAGCACCACTGAACAAGGAAAAGCCGTTGAAATACAATATGAATAGCGGCGATGTGAAAAATGCGCAAATCATTCTGCAAGGCTTGGGCTACAAGCCAGGCCGCGAAGACGGCTATTTTGATAAAGTGACGGAAAGCTCCGTTAATGCTTTTCAAAAACAGGCGAAGCTGACGGTTAACGGTGTGATTGATGCGAAGACAGCAGCGGCGATGGAAGCCAAGCTGATCGAAAAAATTCGCGATCCGAAAAATGACAATCAACTCAAGCAGGGGATTGAAGAGATTCGGAAGGAAATGAAGACCAGCGCAGCGAAATAGTAATAAGGCTACAACAAAGGGGGCTGGAAACAGCCTCCTTTTATTTTGGGATTTATTTGCAGTCTGCCGGATTGTCTTCCCTACGTTGGCAATTTCATATAGAATAAATGGATATGAAATGTACGTGATCCGCTGAACAGCGGGCCAGGGGCATAAGGAGTGTGAATGAACTTGGAATGGGCTTTACAATGGGGATGGAGCGTTCTAAATGCTTGCTTGTACCTGCTTTTGCAGCCGTTTTACTATATCTCGATACTCATTGTCGCGCTTGGCTATCGTCGGCAAATGCTGCTGGAGCGCAAGCTCTTTCATACCAGGCTGCATAATTGGCCGGGGGAGACGTGGCGTGTGGTCTGGAGTGGTCTAATTGCGGGGCTGGCCCTGTCTGCTCTGGGAATGTTCGTAAGTGTGCATCTGACCACGGCCTCCATCGTATGCCTGTGGGTGACCACATTGCTGCTTATGCTGGTGCGCGTGCGTTACCTGTGCCTGGCCTATTCGGTGGGCCTGCTGGGTGTAGCCCAGTTTGCTCTGAACGTGGCAGAGGGCTGGCAGCCTGTGGGAACGCTTGGAACATCGGTGGCAGCCATCCGTGGATTGGATATTCCTGCGTTGCTGGTACTGGTTGCTGTGCTGCATGTGGCTGAGGCGCTACTGGTTCGCTGGCAGGGAGGAAAGGCCGCAACACCACTGTTCGTGGAGGGCAAGCGGGGAAGGCTGGTCGGAGGCTACCGGATGGAAGACCTCTGGCCCATTCCGTTGTTGCTTCTGGTTCCTGTTCAGGGAGGTTTTGCGCTTCCGTGGACGCCGCTGTTTGGTGATGGAACCGGATATATGCTGGCAGCCTTGCCTGTTCTTATGGGCTTCAGCAGCGTGACGTTAGGCCAGTTGCCACGCCAGAAGGCGGTGCTAACGTCCAACCGCCTGCTTCTCTACAGTGGAGCCTTGCTCCTGCTGAGCCTGCTGGCGGCGTGGTGGAGTCCGCTGACGCTGGTGGCAGCGTTGTTCTCCTTCCTGGCCCATGAGGCGCTGATCTGGTACGGCAACATGGAAGAGAGCCGTCTCAGCCCTATGTTTGTTCATCCGGAGCAAGGGCTGCGTGTGCTGGCTGTGCTGCCGGACAGTCCGGCGACGGCGATGGGTATTCTGCCCGGCGAGGCCATTTACCGCGTCAACAGCGTCGTCGTGAACAGCCGCAACGAATTGCACCAAGCCTTGCGGATCAACTCTGCTTTTTGCAAGCTGGAGGTACGTAACCTTCAAGGTGAGAGCAAGTTTGTGCAGCGCGGTATGTACGATGGTGATCACCACCAGTTGGGAGTCGTGCTTGCACCGGATGCGGACGCGAACTGGGCCGTATCCATACGCCCTGCCTCAATCTATCGGATTGTTGCCATGCGCTTGGGCGCACGGCGGCGCAAAGGTGGACAGGCATCCAAGACGGAGAGTCCAAGTTTGGACACGATAGAAAAATAGATGGCACAGCGAGAGGGAAGTTTTATTTGACTAGTTTCGAATAAGGCTGTCCTCTTTCTTTTATTCAGACTGTAGCCTGCTTGAAATGACTATTCTGATCGATATACAATGAATGTGTAATGCGATACCTTGATGAACCGAATGCCTATCAAGTGTGTTAAGCAAGGAGAGGGAAAGATGAATGCGATTCACTTTATTCGAGAGTACATCAGGCATCCACGCAGCGTAGGCGCTGTTATACCAAGCTCAAAACAGTTGGCCAAGCAAATTACCACACCAATCTACTTTGACCAAGCATCGTGCATCATTGAGTATGGTGCAGGTACCGGTGTGTTTACGCAAGAACTGATTAAGAACAAGCGCCCGGATACGCTACTGCTAGTGATTGAGGCCAATGAATCGTTTTACAAAACATTGCAAAGCAAGTACGGACACTTGGAGCAAGTACACGTCATTCATGGATCGGCCGAGCATGTAGCCCGGTATATGAAACAGTATCATGTCTCGAAAGTGGATTACATCGTATCAGGACTCCCTTTTACCAGCTTGCCTGCCGCCTTATCCAGCCTGATTTTGGGACAAACGGCCGAAGTACTGGGTCAGGAGGGCAAATTTATTACGTTCCAGTATAGTAAGGTAAAACACAATTTTTTTCGTACCTTCTTTGGCGACATCCAGATCAAAAAGGTACATTACAACGTCCCGCCCGCCTATGTTTTCACTTGCAGTCTGTAATCGGTTAGCTATGTAGAGGATTAGAATAAACACGAATGTGAAGATACGGATTTCCATGAGAAGACCTGGTCAGCGTCATTAAGATGTTGAAAAGGTCTTTTTTGTTGAGCGTTCTTTGTAGGCTATTTACGGAGATGTAAGATAGGAGGGATATGTTAAAATGCAAAATTTGTTTAAGGAATCATATTTTAAAATGGGACTTAACCTATATATTACATATGCTGGAACCTGTTAGATTTTGTGTGATTCAACGATTAATCTGAACTTCGTTAAAAGGGGATTTATATATGGTAAAACCGCTGATGTTCATGCGTTGGTGTGAGTATTATGAATTAAGTGATCGTGAGACAGATTTTATATCGTTTTTTATGATGAATTTCTCAGCCGCGCGATCAGGCAACCAACCAAAGCTTAGGGAGCAATTTATCGAAATTCAGAAAAAAACCTTTCCTGAATACCCGTTTGATATCACCCCGGAGGAACTGGATTATCCCAAATTTGAAGGATTGATGAGACAGGTGTTGAAAATTCATTTTGACACGGCGGAGCTGCTATACTCCTTCTATCTTCAAAAGCTGTGCGCACCTTTAGCAGAATACATTTTATCCACTGGAGAGTCAGAGCCTGCACGCATTTATTATAAGCTTATTCAAAAGGACAAGGTACGGTAGGGGAGATGGGTGTGAATCAACAAGAGTTTCTGAATAGATTGAAGAAGAATGATGAAAATATTGAAAAACTATTGCGTCTGAAGATTCCCGTTTCATAAACGGGGTCGTGATCGCCGCCGGTGGCGACTGGACGGCGTATTAATTTTCCATGAGGAATGGTTTATCAGGCTCCGTGTCTACTGAGATGATAAAGACTACATAAAGCAATATGATAGCCCGCCCTTCAGCCCGTTCTCCATGCCCTTCGTTCCAGGTACTGCCCCTATTTGGGAGCAGATATAGAGATTTGCAATCCGCAAAATAAAAAAGTCCCTTGGCTAAGGGGCTTTTTCGATACCCCAAGCTTTATGGTTATTTAATCGGCAACAGGCAAGCAAGACTGAAAGGGATACGTCCCCGAAACGCCAGCTTGAGTTTTATATATGGCTGTCTTCGGCTGACGGCTGATCGGCGGCGCAACGAACAGTTGGAACGGCGGTTACAGCAAATGTCCAAGCGGCGAATTCATGTTCTACTATATGGCTATATGGAATAATCTATGTATATGGACCTCCGTCCAACAAATAGTTCGATATGCAGGCTTGGTCGGTAGAACGTATAGCAGAGCTGTACTATTACACATTTGTCAACAAGAAGCCGGTAACGGTATTACCTTGATGCAAACGGCAAACCCATCATGTGCGGTGTGAATACGGCTGTTGCAACACTTGAAGATCTGGGCCAATTCTGGATTTCGGACGGAGAGGAGAGTGTAGTCAACCGGATACTTGGAGCTTCGACTGGCGAAATTCAAGCGCTTATCAACAAAAACGAGTGGACGAGCTACAATGTGGCAGATGAATACTCCTACGATCCTACAAAAAAAATTAATTTGCAGATTAGAGTAAGGTGACGCTGTACCAGAACGATAAACTCGTTTGGGGTCAGTAGCCTTAAAGCCTGACGGAGCGGCACTCGTATGGGTGCCGCTCTTTTCAAACTTAAAGGAGGAAAGCGGCATGAAGGTGGAAAATAGTAGTAGTATTTGGTTCAAACGTTCCAAATGGCTGCCTGTCGTCATGGCATGCACGATTATAGTAGGGGGGCTCTATCGGGTCCAACTGTAGTTCACGGTCAAACGGCAAAGACCGTTACCATTAAAGTTGATACATCCAAGGATCGTAAGCCTATTAGCCCTTATATTTACGGTACGAATCAGGAGTTGGCAGGCGATGAGAATCTGACTGCCAGACGACTTGGTGGCAATCGAATGACCGGATATAACTGGGAAAACAATATGTCCAATGCAGGAAGCGATTGGGAGCAATCCAGCGATAACTATTTATGCGACAATGGCGGTCTGACAAAAGCTGAATGTGAAAAGCCGGGGGCGGTGACGACTTCGTTTCATGATCAATCGCTGAAGCTAGGCACTTATTCTTTAGTTACGCTGCCGATGGCCGGTTATGTGGCCAAGGATGGAAATGGAAGTGTGCAGGAAAGCGAAAAGGCTCCTTCCGCTCGTTGGAATCAGGTCGTAAACGCTAAAAATGCGCCGTTTCAACTGCAGCCTGATCTGAATGACAATCAGGTTTATGCGGATGAATTCGTCAACTTTTTAGTGAAAAAGTACGGCGCTGCTTCAACAAAGACGGGTGTGAAAGGATATGCGCTTGACAATGAACCCGCTCTCTGGTCGCATACGCATCCACGCATTCATGGTGAAAATGTCGGAGCGAAAGAGTTGGTAGATCGGTCGGTAAGTTTATCCAAATCTGTCAAATCGGTTGACGCGGGTGCGGAAATTTTTGGGCCGGTTCTTTACGGTTTTGGCGCCTATAAAGATCTTCAAACTGCACCTGATTGGAACTCTGTAAAAGGAAACTACAGCTGGTTCGTGGACTATTACCTGGATCAAATGCGTCTCAGCTCGCAAGCCGAAGGCAAGAGATTGCTGGATGTTTTCGATGTACACTGGTATCCCGAAGCGATGGGCGGAGGCATACGAATTACGAATGAGGTAGGCAACGACGAAACGAAGAAAGCCAGAATGCAGGCGCCTCGTACTTTGTGGGATCCGACCTACAAGGAAGATAGCTGGATCGCTCAATGGAACAGCGAATTCTTGCCTTTACTGCCTCGATTGAAGCAGTCGGTGGATAAGTATTACCCGGGAACCAAGCTGGCTTTGACCGAGTATAGCTATGGCGGCGAAAATGATATTTCCGGCGGTATCGCTATGACCGATGTGCTGGGCATCTTGGGCAAAAACGATGTTTATATGGCAAACTACTGGAAGTTAAAGGATGGTGCCAACAACTACGTTAGTGCCGCTTACAAGCTTTACCGCAATTATGACGGAAAAAGCTCTACTTTCGGTGATATCAGCGTTAATGTGCAAACGTCGGATATTGTCAATAGCTCGGTGCATGCTTCCGTAACGGATGCATCCTACAAAGAACTGCACCTCGTTGTCATGAATAAAAGCATGGACAGTGCATTCGACGCCCAATTCGATCTTTCCGGCGAGACGACTTACGGTTCCGGTAAAGTATGGGGCTTCGACAAAAATAGCTCGCAAATTAAGGAAGCAGCGCCAATTACGCAAATTTCAGGCAACCGCTTTACCTATACAGTACCGCCTTTGACGGCTTATCACATCGTGTTGACTGCCGGCAATGATACGTCTGTGCCACCTGGGGAAGGTCCTGAAAGCTTTGCGCTGAGAGCTGAGGCTGGCGATGGGAAAGTCGATTTGTCCTGGGACGCTTCCAGCGGAGTTGTAGGTTACAGTGTACAGCGGGCAACGTATGAAAACGGTCCTTTTACTGCTGTAGCATCCAACTTGATCGAAACGTCTTATACGGATACTAACGTAACGAACGGCACTTTTTACTATTATAAAGTAACCGCAAAAACAAATGCGGGAACGAGCGAATCCAATGTCTTGAAAGCGGTTCCGAGGACGCCTGTAGACGGTCCTGTTCGCTATGAAGCCGAAGATGGCACGCTGAAGGGAACCATTGTGGAATCCAGCGGGACCGGCTTCTCAGGTACTGGTTATGTAACTAATTTCCACAATGCAGGGGATTCCCTGACGATGACGATTCAGGCTCCAACGGCAGGCTTGTACAATCTTACAATCGGCTACCGTTCTCCTCATGATGACAAACGCACGAATTTCTCTTTAAACGGCAAAGCGTCTGGCGAGCTGGTACTTTGGAAATCGGCTGATTTTAAAGAAACTTCCGGTGGTAAGGTTCTGTTGAATGCAGGGGCGAATACGATTGGTTTTGAAACAGGCTGGGGCTGGTACGATATCGACTACGTCAAGCTGGAGCCTGCTGCTGACCGTCCACCGCATGCGGTAACCAAAACGCTCATCAATCCGAATGCGACGGTAGAAGCAAAAGCATTGATGAACTACCTGGTTGATCAATACGGGAAGAATATGCTTTCCGGTCAAGAGGATATGCCCGAAATTGATTGGCTTCAAGCAAATGTAGGTAAAAAGCCGGCTATTGCGGCGCTTGACCTGATTGACTATTCGCCAAGCAGAGCGGAACACGGTCTTAGTTCCACAGAGACGGAAAAGGCGATTGAATGGGATAAGCAAGGGGGCATCGTTACCTTTGCATGGCACTGGAACGCGCCGAAAGGTCTTATCGATACGCAAGGAAAAGAATGGTGGAGAGGCTTCTATGCCGATTCGACTACATTCGATATAGAATATGCGATGAATAATCCAGAGTCCGAAGATTATAAATTGCTTATTCGCGACATCGATGTGATTGCAGGGCAATTGAAGAAGTTGCAGGATGCGAAAGTTCCTGTCCTGTTCCGTCCTTTGCACGAAGCGGAAGGCAAATGGTTCTGGTGGGGCGCTAAAGGTCCTGAGCCTGTTAAAAAATTGTATATTTTAATGCACGACCGTTTGACTAATGTGCACAAATTGAACAATCTGATTTGGGTTTGGAATTCTGTTGCTCCGGATTGGTATCCGGGAGACGAGTATGTGGATATTTTGAGCTTTGACTCTTATCCGCAAGCAGGCGACTACAGTCCGCAAATTGCAAAATATGAAGACCTTGTTACATTGGGCAAGGACAAAAAGTTAGTTGCCATGAGCGAAAACGGACCTATCCCGGATCCTGATTTGATGAAGGCGTATCAAGCCCATTGGAGCTGGTTTGCTACATGGTATGGGGATTTTCTGAGAGACGGCAAACAAAACAGCCTTGAGCATCTGAAAAAAGTGTATAATCATCCGAACGTCATTACGCTTGAAAAGCTCCCGACTAACTTAAAAACGTATGGCATTACCGAACAGCCGTCAGTACCGGGCAGCTTCACGCTGAACGCAGCGGGCGAAACGGCGAAAGTAAAGCTGAGCTGGACAGCATCGGCGAATGCGGTAAGCTATGAAGTGAAGCGTTCGACGGCTGAAAACGGCGCGTTCGCCACAGTAGCGAGCGATGTATACGGAAGCAGCTACACCGACACAGCCGTAACGGCAGACACGACGTACTACTACCAAGTCGTAGCGAAGAACAATGCAGGACAATCGGTTTCGAACACGGCTAGCGCAGCGCCGAAAGCGGATGCTCAGGAGCCGCCAAAGGGACTGTTGCTCCAGTATCACGCAGCGGATACCAATGTGAACGACAATCAATTGAAGCCGTATTTCCAAATTTTAAACAAAGGTACAAACTCCGTACCGATCAACGAGTTGAAAATTCGCTACTACTACACGATCGACGGCGACCGCGCGCAGACATTCAACTGCGACTATGCGACGCTGAGCTGCTCGAAGCTGAATGGCAAGCTGGTTAAAATGGATAAATCTGTAACAGGCGCTGATTATTATTTGGAAGTCAGCTTCAACTCGAATGCAGGCGTGTTAGCACTTGGAGGAAGCACGGGCGAAATTCAAACCCGTATTCATAAAACAGACTGGTCGAACTATAACGAAAGTGACGATTACTCTTATAAAGGCACGCAGACTTCATATGCTGATCATACGAAAGCTACGTTGTATCATAATGGCGTACTTGTTTGGGGAACTGAACCGACAGCTAATTAAGACAAGCGTCCGTTATACGGCAACATGTGAATCAACGGATTATTTGCTAAGAGAGGGGGGGGCATTACGTTCTTCTCTTGGTTTAAGCCACCAGTTTCTATGGAGAGTCTTCAAGATCATATGCAATTAGACTAGGCCAATCTTAAGGGATTGGTCTTTTTATTGATTATTTTGTAAAAAAAGAAATGATTTGTTTAAAAATATCCTTTTCAAAAGACATCAAGAAATATAATGGAATTAATTAGAAGAAAGGAGATGGGGAAATGAAAAGGTTAATATCTTGATGATCTATAAATGATTGGAAGTTCAATGTTTGATTAGTTAAGTACTAATAGCTTGAGAACAACAGAAACGTAGTCACAGACATAAAGCAAGGCATTTAGTAGCTTAGAAAGAAGACTATTAAAGAGGAGAAATGACAAATGAAAAAAGCCATCTTAGCATTATCAATTTCTGCGCTAGCGTTATCTTTAGGGGGAGTAGCATCGGCTTCACCAGTAAGTTCAACGGCATCAGCTGTAACTCCGGCAAAAGTAACCGTAACCTTTAGTCCTGCCAACGGAGAAAAAGCACCCATTACAAAGCAGGATAGTCCCATACTTCGTTTAGGCATAGGTAGCACATATAGAATGGAAGGTTCTAACTGGATGATTTTGTACGGAAGTGATGTTGTCGAACTTCATGGCAATAAGGCTAAAATGATAGGTTACGGAACAGCTCAAGTGGCGGCATATAAATCTAATGGAGACAAACTTGGGGTTTATACTTTTAAGGTTGAAAGATAGTATTTGTATGCAGTGAAGGAGGTGAAGTACGCTTCACTTCCTTCACTTACTTATTTTTATGGATTAATTGGGTAAGTAATTTCTAAATCAGGGAAATACTCTTTTTTTGGATTTCCATCTTTCCCTAGTTCGAATTTACTCCTATCACCCTTTTTTAAGATAGATTTGTAAACCTTTATAGTAATTTCTTTGGGAAGAGAGAGGAAAGGTTCAAATCGTGAATCATTTATCAGAACGTTGCCATCAGTTGCACTCCAACCATTGTTGCTAATAAAATTTAGTTGCTTTCCTTTATCATCGTAAATTTCATAACTCAAGAACAAAGGAAGTGACGAAGAAATTTTTGAATTAGCAGGTAGCTTTATGCGAGTTGTGATGCTGGTTGTAATCGGCGTGAGCTCAACTTTTTCTAGAGTATAGTCAATGTTTTTATACTCTCGCTTAAGGGATGGTGTAAAAACTAAGTTATTCTTAGTATTCTTTTCCACAGGAATTTCTATTTTAAATGGCTGCTTAATGCCGGAGACAGGCATGGAAATTGTTAAATCAAACTTATCTGGAAAAGGTTTTCCTCCTTGATTACGTAAATCTGAAAATTGTATAATGGTTGAATTCGAATTTTTTCCAGGTATCGTATATGAGTCAATGGAGCTGCTGGTGTTTGTAGGTACATAAGAAGAATTAATTTCTTCGCCATTAATGGAAAGTATTAAATCATCAAGTAATAAGGGTAATTCGGTGTTTAAAAATCTTTTATCGGAAGTTTTTCGCTCTAATGCTATAGATACTCGTGTTCCGTCGAATATGACCTCTGGTACGCTGAGAGTCAGACCATCATGGGTGTCGCTAAGATTTGGTTTTGATAGCAGCCCTTTTTCGTCCGCTGTTTGTAAACCAAGATCACCAGCTAGCTGGAATATAGAATTCATGCCTGGAATTTGTTTTAAGGAGGCGGCCATTGTCGGGGAAATGAAGCCAGTACCAACCATAAGCATAAATGTCATTGCAAGCATAATAGAAGTCACAATAATTGTATTACGTTTCCTTTTTGGTCGAATGTTAGATCGCTTATATCGTTTTCCTTCTACTTTCCCATAGCGCTCCATCGTTTTATTAATTAAATCAACTTGTATTGGAGTATTCCGAATAAGCTTTTGTAAATGCTCGATTTCTTTATCTTCCGGTTTTAAAGGATTGTTCATACTTTTTTCCTCCCTTTTCCTTTTGGTGATTTAGTTTTTTACGGAGTCGCTCATATTTTTTCCGGATATTTGATGGTTTTAGTTCCATAATTGTCGCAATCTCTTCATAGCTGTATTCTTCCAACGAGCGCAACAATAAAATTTGCCTCTCTTCTAACGTTAGATGATCCAGTAACTCGTGAATTAAATCTGTATATTCGTGTACTGGTTGTTGCTTCAGGTTCAATTTATACTGGATGAAGGATTTAAACGTTCTAGTGTTTCTTTTTAATAAGTCATTACAGTGATTTTGAGCAATTTTGTATAGCCAAGCTGAAAAGGAGGCTGTAGGTACGAACTGATGGATGTGCTCAAGCCCTTTAATAAATATTTCTTGAGCAGCATCTTCCGCTTCTTCCTGATTTTTAAGTAAATAGTAGCAATATAAAAAGATCTGTTGTTGATAACGCCGTATGATATGTGTGTATGCTTGTTTGTCGCCCGTTTGTACCTGTTCTATTACAAGGTTGATATCTGCATCTTGCTTATTTACATGTAGTTTTTCCATTAACTTCCCTCCTCTCTGCCTATATAACTGAAAAAGGGATGCATTTGTGACATTCAAATAAAAAAACTTGAAGTTTGCTTTAATGCCTCTCTTTATGTACTTCATTCAACTTTTCAATTATCACGGGATTCGTTAAAAAAAAACTTCTGTCTAAGGCATCATAAATTAGAGTGAGTATATAAACCATTTATTTCTCTTCTTTCACATTATTGTATTATTTTAAGATTATTTTTAGGACGTATTTTACATAAAAAGAAACATTATTCATATGATTGAAACTCGATGAGGGGGATTGACATGGAACATACACCTACGATCCGCTCAAAGATAGAGACAGAATTGAAGCAAAGGGGCTATAGCTTTAGCAGCTTTAGTAAAATCTCCGGTATTAACCGTGGCACATTCAGCACCATGCTGAACAGTAACCCGCCCAAGCCGATCTCGGTTCGGCAGATGGACTTGATTACCAAGGCATTGGAATATCCTGAGGGCTGGCTGTATGAGTTGTACATAGATGAATGCTTTTACGAAGGAAAAGGGCATTGGAAGCGGATTAAGCCGTTTCTGTTGCGCTGTGTGGAGTTGAAGAAGCGCGACTTCATTCAGAAGGTTTTATCGAGGCTGACAGAGGATTTGTCCTATGTGCCGACCATATTTGAGCTTGCAGAAGAGTTGCATAAAGCAGGCAAGGAAAAGGAGACCGTTCCCTTTTACGAGTGTGTAGTAGAGAACGAAAGATATTATCACTCGGAGCGGCTAGCGATCAGTCAATACAGATTGTTTTGTTACTCGCTTACCGAAGATTTAGAAAGCAGCTTACAGGCTGCTATTATTTTTAATTCGTTCCGCAAAAGTTTGCCAGAGAATTATCAGTTGGATGGATTATTAAAGTTAACTAATGTTTATTTCAACGTAAGTAATTGGGAGGCTGCAATAAAGTATGCGACAGAACTCCGTACACTGGCTATAAGTGTCTATCATCAACAGGTTTATAACCGTTCAAAAAACAGGCAACTAGATAGCTTCGATACTGAAAAGCCTCTAGTCGTATACTATGGTTTAGGGTATTTATTGCACGGAAATGCGTTGGAGAATCAAGGATTGTATGAAGAGGCTTTAAAATTCATTCCCTATTATGAAGATTTAACATGGTTTGAGAGTCTGGATGAAAATGGGCTGCAAGGGGTGAAAAGACTCCAATTGTGGGCAAAGGCTAATCTTCTTAATTTAAAAGTTTTAATTGGAGAGGTCAGCAGTCTATCATCTTATGTCGAGCTTTTACAGCAAAATCCCCAAGAAATTTCTCATGGATTAATCACTATTATAGAGTCGGCAAATAAGTACAATTTCTCTTTAGAAAGTATTCTAGATGTTTTCTCTGAGGAAATTGGTGACTATAAGAAATTTGTTTCAAAATCTTCACACTATCAAATAAGCACTCTTTTATGGAATTATTCTCGCTTGTATTTGGAACTTGCGCGTTACTATTTCAATACAGGCAGATATTCAGAAGCTATTGATAATATAATCAAAAGCCTTAGAGTATCTTCTAAATTAAACACGAAGAGTACATTTATTAAGGGAGTAACCTTGTTATTCGAAAAACTAACAGGACATATTACACATGAACAACTTGCAGAATATGAAAAAGTACTTGAAGAAGTGCGTTATGGTATGAAGCAAATGGTTCCCTAAACTAATATTTATCTTGTTGTCTGACCACACAGGGGGGATGAACATGGAATATACACCTACGATCCGCTCAAAGATAGAGACAGAATTGAAGCAAAGGGGCTATACATTTAGCAGCTTCAGTAAAATCTCCGGTATTAACCGTGGCACATTCAGTGCCATGCTGAACAGCAACCCACCCAAGCCGATCTCCGTTCGGCAGATGGACTTGATTACCAAGGCGTTGGGGTATCCTGACGGTTGGCTATATGAGTTGTACATAGAAGAATGTTTTTACGAAGGAAAAGGGCACTGGAAACGGATTAAGCCTTTTTTATTGCGCTGTGTGGAGTTGAAGAGGCGCGACTTCATTCAGAAGGTTTTATCGAGGCTAACAGAGGACTTGTCCTATGTGCCGACCATATTTGAACTTGCAGAAGAACTACACGCAGAAGGAAAGGAAAAGGAATCAATTCCTTTTTACGAGTGTGTGGTAGAGAACGAAAGGTATTACCATTCAGAGCGGCTAGCGATCAGTCAGTATCGGTTATTTTCTTACTCCTTAAATAAAGATCTGGAGAATAATCGCCAACTGGCTATGAAATTTGCTCCTTTTCGCAAAAATTTGCCTGAAAATTATCAATTGGACGCTCTGTTAAAGCTGGCAAACGTGTATTTCCAAGTTCTTGATTGTGAGACGGCTGTACACTATGCGAAAGAACTAATGGTACTAGCTACAATTATTTATGAGATGCGGATTCAAGCGAGAGCGAAAAAGAGTGAAGTTAGAACTCTAAATACAGAAAGACATTTAATTGTCTATTATGGTCAAGCCTATTTAATTCAGGGGAATGCCCTCGAAAAGCAAGGGAAATATGAAGATGCTATGAGGTTCATACCTTACTATGCAGATTTAACTGGCTTCGAGGAACTGGATGAGCTTGGAATGCTAGAGGCGCGGAAATTTAAAATGTGGGCTAAAGCAAACCGTTTGAATTTAGAAATTCTAATGGGAGATATGACTAGATTACCTGCCTATGTTGATCTTATTAGGAATAATCCTCAGGAAATATTACATGGGCTATTGACCATTATGGAATCGGCCAATAATTACAATCACTCCATAGACGATATTCTTCTCCTTTTTGCAGAAAATATTAATGAGTTTAGGGACTTGCGTACAAATATTTCTTACTATCATACAAATTACAATCTGGTGACCTATTCCCGTTTTTTTCTTGAGCTTAGTCGCTACTATTTTAATAAAGGAAGCTACTTTGAGGCAATAGACAGTATGTTGAATAGTCTCAAAGCATCCTCACAGTTGAACGATAAGGCTTACTATATCAAGTCCATCACGTTGTTGTTTGAGAAATATAAAGATCACTCGACACATGAACAGCGGGCAGAATATGAAAAAGTGCTTAAAGAAGTAGAATATAACATCAAGCAGATGACCTCTTAGAACATAAAAGGGCTATGTAACCTACTACTAAGGTAGAGTAACATAGCCCTTTTGAAATATAATGTTCATGACCAATCGGGAAAAAAATATTTTTTTTCGTTATTCGCTGGGCTTATCGGGGTTACTTGCTGTAAGCCCGCTTTCTGAAGAGGTGAACAGTTCCTTCATTATCCGATATGCCTTATTTTGATCGGCTTCATTCTGCTGGGAGAGTAAATGGACACATTCCCATATCCAGGGCTGACTTTTGAGTTCTTCATATGGATTGAAGTCAAAAAATGCGAATACATTTGTTCCCAAGGCTTCGGCTATTTTCTCTAGTGTTTTGATCTGTACATTGACCTCACCACGTTCCAACTTGCCGATATAGGAACCTGTTGAATCGGATGCTTCCGCCAGTTGTTCTTGTGTAATACCACGCAACGTCCGAAATTGGCGGATTTTCGCTCCTATGAGATTTGTTGTTTCCATAGACATCCACACTCCTATAGTATGAGTGTAGACAAAGGTAGATCAAGCGTGGAGGTAATTGTATTGCCTAAATAGTATAATATTAAGTTCTTGAAAAGACTATTAAACACACATTAAATTCCAATATATATTAAAACGATGTAAAAAAGGGGTTGACCATCATCCAGTTTTTTCATATAATTTCTAGTATATTGTAATTGTTTGTCGAGGAGGGTGATTTTTTAAAATCATCTGAATACGCCGGGGGGTGTTTTTATTGGAAAATGCAACCACGATTCGTTCGGAAATTGAGAAAGAATTAAAACTTGGTGGTTACACTTTTAATAGTTTTGGACAAGCTACGGGTCTTAATCGGGGCATATTTAGTGCTATGCTTAACGGAAATCCGCCTAAACCTATCTCTGTAAGACAAATGGACTTAATTACTAAAGCGTTTAACTATCCAGAGGACTGGTTGTATGACTTATATGTAGATGAATGCTTTTATGATGGAAGACCTCATTGGAAAAGGGTTAAACCCTTTCTAATTCGTTGTGTTGAGGTGGGAAATCTGCGGTGCGTGGAGAAGGTACTTTCACGGTTAATGGAGGATCTTAACCACATTCCAACGATCTTTGCTTTGGCAGAGGAGTTGTATGAAGAAGGGAAGTTAAAAGAGGCAATTCCTTTCTATGAATGTGTTATTGAAAATGAGAAGTACCAACATTCCGAGAGGTTGGCAATTAGTCACTATAAATTGTTTGTAGCTTCAATAGGTCAAGATTTCGAGAAAAACTTGGAGTCTGTATTAAAATTTATTCCTTATCGTAATCGCTTACCCGAGAATTATCACTTGGACGCTTTACTAAAACTGGCTAATATATACTTCAATCTACATCAGTGGAAAGAGGTAGAGAAATATGCAGATGAATTGCGAAATCTTGCAACTGTTGTGTATAAGAATGAAGTTCAGAAACGGAAAAATAAATATAAGTATAAATGCTTGGTAACTGAAAGACCACTTGTTGTTTATTATGGGCAAGG
This sequence comes from Paenibacillus sp. RC334, assembly GCF_030034735.1. NCBI lineage: Bacteria > Bacillati > Bacillota > Bacilli > Caryophanales > Paenibacillaceae > Paenibacillus > Paenibacillus sp. RC334. The sequence continues at coordinate 5,128,243 of NZ_CP125370.1, read as the reverse complement.
GTACTTATTAAAAGGACTTGCATTAGAAAAGCAAGGGTTTTATGAAGAAGAATTAGAGTACATTTGTGGTTATAGTGATTTGAGTTGGTTTGAGGGACTAGATCAGGTTGGAATAATGGAAGTGGAAAAATTTAGGATATGGGCAGAAGCTAACTTGTTGAATTTAAGTGTAATTATGGGGAACGTCGAGAAACTTACTGAGTACGTAGAGTTTCTTAAGTGTAATCCTCAAGAAGTGTTACCTGGATTATGGACAATTACAGAATCAGCAAACAGACATGGGTTTTTAATAGATAACATTCTTGAAATTTTTGCTGAAGAATTGAAAACAGTTAGCTCAAAAGTGCATGTTAGGGAAAGCTATTATGAATCCACTTTTATTTTAGATAGTTGTGCTAATCTTTTTCAACAAATTGCAGTTTATAAATTTATACATTCTTCTTATTCTGAGGGTCTACATTATATTTTGCAGAGTTTGAAATTGTATTTCCAAATAAATAATAGAAATAGCTTTGCAGAATGTACTGCACTTTTTGAAAAGTATCGTATTAGATCTTCTGAAATTCAATTGTTAGAATATCAAAAAATTATGGAAGAGGTGCTTAAGAATGCGAAAGAAAATTCCCCTGCTTCTATTGCTTATAAGCTTGGTTAGTATATGGAATATTGGACATTTGGAAACTTACTATAAAGATACAAGTGGTATTAGTGTTTTTTATCATGGTGCAGGAGGTTAGGGTTGGGTATTTTTATTAATATTAAAGATATAAATAAGCCAATCCTCTCAGATTGGTTTTTTTGATTTATTCCGTTAAAGGGATGAAATGGGTTTTATTATATTATTAACCTGTAGGGAAGGTATCAGCTTGTAAACTAACTATAAATACCATACCAAACAGGAGGTTTGTTGATGTGAAATTGAAAGAATTGGAGGATTGCATCGAAGAAAAGCGTAAGGAATTAAATGATTTGGCGAAAGAAGTGGGATTGAAGGATCGACAGGTGTTGACCAAGTCTATGGAGTTGGATCGGCTCCTTAATTTGTACAGCGATTGGAAATATAGCTATCACAAGCAGAGCATCTCCACAACTTCACCAGTGCGAGAGAAGCAACACGAGTTTGCCTTATCTTATTGATTTTCCAGCATCATGACCAGGCTTTATCTAACTTCACCTTGGCTTCTAATACATAGTGGGAATATAGACTTAAACAAAATAACCTCCCTCATCTCTCGTACGCCGCTCTATACAACGCTGTTCGTACGGTTTATTGTTCTGCGTCATCAGAGCGGAAGCCATGTAGAACTATAAAATGTATACAAAAACCTCCCGGTTCACGTTGAGTGTGACTGAGGAGGTTTTTGGCATTTACTGTTGAAGCTGGCGCAGTACGGTAATTTCGACACGGCGGTTTTTTTGTCGTCCGGCCTCGGTGGTATTATCGCCAACCGGTCGTGTATCGGCATAACCTGCGTATTGAAATTCTGTAGGAGATAATCCTTCTCTGTCTAGAAAGAATCGAAGCACGGATAGCGCCCGTGCCCCGGAAAGCTCCCAGTTGTCCTTGTAGGTCGAAGCGTTCGAAGAGCGTGTGAACGGAATATTGTCCGTATGGCCCTCGATGCTGATCGGCGTTTTCAAATCCCGGAACAGACTGGCCAGCTTGGATAACGTGTTTGCAGAGCCTTGCTTGAGTGCAGCCCTGCCCTGATCGAATAAAAAGCGGTCGTTCAGGGTGATGACAATACCACGTGGCTGATCGGATACGAAAATCTGACCTTGCAACTTATTATCCGAAATATATTGCTCAATGACGCTCATCAGATTTTGCAGTTCTTTTTCCTGCTTGCGAAATGCCTGCTCACGTTCGGTCAGTTTGGTCGGTCCGGCTGCTTTGTTATCGGATGAAGGTTGCTTGGTTGTGGGCGGATTCTTGCTTGTGTAACGGTCAGCAGTACCCGTAATCCCTGAACCTTGCTCCAAAATAGAATCGCCTTTATGGAACGTATCCTGTAGGGATTGAACAACGACATCGTATTTTTTCGCATCCAGGCTGCTCATAGCGTACATCACGACGAAAAAAATGAGCAGCAGCGTGATCAGATCGGCATAGGTAATCATCCAGCGGTCACGATGGTCCCCGCCTCCTTGACGTTGGCGGCGCTTAGCGCGCGCTCTCATGGAAGTCCTCCTTTGGAGTAGCGTCCTCTGAACGTGAGCGACGAGGCGGCTTAGGCTCCAGATTTTGCTCTGAACGGATAAAGAACTCCAGTTTTTTGCGTACAAGCTTCGGATTCTCTCCGTTTTGGATGGCGAGAATGCCTTGCAGCAGTAAATCCATCGTGACCATTTCACTTTCGCTGCATGCTCTGATCTTGGATGCGATGGGCAGGAAAATCAGATTGGCGCTGGCAACGCCGTATAGTGTAGCGATAAAAGCGACGGCAATAGACGGTCCAAGCGCTGTCGGCTCGGTCAGGCTACCGAGTACATGGATCAGGCCCATCACAGTACCGATAATCCCCATCGTAGGGGCATAGCCGCCTGCAGATTCAAATATTTTGGCATATCCTTCGTACTTATGCTCAATGGTATCTAACTCGAGTTCCAGAATTTGTTTAATTTGTTCCTGCTCGGTTCCGTCAATGACCAGTTGAAGACCTTCGCGCAGAAATGCATTCGGATGTTCTGAGGAAATACGCTCCAGCGCAAGCACTCCGGATCGGCGGGAGGTGGCTGCCATGGAAACCAAATCTTCAATATATTGCTCGGAGAGGTTGTCCTCACGGCTAAAGGCCATCCGAAGGGCAGCTGGTATGGTCTTTAGTTTAGAGGCGGGGTAGCTGATGACCACTGCGGCGAGCGTTCCGCCAAACACAATCAGAGCCGATGTACCTTGAAGCAGCCCTGTAAATTGTCCGCCTTCCCATAAGAAGCCACCGATTAATGCTATGATTCCGGCGATGATGCCCAACACGATGGTGATATCCAAAATTTAATTCACTCCTATTCAAGACTTATCGTTTGCATCCAAGGAAAGAAAGAGGTATAATACGGGAACAAACATTCCTATCCAACCATATTTCCCAAGTATCATTGCTCGGGAAATATCGACATAGGTTTACAGGTAAAGACGTTTCAGCTCGACTGTTGTAGAAACATGATGTTTCCATTTTAGACGATAAGGGTGATGCAGGGCAATGAGTGATATCGTTGTTAGCGATAAGACTTTTGAAATTCAGTCGGAATTCCAGCCTCAAGGCGATCAGCCTCATGCCATTCTTGAACTGGTAGAGGGGATTACAAAAGGAAAAAAGCATCAAACACTGTTGGGTGCTACGGGAACGGGTAAGACGTTTACCATCGCACAGACGATTGCCAAATTGAATCGGCCTACTCTGGTTATTGCGCATAACAAGACTTTGGCTGCCCAACTGGCGAGTGAGTTTAAGGATTTTTTTCCGAATAACTCAGTCGATTATTTTGTCAGTTACTATGATTACTACCAACCGGAAGCATACATTCCGTCTTCCGATACGTATATTGAGAAGGATTCCAGCATCAACGAGGAGATTGATAAACTTCGCCACTCAGCCACAAGCTCTCTGTTTGAGCGTCGCGACGTTATTATTGTAGCGAGTGTCTCCTGCATTTATGGTCTGGGTTCCCCGAAAGAATATTCAAGCCTGCTGCTCTCGCTTAGAGTCGGCATGGAGAAACCCCGCAATCAGATTTTGTCCCGCTTGGTCGATATTCAATATCAGCGGAACGATATCAACTTCGTGCGGGGTACTTTCCGTGTACGGGGGGATGTTGTTGAAATATTCCCGGCTTCCCATGGGGAACACGCTATACGGGTAGAACTGTTCGGGGATGAAATTGAACGGATCACCGAGATTAATGTGCTTACGGGTGAATTGATCGGTGAACGTGATCATATTGCCATTTTCCCTGCATCTCACTTCGTTACTCATGAGGATACGATGAAGGTAGCACTGGTCAACATTGAACGTGAGCTTGAAGAGCGGTTAGTGGAGCTGAAGGAACAGGGGAAGCTGCTGGAGGCACAACGTTTGGAGCAACGTACCCGCTATGATATCGAGATGATGAAAGAGGTCGGTTTTTGTTCCGGCGTCGAGAATTACTCAGGTCCACTGACATTCCGCGAGCGGGGGGCGACACCGTATACGTTGATGGATTATTTTCCGGATGATATGCTGATCGTGATTGATGAGTCTCATGTTACGTTGCCGCAGATTCGGGCGATGTATAATGGTGACCAAGCACGTAAGAATGTACTGGTGGACCATGGTTTCCGTCTGCCATCTGCGTTGGATAACCGCCCGCTGAAGTTTGAAGAGTTCGAGGACAAGGTGAGTCAGATCGTCTACGTATCAGCTACACCAGGCCCCTATGAGCTGGAGAAATGCGAAACGACTGTACAACAGATCATCCGACCTACAGGCCTGCTTGATCCCATCATCGAGGTTCGTCCAAGCAAGGGACAGATCGACGATCTCATTAGCGAGATACGGCTTCGTATGGAGCGTGAGGAGCGGGTACTGGTCACCACGCTTACCAAGAAGATGTCTGAGGATCTGACCGACTATTTAAAAGAAGTGGGTATCAAGGTCCGGTATATGCATTCAGACATTAAGACACTGGAGCGGATGGCGATTTTACGGGACCTCCGCTTGGGTACCTTTGATGTACTGATTGGGATCAACCTGTTGCGGGAAGGACTGGATTTGCCAGAAGTATCACTGGTGACGATTTTGGATGCGGACAAGGAAGGTTTCCTGCGTTCCGAACGTTCGCTCATTCAAACCATTGGACGGGCAGCACGGAATAGCGATGGTCGTGTTATTATGTACGGTGACAAAATTACGGATTCTATGGATAAAGCGATAAAAGAAACCGAACGCCGCCGTGCGATTCAAATTCAGTATAATGAAGACCATGGCATTACCCCGCAAACGATTCGTAAAAAGATTCGTGATGTCATTGAAGCGACCAAGGTGGCCGAGGCACGTAATGATTACCTTCCTGGCGAGACAGGTAAACTTTCCAAGAAGGAGCGTCAGTCGCTGATTCAGCGTTTGGAAGCGGAGATGAAGGATGCCGCCAAGAATCTTCAGTTCGAACGGGCTGCCGAGTTGCGTGACGCTTTGTTGGAGCTACGGGCTGACTAAGCTTTCAGGGGCGGCTAGTAGCGCGAACACATTGAAAATGAAATGGATGATTGCTTTTGAAAATAGAGAGGGCGGCCCATGCGGTCGTTCTCTTTGCGATATATCACTTGCATGGGGTATTCCATTGCAGTATAGCATGACGTGAACTATGGCTAAGGAGATGAAACATTTGGCGAATGAAAGCATCATCATCAAAGGCGCAAGGGCGCATAATCTCAAAAATATTGACGTGACTATCCCAAGGGACAAATTTGTCGTTCTCACGGGGCTAAGTGGCTCAGGTAAATCGTCACTGGCTTTCGATACGATCTATGCAGAAGGACAGCGGCGTTATGTGGAGTCTTTATCTGCGTATGCGCGTCAGTTCCTGGGACAGATGGAGAAGCCGGACGTGGATTCCATTGACGGACTGTCTCCTGCGATTTCCATTGACCAAAAGACTACGAGCCGTAATCCGCGTTCTACTGTCGGTACGGTTACAGAGATTTATGACTATTTGCGGCTGTTGTTTGCCCGAATTGGTCACCCTCATTGTCCTGAACATGGCATTGAAATTACATCACAAACGGTTGAACAAATGGTGGACCGCATTTTGCAATACCCTGAAAAGACAAGGCTGCAGATTTTGGCCCCATTGGTTTCGGGACGCAAAGGTGAGCATAAAACGCTATTCTCGGATATTGCCAAGCAAGGCTTTGTACGGGTGCGTGTCAATGGGGAACTGCGTGAATTGTCCGAAAAGATCGAGCTGGAGAAAAACAAGAAGCATTCCATTGAAGTGGTTGTAGACCGGATCGTAGTGAAGGAGGATGTGCGTGCACGTCTGTCCGACTCTATTGAGACAGCATTGAACCTTTCAGGAGGTCAGTTGCTGGTGGACATGATGGGGCAAGAGGAGCTGCGCTTCAGTTCTAATTTTGCCTGCCCGATCTGTGGTTCCAGTATAGACGAGCTGTCGCCACGGATGTTTTCTTTTAACAGTCCGTTCGGTGCTTGCCCGGATTGTGACGGATTGGGCGTTAAAATGGTGGTCGACCCCGACCTGCTCATTCCTGATCCGGAGAAAAATGTAGAAGATGGAGCATTTCAGGCGTGGAGTGGAGGAACTTCCACCTATTATCCGCAATTTTTGCAGTCCGTATGCGAGCATTATAGTATTCCACAGAACATTCCTGTCAGCCAGCTGACCACGGAACAGATGAACACCATATTAAATGGAACGGGTGACCAGAAGATCCGATTCCGTTATGAAAATGATTTTGGACAACGCAAGGAAGCCTACGTGACCTTCGAGGGAATTATCCCGAATCTGGAGCGTCGTTATCGTGACACAGCTTCTGACGGTATCCGTGAATTTATTGAAGGATTTATGAGCGCAAAGCCGTGTAACACCTGTAAGGGACACCGTTTGAAGAAAGAAACTCTGGCGGTGACTATTCAGGAGCGTAACATTGCCTATGTAACTGATTTGTCCATCGGCGAAGCGTCTCAATTTTTCAAAACGCTGGTGTTGAGTGAGAAGGAACAGTCCATTGCCAATCTCATTTTTAAGGAAATTAACAGCCGTTTGGGATTTCTCGTTAATGTTGGATTGGAGTACCTGACCTTAAGTCGTGCAGCGGGCACGTTATCCGGTGGTGAGGCACAACGTATCCGGTTGGCGACACAGATCGGTTCCAGCCTGATGGGTGTACTGTATATTTTGGACGAGCCAAGCATCGGGTTGCATCAGCGGGATAATGACCGCCTGATTAGTGCATTGGAGCATATGCGGAATCTCGGGAATACGCTGATTGTGGTGGAGCATGACGAAGATACGATGATGGCGGCCGATTATATTATTGATATCGGTCCGGGGGCCGGAATCCACGGCGGAATGATCATGTCACAGGGGACTCCGCAGGAAGTCATGGAAGACCCGAATTCCTTAACCGGGCAATATTTGAGCGGACGCAAGTTCATTCCGGTCAATACCGAACGGCGCAAGCCTACGGATAAGTGGCTGGAGGTCCGCGGGGCCAAGGAGAACAATCTCAAAAATTTGAATGTTAAAATCCCGTTAGGTGTTTTCACGGCTGTTACTGGCGTATCCGGTTCTGGGAAGTCAACGCTGGTCAACGAAATTCTATACAAAACGCTGGCGCGCGATCTGAACCGGGCCAGAGTGCGTCCAGGTCAACATAAGGAAATTCGCGGGCTTGAAAATATCGATAAGGTCGTTGAGATTGATCAGTCTCCGATCGGCCGCACGCCGCGTTCAAATCCTGCAACCTATACCGGGGTATTTGATGATATTCGTGATTTATTTTCAAAAACAAATGAGGCCAAGGTCCGAGGCTACCAAAAAGGTCGCTTTAGCTTTAACATTAAGGGTGGTCGCTGCGAGGCTTGCAAGGGCGACGGCATTATAAAGATTGAAATGCACTTTCTGCCGGATGTATACGTTCCGTGTGAAGTATGCAAAGGTAAACGCTATAATCGGGAAACTCTTGAAGTGAAGTACAAAAGTAAAAGTATTGCCGATGTGCTGGAGATGACGGTAGAGGATGCGACAGAGTTTTTTGAAAATATTCCGAAGATTCATCGCAAGATTCAGACGCTGCTGGATGTAGGTTTGGGATATATCAAGCTGGGACAGCCTGCGACTACCTTGTCCGGGGGCGAAGCGCAGCGCGTGAAGCTGGCTTCCGAACTGTATCGTCGCAGCACGGGTAAGACGATTTACATTTTGGACGAGCCGACAACGGGGCTGCATGTTCATGATATTGACCGATTGCTGACGGTACTGCATCGTCTGGTAGATTCGGGAGAAACAGTACTGGTCATCGAGCATAATCTGGATGTGATTAAAACAGCCGATTATCTGATTGATTTGGGACCGGAAGGCGGTAGCGGCGGTGGAACGATTTTGGCTACTGGAACACCTGAGCAGCTCGTGAAGGTCGAAGAATCCTATACAGGACGGTATTTGAAGCCGATCCTTGAACGGGATACACAGCGCAGCCAGGCGCTTCAGACAGCCGATCTGTAGACGTCATTTAATGTAAGTTTTATAAGCCCCACACAGGTATGAAGGCAGAATACGAATTAGCGTATTCATTCCTTTGCCTTGGTGGGGCTTTATTTTGTAAAAAAAGAGAACTTTTATCCAAATCTTGCGTTAAAGCATGTGACACATAGTTTACCAAGCGCTGGAATAATAAATCTATACGTATATTCATCGGTAGAAAGTCTCTGAGCAGTCTCCATTTTGGAGTTTCAAATGTTTGGGCTCGGGCTTGAAGAGGTAAATATATAACTCATGATTGTATAGCATCGCATGAAGTTCCGTGCCCACGTGACAACCATTACAAGTTGAAGCGAAACCGTTTGTAGTCTTATCACATCTAAGGTTTTTAAAAACATCTCTGAGGTAAAGTCATGAAGGGAGCTGGAACGTTTGAAGGGAACGCGAAACGGGTTTCTACGAACACGTGTTTATTCATGGACAGCAGGAGTTGCTTTAGCGACATTGGTCATGGGGTTTAGCGCTATTCCGTCTTATGCATCCGAGGTGTCCGAAGCGGCCGTGCCCAAGCAAGCTGAGATTGAAACAAGCGCAGCGATTGGAAGCTTTGAGGATGAAGGGAACCCACACAATTATATTCAGCCCGCAGCGAATGGTGGATTTCTGGTACTGAACATCGAAGACAACACTGAGGCAAGCGTGGCGCATGTCACGTACGGCAAGCTGGACAGCTCGCTGGAGGGTGTGTGGAAGCATGAGCTGGATCTGAACGTGCAGTCTGGTGCAAGCAGTAGGGGAGTCCAGCGGGAGACGTCGGATGGTGGCTCGCTGTTGCTTATTGACTACACGAAGCCGGATGGGATACGGGAGTTACAGGCTTCACGGTTGAATGTGGACGGGAATGCCGTGTGGTCCAGAACATTACAAACGGATGGCTTGGCATCCCATGGACAAAACTCTCTTATAGGTTTGGAACCGCTTGCGGACGGCGGATTTCTTGTATCCTCTCTGAACCGGGATGAGCAAGCATTTACCGTACTCAAATACTCAGAAGCTGGTGAGGAGCTGTGGAATCGAACGAAGGACGGGGTGACTTCGGGTTGGTTGGTTGGCAATCACGATGGATATTATGCACTTATGAACAGTCCTCATGGCCCGGTAGGAGTACAGGCAGATGTGTACGGACGGGAAATCCGTAACATCAATTTTGACCTGGGCTCTGGTAAAGACATTGCAGAAGTACGCGAGTTGCCTGGCGGCCATATTGCCGTGACAGGGCTTAAAGGGAACAGCAAGCGTACACAGATTTTGAGCAACGGACTGCAATTGTTCGGTGATACAGAGGATTATCCGACTGACCGGGTATATCTGCCGGAGGAGCAGGTGTACGTTCGGTTTAGTGACCGATATGATCCGCTGGGAAGCACCACGAAGATGCATGGGATCACCATCACTGGCTTGAAAGGAAACGGTGCGAAGGTTTGGGAAACCACTACCCATTACAAGGAAGACAATTCCTTCGGCATCCGATATGACACAGGACTCTTATACAAAATACCGACAGGCTATGCAGTGGTGACATTCACATCCGGTGGCGCTCATAAACCGGTAGTGCTTGATTTTGCGAAAATATGGATACCGGAATAATCCGGTGTCTTTTTTTTGAAAGCGCAGAAGATGACCTTTTGCAGCCATGTTTTGACCAAAAGGAAACAGCCTGCTTGTATGCGAGATACAAACAGGCTGCCTTGGAAGGCCTATTAGGTTAAGAGAACACATTATAGAAGAGCTTTACTTACAAGCCTCAGGAAGCGACGGTGCTGGACTGCAAAATAGCAGATAGCTTTTCCTGAAAAGTCGGAATGCCTACTCGTTGTACATACGCATAAAAAGTTTCATCGGCGTTTCGATTTTCTTTGTAAAACAGAATCAGTTCTGCCAACACAGGGCCGACCTGATCACCACGTACGCGGCCTTTGAGCGCTTTATTGAACTGGGCACCCGGTCCGAGCGCTCCGCCGACAGCAATATCGAACGCGTCGACCATGCCTTCGGGTGTCTTAATAAGCGAGCCTTGCAGACCGATGTCAGCAATATGCTTTTGTCCGCAGGAATTCGGGCAGCCGATGAAATGAATGCGCACTTTTTCATCCAGCTCTACGTGCTGATCCAAATACTCGGCAACGTCAATCGCCCGCTTTTTAGTCTCCACAATCGCCAGATTGCAGAATTCATTCCCGGTGCATGAAACTGTACGGCTCATAAAATGCTTGGGCTGTGGCGTCAGGCGCTGTAGCACAGGAGCCTGTAGTAATTCATCCACCTGGTCGTCCGGGACGCCGCTCAGCAAAATATTTTGTGACATGGTGGTACGAATCTGTCCATCACCATAGCGATCAGCCAGGTCGGCCAGCTCATGCAGCTCGTCAGCATCCAGACGGCCTACGGGCACGTTCAGGCCGACATAGTTTAGACCCTGCTGCGCTTGTGGATGCACGCCGTCAAAATAAGCTGCTTGCCAGCCGATCGTTTTATCTTCGCCCCGGCCGGGCATTTCGCCGATATACTCGGTGAGCTTGGCTAAAAACTTTTCCGGGCCCCAATCGGCGATGAGGAATTTCAGGCGAGCATGGTGCCGTTTTTCCCGATAGCCGTAATCACGGAAAATGGTGGTGACTGCAATAGAAACCTTCAAAACTTCATCAGGACGGACAAACAGGTCCAGCGATTGCGCCAAATGCGGCTTGGCGGATAAGCCCCCACCGACCATCGCATGGAAGCCGATGACTTCTTTCCCGTCGATCACTTTAGTGGCTGGCGTAAAGGACAAATCGTTAATTTCAGCCTGCGCGTTATTGTACGTATTACCGGAGATGGACATTTTGTATTTACGCGGCAGATTGGAGAAGTCCCGATTTAATACGAAAAAACGGTTGACTTCATCCACAATGTCTTTGGTGTCGACCAATTCATTCGGATCAATGCCTGCCAAAGGATTGCCAACAATTGTACGCGGGCAGTCGCCACAGGCTTCAAAGGAGTACAAATCGACTTTTTCCAGCCGCTCGAAAATATCAGGTAAGTCTTGAACCGTCAGCCAGTGAAACTGAATAGCCTGACGGGTGGTAACATCAACGAGACCGCGTCCGTACAGCGTGGCTATGTCCGCCAATGCATGTGCCTGCGCTGATGTCATGATACCTGTGTTGATGCGGACACGCATCATGAAATGGCCATCCTTGGGCTTTTGCTGATACACTCCGGCCCATTTGAAACGATCCATATCGTCCGCAGTGATCGAATCGAAGCCTGCGCTCGCATAGTTTTCGATAATGGTGCGTATGACGTCGAGGCCGTCCTTTTCCAGCTTGGCAAATTCGAATTTGTTCAGTTTATCGGGATGAGCGGTCCAGATTGGTTCGTAAGCCATCCTTTTAACCTCCTTCATAAGCGTTGTTTACAGGGATTCAAAGTTATACTTTTATTTCCGACAATAGAACTAAGATATAATGTGATGGTATCATAGTTGGTTGTGCCCGTAAACGAAGGAATGACCCAAACGCTATAACGATTATTTATCGTATTTGCTTATTTTTTTGATATAAGGATTTGGTAATTTTATAGTATAAATGACATGAGGGGTCATGTTAGCGGCAAACATAGCTTTTTTAGAAAAAGATAGGGCTAAAAGCGATTGTATGCGTGTCTCCTCTATGGTAGATTTGGACTAGCTGATAGAACAGGGTCATGTTAGAGAGGAAAAGGTGAACATATGCGTAAGATGGGGAAAAGGGCGGTCATACTGGCTTTGGGCAGCGCTTTGTGTGTATCTGGAACAGCAGGTGCAGCCAGCAGCGGAACCGCTTTGAAGGCAAAGGTCATTAACGGCGGAGTCTATGTCAATGTAGGCGATATGAATAAAGCATTAGGAACCAGCGGCGCGTATAACAGCGCAAATGGTACATATACGTTATCGGCTGATCGTGTGCCGCAGGTGGTTAAAAACGTATCTCCCTCTGTGGTAGGCATCATCGGCCGCTCAGCAACGGGACAAGCCGTGGCAGGCGGAGATCGGTACAACCTTGCTCACGGCACAGGGGTCATCATTCGGACAGATGGATGGATTGTCACGAATGCGCACGTCATTGAAGGATTAAATGATGCTGTGGTCGTGACATCGGACGGTAAATCCTACGGGATTACAGATAGCTACAGCGATCCGGTCAGTGACCTGGCGTTGGTTAAGATCAAAGCAAGCGGCCTCAAACCTGCTACCCTAGCAGGCTCGCCGAACAATCTCCAGGTGGGAGAGCAGGTAGTGGCTATCGGAACGCCTATCTCTTTTTCCCTGCGTAATTCGGCAACTTCGGGTGTCGTCAGCGGATTGAACCGTGGCGTCAACGCTGCCTATCGACTTATCCAAAGCGATACTGCGATCAATCCTGGTAACAGTGGCGGTCCGCTTGTAAACCTCAAGGGTGAGGTAATCGGGATCAATACAATGAAATTTTCGGCTGTTGGTATTGAAAATATGGGCTTTTCGATTCCTTCGGATACAGTGAAATATGTGATTGCTCAATTTTTCAAGTATGGTGAGGTTCGGCGTGCCAGTCTTGGTCTAGGATTGGAAGAGAGCTGGTCGGCGATCGTGGGGCTGCCTACGGAGGACCCTTTGAAAGTCACAAAAATTACTTCGGCTAGTGCTCTTCAGGCCAAAATCAAGGAAGGCGACGAGCTGTATAGCATAAACGGCAAGCGTGTGGCTTCCGCTATCGACGTCAACGAGTTGCTTAAAAGCTATCAGCCTGGGCAGACGGTGAGCTTGCTTATGCAGACGGACGGCGATATTGTAAAACGCAAGCTGGTACTGTCACAGGATAATGGCGAAATCTATGAATCTATTCAGGGCGGAGAGGATTCTGCGGACTCGGATGAGTCGGCTGGTGATGGCAATGTAGCGCCTTCCAAGGAAGCATCTGAGTCAGTCCAACAGGCGGCCGTTACAGGAAAGTAATTGAAAACGGTGCGTTATGATATCAAATATAGCTAGAGGGAGATTATTGTGAAGCATATTCAAAGAAAAATGATGCATAAGCTGGGAGCTGGCGCCGTTGCATTGTCCGTTCTGCTATCTACTTTGCCGGCAGTTGCGGCGGACAGCGATAAAACGATCTTGGAGCTGCGTCTGCAAGGCGGCAGCAACACAGCCATCGTGAACGGTCAGAATGCAAGTATTGCCAAACCCTATTCGAAAAGCGGTGCACTGATGGTTCCGGCTGGTGTGTTCAAAAAAGCATTTAACAGCAAAATTCGGCTGGCTGAAGATAATGTGGTCAAAATTAGTAGTGGCGCTCACGTCGTATCGCTGACCATCGGGAGCCGCACTGCCTGGGTGAGAGGTCACAAGGTGACACTTCCGGCTCCACCGGAGATGTCATCAGGTATCCTGATGGTTCCGTTGCGTCAAGTAGCAGAAGGTCTCGGGGGCAAGCTGGAGAAGAATGGTGCGGGAATTGTCATTCGGATGGAGGCGCAAGAAGAGGCAGGTAAGGTAGCGGAAGAGACGCCAAGCATCGATAATGATGAGGGAAAGACGCAAATCGGGAACAGCTACTACGATTGGTCCATGAACTATCCGACAGGACTGGTCATCGGTCAGGGTGGCGGTGATGAGAGCATCTCTACATTTATGGACGAGAATAGTGCGTATTATCTGGAAGTGCATACGGCCTTACAGCCGGTTCCGTTGAATGCGGACGACCTTCTCCAACAATTGGTGCAAACCGCCAAGGAGACGGGAGAAATCGTTGTAGATCGAAAATCCTTCCCGAAATCGAAGGTACCTTATGCGCGTGTCATTACGAAGGATGGAGACGGCGTGCTGTGGGAAAACCGTCAGTATTATGACAACGGGCGACTGTACGTCATTTATTTTTCCGATGCCAAAGCAACGAATTATAAGGATCTCGCACAGTATGCGGGTCTGTTAAATTCCTTCAAGACTTCCTTCAATGCACAGGATAAAAGCATTAAAGACCTGTCGACCGTTGTGGGGGGAACACGTGAGGCTGGAAACCCGGACTATGGTGTGTCGCTTAGCATACCGGCAGGCTGGAAAATGGACGATCAGCGGATGCAGTACGAAAGCAACGATGGATCAAGTTTCCGCTTGAAAGTGACCTCAGCTCCGGCTGATGCCAAGTTGGAAAACTGGAGCCAACAGCTGCAAAAGTGGCTGAGTGATTCATTTGTCTCTACAGCTTATGAGGCCCAGAAGACGTATCCACTTGAGGTTGCGGGGGTTCAGGGGCTGGTTCAGGAGTATCGATACAACTTTGGCGACGGATGGGTTAAGGAATACAATGTGCTGATTCAGCAAAATGGATACCGCTATCTGGCTGAATACGCTGTGCCGGAAAAAGTGAGCAAAGGGAATGATCAGTTCAATGCGCTCATTTCCTCGCTTCAAATCGATTTCCAAACTGTAGCGAGCAACTTCGGACAACTGGAAGAGGACGACTATCTGGCAGACAAAACGAAAACGGTCAAAAAGACTTCGAAAGCCTATGAGTACACGGTGAATATTCCACGGTACTGGACAGCGATCAGTGACCAATTTGAATTGGGTGATGTGGAGTACCAGTTTACCGGAGGAAGCTTCTCCATCAAAGTCGATAATGACAAATCGTTCGAGTTAACGGTATCCCAGCTCAAGGACTTCTACGATAAGCAGGGTAAAAGCTACAAAAACCTCAAGGTTGAAGAGGTTAAGGACGTGACGTTCGCCGGGGTTCCGGCAGCTTCCTTTACATTCCACCGCGTGGAAGAAGGCATTGGCTATACAGGCCGCCAAATCGTTCTGGAGCGTGACGGAAAAACGTATACCGTGACAACGACGCTGAATGACGCGAACAATACGGGCGTGCAGTCTAATGCACTGGATTCAACGCTGAATTCGTTTATGTTTGTGAAGTAGGAGAAAGAATTAGCGAGTTATGGTGGGGGAGCGCTACGCGTGCCATTTGATCCTGCGATCGCTGTTGACCCGGAATTTTTTGATTGTATAAGGGATTGAATGGTAAAAATCCCGCAAGCGTATGCTTACGAAGTAGCTTTCCTTTGGAAAGCTTTCAGGCGAGCGCTGACGCTTCTCCGGATTCAAATGGCCCGCTCCGCTGGCACCCGCCATAAGATCGCCAATCTTTTTAAAGAGTGAGGTGAGCAGAGAAGAGCAAAGACTGTACGTTTTACTAGGTTGCCTATCCTATCTACTTTTCCTTTTTTTAAGAAGTAGTCTGAGCAGCGATATTTACTTCGCTTCTTTCTAGTTTTATATGATTCACCTCCAAAGCACTGCTTGACGGATATGGAGGTGTTTTTTTGTTTTTAGTATGATATTTTTGCAAGGAATCGCTTGGAAAGTGTAGAAGCTTGGGGCGCAGTCTGGTACACTAGATTAGTTACAAGATAAGAATGATTATGCCGCAAATGTTTGTTGTGCGGATTTTTTGAGTTGGATGTAATTCATGCGAGGAACCGATGGTTCAAGGTGTGGATGATCGGACAAGATGATAGAAACAGATAGGATTTAAAAATGTGATTCCTAATAGACTTTAATTTCCCTGACTCAACATGATCAGCTTTGGAATGAGTCGATGAATTACTCATAAGATTACCAAGTAAGCAGCATAGCTGCCCTGAAAACAACGATTAGCCAATGGGTGATCATTCGTTTTCAGCATATAGGGAGGACAATGATGAAATCAGCAGTACGAAGAGAAGATGTCGAGCTTCTGGCACCGGCCGGTGATTGGGATTGTATGCGTGCGGCGGTGGCGAATGGAGCCGATGCGATCTTTTTCGGGGTGGAAAAGTTCAACGCACGGGCACGGGCGAACAATTTCCGTATGGATGAACTGCCTGAAATTATGGCGTTTTTGCATAGCTACGGGGTTAAAGGCTTTTTGACATTCAATATACTGGTGTTTGAAAACGAGCTGGAGGACGCCAAGGAACTGGTCGATGCCTGCGTGGATGCGGGTGTGGACGCGTTGCTTGCTCAGGATATGGGCTTGGTGAAAATGATTCGCGATATTTCCCCGGATTTTCCGATCCATGGCTCTACCCAGATGACGATTACCTCGCCGGAGGCGGTAGAGTTTACGAAACCGTACAACATTGAGCGGGTCGTGCTCGGACGTGAAAATAACTTAAAACAGATTCAAAAAATAGGTGAGCAAGCGAGACTTCCGATGGAAGTATTCGTGCATGGCGCGTTATGTGTATCTTACTCGGGTCAATGCTTGACTTCTGAAATGTGGGGCGGACGCTCTGCGAACCGTGGCGAATGCGCACAGGCATGCCGTTTGCCTTACGATCTGATGGTGGATGGTGAGCAAAAGCCGATGGCCGATGTGACGTATCTGCTGTCACCTAAGGATTTGGCTGCCATTGATCTGCTGCCGGAGTTGATTGGCGCAGGCGTCATCTCTTTTAAAATCGAAGGACGACTGAAAACGCCTGAGTATGTAGCCAACGTGGTCAGCAAGTACCGTAAAGCGATTGATAAGTATTTTGAAGGTGACACGTCCAAGACCAGCAAAGAAGATATCCGCGAGCTTCAGCAAAGCTTTTCACGCGGCTTTACGCACGGGTTTCTGGAAGGAACGAATAACAAGAAGCTGGTTGATGGTACATTCCCGAAAAGCCGGGGTGTGTATCTGGGCCGGGTGGAACAAATCCTTCGTGACGGTGTAGTATGCCGTATTGATGCACCGCTAAAACGTGGCGATGGTATTGTATTCGATGCGGGAGATCCCACGCAAAAAGAAGAAGGCGGACGCGTATACGATATCCGTCGCAAGGGTGTAAAGATCGAAGGCGAAGCCGGAGAAGGCTGGATTATCGACATCGTAGCGGGACGCAACGATGTGGATCTGCGCCGTGTACATGTCGGCGACCGCATTTGGAAGACCAACGACCCGGCGCTGGACAAGCGTCTGCGCCAGACGTATGACACCGACAAGCCGTACCGCGTCTTCCCGGTACATGTGCGTGTCAGCGGCTCTCCAGGGCAGCCGCTGTCGACCTGGTGGACCGATGTGCAGAAAGGCACGACGGTCCGCGTGGATTCCGAGCTGGAACTTGAAATCGCCCAGAAACATCCAATGACGCGCGAACTGCTCGAGGAGCAGTTCGGCCGACTGGGCGGAACGGTGTTCCAGCTGGATGAACTGGACGTCCATCTGCATGGGGACGTCATCGTGCCGATGCGCGAGCTGAACAGCATCCGCCGTCAGGCGGTGGAATTGCTCGCGGGCGAGCGCCCCAAACCGCCCGTGTACACGAAGCGGGCGGTAGAGGTGTATGGCGATGCATCGGTTCCCGCTTCGCCAGTGGCACGCGGTCAGGCAGAACTGACCGCGCTGTGCCGCAGCCTCCCGCAGGTTGAGGCTGCGCTGGAGGCCGGCGTCGAGTTTATCTACGCCGACTTCGAGTTCATTAAGCAATTCCCGGCAGCCGTGGAGGCTGTACACGCCGCAGGGCGTCGAATTGCGCTGGCGACCCCGCGTATTCACATGCCGGGTGAAAACGGCTACCACAACAACATCCTGCGCCTGAAGCCCGATGCTGTGCTGGTACGCAATCCGGGTGCGCTGTATTTCTACATGCGTCATCGGTTAGAAAACCCAGATGCACACCATCCGCAATTGATCGGTGACTTCTCGTTGAATGTCGCTAACCACAAAGCGGCTGATCTGTTCCTGGATTCCGGCTGTGACCTGGTTACGCCGTCGTATGATCTGAACATCCAGCAAATGGTCGATATGCTCAGACGCACGCGTACCGATAAGCTGGAGATCGTGATTCAGCAGCATATGCCGATGTTCCATACCGAACATTGCGTATACTGCACCTTCATGAGCGAAGGCACGGACTACACCAACTGCGGACGTCCATGTGAGGACCATCGCGCATCCCTGCGCGACCGTATTGGTATGTCTCACCCCGTTCGCGTGGACGAAGGCTGCCGCAACACGGTATACAACGCCATCGAGCAATCAGGTGCCGAGTACCTGTCCAACTTTATGGAGCTGGGCGTGTCCCGCTATCGCGTGGAGTTTTTGGAGGAGACACCGGAGCAGGTACGAGAGGTGATTGACCTCTACAACCGTGCCTTGCGCGGAGAGATCAGTGGTACACAGGTCTGGAAGACGCTTAAAGCGACGAACCAGTTGGGTGTTACACGCGGGCAACTGGTGAAGTAAATAACTGTATATTTGTCTGGAGCTAAAAAGATTACAGAAGCATAATATATTCATATAGCAAGCTAGTGATTGGAGGACATTTTCTCTTTGAGGGAAGATGTCTTCTTCTTTAGCCTATTAAATGAATCCATCTTCCTGTTATAATCATAGAAGTATATCTATCCGTTATATTGAAGACAAAGGAGATTAACCCATGAAAATCCGTAAAGCGATTATTCCTGCTGCGGGATTAGGAACCCGTTTTCTACCTGCTACCAAAGCGATGCCTAAGGAAATGCTTCCGATTGTAGATAAGCCAACCATTCAATATATTATCGAAGAGGCTGTAGCATCTGGGATTGAAGATATTATTATCGTTACTGGTAAAGGTAAAAGAGCTATTGAGGATCATTTTGATTACTCATTTGAGCTGGAGCATAATCTGGCAGCCAAGGAAAAATGGAATCTGCTCAATGAGGTGCGCAAGCCATCAGAGATGGCAGACATCCACTATATTCGTCAGAAGGAGCCCAAAGGTTTAGGTCACGCTATATGGTGTGCACGTAAATTCATAGGGGATGAGCCTTTTGCTGTACTTTTAGGTGACGACATCGTTGAGTCTGAGAATCCATGTCTCAAACAGATGATGGACGTTTTCGACGAGTATCAGCGTTCTGTTGTAGGAGTAAAACAAGTAGATTGGGACGAGGTTCATCGTTACGGGATTGTTGAGGGTCATGCACTTACTTCGAAGATCTCTGAGGCAGAACGTTTGGTGGAGAAGCCGAAGAAAGAAGAAGCAACCTCCAACTTGGCGATCATGGGACGCTATATCTTGACGCCAGATATTTTCGACATCCTTGGTCAGCAATCCGCTGGAGTAGGCGGGGAGATTCAATTGACGGATGCATTGTCCAAACTGGGTGAAAAGAATCCGATCCTGGCCTACGAATTTGATGGAAATCGCCATGACGTTGGAGAAAAGTTGGGGTTCATTGAAACAACCATTCATTATGCTCTACAACATGATGAGATTAAAGATGAAGTGCTGGCTTATATGAGGCAAGTTATTGAAAAGATGGATCAGCAAAAAAAAGTATCACCGTAATAAGCCCCTCTTCCTCAGTATAAAAAAAAGACTGCCAGATGATGTGTTATATCACGGCAGTCTCTTTTTGTGTTGCTCTATTTCTCCGATTTCAACTGAGCAATTAGCTCTTTCTCCTTCGGATCAGCTTTTATCAGCTTATCGTACAATGCTTTGTCATCCTGTCCCTGCTTTTGCAGAGCGACGATATAATAACGAGCCACCTCACGATTTGTAGCGTCACTCAGGTCGTCCTTCAAGCCGTTTTTGAGGATGTTGGCAGCCTCTGCAGGCTTACCTGACATGAACTCAATTTTGCCAGTACTGAGCGCAATGCTTGGGGTTACTTCAAAAGTACGTGTCAATTGAATTTCAGGTGGAACCGTCTTAATATGAGCTACCCCATCCAGAACCTGCTGGTAAGCAGCAAGACCTGCTTGGAAATATTTCTGCTCCATGGCCGTGTCCTTCTGCTCACGTGCCTGATCACCAAGAGAATAAGCTTGAGTAATCAACATATTGTACCAGTCATTGTCCCATCTAAAGTTAGAGATGTTATTTTCCAAAATGCTGAGGGCCTGCTCATTCTCACCCTTTATTTGTAAAAGGTTAATTTTGGAGCTATACATGAATTTATTATACGGTTCTGCTTTCAGGCCCGTATTTAGCACCTCTATTGCAGCAGTATAAAATTCCTCTTTTTTCGTTTGCTGATAAACATTCTTGTACAGTGCAGCCAGTCTTATAACCGAATCCGGATGTGTAGGACGAAGTTCAAGATCTTTATTAATAGCACTTTGAATTTCCTCAAATGATGTACTGACCGCCATGATCTGTTTCGCATATGTGGCAGCATTAGCTGATTGCACGAAGCGGAGACCAGCAAAAAGCAGCACGATGCTCAGGACACCAATGACTGCACTGTACATGATCCGGAATCCGGAAGCGTTCATAGACAGGCGTTTAAGCGGCTTGCTGTCCATAGCAGCGGCCATACCACCAAGACTCATAAATACCAGTATGCCCATGAACACGTAACTAAGATTAAAGTCCAACAAGCTGTGAAGTAAGATCGAGAGTGCCAAAATAAGATACAGAAAGTGAGAATCTCGATCTTCATCATTTTGTCTAATATAGCTACGAATATATTTATAGAAGATATATAAGATGAATGACATGAAAATTACGAAACCGAGAATGCCCACTTCAACTAAATACTGCATGAAAAAATTATGAGCCTGACGGCTAGTATAAGGATAGTCTTGGTATTTTTCATACAAAGTAGCCCAACCGCCACCACCAGTGCCAATTACAGGGTAATCCTTAATTAAT
Organism: Paenibacillus sp. RC334; assembly: GCF_030034735.1. Classification (NCBI taxonomy): domain Bacteria; kingdom Bacillati; phylum Bacillota; class Bacilli; order Caryophanales; family Paenibacillaceae; genus Paenibacillus; species Paenibacillus sp. RC334. Next base: position 5,107,378 of record NZ_CP125370.1, on the reverse strand, counting down.
TTGGCAGCATCCTGATAGAATACAAGCCGCTCCAGAACACTATGCTGCCGGAAATTGATGTTTTCTAACCGGACCTGGACGTTATCAGGCAGTACGCTGCGCAGGCCAGTTCCAATAAACAGAAAAGCCAGCAAGCCAATCACCACAACCGATCCGACAGGCAGCCACAGGTTGGATAACTTTCGGGAGGTCCACCCTGTGAGGGCACTCTCCAGCTTTGGTGCCAGATAACGTTCAACAAGCCACAGTACGACAGCAACAGCAAGGGAGACACCAATAAGTAATCCCCAAGCCTTGGCCGCCTCTCCGCCGTTGTAGGTCTTATTGAGTTGTAATCCCATATTTGTAATCGGAGTCAAGATAGATATTGACGCTACACCTGCAATGGCGCAATGTAAAATCCATATAATCTGGCGTGCAGGTTTAAAGAAAAGCAAGAGCAGCACGAATACGACTGGCAGCATAACCAGACCGCCCCGTGACAGGGTCAGGAATAGCGAGACCAGAATTGGCACCAACATGAAGCCATGAGTAGCTTTGCCATACCATGATTTTGATTTCATCAGACAAAAAACGGCAGCGAATAGGAAAGCCATTAGAAAGGCGGCATATGTATTCGCATATTGAAACACCGATGTCAGCCGGAGCCCATTTGTATCTGTCATGACTGCATTGGTATAACGGTTTTGATAAACATATTGGCTAAACCAACCTACCAGCTTGCCGGTAAGCACCCACTGTCCGAACCAGTTGATAAAGCCAAAGCCTACAATGACATAAGCAACGGTCATAATCAGATTGTGAAGAATCTTATTGCCTAACCGATCCTGAAGTAGATAAATTGAGATGATAAACAGAGCGGCATATATGCACTGTACCACCACCATATTCATGGCCAGGTAATGTGAAGCTGCTGAAGTTAGTGAAAGCACATAAGTCAGGGGAAGCAGCAGTACCCATACAGCCAGCCAATCCCTTTGCTCTTCCAGCTTGAATTTCTTATAATAAGATACGATTCCCAAAATCAGCAGAATCGTGCTGATAATCAAAGCCCAATAGAGTGGCTTCTCAAAATCAAGCATTTGCCCATTAAAAAGTGCAGCCTGGAAGGGAGCCCAAGCTAAAAACAGAATCATGCCAACAATTAACACCCAAAACATAGCCGGCCTTTTATCGTCACGGGTCGACGTTTTGGCCTGTTTCCCGTATACTGGATTCGACAAGGTTTACAATCTCCTTTTTTTGAAGGTAATGCTAGTATTTTAACATAACAATTATTACAACTGTACAGTTAATAGTTTTTATCAACATAGATCAGTGCAAGACGGATTTTGAAATGAATTGCGACACCTTCTGTAAATAAATAAAAAAATGGGCTCATGACCGGATTTTTTTAAAAATGAAAGTTCCTACACGCACATTCACATAAGGAGAACCCAATATGAGCTACACTTATCTTAGCATAGTCTAACACAGTGAGCTAGAAAGCCTACACCAGTAGGGAAACAGCGCCAGAGCCTTCGTCAAGGAGCTTGACAGACACCCTGCCACGACTAAGCCGAGAGCTTCGTCGGAATGCAGATCAGGAAAATCTATCAAGCAGAGCACTCTCAGGAAAGTTATGCCCAGCTTTGTAAGTTCTCCGTGACTGCAGGAAGATGGACACTCGAAGAGGCTACGCTCATCGAAGAGAAGCTTCAGGTCTCATGGACTCTAGAACAGATTGTGGAAAGGCTCTATCAAGAAGGATGGCATGCGGGTAACGGTGGGGAATTTGACGGAAGAAATAATACGGCTCTACATTGCGAATCAATTTTGTTAGAAAAAGAGCGGAATCTTCAAGATTGAGGAAGAGTTTTAGGAAGTTTACTTGAGCGTATGGGCTTTCAGAAGAACTTGAGTTTTACGTAACGACTTTAGTTGTCGACATTGATGTCTAAATCCACCTGCTTTGAACAGGTGGTAATTTAAGTGCAAATACATTGGACCTTACTTAGGAACCATTTGGGGCAATTTACAGCCGACAATAATGATTTTAATCTCTGTGGGGAGAATTCATTTTGGGCTTTGAGTTATTATCTATAGCTCAAGTGGAAACATAGTAACTCTATCTAATACAGTACGATATGATATTTATTTTGATCAGCTATAAATAGTATTCGCTTGCTTACTATACCAAAAGATTGATTTTGTTAAAGGAAAATGCTTTGTAACCGTATTTGTTTCTGATGAGTTATCCTTGTTTTATTACAATAGGAAAAATTTTATGGCTAATTTACACATAGATACGAAAAGGAATAAAGCCGATATTCCAGTTGCATATGGAAATGATGAGGAGTAAATGTTCATGAGATTATTAAATTGGTTTTATAAATTTTTAAAAAAGAAAAGAATATATTATTTCGATTATAAAAAAACTAAAAATTACAAACTTTTAGCAATGTTGCGGATAAGAAACGAATCTCTAATTCTCCAAGATACATTAAATCATTTGAGTGAATTTGCTGATGGGATTATATGTTATGATGACGCAAGTACGGATAATACTTTTGAAATTTTAAAGAATCATGAGAAGGTTATTGCAGTAATTAGAAACTTTCATTGGGAGACAACACCTGAGGAACGTTTAAAAAGTGAAACAGAACATCGTGATAATCTTCTTCAGTTATCCTCCCGTTATTCTCCTGAATGGATATTTTGTACCGACGCTGATGAGCGATATATAGGAGGAATAAAAGAATTTATAAACTCTAATGATTCTCAAAACGTTGATATAGTTAAAATTCAACTGTTTGATGCCTATATAACCAAGGAGGATCAGCAGCCTTATGCTCCTACGAGCAAACTCCTCAACTTCAGAAAATATTTCGGGCCTGAAAGACGAGATATTGTTATGTTATGGAGACCAAATGCGAGTATTAAATATATTGGATTGGATTCAAGAGAGCCTTCATATACTGAGGACAGTAGTATAGCTACCTTGTTTTATTGCCAACATTATGGGAAATCTCTGTCAATTCAGCATTGGGAAGAAACTTGCGATTATTATGCTAATTATTTTCCATATGAGTCCTATGGGAAAAAATGGATTGAAAGAAAGGGAAGGGCGGTTCATGAAAAGTCAGACTTTGGTCGTGCTTTGTATAAATGGGGAGATGAGCTTTTCAGTAATGCAATTAATATTAAGCCATAATTTAATTGTACAGGGCGAGTTCTAAATCCATCGTCTTTTAAACGGTATCTGTTTTTAGCCCTAAGGGATCTGAAAATACTTTTGCTACAGAGGAAAGGGTATAGAAGGATATCAAAAACAATAGGATACCTTTGTCCACGGTGGGAAACTTGACTGAGGAAATGATACGGAATTGCATTGCGAGTCAAATCGGAAAGATTCTTACATTATATGATGTCCAACTATAAGATAATGGGATGATATCATGCGAAAGAAGTGATAAAGATTCTAACTCTTTTTAAAGAATTTTATAATTCCAAAGGCCTTGTTTTGAAACTAGCTAAAAATGATTTTTGGGCTAAATATGCCAGTTCTCAACTTGGGATTTTGTGGGCTTTTGTCCAGCCTCTGATGACAATTTTTGTATATTGGTTCATTTTCGAAATTGGATTCCGTGTAGTTCCGCTCAACAATATCCCATATATTTTATGGTTGATGTGTGGTCTTATTCCATGGTTCTTTTTTTCCGAAGCCCTTGGCAACTCGACCAACAGCTTAATTGAATACAGTTATCTGGTAAAAAAAGTTGTGTTTAAAGTCAGCATTTTGCCAAGCGTTAAAATTATTTCGGCACTGTTTGTGCACGTGTTTTTTATGGCTTTTTTACTGTATGTGTATTTCTTGTATGGTTATGAGCCCACAATTTATATTGTGCAACTTCTTTATTATCTTTTTGCACTGTGCTTTTTGTTGCTGGGTTTGTCTTACATTATGGCTTCCTGCGTCATTTTTTTTCGCGATTTAAATCAAATCGTGGCTATCATATTGCAATTTGGAATATGGCTTTCACCTATTTTGTGGCAACCCTCTTTGTTTCCGGCCAAATATTTAACTTTATTGAAACTGAATCCTATGTATTACATTGTTGAAGGATACAGGGACTCGCTGGTAAGTGAAGTCTGGTTCTGGCAAAAGCCCGAGATGACGCTATACTTTTGGTGTGTTTCCTTTATTATTTTTCTGGTTGGAGCATTGTTCTACAAAAAATTAAAACCTCATTTTGCTGACGTTTTATAAGGATGGAGTGTTGAAATGAGTGCTGAAGTTGTAATTGATGTAAAAAATATCAGCAAAGTATACAAGTTATATGGCAAGCCAGCTGACCGGCTTAAAGAAGCATTGCATCCAATGAAAAAGAAATATCATAACGATTATGCTGCTCTTGACAATGTTTCATTCCAAGTTAGAAAAAAGGAAATTGTAGGGATACTCGGTACAAATGGTTCCGGTAAATCCACCATTCTGAAAATTATTACCGGTCTATTGAATCCAACGAGTGGTACAGTGAGTGTTCATGGCAAAATATCCGCGCTTTTGGAACTGGGTGCAGGATTTAACCAGGAGCTCACTGGCATTGAAAATATTTATTTGAATGGAACCATGATGAATCTGAGCAAGGATGAAATTGATAAGAAGTTGCAGCAAATTCTCGACTTTGCTGATATTGGGGATTTTGTTTACCAGCCTGTAAAAACTTATTCGAGCGGTATGTTTGCCAGGTTGGCATTTGCAGTAGCCATCAATGTTGAGCCGGATATATTGATTGTGGACGAGGCGCTAGCTGTTGGGGATATGTTTTTTCAGGAGAAATGTTATGAGAAAATGAAGGAAATGGTACAAAGCGGAGCTACAATTTTGTTTGTGAGTCACAGCCTAAGCGCAATCCGTAATTTTTGCAATCGTGCGGTCTGGATTGAAAAAGGCATACTGAAAGAAGAGGGACCAGCAGATGAAATTTGCGAAAAATATAAATATTTTATCGAACAAAAAGAAGCAAAAGAAATTGTAAAGGCTACTGATGCAGAAGAACTTACTGATTCCCTTGCCAGTAAAGCTAAAAATAAGATTTTTGTAAAAAAATTCAAATTAATAAAAACGTAATGGTTACCGGAGAAGATATTGTATTCACAATTGAACTTGGCTTCAGAGAATCCGGTTTGAAATACGGTGTGGGATTGATCATTTATAATGAGAAAGGCGACATTGTCACTCTGTTTAATACTGTTCGTGATGATATGAAATTAGACCAGCCTTATTCCGTATTTAAAATTAAAGTGGAGAATAATGACTTTTTAGATGGACGATATTTCATTTCCGTTCATATCTCTGATGAAATGGCTATGTATCCATATGATCGCAATGACTATGTGTCCGAATTTAGAGTATTGCCCAAGAAAAATCTGCGCGGATTGCCTATTGGGGAAGGATATTTTAGATGTAAGCATGAATGGGAGATACTGGAGTGACTTAGTGTTGGAATAATTTAGTGAGTTTGGGTGGTGTATGATGATTAGAAAGATGTTGCGCTTTGTTATTGTAATAATCGTCACGTTTACTTTTGTATCTTCAGTATCTGCTATCAAAAATAGCAATCTGTTTGCCCCAGAGGTGTTTAAGCTCAAGACGATCAATCTGGGCACAAATCTGAATGCAAACTTTGGCGAGGTTACAGATAACAAAGTAATTGAACAGTCCTTTTCTGCCAAGCAGGATGGTCTTGCCAAAGTCGAACTGTTTTTTTCTACATTTAACAGACAAAATGACAGTGAAACGCTGTTATCTCTATATGAAGCAGATACAAACCAATTAATAAGACAGGCAAAATTCAATAACGTTCAGGCTAAAGATAATGCCTATAGCGAGTTGTCCTTCGATCCTGTTGAGAATTCAAAAGACAAGATGTATATTTTGAGGATAAGCTCCAATACAAGTGATACTTCCCAAACAGTAACCTTTTGGAAGGACAACACCAGCCTGTCGGACGGAAACCTGTCATTTGCGGGACAGCACCAGGAAGGCAGTCTGGTAGGCAAACTTATTTACCAGAACCAACTTACTATTAAGGATATTATAATTAACGGTCTTTTCTTTAGTTTTTTGAATATTATTCTGTTTGAATTATTGCGATTCATAAAAAATAAGTAGGGGACAATTATGATTAATAAGTTCCGAGTAATCATGCGTGCAATTCACCTGATTCGCGATAAAGGCATAAAAAGCTTTATCAACAAGGCTCATGAAAAATGGTTTCATCTATCTTTTTCAGAGCCTCCTTTTGTGCCGTTGACTGAACAGCAGCTTGAAGAGCAGAAAAACAAAATATTCGACATCCAACCCAAAATCAGTATTGTCGTCCCTGTTTACAATACAAACCCCCTGTTTTTGGAGCAGATGGTTGACTCTGTACTGAACCAGACCTATTCCAATTTTGAATTGTGCCTATTTAATGGCGGGAGTACAGAGGGCGATGTCGAGAAAGTAATAAACCATTTTATATCCAAAAGTGATAAAATAGTCCATGCGTGCTCGGAAACTAATTATGGAATCTCTGAAAATACAAATAGAGCACTGGCAATGGCAACGGGAGAATATATAGGGTTGCTTGATCATGACGACTTGTTGACGCCAGACGCATTATATGAATGCGTAGATGCTATTAACAGATACGGTGCAGACGTCATTTATTCCGATGAAGACAAAATTATCGGTAATACCGGGCAACATATCAGTGTCCACAAAAAACCGGACTGGTCTCCAGATACATTGCTAAGCTATAATTACATTTGTCATTTTTTGGTTTTTAAAGCTTCGTTGCTTCAAAGCACGGGACTATTTAATTGTCAATTCGATGGAAGCCAGGATTACGATTTTATTTTAAGATTGACTGAACGAGCAGTATGTATCCATCATATTCCAAAAGTTTTGTATCATTGGCGAATCAGCGAAAATTCCACAGCTGCCAGCTATTCAGCCAAGTCTTACGCCCTGCAGGCCGGGAAAGACGCCCTGCAGAACTATGTGTCAAACCGAAACGAATCATTGATAGTGAATGAAGGCGCATTTCATGGCGCTTTTAATATAACTCCAGTTATAAATGAGATACAGACAGCGGCTTTGTTTTGCCTGGGCAATTGGGGAAATACAAAGTCTGTAAAAGAGTACTATGCCAGTCTGAATATCTCTTCCGAATACCGACTGTTTGATGTAATGATGATGAATTTCACTCCATTTAATAAAGATGCAGACAGCATTGCCGAGCAGTCCTCATACTATAAAGTGTATGACTGCAGTGATAAAAATGTTGCTGAAGCATTAAATGGTTTATTAAAAACAAGCAATGCTGATTATGCTATCGTTTTAAATGCGGATATTCGCTCACTGGGTGATGATTGGTACAAGATTCTAATTGCGGAAGCCATCGCAACCGAGTCAGCTGTTATAGCTCCCAAAGTTTTGAACAGAAAAAATAAAATCAGCAGTTATGGACTTGCAGTTAACCAAAAAGGGATCATAAATCTGTATCATAATATCAATTCTAGCTTTTTTGGTTATTTCGGTCGACTCAAAATTGCGCAAAATGTTACAGCAATCAGTCCTGAATTGTTCCTGTTGAAAAAAGATGCCTACAAATATTATGGAGATTTTGATGAAGCCTATACTACCGATTTGACCATTGTGGATTATTGTCTGCGTGTCAATATTCATTCCGGTCACGTAAAACTGGTGAATCATGAGCTTTTATATACTCAACAATCCCATTCCTATTCATGGCCTGAAAATGAACGGGAAGTTATGCTAGAGAAATATAAAGGTTATCTGCAAGATAGGGATCATTATTATCCCCTTGATTTTTTATATAAACCTGTAGAACTTTGAATATAATCTTTTATTTTGATAGGAGCGCCTGGTCAAATGAGAATTTTATTTACTCTTCATGATTTACAATACAGTGGAGGGACGGAAACCTTCACTTACAGCCTCGTCAAAGAATTTTTGCGACAAGACCATGAAATCTTTCTTTATTCCACTCGAATTGGTCAGGTAGCAGACAAATATACCGAGATCGGTGTACTTGTCACAGACGAAATTGCTTCTTTGCCTGATGATGTTGACATTATCCATGCCCAGCATCGTGCAGAAGCCATCTCCGTTTATTATAAATATCCCTCTGTACCTATGGTATTCACTTCGCATGGCATTATTCCATGGCAAGAGAAGCCGGTCTTTATTCCCTCAATTGTCAAGTATGTAGCTGTTAGTGAAGAGGTACAACAACATCTGATTCAAAACTGGGACATTCAAGAAGATCAAATCTCCATTATCCGTAATGGAATCGATCAAACCCGGTTCCGTCCTAGCACCCCGGTTTACGAAAAACCCGAAACCATCTTGTTGTTGTCTAACCGTTATACACCTGATGTTAAAGAGGTTTTGGAAGAAGCAGCCAACAAAGCAAGCATGAAGCTTAACATTGTTGGTCAATCACACAACAATGTGTGGGATGTGGAAGAGGAAATTTTGAATTCCGATGTGGTTGTTTCATTGGGACGAGGCATACTGGAAGCCATGAGTTGTGGTAGACTTCCTCTTGTGTTTGATTATAATGGCGGCGACGGTATTGTAACACCGGATACTTATTATGATTTCCGTCAGAAGAATTTTTCTGGAAGAGTAAACAGTGAAAAGTACACTGCTGATCAAATTATTGAATTAATTCAAAAATTCTACACGCCTGAGATTATTGAAGCCAATCTGGAACTTGCTGTTCAATTCCATGACATTAGAACGATTGCGGAACAGTATTTTGAGCTGTATAAGCTTGGCGAGCAAAAAAGAGATAGTATCGTTACTATCGATCCGCAAATTATGGAGTATCTCATAGAAGGTTATTCCTTTGCTGGAAAAGAGATTGTACAAAAAGAGAAAAACTTAAAGTATTTGCTGGAAGTTAAAAAAGTTAATGAGGCCAATGAAGTCAGATTGAGTGAAAGCCTGACAGAAATGCAAGCTGAGCAAGCAAAACTTATGCAAGAACGAGACGAGGCAGTGAAGCAGCAGGCCCAATTAAAATCTGAATTGGAAATATCTGAAGCGGCTTTGAATCGCGAAATTGTTACTTTGACACAGATGGCGACCAGCAAAGACATTCAAATTCAAGATCTGGAATTTGAAAGAGAAGGATTTCTTAATCAGCTGGAATTTGAAAGAGATGGGTTCCTTAATCAGCTGGATCAAAAAGAAAACAATACAAAATACTTGCTGGAACTCACAAGGGAAAAAGATAAGGAATTGGTAAGTATTTACAGTTCTCGTTCCTGGAAATTGATTACCAAAGTCGAAAAATATAGAGGCTGGGTCAAAAAAGGCATAGCTAATCCAAAATGGGCGATCAAAAAATTGACCAATTGGAATCAGCTGCTTCCCGCTCCTATCCCTGTAAATAATTATGTGGAACAAGAAGTTGGAGATATTCCTCGCATCAGTGTAGTCATTCCTGTATATGACCGAACAGATGTGTTACGACAAAGTATAGATTCGATTTTGAATCAAACGTATCAAAACTTTGAACTGATCATCGTTTGTGATGGTTCTCCAGATGAAACGCTGAAAATTGTAGATGAGTATAAAGATCACGAGAAAGTTCGCATTTTTAAATATTATAACAACAGCGGTAACGCGGTACGTGGACGAAACAAAGCCATTCGTGAGGCGCGCGGAGAATTTCTGGCTTTTCAGGATAGCGATGATATTGCAGAACCGAATCGCCTGGAAATTTCTTTGAATTATATTAATGAGTTTAAAGCGGATGTCGTTTATGGGGGCTGGCGAGCTCTTGTGGACGGATCACGCATGATTAATATTAAGAATGGACAGGAAGTATTAAGTCCGGATTGCGGATATGATGAATTGCTCAAGATGTGTGTCCCTTGCCAAAGTACTGTAATGTTGCGATTGGATGCTGTCAGAGCCGTAGGTGGATTGAAAACAAATATGCGCTATCGCGAGGATCACGAATTATGGCTCAGAATGGCGTATAAAGGATATAAGTTCAAATCAATTCCTTTGATGTTAACTAATCTTAGATTACACGGAAACAACCTGGAACTTTCGTTCAAAGACGACGATAATCACTGGTTTGATCTAATGCTGGAAGAGCACAAAAACATTGTGGAGATGAAGCCTAAGATTGCCTATCTTATTCCTGGATGCGGCATATCTGGCGGTATCGCAGTAGTGTGTCAGCACGCAAACCGTTTGTTAAATCGTGGATATGATGTGCTGCTTATTACTGAGGATATTCATCGGGAAATCAACTGGTTCCCAAACCAAAAAGTTGAGATAATCGGCATTGATGAAGCACCGACTAATTTGGATATTCTTGTTGCAACAGGTTGGAGCACTGCTTATACCATCACTGATATTCCTGCAAAGAGAAAAGTATATTTTGTTCAATCCGATGAGAGCCGCTTTTATCCTGTAGGATCTTTTGAAAGTCAAAAAGCATGGGATTCGTATAAATTTGATTATGAATATATGACCGAAGCAAAATGGATTCAAAAATGGCTGAAAGAAAAGTTTGGTCACGACGCTACCTATGTTCCTAATGGATTGGATGAGAATATTATTTTTCAAACGGATCCAATTACCAAAAAAGGCGATAAAGTAAGGGTACTGCTTGAAGGACCGATCGATATTCCATTTAAAGGCATGGAAGATGCTTTTAATGCTATTAATGATCTGGATTGTGAAGTATGGTGTGTAAGTTCAGCGGGTAAACCGAAAAAAGAATGGAAATGCGACGTATTCTTTGAAAAGGTTCCAATGGGCCAGATGAACCAAATCTATTCCAGTTGTGATATCCTCGTTAAACTGAGTAGGGTTGAAGGATTTTTTGGTCCACCTCTGGAAATGATGGCTTGTGGAGGAACTTGCGTAGTTGCAGATGTGACTGGTTATGATGAGTATATTGTCGATAACTATAACGCACTGGTCGTGAAGATCGGGGATGTTGAAGGCGCAAAGCAAGCTGTTAAGAAGCTTATCGAAGATACTGAGCTTAGACAGCGTCTGACTGCGAATGGCAGAAAGACAGCAGAAGAATGGAGATGGGAGCCAAGCATTGATACATTGGAAGAGATGTATTATAAAAATCATAGTATTGGAAAGGTAGAGGTATGAAAATATTAGTGACCGGAGGAGCTGGATTTATCGCTTCTCATATTGTTGACAGGTTGATTGCTGAACAACATGAAGTATGCATCGTTGATAATTTGTCCACCGGAAAGCAAGAAAATATTAATCCTGCGGCTATATTTTATAATGTGGATATTCGCAGTGAACAGTTATTGGAAGTGTTTGAGAACTTTAAGCCGCAGATTCTAATACATCATGCTGCCCAGATTAGTGTGTCGCATTCGGTTGCTGATCCTTCACAGGACGCATCGATCAATATTAGCGGAACGATCAATATTTTGGATTGTTGCTATAAAACCGGAGTAAAAAAAATTATCTATGCTTCTTCAGCAGCAGTGTATGGCTATCCAGATGAACTCCCTGTAAAAGAGAGTGCCAAGCTTTCTCCGCTGTCACCCTATGGACTGTCCAAGTTAGCACCTGAATTTTATATTCAGTTGTACTCTAATCTTCATGGTCTTAAATATACGATTTTGCGTTACAGCAATGCTTACGGCGAACGGCAGGATCCTAAAGGAGAAGGCGGCGTGATTTCAATTTTCCTGGATAACCTTCTTACCGGCAAGGAGACTCAAATTCATGGTGATGGCGCTCAGACTCGCGATTTCATTTATGTCAAAGATATCGTGAACGCCAATATCGCTGCTCTTACCAAAGGGGAAAATTGCATTACTAATATCAGCACGCAAACAGAAATTTCGGTGAAAGAATTGTTTGAAATGATGTGTAACATACTGGAAACCGGTGCTTGTGCAAAATATATGCAGGAGCGTATAGGCGATATTAAATACAGCTCATTAAGCAATCAAAAGGCGCAATCCATTCTTGGCTGGACAAGTGAGTTTACTTTATATCAAGGCTTGAAAGAAACAATCAACTACTATCAAAATATTTCTGTTAAATAAACGATAAAACTAACAGAAAATCGGGAGGATTTTTGATGAAAGGTATAATTCTTGCAGGTGGTACAGGCTCACGTCTATACCCCTTAACTAAAGTAACTAATAAGCATTTATTACCCGTTGGTAAGTATCCAATGATTTTCCATTCTGTATACAAGCTCAAGCAAGCTGACATTCAAGATATCCTTATTGTTACAGGTAAAGAACATATGGGGGATGTTGTTAACCTTCTTGGCAGCGGTCGTGAGATGGACGTAACATTCACTTATAAAGTTCAGGATGAGGCAGGCGGGATCGCACAAGCTCTTGATCTGGCTGAACAATTTGTAGGTGATGATCAAATGGTTGTTATTTTAGGCGATAATGTGTTTGAAGATGATATTGCACCTTTCGTGGATAATTTTCGTAATCAAACCACGGGTGCAAAAATTCTTCTTCAACAGGTACAGGATCCACATCGTTTTGGAGTGGCCGAGCTTCAAGGGGAGCGTATTGTGTCAATTGAAGAAAAACCTAAAGAACCAAAAAGTGATTATGCTGTAACAGGCATTTATATGTTCGATCATAGTGTGTTTGAAATTGTAAAAACGCTCGAACCTTCAGCTCGGGGAGAACTTGAGATCACTGATGTTAACAATGCATATATTGCTAATGGAACATTGACGTATGATATTCTTCAAGGCTGGTGGACAGATGCAGGAACTCACCCATCTCTTGCGCGAGCTAATGAATTGGCTAAGGATATCGTGTTTGGTGAAGAGTTTGGAAAGCTAAAGCTTTAAAATAAAGGGAGGATGCGAACGAAATGAAGGTAATCCCTTTGAAACTAGAAGGTGCAAAAATCATTGAACCCGTGGTTCATGGTGATCACCGTGGATTTTTTATGGAAAGTTACAATGAACAGATCATGAAAGAAAACGGAATAGACCATGCTTTTATTCAAGATAACCAATCCTTGTCTGCAGAAGCCGGTGTGATTCGTGGCTTGCATTACCAACTTAATCCTAAAGCGCAGACCAAACTCATTCGTGTGCTTTCTGGAGCTATCTACGATGTGATTTTGGATATTCGTAAAAGTTCTCCGACGTTCGGTCAATGGGTCGGAGTCATCTTAAGCGAGCATAATAGACGTCAGCTACTGGTGCCTAAGGGTTTTGCTCATGGGTTCTGTACGCTTGTTCCTAACACTCAAGTGCTGTATAAGGTAGACGAGTATTATTCACCTGAAAATGATCGTGGAATTCTGTGGAATGATCCTGCACTAGGGATTGATTGGCCAACTTCTCATGCTATTCTTTCGGAGAAGGATCAGAAGCATCCAGCACTGGCTGACGCAGACATTAATTTTGATTAGAGGAATAATAAGATTTAGGAGGTCTGTATGAAACTTCTTGTCACCGGCGGGGCCGGATTTATAGGCAGTAACTTTGTATTGTATATGCTAAAACACCATCCAGATTACGAAATTGTAAATATAGATGCTCTTACCTATGCAGGTAACCTGGAAAATTTGAAATCCATTGAAAATAATCCCAAACATAGCTTCATCAAAATAGATATTACCGACGCACAAGCGATTGATCAGTTGATGCAGCAGGGAATCGATGTGGTAGTTAATTTTGCAGCGGAGTCACATGTGGATCGGAGTATTTTGGAACCGGAAGTATTTGTGAAAACAAACGTATTGGGTACGCAAGTGCTACTGGACGCAGCCAAGAAATATAACGTGACCAAGTTTGTACAGGTATCAACAGATGAGGTGTATGGATCTTTGGGAGAAACAGGCTTGTTTACGGAGGAAACTCCGTTGCAGCCTAATAGTCCTTATTCTGCATCCAAGGCAGGTGGCGATCTGCTAGTTCGTGCATATCATGAAACCTTCGGTTTACCAGTGAATATCACGCGTTGTTCTAACAACTATGGTCCATACCAATTTCCTGAAAAATTGATCCCGCTAATGATCTCCCGTGCACTGAGCGATCAACAGTTACCTGTATACGGGGATGGCTTGAACATTCGCGATTGGTTGTATGTAGAGGATCATTGCAGCGCAATTGATCTAGTCATTCATCAAGGTAAACTGGGTGAAGTATACAATATCGGGGGAAATAACGAGCGGACAAATGTGCATATCGTCAAAACGGTATTAGAGGAGCTGGGCAAGCCAGAATCTCTGATTTCGTATGTGCAGGATCGTCCAGGACATGACCGCCGTTATGGCATTGATCCAACGAAGACCATGAATGAGCTGGGCTGGAAGCCAAAGCACTCTTTTGAAACCGGCATTATAGAAACGATTCGCTGGTATCTGGACAATGAAGAATGGTGGACTCGCATTCAATCTGGCGAATATCAACAATACTATGCAAAGCAGTACGGTTCCCGCTTGGGGGATGGGTAGAATGAAGGTATTAGTTACTGGAACATCCGGTCAACTTGGTAAAGATGTAGTAAAGGTTTTTCAGGAGCAAGGACATGATGTCCTGGGTTACGATCGCGAACAATTAGATATCACGGATTTGCAGCAGACGGTGAAGATTGTAGGACAATATCAACCTGACGCCGTAATCCACTGTGCAGCGTATACGGCTGTGGATGCAGCGGAGACCGATGTAGACGGGGCTTATCAAGTCAACGCGGCAGGTACACGTAATATGGCGCTGGCTGCGGAAAAGGTTGGAGCCAAGCTGGTTTATATCAGCACAGATTATGTGTTCGATGGAACGGCAAAAGAGCCATATCATGAGTACGATAATACCAATCCGCAGAGTATCTACGGAAAGTCCAAACGGGCAGGAGAGGTATTGACCCATACACTTTCCTCTAGGTATTTTATTGTTCGTACATCTTGGGTATATGGATTTCACGGGAACAATTTTGTCAAAACGATGCTGAAGCTTGGTCAGGAGAAGCCGCTCCTGCAGGTGGTGAATGATCAGAAGGGTTCACCTACCTATACAGTGGATTTGGCACGTTTTTTGGCGGAATTGATTCAAACGGAGAAGTATGGCGTATACCATGCATCCAATAGTGGCTCCTGTACCTGGTATGAATTTACGCAAGCTATTTTACAGGATGCGGCGGAAATATTAGATGCCAAGATCACAGCGAAATTGGAGCCTTGCAGCACAGAGCAATTCCCCAGACCGGCAGCGCGGCCACGCAACTCTGTTATGGAGCATATAGCGATCCGAACCAACGGGTTAAATGATTTGCGCGACTGGCGTGAGGGATTGCGTGATTTTTTGCAGGAGTGTCTTAGTAAATCCGAGTAATTAAAACCTTATTATAAATATCAGCAATCTCCCATCAGTTCATGATTGGGAGATTTTATTATATTAAAGCCTATGTTGATTAAGGACGCTGAGCATTTATAATGTATAAGCAGATGGAACCTATTGTCCCTCTATTACACATTTTAAAAGAAGGAGGTCATTACTCTGAACAGACCTAACATACAAATTTTATTGTCTACATATAATGGAGCAGCTTATTTAGATGAGCAAATAGAAAGTCTCATCAATCAAAAAGACGTAGAAGTTCAGATTCTAATTCGTGATGATGGCTCGACAGATGATACGGTTGCCAAGTTGAGAGTGCTGAAGCAACGTTATCCTCAACAGATTATTTTATGCCTCGAGAGCAATGTAGGGGTTATTAAAAGCTTTTTTGATTTGATTCAAAGATCGTCTGAGACATTCGACTATTATGCTTTTTGTGATCAGGATGATGTGTGGATGCCGAACAAACTCGCTCAGGCTGTGTCTCATCTCAGGGATCAGGATGGAAGTCGGCCGCTGATGTACTGTTCTGCTACACAAATGGTCTCTCAAACATTGGAACCACTCAAAGTATGGCCAGCTGACATCCCACGACCTGTATCCTTCTATAATGCTCTCATTGAGAATGTGTGTGTAGGTTGTACCATGGTGATCAATAAAGAAACACTCGAGCTCGTGAAAAAGAGAATTCCGACTTCTTTGGATAACATTATTATGCATGACTGGTGGATTTACTTATGCACCTCCTCTTTTGGTGAGGTTGTTTTTGACCCCGAGCCGTCCATTTTGTATCGGCAGCATCAAAACAATGTGTTGGGAGGTTCTACTGATGGCTGGGTTAGTAAGTGGAGGAAAAGACTAAGTAGATTTATAAAAGGAAAAAATCGCTATATTTTAAGCAAACAAGCCCAGCAATTTATTCAACTTTATGGACAAGACATGTCTCCTCAAATGTATAAAGATATGGATCAGTTCCTGGAAAGCTACCAAAAGGGCATATTTTCCCGTGTGAAATATATTCGGCACACTCCCTTTTATAGACAGTCACAAATGGACAACTGGATCTATAAGCTAGTTTTCATACTGGGGAAATTATAGAGATATGGAAAGAAAAAAATATTGCAACTTTTTCCATCTAGAAGCGTCAAATAATCAAAGGTACAAATGAATACTAGATAAAAATCCATCGAATACATGTTCCTTTATGGAAAAATATAGTATAATTGAAGGGTGCAACCGATATAGGCTGGCAAGGGCGGTCGGCTAACTCTCCCGAGGAGGGGGGTGAAGCCTGTGACAGTGTTTGAGGCGCTCAGTTTAATGCTGACGTTCGGGGCGTTGATCGTCACACTGTTAGAGTTTAACAAACGAAAATAGACCGCCCCCGAAAGGAAGGGTCTATTTTCGGCCTGATGTTCCAAAACCGTCCGCTCTTGGAGCGTTGGTTGCGCAGGGGCTGGCTGGCACCAGCCCTTTTTCCATGTATATCTTACCACGATGATTTTTATACCTCAAGAATTTTGCAAAATCCTGCTAACTGTGTAAGGTTACAAGTTATGTGGTTTTTTGCGCCCCGTGATCTGTTGGGTATGTTATAATAGTCGATAGTAGAATAGATTACTGAATTTGTCAGGAGCGTTTTAAATATGGATGTAAGCATACTGGTCGTCAACTATAATACATGCCGTTTGACGCTGGATTGTTTGCAGTCGGTGTATGCGTCAGAGACGCAATATCGATATGAAGTGATTGTTATCGACAATCACTCCAATGATGGGTCTGTGGAAGCCATTCGTGCTGCATATCCGGAGATTACGTTGATTGCCAATGAGGATAACACAGGTTTTGCCAAGGCAAACAATCAGGGCATCGAGGTAGCGGACGGGCGTTACGTATTGTTGCTGAACTCCGATACGTTGGTGCAACCGCACACGCTCGATACGATGATTCGGTTCATGGACACGCATCCGGAGATAGGGGCATCGGGCTGCAAGGTTATTTTGCCGGATGGTTCGCTGGATAAGGCCTGTAAGCGTGGGTTTCCAACGCCGTCTGCCTCCTTTTATTACGCCTTCGGCTGGTCGAAGCGTTACCCGGATAACCCCAAGTACAATCAATACCAGCTCGGGCACTTAAGCCCGGATGATGAGTATCCAGTGGATGTGCTGGTGGGTGCTTTTATGCTGGTGCGTCGGGAGACGATTGAGCAGGTCGGCGGCTTGGACGAAACCTTTTTCATGTATGGCGAGGACATTGACTGGTGTTACCGGATTAAGCAGGCGGGATGGGGCATTTACTACTATCCGCGCACATATATTATTCATATCAAAGGTGGCAGCGCTCGTCGTCGTCCTTTGAAAATTATTTACGAGTTTCATAGAGCCATGTGGGTATTTCACCGCAAGCATTATAAACAGCAGTATAGCTGGATCACGAACATGGCTGTATACGCGGGAATTACAGTGAAATTTGGAATGGCCTTTTTGAAAAATAAGCTCACTGCACCGGCCAAGCCGGACAGTGGCGAACAATCTCGTACCGAGGTGAAAGTATGATACGCAGAAATCAACGTTTTTTAACCCAATTGTATATTGTGGCGGATTTCGCGGTCATTCAGTTATCCTTTCTGATCGCCTGGTTCTTCAAATTTGAAAGTGAATGGATTACCTATCAAGAGCCGCTTCCTATTCAAGTATATGGAGGCTGGAGCTTAATCTACGGTCTGATTGCCGTGGTGCTGGGGATGTTATTCTCTCTCTATTCACCCAAACGTAAAAAACGGTTTGCAGACGACGTATTTCGCGTCACCCAGATTCATATTGTTGGCCTGTTCGTGCTGTTGAGTGTCATGTTCTTCGTGAAGCAAATCGACATTTCACGGTCCTATCTGGCGATCTATATGATTGGGAACGTACTGCTTATTTTATTTTATCGGTATTTTTTGAAACAGGTACTTAAAGCTCTCCGCCAAAAAGGCTATAACAAGCAGTTCATGCTCATTCTCGGGGCGGGTACTCTGGGCCAACGCTTTTATCATAATCTTGGACAGTATCCTGATCTGGGATATGAAGTGGTGGGATTCCTCGATGATAAACGCCACTGGGATGAAGAGGAAGAAGCGCATTTTCGCCCGATTCTTGGAGGGTTGGATCAGTTAGAAGCTACGCTGTCGCGTATGATGATTGACGAGGTCATTTTGGCTCTTCCGCTGGATGCACATGATAAGTATCCCAAGATTATCAACATGTGTGAAAAGGCAGGGGTACGTACGCTCATTATTCCTGACTTTTTCGATTATCTGCCAGCTCGACCGTATTTTGATAACTTTGCAGGCATGCCAATGATCAATGTACGGGATATTCCGCTGGATGTGGCGGGGAACCGATTGTTTAAGCGTTCGTTCGATATTCTGTTCTCATTGTTCGCTATTATTCTGACTTCTCCGGTTATGCTGGCAGTGGCAATTGGCGTGATGACGACATCGAGAGGCCCAGTCATTTTCAAACAGGAGCGGGTGGGCTTGAATCGGCGTACCTTCATGATGTACAAATTCCGCTCAATGAAGGTACTACCACCCGGGACTGACGATACAGGCTGGACGACGGCCAATGACCCACGTCGAACGCGTTTTGGCACCTTTATTCGTAAAACGAGTCTCGATGAGCTGCCACAGTTTTTCAATGTGTTGCTAGGAGATATGAGTGTTGTCGGCCCCCGCCCGGAACGTCCGTATTACGTGGATCAGTTCCGCGAGGAAATCCCAAAATATATGGTGAAGCACCATGTTCGTCCTGGTATTACAGGCTGGGCACAGAGCAACGGGTTGCGTGGTGACACGTCCATTGAGGAACGGATTAAGCATGATATTTTCTATATTGAGAATTGGTCGCTCTTATTCGATATTAAAATTATTTTCCGTACCATCCGCAACGGTTTCAAGAATGCGTATTAATCCAGATTCACCCTTCGGTTCAGCCGGAGGGTGTTTTTGTGTCTAGAAGTTGTTTTAAGTGTGCGCATGCAGGGTATTGACCTGTACGAAAAGGATGTGACACCCTATGAAACGACTGATTGCGGCGGTAATTCTATTAATGTTGATTGGCACGTTTTTATTGGCTTACAGAGGGCAATCCACGGAGGAGCATACCGGTTTTACCACCCATCGTGTGATTTCGCATGCTATGGGAGCCGTTGACGGTTTAGCCTATACCAATGCGCGTGAAGCATTTGTGAATAATTATAAAAAAGGCAGCCGCGTATTTGAGGTCGACCTGATGTTTACTTCGGACGGACATTTGGTGGCGCGCCATGAATGGACGGAGTCTTTTACAGAGCAAATGCAGCAGAAGCAGGTAGTTAGTACAGAACAGGGCGGGAAGCCCTGGAGCTACGAGCAATTCAAAAACACCCCCATACATGGTTCCTACACCCCGGTGGACTGGAATGATGCATTGGATCTGTTGGAGAAATACCCGGATGCCTATGTTGTGACGGATACGAAAGAACAGGACCCGGCCCAAATAAAACAGTTATTTGCGCAACTGACCCGTCAGGCACAGGACAAAAATCCGAATCTTTTGTCCCGCATTGTCCCGCAAATTTATGACGAAGAAATGCTGCGAACGCTGCGGAGCATCTATCCCTATACCTCCATTATTTATACGCTTTATGCGACACAAGATACGGACGACCAAATCATCCGGTTTGTACAACAAAACGATATAACAGCAGTGACTTTACCGGAGAACAGAGTTAGTGGTGCTTTAGTGGAAAGCTTGCGGCAGGCGGGGGCGGTGTGCTACGTAAATACAATTAACGATCTAAAAGATGCCGCTGACTACGAACAGATGGGTGTGCGCGGATTCTATACGGATGTTTTAACGGAAAAGGAACTCCAAAAACGCAGTTGGCTGTATGCGTTACGGCCCTGAGATGTGTGAACGGAGTGTTCCCATCGAATACGAACATTGACACCTTTTGTGCACTGTCATAGACTTAGCATAGAACGCTTTTGGATATTAGAATCCGGTTAGACCGGATCGTGGCAAAAGCACAATGGATGCTGGAGGAATGTGTGTTGGCAGATTCAATTCAATCATGGAGGCATGTATTTAAGCTGGACCCTGACAAGGAACTGGACGATGAGGGACTGGATGCCGTGTGCATGTCTGGTACGGATGCCATTATGGTAGGAGGCTCGTCGGGCGTTACCTATGAAAATACGGTGGATTTGCTGTCGCGGATCCGGCGTTATGAGGTACCGTGTGTGCTTGAAGTGTCTGATCTGGAGGCTGTGGTGCCCGGGTTTGATCTGTATATGATTCCAATGGTGCTCAATACAACGGACAGTAATTGGATCGTAGGACAGCACCAGCGTGCGATTGAGCAGTTTGGTTATATGATCCCTTGGGATTTACTTGTGACAGAAGGATATATTGTTTTGAATGGTGATTCCACGGTGGCCAAGCTTACCGGAGCGGATGCATCACTCGATGCTTCATCTGCCGCTTCATATGCAGAGGTTGCTGACAAGCTCATGCATCTGCCGATTGTATATGTGGAGTATAGCGGTGCCTTTGGAGATATGGAACTGGTACAAAAAATACATCGCAGTACGGAGCGCGCCCGTGTCCTATATGGAGGGGGTATCGTGGATAAATCTACCGCGTTACAAGCGGCTGCCGTTTGTGACACCATTGTAGTAGGGAACATCATTTACCGTGACTTGGCGAAAGCACTGGAGACGGTAGCTGTGAAGTTGGAAGTATAGAACGTGATTTTATGGAAGCTTGTAGAAAGGAGCATGCACGCATGCAATCAATAGATATACACGAGGCTGTAGCCCGCCTCAATCCGCCTCAGCGTCAGGCAGTGGAGGCGATAGACGGACCGTTGCTGATTATGGCTGGCGCAGGCAGTGGAAAGACCCGGGTGCTCACGCACCGGATTGCCTACCTCATCGCGACCCGCAAGACGGCTCCATGGGGCATTTTGGCAATTACCTTTACGAACAAGGCCGCGCGTGAAATGCAGGATCGCGTATCCAGGCTGATTGGCCCGCAGGGGAGAGATGTGTGGGTATCCACCTTTCACTCCATGTGTGTGCGTATTTTGCGTCGAGATATCGAGCGGATCGGATTTACCTCCAATTTCAGTATTCTCGATTCTACAGATCAGTTGTCTGTTATTCGGAACTGCATGAAGGATCTGAACATAGACACCAAAAAATTCGAACCCAAAGCGGTTCAGTCCATGATGAGCACAGCTAAAAATGAACTGGTCACTC
This sequence comes from Paenibacillus sp. RC334, assembly GCF_030034735.1. Classification (NCBI taxonomy): domain Bacteria; kingdom Bacillati; phylum Bacillota; class Bacilli; order Caryophanales; family Paenibacillaceae; genus Paenibacillus; species Paenibacillus sp. RC334. Next base: position 5,085,703 of record NZ_CP125370.1, on the reverse strand, counting down.
CTGAAATGTATGAGCGCAAGATTGGCGACTATTTTGAGGGGATTGTGGCGAAGGTATATACCAAATACCAACAACGTCTCAAAAATAACAACTCTCTGGATTTTGATGATCTGATTATGGCAACGATTCAACTATTTAAAGAAGTGCCTGAGGTACTGGATTTCTATCAGAAGAAATTCCAATACATTCATGTCGATGAATATCAGGATACGAACCGTGCGCAGTACATGCTGTGTAAAATGCTGGCTGACCAGCATCACCGAATTTGCGTAGTAGGTGACAGCGATCAGTCCATCTATCGTTGGCGCGGGGCGGATATCAGCAACATTTTGAACTTTGAAGAGGACTACCCGGAAGCACGTACCATTTTGCTGGAGCAAAACTATCGGTCAACCTCGAATATTCTGAATGCCGCCAATGAAGTGATTGGGCAAAATACGGGCCGCAAGCCGAAGAAACTATGGACCGACAAAGAAGGCGGGGCCAAGATTAAAGTTTACCGGGCTGACTCGGAGCATGATGAGGGCTATTTTATCGCCTCCGAAATTCATAAAAATATCAATGCAGGCAAAACCTATAGCCATCATGCTATTTTGTACCGTACCAATGCCCAGTCGCGGGTGGTCGAGGAAATTTTGATCAAATCGGATATTCCGTACCAGATCGTTGGCGGCATCAAGTTCTATGATCGTAAAGAGATTAAGGACTTGCTGGCGTACCTTCGCCTGCTCTCCAATCCTGATGACGATATCAGCTTGATCCGAATCATTAATGTGCCAAAACGGAGTATTGGGGATACAACGGTCGGTAAATTGCAAGCAGCCGCAGCGGAGCGTGGAGTTTCTATTTTCCGTGTGCTGCAGGTGGTAGACGATTTGGGCTTTGCCGGACGTACGCGCAATGCGCTTGTAGAGTTTTACGATATGATCGAAGGCTTGAGTCGGATGGTGGACTATCTCTCGGTCACCGAGTTAACGGAAAAAATGCTGGAAACCAGCCAATATCGACTGGAGCTGCAAAACGAGAATACGCTTGAATCACGCTCACGTCTGGAGAATATTGATGAGTTCCTGTCGGTAACGATGGAATTTGAAAAAGGAGCGGAGGACAAGTCACTCGTCTCCTTCCTGACCGATCTTGCTCTTATCGCGGATATTGATTCCATGAATGACGATGAAGAGGAACAAAGCGATGCGGTTGTATTGATGACCATGCATAGCGCAAAAGGACTGGAGTTTCCGATTGTATTTATTGTCGGTATGGAGGAGGGAGTATTCCCTCACAGTCGGGCCTTTTTGGATAATGAAGAGCTGGAGGAAGAGCGCAGATTGGCGTATGTTGGGATTACCCGTGCAGAGGAGCAACTGTTTCTTACATGCGCACAGATGCGCACGCTGTTTGGCCGTACCACCGCTAATCCGCCTTCCCGCTTTCTTGAAGAGATTCCGGAAGAGCTCAAAGAGGATACAATTATCAAACGTGACCGCTATCGCCGCTCCGGCAATGTAGGCGGCTCTTATGGCGGACGTGGACTGGGTAAAACCAACGGTAGTAACTTTGGCGGAGAACGTTCCTTTGATACGATGAGCCGCAGTGGTTCGTCGGCTTCCACGTCGCCCCGCGTAACCGTTACAACATCTTCATCCGCGAAACCAACTCCGGCTGCTTCGGCAGGAGGCCCCTCCATTTTTGCTGCCGGAGACAAGGTACAGCATGGCAAGTGGGGAATTGGAACCATTGTAGCTGTAAAAGGTACAGGCAATGATATGGAGCTTCAGATTGCTTTCCCGGCTCCAGTAGGGGTTAAACGCCTGCTGGCTGGCTTTGCACCGATTACAAAAGTAGAATAAATCTCAAACATCATTAAATCTCGAACCTCACAGCGGCAGTTGGCTTAGGCTTCTGCCCTGATGAAGTTCCCGGAGGGATACGCCTGCATGAACCCAATGCACAGGATGGAGCAGCTTGTTGCTGAGCTGAACACATATAATTATCATTACTACACACTGGATGAGCCCAAGATCAGCGACAAAGAATATGATGTGCTTTATGACGAGCTGGTAGCGCTTGAACAGACGAGCGGTCTTGTGCTGCCGGATTCGCCGACACAGCGTGTGGGCGGGGAGTTACTCAAAGGCTTCACACCGCATCGCCATCTGGCCCCGTTATGGAGCTTGGATAAAGCACAGAATGTGGAGCAGCTGCGTGCCTGGAACGTGCGTGTCGTGAAGCTGGTCAACGATTACAACACCAAGAACCCGGAGCAGCCTTTACCGCCTCCAGGATATGCGATAGAGCTTAAATTTGATGGACTGACGCTGAACCTGACTTATACCGACGGGAAGCTGGTACAGGCTTCTACACGCGGCAATGGCGTGGTGGGCGAGGGAATATTGGCACAGGTGAAGACCATTAAATCCGTGCCGCTTACGATTCCTTTTCAGGATGGGACCGTTGAAGTACAGGGAGAAGGCATTATGAATCTGTCTGTGCTGGCCAAATATAATGAGACCGCTGTGGACCCTCTTAAAAATGCACGCAACGCCGCAGCAGGCGCTCTGCGTAATTTGAATCCCAAAACAACAGCAGAGCGACGATTGAATGCATTTTTCTACAATGTGGGGTACGCGGACCGCATCCAGTTTAGCAGCCACCAGGAGATGATGACGTTCCTGCGTGACAATCATTTTAAGGTGAATCCGTATCTGACTTACTTTGACGATTTTGATGATGCTATGGAACAACTGACTGATATCGAAGAGTCTCGTGCCGGACTGGATTATCTCATTGACGGGGCGGTACTCAAAATTACGGATATGCGCACACGTGAGGTTCTCGGCTATACCGATAAATTTCCGCGATGGGCAGTGGCGTATAAGTTCGAGGCGGAGGAAACGACCACGGTGCTTAACTCTGTTGAGTGGAATGTAGGTCGTACGGGTAAAATTACGCCACTGGCAAGGGTAGAACCGGTAGAGCTGGCGGGAGTCACCGTACAAAATTGTACACTGAACAATGCTGGGGATATCGAGCGGAAAAATCTGAAGTTCGCTTTGGGTGCTCGTGTGTTTATCCGCCGTTCGAATGATGTCATTCCGGAAATTTTGGGAAAAGTTACGTCTGAGGACGACGGAGAGGAAATTATCGTACCGGATCATTGTCCGGCCTGTGGATTCCCGTTGCAGCAGCGAGGGGCTCATTTATTCTGCGATAATAAGCTGGGGTGTAAGCCACAAATTGTGGCTCGTATTTCTCATTTTGCGTCACGTGATGCCATGGATATTGAAACCTTCAGCGACAAAACGGCAATCCAGTTGCATGACGAACTGGAAGTGCGCGAGCCTGCGGATCTGTATACACTTCAATTCGATGATCTTGTGAAGCTGGAGCGATTTGGTGAGAAAAAAGCCAATAACCTTCTGACAGCGCTTGAGCAGAGTAAAGAGAGGGATTTGGCTTCATTCCTTTATTCCCTTGGTATACCGAATACCGGTAAAGCGACTACACGCATGTTGGCTGATCATTACCGTGATTTGCACAAGGTCATGTCCGCTACGGTAGAGGAATTAATAGAATTGCCGGATGTGGGCGGGATTGTAGCTGAGAGTATCGTTGCCTTCTTTGCTGATCCATTCACCCAAGCGGGGATTGAAAAGATGTTATCCCTAGGGGTAAAGGCTCAGGCTCCCCAAGCTCCACAGGAGAAGAAGACAGACAGCTTTTTCAGTGGCAAAACGGTTGTGCTTACAGGTACCCTGCATCAACTTACGCGTGATGAAGCTGCTGCCAAGCTGGAGGCACTGGGCGCCCATGTGACCGGGTCTGTATCGAAAAAGACGGATCTAGTCATAGCTGGTGAAAAGGCAGGAAGTAAGCTGGCCAAGGCCCAACAGCTCGGAATTGATACCATAGAAGATGAGGATGAATTCATCAGACTGCTGGAGCAAGAATAATTAGATTGCAAGAGTACAGCCATTCCGTTCTATTACGGGGTGGCTGTTTTGTTATCTACTGTTTATAGTAGGAGGTATTATAGCTGTGGGAAAAAGAAATTAAAAAAATGCTTGCTAAATAACTTTAGGCATGTTACATTATTAGACGTTGCTTTGAGAATAACATTTCTCGAAGCGGAGGATGCTGAAAAGAAAATCAAAAAAAGATTTGACAAGAAAGCAACCAACATGATATGATCTAATTCCTGACTCGTTGAAGAAACGAGGACAGACAAGTTCTTTGAAAACTGAACAAATGGATGATGAAAATAAAGATTTCTTCTTTATATAAAGAAGAATCGCTAGCATTAAAAATGAGCGAATCGCTCTTTCTATAAACCAACTTCGGTTGGTCTTTAATGGAGAGTTTGATCCTGGCTCAGGACGAACGCTGGCGGCGTGCCTAATACATGCAAGTCGAGCGGGGTTGTTTTAAAAGCTTGCTTTTAAAACAACCTAGCGGCGGACGGGTGAGTAACACGTAGGCAACCTGCCCATGAGACTGGGATAACTACCGGAAACGGTAGCTAATACCGGATACATCCTTTCCCTGCATGGGGAGAGGAGGAAAGACGGAGCAATCTGTCACTGATGGATGGGCCTGCGGCGCATTAGCTAGTTGGTGGGGTAAAGGCCTACCAAGGCGACGATGCGTAGCCGACCTGAGAGGGTGATCGGCCACACTGGGACTGAGACACGGCCCAGACTCCTACGGGAGGCAGCAGTAGGGAATCTTCCGCAATGGGCGAAAGCCTGACGGAGCAACGCCGCGTGAGTGATGAAGGTTTTCGGATCGTAAAGCTCTGTTGCCAGGGAAGAACGTCTTGTAGAGTAACTGCTACAAGAGTGACGGTACCTGAGAAGAAAGCCCCGGCTAACTACGTGCCAGCAGCCGCGGTAATACGTAGGGGGCAAGCGTTGTCCGGAATTATTGGGCGTAAAGCGCGCGCAGGCGGCTCTTTAAGTCTGGTGTTTAATCCTGAGGCTCAACTTCGGGTCGCACTGGAAACTGGGGAGCTTGAGTGCAGAAGAGGAGAGTGGAATTCCACGTGTAGCGGTGAAATGCGTAGATATGTGGAGGAACACCAGTGGCGAAGGCGACTCTCTGGGCTGTAACTGACGCTGAGGCGCGAAAGCGTGGGGAGCAAACAGGATTAGATACCCTGGTAGTCCACGCCGTAAACGATGAATGCTAGGTGTTAGGGGTTTCGATACCCTTGGTGCCGAAGTTAACACATTAAGCATTCCGCCTGGGGAGTACGGTCGCAAGACTGAAACTCAAAGGAATTGACGGGGACCCGCACAAGCAGTGGAGTATGTGGTTTAATTCGAAGCAACGCGAAGAACCTTACCAGGTCTTGACATCCCTCTGATCGCTGTAGAGATATGGCTTTCCTTCGGGACAGAGGAGACAGGTGGTGCATGGTTGTCGTCAGCTCGTGTCGTGAGATGTTGGGTTAAGTCCCGCAACGAGCGCAACCCTTATGCTTAGTTGCCAGCAGGTCAAGCTGGGCACTCTAAGCAGACTGCCGGTGACAAACCGGAGGAAGGTGGGGATGACGTCAAATCATCATGCCCCTTATGACCTGGGCTACACACGTACTACAATGGCCGGTACAACGGGAAGCGAAAGAGCGATCTGGAGCGAATCCTAGAAAAGCCGGTCTCAGTTCGGATTGCAGGCTGCAACTCGCCTGCATGAAGTCGGAATTGCTAGTAATCGCGGATCAGCATGCCGCGGTGAATACGTTCCCGGGTCTTGTACACACCGCCCGTCACACCACGAGAGTTTACAACACCCGAAGTCGGTGGGGTAACCCGCAAGGGAGCCAGCCGCCGAAGGTGGGGTAGATGATTGGGGTGAAGTCGTAACAAGGTAGCCGTATCGGAAGGTGCGGCTGGATCACCTCCTTTCTATGGAGAATCGTTTCCTGCAACGGAAACATTCAAATCAAGCAGATCTATTAGATTTGCGACTGGAATTTGTTATTGGTTCTACACATTTGTGTGAATGAAAATAAATTCTATCATCATTCCATTTGTTCAGTTTTGATGGAACTTGTGAGGGGCCATAGCTCAGCTGGGAGAGCGCCTGCCTTGCAAGCAGGAGGTCAGCGGTTCGATCCCGCTTGGCTCCACCAATTACAACTTCATCAAAAAAACTGCATGATGATCATCAACTCTTCGGAGTTTGAGCGATAATCACACAGGTTACAGTTTCGAAGAAACTGTATTGCACCTTGAAAACTGGATACCGAAACGAAATTGCGTTTTAGAATATTCCTTTACGCTGATCTTGTGTAAACAAGTGAAATAAAGGTAGCAGGTAAGGAAAGATATTTTGCCTTTGGTAAACATCATTCTTTATCGAACATCGATATTTTCTTTCTGTGAAAGAAAAGTCTAGGTTAAGCTACAAAGAGCACACGGAGGATGCCTAGGCGCCAGGAGCCGACGAAGGACGTGGCGAACAACGATAAAGCCTCGGGGAGCTGTAAGCAAGCTTTGATCCGGGGATGTCCGAATGGGGAAACCCGGCTGTCTTCATCGACAGTCACTTTCTGCTGAATACATAGGCAGAACAGAGGCATACCAGGGGAACTGAAACATCTAAGTACCCTGAGGAAGAGAAAACAATAGTGATTCCGTCAGTAGCGGCGAGCGAACGCGGATTAGCCCAAACCAAGGAGCTTGCTCCTTGGGGTTGTGGGACGTCTCACATGGAGTTACAAAGGAACCGGTTAGATGAAGAGGTCTGGAAAGACCCGCCAGAGAAGGTAAAAGCCCTGTAGTTCAAAACTTGTTCCCTCCGAGACGGATCCCGAGTAGTGCGGGGCACGTGAAACCCCGTATGAATCCGGCAGGACCATCTGCCAAGGCTAAATACTCCCTGGCGACCGATAGTGAAGCAGTACCGTGAGGGAAAGGTGAAAAGCACCCCGGAAGGGGAGTGAAATAGATCCTGAAACCGTGTGCTTACAAGAAGTCAGAGCCCGATCTATGGGTGATGGCGTGCCTTTTGTAGAATGAACCGGCGAGTTACGTTCCCGTGCAAGGTTAAGGTGAAGAGCTGAAGCCGCAGCGAAAGCGAGTCTGAATAGGGCGAGTTAGTACGTGGACGTAGACCCGAAACCGGGTGATCTACCCCTGTCCAGGGTGAAGGTGCGGTAACACGCACTGGAGGCCCGAACCCACGCATGTTGAAAAATGCGGGGATGAGGTGGGGGTAGCGGAGAAATTCCAATCGAACCCGGAGATAGCTGGTTCTCCCCGAAATAGCTTTAGGGCTAGCCTCGGAATAAGAGTCGTGGAGGTAGAGCACTGATTGGGTGCGGGGCCCGCAAGGGTTACCAAGCTCAGTCAAACTCCGAATGCCATAGACTTGGTTCCGGGAGTCAGACAGTGAGTGCTAAGATCCATTGTCGAAAGGGAAACAGCCCAGACCATCAGCTAAGGTCCCCAAGTGTGTGTTAAGTGGGAAAGGATGTGGAGTTGCACAGACAACCAGGATGTTGGCTTAGAAGCAGCCACCATTGAAAGAGTGCGTAATAGCTCACTGGTCGAGTGACTCTGCGCCGAAAATGTAACGGGGCTAAACACGCCACCGAAGCTATGGCTTGATATTTAGGTATCAGGGGTAGGGGAGCGTTGAATGCGGGTTGAAGGTGTACCGTAAGGAGCGCTGGACTGCATTCAAGTGAGAATGCCGGTATGAGTAACGAAAAGATCTGTGAGAATCAGATCCGCCGAAAGCCTAAGGGTTCCTGAGGAAGGTTCGTCCGCTCAGGGTAAGTCGGGACCTAAGGCGAGGCCGATAGGCGTAGTCGAAGGACAACAGGTCGAAATTCCTGTACCACCGTAATCCGTTATGAGCAATGGGGTGACGCAGTAGGGTAGTGACGCGGACTGATGGATGTCCGTCTAAGCAGTGAGGCTGGTGTGTAGGCAAATCCGCACATCGTAAGGCTGGGCTGTGATGGGGAGCGAAAATTATAGTAGCGAAGGTCATGATCTCAGACTGCCAAGAAAAGCCTCTAGCCAGGAGAAGGTGCCCGTACCGCAAACCGACACAGGTAGGCGAGAAGAGAATTCTAAGGCGCGCGGAAGAACTCTCGTTAAGGAACTCGGCAAAATGACCCCGTAACTTCGGGAGAAGGGGTGCCTCGGTAGGGTGAATAGCCCGAGGGGGCCGCAGTGAAAAGGCCCAAGCGACTGTTTAGCAAAAACACAGGTCTGTGCGAAGCCGCAAGGCGAAGTATACGGGCTGACGCCTGCCCGGTGCTGGAAGGTTAAGGGGAGTGGTAAGTCCTTTTAGGGCGAAGCTATGAACCGAAGCCCCAGTAAACGGCGGCCGTAACTATAACGGTCCTAAGGTAGCGAAATTCCTTGTCAGGTAAATTCTGACCCGCACGAATGGCGTAACGACTTGGGCGCTGTCTCAACGAGAGATCCGGTGAAATTTTAATACCTGTGAAGATGCAGGTTACCCGCGACAAGACGGAAAGACCCCATGGAGCTTTACTGCAGCTTGATATTGAATTTGGGTACGATCTGTACAGGATAGGTGGGAGCCTAAGAGACTTGAGCGCCAGCTTGAGAGGAGGCATCCTTGGGATACCACCCTGATCGTATCTAGGTTCTAACTTGGTACCGTGACCCGGTACGAGGACAGTGTCAGGTGGGCAGTTTGACTGGGGCGGTCGCCTCCTAAAGAGTAACGGAGGCGCCCCAAGGTTCCCTCAGAATGGTTGGAAATCATTCGAAGAGTGCAAAGGCAGAAGGGAGCTTGACTGCGAGACCTACAAGTCGAGCAGGGACGAAAGTCGGGCTTAGTGATCCGGTGGTACCGCATGGAAGGGCCATCGCTCAACGGATAAAAGCTACCCTGGGGATAACAGGCTTATCTCCCCCAAGAGTCCACATCGACGGGGAGGTTTGGCACCTCGATGTCGGCTCATCGCATCCTGGGGCTGAAGTAGGTCCCAAGGGTTGGGCTGTTCGCCCATTAAAGCGGTACGCGAGCTGGGTTCAGAACGTCGTGAGACAGTTCGGTCCCTATCTGTCGTGGGCGTAGGAAATTTGAGAGGAGCTGTCCTTAGTACGAGAGGACCGGGATGGACGTACCGCTGGTGTACCAGTTGTTCCGCCAGGAGCACCGCTGGGTAGCTATGTACGGAAGGGATAAGCGCTGAAAGCATCTAAGCGTGAAGCCCCCCTCAAGATGAGATTTCCCAATTAGTAAGACCCCTTGAAGACGACGAGGTAGATAGGTTGGGGGTGGAAGTGCAGTAATGCATGGAGCTGACCAATACTAATCGGTCGAGGGCTTATCCTAAGTATAGGACGCAATGGAGTTTCGGATCCAGTTTTCAGGGTGTAACACCTTGAAGGTATGTAGAAGATACATACGACAAGCGCAGGGCTATTCATTCACACGATTAGTGATGAACCGAATACTTGTACGGAAGAATTTGTTTTACAAATTCATGTTTGGTGGCGATAGCGGAGGGGTTCCACACGTACCCATCCCGAACACGACCGTTAAGCCCTCCAGCGCCGATGGTACTTGGACCGCAGGGTCCTGGGAGAGTAGGACGTCGCCAAGCAAAAGTAAAAATAACCATGATCTCTTTGAGATTGTGGTTATTTTTTTGTGTTTTTGCTATAACATCTGTTCCTGAGGTTGACAGAGAACGAAGGCTTTGCGACACTCTAAGGGTGTGATCTTTTTGCGGAAGTCCAAGTATACGAGCGAGGTGACGAACTTATGGAAATCAGACAATTACAACGTGAGGAATTTGAAGCTGCTATTGAGTTGTCTCAATATGCTTTTCAGTTTACAATGTCCCCGGAGGATCTGGAGAAATCCAAAAAGAAATTCAAACCAGAACAAACTTGGGGGATTTTCGACGGAAATGACTTGAATGCAAAGCTGACTTTGCTACCGTTACAGGTATACATACAAGGTCAGGTTTTTGACATGGGGGGTATTGCTGGTGTGGCAACATGGCCGGAAAAGCGACGCGGTGGTCTGGTTTCACGCCTTTTAACGCATGTGCTTGAAGAGATGAAGGTCGCGGGACAGAGCCTTTCTTTTCTACATCCTTTCTCTTTTGCCTTCTATCGTAAATTTGGATGGGAAACGTATATAGAATACAAAAAGTATATTATTCCGATCGATAAATTCCCTGCCAAGCTTAAAACCGAAGGTACGGTCAAACGGGATGTCAAAGATATTTCTGAGCTGGACCAAGTGTATCAAGCATATGCTTCGCGTTATAATGGTACGCTGGTACGAGATAAGGAATGGTGGCAAGAGCGGACATTAAATAAGAACTACCGGACCGCAGTGTATTACTCTGAAGCAGGCGATCCTCAGGGATATGCACTCTACAAAATTGAAGATAAGCAGCTGAATTGCGACGAACTGGTATATCTTAATGAGACGGCACGGCGGGCGTTGTGGACGTATTTTGCAAATCATGATTCGATGATAACCCAGGGTAAATTCATTTACATTCCGGCTGATGACAATCTGCCATTTCTGCTAGAAGATCCGCGAATTCAGCAGGAAACAGTGCCTTATTTTATGGGCCGTATTGTAGATGCAGCTGCTTTTGTGGAGAAATATCCTTTTGAGGCAATTGGAGAGGAAACACGTTTGACCTTACATCTGACAGATCATTATGCTCCATGGAATGAAGGTATATGGATATTGATGGTCAACGCGGAAGGGCAAGGACATTTGGACAGAGTGGATCCAAGCAGTTCTTCCGAGGACGGTGTAGAAGCTGACTTGAGCGTGGGAATCCAGTCGCTGACCACCCTGATGCTTGGCTATCAGCGGCCTGATGATCTGTATAAGTGGAGTCGTATTACAGGGCGAGGTGAGTCTGTGTCTGTATTAGAACGTGTAATACCGATAAAACAAACATTTTTGCTGGATTTTTTCTAATTATAATGCTCTTAAATGCTCTTGAGTCTTCATTCTTTAGGGAGTCTGGCTTAAATACCTTGCATGAGGTGTGGATGATTTTAACGACATTTTTCAGAACTCTTTCCGTAAAGGGAAGAGTTTTTCTTATATTGTATAAAACATAATTAGATTGCGAAAAATGATATTGACCCCTTGGCAAAAATATATTTTGTGCTATAATGTGAATATAGTCAAAGAAAGTCAAAGTCAATCGAGTCTATAGTGCTTCATTAGAATGGTGTGAATACGCTGAGTTTTTAGCCGTATATAATACATTGACACCAACACAGCATGAAAAGACAGACCTGATCTGTAGATAAACGTCACTGTAATCTCATGAGCATGAGGGAAGGTGTATGATTTATTACGAATAAAGGTCACACTAGAAACTAAACGGGATGTTTCTAAGTGAGGTAGGGGGGGCTAATTAGCCTCGATACTGGCTTAGATTCATGACTTTACCGTTCGGTTAAGTTCAATATACGGCGGACTCTGTGGAGCGTGAAATGTACTGAATATTTGCGTTTCCGTTAGTGGAGGATGATGAAATGCGCAATGTTTCCGATATTATTGAACAATATTTGAAGAGCATATTGCTGGAAAGTCCCAAAGGTTTAGTGGAAATTCAGCGCAATGATTTGGCTGACCGCTTTTCCTGCGTGCCGTCGCAAATTAATTATGTAATCAGTACCCGTTTTACGCTGGAAAAAGGCTATGTGGTGGAAAGCAAACGCGGTGGTGGGGGTTACATTCGCATTCAGCGAATTCAACTGCCTGCACAGCATGCGATTCATACACATCTCCATCAAAGCATTGGAGAGGAAATTAGCCAATCGGCAGCGGAAGGGCTGATTTATCAGCTGGAAGAAGCACTTTTTTTAAGCAAAAGGGAAGCTGGTTTAATGAAGGCTGCTTTATCAAGGGACACATTATTGCTGAAGCTTCCTTATCGTGACCAGCTACGGGCAAGGCTGCTTAAGGCTATGCTGATTTCGTTGCTGGTGGCCAGATAGCGTGTGATTCAAGATTAACGGTTTGGAGTAGGGATTTGCAAAAATCCTGACGCTGAAGGAGGTGCTTTTATGCTGTGCCAAGAATGTAATAAACGGCCGGCAACTTTGCATTTCACCAAAATTGTGAATGGCGAAAAGACAGAGTTTCATATTTGTGAGACGTGTGCGAAGGAAAAAGGGGAGATGATCCCTGGTACACCTAACGGCTTTTCAATTCATAGCTTGTTGTCGGGTATGCTGGATTTTGAATCCAGCACAAAGAGCCAGTCGCCAGGCCATAGCGGTCCGCAAAATCTGCAATGCAAGGATTGCGGCATGACTTATGCACAGTTCAGTAAGCTGGGGCGCTTTGGGTGTCCGTCGTGCTATCAATATTTTGACAGCCGTCTAGACCCTTTGTTCAAGCGTGTGCATGGCAGTACGAGCCATGTGGGCAAGGTTCCGGTTCGCACCGGAGGCCGATTGAAGGTTAAACGGCAAATTGATGATCTGAAAAAAGAGATGCAACAGCATATTGTACAGGAAGAATTCGAATCAGCCGCTGAGCTTAGGGATCAAATCAGAAAGCTTGAAAAAGAAATGACCGAAGAGTAAAGTTTGTGAAGAGTAGGAGGGGATGCGTAATGCCCAATATCCGGTTTACGGAAAAGCCGCTAAGTGATTGGATGCGTGGTGAAGCTGCGGATTCGGAGATTGTCATTAGCAGCCGGGTGAGAATTGCGCGTAACTTGCAGCATCTGCCTTTTCCCATGCTTGCTACCAACCAGCAGTCGGAAGAAGCACTTCAACGTTTGACGGATATCCTTCAGTATGATGATTTAGGCCGCTTTGGTACCTTTCATACCCTGAAAATATCCGAGTTGGATGAGATCGATAAGCAGGTACTGGTTGAGAAGCATTTGATTAGCCCTAATTTGGCGAACGAATCTCGTAACGGTGCTGTTTTGATTAGCGATGATGAATCGGTTAGTGTTATGATAAACGAAGAGGATCATCTGCGTATCCAGTGCTTATATCCGGGATGTCAGGTTAGAGAAGCTTGGGAACGTGCTACGGTTATTGATGATGCATTTGAGGCGCATGTCGATTATGCATTTGATGATCGTAGAGGCTTTCTGACCAGTTGTCCGACGAATGTTGGCACAGGGATGAGAGCTTCGGTGATGATGCATCTGCCCGCATTGGTCATGACTCATCAGATTAATCGAATTTTGTCCGCTGTTTCACAGGTAGGTCTTACCGTTCGCGGTATTTATGGTGAAGGAAGCGAAGCGGTCGGCAATCTGTTTCAGGTATCCAATCAGATTACACTGGGACAGACCGAAGCGGAAATTATCGAAAATCTGCATGGCGTTGTGCTGCAAATTATAGAGCATGAACGTTCCGCCAGGGAACGACTGATGAATGAGTCCATGCTGCGGATTACAGATCGGGTGATGCGTTCATTCGGTATTTTGTCATATGCAGCGGTACTGGAATCCAAGGAGGCCGCACAGCGGTTGTCTGATGTACGTCTTGGCGTGGACTTGGGGATTTTGGAGCGTCCATCCACAGCAGCGATGAATGAGCTGAATGTGATGACGCAACCCGGATTTCTGCAAAAAAGCTTTGGTGATAAAATGAACACCGGTGAGCGCGATATGTACCGGGCGAAGCTGATCCGGCAAAAATTAGGCACAACCCTTTAATATATAGAATGATCTGGAATACACACTGTGGAGGTGCAGGATATATGATGTTTGGAAGATTTACGGAACGCGCACAAAAAGTGCTTGCCTTGGCTCAGGAAGAAGCTGTTCGATTGGGACACAACAACATTGGCACGGAGCACATTTTGCTCGGCCTTATTCGTGAAGGTGAAGGAATTGCAGCGAAAGCCTTGATTGGTTTAGGGCTGGGACTGGAAAAAATTCAGGATGAAGTGGAAACGCTGATTGGACGCGGTCAAGAACAACCGACGAACATTGCCTATACTCCACGCGCCAAAAAGGTCATCGAGCTGTCTATGGATGAAGCTCGTAAGTTGGGCCATACCTATGTAGGTACGGAGCATATTTTGCTCGGTCTTATCCGTGAAGGCGAAGGTGTAGCAGCCCGTGTACTGAATAACCTAGGTATCAGCCTGAATAAAGCACGTCAGCAAGTGCTTCAATTGCTCGGCAGCAGTGAGGCTGTTTCCAGCCATCATGGTGCTCCAGCTAATGTCAGCACACCAACGCTGGACAGCTTGGCACGTGATTTGACGGCATCTGCGAAGGAAAACAACCTGGACCCTGTCATTGGGCGCAGTAAGGAAATTGAACGTGTAATTCAGGTGCTCAGCCGCCGTACAAAGAACAATCCGGTTCTGATCGGTGAGCCAGGGGTAGGTAAAACAGCAATTGCCGAAGGATTGGCGCAAAAAATTATTGCCAATGAGATTCCCGAAACGTTGCGCGACAAGCGCGTAATGACACTCGATATGGGCTCTGTGGTAGCAGGCACCAAATATCGTGGTGAATTTGAGGATCGTTTGAAAAAGATTATGGACGAGATTCGTCAAGCAGGAAACATCGTATTGTTCATTGATGAGCTGCATACGCTGATTGGTGCTGGTGGAGCTGAAGGTGCCATTGATGCCTCCAACATTTTAAAGCCTGCTCTGGCACGTGGCGAGCTGCAATGCATCGGTGCGACAACGCTGGACGAATACCGCAAATATATTGAAAAGGACGCTGCTTTGGAACGTCGCTTCCAGCCGATTACGGTAGATCAGCCTTCTCCAGAAGAAGCTGTTCAAATTCTGTACGGCCTGCGTGACCGTTATGAAGCGCATCACCGTGTGAAAATTACGGATGAAGCCATTGAAGCGGCAGTAAAATTGTCAGATCGTTATATCACCGACCGCTTCCTGCCGGATAAAGCAATTGACCTTATTGATGAAGCAGGTTCCAAGGTAAGGCTGAATTCCTATACAGTACCGCCAAACCTGAAACAGCTGGAAAACCGTCTGGAAGATATTCGTAAGGAAAAGGATTCGGCTGTACAAAGCCAAGAGTTCGAAAAGGCGGCTGCATTGCGTGATACAGAGCAGAAAATTCGTGAAGAGCTGGATGTTACGAAAAACCAATGGAAAGAGCAACAGGGACGTACAGATTCCGAAGTAACACCGGAGGATATTGCTCAGGTCGTTGCGATTTGGACAGGTGTTCCGGTTAGCAAGCTGAAAGAGGAAGAAACGCATCGCTTGTTGAATATGGAAGAATTGCTGCATGAGCGGGTAATTGGGCAGGATGAAGCAGTTAAGGCAGTTAGCCGGGCTATTCGCCGGGCACGTGCCGGACTGAAAGATCCGAAACGTCCAATCGGCTCCTTTATTTTCCTCGGTCCAACCGGGGTTGGTAAAACTGAGCTGGCACGCGCGTTGGCTGAATCCATGTTCGGAGATGAAAATGCGGTTATCCGAATCGATATGTCCGAATACATGGAGAAACATTCCACGTCCCGTCTGGTAGGAGCGCCTCCAGGATATGTTGGATATGAAGAAGGCGGTCAATTGACTGAGAAGGTGCGTCGTAAACCTTACTCCGTCGTACTGCTGGATGAGATTGAAAAAGCACATCCAGAAGTGTTCAACATTCTTCTGCAAGTGCTGGAAGATGGACGTCTGACGGATTCCAAAGGCCGTGTTGTCGATTTCCGCAACACACTCATCATCCTGACATCCAATGTGGGTGCACAGGCGATCAAACGTAACTCCACGCTCGGCTTTACAGCTGTTGTGGACGCTGGAGCGGATTATGATAACATGAAGGGCAAAGTGATGGATGAACTGAAGAAAAGCTTCCGTCCCGAGTTCTTGAACCGGATTGATGAAATTATCGTTTTCCATTCTCTCGAAGAAAAACACATTGCCGAAATCGTGTCCCTTATGTCCGAAGAGCTGCGTAAGCGTCTGAATGAGTACGAGGTGGACTTTGAGTTGACAGACAAGGCTAAGGCATTCCTTGCGAAGGAAGGCTTTGATCCGGCGTATGGTGCGCGTCCATTGCGTCGTGCGATCCAGAAGCATATCGAGGACCGTCTGTCTGAGGAGTTGCTGTCGGGTAATATCACTAAAGGTGATTCTCTCTTTATTGATGAAGAGAACGGTGCGTTGACCGTTACAAAAAAGGATAACGTATCCGCGAAGTCCTGAGCAGGCAATAAAAGTTAACGATAATCATCGGCTTTTGCCCAAAAAGGACAGAGGTACGATAGATTAGCACAATAAAAGTGGTCAGAAAGGGTGTCTCGCAGGCTGAAAAGCTGTGGCGAGGGCGCCCTTTTTGTGTATAAAGCACTGTGGAGCGGTCGGATAAGAGCTTTGGAAAAGTTTGTGATATCGCTTTACGTCCGCCAAGCTTCAATGGTAAACTTTTATTGTTACAGCTCTTTCCGGCTGTGTGAAGATAAATCCGACATTGATCGTTGTCATATAAGGAGCCAAGGAACAAAGTATGGCTAAAGTGAAAACTAAATTTTCCTGTACGGAGTGCGGTTATGAATCGCCCAAATGGTATGGAAAATGTCCCGGATGCCAGGCATGGAATTCCATGGTGGAGGAAACGGAAAGCGTTGTTAAAACTCAAGGAATGGGTTCTTCCCTTCTTACTCATAGCACAAAAGATAAACCGCTCCCTATTATCGAAGTGGAGAGCGGCAAAGAAGCACGAATTTTGACGGGAATAGGCGAATTGAATCGCGTGCTCGGGGGAGGCGTGGTGCCAGGTTCACTCGTTCTGGTGGGCGGTGATCCGGGGATTGGAAAATCTACGCTTATGCTACAGACATCGAATGAGCTGGCTTTAACCGGTTTAAAGGTGCTGTACGTGTCAGGTGAGGAATCGGTCCGTCAGACGAAGCTGCGTGCAGACCGTCTCGGTGCCCTGTCCCCCAATTTATACGTATTATGTGAGACGAATTTGGAGACGATTGAAGAAGCGGTAGACAGCTTGAAACCGGAGTTTCTGGTGATTGACTCTATCCAGACTGTATATTTGCCTGAGGTGACGAGTGCGCCGGGGAGTGTAGCACAGGTACGGGAATGTACTTCACGTTTTATGCGGATTGCCAAGGGATTAGGAATTGCAACGGTGCTGGTAGGACATGTAACCAAGGAAGGGGCCATTGCAGGCCCGCGTCTGTTGGAGCATATGGTCGATTGTGTGCTTTATTTTGAAGGAGAGCGCCATCATACGTATCGGCTGTTGCGTGCGGTTAAGAATCGTTTTGGCTCTACGAATGAAATTGGTATTTTTGAAATGGCTGAAAGCGGCTTGCGTGAGGTGTCGAATCCTTCCGAGCTGTTTTTGTCCGAACGACCGCTGGGGGTGGCTGGTTCGACTGTTGTCGCCAGTATGGAAGGAACACGACCTGTATTGGTTGAGCTGCAGGCGCTGATTGCGACCACGCATTTTCCTTCTCCACGCCGAATGGGTACAGGGGTTGACCATCATCGAATGGGATTGATTATAGCCGTGTTGGAAAAGCGGATGGGCATGTTTTTGCAAAATCAGGATGCGTATCTAAATGTGGCCGGGGGCGTAAAGCTGGATGAACCAGCGGTGGACCTGGCAATAGCGGTGAGTATTGCTTCCAGTTTTCGAGATGCGCCTACCAAGCCATACGATGTGATTTTTGGCGAGGTGGGGCTGACGGGTGAGGTGCGTGCTGTATCCAGAGCGGAGCAGCGTGTGCGGGAAGCGGAGAAGCTAGGTTTTAAACGGGTGATTATGCCAGAGAAGAGCCTGAAGGGCTGGACGCATCCGAAAGGGATACAAATTGTAGGAGTAGGAACGGTGGCAGATGCATTGGCAGCCGCATTAGATTAGGGGGCAATGAGAATGAAAGAAGCGAGCCAACTGGATAAAATGAATGATTTGCTGCGGCTTGTGGCACCGGGAACTCCCTTTCGCGACGGACTGGAAAACGTGTTGCGCGCCAAAACGGGCGCTCTTCTGGTCGTTGGCTATAGCCCGGAGGTAATGGAGGTCGTGGATGGCGGCTTCTCGATTAACTGTGATTTTTCACCGAACTATTTGTATGAACTGGCTAAGATGGACGGTGCCATCATACTGAGTGAGGATTTGAAACGGATTTTATACGCAAATACGCAATTGATTCCTGATTCTTCTATCTCATCGATTGAAACGGGTATTCGTCACCGGACAGCGGAGCGGGTCGCCAAGCAAACTGGCAAGTTAGTCGTATCTATTTCGCAGCGGCGCAATATTATTACATTGTATCAGGGAACGCTGAGATATGCGCTCAAGGAAATCGGAGTTATTTTAACCAAAGCCAATCAGGCCATTCAGACGCTGGAAAAGTATAGATCCGTGTTGGGGCAAGCCTCGACGAATTTGACGGCATCCGAATTTGAAGAATTAGTGACCATGCCCGAAGTGGTAAATGTTATCCAACGGATCGAAATGGTGCTGCGCATCAAAATGGAAATCAAACGATTTATTAACGAGCTTGGGAATGAGGGCCGTTTAATTAGCATGCAGATGGATGAGCTTGTCAGTAATATCGAGGAAGAGGCTTGGCTACTGTATAAGGATTATGCCAAAGACGATAGCGATGAGAAAATTCGTGGCATTATATTGGGCCTCAAGCGTTCCACGGACGATGAGCTGCTGGATGCAAATCATATTGTGCGTTTGCTGGGATACCCGTCTTCGGCTGCGACATCAGAAGAATATATCGTGGCGCGCGGTTATCGGGTGCTGAACAAGATACCACGTCTACCGAATGTGATCATTCACAATCTGGTGGAGCGGTTTGGACGTTTTCCGCATGTTATGACAGCGACGATTGAAGAACTGGATGAAGTAGATGGCATTGGAGAAGTCCGTGCGCGTACCATTAAAGAGGGACTCAAACGATTGCAGGAACAAGTTTTCATTGACAGGCAAATGTAAATGTAATACAGTGAAAGGATTATAATGGAACAATTCATACATTGAGGTGAAGAGATGATTACCAAATCAATTCCGAACATGTGTACCTTAGGTAACTTGTTTCTCGGAATGATCGCCATTTTATTGGCCGTAGACGGAAAATACAGTCTTGCCGCTATTATGGTTATTGTCGCCATGTTGTTGGACGGACTGGATGGACGAATGGCCCGGGCGCTAAATGCCCAGAGCGAATTCGGTAAAGAACTGGACTCCTTATCAGATATGATATCTTTTGGTGTAGCTCCCGCAGTTATTATGTACATGGTTGCTTTTCATGATGCTAATTCGGCTTTGGCCTGGACGGTTACGGCTATTTTTCCGATGTGCGGAGCGTTACGTTTGGCTCGTTTTAATGTACGTCCTGGTGTACCGGGTTATTTTACAGGCTTGCCGATTCCGGCAGCAGGTGGTGTGTTAGCCACTTTGTCCTTATTCCATAACGATATTTCTCTGTTATACATGTCGATTGCGATGCTGCTTGTCTCTTATTTGATGGTCAGCTCGATGAAATATCCGAACTTAAAAAAGGTGGGCCTTCCGAAGAAAGCGATCTGGATCGCTCCATGGGTTGTAATTGCTGCCGTTGTACTGGCGGTTAAATTCCCGGATCAATTATCGAAGCTGATTTTCGTGCCGTTGGTGCTGTATGCATTGTATGGCATGAAACTCAATATCCGTAAGCTGTCACGTAGACGTGGACGCGGTCGAGGACGTTCCACTCAGGAAGAACAGGATGATCAATATCGTCATTCACAGCATTAGTATTAAGCGAGAAAACAATTAAGCATTTATTTCCTTGGATCACTTTAGGGAGATAGATGTTTTTTTTATGCATAAAAAATCAAATACATAGGGTTAGTTGAGTGAAAATTGGATCATACTGGTAAGGAAAGTGATGTATATCCAATAAATACAGGGTGTACGAACAGAAAACAAAGGAGGTATAGAGACTCGATGTGGAGAAAGGCTATTTTAACTTTTACAGGTTTGTGCGGAGCGTGGTTCGGCTATACGTTATACCATCGGGTAGGAGGTATCGTATCATGGTTGCCCCATTGGCTGAGTGATGGTTCTTTACCGGGAATGGCTGTTTGGATGATTGCGGGAGCTGTGTTGTTTATGGCTGGATGCTCGCTCGCCGGAACAGCTGTGGCTAATCGGTTACAACAGGGGATCGAAGGTTTGGTACGGATTCCGATGAACGAGATGATGGCAGGTGCGATTGGATTAGCGGTGGGCTTGATCCTTTCCTTAGCGGTTTACCCGCTCTTGTCATGGCTAGGGGCACCAGGTCAACTGATTCAAACGGCCGTTACCATCGTATGCGGATATGTGGGAGTGATGGTCGGACTGGAAAAGCGGGACGAGCTGTCCTCATTTTGGAGTTCGGGTTTTTTTGGTCGAGGTACGGGTGTGGAAGAACGCAAGCTGGAGGAACATAAAATTTTGGACACCAGTGTTATTATAGACGGACGTATTGCGGATATTTGCAAGACTGGTTTTATCGAAGGAACGATTGTTATTCCCGAATTTGTGCTGGAGGAGCTTCAGCATATTGCAGATTCGTCGGATTTACTCAAGCGTAACCGCGGGCGGCGAGGTCTGGATATTTTGAACAAGATTCAAAAAGAGTTGGATGTAAATGTATTGATTTACGAAGGCGATTTTGAGGAGATTTCAGAGGTCGACAGCAAATTGGTCAAGCTGGCAAAGGTGCTACAGGGTAAGGTGGTAACGAACGATTTTAACCTGAATAAGGTGTGTGAGCTTCAAGGTGTATCGGTGCTGAATATTAATGACCTGGCAAATGCAGTGAAGCCTGTAGTGCTGCCCGGTGAGGAAATTATGGTGCAGATTATCAAAGACGGCAAGGAGCATGGGCAAGGTGTGGCCTATCTGGATGATGGTACGATGATCGTTGTGGAAGGCGGACGTGACTACATCGGTTCGCTGATGGAGGTGCTGGTTACAAGCGTACTTCAGACCTCTGCGGGCCGTATGATTTTTGCCAAACCGAAATTATTGGAAAAAGCTCAATAAACGCGGTATGATGAAGTAGATGTGTAATCATACGGATCGTCCAAGTGCGATCAAGGCAGGAGTCATTTCAATGAACAATCGGGTAGGAGTCGTCATTGTGGCGGCTGGGCGCGGCTCCCGTATGGGAACGCCGGAAAGCAAGCAATTTTTGCTTTTGCGGGACAAGCCCATCTTCATACATACACTTGAGATATTCGCAGCCATGCCCGAAGTGGATGAAATGGTGATGGTGACGGGGGCAGAAGATGTCGAGCGCTGTCAAGAGTGGATTAGTCAATACCGAATCGGCAAGGACGTACAGGTGGTGGCTGGAGGCAGTGAACGTCAGCATTCGGTATATCGCGGTCTGAGCCACCTGCAAGCAGATTGGGTGATGGTGCATGATGGTGTACGCCCGCTCATTCAGCCTGAGCTTATACGTTCATGTCTGGAGACAGCCCAGCGTACCGGTGCTTCTGTAGCGGCAGTACCTGTAAAGGATACAGTTAAGCAAGTGAACGGGGATGGTGTCATTACGGCAACGCCGGATCGCCGAAGTCTGTGGAGCATTCAAACGCCACAGACTTTTCGTCTTTCCGATCTGCTGCTGGCTTACGAGGAAGCGGAGCAGGCAGGATTTTTGGGGACAGACGATTCGATGCTGGTGGAGCGATTAGGTATTCCGGTCACTGTCGTTCAGGGCAGCTACAAAAATATCAAAATTACCACGCCTGAGGACTTGGATATGGCGGAGTTATGGGTAAAGACAGAGGGAGAGGATATCAGATGATCAGAGTGGGACAAGGGTTTGACGTTCACCAGCTGGTGGAAGGAAGGCCGTGCATTATCGGGGGCGTGAATATTCCTTATGAAAAGGGATTGCTGGGTCATTCCGATGCTGACGTGCTGCTGCATGCGGTTAGCGACGCCATTCTGGGCGCGCTCGGTCTGGGTGACATTGGGAAGCACTTTCCGGATAACGATCTGGAATTCAAGGATGCCGACAGTCTCAAGCTGCTGGAGCATGTATGGAGTTTGGCCAAAGAGCGGGGATACCGCTTGGGGAATATTGATTCTACGATTATTGCGCAAAAGCCCAAAATGGCATCTTACATCCCGAAGATGAATGAAGTTATCGCTCGTGCGTTGGAAGCAGAAGATCCTTCCCAAGTAAACGTTAAGGCAACTACGACGGAGCAGCTTGGCTTTGCCGGGCGGGGTGAAGGAATCGCGGCTCAATCGGTTGTCTGTCTTGTAAAGGGTATGCTATCATCTTGAGAACTTAGATTTGGAGGAGATTTTATGAGCACGGAAGTTCGTGTACGTTATGCCCCAAGCCCAACAGGGCATCTGCATATTGGAAATGCCAGAACGGCATTATTTAATTATTTGTATGCTCGGAACCAAGGTGGCAAGTTTATTATTCGTATTGAAGATACAGATGTGAAACGCAACATTGCAGGCGGGGAAGAAAGCCAGCTTAAATATCTGAAATGGTTGGGTATGGATTGGGATGAAAGCGTGGATGTCGGAGGCGAGTATGGACCTTACCGTCAGACTGAACGTTTGGATATATACAAAACCTATTGGCAGGATCTGCTGGATCGTGGCTTGGCTTACCGCTGCTACTGTACCGAAGAAGAACTGGAACGCGAACGTGAAGAACAGACGGAACGTGGGGAGACACCACGCTACTCCGGGAAACACCGTGATCTGACGGAGGAACAGTGTCAGGCATTCGAAGCGGAGGGTCGTGTACCAAGTATCCGTTTCCGCGTACCAGAAGATCGCGAATATACGTTTAATGATATGGTCAAAGGCCAAATCACGTTCAATTCGAAGGAAAGCGGCGATTTTGTTATCGTCAAAAAAGATGGTATTCCGACATATAACTTTGCAGTGGCGGTGGACGATCATTTGATGAAAATATCGCATGTGCTGCGAGGCGAGGATCATGTCTCCAATACACCGCGACAATTGATGATCTTTGAAGCGCTTGGCTGGGAGCCTCCAATCTTTGGTCATATGACACTGATCGTGGGCGATGATCACAAAAAGCTTAGCAAACGCAACGAGTCCATTATTCAGTTTATGGAGCAGTACGACAAATTAGGCTACTTACCAGAAGCTATATTCAATTTTATTGCGCTGCTGGGTTGGTCCCCGGAAGGCGAAGAAGAAATTTATGACCGGGAACAATTGATTTCGATTTTCGATCCCAACCGTTTGTCCAAAAGTCCGGCTGTCTTTGATACCAACAAGCTGGCTTACCTGAACAATCATTATATTAAAAAAGCCGATCCTGAGCGGATTGCTGGTATGGCGATTCCTCATTTGCAAGCAGCGGGGCTGTTACCGAATGAATTATCTGCGGAGCAGCAGGACTGGGCCAAGGCTCTTGTTCGCTTGTATCAGGAACAAATGAACTCTGCGTCCGACATTGTGGCTTTGTCTGAGTTGTTTTTCCGTTCGCATCTGGAGCTTGATACGGAAGCTGCGGCTGTGCTGGCTGAAGAGCAGGTTCCTGAGGTGCTTAAAGCCTTTGCTGGCAAGGTGGAAGCGAGTGAGGAATTTGCGGCTCCACAAATGGCCAAGCTGATCAAGGAAGTTCAAAAGGAAACCGGCTTTAAAGGGAAACAGTTGTTTATGCCGATTCGTGTGGCCCTTACAGGTCAAACTCATGGACGAGATTTGAATGAAACGATCTTTTTGCTCGGACGTGACAAGGTACTGGACCGTCTCAGGGCACAAATTAAAGGCTGATATTTCTTGTCAATTTGTTGTCTTTTCGCTATAATGACTCCATTGATACGGATTGATATTTACGTGTAAAGGCTGAGAACAGGAGAAGTACACTGCATAAGGGCATTTGCCAGAGAGGACGGCCGAGGGGAACCCCGGGGCTGGAAGCCGTCCAGATGACCTGCGGAGGAAATGCACCTGGGAGCCGTGCGCCCGAACCCTAATTAGCGTCAGCGTCGACTGCTGATATGGCAAGGGTGTGCCGAATCGTTCTCGTTACCGGACGCCAAAGACGGGCTTCTCTGCTTATATGCAGCAGGTTTGCCTGAAGCAGAGTGGGACCACGTTCATGCGTCTCTGCAGCTTAGGCTGCGGAGGCGCTTTTTCATTTTTATCAGACTCAAGCTCGTTAAAGGTGAAAAATGTCGAAGTGTGCTGACGAATGCGAAAATTGGCGAAACATGGAGTTGTGTGAAGATGCGGCAAGGAAATGGGGGAAATAGGAGGGCGACATGTTCAGACATATCAAATCCGACATTCAAACTGTTTTGGATAATGATCCGGCCGCCCGGAGTAAGCTGGAGGTTATTTTTACGTATTCCGGCGTTCATGCCCTTTGGGCACACCGAATCGCACATTGGTTTTATCTGCGAAAGTGGTGTACTCTAGCCCGTATTATATCTCAGGTATCGCGGTTTATGACAGGGATTGAAATCCATCCCGGCGCTCGTATTGGAGATCGGCTGTTCATTGACCATGGCATGGGAGTGGTCATCGGCGAAACCTGTGAGATCGGCGACGATGTTGTGTTATACCAGGGGGTCACTCTTGGAGGGACGGGGAAAGAGAAGGGGAAGCGCCATCCCACCATTGGGAATAATGTTGTTATAGGCTCCGGCGCAAAGATATTGGGCTCTTTTACAATTGGGGCGCAGTCCAACATTGGCTCCAACTCGGTTGTACTTAAAGAGGTTCCGCCAAACAGTACGGTGGTGGGGATCCCGGGGCGAGTGGTCAGACAAGATGGCAGACGTCCAGACCGACTTAGTCACCAACTGCCTGATCCGGTTGTGGATTCTATGCGGGAGCTTCAATTGGAAATAGAACGATTACGTGCAGAATTGTCTGATTTGAAGGATGAGCGATCTGCTCAGAAACATCAGGTGACTCAAGAGAATAAATTACAAGGATAATTTTCATGAGGGAGGAATACAACGATGCCGCTTCAAATTTATAATACAATGTCGAGGAGCCGAGAGCCTTTTGTTCCACTGGAGCCTGGAAAGGTTAAAATGTATGTATGCGGACCTACTGTGTATGATTACATTCATATTGGTAATGCACGACCTGTAATTGTGTTTGACGTGGTGCGCAGCTACCTGGAGTATCTGGGCTATGATGTGAATTATGTGGTGAATTTTACGGATGTCGATGATAAGCTGATCCGCAAAGCTCGGGAACTTGATATGGATGTTCCGGCAGTTGCCGAGAAATTTATTGCAGCCTACCATGAGGATCTGACAGGATTGAATGTTCCTGCCGCCAGTATGAATCCGCGTGTAACTGAGAGTATGGATCTGATTATTGATTTTATCAAGGAACTGGTAGATAAAGGATATGCCTATGAGAATGATGGCGATGTGTTCTATAGGACGAAAAAATTCAAATGCTACGGTCAGTTGTCGGGTCAGAATCTGGAGGAGCTTCAGTTCGGGATTCGCATTAATGTGGATGAACGTAAGGAAAATGCCGAGGATTTTGTTCTCTGGAAGGCTGCCAAGCCAGGAGAAATTTATTGGTCAAGTCCTTGGGGCGACGGCCGCCCGGGCTGGCATATCGAATGCTCTGCCATGGCCCGCCACTATCTGGGAGATACGCTGGATATTCACGGGGGCGGACAGGATTTGCAATTCCCACATCATGAATGCGAATGCGCACAATCGGAGGTGATTACGGGTAAGCCATTGGCGCGTTACTGGATGCATAACGGATATATTCGCATTGATAATGAAAAAATGTCGAAATCACTCGGTAATGGTATTTTGGTTAAAGATCTGCGTGTTCGTCACAAGCCCGAGGCTTTACGTTATTTTATGCTGTCGACGCATTACCGGAATCCGTTAAACTACAATCATGAGACGATGAGTCAGGCGGAGAACAGTGTCGAACGGATTGCCAATGCAGTGGCCAACGTGCAGCATCGTTTAGCTAATGCGTTGAAAGGTAATGAAGAAGTATCGGCCGAGCTGCAAACGAAGCTTGACGGAATTTTGCAGCAGTTTGTCGAAAAAATGGATGATGATTTCAATACGCCTGATGCGATTACTGCTGTATTTGAATGGGTTAGCGAAGCCAACCATTTGTTGCAGCGTGACGTTGTCAATCAGGCAGAATTGCAGGCGGTGCTGCATACCTTTCATTCGATGAATAATGTACTTCGCATATATTCGGAACCAAAAGAAGAACTGCTGGATGATGAAATTGAGCAATTAATTGCAGAACGTGTCGAAGCTCGTAAAACCAAGAACTGGGGCAGAGCCGATGAAATTCGCGATCTGCTCGCTGTCAAAGGAATCGTGCTTGAGGATACAGCGCAGGGTATGCGGTGGCGGCGAAAATGAGTGATAAGCCATTGAACACGGGGGCTTCGGAAGGTGCGGGAAACTGGTTCCCGTATCCTGCGTCCAAGCCAGCCCGCCTGATGCCGCCGATTGCACTGGCTTACATTGGCGATGCTGTGTATGAGGTCGCGGTGCGGCAATATTTGCTGGCGCAGCCCAATCTGCGTCCGAACCATTTACATCGGCGGGCCACAGGGCTGGTCTCTGCCAAGGCGCAGAGCCGTATGCTCGTGCTGCTGGAGACGGTGCTGACGGAGGAAGAACGTGATATTGTCAGACAAGGCAGAAATGCCAAGTCAGGAAGCCTGCCCAAAAATGCGGATGTACTTGAGTATCGTCATGCTACTGCGCTGGAGGGATTGTTTGGCTTTCTTTATTGTGACGGACGTTTGGACAGAATGAGAGAATTGATTACGTATGGTATTGCACAAATGGAAAATACAGAAAAATCTTAATTGGGAACGTCGGATCAAATGCGCCAAACATCCGCCGTTTTCCGGGAGGAAGCTAGATATGGAAGAAGAATGGATTGCCGGTAAGCATTCGGTAACGGAGGCGCTTCGCTCAGGCAGAACGATAAATAAAATATGGATTGCGGATAATGCACAAAAGCATCTGACATTGCCCATTACGGCTGAGGCTAAAAAAGCGGGGATCATTGTTTTACAGGTGGATAAGCGAAAGCTTGATCAAATGGTTCCGGGAATACAGCATCAGGGAGTGGTTGCACAGGCTGCACCTTTTGCCTACGCTGAAGTGGAAGAACTGCTTGCAACTGCACGTAGTAAGGGAGAAGAGCCGTTTTTGATCCTATTGGATGAGATTGAAGATCCACATAATCTGGGGTCTATCCTTCGGACAGCGGACTGCACAGGGGCACATGGCGTAATCGTGCCGAAAAGACGTTCAGCGGCAGTAACTGTAACGGTGTCCAAAACATCAGCGGGGGCGGTTGAGTATGTTCCGGTGGCGCGTGTAAACAATTTGGGGCAAACCATCGACCGTCTCAAAGAGGAAGGTGTATGGGTAGTTGGCACAGATGTGACAGCTACGGACCCGGTTTTTGGAAATGGTGTATTCACAGGGCCAGTTGCTATCGTCATTGGTAACGAAAATAAAGGGATGGGCCGTTTGATCCGCGAGAAATGTGACGTACTCGTTAAGCTGCCGATGGCTGGGCAAATCAATTCCCTGAATGCTTCTGTAGCCGCAGGTGTCGTGATGTACGAAGTGTTGCGCGGCCGACAGGCACGGGACTAATGATATGGCTGACACGCGGGATGTTCTGCTTGTGGACGGTTACAATATGATTGGAGCCTGGCCCGAACTTTCCGCACTGGTACAATCTGGTATGCAGGAAGCGAGGGACAGACTGCTTGAACGACTCGCGGATCATCAGGCGTATTCCGGCAGAAGAGTCATCGTCGTTTTTGATGCTTACCGGGTGCCAGGATTGGGTAAAACGTATTCCCAGAGTAAAGTACAGATTTATTTTACCAAAGAAAAAGAGACCGCTGACGAGTGCATCGAGCGATTGGTTCGGGAGTTAAGCAGCCGGAGAAGAAGCATTTATGTGGCAACAAGTGATCAGGTGGAACAACATGTCGCTTTTGGGCAAGGAGCGCTCAGGGTGTCGGCGCGTGAGCTTCTGATCGAGATTGAGGAATCTGAAAAGGAAGTGAAAAAGCGGATAGAGCAGGATAGCGCTAAGTTGTCCCGCAATTCGCTGGATGCCAAGCTGAGCCCGGAAATTCGAAAGCTGTTTGAGCGCTGGAGAAGAGAATAGCCCAGAGAAAGAAAATCCATTAATTGGACACTTCCCCATTTTGAAACCATTGACAATTTTGTTAGCGCTCTTCTTTTTTAGGCTGTTGTGGTTGACGGTATTAGGTTACATCGCGTATACTTGTCGTATATTTGAGAGAGTAACGGGTATCTTGCGTTGCAGCCGGAGGGATTGTTAGTGAGTGTGGACCTCAAGGATATCATGTTGTCAAAGTTTGATTACAAAAATGATGAAGACATTGTCGGAGCAGTCCATGAAGGTGATGGGGAGGCACTGGAGTTTCTGATTAATAAATATCGGAACTTCGTGCGGGCCAAGGCCAGATCCTACTTCCTGATCGGCGCTGATCGCGAGGATATTATTCAGGAGGGCATGATTGGTCTCTACAAATCTATTCGTGATTTTAAGGGAGACAAGTTTGCTTCGTTCAAGGGCTTTGCCGAGCTGTGCATTACAAGACAGATTATTACGGCAATCAAGACAGCTACACGACAAAAGCACATTCCTCTGAATTCCTACGTATCTCTGGACAAGCCCATTTATGATGAAGAGTCGGATCGAACGTTACTGGACGTGATTTGCGGAACACAGGTAAGTGATCCTGAAGAGCTGATTATCAATCAGGAAGAGTTTGTGGGCCTTGAGGACAAGATGTCCGAGATTCTGAGCGAGCTGGAACGGAAGGTACTTATGCTGTATCTGGACGGACGTTCATATCAGGAAATTGCCGAGGACCTTGACCGCCACGTGAAATCTATTGATAATGCGCTGCAACGGGTCAAGCGCAAACTTGAAAAGTATTTGGAAGTAAGGGATAGCTGAAAGTAGAGGCTGGCAGGGAAAAGGCTCGAGTCTGAGTCTTTTTTTATTCGTTAAGGGCAGGATATGCAGGTTTATATGTGTTAAGAATGATTTATACTGAAAAAGACAAATAATAGATATCGCATGGATCTTGGAGAGGTTTTTCAGAGATGACTTTTAAAGGATGAACAGATGTTAAAATGCACCACAGCCGGGACTGCGAAATGTATGCAAACATTCGTTGACATGCAAAACCGCGTGTGATAAAGTGTTTTAGGTAGGCCTAAATTCGCGGTTTTTTTTAGGATCAATTATGAGACTTCCGGTGTTGGATGTCTTCGGGAGGTGCACATCATGCGGGTAATTATTACTTTGGCTTGTACAACATGCAAACAAAGAAATTACACAACGACGAAAAACAAGCGTAATCACCCCGACCGCATGGAGATGAAGAAATTCTGTAAGTCCTGTAACGAACAGACTTCTCATCGGGAAACTAGATAGTTTTTGGAGGTGTAGTCGGCGTGAAACGCAGTTTCAAGTCTCTGTTTTCCTTTTTCTCTGAAAGCTGGGCTGAACTCAAGAAGGTTCGCTGGCCCAATCGTAAAGAACTGACCAACTATACGCTGATTGTCATTGGGACGATTGCGTTTGTCACGATTTATTTTTGGGTTCTCGATATCGGCATTTCCGCTGCGATCGAAGCGATTATCTAGGAAGGGTTCCAGGTGGCTTGATATGGAAAAAAGATGGTACGTCGTTCATACCTATTCAGGGTATGAGAACAAAGTCAAAGCCAATTTGGAGAAACGCGTTGAGTCCATGGGCATGGAGGACAAGATTTTCCGCGTTCTTGTTCCAATGGAAGAAGAACTGGTAACCAAGGACGGTAAGAAAAAGACCGTTATGCGTAAAGTTTACCCTGGTTATGTCTTGGTCGAAATGGTTCAAACTGACGACTCTTGGTATGTTGTGCGCAACACACCAGGTGTTACGGGATTTGTAGGATCAACAGGCTCGGGTTCCAAACCGACAGCTTTGCTTCCAGAAGAAGTTGAACAGATTCTGAAGCATATGGGCATGGTAGAGCCGAAACCGAAGATCGAATTCGATGTTAAGGAATCCGTGCGAATTAAAGTTGGTCCTTTTGCGAATTTTGTGGGCTCCGTGGAAGAAATTTTGGTTGAGAAGAGCAAGCTTAAGGTTCACGTCAACATGTTTGGACGGGAAACCCCGCTTGAGTTGGATTATACTCAGGTGGAGAAAATATAGATTTTTCTTACAGGTTTCTTGTGGGAGGATCATTAGGTCCGTCTACCACTATTGAGTCAAGGAGGTGTCATCCGTGGCAAAAAAGGTAATCAAAATGGTAAAACTGCAGATCCCTGCAGGTAAAGCTAATCCAGCGCCTCCAGTAGGTCCAGCTTTGGGTCAAGCAGGTGTCAACATCATGGCATTCTGTAAAGAGTTCAATGCTCGTACTGCTGATCAAGCAGGCCTGATCATCCCGGTTGAAATTTCGGTGTTTGAAGATCGTTCTTTTACGTTCATCACCAAAACTCCACCGGCTGCTGTGCTGTTGAAAGTTGCTGCTAAAATCGAAAAAGGTTCCGGTGAACCGAACAAAACGAAAGTTGCAACTGTAAATCGCGCTACCGTTCGTCAAATTGCTGAGCAAAAAATGCCTGACCTTAACGCAGCTTCCGTAGAATCGGCAATGCGTATGGTTGAAGGTACTGCTCGCAGCATGGGTATCACCATCGTAGACTAATTTTTATTAGTCTTCGTGTGCCGGCAGTTTGACTGTCCGGCAAGTGTGGGAGGAATATCCGCTAATACCACATAAGGAGGAAAAGATTATGGCTAAACATGGTAAGAAGTACTTGGAAGCCGCTAAGCTGATCGACAGCGAAGCGACTTATGAGCCTTTGGAAGCCGTTGAATTGGTGAAAAAAGGCGCAACTGCTAAATTTGACGAAACTGTTGAAGCAGCAGTCCGTCTGGGCGTAGATTCCCGTAAACAAGACCAGGCTGTTCGTGGTGTTGTTGTCCTGCCGCATGGTACGGGTAAAACACAACGTGTTCTGGTATTTGCAAAAGGTGACAAAGTGAAAGAAGCCGAAGCGGCTGGCGCTGATTTTGTTGGCGATCAAGATATGATCAACAAAATTCAACAAGGCTGGTTCGAATTCGACGTCTGCGTTGCGACACCTGATATGATGAGTGAGGTTGGTAAACTGGGTCGTTTGCTCGGTGGTAAAGGCTTAATGCCAAACCCTAAAGCAGGCACAGTTACTTTCGACGTTGCCAAGGCTGTTCAAGAAATTAAAGCCGGTAAAATCGAATACCGTCTCGACAAAGCAGGTCAAATTCATGCGCCAATCGGCAAAGCTTCCTTCAGTGCTGAACAACTGAACGAGAATCTTAAAGCTTTGATCGAAGCCTTGAACCGTGCGAAGCCAGCGGCTGCTAAAGGTGTATACCTGAAAAACATCGCTATTTCTTCGACTATGGGACCAAGTGCTCGTGTGAACGCATCTGTTTACAAATAATATTTTGATTGACACGTTCAATTGATTTTGTTATTCTGTAAAAGTTGTAAGTCCGTGTGACTGACCATTAAAGTTGAATATGCTTACCGTAGACAGTAGGTGCCTTCGGGCTTAATTTCCTACCGAGGTGTTATGATAGAACGTTTCATGTGACGGGCTCGTCTCGTCCATGTAGATTTATCAAGCCTTCGTACTCTACGGAGGCTTTTTTCATGCTCATGAAGGTAGCTTTGGACGACCACCGGATAGGTTGGTCGAGCAGAGCGGATAAATTGATCAGGAGGTGTACAGTTTGGCAAATGCAAAAGTGATTCAAGCAAAACAAGAAGCTGTTGAAGTTGTAGCTGCAAAATTGCGCGAGAGCGTAACGACTGTGGTTGCTGACTATCGCGGTCTGAATGTTGCCCAAGTAACTGAGCTGCGTAAGCAGCTTCGCGAAGCAGGAATCGAATTTCAAGTGCTGAAAAACACGCTGCTTCGTCGTGCAACTGCGGCAGCAGAATTGACTGAACTGGACGCAGTATTGACAGGTCCTACTGCAATCGCGTTCGGCAAAGATGATGCAGTGTCTGCAGCTAAAATCTTGAATGATTTCGCTAAGAAAAACACTGCGCTGGAACTAAAAGGTGCAGTTGTAGAAGGCCGTGTTATCGGTGTTGAGGAAATTAAAGCGCTGGCAGAACTGCCATCCCGCGAAGGTCTCCTTTCCATGCTCCTCAGCGTGCTTCAAGCTCCTGTGCGCAACTTCGCGCTTGCAGTTAAAGCTGTTGCAGAAAAAGAAGAGCAAAGTGCATAAGTTAGGGATTAAAGCTGCTGTATAGCAGATTGAAAACAAAAAAATAAGAATTTAAATGGAGGTTCAACCATGAGTAAAGAGCAAATCTTGGAAGCGATTAAAGGTATGTCCGTATTGGAACTGAACGATCTCGTGAAAGCAATCGAAGAAGAATTCGGCGTAACTGCAGCAGCTCCAGTAGCTGTAGCAGGCGGCGCAGCAGGTGGCGCAGCAGAAGCTGAGCAATCCGAGTTCGACGTAATTTTGACAAGCGCTGGCGCTTCCAAAATCAACGTTATCAAAGCAGTTCGCGAAATCACAGGTCTTGGCCTGAAAGAAGCAAAAGAACTGGTTGACAACGCTCCAAAACCACTGAAAGAAAAAATCGCGAAAGAAGAAGCTGATTCCTTGAAAGCAAAATTGGAAGAAGCAGGCGCTTCCGTAGAAGTGAAATAATTGACTGCTATCTAGCAGACAATGCACTAAAACAAACCCCTTGAGGTGATCTTCAAGGGGTTTGTTGCTGTAAATCGGCAGTACAAGCATGTCTGGAACGTAATAGTGAAGGCTATGATGGTATTACCAACCAAAGGAGGTGGTCATGAATGTCTGATCATTATTACTCCAAACGGCCAGAAACGGCGCATGAACGGCGGAGCCTCGAAACAGAGCTGCGGGGGCGGACATACCGTTTTGCCAGCGATTCAGGCGTTTTCTCCAAGCAGGGAATTGATTACGGTAGCCGTGTGTTAATTGAGGCGATGCAGCTTCCAGCACAGGCTTCGGTGCTGGATGTAGGGTGCGGCTATGGACCGATTGGTTTGACGGCAGCGACGCTTGTACCGAATGGTCACGTTACAATGGTAGATATTAACGAGCGAGCCGTTCAACTGGCAATAGAGAATGCCGAACGGAATGGGATTACCAATGTGACCATAAAGCAAAGCGATCTGTTTGAGCAAGTGAAAGATGATCGTTTTGACGTGATTCTAACGAATCCCCCTATACGTGCGGGTAAGGAAACGGTTCATACCATTTTTGAGCTTGCTTATGAACATTTAAATGAAGGTGGAACTTTGTGGGTGGTTATTCAGAAAAAGCAGGGTGCCCCTTCGGCAAGCGCTAAAATTGAGAGCCTTTTCGGACGTGTGGAGGAAGTTACGAAGGATAAAGGTTACCGTATTTTGAAGGCGAAAAAAGTTTTAGAAAAATGCAATAGGACCATTGACTTGAATCCTGGTCTGTGATATTATTATAAAATGTCAGTATTAGGATGCCCTCCATGGCTTT
The DNA here is from genome assembly GCF_030034735.1 of Paenibacillus sp. RC334. Lineage (NCBI taxonomy): Bacteria > Bacillati > Bacillota > Bacilli > Caryophanales > Paenibacillaceae > Paenibacillus > Paenibacillus sp. RC334. The sequence continues at coordinate 5,052,156 of NZ_CP125370.1, read as the reverse complement.
AGTTTGTTGAAATGTCAATAGATTTATGCGTAGAAGGGTATAGTATTTATACCTATTACGTATAATACAATCATTTTGGGCAAATCTACAAGTGATGAAGATCTTCCGGTAAGAGGATTCTGCAGATACGTCGCTCTTTTTTCGAATGCATTCGAGTAAGGGCTTTTCTGTATTTGTGGATTGAATCTTCTGTCTGTGTCTTATTATAAGGTCACAAACAAAGGTTCGCAATGAATTTTTAAAGTGAGTAGACATGAGGGGTGAGTTTAAGTTGGCAGGACATCTTGTTCAATATGGTCGACGCACTCGGCGCAGTTATGCACGTATTAACGAGGTACTCGAGGTTCCGAACCTGATTGAGATCCAGCAAAAATCCTATGATTGGTTTTTGGAGGAAGGATTGCGGGAAATGTTTCGGGATATTTCGCCAATTCAGGATTTCACAGGAAATCTGATTTTGGAGTTTATCGATTATTCTCTCGGAGAACCCAAATATACCGTTGACGACGCAAAGGAACGCGACGTAACGTATGCAGCACCGCTTCGGGTAAAAGTCCGGCTTATTAATAAAGAGACCGGGGAAGTGAAAGAGCAGGAAGTATTCATGGGAGACTTCCCGCTGATGACTGATACGGGTACGTTTATTATTAACGGTGCGGAACGGGTTATTGTCAGCCAGTTGGTTCGCTCTCCCAGCGTCTATTTCAGCACAAAAGTCGACAAGAATGCGAAAACAACATACACCGCAACGGTAATTCCTAACCGGGGGGCTTGGCTCGAACTGGAGATGGATGCGAAGGACATTATCTATGTCCGGATTGACCGTACCCGTAAAATTCCGGTTACGGTGTTGCTGCGTGCGCTTGGCTTTGGCACTGATGCTGAGATTCTGGATTTGCTCGGCAATGACGAATATATCCGTAATACTCTTGATAAAGACAACACGGACTCTACGGAAAAAGCGCTGATTGAGATTTATGAGCGTCTTCGTCCGGGTGAGCCACCTACACTGGATAATGCAAAGAGCTTGCTCGTTGCACGTTTCTTTGATCCAAAACGTTATGATCTGGCCAACGTAGGCCGTTACAAAATCAATAAAAAGCTTCATATCAAAAACCGACTGTTCAATCAACGGCTTGCTGAGACTTTGATTGATACGACAACCGGCGAAATCATCGCTGAAGCAGGACAAATGGTGGATCGCCGCCTGTTGGACGAGATTTTGGCCCAGCTTGAGGAATCGGTAGGACACCGTACGTATCATGTTGCTACTGGCGTGCTGGAAAGCAACGATATTCCTCTTCAAACGATCGATATATTCTCGCCGATTGAGGATGGTAAAGTTGTAAAACTGATTGCCAACGGAAATATTGATAAATCGGTTAAAAATATTACGCCTGCCGATATTATTTCCTCCATCAGTTATTTTATTAACTTACTTCACGGAATCGGAAGCACGGACGATATTGACCATTTGGGCAACCGTCGTTTGCGCTCTGTCGGTGAATTGCTCCAGAACCAGTTCCGTATCGGTTTATCCCGTATGGAACGCGTGGTGCGCGAAAGAATGTCGATTCAGGATGCTAATGTGATTACGCCACAGGCACTGATTAACATACGTCCGGTAATTGCTTCGATCAAGGAGTTCTTTGGTAGCTCCCAGCTGTCCCAGTTTATGGATCAGACGAATCCACTTGCTGAATTGACACACAAACGCCGTTTGTCCGCACTCGGACCCGGCGGTTTGACACGTGAACGCGCAGGCATGGAAGTACGTGACGTCCATCCGAGTCACTACGGTCGTATGTGTCCTATCGAGACACCAGAGGGACCAAACATTGGTTTGATCAACTCCTTGTCTACCTTCGCACGTATCAACGAGTACGGATTTATCGAAGCTCCTTATCGTTGGGTAGATCCGAAAACCGGAAAAGTTACAGACCAAATTGATTACCTGACGGCTGATGAAGAAGATAACTACATCGTAGCCCAGGCAAATGAGGAACTGACAGAGGACAGCACTTTTAAGGAAGAAGTTGTCATTGTCCGTTACAACAAGCAGTCTGATAACATCATTCCAATGGCAAGTAGCCGTGTTGACTATATGGACGTTTCGCCTAAGCAGGTCGTGTCAGTGGCAACTGCACTGATTCCGTTCTTGGAGAACGATGACTCGAACCGTGCGTTGATGGGTTCCAATATGCAACGGCAGGCCGTTCCTTTGTTGATTCCGAAGTCTCCTTTGGTCGGAACAGGAATGGAGCATAAGGCTGCGAAAGATTCCGGGGTATGTATTGTATCCAAATACGACGGTGTAATCGAACGTTCTTCAGCTAACGAAATTTGGCTGCGTCGCATCGAAACAGTAGATGGTTCTGAAGTGAAGGGCGACATAATTAAGTATAAATTACACAAATTTATGCGTTCAAACCAAGGAACATGCATTAACCAACGTCCAATCGTCAATAGAGGCGATGTGGTGAAAGCTGGCGATATTCTCGCAGATGGTCCTTCCACAGAGATGGGCGAGCTGGCATTGGGACGTAACGTTGTCGTTGCCTTCATGACTTGGGAAGGTTACAACTACGAGGATGCGATCCTGCTGAGTGAGAAGCTGGTAAAGGAAGACGTATACACCTCCATTCATATTGAGGAATACGAATCCGAAGCCCGCGACACGAAGCTTGGACCGGAAGAAATCACCCGTGATATTCCGAATGTCGGTGAAGAAGCGCTCCGTAATTTGGATGAGCGTGGAATTATCCGCATTGGTGCCGAAATCGGCGCAGGTGACATTCTCGTTGGTAAAGTAACGCCTAAGGGTGTGACGGAGCTGACAGCCGAAGAACGCCTTTTGCATGCGATCTTTGGTGAGAAGGCACGCGAGGTTCGCGACACTTCTTTGAGAGTTCCTCACGGAACAGACGGGATTGTTGTGGACGTCAAAGTATTTACACGTGAGAATGGCGACGAACTGCCACCAGGCGTGAACCAACTGGTTCGTGTATACATTGCTCAAAAACGCAAAATTTCCGAAGGCGATAAAATGGCCGGACGTCACGGTAACAAGGGTGTCGTTGCCCGTATTTTGCCTGAAGAAGATATGCCGTTCCTGCCGGACGGTACACCAGTACAAGTCGTTCTGAACCCGCTGGGGGTACCTTCACGGATGAACATCGGACAGGTGCTTGAAATTCATCTGGGTATGGCTGCAATGCGCCTTGGTATTCATGTGGCAACGCCTGTATTTGATGGTGCCAAGGAGTATGACGTGTTCGATACGATGGAAGAGGCAGGCATGCAGCGCAATGGTAAGACGGTGTTGTATGACGGACGTACCGGTGATCGTTTTGAACGTGAAGTTACTGTCGGTGTCATGCACATGATCAAACTGGCGCACATGGTTGACGATAAAATCCATGCTCGTTCTACAGGTCCTTACTCTCTCGTTACGCAACAGCCGTTGGGTGGTAAAGCTCAATTCGGTGGTCAGCGCTTCGGGGAGATGGAAGTATGGGCACTGGAAGCCTACGGCGCGGCTTACACGCTTCAGGAAATTTTGACTGTCAAATCCGATGATGTGGTTGGACGTGTTAAAACATACGAATCCATCGTCAAAGGTGAAAATGTACCTGAACCGGGTGTGCCTGAATCATTCAAGGTCTTGATCAAAGAGCTGCAAAGCTTGGGTATGGACGTGAAGATTCTGTCCGGAGACGAACAAGAGATCGAAATGAGAGAGCTTGATGATGAAGATGATACAACCAGCGACAAGCTGAGTTTGAATCTGGAAGGCTCTGAGGTTGGCGTAGAGTAGTCTGTCTGCTGACTGAATCATATCAGCTTTGTTATATGCCTCGATCCATTTTCTACAGGATGGATCGGGCTTCTTGATACCGCCCGGTGCTGCCGGGCGGTATCAAACCTAAAAACTCAGGATTTGGTTAAGGAGGGTTGCTCCTTGTTGGACGTTAACAATTTCGAATATATGAAAATCGGGCTTGCTTCCCCCGAAAAGATTCGTTCTTGGTCCCGCGGAGAAGTCAAAAAACCGGAGACGATTAACTATCGTACGCTTAAACCGGAAAAAGAAGGACTATTTTGCGAGAAAATTTTCGGACCTACGAAAGACTGGGAATGTCATTGCGGTAAGTACAAGCGCGTGCGCTATAAAGGTGTTGTCTGTGACCGTTGTGGTGTAGAGGTTACCCGCGCTAAGGTTCGTCGTGAGCGTATGGGTCACATCGAGCTGGCTGCCCCTGTATCGCATATTTGGTACTTTAAAGGCATCCCGAGCCGTATGGGTCTTGCTCTTGATATGTCTCCAAGATCTCTGGAAGAGATCATTTACTTCGCATCTTATGTTGTAACTGATCCAGGAGATACGCCATTGGAGAAAAAGCAACTCCTGTCCGAGAAAGAATACCGCAGCTACCGTGAAAAATACGGCTACGGATTCCAGGCAGGTATGGGTGCTGAAGCGGTTAAGAAGCTCCTTCAAGATTTGGATATAGACAAAGAACTGGAATTCCTGAAAGAAGAGCTGCGTACAGCTCAAGGACAACGCCGCAACCGTGCGATCAAGCGTCTTGAAGTGATTGAGGCGTTCCGTAACTCCGGCAACCAGCCGGACTGGATGATCATGGACGTGCTGCCTGTTATTCCTCCGGAGCTTCGTCCGATGGTACAGCTGGATGGTGGACGTTTTGCTACCTCTGACTTGAATGACTTGTACCGCCGTGTTATTAACCGTAACAACCGTCTGAAACGCCTGCTAGATCTGGGTGCTCCGGATATTATCGTACAAAATGAAAAACGGATGCTGCAGGAAGCTGTTGACGCCCTGATCGATAATGGTCGTCGTGGCCGCCCTGTTACAGGTCCGGGTAACCGTCCTTTGAAATCCCTCAGCCATATGCTGAAAGGTAAACAAGGACGCTTCCGTCAAAACTTGCTCGGAAAACGTGTTGACTACTCCGGTCGTTCCGTTATCGTTGTAGGTCCGTACTTGAAAATGTACCAATGCGGTTTGCCGAAAGAAATGGCATTGGAACTGTTCAAACCTTTTGTCATGAAAGAACTTGTGAACAAAGGTCTTGCACACAACATTAAGAGCGCGAAACGTAAAGTAGAGCGCGTGAGCGCAGAAGTATGGGATGTGCTCGAAGAAGTAATCAGGGAGCATCCGGTTCTTCTGAACCGTGCCCCTACGCTGCATAGACTCGGTATTCAGGCGTTTGAACCGATTTTGGTTGAAGGTCGTGCAATCCGTTTGCATCCGCTCGTATGTACGGCATATAATGCCGACTTTGACGGTGACCAAATGGCGGTTCACGTTCCATTGTCTGCGGAAGCCCAAGCAGAAGCTCGTTTGCTCATGCTGGCATCCGGTAACATTTTGAATCCGAAAGACGGCAAACCTGTTGTTACTCCTTCCCAGGATATGGTCCTTGGTTCTTTCTATCTGACTATGGATAACAAAGAAGAAGAAGGCAGCAACATGATCCTTCGCAATATGAACGAGGCTATATCGGCTTACCAGCGCGGTACAGCGGGTCTTCATGCTCGTGTAGCTATTCCGGTTAAAGCTTTGAATAAAACGAGCTTTACGGAAAAACAACAGGATGCGATGCTGATCACTACGGTTGGTAAAATTATCTTTAATGAAATTTTTCCGGCCAGCTTCCCGTACATCAATGATGCTACCCGTGCTAACCTGCTTTATGGTACTGCTGAGGAGTTCTTTGTTTACGAAAAGGGTGTAAACCTTACAGAAGCGATTCAAAATGCTCCGCAAGCTAACGGGGTAGGTAAGGATTACCTTGGTAACATTATTGCCCGTTGCTTTGAAACTTACCATACAACAGAAACAGCTGTGATTTTGGATAAAATCAAACAGCTTGGCTTTACGTATTCTACTCGTTCAGGTGTAACTGTTGCTGTGTCGGACGTTATCGTGCCGGTGGAAAAACAAGGAATTCTTAAAGGTTCTGAGGACAAAGCGCAAGTCGTAACGAATCAATACCGTCGTGGTCTGATTACGAACGAGGAACGCTATGACCGGATTATTGATATTTGGTCCAAAGCGAAAGATGATATTACCGAAGTGCTGATGAAGTCCATGGATCGCTATAACTCCATCATGATGATGGTAGACTCCAAAGCGCGGGGTAACAAATCACAGATTACCCAGCTCGGCGGTATGCGTGGTCTGATGGCGAATCCATCCGGTCGTATTATCGAGCTCCCAATTAAATCGAACTTCCGTGAAGGTTTGACAGTACTCGAGTACTTCATCTCCACTCACGGAGCGCGTAAAGGTTTGGCGGATACAGCGCTTCGTACGGCTGACTCAGGTTACCTGACTCGTCGTCTTGTCGATGTGGCGCAGGATGTTATCGTGCGTGAAGAAGATTGCGGAACGGACAAAGGCTTTACAGTAAGCCGTATTCAGGACGGTAAAGAAGTTATTGAGGATCTGTATGACCGTCTGGAAGGTCGCTATTGCTTTGAAACGGTACGTCATCCGGAGACTGGCGAGATTTTGGCTGGCCGTAACGAATTGATCGATTCCGACAAAGCGGAAGCAATTGTTAAAGCTGGTGTACAAAAGCTTCAAATTCGTTCAGTACTGAGCTGTCGTGCCAAACATGGCGTCTGCAAGAAATGCTACGGTCGCAATCTGGCTACTGGCAAACACGTTGAGATTGGTGAAGCAGTTGGTATTATCGCGGCACAATCCATCGGTGAACCAGGAACCCAGCTTACAATGCGTACATTCCACACAGGCGGTGTAGCGGGCGACGATATTACACAAGGTTTGCCGCGTATTCAGGAGCTTTTCGAAGCACGTAATCCTAAAGGTCAGGCAACCATCAGTGAAATTGACGGTACAGTTAAAGAAATTCGTGAAGGTAAAGATCGCCGTGAGATCGATATTCAGGGTGAAGCTGAAACGAAAACTTATTCGGTTACGTATGGTTCTCGTCTGCGCGTAAGCGAAGGCATGACTGTTGAAGCCGGGGATGAACTGACAGACGGTTCAATCGACCCTAAAGAAATGCTGCGCATTAAAGGTATTCGCGGGGTACAGAACTATATCCTTCAGGAAGTTCAACGCGTATATCGGAATCAGGGCGTAGAAATCAATGATAAGCACGTGGAAGTTATGATTCGTCAAATGTTGCGTAAAATCCGTATCCTTGATGCGGGGAATACCACGCTGCTTCCAGGCTCCTTTGTTGATGTGCACGAGTATGAAAATGCGAACAAGACAGCAATTCTCAGTGGCCAAGAGCCAGCGGTAGCCAAACCGGTTCTGCTTGGTATCACCAAGGCATCTCTGGAAACTGACTCCTTCTTGTCAGCAGCTTCCTTCCAAGAGACCACACGCGTGCTGACCGATGCAGCTATAAAAGGCAAAGTCGATCAGTTGCTTGGTCTGAAAGAGAACGTTATTATTGGTAAGTTGATCCCTGCAGGTACAGGAATGAACCGTTACCGCAGTGTGAAATTTGCCCAACCGGAAGGGGAGCAATCCTCGTCCGAAGAACTCGAACCGATTTCGGCCGAGTAATATAACGTTAACAAATGGCATGATGGGCCCGGAACATCGTTCTCTGGTGGAGCTTTTAGATTATGCTCTATCAGACGGTGTTCCGGCGCTTTTTCTTGAAATGAAATTTATTGTATTGCTTTGTTAAGCAAACTATAGTCGATAATTGTCTTGACATTGCTTATAGTCAATGCTAATATAGCAAAGGTGCGTGAGCAGCCTATATGCTATTGTGTCTTTTCGGAGGAATGAGATATGTCTAAAGAACAGGGACTGCAAGATGCTCATGTCAAAATCGGTACCAAACAAACCATACGTATGGTCGAATTGGGCTTCGCCTCTGAAGTATATGTGGCAGAAGACGCAGATCCACGTCTCACTTCCAACATCATTGCTTTGTGCAACAAGCAAGGAGTCAAAGTGACTCTTGTAGATACAATGAAAAATCTCGGAGCTGCATGTGGGATTGAAGTGGGAGCCGCTATGGCTGCTATCGTAAAACAATAGGGTAAGGAACGTTTTTGTCTAAGAGAATGAATTCTTGGCGGCAAAGACTTTTCATTTGTTCTTTTATGAACCGCCTGGGTCTGTGGGCTTAGAAATGGTTTGTGAAGCAACAGTAAAAATTGAGGAAGGGGGTGGCAACCACAATGCCAACTATTAACCAACTAGTTCGTAAAGGACGTCAAGCCAAAATCGAGAAATCGAAATCACCGGCTTTGCAAAAAGGTTTTAACGCCTTGAAACGTGAAGCTACCGACATCAGTGCCCCGCAAAAACGCGGAGTATGCACTCGTGTAGGTACTATGACTCCCAAAAAACCAAACTCCGCACTTCGTAAATATGCTCGTGTTCGTTTGACGAACCGTGTAGAGGTGACTGCTTACATTCCGGGTATCGGACACAACCTGCAAGAACACAGCGTAGTGCTGATTCGCGGGGGTCGTGTAAAAGACCTTCCAGGTGTACGTTACCATATCGTTCGCGGTGCTTTGGATACTGCAGGCGTAAACAACCGCATGCAAGCTCGTTCCAAATACGGCGCAAAACGCCCTAAAGCTAAAAAATCCTAATGAATATAAACCGAATAAATCGGTTTAACATGTAAGAAAGGGGGATATCCATGCCACGCAAAGGTCCAGTTACCAAAAGAGACGTGTTGCCAGATCCGGTATATAACAGCAAGTTGGTTACCCGCCTGATCAACCGCATCATGCTCGACGGAAAACGAGGCGTTGCTCAAAGCATTCTGTACAATGCGTTCAAGCTTATCCAAGAACGTACGGGGAATGACCCGATGGAAGTTTTTGAAGCAGCTATTAAGAATATCATGCCAGTCCTGGAAGTTAAAGCACGCCGTGTCGGCGGTGCCAACTACCAAGTACCAATCGAGGTAAAACCAGAAAGACGTACTTCCCTGGGTTTACGTTGGCTCGTAAACTACTCCCGCAACCGCGGCGAGAAAACTATGGAAGAGCGTTTGGCAGCTGAGATTATCGACGCTTCCAACAACACAGGCGCTTCCGTGAAGAAACGCGAAGATACGCACAAAATGGCTGAAGCGAACAAAGCGTTTGCTCACTATCGTTGGTAGGATTCAGCTCAAAAAAATAACTTCAATTTTGAAGGGAGACCCATTTCATGGCAAGAGAGTTCTCCTTGACGAATACACGTAATATCGGGATCATGGCTCATATTGACGCGGGTAAAACCACAACAACAGAGCGGATCTTGTTCTACACAGGACGTACGCACAAAATCGGTGAAGTTCACGAAGGCGCTGCGACAATGGACTGGATGGAACAAGAACAAGAGCGCGGAATCACGATTACTTCCGCTGCGACGACCGCTGCCTGGAAAGGTCACCGCGTCAATATCATCGACACCCCGGGGCACGTTGACTTCACTGTTGAAGTTGAACGTTCCCTTCGTGTATTGGACGGAGCAGTTGGTGTTTTCAGTGCGAAAGAAGGCGTTGAGCCTCAGTCCGAAACCGTATGGAGACAGGCTGATCGCTACGGCGTTCCACGGATCGCATATGTAAACAAAATGGATATCATTGGTGCCGACTTCCTGAATGTTGTCTCCGACATGCGTGATCGCCTTCAAGCGAACGCAGTTGCGATTCAATTGCCAATCGGCGCAGAAAATGATTTTACTGGTATCATCGATATCGTTGAACAAAAAGCTCATATGTACAAAGATGATCTTGGTCAAGATATCGAAGAAGTCGAAATTCCTGCGGAATTCAAAGATAAAGTTGAAGAACTCCGTAATGAATTGATTGAGAAGGTTGCTGAACTGGACGAAGATTTGACAATGAAATACCTGGAAGGCGAAGAAATTTCGGTTGCTGAAATTAAAGCCGCTCTCCGTAAAGGTGTTGTAGAAGTTAAAATCTTCCCAGTTATCTGTGGATCTTCTTACCGTAACAAAGGTGTTCAGCTGATGTTGGATGCTGTTCTCGACTATTTGCCGGCTCCTACTGACGTGCCAAGTATTCAAGGGCATTTGGAAGACGGTACGGAAGTTGAACGTCACTCTTCCGATGAAGAGCCTTTCTCCGCATTGGCCTTCAAAATCATGACGGACCCTTACGTTGGTAAGTTGACATTTTTCCGCGTATACTCCGGTGTTCTTCAATCCGGTTCATACGTATTGAATGCAACAAAAGGCAAGCGCGAACGTATCGGACGTATTCTTCAAATGCATGCGAACAGCCGTCAAGAAATCACTGTAGTTTACTCCGGTGATATTGCGGCAGCCGTAGGTTTGAAAGATACAGGTACAGGTGATACACTGTGTGATGAGAAGAATCCAGTTATTCTTGAGTCCATGAATTTCCCTGATCCGGTTATCGAAATCGCGGTTGAGCCTAAAACCAAAGCCGACCAAGATAAAATGTCTGTTGCCCTCGGTAAATTGACCGAAGAAGATCCAACTCTTCGCGCTCATACTAACGAAGAAACAGGCCAAACCATCTTGGCAGGTATGGGTGAGCTTCACCTTGATATCATCATCGACCGTATGCGTCGTGAGTTTAAGGTGGAAACCAATGTGGGTAAACCACAGGTTGCTTACCGTGAAACGTTCCGTGCTCCAGCACGTGTCGAAGGTAAATTCGTTCGTCAATCCGGTGGTCGTGGTCAATATGGTCACGTATGGGTTGAGTTCGAACCGCTTGAGCCAGGTACTGGTAGCCAATTCGAAAGTAAGGTAGTCGGCGGCTCTGTTCCTAGAGAGTACATCGCTCCTGCTCTTGCTGGTATTGAGGAACAAATGAAAAACGGCGTTATCGCAGGCTTTCCGCTTGTGGACGTTAAAGCTACAATCGTGGACGGATCATACCATGATGTCGATTCCAATGAAATGGCGTTTAAAATTGCCGGATCAATGGCGCTGAAAGCAGCGAAAGACAAATGTAAACCAGTATTGCTTGAGCCGATTATGAAAGTTGAAGTAACGGCTCCTGAGGAATACATGGGAGACGTAATGGGTATGTTGAACTCCCGTCGTGGCCGGATTGAAGGTATGGATTCCCGTAGTGGAGCTCAAATCATTCGTGCAAAGGTGCCTTTGTCCGAAATGTTCGGATACTCGACTACACTTCGTTCCGGTACACAAGGACGCGGCGTGTTCTCCATGGAGCTTTCTCATTATGAAGAAGTTCCGAAGAGCATTGCTGAAGAGATCGTTGCTAAAACCAAAGGCGGCGAGTAATACAATGTATCAGCTGACCGGTATAATCAAGGTTTTTCCAAGAGAAAGCCGGCAGCCTAAAAATAAAACAAGTTATTGAGGAGGAATTGTTCAAATGGCAAAGGCTAAGTTTGAACGTAACAAACCGCACGTTAACATCGGTACTATTGGTCACGTCGATCATGGTAAAACTACTTTGACTGCTGCAATCACAACTGTATTGTCCAAAACTTACGGTGGTGCTGCTGTAGCATTCGACCAAATCGATAAAGCTCCAGAAGAGCGCGAACGCGGTATCACAATCTCCACAGCACACGTGGAATACGAAACACCTAACCGTCACTATGCACACGTTGACTGCCCAGGTCACGCCGACTATGTTAAAAACATGATCACTGGCGCTGCACAAATGGACGGAGCGATTCTGGTTGTATCCGCAGCTGACGGCCCAATGCCGCAAACTCGCGAGCACATCCTGTTGTCCCGCCAAGTAGGCGTTCCTTACATCGTTGTATTCCTGAACAAATGTGACATGGTTGAAGACGAAGAGTTGTTGGAACTGGTTGAAATGGAAGTTCGTGACTTGCTGAGCGAATATGACTTCCCAGGCGACGACACTCCAATCATTCGCGGTTCCGCTCGTGAAGCTCTGCAAAACCCAGAGGGCGACTATGCTAAGAAAATCGTTGAAATGTTCGAAACAATCGACACTTACATCCCAACTCCAGAACGCGACACTGACAAGCCTTTCTTGATGCCTGTCGAGGACGTATTCTCCATCACAGGTCGTGGTACAGTTGCTACAGGCCGTGTAGAGCGTGGTACTGTTAAAGTGGGCGACGAAATCGAAATCATCGGTATTCAAGAAGAATCCCGTAAATCCGTAGTAACAGGCGTAGAAATGTTCCGTAAATTGCTTGACTCTGCTCAAGCTGGCGATAACATCGGCGCATTGCTTCGCGGTGTAGACCGTGCACAAATCGAGCGTGGCCAAGTATTGGCTAAACCAGGTTCTGTTAAACCTCATACAGAATTCTCTGCTCAAATCTACGTTTTGACTAAAGAAGAGGGTGGACGTCACAAACCTTTCTTCACTGGTTACCGTCCACAGTTCTACTTCCGTACAACTGACGTAACTGGTATCATCACTTTGCCAGAAGGTTCCGAAATGGTAATGCCTGGTGACAACATCACAGTTACTGTTCAACTGATCAACCCAATCGCTATCGAAGAAGGAACTAAGTTCTCTATTCGTGAAGGTGGACGTACAGTTGGCGCCGGTGCGGTAGCAACAATCTCTAAATAAGAAGGCTTTGGCTTTTAAATAAAGCAACATTGTACTGGAACGAGTAACATTGTATTGGAACGGAGCTGAAAAAAGCCCCCGCCCTAGTGCGGGGGCTTTTCTCTTGAATAAATCGCGAGCTGCGAGTGCAATTGTGTCTTTTCAAAATAAGATACATTGTTTTTTCGTTTTTGCTTGCAATAGGCAGAACTATTAGATATAATAACTAATGTTGTTTGTGACTGTGCGATGATGTGAGAGGTTACTGACACACCCGGCCCCTTTGCCATGGGAGGGATGTCGGAAAATTTTCACGGAGTATGTCCGATACCAAATTGGGCGATAGAAGGAGGGACTAAAATGGCAAAGCAAAAGATTCGTATTCGTTTGAAAGCTTACGACCACAGAATTCTTGATCAATCCGCTGAGAAAATTGTTGAAACAGCTAAACGTTCGGGCGCAGGTGTATCCGGACCAATTCCGCTGCCAACTGAAAAACAAATCATTACTATTCTCCGTGCGGTACACAAGTACAAGGATTCCCGGGAGCAGTTCGAAATGCGCACACATAAGCGTCTGATCGACATTGTTAACCCGACTCCACAAACTGTGGATGCCTTGATGCGCTTGGACCTGCCGTCCGGTGTAGATATCGAAATTAAATTGTAATTTGTGATTAGGAAAAGAAAAGAGGTGTCAACATGAAAGGTATCTTAGGAAAAAAACTCGGAATGACTCAAGTGTTTACCCCTGAAGGTAACGTACTTGCTGTTACAGTTATCGAAGCGGGCCCTTGTGTTGTTCTGCAAAAGAAAGATCTGGAAAACGATGGATACGAAGCTATTCAACTCGGTTTCTCTGATAAAAAAGAAAAAAGATCCAATAAACCTGAAGCAGGACATGCGAAAAAAGCAAATACTGCACCTAAGCGCTACGTTCGTGAACTTCGTGGCATCGACCTTGCTGCGTACGAGGTTGGCCAAGAACTGAAGGCTGATGTCTTCACAGAAGGCGAATTCGTTGACGTAACAGGTATTTCTAAAGGTAAAGGTTTTGCCGGCGTTATCAAGCGTTGGGGACAAAGCCGCGGACCAATGGCACACGGCTCGCGTTACCACAGAGGTCCAGGTTCGATGGGCTCCATTCAAGCTAACCGCGTTCCTAAAGGTAAACACCTGCCAGGACACATGGGGCATGAAACGGTAACGATCCAACGCCTTGAAGTTGTTAAGATCGATACAGAACGTAATGTATTGCTCGTGAAGGGCTCCATTCCAGGACCTAAAAACAGCTTCGTTAAAGTATTAGAAACGGTGAAAAAATAAACAACTGAAGAAAGGAGGAACACGAAATGCCAAAAGTAGCACTTTTTAATATTAGCGGCAGCCAAGTTGGCGAAATTGAATTGAACGACGCAGTATTCGGTATCGAACCGAATAAACACGTTCTTCATGACGCTGTTGTTATGCAATTGGCTTCCCTGCGTCAAGGTACTCACAAAGTAAAAGGACGTTCTGAAGTACGTGGTGGCGGACGTAAGCCTTGGAAACAAAAAGGTACTGGCCGCGCTCGTCAAGGTTCGATCCGTGCGCCGCAATGGGTTGGTGGCGGTACTGTATTTGGTCCGACTCCACGCAGCTATGCTTACAAATTGCCTAAAAAGGTTCGTCGCTTGGCGATTAAATCGGCTTTGTCTTCCAAAGTGATTGAGAATGAAATCATCGTATTGGACGCTCTTACACTGAACGGACCTAAAACGAAAGAATTCGCAGCCATTTTGAACAACCTTAAAGCTGACCGTAAAGCATTGATCGTAGCTCCTAGCTATGATGATAATGTGGCCCTGTCCGCTCGTAATATTCCTGGTGTGAAGTTTGTAGCCGCAGACGGCATTAATGTTCTTGACGTGCTTGGACACGACAAACTGATCATTACGAAGGAAGCAGTTCAGAAGGTAGAGGAGGTGCTCGCGTAATGAAGGATCCTCGTGATATTATCAAACGTCCGGTTATCACCGAACGTACGGCTGGTATGATGAATGACTTGAAATACGTTTTCGAGGTAGACATTCGTTCCAATAAAGTCGAAGTTAAAAAAGCAATCGAAGCGATCTTTAACGTGAAAGTAAGTAACGTAAACACGCTTCGTGTTCCTGCAAAACCAAAACGCTACGGACGTCATTCCGGCTATACGAGCGAGTGGAAAAAAGCGTTCGTAACGCTGAGCAAAGACAGTAAGCCGCTTGAGTTTTTTGAAACGGTATAATTGAAACTGTAAAGTAAGGAGGGAAACTCAGTGCCAATTAAAAAGTATAAACCGACGTCCCCGGCCAGACGCGCTATGTCTGTATCTACTTTCGAGGAGATCACAACTAATCAGCCCGAGAAATCGTTGCTGGCGCCTCTGAGCAAGCAAGCTGGACGTAATAACCAAGGTAAAATTACGGTTCGTCATCATGGCGGTGGACACAAACGTAAATACCGTATTATCGACTTCAAACGTAACAAAGATGGAATACCGGGCCGCGTTGCTACGATCGAATATGATCCGAACCGTACGTCCAACATCGCACTTATCCACTATGTGGATGGTGAAAAACGTTATATCATCGCTCCTAAAGGCTTGAAAGTAGGGGACGAAGTGGTTTCCGGCGTAGGTTCCGATATCAAAATCGGTAACTCTTTGCCTTTGGAGAACATTCCAGTAGGTACGGTTATCCACAACATCGAATTGAAACCGGGCAAAGGTGGTCAACTCGTTCGCGCTGCCGGTACGGAAGCCCAGCTTCTTGGTAAAGAAGAGAAGTATGTAACAATTCGTTTGACTTCTGGTGAAGTTCGTCGCGTTCTGAAAGTTTGCCGCGCTACAATCGGTTCTGTTGGTAACGAAGACCATGAATTGGTGAAGATCGGTAAAGCCGGACGTAGCCGTTGGTTGGGACAACGTCCTGAAGTTCGTGGTGTTGTTATGAACCCTAATGATCACCCACACGGTGGTGGTGAAGGTCGCGCTCCAATCGGACGTAAATCTCCAATGTCTCCATGGGGTAAACCAACCCTTGGTTACAAAACACGTAAAAAAGGCAAAGCATCTGATAAATACATCGTTCGTCGTCGTACTAAGTAATAAGACGTGCGCTTAAGTCGCACGTTAACATATTAAGGAACGACAACGTTTTAACGAAGGGAGGATTCATACATGGGTCGCAGTCTCAAAAAAGGACCATTCATTGATGGTTACTTGCTGAAAAAAGTAGAGGTTTTGAACGAATCGGACAAAAAAGTCGTGATCAAAACTTGGTCCCGTCGCTCTACAATTTTCCCGCAATTTATCGGACATACGTTTGGTGTATACGATGGTCGTAAACACGTGCCAGTATACGTAACGGAAGATATGGTCGGACACAAATTGGGCGAATTCGCTCCAACACGTACCTATAAAGGCCATTCGGATGACGATAAGAAAACAAGAAGATAATCAACACAGCGTAGTGTTTGAGAGGAGGTAAACTCAATGGAAGCAAAAGCACATGCTAAATCCGTACGGATTTCCGCTCGTAAAGTTAAACTCGTTATCGATTTGATTCGCGGCAAGCAGGTTGGTGAGGCGATCGCAATTCTTCGCCATACTCCGAAATCCGCTTCTCCAGTCGTTGAGAAGCTGTTGAACTCTGCTATTGCAAATGCAGACCACAACTACTCTTTGGACGTGAACAAGTTGGTTGTATCGCAAGTTTTTGTGAACCAAGGTCCTACAATGAAACGGTTCCGCCCGCGTGCAATGGGACGTGCAAGCCGCATCAATAAACGCACCAGTCATATTACTTTGGTGGTATCTGAAAAATAAGGAGGGAAAACGTGTGGGCCAAAAGGTAAATCCAATCGGACTCCGAATCGGTATTATCCGTGATTGGGAATCCAAATGGTATGCAGGCAAAGATTTCGGTGATCTTTTGCTAGAAGACGTTAGAATTCGTGAACATCTGAAAAAAAGATTGAAAGATTCCGCTGTATCCCGTGTTGAAATCGAGAGAGCAGCTAACCGTGTCAACGTAACGATTCACACTGCGAAGCCTGGTATGGTTATCGGTAAGGGTGGTTCCGAAGTTGAAAACTTGCGTAATGAAATTACTAAAATCGCAGGTGGTAAAAAGGTACACATCAATATTTCTGAAATTAAAAATCCTGAGCTGGATGCAATCTTGGTTGCTGAGAGCATTGCACAACAATTGGAACGTCGCGTTTCTTTCCGTCGTGCTTTGAAACAAGCAATTCAAAGAACTATGCGTTCTGGAGCAAAAGGAATTAAAACTCAAGTAGGCGGACGTCTTGGCGGTGCCGAAATCGCTCGTTCCGAAGGGTACAGCGAAGGAACAGTTCCACTGCATACGCTTCGTGCCGACATTGACTACGGTACAGCGGAAGCTCATACAACTTACGGTCGTATTGGCGTAAAGGTATGGATTTATCGTGGAGAGGTTCTTCCTCCAGCTAAGAAACAAGCTCCTCAGGAAGGAGGCAACTAATCATGTTGGTACCAAAACGCGTAAAACATCGTAAGCAACAACGTGGTCATATGAAGGGTCGTGCAAAAGGCGGCACTACACTGAACTTTGGTGAGTATGGTTTACAAGCTACTGAACCTGCATGGATTACTAACCGTCAGATCGAAGCTGCTCGTATCGCGATGACTCGTTACATCAAACGTGGTGGTAAGGTTTGGATTAAAATTTTCCCTGACAAACCAATTACTCAGAAGCCTCTTGAGGTTCGTATGGGTAGTGGTAAAGGTAACGTAGAAAAATGGGTTGCAGTAGTGAAACCAGGTAAGATCATGTTCGAACTTGCTGGTGTTCCGGAAGAGATTGCTCGTGAAGCAATGCGTCTTGCCGCTCACAAACTGCCAATCAAAACTAAGTTTGTGAAACGTGAAGAATTGGGTGGTGAAGCAAATGAAGGCTAGTGAATTTCGCAACCTAACCACTGCTGAAATTGAACAAAAGATCTCTGGGTTCAAAGAAGAACTCTTTAACCTTCGTTTTCAACTCGCTACCGGTCAGCTTGATAACCCGACTCGGATCGGCGATGTACGTAAGGAAATTGCTCGTGCTAAAACCGTGATCCGTGAAAGAGAACTTGGGATTAGCTAAGATATCAGACCGGGTGGAGATTCCGCCTGTAATTAGGAAGGAGGCCAACAATGAGCGAACGTAATGCCCGTAAAGTGTTAGTCGGTAAAGTAGTCAGCGATAAAATGGACAAAACGATTGTGATTGCTGTAGAAACTTACAAAAAACATGATCTCTACCATAAACGCATTAAAGTAACAAAGAAATTCAAAGCTCATGATGAAAACAACACCGCACAAATCGGTGATACTGTTAAAATCATGGAAACTCGTCCTTTGTCCAAAGACAAAAACTGGAGACTGGTCGAAATCGTTGAAAAAGCTGTTATAATCTAATGTAGTGTAGTTTTTCCGAAAGGAGGATAAATAAATGATTCAACCATTTACACGTTTGACTGTAGCTGACAATTCCGGCGCGAAGGAACTGATGTGTATCCGTGTGCTCGGTGGTACGGGACGTCGTACAGCTCAAATTGGTGACCTGATCGTTTGTTCCGTAAAACAAGCAACACCAGGCGGCGTTGTCAAAAAGGGTGATGTAGTAAGAGCGGTTGTCGTTCGTACTAAACGTTCTATCCGCCGTAAAGACGGTTCCTACATCGGATTTGACGAGAACGCAGCAGTGGTCGTTAAAGAAGACAAGAGCCCACGTGGTACTCGTATTTTCGGACCAGTTGCTCGCGAGCTTCGTGACAAGGACTTCATGAAAATCGTTTCCTTGGCTCCGGAAGTGATCTAAATTCACCTTAAAATGTGCCCGTAGGAGGTGTACTAAATGCCAAAAGTGAAAAAAGTTCTGGAATCCCATAACAACAAGCTGCACGTCAAAAAAGACGATACTGTTCTGGTGATTACAGGTAAAGATAAAGGTAAAAAAGGTCGCGTTATCGCTGCTTACCCTCGTCAAAACCGTGTGCTTGTGGAAGGTGTTAACATGATTAAAAAACACCAAAAGCCTAATCAGCTGAATCCACAAGGCGGCATCATCGAGAAAGAAGCTCCGATTCACGTTTCCAACGTTATGCACATTGATCCGAAGAGCGGAAAAGTAACTCGTGTTGGTTACAAAGTATTGGACAACGGAAAAAAAGTGCGCATTGCAAAACGTTCTGGCGAAGTGATCGACTAATTATTTTTTAATGAAAGGAGGTCTATGATTCATGGCAACAACAAGAATGAAAGAGCGTTTCTTGAAAGAAATCACTCCTGCCTTGATGCAGAAGTTCAGCTATACATCGGTAATGCAAGTGCCTAAAATCGAGAAGGTTGTAATCAACATGGGTGTTGGCGACGCAGTCCAAAACTCCAAAGTGCTTGATTCGGCTGTGAACGACATGCAGTTGATCGCTGGTCAAAAACCAGTAATCACTCGCGCAAAAAAATCTATTGCAGGTTTTAAATTGCGTGAAAACATGCCGATCGGTGTAAAGGTAACACTTCGTGGTGAGCGTATGTATTACTTCTTGGACAAATTGTTCAATATCACGCTTCCTCGCGTACGTGACTTCCATGGTGTTTCAACAAAAGCTTTCGATGGACGTGGTAACTACACGCTTGGTCTGAAAGAACAATTGATCTTCCCGGAAATCGAGTACGATCAAGTTGATAAAGTTCGTGGTATGGACATCGTTATCGTAACGACTGCCAAGACTGACGAAGAGTCCCGTGAGCTTCTGACTCAGCTGGGCATGCCTTTCGCAAAGTAATGTTGGCATATCGTTTCGGGCGTCTGATATAAAAGACACCCTGTTCTCCGAAACTATTTAGGAGGTGTCAGGCTAAGTGGCAAAAACTTCAATGAAAGTCAAACAACAACGCACACCAAAGTTTAAAGTTCGTGCTTATACTCGTTGCGAGCGTTGTGGTCGTCCACATTCGGTGCTGCAAAAGTTTAAGATCTGCAGAATTTGCTTCCGTGAATTAGCTTATAAAGGCCAGATTCCTGGCGTGAAAAAAGCAAGCTGGTAAAAAGTCCTGTTTGGGAAGGAGGTTTATACACAATGACTATGTCTGATCCAATTGCAGATATGCTTACTCGTATTCGTAACGCGAACACAGTTCGTCACGAAACAGTAGAAATGCCTGCATCTACAATGAAAAAACAAATTGCCGACATCCTGAAACGTGAAGGATTCATTCGTGATGCGGAATTTGTTGAAGATAGCAAACAAGGGATCATCCGTGTTTTCTTGAAATACGGTGCAAACAACGAACGTGTTATTACAGGTTTGAAAAGAATCAGTAAACCAGGTCTTCGCGTTTACACGAAGAGCAATGAGATTCCACGCGTTCTGGGTGGACTCGGAATCGCGATCATTTCGACATCCAAAGGTATCATGACCGACAAAGAAGCGCGTCAGTCTAAAGCCGGCGGAGAAGTGGTTTGCTACGTTTGGTAAGATAACGTTTAAAAGATAGGAGGTGCAACAGATATGTCCCGTATTGGTCGTAAGCCAATCACAGTACCAAGTGGTGTTGACGTAACTTTGAACAACACAGCGATCACAGTTAAAGGTCCTAAAGGAACATTGACTCGTGAGCTTCATAAAGACATGTCCGTTACTGTGGAAAACAATGAAATCAACGTAATTCGTCCTTCGGACAACAAACTTCACCGCTCTTTGCATGGAACAACCCGCAGCGTTGTCAACAACATGGTAAGTGGTGTAACTGAAGGATTTTCAAAATCTCTGGAGCTGGTTGGGGTCGGATATCGTGCAAGCAAATCCGGAGATAAAATCGTTCTGAACGTTGGATACTCTCATCCGGTTGAAATCACACCGGAAGCGGGCATCGAATTCGAAGTTCCTTCGAACACTAAAATCATCGTTCGCGGAATTGATAAAGAGCGTGTAGGTGCCTACGCTGCTAAAATTCGTTCCGTTCGTGAACCTGAGCCGTATAAAGGTAAAGGGATTAAATACGAAGGCGAGCGCATCATTCGTAAAGAAGGTAAAGCCGGTAAGAAGAAATAAGTTTCTTACCGACTTTGTGCGGTCTTTCTACCGGAAAGACTTCGTACTTCTTTTTACCCAGTGCGTCTTAGTATAAAGCTTTAAAAGGCAAACTGAAGGGAGTGAAAACTTAAGATGATTACAAAACAAGATAAAAATAAAGCACGTGTCAGAAGACATCTGCGTGTACGTAAGAAAATCGAAGGTACGGCTGTTCGTCCTCGTCTGAACGTGTTCCGTTCTTCCAAACATATCTACGCACAATTGATTGATGATGTAGCTGGTGTAACATTGGTATCTGCATCCACTATGGATAAAGAACTGAGCAGTGAAATCAAAAGCGGCGGTAGCGTAGAAGCAGCTCGTAAGGTTGGCGAACTCGTTGCTAAACGTGCAAAAGAAAAAGGTCATGCTAACATTGTATTTGACCGTGGTGGATACTTGTATCATGGACGGATTCAGGCTTTGGCTGATGCTGCTCGCGAAGCAGGCCTTGAATTCTAAGACATTTCTCAAAAGGAGGTTAACGACTTGCGTGTAGATCCGAACACTTTGGAACTGACTGAAAGAGTAGTAAATATTAATCGCGTAGCTAAAGTTGTCAAAGGCGGACGCCGTTTCAGCTTTAGTGCTCTGGTAGTAGTAGGCGACGGTAACGGCTGGGTAGGCGCTGGAATCGGTAAAGCTGGCGAAGTACCTGATGCGATTCGCAAAGGTATTGAAGATGCTAAGAAAAACCTGGTTCACGTTCCACTCGTAGGAACAACTATTCCTCACCTTGTTACAGGTAAGTTCGGTGCTGGCCGGGTTCTGTTGAAACCGGCATCGGAAGGTACTGGAGTTATCGCTGGCGGTCCGGTTCGTGCTGTACTGGAACTTGCTGGTGTAGGTGATATCTTGACAAAATCTCTGGGTTCTTCGAATTCCATGAACATGGTCAATGCGACACTGGAAGGTTTGTCCCGCTTGAAACGCGCTGAAGAAGTTGCAAAATTGCGCGGCAAATCCATCGAAGAGCTGCTGGGCTAAGGAGGGAATGTCATGGCGAAATTAGAAATTACCCTCGTTCGTTCGTTGATCGGTCGTCCTGGTACTCAAAGAACGACTGTTAAAACGCTCGGCTTGCGTAAAATCAACCATAAAGTAATTCAACCCGACAATCCAGCGATTCGCGGGATGATTAATCAAGTTAGCCATTTGGTTTCTGTTAAAGAAATCGAGGCTTAAGAAATAAAGCATTTTAACAATAATCAAGGAGGTGCAACGAACGATGAAGTTACATGAGCTTTCCCCAGCTCCAGGCTCCCGCAAAGAACGTAAACGTTTGGGTCGTGGTCCTAGTAGCGGTACGGGTAAAACTTCTGGTCGTGGTCATAAGGGTCAAAACGCTCGTTCCGGCGGTGGTGTACGTCCGGGCTTCGAGGGTGGTCAAAACCCACTGTATCGTCGCTTGCCTAAACGCGGTTTCGTAAATCCTACTCGTAAAGAGTATGCGGTTTTGAATATCGAAGATTTGAACAGTTTTGCAGCAGGTACAGAAGTAAGCCCTGAGTTTTTGCTGAACAATGGCATTGTGAAAAACGCGAAATCCGGAATTAAAATTCTGGGTAACGGTGAAATCACTGTGAAATTGACAGTTAAAGCGAACAAGTTCTCTCAATCTGCGGTAGAGAAAATTGAAGCTGCCGGCGGTAAAACCGAGGTGATCTAATGTTCAAGACCCTGAAAAATATATGGCGGGTTGAGGATCTTAGAACCCGAATCCTGTTTACCCTGTTTATACTGTTTGTATATCGTATTGGCTCCTTCGTGCCGGTTCCCGGCGTGAATAAGCAAGTCTTTACTTCTCAGGATCAGGCAGGAAGCGAGTTGTTTGGACTCCTTAACACCTTCTCAGGGGGCGCTTTGTATCAGTTCTCGATCTTCGCCCTCGGGATTATGCCATATATTACAGCGTCCATCATTGTACAGTTGCTGTCAATGGACGTTATTCCGAAACTTGCGGAATGGGCTAAACAAGGAGAGCATGGTAAAAAGAAGTTGGCTCAACTTACACGGTATGGTACGGTAATACTGGGCTTGATTCAAGCATTCGGAACGTCGATCGGCTTTAACCGACTGTATGGTGCAGCGATGATTCCAGGAGCCACTTTTGCAGATTATCTGGTAATAGCTATTGTGCTTACAGCAGGAACTACGTTCCTTATGTGGCTAGGTGAGCAAATTACCGAAAAGGGAATCGGCAACGGTATCTCTATCGTTATCTTTGCAGGGATCGCGGCAGGTATTCCAAGACATATTCGGACGGTTGTAGAATCCCAGTTTATTCAGGCAGATCAGCTGTTTATGAATATTCTGAAGGCAATTATTATTGCCTTGGTGATTATTCTGATTATTGTGGGTGTTATCTACATCCAGCAAGGTATTCGGAAAATCCCGGTACAATACGCCAAACGTGTAGTTGGTAACAAAATGTACGGTG
This sequence comes from Paenibacillus sp. RC334, assembly GCF_030034735.1. Taxonomy (NCBI): domain Bacteria; kingdom Bacillati; phylum Bacillota; class Bacilli; order Caryophanales; family Paenibacillaceae; genus Paenibacillus; species Paenibacillus sp. RC334. The sequence goes on along the minus strand of NZ_CP125370.1, from coordinate 5,029,054 downwards.
GCCAGAATACGCATATTCCGATGAAAATTAATGCGGCAGGCGTTATTCCGGTAATCTTTGCGGTATCATTGCTGCAATTCCCGACAATTATTGCGAGTTTTTGGGCAGATCATGCTTGGGCGAAGTGGATTACCACTTACTTGTATTATGACAAGCCGCTGGGTATGGTTTTGTATGTCGTAATGATTATCGGTTTCACATTCTTCTATACCTTTGTACAGATGAATCCGCAGCAAATGGCCGACAACATGAAGAAAAACGGCGGTTATATTCCGGGAATTCGCCCGGGTAAAGCCACGGAGAAATACCTGACACGAGTAATGTCACGTTTGACAATGACAGGAGCTTTGTTCCTGGCAGTCATATCCGTATTGCCGGTATTCTTCGGTTCGCTTTCGGGCTTGCCTCGTTCCGTGCAAATTGGCGGTACTTCATTGCTCATCATTATCGGTGTAGCATTGGATACGATGAAGCAGATTGAAAGCCAACTGATCAAACGCCATTACAAAGGCTTCATCAACAAATAGGCAACAGGTTCCGGCTTAGGATGTTCGCATACTTACCGGCACCTTTTGTGCTGTTTCTTGTGTAGGGGTCGTCTTGAGGAGTGACAGATTGTGAATATTTTAATCACGGGCCCTCCGGGGGCTGGTAAAGGTACACAAGCAGATGTCATTGTGAAGGAATTCGGCATTCCTCATATCTCGACAGGTGACGCGTTTCGCCTGGCGATGAAACAGGGAACACCTATTGGCATTAAAGCCAAGGAATATATCGACAAGGGTGAACTTGTTCCGGATGATGTAACGATTGGCATCGTTGAAGAGCGGCTGCAACAGCCGGACTGTAAGAAAGGTTTCTTGCTGGACGGTTTTCCAAGAACTTTGGCTCAGGCTGAAGCCTTGGATCAAATTTTGGGTCGTTTGGATACGAAGCTTGATGATGTCATCAACCTGAAAGTGGATCGTGACAAATTGTTGGTACGAATCACAGGACGGCGAGTTTGCAAAATCTGTGGAACTAGCTATCATGTTGTCTTTAATCCTCCGAAGGTTGAAGGCATTTGCGATAAAGATGGCGGGGAGCTCTATCAGCGCCCTGACGATAACGAGGATAGCGTAAGAACACGACTTGACGAATATAGTAATAAAACAGCACCACTCCTCACGTTTTATGAGAACCAGAATCTTCTGCGTCATATTGACGGAGAACAGGATATTGATGTGGTTTCCAAAAATATCGTGTCCTTGTTGCGGGGTTAGCTGTAATGATCATTTGCAAGTCGGGGACGGAATTAAGCTTTATGAGGAAAGCTGAGAGAGTGGATACGGAAACGAATCATTTCTTGGTGGAACACCTCGAGCCCGGTATGACGACCGGTGAACTTGATCATTTAGCTGATCGGTATATTCGCAGTCAAGGAGCTGTGCCGTCTTTTAAAGGTTATAACGGTTTTCCTGCCAGCATTTGCGCTTCAGTCAACGAACAACTGGTGCACGGATTTCCCGGCAAACGCAAGTTAAACAAAGGCGATATCATCGCGAAGACTCGCCAGTTTACAATGTCGCATGCCATTCGGCAATATATTGAGAATCCAAACCGTGGTATTCCCGAGCAGGGGCCGAGGCTGAAAACCGGCATGGTGCTGGCTATTGAACTCATGGTTCATATAGGTTCTCGCCATGTGGGGGCGCTGGAAGACAACTGGACGGTCGTAACGGTGAACGTGGCCTCTCGTGCTCGTTACGAGCAAGCGGTGGCGGTCACAACGGACGGCATGGACATTTTCACGAAACTGAGTGCGTAGGTGATTTGAATGATTCAGCAAGGAAACCTGCAAATCGGTCAGCTGGTGAAGATTCTGAAAGGCAGAGATGTCGGACAGATTGCGGTTGTCGTTTCTATAGCGGACAGCAGGTTTGTATATATTGCGGATGGGGACAAACGAAAGTTTGATCAGTCGAAGAAGAAAAACGTTCTTCATCTGATGCCTCAGCCCAAGATTAGTAGCGAGGTTGTAAACAGTTTAAACGAAAGCGGTCGGGTGACAAATGGAAAGCTGCGTCATGCAGTGAAAACTTTCTTGGAGTCGTCCGAATACCAAGCTGAAGAGAAAGGAGACTGACTTTGGCCAAAGAAGATGTCATTGAGGTTGAAGGTACGGTAATCGAGCCACTGCCGAACGCTACGTTCAAGGTAGAGCTGGAGAACGGTCATCAAATTCTTGCACATGTTTCCGGAAAACTGCGGATGCACTTTATCCGTATTTTGACAGGCGACAAGGTGGTTGTACAGTTATCGCCTTACGATTTAACTAAAGGCCGTATTACGTACCGCAAGTAATTCATGCAGGTTTAATTAAACGTACGTCATTTTAAAAAAACTTGTTTTGCTCGGCAAAACGATGTGAATGTTCACGAAGCGAGTTTTACCAGGGTAAAGCTTGGAGGAGGTAATCAACATGAAGGTAAGACCTTCTGTAAAACCTATTTGCGAGAAATGCAAAGTCATTCGCCGTAAAGGGAATGTAATGGTTATTTGCGAAAATCCGAAACACAAACAAAAACAAGGTTAATAGAAGGGGGTGTAGCGTAAAATGGCTCGTATAGCTGGTGTGGATTTGCCACGTGACAAACGCGTTGAGATCGCCTTGACTTACATTTTCGGAATCGGTAAAACGACTTCTCAGAAAATTTTGAAGGAAACAGGCATCAGTGCAAACACGCGTGTTCGTGATTTGACTGAAGATGAAGTGAGCAAATTACGTGAAACGATCGACAAAGAAGTTAAAGTAGAAGGCGATCTGCGTCGTGAAATTTCCTTGAATATTAAACGTCTGACTGAGATTGGCTGCTACCGTGGTGTTCGTCACCGTCGTGGATTGCCTGTTCGCGGACAACGTACCAAAACTAATGCTCGTACCCGTAAAGGTCCTCGTCGGACTGTAGCGAACAAAAAGAAATAAGAAGGGAGGATAACATTCAATGGCTAAACCGAAAAAAGTTGTACGTACAAAACGCCGTGACCGTAAAAATATCGAGACTGGCGTGGCACACATCCGTTCCACGTTCAACAACACGATCGTTACGATCACAGATCCACACGGTAACGCAATCTCTTGGGCCAGCTCAGGCGGCATGGGATTCCGTGGTTCCCGTAAATCTACTCCATTCGCAGCTCAAATGGCCGCAGAAACAGCTGCTAAAGCTGCAATGGAACACGGCATGAAGACTGTCGAAGTCATGGTTAAAGGACCAGGCGCAGGACGCGAAGCAGCAATCCGCTCTTTGCAAGCAGCTGGACTGGAAGTTAACCTGATTAAAGACGTAACTCCGGTACCTCATAACGGATGCCGTCCTCCAAAACGTCGTCGCGTCTAATGAGATTTCTCCTCTGCGTGTAGTATAAATCCGGCACAAACTGCCAAGAATGGATGTTTAGGCATACTGCATGATAGACTATGGATAGGTGAATGTTTCATATAGGAGCGACGTTTTGAAGGAGGGATATTGCAGTGATAGAAATCGAAAAGCCGAAAATTGAGACGGTAGACGTCAATGATGATGGCACCTATGGAAAATTCGTAGTAGAACCGCTGGAACGCGGGTACGGTACGACGCTGGGAAACTCGCTTCGCCGTATTCTGTTATCCTCATTACCGGGGGCAGCAGTCACATCGGTTCAGATCGATGGAGTTTTGCACGAATTTGCAACGGTTCCCGGTGTGAAGGAAGACGTAACGGAGATCATACTGAACCTGAAAGCTTTATCGCTTAAAATCCACTCGGATGAAGAGAAGGTACTCGAAATCGATGCGGAAGGCGAAGGAGTTGTAACGGCAGGAGATATCCGTGCGGACAGTGATGTGGAAATTCTTAATCCGGATCTTCACATTGCTACGCTCGGACCGGGTTCGAGACTTCACATGCGTATTTTCGCCAATCGCGGTCGCGGTTACGTTAAGCAGGATCGGAATAAACGTGATGACCAGCCGATCGGCGTCATTCCCGTCGACTCCATCTACACTCCGATTTCACGCGTGAACTATGGCATAGAAAATACGCGTGTCGGCCAGGTTACGAATTATGACAAGCTGACACTTGAGGTTTGGACTGACGGAAGTATCCGCCCTGAGGAAGCAGTAAGCCTTGGAGCAAAAATTTTGACCGAGCATGTGATGTTGTTCGTGGGTCTAACCGACGAAGCAAAAGATGCGGAAATTATGGTCGAAAAAGAAGAAGACAAGAAAGAAAAAGTTCTTGAAATGACGATCGAAGAGCTGGATCTCTCCGTCCGTTCCTATAACTGCCTTAAGCGCGCTGGTATCAATACGGTACAAGAACTCACTACTAAATCTGAAGAAGATATGATGAAGGTCCGCAACCTGGGCCGCAAATCTTTGGAAGAAGTACAAGAGAAGCTCGAGGAACTTGGTTTAGGACTTCGTACGGAAGAATAGTACAGCAACGTTTTTGTGAAGGAGGGGAAACTACATGGCATACCAAAAATTGGGCCGTAACTCCAGTGCCCGTAAAGCTTTGTTTCGTGATTTGGTAACCGATTTGTTCTTGTACGAGCGTATCCAAACTACTGAGGCTAAAGCGAAAGAAGTTCGTTCTATTGCTGAAAAACTGATCACCAAAGCGAAAAAAGGAGATCTGCACGCACGCCGTCAAGTGGCTGCGTTCGTTCGCCGTGAAACTTTGGATGGTGAGCAGGATGCAATCCAAAAGCTGTTTAGCGAATTGGCTACACGTTACACCGAGCGTCCAGGTGGATACACTCGTATCCTGAAATTGGGACCTCGTCGTGGCGATGCCGCTCCAATGGTATATCTGGAACTGGTTGACCGCGCGTAAACAGGCGAAGATGAGGGAAGGGTGGACAGAATCAGCTTGATTCTGAACAACCCTTTTTTTCTCTTGGAGGAGTCCTTGAGGGGCTTCTCCTTTGTTATGTACGGTTATTCCTTATAAGGCCAGTGAATACCCCGCAAAGGTGTGAGAGACATGCGGAACTTGTGCATGAAGGTGAACTATGACGGAACCCGCTATGATGGCTTTCAGACGCAGCCCAGTGGTAATACCATTCAGGACTATCTTGAAAATGCTATTTACTCATTGACGGGCGAACGTCTAAAAATCACAGGCTCAGGCCGCACAGACGCAGGTGTACATGCATATGGACAGGTATTCAATTTTCATACTGAATCACCGATCCCGATACAGCGCTGGTGTCTGGCACTCAATGCTTGGCTGCCTCGTGATATCATCGTTACGGATGCGAAAGAGGTGCCGTTGTCCTTTCATGCACGCCGTATGGCGAAGCGGAAGACGTATCGGTACAGCATTAATGCGAACCGATTTCCGGACATCTTTCACCGTCGTACACAGGCACATCACCCGACGAGTTTGGATATACGAGCGATGGAGGAAGGGCTGGCCCATTTGATCGGCACTTTTGACTATACATCGTTCGCATCCCGACGTTCCCAGAAAACGAACCATGTCCGTACAATTTACGAAGCCTACATGACGGTAGACCATTCCTTTTCACGTCCGGGTTCGGATGATCAGGGAATTATTCATACGTATATTACTGGCAGCGGTTTTTTGCAGCACATGGTTCGGATCATTATGGGGACTTTGCTGGAAGTGGGAGAAGGCAAAAAATCGGCGGATGATATTCCTTCCATTTTGGAGGCTAAAAATCGCTCAAAGGCCGGTCCTACGGCTGTTGGACATGCTTTAACCCTCTGGAATGTGGAGTACGACGAAAACATCAAAAAACATTGATTTTACCCTTGCAGAATTGATGGTTATCCTGTAATATAAAAGTTGTGTTTTCTTAATGGCTTTCCCACAGCCCCAATTAAGACGATCACTTTCAAACAACATCTAATCCATCAATAATGCAGCAACTTAACGAACGAAGATAAATGATGATTTCTGTTAACGAACTTAAGGAGGAAACTTTTCATGCGTACTACGTATATGGCGAAGCCAAATGAAGTTGAGCGCAACTGGCACATCATTGATGCCGAAGGCAAAACGCTCGGCCGTCTGGCAAGCGAAGCGGCTGCGTTGATTCGCGGCAAACACAAGCCACAGTTTACACCACATGTGGACACAGGTGATTTTGTTGTTGTAATCAATGCGGAGAAAATCGTATTGACTGGTAAGAAAATGGAGAAGAAGAAATACTACCGTCACTCCCTGCATCCGGGTGGTCTGAAAGTAACGGTTGCACAAGACATGGTTAAGAACAAACCTGAGCGTATGCTGGAACTGGCTGTTCACGGTATGCTTCCTAAAACTCGTCAAGGCGAGAAAATGAAGCTGAGACTTAAAGCTTACAAAGGCGCAGAGCATCCACATGCAGCACAAAAACCTGAAGTTTACGAACTTCGCGGATAATTAAAAGGGAGGACAGTTTCATGGCACAAGTACAATACTATGGGACAGGTCGTCGTAAACATTCGGTAGCTCGTGTTCGTCTCGTACCGGGTGAAGGACGCATTGTCATCAACAAGCGTGATATTAATGAATATTTCGGTTTGGAAACACTCAAACTGATCGTAAAACAACCATTGAACCTGACTGAAACAGTGGGTAGCTATGACGTACTTGTTATCGCTCATGGTGGTGGTATCTCTGGTCAAGCGGGCGCAATCCGCCACGGCATTTCCCGTGCTCTGCTGAAAGCAGATCCGGAATTCCGTCCAGCTTTGAAAAAAGCAGGCTTCCTGACTCGTGACCCACGTATGAAAGAACGTAAAAAATATGGCCTCAAAGCCGCTCGTCGTGCTCCACAGTTCTCGAAACGTTAATATTTCGAATACAGAAGAACCTTTTCCTTATGGAAAGGGTTCTTCTTTTGCTGTTATAAATATTTTTTGAAAATATCCACATGTGGATAAGTACTATAGCTGCCCTAACTAGAACGTTTGATTCGTCCTCAACCCTTCATGTAACCAGATAGTAAAGTGTAGGAGTGAATTATAAAGCCGTATGGGTACAAAATAACCGCCTTGATTGCAAGGAACACTCGAAGTTGTCCACGTTGTGATCAGAGGCAGTTACGTTATGCATAATTTTATTTGTTTTTTAACTCAGTTTATCCCGTTATGTTCATAACCTGTGACTAAATACAACAAGAAGTGAATACTTAACATACTTCCGTATAATCGTCTTAGCTTAGCGCAGTTACACGTCTATAGTTCGGTTTCCACATGAGTTCACGAAGCGACTGTTCTATATGATCTGTTTGGACACTGGCTGTACCGTCCTGTATAGCTGCTTTGGCCACGGCTAAGGCTACAAGCAAAGGATACCTCTTTCAGCTTGTGTACACTGGGGAGAAGGGCGCTTCCGGGTTTAGTGCTGTCCACCATCTCGGCTACAGCATTTGCAGCGGCAGTAAACATACTTCCAGTGATCGTCTTGGCCTGTACTGCAATCGCGCCAAGCCCCAATCCTGGGAACACAAATGCATTGTTCGATTGTCCAATCTCATAAACCGTCCCTTCATAGGTGACAGGCTCAAAGGGGCTTCCAGTAGCGATAAGCGCCCTACCTTGTGTCCAGCGGATCAGATCCTCTGGAATTGCCTCTGCGAGCGCTGTAGGGTTAGACATAGGCATAATGATAGGCCGTTCAACGTGGTTAGCCATTTCTTTTATAATTTTCTCTGAGAAAGCCCCATGGACACCTGAGGTGCCGATCAGTATAGTAGGCTTAATCTGACGAATGACCTCAAGCAGAGTAATTTTACCGTCATCGGACCGTGCCCATGAACGTACTTCGTCTTCGGAACGTAGATAGGGCTTTTGGAAATCGAATATATTCTCCATCCCCTCGATTAACAGCCCTCGGTAAACATAAAGCCAAAAACGTTGGCTATTTTCTTTCTCAGATAGTCCTTGCTTCATCATAGCATCTCGAATCTGGTCGGCATTTCCAATCCCTGCAGCACCGGGGCCAATCTTTTCCTTTGAGCGGAGTAGCGAGCGAACCGTCTTCGTTGACGTAAAAAGCTTCCATTCAAGCAAACCTTCTTTCTTTGACTAATTACTTTTAGTTGCCAAGTAACTTTAGGATCATTCCCAAATGAACTGTATAAGAATATTTTATATAAAGTCAATGAACCTGGTCGGATACGAAGGATAGGGTTATAGAATGCTGACAGAACAACGATCCTGCTAATTTCAGGCTTAAAAATGGTTATCTCAGGCCCACATACTGTGGATTGACAATGAATATGAAAGTTTTATACTTTATTTATTCTTATTAGTTTAGTCGGCTTTTGGAATATGGCACTTATTTATGAATCTTCAGACGGAGGCGCATTAATAATGAACTTATTGGAGAAAGAAGCATTGATTAAGGTCAAGGCAATTGAGCTGGAAGAGGCTACGCCCGAGGAAATTATCCAGTATGCTGTTCATACATTCCCCAATCTAACCTTTGCTTGTAGCTTTGGGGCGGAGGATGTAGTGCTTGTAGATATGCTGCAAAAAATTAGTCCCTCCAGTGATGTTTTTTATTTGGACACTGACTTTCATTTTCAAGAAACTTACGATACGCGTGATCAGATGAAGGAAAAATACAACATGGATTTTGTGCGGGTATCTCCCTTAATTACTCCGGAAGAGCAAGCGGCTAAGCATGGAGAAGAGCTTTGGAAATCAGATCCCAACACATGTTGTGGTATACGTAAAGTAGAGCCGCTAATACGTATTTTATCGCAATACGATGCATGGATTACTGGCATTCGCCGAGATCAGGCTCCTACCCGTGCAAATGCAAAAAAGATTGAGTATGACGAAAAGTTCGGTCTCGTTAAATTCAATCCTTTGGCAAGCTGGACATCAGAGGACGTGTGGAACTATATTCATACGCATGAAGTGCTGTATAATCCGCTACATGATCGTAACTATCCCAGCGTCGGTTGTGAGCAGTGCACGCGTGAAGTCCTTCCGGGCGAAGATCCTCGTGCTGGACGCTGGTCAGGTAATGAGAAAACGGAGTGTGGACTCCATCAATAACGATACACAATTAGCTGTGAATGGCATTTATGAACAGAAAGGAAGTGCATTATGACTGCAATTCTCCCGCATGGTGGAACGCTTATAGATAGAATCATTACAGGTTCAGAGCAAAAAACACTTTTGCAGGCCGCCCGTGAATTGTTTCCTATCCGTGTAAATTCGTGGACTATTTCCGATCTGGATTTGATTGGAGTGGGGGCATTTTCTCCGCTGACAGGGTTTATGAACGAAGCCGACTATCGGTCAGTGGTAGCGGATATGCGTCTTGCCGATGGCACAGTCTGGAGTATCCCCATTACGCTTGCGGTTACGGAGAGCATAGCCGGGGAACTGACATTAGGGCAACAGGTCGCTCTAGTGGGCGAAACGGACGGTACCATTTATGCTGTACTTGATATTGAGAGTATATATCAGGTTGATCAGGCAGAGGAGGCCAGACGTGTATTCAAGACGAATGATCCGGCGCATCCTGGTGTCAATAAACTTTTGGAGCGACCAACTACTTATGTAGGGGGATCTGTACAGGTATTGAATCGGCCAGAACCCGCGCAATTTGGTGAGTTTTATTACACACCGGCGCAGACGCGCAATCATTTTGCTGAAAAAGGCTGGAAAACAGTAGTAGGATTCCAAACGCGTAATCCCGTACACCGGGCGCATGAGTATATCCAAAAAAGCGCGATGGAGATTGTAGATGCGTTATTTCTGAATCCGCTCGTTGGTGAAACCAAGTCAGATGACGTTCCAGCAGATGTGCGGATGAAGAGCTATCTGGTGCTGCTGGACAACTATTATCCGGCTGACCGTACTTTTCTGGGTGTGTTTCCTGCTGCCATGCGATATGCTGGTCCGAGAGAGGCCATTTTTCATGCGATTGTGCGGAAGAACTACGGTTGTACCCATTTTATTGTAGGAAGGGACCATGCGGGTGTAGGAGACTATTACGGCACATACGAAGCACAGGACATTTTCAGAAACTTCACACCTGAGGAACTGGAGATCATCCCGTTGTTCTTCGAACACAGCTTTTATTGCACCCGATGTGGAAATATGGCCTCTAGCAAAACATGCCCTCATCCCAAGGAACATCATTTGACGCTTTCAGGCACCAAAGTTCGGGAATTGTTACGTTCGGGGGTTTGTCCGCCTCCTGAATTTACACGACCGGAAGTCGCCCAAGTGTTGATTGAAGGTATGAAAGAATTTGTTCATTCCTGAGTTGTACTATTTACACGCCTCGTCCCATATAGATCATTAGTATCTGTATAGGGACGGAGGCGTTTTGTTATGCAAAAAAATAATCGTAAACACGAGGTTACACTGTGGATTCGCTATCGGACGCTGAAAAAAATACTGCTGGGCTGCTGTCTCGCCGTTCTGTTTATCACGCTGGCTCTATATGAGATACCTGCTTCGAGAGCCTGGACCCATTGGAGTCTTCCGCTTACTGGTAAAGTAATTGCCATAGATGCAGGACATGGAGGGCCCGATGGAGGGGCTGTCAGCAAAGAAGGTGTCATTGAGAAGGACATTAATCTGGCGATTGCCTTTTTTTTGCGAGATTATTTGCAACAAGCAGGAGCCGTTGTCGTCATGACTCGGGAGGCTGACCGTGATCTGGCACAGCAAGAAACCAGGGGCTATGCGAGAAGAAAAACGGAGGACCTGAAGCAGCGTGTACGCATGATTGAGGAACATAAAGCGGATCTCTTTTTAAGTATTCACATGAACAGCGTCCCGTCGAGCCGCTGGAGTGGAGCCCAAACCTTTTACGTCCCTAATCATGCGGATAACGAAAATTTGGCCTCCCTCATTCAGGAGGAGATTAAACGCAACCTGGAGAACACAAACAGAGTGGCCAAGACGGTGAATACGGTATATTTGCTCAAGGCCCTCAAAATGCCATCAGCCCTCGTAGAAGTCGGCTTTTTATCCCATCCAGAGGAAGCCAGACGACTGAGTGACGAGACCTATCAGAGACAGGTGGCGGCAGCAATATACAAGGGATTGTTGCGTTATAGCGCTGGGGAAAAGAGGTCATCGTCAGCACCTGAGGTCAGATAGTGGTATACTGTAAGTGTTTACAACTACGTAAATTCATTGAAGCAGAGGTGCTGATTATTCATGCAATCCAGAGAGCAAGTTATAGAGCTACTTCAACAGGTACGAGAGCCTCACACGGGTCATCGTTTGGTCGATCTTCATTTTATTCGGGATGTTGTTATTAAAGAGGATCGTGTATCCTTGACCGCGATTAGTCTGAACCCAGAGGAAGGGGCGAGGGTAGAGCTGGAGAGGGAAATCAGACAGACGTTGGAAGGAGCGGGGCTGAACCATATTCATATTCGTATCCGTGAAGCGTCTGAGCATGAAAGATCCGCCATTCACACGGGAGAGAATGCGGAGGAAGTGGCTGACCCGGTTTTGACCAAGGGACATGCTGTTGGTATGGAAGAACATGAGCTGCTGAATCCGGCATCTGGCGTACGATTTATTGCGATTGCCAGCGGAAAAGGGGGTGTCGGTAAATCGACGGTGGCTGTAAATTTAGCGGCTGCTTTGGCTAGACAGGGCAAACGTGTGGGTTTGATTGATGCTGACATTTATGGATTTAGCGTACCGGATATGATCGGAGTCGAGGACGTTCCTACCGTAGAAGACGGTATTATTCAGCCGGTGGAGCGATTTGGCATCAAGATTATGTCTATGGGCTTTTTTGTCAGGGAGAACAACCCCGTGATTTGGAGAGGTCCCATGCTGGGAAGAATGCTCAGACAGTTTTTTAGCGATGTGGAATGGGGCAAGCTGGATTATATGATTCTTGATTTACCACCGGGAACCGGGGATGTAGCGCTTGATGTACACCAGATGATCCCTCAGAGTGAAGAAATTATTGTGACTACCCCTCATGCCACGGCAGCCTTTGTCGCCGCACGTGCAGGAGCAATGGCGCTCCAAACGGATCATAAGGTCATTGGCGTTGTGGAGAACATGTCCTATTATGTATCCTCTACCGGAGAGAAGGACTATGTTTTCGGCCGTGGAGGTGGGGCTATGCTGGCGGACACCCTTCATACAAAGCTGCTGGCGCAAATTCCGCTGGGTATTCCAGATAACCATCCGTCAGAGGCGGATTTCTCACCATCTGTATATAAATCCGAATCGGCAACGGGAGCGATCTATAACGATATCGCCACTCAAATTACGACGCTACACGCCGAATCTGAATAAGAAAAAAAGGCTGGTTGCTGAACCAGCCTTTTTATTATTGACCTCCTTGTCCGCCGCTGCTATCACCACTACCGCCACCTTGTTTTTCACCGCTTGATCCGTCTTGACCACCACTTTTTTCTCAACCTTGGGTTGAAGCTCTTCTTGTACGACAGTTTTGAGTAAATTCATGACCTCAAGTCGGAAAATAGGATTCTGCATCGCATCGTGCATAACCGTCATAGATTGTTTGCGGTATTCAGGGGTTTTAGTTAAATCCATATACATTTTGGTCAGTTCTGGAGATTTGAGCATCGCTTCAATAGATTTTTGATAAGAAGGGTCTTTAATAAGTTGCATATGAAGTTGCTTACTTTGGCTGTTGATGGCCTTGGCAAATTCACCGGCAAAGCGCGGATCAGTCATAATTTTTTCGATTTCCTTTTTGTATTCCGGAGAAACCAGGGTATCCTTGACTGCGATTTTCATCTGTTCTGCTGACTGTGTGGGCATAATCATTTTCATCCCCATACTGCCGCCGCCGGAACCTCCCCCAGATCCACCGCTTTCGCTGCCTTGACCGGATTGCCCTTCTTTGGAGGAGCTGCTTTCTCCCGTCAAAGCCTCCTCCACTGCTTTTTTCCCGTCATCGCTTTTTAAAATATCGACAACCATCGTTTTCATTTCTTTATAGCTGTTCTGGGGAGGCGCGGAGCTCTGGTCCGAACCACAGCCGGTCAGCGCAACGCCCAGTACACATATCATGCTGACTAATCGCAAACGAGTCCAATTCATGGCCGTATTCCTCCTTCATCATGAATGTGGATAGTATGCGAATGGATAAGGTGAAATATGTCGCCTGACTTTTGGTTTTTTGTTGAGAACGTTGTAAAATAACTCCTTAAAGCCCCATGGCCTGATCACGAACCTCTTTGCCTTTTACTGTGCCCTGTTGAAGCAGTTCGGATACAGTTACAAATTCATAACCTTGCGCACGCAATTTGTCGATAATGACGGGCAGCGCTTCATGAGTTTGTTTACAGGAATCACTGGCATGCAGAAGAACAATGTCGCCGGGATGTGCTTTCTTCACAACACGGTCAATAATGACCTGAGTACCTGGGTTTTTCCAATCTAAAGAATCCGTGTCCCACTGGATTGTTTTGTAGCCTAAAGTGCTGGCGACCTGAAGAACCCTTTTGTCGAAATCACCATTAGGCATACGGATCAACTTCGGCGGCTGCCCGGTCAGCTCAGTCAACGTGGTGTGGGCTGTTGAAATCTGCTTACGAATGTCCTCATCACTTAGACTGCTGTAATTTTCATGTTTATGTCCATGGCTGCCGATCTCATATCCGCTGTCTTTAATCCGATTCACAAGCTCCGGATGCGTTTTACTCCATGGGGAAGAAAGAAAGAAGGTGGACTTGGTCACTTTTTTGTCCTTGAGAACCTTTAGGATGGGTTCAGTACGCTTATCTCCCCAACTAATGTCAAAGGTAAGAGCGATCAGCTTTTTGTCTGTGGGTACACTATAAATGGCCGCTGGTGCTTCCTCGGAAAAAACGGTAACATTATCGGTTTCAACATAAATAACCCCAATAGCGAAAATGGCCGCCGCTGCTACGATAAAGAACCGTTTAATTTTTTTGCCGTTCAGTACATAGAAAAAAGAATTCATGGTTAATAACGCCCCTTTCATCATAGAAGTGCTTGTTTACTTAAAGCTATGCCTGGGGTTGTCAATTATGCCATTGGACTAACAGGAGGGATTGATCTGATGGGATTAAAAGCATTTCTTCACGATTTACACACTACAAGACGGTTGATTTTAGTTTCCGCATTTCTGTTTTGCATAAGTATTCTGGTGGGTTGGTTAAGTACAGGCGCTATTCAATCCATATTGGCTCAACAAATGGCAGGGTTGGGGGAAGTGGCTCAGCGTTTACAACAGTCTGAACATCCTCAATGGAGCTTTTTTGTGTTCATCTTTTTCAATAATGCGATCAAGTGTGTGCTGGTTATATTTATCGGGTCTTTATTTGGAATCGTACCGATTGTATTTTTGATTATGAATGGGATGGTTTTGGGGTTTGTCGTACACTTACAGACGGATATGGGCAGAAGCTTGTATGAGGTTATTGTAAAAGGACTGCTTCCGCATGGTGTGATTGAATTACCTGTTTTAATTATCGCCTGTGCTTTCGGTTTGAAGTTTGGGGGGCAAGTAATGTCCTCGATCAGTGCAGGCATAGGTTTGAAACGAAAAGGGCTTGCCCAAACGTGGGAGCTCTTTATGAAACAGACGTTGAGGGTGTCTATATGGTCCGTTGTTCTGCTGCTTATTGCAGCTGCAATTGAGAGTGGAATAACATATCGTTTAATGTCACATTAAAATATTATGGTCGGTTATTTATATTTTTCCTGAAAATTGAACATAACAAAGGGGAGAGCCCAAAGAGAAAACATGGAATTAAATCCGAATAAGTTTGAAACCTTAGCAGTTGAGTTTAAAAACAGGTAAAGACTGGAACAATAGTTGGGCAAATATAAGCACTATATAATAAGCTGATAAGGGAGTATGGTCATATGCTGGGAATGCTGTTTAACGAAAAAGAATGCAAGGAACTGGATTATGTTCTTCGTAAGGAACTTGATGAAATGCTGCTTGATATGAGCGATACCCGATTGGATCAGGATATTCGTTATGCGATAGCGCTTCGGTATAAAACAGTTTTCCGCATGTACGCCCGCTTTGCACCCGCCAAGGAACTATCCAAATATGCCCGTAGAGGGCGCGTCCCGCAAACCAAACAATAAAAGATATAAGAGCCAACTTATAAATCCAGAGATATCAGGAAGTTAACTCTTAAGAAGTTTATACTTTCTGATATCAAAATAAGTATTGACTCTATTTAGGATTCATGGTAAATTAATTTTCGTTCCTTTTTAAGGAATTTGCTCGAAAAAAGAAATTTAAAAAAACTCTTGCAAATCTTAAAAAGTAATGATATATTATAAAGGTCGCCACTGAGACGCGGTGATGAAACAAAGTAAGAACGAAAACAAGAGAACAAGAAGGTTTGATCTTTGAAAACTGAACAACGAGTGAGTACGGATTTTGCTTGCAAAATCCAACGCTGAGATTTTGGTACATGCCGTCAGGCTGTATAAAATGGAAGCGAACAATGAGATATTTTATCTCGTCAGTTTCAAAATGAGCATATCGCTCTTTCTATAAACCAGCTTCGGTTGGTCTTTAATGGAGAGTTTGATCCTGGCTCAGGACGAACGCTGGCGGCGTGCCTAATACATGCAAGTCGAGCGGGGTTGTTTTAAAAGCTTGCTTTTAAAACAACCTAGCGGCGGACGGGTGAGTAACACGTAGGCAACCTGCCCATGAGACTGGGATAACTACCGGAAACGGTAGCTAATACCGGATACATCCTTTCCCTGCATGGGGGGAGGAGGAAAGACGGAGCAATCTGTCACTGATGGATGGGCCTGCGGCGCATTAGCTAGTTGGTGGGGTAAAGGCCTACCAAGGCGACGATGCGTAGCCGACCTGAGAGGGTGATCGGCCACACTGGGACTGAGACACGGCCCAGACTCCTACGGGAGGCAGCAGTAGGGAATCTTCCGCAATGGGCGAAAGCCTGACGGAGCAACGCCGCGTGAGTGATGAAGGTTTTCGGATCGTAAAGCTCTGTTGCCAGGGAAGAACGTCTTGTAGAGTAACTGCTACAAGAGTGACGGTACCTGAGAAGAAAGCCCCGGCTAACTACGTGCCAGCAGCCGCGGTAATACGTAGGGGGCAAGCGTTGTCCGGAATTATTGGGCGTAAAGCGCGCGCAGGCGGCTCTTTAAGTCTGGTGTTTAATCCCGAGGCTCAACTTCGGGTCGCACTGGAAACTGGGGAGCTTGAGTGCAGAAGAGGAGAGTGGAATTCCACGTGTAGCGGTGAAATGCGTAGATATGTGGAGGAACACCAGTGGCGAAGGCGACTCTCTGGGCTGTAACTGACGCTGAGGCGCGAAAGCGTGGGGAGCAAACAGGATTAGATACCCTGGTAGTCCACGCCGTAAACGATGAATGCTAGGTGTTAGGGGTTTCGATACCCTTGGTGCCGAAGTTAACACATTAAGCATTCCGCCTGGGGAGTACGGTCGCAAGACTGAAACTCAAAGGAATTGACGGGGACCCGCACAAGCAGTGGAGTATGTGGTTTAATTCGAAGCAACGCGAAGAACCTTACCAGGTCTTGACATCCCTCTGATCGGTCTAGAGATAGATCTTTCCTTCGGGACAGAGGAGACAGGTGGTGCATGGTTGTCGTCAGCTCGTGTCGTGAGATGTTGGGTTAAGTCCCGCAACGAGCGCAACCCTTATGCTTAGTTGCCAGCAGGTCAAGCTGGGCACTCTAAGCAGACTGCCGGTGACAAACCGGAGGAAGGTGGGGATGACGTCAAATCATCATGCCCCTTATGACCTGGGCTACACACGTACTACAATGGCCGGTACAACGGGAAGCGAAAGAGCGATCTGGAGCGAATCCTAGAAAAGCCGGTCTCAGTTCGGATTGCAGGCTGCAACTCGCCTGCATGAAGTCGGAATTGCTAGTAATCGCGGATCAGCATGCCGCGGTGAATACGTTCCCGGGTCTTGTACACACCGCCCGTCACACCACGAGAGTTTACAACACCCGAAGTCGGTGGGGTAACCCGCAAGGGAGCCAGCCGCCGAAGGTGGGGTAGATGATTGGGGTGAAGTCGTAACAAGGTAGCCGTATCGGAAGGTGCGGCTGGATCACCTCCTTTCTATGGAGAATCGTTTCCTGCAATGGAAACATTCAACTCAGCAGGTACAATGTACCTGCGAACGGATATTCAATTCGGTTCATCACATCTGTGTGAATGAAATGAATATCCAAAGCGACTCACTCGTTGCTCAGTTTTGAGAGCTTAAACTCTCAAACGTTTGGTGGCGATAGCGGAGGGGTTCCACACGTACCCATCCCGAACACGACCGTTAAGCCCTCCAGCGCCGATGGTACTTGGACCGCAGGGTCCTGGGAGAGTAGGACGTCGCCAAGCGCAACCACTAAAGAAGAATTTCTTTGGTGGTTTATTATGGGCCCTTAGCTCAGCTGGTTAGAGCGCACCCCTGATAAGGGTGAGGTCGGTGGTTCGAGTCCACTAGGGCCCACCATATAACTTTATATTACTCTTTGGGGCCATAGCTCAGCTGGGAGAGCGCCTGCCTTGCAAGCAGGAGGTCAGCGGTTCGATCCCGCTTGGCTCCACCAATTACAACTTCATCAAAAAAACTGCATGATGATCATCAACTCTTCGGAGTTTGAGCGATAATCACACAGGTTACAGTTTCGAAGAAACTGTATTGCACCTTGAAAACTGGATACCGAAACGAAATTGCGTTTTAGAATATTCCTTTACGCTGATCTTGTGTAAACAAGTGAAATAAAGGTAGCAGGTAAGGAAAGATATTTTGCCTTTGGTAAACATCATTCTTTATCGAACATCGATATTTTCTTTCTTTGAAAGAAAAATCTAGGTTAAGCTACAAAGAGCACACGGAGGATGCCTAGGCGCCAGGAGCCGACGAAGGACGTGGCGAACAACGATAAAGCCTCGGGGAGCTGTAAGCAAGCTTTGATCCGGGGATGTCCGAATGGGGAAACCCGGCTGTCTTCATCGACAGTCACTTTCTGCTGAATACATAGGCAGAACAGAGGCATACCAGGGGAACTGAAACATCTAAGTACCCTGAGGAAGAGAAAACAATAGTGATTCCGTCAGTAGCGGCGAGCGAACGCGGATTAGCCCAAACCAAGGAGCTTGCTCCTTGGGGTTGTGGGACGTCTCACATGGAGTTACAAAGGAACCGGTTAGATGAAGAGGTCTGGAAAGGCCCGCCAGAGAAGGTAAAAGCCCTGTAGTTCAAAACCCGTTCCCTCCGAGACGGATCCCGAGTAGTGCGGGGCACGTGAAACCCCGTATGAATCCGGCAGGACCATCTGCCAAGGCTAAATACTCCCTGGCGACCGATAGTGAAGCAGTACCGTGAGGGAAAGGTGAAAAGCACCCCGGAAGGGGAGTGAAATAGATCCTGAAACCGTGTGCTTACAAGAAGTCAGAGCCCGATCTATGGGTGATGGCGTGCCTTTTGTAGAATGAACCGGCGAGTTACGTTCCCGTGCAAGGTTAAGGTGAAGAGCTGAAGCCGCAGCGAAAGCGAGTCTGAATAGGGCGAGTTAGTACGTGGACGTAGACCCGAAACCGGGTGATCTACCCCTGTCCAGGGTGAAGGTGCGGTAACACGCACTGGAGGCCCGAACCCACGCATGTTGAAAAATGCGGGGATGAGGTGGGGGTAGCGGAGAAATTCCAATCGAACCCGGAGATAGCTGGTTCTCCCCGAAATAGCTTTAGGGCTAGCCTCGGAATAAGAGTCGTGGAGGTAGAGCACTGATTGGGTGCGGGGCCCGCAAGGGTTACCAAGCTCAGTCAAACTCCGAATGCCATAGACTTGGTTCCGGGAGTCAGACAGTGAGTGCTAAGATCCATTGTCGAAAGGGAAACAGCCCAGACCATCAGCTAAGGTCCCCAAGTGTGTGTTAAGTGGGAAAGGATGTGGAGTTGCACAGACAACCAGGATGTTGGCTTAGAAGCAGCCACCATTGAAAGAGTGCGTAATAGCTCACTGGTCGAGTGACTCTGCGCCGAAAATGTAACGGGGCTAAACACGCCACCGAAGCTATGGCTTGATGCTTTGCATCAGGGGTAGGGGAGCGTTGAATGCGGGTTGAAGGTGTACCGTAAGGAGCGCTGGACTGCATTCAAGTGAGAATGCCGGTATGAGTAACGAAAAGATCTGTGAGAATCAGATCCGCCGAAAGCCTAAGGGTTCCTGAGGAAGGTTCGTCCGCTCAGGGTAAGTCGGGACCTAAGGCGAGGCCGATAGGCGTAGTCGAAGGACAACAGGTCGAAATTCCTGTACCACCGTAATCCGTTATGAGCGATGGGGTGACGCAGTAGGGTAGTGACGCGGACTGATGGATGTCCGTCTAAGCAGTGAGGCTGGTGTGTAGGCAAATCCGCACATCGTAAGGCTGGGCTGTGATGGGGAGCGAAAATTACAGTAGCGAAGGTCATGATCTCAGACTGCCAAGAAAAGCCTCTAGCCAGGAGAAGGTGCCCGTACCGCAAACCGACACAGGTAGGCGAGAAGAGAATTCTAAGGCGCGCGGAAGAACTCTCGTTAAGGAACTCGGCAAAATGACCCCGTAACTTCGGGAGAAGGGGTGCCTCGGTAGGGTGAATAGCCCGAGGGGGGCCGCAGTGAAAAGGCCCAAGCGACTGTTTAGCAAAAACACAGGTCTGTGCGAAGCCGCAAGGCGAAGTATACGGGCTGACGCCTGCCCGGTGCTGGAAGGTTAAGGGGAGTGGTAAGTCCTTTTTAGGGCGAAGCTATGAACCGAAGCCCCAGTAAACGGCGGCCGTAACTATAACGGTCCTAAGGTAGCGAAATTCCTTGTCAGGTAAATTCTGACCCGCACGAATGGCGTAACGACTTGGGCGCTGTCTCAACGAGAGATCCGGTGAAATTTTAATACCTGTGAAGATGCAGGTTACCCGCGACAAGACGGAAAGACCCCATGGAGCTTTACTGCAGCTTGATATTGAATTTGGGTACGATCTGTACAGGATAGGTGGGAGCCTAAGAGACTTGAGCGCCAGCTTGAGAGGAGGCATCCTTGGGATACCACCCTGATCGTATCTAGGTTCTAACTTGGTACCGTGATCCGGTACGAGGACAGTGTCAGGTGGGCAGTTTGACTGGGGCGGTCGCCTCCTAAAGAGTAACGGAGGCGCCCCAAGGTTCCCTCAGAATGGTTGGAAATCATTCGAAGAGTGCAAAGGCAGAAGGGAGCTTGACTGCGAGACCTACAAGTCGAGCAGGGACGAAAGTCGGGCTTAGTGATCCGGTGGTACCGCATGGAAGGGCCATCGCTCAACGGATAAAAGCTACCCTGGGGATAACAGGCTTATCTCCCCCAAGAGTCCACATCGACGGGGAGGTTTGGCACCTCGATGTCGGCTCATCGCATCCTGGGGCTGAAGTAGGTCCCAAGGGTTGGGCTGTTCGCCCATTAAAGCGGTACGCGAGCTGGGTTCAGAACGTCGTGAGACAGTTCGGTCCCTATCTGTCGTGGGCGTAGGAAATTTGAGAGGAGCTGTCCTTAGTACGAGAGGACCGGGATGGACGTACCGCTGGTGTACCAGTTGTTCCGCCAGGAGCACCGCTGGGTAGCTATGTACGGAAGGGATAAGCGCTGAAAGCATCTAAGCGTGAAGCCCCCCTCAAGATGAGATTTCCCAATTAGTAAGACCCCTTGAAGACGACGAGGTAGATAGGTTGGGGGTGGAAGTGCAGTAATGCATGGAGCTGACCAATACTAATCGGTCGAGGGCTTATCCTAAGTATAAGACGCAATGGAGTTTCGGATCCAGTTTTCAGGGTGTAACACCTTGAAGGTATGTAGAAGATACATACGACAAGCGCAGGGCTATTCATTCACACGGTTAGTGATGAACCGAATACCTGTACGGAAGAATTTGTTTTACAAATTCATGTTTGGTGGCGATAGCGGAGGGGTTCCACACGTACCCATCCCGAACACGACCGTTAAGCCCTCCAGCGCCGATGGTACTTGGACCGCAGGGTCCTGGGAGAGTAGGACGTCGCCAAGCGAATCCTTATGATTACTATTCCCTGATAGCTCAGTTGGTAGAGCACTCGACTGTTAATCGAGTTGTCACAGGTTCGAGTCCTGTTCGGGGAGCCTTTGCTCTCATAGCTCAGCAGGTAGAGTGCATCCATGGTAAGGATGAGGTCACCGGTTCGAACCCGGTTGAGAGCTTGTGTTAGGGCCCGTTGGTCAAGCGGTTAAGACACCTCCCTTTCACGGAGGTAACAGGGGTTCGATTCCCCTACGGGTCATAGGATAGTATGGAGGCTTAGCTCAGCTGGGAGAGCATCTGCCTTACAAGCAGAGGGTCGGGGGTTCGAGCCCCTCAGCCTCCACCATATTTCATCCTCTTACCTGGTTGAAATGTTGGGGAATTGTGAATCATATGCATATTGGGGATTAGCCAAGCGGTAAGGCAACGGACTTTGACTCCGTCATGCATAGGTTCAAATCCTATATCCCCAGCCATTAAGAGCCATTAGCTCAGCTGGTAGAGCACCTGACTTTTAATCAGGGTGTCGAAGGTTCGAATCCTTCATGGCTCACCATTTTATTACATGCGCGTGTGGCGGAATTGGCAGACGCACTAGACTTAGGATCTAGCGTCTTTGACGTGGGGGTTCAAGTCCCTCCACGCGCATCTTGTTTTTGCGGACGTGGCTCAGCGGTAGAGCATCGCCTTGCCAAGGCGAGGGTCGCGGGTTCGATTCCCGTCGTCCGCTCCATATTTGCGCCCTTAGCTCAGCTGGATAGAGCGTTTGACTACGAATCAAAAGGCCGGGAGTTCGAATCTCTCAGGGCGCGCCATTTTAAAAAATTATACGTCGGGATGTAGCTCAGCTTGGTAGAGCACCTGGTTTGGGACCAGGGGGTCGCATGTTCAAATCGTGTCATCCCGATACTAATTTGCGGGTGTAGTTCAATGGTAGAACTTCAGCCTTCCAAGCTGATAGCGTGGGTTCGATTCCCATCACCCGCTTACTGATTACCTAGAAGCCGAGAGGCTTCTTTTTATTTTGTCCACATTACATGAGCTTTCTCTGTGTATAGGTTATTGCAAAAATCTCCTGTCATGCACAGTTGGGGATGACTTGTGCATATTGTGCATATTGTACATAGGCGCTCGTTACTTTTAACACCCAGATCCCGTATTTCCCCTTTTACGTATCCCTTTCTCCTGTAGTAAGGCTAATTTTGTGATCAAATTCCTTCGATATAGGAATCCTATGACCATTAACGATCCGGATTCATGGTGATAACTCCAAGGCAGCTGTATTGAGTTGTACACAATGGCTTCTTTTTATGTGGGTATAGCTGAGTCTGGAAGGAAAAATAGCTCGGAAATATTGAAATTATGGTTGATTTGTGTATATCTTTGTGGATAGAAGCTTATTGGGTTTCACTTTGTCAACAAATAATAAACATATGCACATAATGATGCATGTTTTTTTGTTTAGGAAATCATGCTGTTTATAACACCTGTGCATAAAGTTTCGATGATTCTCTAGGCCATAAAGAAATTTCGTTTATTAAATTTCATTTTTATGCATAAAAAACCAATATATTCTCAAAAAAAGTATTTTAAAAGCGTGACTTTTTACTGTAAATTTTGCAGCTTTTCACGCGTTTTTATTGTATGATGTTAAGAAAGTGTCAAATTTCGTGTGTATACGTACCTTTGCAACAAAGCTGTATTTGGTGTGAACAGATCAGATGGGGGGAAAAGCATGACTGAGCTTACGTTAACCGCTAACAAAAACCAATCCAACAATCTGCTACGGCGGGACGTTCGTTTTCTGGGGAATATTCTTGGTGAGGTTTTGGTTCATCAGGGTGGCAACGAACTTTTGGATATCGTGGAAAAGATACGTGAGACAAGTAAATCGTTACGTGCCGGGTATCAGCCGGAGTTGTATGAGAATTTCAAACAAATCGTTAGCGGACTGGATACGGACATTCGTCACCAGGTTATTCGCGCGTTTGCGATTTATTTTCAGTTAGTGAATATTGCCGAGCAAAATCATCGTATCCGCCGCAAACGGGACTATGAGCATTCTGCTGGTGAAGATGTTCAACGTGGTTCAATTGAAAGCTCTGTTCAGGAGCTTAAACAGGGTGGATTTTCGGCTGAGGACGTTAGCAGTCTGCTGGAGGAGCTTTCACTGGAGCTGGTTATGACCGCACATCCTACAGAAGCCACGCGACGGGTGATTTTGGACATTCACAAGCGCATTTCCGAGGACGTCATGCTGTTGGATAATCCTATGCTTACCTTGCGGGAGCGGGAACAGGTGCGGGAAAATCTGCTGAATGAAGTGATTACACTATGGCAGACAGACGAACTTCGTGATCGTAAGCCAACTGTGTTAGATGAAGTTAGAAACGGGATGTATTATTTTCATGAGACTTTGTTTCATGTGCTGCCGGACGTATACCAAGAATTGGAACGATGTTTAGGCAAATATTATCCTGAGCAGAAATGGCATATTCCGACCTATTTGAGATTTGGCTCCTGGATCGGTGGGGACCGGGACGGCAACCCGTCTGTTACGGCTCATGTTACTTGGGAAACGTTACGTATGCAGCGTAAGCTGGCTTTGAGAGAATATCAGCACACGCTGAAGGAATTTATGGGTTATCTGAGCTTTAGCACTAGCATTATACGTGTCTCTGATGATTTGCTGGCTTCTATTGAGGAAGACCGGACCCATATTACGCTTAAAAAGATGGAAGTGTGGCATAACGAAAAAGAGCCTTATCGCATCAAGCTGGCCTACATGATAGCCAAGGTGAATAATATCCTGGATGAAAGCAAGCAGGGCACGAAGGAACGTTATAGCTCTGCTGAAGAGCTTATTGCGGATCTGAACGTTATTGACGACAGCCTGCGTCATCATTTTGCGGATTATGTGGCAGATACTTATATTCAAAAGATGATTCGTCAGGTAGAGCTGTTCGGCTTCCATACGGCTACGCTGGATGTACGTCAGCATAGTCAGGAGCATGAAAATGCAATGACTGAAATCCTCTCTAAAATGAATATTGTTGCGGATTATGGCAAGCTCCCTGAGGAAGAAAAAATAGACCTGCTGGAAAAGCTGCTGAACGAGCCTCGTCCGATCACGTCGCCGTATTTGAAATATAGCGACAGCACGCAGGAATGTCTTGATGTATATCGTACGATTTATCTGGCTCAGGAGGAATTTGGCAAGCAATCCATTACAAGCTACTTGATCAGTATGACTCAGGGAGCAAGCGACTTGCTGGAAGTTATGGTGCTGTCTAAAGAAGTGGGTCTGTTCCGTATCGAGAAAGATGGCACAGTCGTATGTACACTGCAATCCGTTCCTCTATTTGAAACGATAGATGATCTGCATGCTGCCCCTAGTATTATGAAGAGGCTGCTGAATTTGCCTGTATATCGCCAATCTGTGGCAGCAATGGATCAGCTTCAGGAAATCATGCTGGGATATTCAGATAGTAACAAGGACGGCGGTGTGGTGACGGCGAACTGGGAGCTTCGGGTTGCGATGAACAGCATTACGGAAGTGGTTAATGAGTTCGGCGTAAAAGTGAAGTTTTTCCACGGACGCGGGGGAGCACTGGGACGCGGAGGAATGCCGCTTAATCGCAGCATTTTGGCCCAACCTCCTCATACGATCGGAGGCGGCATCAAGATTACGGAGCAGGGTGAGGTACTCTCATCCAGATACTCGCTCAAGGGCATCGCTTATCGGAGCCTGGAACAGGCAACGTCAGCTCTGATTACCGCAGTAGCATATAACCGTTCCGGTAAGAAGGAAGTGTTCGAGGAGAGCTGGGAAGAGATCATTGCCCGTATTTCCGAGGTATCGCTGGAGAAGTATCAGGATTTGATTTTCCGCGACCCTGATTTCTTCACTTTCTTCAAGGAATCAACGCCATTGCCTGAGGTGGGTGAGCTGAATATCGGCTCTCGTCCGTCCAAGCGTAAGAACAGTGAACGTTTTGAGGACTTGCGCGCAATTCCATGGGTTTTTGCATGGACGCAAAGCCGTTACTTGCTGCCTGCTTGGTACGCGGCCGGAACTGGGCTGCAAAGCTTCTATCAGAACAATGAGGATAACCTCAAGGTGCTGCAAACAATGTTTAAGGAATCAGCTTTCTTCCGCTCCCTTATTGATACACTGCAAATGGCGATTGCGAAGGCGGATTTACTGATTGCAGAGGAATATGCAGGGATGTCCGATAATGAAGAGGCTCGCCAGCGCATTTTCGGACAAATTTCAGCGGAATTCAAGCTGACGTCCGAGCTGATTTTGAAAATAACAGGACAATCGGAAATTCTGGACGATGTGCCGGTAATTCAGGAGTCCATCCGGCTGCGTAATCCTTATGTCGATCCGTTAAGCTACTTGCAAGTTCAGTTGCTTAGTGAGCTACGCGAACTGCGTGACCAGAACGGGGACGATACGGAGCTGCTGCGTGAGGTACTGTTAACCATTAACGGAATCGCCGCAGGGCTGAGAAACACAGGCTGATACAGCTTGGCGCATGAATACAGGCAATCGGGCGCTTATGGGTGCCCGATTGTGCTGTCTGCATGCATATGACGGAGCAGGAGTCCTATTGGGTCAACGCTACAGTTGATTTTCCAATAAAATTGAACTACGATGAATTATCATAACAATGTAATGAGCAACCCATCAGCAAGTCTGGGGGAGTATAGAGTGGATAATATGGAAAGCCGCTTGGTTAGGCTGGTGCAGAAAGGTGATCAGCGAGCTTTTGCGGAGTTAGTCGAGTTATATAAAGATCGGATTTTTCATCTTTCCTACCGGATGCTAGGTAATCGCCATGAGGCGGAGGATCTGGTGCAGGAAACTTTTTTGCGTGTATATCGTAATTTGGAAAAATATGATCATGGGCAGAAGTTTTCAACCTGGATTTACCGGATTGCGACGAATCTGTGCATTGATCGTCTGCGAAGGAGAAAGCCTACATATTCACTGGATGCTGAGATGAATGAGCAGGAAGGTGTGGATGGCTATGCAATGCTCGCCAGCGAAGAGCTCACACCTGAGGGCCATACGCTGTTGTCCGAGACACAATCCTTAATTCATAATGCCATTGACAGCCTTCCAGACAAATACAGGACAATTATGGTTTTGCGTTACTTGCAGGAGCTTTCCTTGCAGGAAATTAGCGATGTGCTTAATCTTCCGGTCACTACCATTAAGACAAGGGTTCACAGGGGCCGGGATTTTCTACGCAAAAAATTGGAGCACAAGCTGTAAATCATGTGTTCAGGGTCTTGAAAAGTGCTCGCACAGATGTTTTTGTGAAACATATTGCTCGTTGTAGCGTATGTAAAGTGAGCAAAGTTTCTAAGCCGGAGCATGTTATGTAGAGAAACACGGAAGAATATTAGAAAGGATTGGCTCATATGGATTGCAAACAAGCCGTCTCTTTTATGCATGACTATCTGGATGGCGACCTGTCCGAGCAGGACAAACAGGAATTAGAGCATCATTTGTTCACCTGCCCGGAATGCCGCATGCGTTTTAAAGAGCTGGAGCGGACGGATGCGATGCTTTATGGTACACGGCATCAAGTGCCGTGTGTATCGGATGAGCTGACACTTCGCATTATGAATGCTTTGCCGCCGCATAGAAGAGCGCCAATTGTGCCTATGCTGACTTGGGTAAAAAGGCACCCGGCTGTTACGGCCGCAGCTTTCTTTCTTGTTATTATATGCTCAAGTATGGCAAGCTTTTCAACCACAGACCATCAATTGGTAGTCAAGGGAAGCCATCTGGATCAGGTTGTTATTCAAGGGGATACTGTAATTGTGCCTGAGGGTAAATCCATTGCTGGAGATTTGACCGTGCAAAATGGCAAGGCTCGGGTATATGGCGATGTGGAAGGCAATGTAACTGTAATTGACGGTTCTTACTATCAAGCGTCTACAGCACACATTGCAGGACAGGTCAAAAGTATTGATCAAACCTTGGACTGGATTTGGTATAAAGTTACTGATTTGTTCGGAGATACGTTCTCTCCATAAAAGAAGCTTGAACTGGCAAGAATGATATCGAGCGCCTCTTCCGCTGGAAAAGGCGCTTTTTTTGTATATGAAGCTGGCGATTTGTACTGTATTTTACTGATTTTAGTGGTTCTTTTGTCGTGCGGCTTGCAACGCGGGCCTTATCGTTATAACCTAGATAGAGAGAACATACTGTGTACATATTACACTCACTCACTACAGAAAATTGCGGGGGCATGCGCATGTTGGATTATTTCGCGGACCTGACTTGGAAAGAGTCCATTAAAGATATTATCGACATCCTGATCGTAACCTATATTATGTATCAGCTTATTTTACTTGTTCGCGGAACGCGTGCAGTTCAATTGCTTAAAGGAATTCTGTTCCTGGTCGTCATTTGGGCAGTTAGCACGTGGTTTGATCTGTATACGCTCAAGTGGCTGATGAATCAGATGTTCACCTTTGGTGTGGTAGCTATTTTCATTATTTTTCAGCCTGAATTGCGCCGTGCCTTGGAACAACTGGGGCGAGGCAAGCTGTTTGGGCGTTCGTCTGCGGATGATGAGGAGATAAACAAGTTAATCGGGGAAATGATTAAGGCGCTGAATTATTTATCACGTAGAAAAATAGGGGCTTTGGTCGTATTTGAACGCGAAACGGGGCTAAACGAATACACGGAGTCTGGTATCAAGACACAGGCAGTGGTCAGTTCCGAATTGCTTATCAACATCTTTATTCCAAATACGCCTCTGCATGATGGTGCAGTTATTATTCAAAATAAGCAGATTGCTTCTGCGGCCTGTTACTTACCACTGTCGGAAAATCCGTTTATCAGCAAGGAGCTGGGAACTCGTCACCGGGCAGCGATTGGGGTGAGTGAGGTAACGGATGCCGTAACTGTGGTGGTATCAGAGGAGACAGGGCAAATTTCTTTGGCTATCAATGGGCAGGTCGTGCGCGATATTAAAGAAGAATCCTTAATATCCAAGCTGTATGAGGAGCTGCGGCCGACACCGACTTTGAAGGAAAAACGCGGCTCATTCTGGAATCGGAGGGGAGGCCGTGGAAATTCATGATGGACAAATGGATTAACAACAATACGATTTCTAAAATATTGGCACTCGCGGTTGCCGTCCTGCTGTGGGGAATGGTTCATCTGGATACAGGTACGCCTTCGTCCACGCTGACCGTTTCTTATGATAATAAAGTGATTGATAATGTAGGTATTCAGGCCAGCGGTCTGGATGAGTCAAAATATGTATTATCTACAATGGATACTGACCATGTGAAGATGGAGGTTAGAGGACAGCGTTCCGTGCTGACTTCTTTTTTCGCAGATAATTACCAGGCCCAATTGGATTTAAGTGGGTTGGGAGCAGGCACCAAAACCTTGCCACTCGTAGCGAATCTGCCCAATGGCGTGGAGTTGGTATCTATGACTCCTAGTCGTGTGACAGTCACGATTGAGGAAAAGCAAACGAAATCATTTGATGTTTCTATTGTTTCCAAGGGTAAACCGGATACCGGCTTGCAGCTCGGAGAGCCTGTGGTTGCCCCTCAAACGGTGAAGGTCACCTTGCCTAAAAGCCAGTTGAGTACAGTGGCTGCGGTGCAGGGGGCTGTTGATACGGAGGGAATCTCGGAGAAGTTTGAACAGAAACGGGTGAAGCTGAAGGCTTACAACAAAAAGGGGCAGGAACTTACAGGAGCGGTTATTGAGCCTTCCACAGTGTCTGTTGAAATCCCGGTAACCCAGCAAACGAAGTCCGTGCCTGTGAAAATTGTCTATTCCGGAGAGCTGCCGAACGGTTTGGCGCTTTCCAAAGTAAATGCAAATGTAAAAGAAGCGATCGTATACGCCTCGCAGGATGTTTTGAGCAGCCTTAGCTCCTATGTTACGGCTACACTCGATCTGAGCCAATTAACGGAAGCAGGGACCCACACAGTTCAAGCTAATTTGGCAGCGCCCGCCGGTTCTGATAAAATCGAGCCTGGCTCGATACAAATTCAGGTGACAGTTGTGCCATCTAATCAGGTGACCGATGCGGAGCGAACATTGTCAGGCATTCCGATTGTTGTGCAGGGGGCAGCAGACGGGACGACTGCGACGATTACAACGCCTGCAGACAAGACGATGGATGTTACTGTGAAGGGGCCGCAGGATATGATCAGCAATTTAACCAACGATGATATTAGTTTGGTTGCAGACGTGAGTGGTCTGGAGGCTGGTCAGCATGAGGTTGCTTTGAAGGTAGGCTTGCCCAAATACATTACGCAATCCGGAAACGCCAGCCAGCTAACGGCAACGGTGAACATTGAGAGCCCTTCAACGCCGGCTGTAACGAATCCAAGCAGTGGGAATGAATCAACCCCTTCCGGCAGCGGTAATAAGGGGCAGGAGAGGCCACAGGAGGGCCAGAGCGGTCAAGGCGGCTCCTCTGATGCGAAACCCGGGGACAATGCGGCTGCGGAGGATAAAACAAATCCTCATAACGGCGCAGATTCTTCTGCAAATGGAACCCCGGAGAGCGGTCAGCCATAACATGATTTATCTGTAGTAAATATTTAAGGTTCATTAGACAAAAAAGGGAGTCATTATCATGGGGAAATATTTTGGTACAGATGGTGTACGAGGCATTGCTAATCAGGAACTTACAGCAGAACTGGCATATAGTATTGGCCGTTGCGGCGGATATGTTTTAGCAGGGAATGTAGAAAAACCAACAGTTGTTATCGGTATGGATACACGGGTGTCCGGTCTGATGCTGGAATCGGCGCTTGTAGCCGGTTTGCTGTCTATCGGGGCTAATGTGGTTCGTCTGGGTATCGTTTCAACGCCGGGAGTCGCTTATCTTACACGTCAATTGAAAGCGGACGCTGGTGTAATGATCTCGGCTTCCCACAATCCGGTGGAAGACAACGGCATTAAGTTTTTTGGCGGCGACGGGTTTAAACTGACAGATGAAACGGAACTGAGAATCGAAGAGCTGATGGATGCCAAGGAGGATCAATTGCCTCGTCCAATTGGTGGCGGATTAGGTACGGTTGTTGTAGACGAGCATTCTCGCTACGATTATCTGGAGTTTTTGAAAACAACGATTAGCCATTCTTTTGAAGGGCTCAAAATCGTACTGGATTGTGCGAACGGAGCGGCTTATGAGCTGGCGCCGAAGCTTTTTGCGGAATTGGGAGCCGAAGTGCACACCATCGGTGCGGAGCCAAACGGGCTGAATATCAACGATCATTGCGGTTCAACTCATCCTGAAAAGCTGAAAGAGGAAGTACGCCGTTTGAAAGCCGACATTGGTCTGGCCTTTGACGGCGATGCAGACCGTCTGATCGCGATTGATGAAAACGGTGAAGAGGTAGACGGCGACTATATCCTTTGTATCTGTGGGGATGCGCTGAACCGCGCTGGAAAGCTCAAGGACAGCACTATTGTATCGACTGTGATGAGTAATATTGGTTTTTACAAAGCAACAGAAAAGCTGGCGCTCAAGACTGCAAAAACTGCGGTTGGTGACCGGTATGTGATGGAAGAAATGCGCCGGGGCGGCTTTAATCTGGGCGGTGAGCAGTCTGGTCACGTTATTTTCCTCGATTACAATACGACGGGCGACGGCATGTTGACCGGGATTCAACTGGTGGATACCCTGAAAGCTTCCGGTAAAAAGATGAGTGAACTGAAATCGCTCATGAAGCAGTATCCGCAAGTGCTGGTTAATGTGCGTGTACAGGACAAACGCAATTACGAGGGCAATCCTGCCATTGCAGAAGCGATTGAGCAGGTGGAACAGCAATTGGGTGATAATGGACGCGTATTGGTTCGTGCTTCCGGTACAGAATCGCTTATTCGTGTTATGGCTGAAGGGCCGGATAAGGATGAGCTGGAGCAGTTTGTCGGACAGATCGTAGATGTTGTAAAAAAAGAATTGGTTTAAAATTTTGTAAACGTCGGTTGCCTGTTGAAAGTAAGCAGGCGACCGCGTTTGCAAATATTATTTTTAATTGAATACTTACCTGAACTTGCAAATATGAATAAAGTGTCATTGCCAAATGTTGCTGAGCTGAATATAATATAAGGATGCTGTGACTCAGATAGAGAAAGCGAGGGTTGTAAGGTAATGTAATACAAGCGCCAGAGCTTGATTTTGCGCGGGGGAACTTGTTGGTGAAGCAGATTATCCAGTTGGGATGATGTTGCTAACAGATAGGTTCACGGCAAAGCGAGCTGACGAGGTGAGGGTGTTCGAAACATTCGGCGGGGACCTTCCGGTGAAGCATCGAGCCGTAAATCGGCAGCGGAAAATAAGCAGGCAACTGTTTACACAACGCACCGATAGATGCTTTTATTTTATAACCTAAATTATAAGATTCATTTCATGAATGTGCGGCCATCATCATTGGCGTGCGCGGTTTGGGAATTTCGTTACATTCGTGAAGAGATGCCTGTAATTTTCTATAGTTATCATTGACAACTTCATAGATGAATGAACTTTATTCCTCAATCTACCGCACACGTTAGTCCTGTGATGAGTCGTCCTGTGAAATGATGATCGGGAGGATAACGAATATGTGTGGCATTGTAGGATATATTGGTGATCAGAATACGCAAGAGGTATTGATTGACGGATTGAAAAAGCTGGAGTACCGCGGTTATGACTCTGCGGGTATTGCCGTGTTTACAGATTCAGGACTGCAAGTAGCCAAGGCTAAAGGTCGTCTGGCGAATCTGGAAGCGAAGCTGGATGGTGCGCCGCTGGTAGGCCATGCAGGTATCGGGCATACACGTTGGGCAACACACGGTAAGCCTTCAGATGAAAACTCCCATCCGCATTTGGATGAGAGCCAAAAGTTCTCCGTGGTTCATAACGGGATTATTGAGAACTATCTGGAACTGAAAGAACAGCTGATCAGCGAAGGTCATACCTTTATTTCCGAAACGGACACGGAAGTTATTTCCCATCTGGTTGCGCGCGAATATCAAGGGGATATCGTCAAAGCGGTACAAAAAGCAATTACCTTTATGCGCGGTGCCTTTGCACTGGGTGTGCTGACAGAGCACGAGCCTAATAAGCTGGTAGCTGTTCGTCAAGCTAGCCCGCTGGTTATCGGTGTGGGAGAAGGCGAGAACTTTATCGGTTCCGATATTCCGGCTATTCTGAAATATACACGCAATGTATTTATTTTGAACGATGGCGAAATGGCTGTTTTGACCAGTGATGCCGTCGAATTAATGACAATCGAAGGCCAATTTATTTCTCGGGAAATGATTCATGTCGAATGGGATGCTGTAACAGCGGAAAAAGGCGGCTATGAGCATTTCATGTTGAAAGAAATTCACGAACAGCCTAAGGCTTACCGTGACACGATGTTGGGCCGAATCGACAAAGAAGCTAAAAAAGTTGTTCTTCCTGAGTTGAAGCTGACAGAAGAACAAATTAAAAATATTCGCAATATTCAAATCGTTGCTTGTGGTACAGCCTACAATGCTGGTTTGATTGGTCGTACGGTTATTGAAAGCCTGGCTCGTATTCCGGTGGAAAACGATGTGGCTTCCGAGTATCGTTATCGTTCGCCAATCGTAACACCAGAGACATTGGTAATCGTAGTGAGTCAATCCGGTGAAACTGCCGATACGTTGGCAGCACTGCGTGAAGCACAAGCGAACGGCGCTCATGTACTGGCGATTACAAACGTAGTTGGCAGCTCCATTGCCCGCGATGCAGATGATGTGTTGGTTACACTGGCAGGACCTGAAATTGCCGTAGCTTCCACCAAGGCATATTCTTCGCAGTTGGTTGCGTTTTACCTGTTTGGTCTGTATCTGGCTCAAGTACGTGGCACACAAACGGATGAGCAAGTAGCTCAAGTGTTGGCTGCTATGGAATCACTGCCAGAGCAGGTGGAAGAAATGCTGGGTAAAGCAGATGCGATCAAAGCCTATGCTGAGCAAATTGCCAGCCACAAGCATCTGTTCTTTATTGGTCGCGGTCAGGACTATGCTGTAGTACAGGAAGGCTCCCTGAAGCTCAAGGAAATCTCTTACATTCATTCCGAGGCTTATGCTGCGGGTGAACTGAAGCATGGC
The DNA here is from genome assembly GCF_030034735.1 of Paenibacillus sp. RC334. Taxonomy (NCBI): domain Bacteria; kingdom Bacillati; phylum Bacillota; class Bacilli; order Caryophanales; family Paenibacillaceae; genus Paenibacillus; species Paenibacillus sp. RC334. The sequence continues at coordinate 4,995,909 of NZ_CP125370.1, read as the reverse complement.
ACATTGGCATTGATCGAAGACGGTATTCCGGTTATCGCTTTGGTAACACAGGAATCCGTGTTGGAGAAAACCGTGAGCAATATCAAGGAAGTGAAAGCACGTGGCGCAGACGTTCTTGCGATTACGTACGAAGAGCACGCTGTTGAGTTGTTGAAGTCCGTGGATCAGGTATTTGCAATTCCGAAGACACTTCCAATCCTGTCTGCTGCGATTTCGGTTGTATCTCTCCAACTGCTGGCTTACTACGCTTCCCTTGCACTGGGTCATGATGTTGACAAACCACGTAACTTGGCGAAAAGTGTTACTGTAGAATAAGCTTTAGTAAATTCTAAACACAAATGTCTACAGACAATAAAGTTATGTACTAAACAATAAAGTTGTGTACTAAATATCAAGGAAACATAATAAAAGAATCACTTTTAGTAAAATCAAAAGGGGGTGTCCCAAAAGCCATGAAATGGCTGCTTGGGACGCCCCTTGGTTTTTTGAGTAGGCTGCGCGTGAGCACATGGGTGGACGCTCCGCGAACAGACCGTTGTTCCAATCGCTGATATGAACGAGACCTGTCAATCAGCGGTTGAAACTCCACCTGGTTTCCTCTTCATTCCCTTTTTAACACGGGGGTTGAACAAGCTGAACTAGAAGGCAAAAGCTATCAACGGTGAGCAGTCTGATATCCGCGGGTTGGATACCGCATGTTTTCTCTCCGTCTGTAGAGAGTGCACCACGAACTGTTGTCGTGCATCTTTCCTTTTAGGGAAGGAGTAGGCACATAGCGATTACGTGGATTCTCTCTTACGGCTTTTCCCTTTGCCTTCTAACTCAGCTTTTCAATCACCACTTGTCTATTAGGTCATGTTATTTCGAAATAATAACGCTCAATTTTAGGCACGGTCTAACTTGTAGGTTACCTCATCCATGCCTCTCTTTTCCTCGATCTCCCGGGCAATTGACCAAATAAAACCACTTAATTCACGTGCCACGGCTACAACCGCTTTTCCACTTGGCTTACCTTGGGACAACATTTTAGTGTATTTTCGATGCAGTCGATGTTGAGCCTTCCAAGATATAGATTGAATGCCAGACTGGCTGACCTTGCTGACGTTTCCTTAACTCACCTTGCAACGCCGGTTTGTAGCGATAACTCCAAGCAGCTTCTACCAACAATCGACGAAGATGTGTGTTACCGGATTTTGTGATTTTTCCTTGCCATCGGCTCTGACCACTCGAATACTCTCGAGGAACCAAACCGGTGTAACCCATAAATGCTTTCGCATTTCCAAATCGAGTGAATGAACATACTTCAGCTACGATGCCTGTTGCTGTGGTTTCAGCAACTCCACGTAAGGTTTGAAGAGCTTGAATTAACGGAGCATTATTTCCTTTGGTCGCTTCTTCGTGAATAGCCGTCTCGATACGTTTTAGTCGTTCTTCATTTTCATCCATCTGATACAGCATTTCCTGCAATACCAGGCGCCGTGAAGTAGACTCCAATGGAATACGCCCAAGCCATAGTCGATACTTCGCTGTCCATCGCCGAAGAGACTCCTCCGGCACAATGTTGTGCCGAAGGAGAAATTTTCCGATCCGCTGCCGAATTCGGGTTCGATCTTCCTTTATGTCTTCACGCATCCGAACCAATTCACGGAGAGCCTCTTCCTCCGGAGTAGGCACATGGATGCTTGTTAACTCACCCGCCCGAAGTAATTGGGCTAAACGCAAAGCATCCCGGCGATCTGTTTTCACCCGTTCTCCAGGACGGCTTGGCATAAGGGATGGTGCAATAACGATGCAGTGGTATCCATGTGCTGTTAACAAGCGCACTAGCGGATATCCCGTTGGACCTGCTTCATAACAAATGCTTAGTTCTTCAGGTGGACCCAATTTTTTGAGTACCTTTAGGATCTGATACTCGTTGTGAGGAACCATGCCCCAATATCGGGCACTTTCTCTGCCTTCGTCAGCAACGGCTACCGCAATTTTTTCCTTTGACACGTCTAATCCTACGTATTTCATGGCATCCTGCATAATACAGACTCTCCTTTGTAATTTAGCTCTGCTTTTGGTATAGCTCCACTACACCATTATTGCCAAAAGTAACCTAAGAAGTTGCAATTACGGGGAGTCTGTCTCGTTCATAATAACTGTTATCCCCAGATTTTATTTATTCTCCTTAGCGGTGAAAATCCGGGGACAAAGGCGACCGCTGCCGCTTTTCCACAATCGTTCCGTTCTCTCCGCTGCTTTGAGCACAATAAGTGTCTACAATACTTAAAAAACACGAAAAAAGAAATCGCCCTTTTTGGTAAAATGGAAGTACCACCAACCATCTCAAAAAGGAGCGAGCGGATGAGGAATGTCCTCGAAACCGTATTTATCGCCGTTCTTCAATTTCTCGCAGACGAAAAATATATCTCCCTGGAGCATTACTTCGTAGATGGTACCAAGATTGAGGCCAATGCCAATCGCTACACTTTTGTTTGGAGCAAGGCCGTAACTAAACACAAGGCCAAATTGCAAGAGAATGTACATACCCTGTTTACCAGCATTGAAGCCGCAGAGCATCAAGAAGAACGCGAGCATCAAGGCAAAGATCTCGCTGAACTTGGCGAGCCTTCCGAAATCCGCAGTGAGAAACTGGAACAACTGACACAGGAACTGGAGGCAGAGCTCGCCGACCAGCCCAAAAGCAAGCCACTGAAGAAAGCCGTTCGTAAGCTTCGTAAGGATCTGCTTCCCCGACTGTACAAATACAAGAACTACCAGGAGTTGCTCCGGAACCGCAGTAGCTTCAGCAAAACCGATCCGGATGCGACTTTCATGCGTATGAAAGAAGACCACATGCGAAATGGACAGCTAAAACCGGGTTACAATGTGCAGATCGGAACGGAGAATCAGTTTATTTTAGCCTACAGTGTCCACCAAAGACCAACGGATACCCGCTGCTTACAGCCACACATGGAAAAAGTTCGGCAGATCCTGGGGACACTTCCACAGACGGTCATTGCCGACGCGGGTTATGGCAGTGAAGAAAACTATGCCGATCTGGAAAAGGAAGAGATCCAGGCTGTCGTGAAATACGGCAGCTACCACAAAGAGAAGAGTAGGGCGTGGAAAGCGAGAAAACTAAATCATATTGAGGGAGTTTAATAAACCACCTATTCTGAATTATTAGCTACCAATAACTTTTCGATTCCATCCTCTTGTAAGTATCGGATTAGACAAATGCACAATCGGCTGGACATCCCAGGTTCTCGAAAACTGTGCGCGCGGCAGAATCTACCGGCAGGAAAACCTCAATTTGCGGATATAAGCGGCCGCCTGCGGAAATCGAAACCTGTTTGTAGCGTACGGGAATAAGGTCTCCGGAGCTTTCTATTCTGGCTAGAATTGTTTGTATTTGATCAACATTTCCCCCTACATCCGGCACACTCAGATATTCGCACGCGTTATATTTCTGAACTCTATCCAGCAATTTTTGATACCACGCATCATAACGCGAGAGCATGTGCTCACTCTTAAAGGCTTGTATTCCGTTTATGATGTGCTCCTCCCACTGCTTAAACGACGTCTTGTCAAACGTGGAGCGGGACCGGATAGGAAAACCAGAATTAAAATGTAAATCGACCCTATTCATTAAACCGTCATATGAACGGTCGAGAGGGATTTCGAACAATTGATGAAACGGCTCATTTAATCCCTTGATGTCCTGAGTATGTGTTACGACCATGGCGGGAAAAGGAATACTCCTCATCGTTTGCTGAGCCCACTCTAATGCACGCTCCAACGACCGTCCATACAATTCGGTCTGAATTGGAAGAAAGCCGGCTGCCAAAAGCAAATCGTTACGCTCGTCGGATGTACACTCAAGATATTCTGCAATATTTATTATCGTCTGGCGGGTCGGTATGCGGCGGGTACGTCCAACCAGCAGATTTTTATACGAAGGAAAAGCCTCGTCGTTCAGCTCTTGTTGAGTAAATCGTTTCAAGGACGGTTGAGGTCGATCGACAAGCTTTTGCTGGCGTTTTATCCGCAGGGCTTCAATTTCTCCCATTACGATTCTATGTCTGGAATTCTCCGTATCTATATCCATCTTCTCTTCTCTTCCCTTCTCTTATGAAGTGTAATTCTGCACTTGGGCCGAACCTTTATTTAAAGTATACTCCTCATTGAAATGAAGGTCATCTAATGACCATAACCAATATGGAGGAAAACCGATATGATTCGTACTATTGTTGTTGATCCGCATGCCCCGTCTCATTTGGCCTTCAAGGAAGTTGACGCCCCGCAGCCTAAGCCATGGGAAGCGCTTGTGCAAGTGAAGGCCGTCTCACTCAACCGCGGTGAAGTGAGTGACGCTAAAAATCAGGAAATATATAGCCGTCCTGGCTGGGATTTCGCCGGGATTGTCATCGAGCCGGCAGAGAACGGCGCAGGACCGCAAAAAGGGGCTAGGGTTGTTGGTTTGCTCCCGATGGGAGCCTGGAGCGAGCGAGTGGCTGCTCCCGTATCGTTGTTGGCCGAAATCCCAGACAAACTCACTTTTACGGAGGCGGCTACCCTCCCCGTAGCAGGGCTCACGGCTCTTTATGCACTTCGAAAAGGCGGCATGCTGCTTGGCAAACGGATTTTCATTACAGGCTCTAGCGGCGGAGTTGGGCTATTCGCCCATCAGCTTGCAGCCCAATCCGGCGCATACGTTGTAGGTACGGCAAGCACGGAAGAGAAGGCTGAGCTTGTTCGGGAGGTCGGATCCGACGAAGTGATCATTGGATATACCGCAATTTCATCAGCCAGCAAATTTGGGCCGTACGATCTGATCATCGATTCAGTAGGCGGCAATGCACTGGCGGCGTTGCTGCCGCAGCTAGCGCCCCAAGGGATTTGCGTTGCGGTAGGATTTTCCTCTTCAAATACCGCAATGATCGATATGAAGAATATGGTGACCAGCGGAGGAAGAACCTTGTACAGCTTCTTTTTAGGTGAGGAACTCACTCGTCAATCAGCCGCGGACGATCTGAGTTTGCTGGCCCGGCTGGTCACAGATGAGCGGTTAATCCCACGAATCCAAGTGGAGGCGCCTTGGACCGAAATTGACACCGTTGCCCGTAATCTTATGGAACGGAAATTCTCGGGCAAAGCCGTGCTTCACTTAGATTGATTATATAAGTTTGTAACTATAATCCCAGGAATCTAAAAACGAATCTGAAAAAGAAACGGCAGTAGTACACCCTTACTCGTTTGAGTGGGAGTACCGCTGCCTTTCAATGAACCCGGCTATTTGACCTTTATATTTCGTATAGTAATCCATCCAGCTTTAATAGCAACACAGTTATTCCTCTACCCTCAGTGGCACCGCTTTAAGAATGTTCATTTTCTCTCACTATTCTGCCAGTTGGCTTAATGAAGTGCTCACCAGTCTAACACTTTATTTTTTTCGGACAACAGGACAACATATTTATAAGGAATTAACGTTCATATTTTTAGAATTTTAATAAAAAATATAAATCACATATATTGGATTTTTGTACACAACTTTATTGTATATCACACAGGTGAAAATATTTGTAATTGACTCGCTAGTACACAACTTTATTGTATATATAGAATCACATAATAAACTAAAAACGTTGATACACCAAGGGGTACTAGTACACAACTTTATTGTCCGAAGAGAACAAATTGTTCATGTCCAGTGACATTATAGTTGTGAAGTTTACATTATAGTTATGAAGTTACTTTTATGACTTTTTTGCCATTATAAATACAACACCATTCTTAATTTGAAATATTACCTACAAGAAAATACAGTACATTAACTCAAACAGTCCCGATGAAAAGTTTTTATATCGGGACTGTTTTTATTTTTATAGATAAGTAGGTGGAACAATGAAGACTATAGGAGAAAAAATAAAGAGTATTCGGAAAACGAATAAACTCAATCAAATTCAGTTCTCACAGATTATTGGCGTATCACAAGGGACATTGAGTGAATTGGAACAAGATAAATATAAGCCGTCATTAGAAACCATAGTTGCCCTAAAACTAAACTTTAATGTTAACTTGGAGTGGCTGCTAATCGAGGAGTATATAAGTTCTAATAGTACGTTGTTTTGTACACAATTAGATAATCTTGAATCAAATTTAATTTCAGAATTTCGAAAGTTAAATGTGGGAGACAAACATGAAATTCAGGAAATCATAAATTTAAAGCTAAAACGTTATAAATATAAATAAATATAAATTAGGAATATACTTAGTCGCTGCAAATGGATTTATTTGATTATAACGGGGGAGTATCTTTGAGGTGTAACTGAATTACGAGTTGACAATCATACAGGCGAAGCAGATGATGATTATCGATCATCAGTCGTATGGACTTAAAATCTTCGAGGGTCTTGTTTGTAATCAATTTATAGAAATATCATATTATTAACCAGGGGAATATGGAAAATAAAATTGTAGACTATGAAAATGAAGATGTAAAATCAAAATAATCCGCCACTGTATAATTATTCTTTAAGGACTGTATTGGTATTTCAACAAGTGAAAGCACAGTATACCAGACAACTGGAACGGAGAACGCAATGTACTCGGCGTACCTTAGAAACTTAACGAAAACTTATGAGTAATTGTGTAAGAAATGGGGGATTGAAATAAGAGGTTTAGGAAGCGGAGCTTCTCCGCATTCCATAGAAGTCTTTAGAAAAAACTTTAATCGATACGGTTAGCTACTTGAGCTAATTTCAAAAGGCAATTTCAATTGGAATGTAAATACGTTATTACTATGATTAAGCGTTAAGGTACCTTGATGTAACTCAACAATATTTCTAGCAATGGAAAGGCCCAGTCCTGCTCCTGTTTGAATACCTTCGCTACTTCTTGAATGGTCAACTTTATAAAAACGATCAAATAGCTTCTCCTCTTGATCTTGCGTGAGAGGAGCTCCTTTATTTTCGACCTCAATCGTAATTTGCTCAGGGCTCGTTTTCAGTCGAATGCAAATGCTTCCCGGCTTCAAGGAATACTTTAAGGCGTTCATGAGAAGATTATCGATTGCTCTAGCAATTTTATCGCTGTCAATGGAGGTAACGATCGGGGAGTCACCGATATCTTTCACGATATATACACCGTTTTCTTCAGCAATGGGTTCGAACTCGAATAGCAATTGATCCAATAGTTGAAATAAATTGATGCTTCTGAGATTTAAGTGGGTATCGACAGAAGTGAGCCGAGTATATTCGAACAAGTCATCGAGCAACTTCTTCAAATGAATTGCTTTGTTATAGGTGTTTTGAACAAAGCGCGTATATTCATCTTTATCCTGATATGAGTCTGTTCTTAAAAGCTCGATATAGCCGATAATGCTTGTCAGAGGCGTGCGCAAGTCATGTGAAATACCTGTGATCAACTCCATCTTGGATTTCTCTATTTCACGTTCTTTTACAATCTGTTGCTCTAAACGTTCTGTCATTCGATTGATGTTGAGCGCAACCCGTCCAAGTTCATCTTGCCGAACAACAGGTACCCGATATTTTAAATTACCTTCGGAAATAATCTGAAGCCCTTGCTCCAATGTAATTAAGTCTCTAACGATTCGCCGTGTCAAAACTAAAAAAGTAAAAATAAACGTTACCATAAACAAGGGGGTAAGAAGATAAGGAAAAAAATTGCGAAACCAATGCCATTCCATAGCACTGCTAATTTTCAAGAAAAGTAAAATGAGAATATCATTTATAGCAATGGCGATAATAAAACTTAGTACCATTCTGATTAAAATGTTGACTTGAATTCGTTTTTTTTGTTTTGACTTTTGTACATGTTCATTCAATTTTATAGCCAACTCCCCACACCGTTTTAATATACTGAGGATCTCTTGGGAACTGCTCTAATTTTTCTCGTAAATTACGAATATGAACCATTACGGTATTATCAGAAAATCCGTATGGCGCCTTCCACACATTTTCGTAAATGTGCTCCGAACTAAAAACCTGCCCAGGATGGCTGGCAAGCAAGACCAGAATAGCAAACTCAAGAGGAGTCAACGAAATTTCGTTGCCCTTTAACTTCACGGAATGTTTACTCTTATCGATGATCAGGTCTTTAATAAGAATAAGGGAATTAAATTCTTCTTTTCCTATTAATGTTTGACGACGTAGCTGCGCTTTTACGCGAGCAAGCAATTCTAATGGATTGAACGGTTTAATCATGTAGTCATCGGCCCCAGTGGTCAATCCGTTAATTTTATCAATATCTTCTTCCTTGGCTGACAGCATGATAATCGGAGTATTCGATATTTCCCTTATTTTAAGGCATGCTCTGATTCCATCCATTCGTGGCATCATGACATCCAGGATAACCAGTTGAATCGGTGTTGTCTTTATGGCATCCAGGGCTTCTTCACCATCGGCTGCTTCAATTACATGGTATCCTTCATTACGAAGATATACATGAATGACATCCCGAATCTCGGAATCATCATCCACAACAAGAATGGTATTCATTACTGACTGCTCCTTCTTTTTTGACTTGGTAGAATTAGCGTATCTAAGGTTCCTGAAATTACTGCAACTAGTATAGATATCTTGATGATAAGGTAAAGTCTTCACTTTTTCTACATATGCATAAGAAAAACATTTAATTGAGTAAATTAAAGTGTCATCATCATTTAAATTGTTTCCTTTTTGCGACAGACGTAAACGAAAGCGGGAGGGATATTGAAAGGCACTAAATCAATTTTTTCAATGATAAATTTTTCGGAAAGCTGCTTTTTCATTTGAAGCGAATATTGAAAGGCGATAAACAAGCCTCCAGGTTTGAGTGCTTTATAGATCTGTTCAACCAAGGTATCTCTCAATTCACGATCAAAATTAAAAAAAGGTAGTCCGCTAAAAATACAATCTAACTGATGAATGTTCTCTTGCTTCATTGCTTCTACTAACTGAGCAGCGTTCGGATGACAGGAGAAGTCTGGGTATTCTGTCTGTAAATTTTTCCTCATAGTCTCATTCATCTCAAACAATAATACTTTCGTGGGTTCGCTCACCTGGGCGTTGATAAAACGGGTGATAGCACCTGTACCCGATCCGAGTTCTGCGACTGCCTTAAACTCGTTCCAGGGGGCTTGTTTCACCATTTTGGTCGCTAGAAATCGGGAGCTTGGTATAACACTGCCTACATTTTTTGGGCTGCGAATAAAGCTTTGCAAAAATAAAAGGTATTCATTAAGTTTCAACTGATTTTCCTCCATTACTGTTTTTATTGTCAGGAACAATGCTGAATAAGGTACAAATATTAAACAAAATTATTTCTTTTATCGAAACGGATGGATACCGAAACGATTAAAAATGAGAAAATTGAAGAAAAGACATAAGGAGGAAATGTCGTACGATTGGGAAGAACACACCGATGCACATGGCCCAATCCCCTCTATTTCTGCACCTCTTTATTATTTCGATACAGAAATCATAATGAAAAAAACTAAGGAATTAATGAGTATATTTCTAAAGAAAATCTAAAGATTCATCTATAGAAGGTTTAAAATCTATATCATCCAACCCAAAAAGCCTTACCGACCAAGTCGGTAAGGCTTTTTTATAAGGGCAAACTGTTTCGCCACGCAATTCAATGATATTTATGGCTATAGAAAGGCCAAGCGCTACTCTAATTTGTATCCCTTCATAATGTTGGGGAGGAGGATGTTTGTGATCGTTTATGATCGTGTATTTTCTTCTACTTATATGTAGAGTGAAGCTTTGCTTTCACTCTCAAAATGGGATGCCTTTGTTACACTTCATTACAAGGTGATGATCCCGGGCTCAGTGGAGTACTTAATAACTTTGATCAGAAGATAACTAATTGCTATTGTCATTCTTTCAATGTCAGTACGAGCGGGAATAGGAGAGAGAATTCTCTCTTTTTCAATTTCCATTAGTGCTAAAGAAGTAGAATTACCAAAGTGTTAGGATAAAGTTGAGGTCTGATTAGCTTGGTTAAAAGCTGATCAGACCTTTCCTACATTGGGCGTAAAACAGTTTAAGATGTCAAGCCATGGCTTGGAGGGGAGAATTAAAGGCGTTTTTGCATTACTTCAGAATTTCTTTAGAAATATCCCTATAAGCTCCTAAGATTTTTATAATAATATACTTTCATCGACATTAACGAGGAGGTTAGAACATGATTAGCGATATCGTCTTACAGCTAGTCGATCATTATGGATATCTCTTTTTTTCTTAGCCTTCTGTCTAGGCCCATTCGGCGTCCCGGTTCCAAATGAAATAACCATACTAACAGGTGGAATTTTGAGTAACAACGGAGCTTTAAACCCGTGGATTGTATATATTGTTATTCTCGCTGGCTTATTTACAGCAATTACAATTGCTTATTTTGCGGGCAGAATCTTTGGAGAAAAATTTAAACTAAAGTTTCAAAACAACCGTCACTTTCAGAAAGCAGAGAAATTTTTTGAACAACACGGAGATATCGCAATGTGTCTTGGACATTTCACACCAGTCATTCGGTATATTTTGCCTGTATTCGTTGGTCTAAACGGTACCTCATACAAGAAGTTTGCTTTGATTTCGTATTCCAGCGCGTTTGTTTGGACCGCTACGTTCTTTGCCTTTGGCAAGTTCCTTGGACATTATATATTGAATTTGCTAGATTTGATCGATCCTAAATTGGCCGTGGTTGCTTTAATCATAGCCGTTGGCACCTTTATCACAACCAAGTGGTTCAAGTCGAAATTATCCGACCTTACTGCATAAGCTGGTGGACAAATGAAAAAAATAGATGAAAGGGGGAGAGTTATTTGATTTCAAATCAGTATGCAATGTTCTTGCAACGATTTATTAAAAATCCAAAGCGAGTTGGAAGTGTTTTGCCCAGTTCACGGTTTCTGGCGAGTAAAATGGTTCAATCTGTGTCATGGGATGATGTGAGCACAATTGCAGAATTCGGTTCTGGGACAGGAGCTATCACACGCTTTATCGAACTGCGAGTAAATCGATCTGCTAAGGTGTTATTGTTTGAAATGGACGATAAGATGAGGAGGGTTTTGCAAACAACCTACCCAAACTTCTCATGTCATTCAAACGCTTGTCATTTAACAAAAATAATGAATCAAAAAGGTATTGATTCGTTGGACTGTATTATTAGCGGATTACCCTTTTTTAATTTTAAGAGCGAATTAAGAGAAACTTTACTCCATCAAATTACCGAATCCTTAAAACCAGAGGGCAAATTTATCGCTTTTCAATACTCCCTTCAGATGAAGAAACATTTATCTGAGAAATTCATTATTGATAAAATCGATTTTGTGCCCCTCAATTTTCCTCCTGCTTTTGTTTATACATGCCGTAAGAAGGAGGGGATTTAAGTGAGTTATGACACACTAATTCATTGGATTGCGCAGTTTGGTTATGCTGCTTTATTCTTTGCATTATGGCTCGGAATTGTTGGAATGCCAATACCGGACGAGGTTGTCGTTATGACCGGCGGAGCCGTTAGCAAAGTAGGATTACTCCATTATTTCCCAGCATTTATTATCACTTATTTAGGAGTTATCTCCGGGCTATCTCTTGGTTATATTCTAGGCAGGTTTTTCGGTTCGCCGGTGCTGGATAAACTTCGCCATAAAAAAAATTTGGGGAAGCATATACAAACATCAGAACACCTTCTAAATAAATATGGAAATATTGCATTGAGTTTTAGCTACTTTTTTCCGGTGGTAAGGCATATTGTTCCCTATTTAGTCGGAATTAATAAAATGTCATTTCGCCGTTATATTCTTTATTCCTATACAGCCGGTCTTGTTTGGACGTCTGTCTTTTTTGTAGTTGGCCAATTTGCAGGTGGTCATGTGGAAACAATCGGGACAATGATTTATCACTACGGTATATATGTGGGACTTGCCTTAATCATAGGAATTGTCATATTCATGATTCTTAAAAGTCGGAAAAGGAGCAAAGCATGATGTGTGGAATCAACCTTTAGGAGATTTAGATAATACGGTAGTAGTTCAAATTCTGAATTTACACGAGAAAATAGATGATCTCCCAAGAGAGCCGCGATATATAAAAACCGTTTGGGGAGTTGGGTAGAAAATTGAAACTGATAAACGGCAAAAGAAATGTTTGCTTTGAGATTTTTTTGGCGTTAGTTTTCAGTCTCGTCATTGCATATCTCAGTTTCGCCATTGTAATAACTTGTATCAATTTGTTTGTAAATCGATTACAAGCGGGATATTTTTTTCTAAAGCTAGACCAGCCTTTATTTTCCCCTTTTTTTAAACTGACCCGAAACATGTTTAAATACATTTTTGATTTGCCCGAAGGTTCGCAAGTTCACTTTTGATAGATTTAAAGGAAATACAACAAAGTTATGATTTCACTGTTGCTATATATTCTAGCAGCTCAAACGATTTTCACATAAGGCGAAATGCTGATTTAAAAATATTAATCGTCGTAGTTAGATATACCCCCACCAACTCCCGAATTTCATTTCATCATCAATAATAAGAATCGTTTCTTTGGCATATGAAAGCATCCTTTCTGTGCCTTCAGTTTATGCCGATTTCTCTTAACATAAAAGGAAAGTAAGTTCTTAACCGTTTCTGAGATTTGATTTTTTGAAAAGGAGAGCTGTGTTCCATGAAAAAAGGAACGAAAGAAAAAATGTTGATTCTTACCGGAAATTATGGAGATGGTCACATTCAAGTAGCCCAAGCGATACAAGATGCGATGCAAATTCGATTTCCTCATATGGAACCTGTCATTATTGATTTTATGGAATGGGTCCATCCTTATATGAATCATTTGAGTCGAAATGTTTATCTCCAAGCCGTAAAAACATTCCCTCAAGTTTATGGATATCTATATCAGAAAACGCGGAGACAAAACACCCTATCCTATATTATAAAGACCGTTTTTTCTACAGGAATCGGACGAATGATGAAATTGATTAATGAAATACAGCCTGCTATTGTAGTATGCACCTTCCCTTTGGCGGCAGGCGTGATGTCGAAGTTGAAATCATATGGTTCAATCGATATTCATACTGTTACTATCATTACCGATCACACGGATCATAGTTCATGGATTTATCCATATACAGATCAATATATTGTGGGTTCCAGAAGTGTACGTGATTCTTTAATTCAATTAGGTGTTGAAGAGACTCGGATTGCAGATACGGGAATTCCCATTCGCCCGCAATTTTCTCAGTCCATAGAAAGAGAGAAAACAGCTAAGAAGTATGGTTTAGATCCTCATATGCCTACTGTGCTTGTGATGGGAGGAGGTTGCGGCATGATTGGCGATGGAAGCTCTACTATTCAGAAATTTGATCTATTGTCACAGCCTGTACAATTCATCATTGTTTGTGGGCATAATGAAAAACTTCGAATGAAATTGAATGAGAGTCTGAAAATTTCCAAACATCGCATCTATTTAACAGGTTATATTAACTATGTTCATGAGTTAATGGCTATATCTGATATTATGATTACCAAACCAGGAGGAGTCACGACTTTTGAGGCGATTGCTATGGAACTGCCGATGCTACTTTGTAAACCAATTCCTGGTCAAGAACAGGATAATGCCAAATTTTTAGTTCGTTCTGGGGTAGCCATTCATGCAGAGACATCTGGGGATCTAACCGAGCGCCTATCGGAATTACTAGATGATGCAAAACTTCTTCAACATATGATAGAAAATACTAAACAGTTCCATCCTAAAGAGTCCGCGTTTGCTTCATTAGAAGTTATTTTTGGAACTATTGCAATGAATAATAGATCCAGTGAAATAAAGATATGCTCCTAGAAAAAAGGCAAGCATGGATTTATTACTGTTAAAAAGGAGCAGGATCATGAAGCAGACATTGATAATTCTCATTAGTGCATTACTCGTCTACACGATTATCCCGACCCTTATAATCCGACTATTTGGAATCGGAGTTTATAAAAGGGGAACGGGCGAGCAGCCCATTGCGTTAACTTTTGATGACGGTCCGGACCCAGAATTTACGCCTCTTTTGCTTGATTTATTAAAGAAATATAATATAAAGGGTACCTTTTTTGTCCTTGGTCGCAAAGCAGAGAAATATCCCGATTTAATCCAACGGATGCACAATGAAGGACATCTTGTCGGAATCCACAATTATGTACATTGGTCAAATGCTTTAATGAGTCCTAAGAGGGTTCGCGAGCAGGTAAACAAAACGGCCAATGTCATTAATCGTATTATTGGAGAGAAAGCCTTCTATTATCGGCCCCCGTGGGGAGTCATTAACCTATTTGATTTTTTTCTGATGAAGCAATTTCGCATGATTCTTTGGTCTGTTATTGTAGGTGACTGGAAGAGCTCTGGCGGCAAGCAAAAAGTTAAGCAAAGGCTGCTGTCCAAGCTAAAGGGTGGAGCTGTTATCGTTCTTCATGATAGCGGGCAAACGTTTGGAGCAGACAGGGATGCACCTGCATACATGTTGGAGGCATTAAATGAATTTATCATTGAAGCATTATATACGGGATATTGTTTTCAGAGAGTAGATGAGAAAAGAGCTGCATAATGAACAGGCTAAATATATGAGCATTAATTATGGTACGGCCGTGATAAGCGCGGCTTTTTTGTTTTACATAAACACATTATCTGTCAGCACTCTCGAAGATTATACTTAAAAAACAGAGTAAGTTTAATTTGGATACTAAAAATCAAAACTTAAGCCCGGGACAAAGTATTGTTCGGGGCTTAAGTTTTTTAACTTATACATCAAGGTTGCCGGAGTGGCCTTCTTCTGATCCAATGGAACTGGTCAGAACTCCTTCGAAAGGCAAAGTAAGAGTAAATTTAAATATGTTATTTATATGAATGAGCGTTAAGGTTCCTCCATGCAACTCAATAATGTTTTTAGCAATAGAAAGGCCCAGACCTGCTCCCGTTTGAATGCCTTCACTACTTCTTGAATGGTCTACTTTATAAAAACGATTGAAGAGTTTATTTTCTTGCTCTTGTGTGAGGGGATTCCCTTTATTTTCGATCTCAATACTAATTTGCTTATTATCCAACTTCATTAAAATACGAACGGTTCCTGGCTTTACAGAGTACTTAAGGGCATTCATGAGTAGATTATCGATTGCTCTGGCAATTTTTTTACTGTCAATAACGGTTATAATAGGAGAGTTACCTAAGTCTTTAATAATATGGATACCGTTCTCTTGAGCGATCGGTTCAAATTCAAAAATTAATTGATCTAGAAGCTGGAATACATCGATCTTATTTAGGTCCAGACGGGTATCGACCGAAGTAAGTCGGGTATATTCAAACAAATCATCGAGCAATTTTTTTAAATGAATAGCTTTGTTATAAGTGTTTTGAACAAACCGCGTATATTCATCTTTATTCTGAAATGAATTTGTTCTTAAAAGTTCTATATAGCCAATAATACTTGTAAGTGGCGTACGCAAGTCGTGTGATATGCCTGTTATCATCTCCAACTTGGAGTTTTCTAGTTTACGTTCCTTTTCGATCTGCTGTTGCAGACGTTCCGCCATCAAGTTGATATTAAACGCAACCCTCCCGAGTTCATCTTTTCGCATGACAGGTACTCGATAGTTTAAATTACCCTCGGATATAATTTGAAGCCCCTGCTCTAACGAAATTAAGTCTCTTACGATTCTTCGAGTCAAAGCGAGGAAAGTAATAATAAAGAAAACCATAAACAAGGGGGGGAAAATATACGGAATGAAATTGAGGAGCCACTCGGATTTCATGCCATAGCCAATCTCCAGTAAAAGTAAAAATGAACATGTTATTTATGGTTGTGGCGATAATAAGACTTAGCATCATTCTGATTAAAATATTGACCTGAATCATCCTTTTTTTTCGTTTTGGCTTTTGCACATTTTCAGTCAATTTTATAACCAACTCCCCAAACCGTTTTAATATACTGAGGATCTCTGGGGGATTTCTCTAATTTCTCTCGTAAATTACGAATATGGACCATCACGGTATTATCGGAATACCCAATAGGATCTTTCCACACACTTTCGTAAATCTTATCAAAGCTAAATACCTGCCCAGGGTGGCTTGCAAGCAACTCTAGAATTGAAAACTCAAGAGGGGTCAGTGAAATGTTATTTTCTTTCAATGTAACGGAATATTTAGTTTTATCGATAACAAGATCTTTGAAGAATATAAGAGAATTAAATTCTTCTTTTCCTATTAATGATTGTCGCTGCAAATGAGCTTTTACTCGAGCGAGTAATTCTAACGGATTAAAGGGTTTTATCATGTAATCGTCCGCACCGGGAGTAAGACCCACAATTTTATCAATATCTTCTTCCTTGGCCGATAGCAGGATAATGGGGGTGTTCGATATTTCCCTTATTTTAATGCAAGCATTAATGCCATCCATATGTGGCAGCATAATATCTAAGATGACAAGTTCGAAAGAGATTGATCTTATTAAATCTAACGCTTCCAGACCATTTGCAGCTTCTATGACAAAGTATCCTTCATTGCGCAAATAAACGTGAATGACATCTCGAATCTCTGTATCGTCACCTACAACAAGTATTGTATCCATTACATGATGCCCCTTTCCTACTTTTTATGATTACGGCTACTAAAATTCTATAATTAAGACAAATCCAATGATTGCTATGAAAAGTTTATTAATACCGATTATTGCCTCCCCTTTTGCGACAGGTATATACAAAAGCTGGAGGGAAATTGAAAGGTACGAACTCGATTTTTTCGATGATTAAATCTTCGGCAAATTTTTTTTTCATTTGAAGTGAGTACTGATAAGCGACAAAAATTCCTTCTGGTTTTAGTGCCTTAATAATCTGATTAAGTAAGGTTTCTCGCATTTCACTCGTAAAATTAAAAAATGGCAATCCGCTAATAATACAATCAAGCTGGCCGATGTCATCTTGATTCAATTTTTTGATTAATTGGCAAGCGTTTGAATGACACGCGAAATTCGGGTATTTTGTCTTCAAAGTAGCTCTCATTTTCTTATCCCTTTCGAACAATAGCACTTTTGTTGATCCGGTTAAATGTGGCTTCATGAAACGTGTAATAGCACCTGTACCTGACCCGAGTTCTGCGACTGCCTTTACCTCATTCCATGGTATAGACTCAACGATTTTAGCTGCTAGAAATCGGGAGCTAGGTATAACACTTCCTACTCGTTGTGGATTTGTGAGAAATCCTTGCAAAAAAAGTAGACATTCACTGATATTCAACTGTTTTTCCCCCATTATTTAATTTCTCCCTTTTGGGTACCCAACAAATAAAGGGATGATATACCGAACAACTGGAAGGAATAATCCAAAATATATTGCCATATCTCCTCGTTTTGTTATTTATATCAATATAAAAATAGTAACGAAAAAATCTAAGGATTTTACGAGGATATATCTAAAGAAAATCTGAAGATATGTACACTATTCAGACTCGAAGTCTGCAAGAAGTGCATGAAAATCAGAAAGCTGATCTGATTGAAGAACCCAAAAAGCCTTGCCAACAAAAAAGTTGGCGAGGCTTTTTTATTACGTAAATTGTTGATAAGATTCCCTATAAATAAGATGCGAGAGGGAATACCCCTTACCAACTAATGTTAAGAAATTCTTTAGAAAAATCCTCTAAAGTTCTTCAGAGTTTATCATTATGATGGGTTCATTGCTATAGATAAACCTAATCAGGAGATGATAACGTGACTCACCCTACAAAACAATCCTTCCTTTCAACTTGGCTGTCTCTTCTATGGCTTACAGTGGTTCCGTTATTGTATATTTTCTACGGTATACTTAACCATCCTACCGAACACGTCTATAGCCTCGTAACGGATCTAGATCGCCTAACGCCATTCGTTCCGTCCTTTATTATTCCTTATGTTCTTTGGTACCCGTTCATTGCAGCCGTACTGATCGGACTTGCGTTCAAGGACAGAACAGCTTATTACCGGACGCTACTTTCGCTCTGTGGAGGGCTGATCCTTTCTTATATCGTCTATGCCCTTTTCCAAACGGCTGTTCACCGTCCAGACAATCTAGCCCAGACAGGCGTCATCAACCGTTTGGTCTGGTTGGTGTACAGCCATGACCAGCCGTTTAACTGTTTCCCGAGCATTCATGTGCTAACCAGCTACCTGATGCTTCGTGGAGCAAGGGTATTCGGAAGAACGATTCGCTGGGCAGTCACCGCGATGTCTATTGTCATTATAGCGTCCACTTTGCTGGTCAAGCAGCATGTACTAGCGGATGTCGTTGGCGGTATTCTAGCCGGAGAGCTGTTGTACCGATCTGCGGGCATAGCCTTATCATACCTACGGGGACATAGAAATCGCCTGACTCTGAAAGGAGGCGAGCGTCATGTTTCTGCTGAGTAAAGAGAGACGCTCATTCATATCTCATTTTATGAGAAAACCCTGACATATGATTACATTGCTAGATCGTTTCATCCCGAAATACTTTTAGCCAAAGCAGAAAGCAATCTGCACGTGTCTATGATTCATTTGTAGTTGCTCAAAAGAGAACAATAGATAATTCATATAAGAATGTGTTTGTACAATTATTTAAAAATAGAAAGAGGGGGTTCTATGAAAAAACGTATGTTCATTTTATTGCTGTTGGCCTTATCAACCAGTTCTTTTTCAGGGTCCTTTGTTCAAGCAGAGGGGCAGCAATTGGCTTCCAATGCAAGTGTGCAACTAACATTGAGTCAAGCCCAGCAATGGGCACGATCCAATAGCTTTAGCTTGAAGGAGGCCCAGCAAACGATAGATCGCAATCGGATTAACTTGAAAAATGCAGGTAAGAATCTGGACTTCATTCCCGCAGGTACAGGTAATGGAGAAGAGGATGCGGCCAGTAGTTCAGCATGGAAGGGGTATGCCTCATCGACGGTTTCTTATCTGGAATCCAAGAAGCAAATCGAGCTTGCCCAAGATCAGACAGACTACACTACAATGAAGAACTATTATGAGGTACTTCTGGCTGATAACAAGGTGAAGAGCAGTGAGGATGCACTTTCGCTTGCATTATTGGAGGAAAAAGCTGCTGAGGCAAAAGCCAACCGTGGGAAAATTTCTCCAAGCGATCAAAGCAGCATTATTCAGACTCGTATAGAAGCACAAAAAAATATAGAGATTGCAAAAGCTGCGTTGCAAAAAGCGATGGATTCACTAAATACCCAAATGGGGCAACTGCAAGGTACGGTCTATGAACTGGTGGATCGACCTGTTTACCGAAAAATGGATAGCACGAATTTGGATACGCTTGTGACACGTGCCATTTCGGCGAGTCCTTCGGTATGGAGACAGGAGGAGGCTGTCAAGCTGGCAAAGATGGAAGTTAAATATTACACGTGGAACTCAGGGAATGATGATTATGAAATTAAACAGATTGATGTAGATTCAGCACAAGGCGGACTGGAAAATACCAAAGACCAATTGGCAGAAACATTGAAGAGTATGTACTTTAATTTACAGCAAAATGATGAGCAATACGAACAACTGCAAAGTAATCTGCAGAACGCTAATAAAGTATTAAACATTTCTCGTAAAAAAAGGAACGGGGATTTGCCACAGGTACGGAGGTCGCTACTAATCAGTTAAAAGTGAAGCAAATAGAACGGAATATGGATGAATTGATTGTTCAAATGACACAGTTACAACATGCTTTAAACAAACCGTGGAGTGTATAGGATTTAAAAAAATATATTTAAGGGGATATGACATTGCCGGAAACAGTAAAAAAAGATGCATTGCAAATATTAAGAAAAAAAGAAGATTAAAAGTGATCATAGGTATTCTGGCCTTGATCATTATAGTGGGAATCGGTGGTACTGTTTATATGAATAGGGGGCAGGAAAAGCCCGTGGAGGGTCCTGCGAATCAGATTGTTCAGGTGAAAAAAACCAATATAACCGAATCGCTTGCCGTGACTGGGACCGTTCAGGCTTCCAAGGAAGTGAATATTAATTTTACAAATGTCGAGGGTGCCAAGCTCATTGCGGTCAATGTCAAAGCAGGAGATAGTGTTAAGGCGGGCCAGGTTTTAGCTCGTTTAGATGATTCAGATGCCAAATTACAAATTAAAGATGCCCAGTCCAATGTTGCGATTGCAAGGGCCAAGCTAGAGGAAGCCAAGCGTGGACCAAAGCAAAGTGATATTGAGCTCCAGAAGGCAAATGTCCTAAAGACACAGATGGCGATTAAAACAGCCAAGGACGAGACGGAGTTAGAGGAAGCCGCTGCACAAAAAGAGGTTGCCAAGGTGACCTTGGATAAAGCCCAGAAGGATTATGATGACCAGACTTATCTAGTTCAGAATGATGCGGCCGCAGAAAGTGACCTGGCGACGGCCAAGCAAAGCTTGGATAAGGCAAAATTGGATATGAGTAATGCCGAGCTTCAATACAAGAAGGCACAGATCAGACAAAACCAGGCTATTGAAGATGCTGAAATGGGCTATAAAACCGCTTTGATTCAATTAAAGGCAGCACAGTCCCCGCCTGAAGCTTCCAACATTCAATCTGCACAGGCTTCTTTACAGCAGGCTGAAACGGCATTAGAGCAGAAGAAAAGTGTCCTGAGCAAATTACAGGTTACAGCGCCGTGGGACGGGATCATTTTGAAGGTCAACGGCGATGTGGGTACCAGTCCTACTACACCTTTTATCATAATGAATAACTCCAACACAGGGGTCATGAAGGTTAGTGCCAAGGTTAACGAAAGTGATATCGCCAAATTGAAGACTGGACTTCAGGCTACAATGCATACAAATTCATTCCCGGACAAGCAATTCAAAGGAGAAGTTCTCTTTGTTTCTCCAGAGCCAGTTGTGGAATCCAATGTGACTACATACAAAGTTGAATTGTCTTTAGATAGTCAAAAAATAAAGCTGCAACCAGGGATGAACATGGATGTATCCCTTCTGTTAGCTGAACACAAAGATGCGCTGTCTGTGCCATTGTTTGCACTGAGATCTGAAGGTGGTGTAGATGGAGTATATGTGGCGAAGAACGCGGCAAATCCTGCTGATTATGGGTTTAGACCGGTGAAACTAGGTGTCTATACGGCGGATCAGGCCGAAATCAAGTCTGGTGTCAAGGAAGGAGAAACTATTGTTATTCCTCCTCAGAACAGCAGTGCTGATCCGAATGGCAGTGGAGGGGGGCAGGCACAATGAGCGAAACTCAATCCAATAAAACGGTGATCGAAATTAAAGAACTGAAAAAAATGTATGAAGTAGGCGGTCAGGAGATTCAGGCTCTACGTAGTGTGAACTTATCTATTAACGAAGGTGAGTTTGTTGCTATCATGGGACCCTCTGGTTCAGGCAAGTCTACCATGATGAATGTCATTGGTTGCCTGGATCATCCGGATACCGGAAAATACTACCTGGATGGGTATTCCATATTGGATGCTCGTGAGAACGAACTTTCGGAGATTAGAAATCAGAAACTAGGTTTTGTGTTTCAAAAATTTTATTTACTTCCCCGAACTACAGCATTAGCCAATGTAGAGCTACCTATGATGTATGCAGGTATACCTGCCAAGGAACGCCGGGAACGAGCCGTGGAGGCGCTACGAAGCGTTGGCCTTGCCGAACGGATGTATAACAAGCCTAACGAGCTTTCTGGTGGTCAGCAGCAGCGTGTCTCCATTGCACGTGCATTGGTAAATAATCCTGTTATTCTGCTGGCAGATGAACCTACGGGCGCACTGGATACGAAAACGAGTATTGAGATTATGGAACTGTTTCAAGGGTTGAATGAGCTGGGAAAAACTATAGTTCTGGTTACTCATGAGCTGGAAATCGCTGAATATGCCAAACGCTTGATTAGTTTTCGGGATGGTAATATTGAGCGGGATGAGCAAATTACGAATAGACGAATTTCATCAAGGATGGTAAGCCTATGAATGTGATGGAAACGATCCGTGTATCCATGAATAGCTTAACCACTAACAAGATGCGTTCATTTTTAACGATACTCGGTATTATTATTGGGGTGGCAGCGGTTATTGCCATTATGGCAATCGGAAACGGTTCTAAAGCCAGTATTAAGGAGGAAATAAATAGTCTAGGGAATAACGTGATTATGGTTGCTCCAGCCATGCCAATGACCGAGGAAGAAGTCAATGGGGACAACTTGCCCTCCTTTACGTGGGCTGATATCAAGGCAATGGAACAAAAGAGTTCGATTGCGGCATTAATGCCCAGTATTTCGAGTAATTCAAAAGTTGTATGGGGTCGATATAACTATAATGCAACTATTATAGGAACATCCGCTTCATTTTATAAAGTTAAAAAGCTTTCCTTTGCTGAAGGCAGGACATTTACCAACGATGAGTTGGATAAACGTATGAATGTTGCTATTCTGGAAAGCCAAGCGGTTGTACGTCTTTTTGGTGGGGATACCAAAAACGTGGTGGGACGAACGTTTCAAATTAAACAGATCCCCTTCAAAGTGATCGGAGTATTGAATTCTCAGCCCGTTACGAATTTAAGCCGCAGTACGAATGATCAAATTTACATCCCTGCTACAACCATGATGAACCGTCTGGGTGAGAGAAATATCACCAGCCTGGATGTCTCCGCCAAGTCACCAGCTCTGATGGATCAAGCTCGTTCAGATATATTGGGGAGCTTGCGTGTGACGCATCAGCTAAAACCCTCAGAACCGGATCAATTTCAAACTATGAGTCTGTCCGAAGCAGCAGGTGCAGCTTTGGGTGTAGATAATATCATGAGCAAATTGCTGGGAGGTGTAGCCGCAATATCGCTCGTGGTAGGGGGAATAGGAATTATGAATATTATGATGGTCTCCGTTATAGAGCGTACAAGAGAAATCGGTATTCGGAAAGCGATTGGTGCCAAGCCTAGAGATATTATGATTCAATTCCTGTCCGAAGCAGTCATTTTCGGTCTAATGGGAGGTATACTTGGGGTTGCTGCTGGCATAGGAGCGTCTAAAATAATTGAAGCAACAACTCGTATGACCATTGAATTCACGGTCTCGCCGATCATATATTCGTTTCTCAGCTCTGCAGGTATAGGTATCTTGTTTGGGGTATACCCAGCTTATAAAGCAGCGAGATTGAAGCCGATAGATGCATTGAGATACGAATAATTTTATTGAAAAGTGTTCATGAAACGTAAATAGTAGTGATGAGAGTTCAGTATTTGTTGAAAAGCAATCGAAACAGGAAGGAAAAGTAATGATATGGATATTAAAGAATTGGAGGATCTATATTTATCTTATAAATCAGAACTCTTTGGATACCTTTTTAGAATATTGCATAACAAACAGGATGCCGAAGATTTGTTGCATGAATGCTTTATTCGGTTTATAAGAGCTTCCCTTGACTTGCCAAAAGATCGTATCAAATTTTATTTTTTGAGAATTGCCAAAAATCTTGCTATAGATGTATTAAGAAAACGAAAAAAGATGGCAGGATACTTTACACATAGGGAACTTATTTATTGTCACTGTGATACCATCGATTTTGAAATTCAAGAGGAAGTCGAGCGAATTCTTTTGATGATAAGTAATGACGAGCAAAGGACTGTACTCGAATTGCGCCTAGTCCAAGGATACTCCATAAAAGAAACAGCAAAAATTTTAAAAAAGAGCGAAGCTGCCGTGAAGTCGTCGCTGTACAGAGCTTCTAAACATATTAAATTAAGATATATTTCATGAACTGATTGGGAAGAACCTAATAAGCAGTAGGACTGACAGTATTCTTTTTGCTGAAAGAGCTTTTTTTCAAGCTCTGATCCTTAAATTTCTTTTTATTGATCCAACAAATACCTCTAGTTTATCTGTTATCTAGGGCGTGTATTCAAACTACAAAACAAAGTTAAATCGTGGTAAATTAAGAAGTATGAAGAGACGATACGAAATCCAAGATGATCAGTGGAAAAAGATTAAAGACGTGCTGCCACCGGAACGAAAAAAACAAGGAGGTCGACCTGGAACAGACAATCGGGTGATGCTCAACGCGATGTTGTGGGTCGCCCGGACAGGAGCGCCATGGCGCGATATGCCAGAGTATTATCCTTCTTGGTCCTCAGTGTACACCCGGTTCCGCCGCTGGCAAATCGCTGGCATTTGGGATCGAGTTTTAGAGCATGTTTCGATTGAACCTGACTTCGAAAGTGTAATGATTGATGCGACTATTGTTCGTGTTCATCAGCATGGAGCCGGGGCAAAAGGGGGCAGTATCTCCAGGCCATAGGAAGATCCCGAGGCGGACTGACCACTAAAATTCACGCTATTGTGGATGCTTTAGGCAACCCGTTGCGCTTAGAGTTGACGGCCGGACAACGTCACTACTCGGTCATGGGCTATGAAATGCTGAAGTCGATGGATTTAACCCAAAAGCAAGTTCTGGCCGATCGGGCATATGACACGAACCGGATTCTCCAACTCCTAGAAGAGCAAGAGGCGACTCCAGTGATTCCCAGCAAGAAAAACCGTCGAGTACAGCGAAAATGGGACAAAGCAATCTACAAAGAACGGCATTTAGTGGAGTGCTTTTTCAACAAAACCAAACACTACCGTCGCCTAGCGACTCGCTTTGATAAATTGACATGCACCTTCAAGGCTTTTTTGACGTTGGCCTCGATTATGATCTGGCTTGCTTAGGTTTGAATACACGCCCTAATACAATAAACCAAATTTTTTATGTCTAGAAGAGTGAAGGCAGAATAGTTAAGTCAAAACATTAAAAAGGTGGTCAAGTGACCACCTTAGTCTTCCCAATATCTAACCGTGAAAAATAACAAAGATAACAAAGTTAACTTGGCTACTGCAGATCCAGGAGAGCAAAGAACGTTTCGGGAGAAAACCGCATTGACATTAAAAAAAGATCATGGATGTATAAATCGATTACTTACTCGTTGAGATAACCTAATCGTTCCACCGTTGGCATGCAATACGGACTTTCAGTTCCGACCAGGGCCAGAGATTCTCTCCTTGGTTATTGCTTTCATTCTACTGCCCTCATTTTTTCAGTCCACGTAACTGTAGCCTATCCAAAGAATTTATTCTGAAGGTTAAAGAAGCTCTACTTGTTCTGGACGACGAGATACCAGTCGGACAAGATCCAGCGTAAGCATTGGAAGTGTCATACCTGCCGGATAAGCTAAATATCTTGCTTGCCATTCAGGTGAGAATTTTTCCTTGTAACGGCGCAATCCCTCAAATCCATACCAGTGCCCACCATATCGGAACACCAGCCGAGCTAATTTTTCTTCACGATGCGCATTCTGATTTTCACCCACACTGGAGAGCGGAGACATACCCAAATTGAAATAAGAATAACCTTGTTCTTTTGCCCATTCAATTATACGTACAAATAACACATCCATCGTTCCATTCGGTGTATCATTCAAATGGCGCATCAGATCAATTGAGATCACTTTATTTTGGTCATAAGCTGGAGCTAATGTTGCAAAAGCCAAAATGTGACCCTCAGCATTACGAAGCAAGGTTAAGGGAGAGCGTTGAATATACGCTTCGTTGAACCAACCTAAAGAATAAGCTTTTTCTTTACGATCGCCTAGCCACTCATTCGAAATCTGACGTAATTCAGACAGTAATTCTGAATGATAGGGTGGGGCAAGCACTTCAAATATTTGACCTTCACGATCTGATTTATTTTTAGCAGTTCGCAAGTTCTGCTTACTTTTCCCACTTAATGTGAATGTAGTTAGAGGAACCAAAGCTTCTTCGCCTAGTTTGAAGAATTTGTAACCATTCTCATGATAGATCGATAGATATTCAGGTGTTGCTTGATAAAAAACAACGGTTAATGCATACTGATCCGCATACCTCTGAAATTCTTGAATCGCAGCAGAGACAAGATTTTTATTACCAACTGGGTCGCCAAGTACAATTAATTTGTGACGCATTCGAGAATAGGGAATTAAAATTTGATCATTTTGCGCCCAATAAAAATTTTTGTCTCCTAGATAGAGAAGATGAGTCAAAAGATTACCGTCTTCTTTGGCAATAAATTGAGTTAATTTCTCTATACCCGCCTCATCTGGACGTATTCCTGTGTAGCGATGCGGGCGTAATGTGAATATAGATGCCATTAAAATTAAAGCACCGATTAATCCAACAAGAGCCGTCACTGCATATTCATGCGGGTTCAAAAACCATTGTTGAGCACGCATTGGTAGATGTCGCAAAATAGCTGGATGAATATGTGTACCAATAACGTAATACGATAACGATGAGATAAAAGCAAGGAACGCCCAAATCCAGATACTACGTAAAGAAATACTAGCACTTTCACTGTTAAATCGAGCCCGAGATATCCATAGCACCAATGCAACAATAAGTAAAATAATAGCTTCCTCGTAATCGAACCCTTTGGCAAATGTGAAGATAGCACCTGCTAACAACAATGCTCCCGTCCATATGTAAGCGCGACGAGTACGCATTGAAATACCACGTGATACGACAATAAGCATAATACCGATAGTCACAGATAACTGTTCTGAAAAACGCATAATAGGTAAAGATAACACATGTTCCATAAAACGTAGGCGAGCAATTAGGCCTGGGGTAGCCGCAGAAAGTAGTAATATGATACCACTGGTGAATACTAACTTTCCAAGCGCCCATGCTCCTAGATCACTAAGTAGACCGAAATGAGAAGGCCAGCCCCAGAATTTGACCCATGTGTTACGTGAAGCGTCCAGACTAGTTGTAATCATTTCACGCATTTGTTTACTGTTCGGACTCATCTCAAACGTAGCTAGCACAAGACCGATCAACCAAGGAACTACAAAGTAAAAAATGCGGAACAATAACAAAATCGTTAGTGCACGTGATGGATCAACACCTAATGTCTGAAGTCCAAGCAACACGATCAGATCAAATGCTCCAATACCACCTGGCGCCATACTAATAATCCCTGCAATTGCTGCTACAATATACACACCGAATACCGGGGCAAACGGTAAATGATTCAGATCATAAAAAGTGAATAACCAAAATAATGCCCCTGCACAAGCCCACTCTAGAACAGAGGAACCTAGAGAAGCGATGACTACTTTCCAAGGTAACTTGCCATCGCCCTTATGAAACCATTTGGCGAACAGGGAAGATCGTTGCATTAATAGGAAGAACGGTAAGTACAATGAAACTCCCCATACACCGATACGAAGCCAAGGAAGTTGTTCAAAAATAGGTTCTACAGGAAAAACACCGACCAGTACAAGACAGCCAAGTAAAGATAGACCGACTAATACGATAGGCGATAAAAAGAGTGCAGCAGCTCCCATTGTTTTCATAGGAACGCCACTTCTCTTATACAGTAATGTACGTAGTCCTAGACCGGTAAGACCAGCGAACCCAATCATATTATTAAATGTATTGGCTATCCATGCATATCGATAAGTCGTTTTCCAATTGATATCAAGCTTAAATTGTTTTCGTATTAAATAATCATAAGTACTCATTACAGATACCGCTATAAAAGAAGCAATGATCAATTGAATAACGACATGAACGGGCATCATGCGTAATTCATGAATAATTTTAGCTAAGTTAATATTCTGAATTTCGTGTCTTCCATATACATAGATAATGACTAAAACAGCTACAGGAATCAGTATCCTAATAATTTTAGCACGGTACAAAGCCATAAATAGCTGTAAAATTTTAAGCTTTCGAAGCAATTCTCTCATTGTGTCGTCGACTCCACCTTCGGACAAAATAATATCGATATTTTTAATACAAGACGGATTGTCAAACCAAATGCGACAGGACTTCTGTGAAAGATTCGTGAGCGGTCCTCCAATCCAGACATTTTCGGGGTCGGTGGTTAATTAGATCCAGTAAATGAAGGAGATCTTCATCCGTGACCCAAGCCATCAGTACTCTTGGGGAGGAACCCAGCAGTAAACCGTTAGCATTTTCATTCAAACCGCGTTGCTAGGACAAATAGCGTCAGCAAAATAAACTAGCAGGTTAAGTATAGCTTCCATATCCGCCTAGCAAGCAAACTACTTGGTTCAGTTAGCAGTGGCTGTGAATAAGCTGCCTGCGGGGTACTGTGTGATGATTACACCTAGCGCAATCTCTATGAACAACTCCGTACGATCGGCATTGTTGATGGGAGTATGCAAGCGGGTTTATGTTCAATTATTGTGGCTACGTACGCTTCATCCTTACCGTGGGCCAGATACGAGGATATTAGATGTAGTTTCATATGGGATTGTATTCTAAAAGAACTCAGAGAGAGGGCGAAATAAGAATAGATAGGCATAGTGTTAATTAGATTTATTAAGTTATTACTGACCATTTTGAACTTCTCTCTTTTTCTTTCAGAAAGCATAATAAAAAAAACTAAGGAATTAATGAGTATATTTCTAAAGAAAATCTAAAGAATTTGTATAACTAAGTAATAACTTGAAATGGAGATTCTTTCGCTAAGACTCTCCACCGTTAAAGTTGAACAGGGCTTCCTACGCAAGTGCTCCAGTTGCAAGCTCCATGATTAAGCTTCAGCGCCCCCCATCTCGGTTAAAAGACGGAATTCAGTGTGAAAGCTCTAACTACGCATGAAGAGTTGAATATATTCTTGACTGAATCGTATTCAATTTATTAATACTCGAATATTTTATTGTTTTTTGAATATAAAAAATCTTATTGCCAATAAATATAGTTATAAGCTAAAGGGAAGAACGATGATGCCCCTAAAATCAGATTCTTTGAAAATATATGATTTTGCTTCAGTGACACCTTTGGTTATCCATTATCAGCATGCGCATTCAATATACCCAACTGACTGGAAGTTTCTTTACCTAGATACGGATCCCGAAGAACTTGAAGAGTGCAGAATTGTTGTAAGAGAGTCATTACTTTGATGCGAAAATCGATACCTTGACGGAGACGATGCTGGAGCAGTCAAGTAAATAAGTTTACTAAGGAAACCGCAGAATGAATGACAGGAATGTCATACCTTGCGGTTTCTTTTATAAGATTCGCTTCTGCTGCCAGAAGTAGAGTATAGTAGGAGTAGTTGAAAATATATTCCAGGAGGCTACAGCCATGTCACAGGAGATCTGGATTAATCTGCCGGTCAAAGATGTTGAGAGGTCAACTGCCTTTTTCAATGAGATTGGATTACATGCGGCTAGCGTTGGTAACGAGAGAGCCAAGCTTGCTATAGGCCAAACAACGATTCTGCTGTTCCCGGATGCGGCGTTTGAGAAATTTACAGGTTCAAAAATCGCAGATACTTCCCATACCGCAGAAGTAATATTTTCCATTGGCGCTGAAAGCAGAGAAGAAGTAGATGCCTTTATTCAAAAAGTAGAGTTTGCCGGAGGAAACATCTTTGGCAAACCGAGTGAAATTGACGGCTGGATGTACGGCGCAGGATTTGCCGACCTGGACGGTCACCGCTGGAACCTGCTGTACATGGATGAGAGCAAAATGCCGAAACGCTAATATGAAAACACCGGTCACCTGCTTAAGGTCACCGGTGTTTTTTACACCCCCTATAATCTCATATCCGTAATTCAAATCAAAATCGTTGCTTAGAAGGAAAAATTCGTGGGTTAAATTTATACAAATCACCTGGGCTATCCCTAAGCTAAGGGATATATTAGATATTTTCAATCCTTTTGAAAATCTCGTTCGCTCAAGAGTAGAACTTGTGCATGGATTGACCCATTTGCTTAATAATGCGGGATTAGACCCTAATAATTTAAGTGCTTTTTCTTTAAGAACAGAAGTTATAAAAATCACGGCCAACTTTAACAGCTGGCCTGCGGAAGTAATAGATTTGTATCTAACAACTTCAAAAAACGTTCTAGAAGGTATGAAGGAGATTATTCAGTCTTTTGCTGACCCGAACACACAGCTGAAAAAATTGTTAAAGAAACGTGTGTGAAATACAATGCAAATGGAGGAAACAACTATAATGATTGTATTACAGTTTTGCCTATCATTATTATGGCAATAGCATTATACATTCATGAAGGACATCCTCAATTATCATATGCTTTAGGTACTTTTGGTCTAACGCTTGTACCCGTTGTATGCAGTAGAACATATCCGGATGACCGGCCAGAACCCGTTAATACTTGATGGTTGTTGGTCATTAAATATACGGAGGAATGTACGCACATAGAAGCTGTCGTTGGTGCATCTTGGTTCACTCCCATCCGTTAAAAATTTAGTCCAGAGCAATATCCTGACTCTCTCTCTTGGATATACTTTTTAATTGGAAGCAACCTTAGCACGGTGCAATACCGAACTGAGGTTGCTTCAGTTAACTAAGACATACTGCCGTTTACTTCAGATAGGTTCCCGTTTCTCCAATTCCACCGCTGCCATTCAATACATATACCCTTGCGTTTCCTTTGCCGGAGCATGTCAGGGTGATCTTGCCATCAGTAACGGTTTTGGAATTACCAGTCACCGCATCCACATAGGTTCCGTTCGGAATTCCGGTAAATGTGGCGTTTCCTGAAATCGTGACCAATGCAAAGCTGTCAATGCCTTTGGCGCTGTCGGTATATCTTCTCTTAAACGCCAGATTGCCCGTTACATTCTCTGTGGAATACTGTCCTTTTTGCAAGGCGGGAACAGCTCTTCTGATTAAATTAAGCTGTCTGATATGTTTGGCCAGAGGATGGTTGAGCGATTCCGCAAGCGTGCCGGTAGCATTTGTGTATTTGCCGTAATCTTGTACTGTAACATTGCCTTCCATGTGATCGCCGAAATATGCCCGTCCCGTTTTGCTTAGCGGTGCGTTTGGACCCGGATCAATGACAGCCCCCTTTTGGAATTCGATTTCGGAACCATAGAAGATAGCGGGTATTCCGCGGAAGGTGAACATCAGATCGAGATTCTCGGCCCAAGTGTCCTGTGTGCCCGCAAATCTTTGATTTTCCGGAGCCTGGTCGGGCGCATAGTCATGCGAGTCGATATAGGTTACATTCCAGGTAGCATCATTATAGTATTGATCGCCACTTCTCATATTGAATGCTTCCTGCGCGGTCTTGAATGCCCAATGCATCGGAAAATCAATCACATCCATGCCCGATTTCATTGAATAGTCAGGCGTATGATAGGTATTTCCGTTTAAGAGAGCATTGTTCGAGGTTGGCTGTCCTGCTGTAGTAGAGTTGTCCGCCCACTCTTGTTCAACCGACACTTTATTGGAGGCGTAATCATTCTTTCCATCGCCCGGATACGATTTCGAGCTTTTCCAAGTATAGAATGGCGTCGAGATCGCCGGAATTCCACTGTTCCAGACATCTCTGTAACGGGTGGCTACTTCTCCAAAAATATAGAAATCCGAGCCGCCTCTTGTCTTCCAGGCAGGAATATAGTATTTATTGAAAATATACCGGCTCACATGCTTCACCGTATCGACACGGAAAGCGTCAACACCCATGTCTATATAGTGATTGTAGGTATCAATTAAATATTCGTTAACTGCAGGGTTTTCCGTGTTCAAATCCACGCAATCTCCCGCTATCTGACCAGTTTGAACAGTATAGGATTCCCAGGAGAGGCTTTTCTCTGTATGGTAAATGTTATTGTTCGTTTCCGCGTTCTTCATTAAAGCGAGCCTTGCCTGATACTGCTGATCGGGTGTCATAGTATCATAGTTTGACGGCAGCTTATCCGTAGTTTTCACCAAGTTGTTAGCCGTATCCGGTTTAGCCGGATCTTTCTTGAACATGGGGTACAGATTCTCTTCACCGAAATTACCGGTATGATTGACAACGATGTCTTGAATAACCTTCAGCCCTTTGGCATGGGCCGCATTGATCAAATCCTGGTAAGAAGCTCCCGCCGATTCATATCTTGGGTCTACTTTGGCGAAATTTATTGCATGGTAACCATGATAATCATAACCGCTGGCATTCTGCACAACAGGTGTAATCCAGACGGCGCTGAATCCGAGGGCTTTGATATAATCGAGCTTTTGAATCAGCCCCTTAAAGTCCCCTCTCCAAGCCGGGTCCGAATCCGGATTACGCGCCTTGGCATCATCCCATGCGTGCATGTTGTTGCTCGGATCACCGTCATAGAACCGGGAAGTAATCACGAAGTAAATAGTATCTTCCCGAAAATCACCTTTATTTCCAATATTATAAACAAAGCTTTGTTTGGTTTGATTGCCAGCGCCGTCTATAACGAGAAATTTTAATGTCGTGGTCTTGGAAATAAGGATGGACGGTCCGGTCAATCCGGCCATAGCGTTGCCGAGGATATATACTTTCGAGCTTATGGTTGGTTCCGTACCATCGTCCGTGTAGTATGCCTTGGTCGTTGCCGCCTTGTTATCATTTAGGTTGAAGGATACAGTCACCGAGGAATCGGAATGTCTGGTAGGCAAATTCGCTGTGATTGTCGGAGCTTGCAGATCTGAATTCAGGTCAATCATATAAGCGAAAGAGGATGCATTTCCAGTTTGACCGATTGAGTTGACACCGAAGGCCTTAATGGTCAAAGAGGAAGCAACTTGGATTGGAGAGGTATACAAGGTAGAGGATGTCGTAGGTGTCGAGCCGTCTATCGTATAGTAAATCTTATCGTCACTGTTGGTGCTGGAAAGCGTCACCGATTGGGACGAATCATATGTTTTGGGTACAGGAGAGGCGGAAATCGCCGGAATTTTAGGCATTTCCGGGCTGGTATCATACCATGTGTTATCTGTGTAATACCAGCCCTCTTTCACACTGCGGGACAAGTCGGCCGTCTGTTTGCCGCTACCGTCATTAAAGATGAGACTTGAGCCTGTGGCCTCGGCAATGGTGTAGCTGTACCAGTCGTTTCCATCCGACTTCATCAGGATTCCCGGCCACGCTCCGCTTATCGGAACGGTTGTCGGATTCAGATTCCAGTAATGGATTCGAATCGCTGAATTCCAGCTTGAAGGTTTCTTAAAGTGAACCGTTAACCCAGTTTGAGTTGATTTAGGTATTGTGGTAGGTGCATACGTTGCGGTAACGGTAGACGTGATCGAAGCGGTTGTAGAGGGAAGGGTAGTCGCTGTGGAATTCGTGTAGGTGGCTGTATAATCGGTGCTACTGGCCGAAGCTACGCCGGGTAAACCGAAGAAGTTGAAGCAAAGCGACAAAATAATCAACCAAGAAATAAAACTCCCAGTTTTTTTTCCTAGCAAGTTAACAACCTCCTGATAATATTTAGTGGAATAAATAATGCAACCGGTTGCATTAAAAATAAAAAAAAGAAAACATTTATTTTGATAAAATGGATTCTTTGATCGCCTCCTCCGTGGTATATATGGAAAATAATCATTGTACGCGCTTACAAAAGAAATTATGAGAAAAGCCCATTCACGCATGGCTCTATACCAATGATTTTTTCCTTTTATGATTATATCATCCATACTTTTACTGGTCAATGAATTGCTAGGAACATATTTCAAACCTAAGCTAGCCTGTTCATAATTGAAGCCAACGTCCAAAAAGCCTTGAAAGGCACATGTTAATGTATCAAAGCGAGTCGCTAAGCAGATGTCAATAAGCAGTATATGGTCAGGAAAGAAAATAGAAAACGCGAGCGTGAGTATCCTAAGGTGGAATGGACAGCAATATAAGCTTGAACTTGAAGCTGAACCGGGGATGATTCCTTCAAACGTAATACTTGTTGTCTGACTTCCCTTCATTAAAGTTGGTTCCTGAGTTATAAACCGATTGGAGTTACATGACCCCTTTCCTGTATTGGTATCTTTAAAGTAATTGAAGCAGGAAAATGCTAACCATCCGCAAACATATGGGTTAAACAGGGGATTTATTAAATACCTGATTATATTCAGCTGCGCATCGGTGATCGCCAGCTTTGAATAGATTTCCAGCGATTTTATTCATGGCCGAATGCATCATCAAAAAAAACAGCCACTACAGGGCTGCTTTTGGTACTATGGGCTAATTGCTCGTGTATTTTACCCAATCATATTCAGCGTATAGCGGATTCGCTCCATTATACGAACCTAGCCAGTCGTCAACGCCAGTGCCATTCCATAAATTCATCATAATCTTGCCTGGCGTGCTTGGTATGTTTGTAGTTGCCGTATGCTTTAGAACCCCGTCAACATACCACTTAATGTATCCTGGCTGCCAATCGAATGCATAGGTGTGAAAGCCTTTTGATGCATCGAAGCCCAGATCTACAATCTTCTCGTGACCACCGACCCCGTTTGTATAATAGTTGAATTGCACTTTTGTCGTGTCTTTGCCTAAAAATTCAATATCTATTTCATCCCATTGCGTGCCATCAGTAGGTCCCGTATACGTGAAAAAGGAAGATACGATTCCTGTATTTTTAGTAGGATTCATGCTGACCTCGTATAAGCCGTATCCGTAAGTGTTCGTCGATCGATACTCTCCGCAGTCAAATTTATTGTATGCAGAACTCGTTAAGCCAAGCTTCATTTTGCCATCGTTAGTAAAATTGACATTATTGGCACGCCAAGTGCAATTAAACATGTTCCCATTTGAATATCCATCCGCCTTTTCCCATGCACCTGAATTAAAGTAATTAAGTGGTTCCCAAAAAACATACCCCGCAGAAGCGTTTACCGTAAACAACAAAGAGACAATTCCAGTTGCCAGTAAAGTAAACCAAGATTTCTTCTTCATTTTACACCTCCATAAAAGATTGACCAAACATGAAAGAAATGGCTGACAATGATACATTATTTCAAGTATTGGCCAACTTACCGGACAGATATAAAACGCTTCCATATTTGGTATCTTCATTGTAGTCTAAAATTGAGGCGTACACTATAGCAAACTTAACGCTCGAAACATAATTTTAAAAAAACTAAATTTTATCAAGTTGTGATTTAAAAATGCACCGCTGGGCCGCTACTCACGCCGATAACTAGAGCGCCTACGTCGGGCGAGAGCAACCCGGCCAAAGCGCTCTATGTTCCTGTCGTTCGTTTCACGCAGCAGAAGCCAAAAAACAATCGAATCCGCCGCCGCTGCCCAGATCGAGAACAACTTCTCCTGCTTTCAGTTCTGCAATAGCTTGTGGGTTACCATAGCCAAGTCCAAGATTTGTTCCTTGAGGGACAGCTGTTAACTCCTCAGTCGAATAACCCATTTGTGATGAGAGGCTATCCGCATCTGACGGAGCTCCACAGCAGCTGCCTGCTGCGGGGGGGGGATTGACTTCCTTAACAGCAATCTGTTGGTAATGGTTCCGTACATTTTGGCGGATTTCATCATTCGTCAGTTTATTCATATCAAAACACTCCTTTAATTTGAATGGGATAGGTGGAGCAGAATTTGAATGCTTCTTATGTTTGTTAGCAGCAAGGCGCACAATTGAGTGAATTGGAAAAAGATAAATATAAGCCGTCAATAGAAACCTTAATCGCCCTAAAACTAAACTTTAATGTTAATTTGGAGTGGCTGCTAATGGAGGAGTATGTAAGTTCCGATAATGGGTTATTTTGTGTGCTATTAGATAATCTTGAATCAAACTTATCTCAGGATTTCGAAAGTTAGACCTGATCGACTATTATTAATTTTGGATATGGAAATCGATTTTCAAATGCTAATATGTGTTGTAGAATACAGTACATCCTTCTGTGACTAATAATTATAAAACCAGTAAATAAAAAGATTTATATCTAAAATAAAATAGTTGTCTACGGACAGTGAAGTTGTGCACTAAAATTAATGACAGAAAATAAGATTATTTCTATAATGTAACACACCTGTTGATTAACCACTAAATGGTAGAAAAAGTCTATCACGATCCCATTCATCCTTCAATCTATTCTGACACCGGAAGAAGTGCA
This sequence comes from Paenibacillus sp. RC334, assembly GCF_030034735.1. Lineage (NCBI taxonomy): Bacteria > Bacillati > Bacillota > Bacilli > Caryophanales > Paenibacillaceae > Paenibacillus > Paenibacillus sp. RC334. The sequence continues at coordinate 4,960,077 of NZ_CP125370.1, read as the reverse complement.
AAGCGTTGCCAAGGGAGCAGATTATGAAGACAAAGCCCGTAAATTCACAGTAACCCACTTACTTCAATACTGGTGTGTAGCTGCCTTAGAACAATGGGACAGTTATCGTTCCGGTGTGGACCATGCCGCTCGCAGTGGCTTACCTAAGATTCATTATTCGTGTTTTTCCACCAAAGCGGCCGAAATCCCCTTTGCTATATTTAAGGAGCTTTTCATCGGGTCATTCACAAGTGTAGCCGAGAAACACGCCGAAAACTTACGTTTCCCAAAGAATTACTCCTGATCGATTCGACCACCATGACGGTGGGAAAAACACGACTGCCCTGGGCTCCTTATCACGGGGAGCGCGCAGGTATTAAACTTCATGTCGCTTTACGAGTCCAAAATGGGCAACCCCTTCAGGTGGTCGAAACGCTGGTTCCAAACATGATGGCCTCGTGAGCGAAGCGTTGGCTCAACCGGACTACATTGTGGTCAGTACAAGTTGAAAGAGATTAGTGATGATATTTATTCGGTGTATAAAAGACCAGATATTCCATATCATGAATTCGGGGTCCTCCGATGTCATTAGACTATTTTTAGAATTTTTTATGCATTTTGTTTGCCAGTAGGGGAAATATCGGAGGGAATCGTTTAACTAGACCTGCTTCTAAGTGTGAGTTCACCCCCTGCGTCCGTCACTGTTGGTATGAATAGTACAGTTTGCGTCAGGAAGCCAAAGTAACTATTTTATCAACTACCGTTGTAGGGTATCCGGTTCCATGTGGATTTTTTTTGGTTTTCAAATTGCCCGGATCCAACAGGTTCACGAGTATGCCATTCTTCGCTTCTTCCACGGCCACGGTTCTCATCTCATATCAAATACTCCGTTTCGATTATTTTCATAAGATAAACACCTTTAGATTAAATACCACATTGTTAGTACAATCTCAAAATATCCAGAATCACAATAACCAATAAACGAGTTAATGTTATCAATTCAACAAATCGTCTAGTGTTTGTTTAAATGATGTGGGAAGAGGAGGATCGTATGGTCGGAGTAAGAACAATAGAAGAACCAAATATACGATAGACCTCATCAAGAAGAGTTTCCTTGCTCTGTTGGAAACGAGAAAATTGCCTCAAATAACGGTCACCGAAATATGCAAACAAGCTGACATTAACCACAGGACCTTCTATCTTTACTACAAAGATCCTTATGAATTATTTGAAGTGCTGCAAAAGGAATTTAACCAAGAAAATTGGATACATTGCAAAATGATCAAAGTCCTACACGGTAAATGGGTCGTTAATCAAGCTATTGAACATAATCCAAGAGAAGAAAACGATCTACTGTTGATTTGTTTTGATGCAGAGGAAGAGATTAGCTTTGTGACTTCCGTCGAAACACATCTGCTACCTCAACAATTAGTTTGTTTCTGGCAGTACATTACTGTGCGAGGGAAGAAACTTCGTATCTTATTTGAAGCAGGGAGTGAATCAAAAAAATCCTCATTGAAGCTCATGTGCCTCCAGAAACGAATATAGAAGCTAAATTCACGGCGGGTGTCGTGATTCTAAACGGAGGACGGCAACGTCGATATTGTTGGGACATTCGGAGAGGTGGCCGGGATTACAGAATCCTCCAACGTGCAGATAAAGCTAAGTACGGATATCCGGCTGACGGGAGGAAGCGCTACATTGGGCTGGCTGGAAAGGTCTCGCTGTCATCCTGTTTGCATTCGGCAACCCAACGGTACAGCGTGTTTGCGGAAATCCCAAGCTCACGCGCCACTTGCGCAACAGCTTTCCCTGTTTCTTGAATCATTTGAACGCTGAACTTTGAATGCTTTATCATATTTTTTGCTCATTTGGACACCTCGAATGAATTTGATTTTATTCTCGAATTCTCGTTTCTTGGTGTCCACTTTTTAGTTTTGCGTCATCTTGAACTCTACAAGCCTACTCGCTATTTTCATGCTGTGTTTGCGAATGAGAAATCATGATTGTGTATATTGTGTATATAGACAGAAAAAAGTGGTTTAGTAGATTACAGACAACCCACTGAGAAATGAGTGACCGGAATAAGAAAGACGTATTTTTAAAGCTGAATTTAAAGAGCAGAGGATTCAATTTAATATCAGATCGGAACCCGAGAATCAAAGAATAGATTTAACACCGTCTTCCTTGAGAAATTAGGTAAACCAGTGTAAAAATCCAGATTATTCAAGAAAAAATAAAAGCGATTCCCAGAAGGAGGGGAATTTATAAAGCGTTTTCAATTATAGATGATATGTTAAAGGTTAGTAGAAAAAAATAAATCAATAATTTAACAATTCGACAATTTTAACGTTACTTCGACAAAAATATGATGTTATGATATGGATGTTGGTAAATTAATGTTTTTACGTTTTGTGTTGACAAGGTTCGTATTACAAATTAGCACATAAAGCGAGGCGTAAATATGGAACATACTGAAAAAACATTGTATCCGTTAACACAAGCACAACAACGAATCTGGTATACCGAAATGCTGAATCCGAATACGGCTTCCTGTCTTCTTTCGGGCACGATTAAATTCACGGTTCCTATAAATCTTTATTTATTACAGCATGTTATTGAAACAGTCATTAAGCGGCACACTGCTTTCCGCATAAAGCTGATGACTGAGCGGGAGGAAACGAAGCAATATATCGGTCCTCTTACATATAATACAATAGTTCATGTGGAGATACCGGAAGAAAACTATGAACAGTATGTGGACAGTTGGCTCGATATTCATAATAGAGAACCTCTCAAACTCTATGATTCTGATTTATACCAATTCATAATTTTTAAAATTAAAGACAAATGCTTTGGTTACAACATCAAAATTCATCATATAATATCCGACGGAATCAGTCTGGCTAATCTGGTAAACGAAATTACAAAAACCTACACGGATATTAAAGAGGGTCAATTCCCACCCTCGTCGAATGCAGGCTCTTACATCGATTACATATTTACTGAAAAAAATTATGAACAATCGGAACGTTATCAAAAAGATAAAGCGTTTTGGTTGGAGCAGTTTCAAACGTTACCGGTTCTAACCGAACTCAAACCACACAATTCATTACTGACAAGTACCAAGGGTGAACGAAAATATTTTGATATTGATGCCGAATTATATCAACGTATTAAGCTGTTTTCGGATCAATATAAAATCAGTATGTTTACGTTTTTCCTAAGCGCATTCTACGTATACATGAATAAAATGACGCACGAAAGCGATATGGTGGTTGGAACCAATTATGTGAATCGCTCTACGAGAGAGGAAAAAGAAACTCTCGGAATGTATGTGAGCACCACAGCTGTAAGAATATTTGTAGACCCTCAGGAAGAAGTACTTTCCTTTCTTCAAAAGGTATCTAAGTTGCAGTCCAAAATTTTACGTCATCAAAAATATCCATATAACCAGCTCATCAAGGATATTCGTGAGTTGCATACAGCTCAGGACATTCAAAGGTTGTTTGGAACGGCAATGGAGTATAGACCACTGACCGTGCAGGAAATCGACGGGGCTCCGTTAATTGCTTATACGAATTTTTGTGGGGATGAGGTCAACGATTTGTTGATTCATGTCGTCGAAAAAATAGATAAGCATGCGATGGAAATATACGTCGATTATCGTACAGAGTTGTTTAACGGTGAGGAAATTTCATCCATCATGTCTTATCTACTGAACATTGCGCGTGGAATGTCAGGTTCTCCGAATTGTACTATAGCCGAATTATCCATGATGAATGAAGACGAAGTAAAGGCAACGCTCTATGACTGGAACGATACGGCGGCAGATTATCCGCGGGGGCAGACGGTAGAGCAGCTGTTTGAACAACAGGTGGGGCGTACACCGGAACAGACGGCAGTCATCTGCGAGGATCGCAGGCTCACCTACCGGGAGCTCAATGCTCAGGCCAATCGGTTGGCGCATAGCCTCCGGGCAGCCGGGGTGCAGGCCGACCATCGGGTTGCGATCTGTGCCAAACACAGCGCAGAGGTGGTCATCGCCATTCTCGCTGTCCTGAAAGCAGGCGGGGCCTACGTGCCGATGGACCCGGCTTCTCCGGATGAACGGATCGCCTACATGCTTCAAGATTCAGGCGCTCGCATCGCGCTGGTGGGGGACGGAGTCCAGCTTCCGGCGGACTATAACGGCAGGGTGCTGCCCCTTGGGGCGAACGGGGCACCGGGGGGAACGGCTACCCCTGTGGAGGAGCTGGACGCTCCCCGAGATCGGATGCAGCATTTGGCCTACATGATTTACACCTCCGGCTCCACGGGCCAGCCGAAGGGCGTGTTAATTGAACATCAGGGGCTGACCAACTATATTTGGTGGTCCAGCCGCACGTATGTGCAAGGGATGAAGACGACGTTCCCGCTGTATTCCTCCCTGGCCTTTGACCTGACGGTGACGAGCATCTTCACGCCGCTGATCACGGGAAATACAGTGATCGTCTACCCGGGTGACGATAAAGCGGCGCTGCTGCCGCGCATCTTCCGTGATCCCCGGATCGATCTGATCAAGCTGACCCCGGCTCATCTGCATCTGGTGCACGAACTGGGGCTGGTGCAGGACAGCACGATCCGCCGGATGATCGTCGGAGGAGAGAACCTGAGCGCGAAGCTCGCGGCGGGGATTTGGGAGCAAAGCGGGGGCACGGTGCGCCTGTTCAACGAATACGGCCCGACGGAGACCGTCGTCGGTTGTATGAGTTATCTGTATGATCCGGCCCGCCCGATGGGCGAGTATGTGCCGATCGGCCGTCCGGCAGCGAATACGAGCATTTATGTGCTGGATCCGTATGGACAGCCGGTGCCGGCCGGGGTCGCAGGCGAGATGTATATTGGCGGAGACGGGGTAGCCCGGGGGTACCTGAACCGGGCGGAGCAGACGGCGGAGAAGTTTGTGGCGAATCCCTTTGTGCCGGGGCAACGGATGTACCGGGCGGGTGACGTAGCGCGCCGGCGGATCGACGGGGAGCTGGAGTATATCGGACGTACGGACGATCAGGTGAAAATCCGGGGCTACCGGATTGAACTGGGGGAAGTGGAAGGTGCGATTCGGGCGCTGACTGGGGTCCGGGAGGTGGTAGTGATCGCCCGTTCGGCAGAGAGCGGATGGCAGGAGCTGTGTGCCTACGTCGTCACGGACGGGAACATGACGGGTAGAGAATTGCGGGCAGCGCTGAGTGCGTCGCTACCGGAGTATATGATCCCGACCTACTTCGTGCCTCTGGAGGCGCTGCCGCTGACGTCCAACGGAAAAATGGACCGCAAGGCACTGCCCGCGCCACAGGCGTACGTGGAGCCAGGTGTTGCTTACGCACCGCCGCGCAATGCAGTCGAGGAGCATCTCGTCTCGATCTGGGCAGCGGTATTGGGGGTGGCGCAGGTCGGCATTTATGATTCCTTCCTGGATCTGGGCGGGGACTCCATCAAGTCCATCCAGGTGTCAGCGAAGCTGTTCCAAGCGGGCTACCAGGTGGGGATGAAAGAACTGCTGACCAATCCTACGATTGCCGCCTTAAGTTCCCATGTCGAGCCGGTGAAGCGGACGGCAGAGCAAGGCGAGATCCGCGGGGTTACGGGAATGACCCCGATCCAGCAGGCCTTCGTGATCGAGCAGGCGACCGACCTGCATCACTATAACCAGTGTGTCGTTTTGCAGCGCCCGGACGGTTGGGAAGTGAGGGCGCTGCAAGCCGCGATGCAGGCGATAACGGATCACCATGATGCCCTGCGGACCGTGCTGCGCCGGAGCGATAGCGGTTATACGGCGTGGACCCGCCAGATCGGGGAAGGAGCGGGCTACAGCCTGGAGGTGCTGGACATGGCACCGGATACAGACAGCGAGGAAGCGATTGCGGCAGAGGCGAGCCGGATTCAGGCGACGATGGATCTGAGCGAAGGCCCACTGGTCAAGCTGGGATTGTTCCGGTGTACGGATGGCGATCATCTGCTGGTGGCGATCCACCACTGGGTCATCGACGGCGTTTCCTGGCGCATACTTCTGGAGGATTTAGGCACAGCGTATACCCAGGCACAGCAAGGGGAACCGATCCGGCTGCCGATGAAAACGGACGCCTTTCAGGCTTGGGCAGAGGGGTTGTCGCACTATGCGAGGAGTGAGGCGCTGCAGGCGGAAGCAGGGTACTGGGCGGGCATCCAAGCAACAGCAGCACCGGGTCTGCCGCAGGACTACGCCGAGACAGGCGTATCTTTGGTAAAGGACAGTGAAGAAGTGACGGTGCAGTGGACAGCGGGAGAGACGGAGCAGTTGCTCAAGCAAAGTCACCGGGCATATACGACAGAGATGAATGATCTGTTGCTGACCGCACTGGGACGGGCTATACAGGCATGGACGGGCATCACGGAAGTAGCGCTCAGCCTGGAGGGGCATGGAAGAGAGGCAATCGTGCCGGAACTGGATGTAACGCGGACGGTAGGATGGTTCACCAGTCGCTATCCGGTACGGCTGTCCTTTCCGGCAGGACAGGCATTATCCGTGCAAATCAAGACGGTGAAGGAGGAGCTGCGGCGGGTTCCCAACAAAGGTATAGGGTATGGACTGCTGCGCTACACCTCGGATCAGACCGAGGATGGACCGGCTGGCCAAACACCGGAAATCAGTTTTAACTATCTGGGGCAATTCGATACGGAGACTGGTTATGAAGGCATGCAGGTAGCGGCTTTTATGGGCGGACTATCTGTCAGTCCCAACCAGAGCAGACTCTATGCACTTGATATTAACGGCATCGTGGCGCAAGGACAACTGTCTTTCAGCATCAGCTACAGTGCCAAACAATTTGAAAAGCAAAGTATACAAAAGCTGGCTTGGCTGCTGCACGATAAAATCATTGAAATTATGGAGCATTGCGTGAGTCAGGAACAGGTGCAGCTTACGCCAAGTGATGTTTCAATGAAAGGATTGTCCGTTGGAGAATTGGACGAACTGCTGGAGCAACTGCAGCATGCTTGCGAGCATCCTCAAGAGGTTGAAAATATTTACTCTTTAACGCCGATGCAAAAGGGAATGTTGTTTCACGGCGTAGCTGACAGGCAATCATCTGCTTATGTCGAGCAGATTTTATTTAAGCTGCATGGTCAGCTTAACGTGGATCACTTTGCAAATGCTTTGGAAAAAGTAATGCAGAGACATAGCGTATTTCGTACTTTTTTTATGGATAATTGGCGGAATGCTCCGCTGCAAATAGTATATCGGAATGCCCGGTTGAGCTTCGTTTATGAAGACATGGGCGCACTAAATGAACAACAGTATAAGGAGCATGTAAGGTTATGCGCGTTGCAAGAAAAGGAGCTCGGATTCGACTTGGCACGCGGGCCATTGATGCGCATGACCATTTTGGGCACAAAAGACCATCAATACCAGTGTATCTGGACATTTCATCATATCATTCTGGACGGTTGGTGTCTGCCACTCTTTTTCGGTGAGCTGATGGAGCATTACGATGCTGCACTCCAGCAACGGCAGGCTGAGCTACCTGCTGTAGCTCCATACTCCCAATATATCGAGTGGCTTGAAGCGCAAAACCATGAAGAGGCATCTGCCTACTGGCAGGCTTATTTGGATGGGTATGAAGGGCAAGCGAATGTCCCTGCCGCTACGCTTCTTCAAAAAGCGAACGACAGCTATGTATGTGAAGAACATACTTGCCTTATAGATGGAGAATTAACACGTTACATGAAGATGGCAGCCGCTGACGTGCAAGTTACTGTCAATACTTTTATACAGACTGTATGGGGAACGCTACTTCAAAAACATAACGACAGTGATGATGTTGTCTTTGGTAGCGTAGTGTCAGGTAGACCGGCAGAACTGGAAGGTGTCTCCACTATGGTGGGACCATGTATTAACACCATCCCGGTACGTATTCGCACAACAGCAGATATGAGCTTTGCAGAGCTGCTTCAAATGAGTCAACGACAGGCGATTTCTTCCATCGCATATGATACGTATCCATTATATGAGATGCAGAGGGAGAGCGGTCGAAAGCAAGAATTGATTACGCATATACTGGTGTTTGAAAATTATCCGGTGGACGCACAGATGCATAAGCTCGTACAGGGGGGCACAAATCCGGTTTAACGATAGCCAATGTGGAGATTCGTGAGCAGACGAACTATGATTTTAATCTCATTGTGCTGCCTGGCGAAACATTCACATTCAAATTTCAATACAATGCAAGCATCTATAGTCAGGCAGACATAGAGCAAATCAGCAACCAGTTGCTTCATCTTTTGCGGCAAATAGCGGAACGCCCGCACATGCGTGTCAACGAGCTCCAGTGGGTAACCGAGGCGGACAAACGTCTGATTCTGGACGTCTTTAATGATACCGCCCAAGCATATCCGCATGAGCAACCCATTGCGCAGTTGTTTGAAGAACAGGCAGCGCGTGTACCCGAGCAAATTGCGGTTGTGTGCGGGGACAAGAGCTGGACCTACCGTGCCTTGCAGAAACGCTCGAACCAGCTGGCGCATACGCTGCGGGCCTGCGGTGTGCAGCCGGATCAGCGGATCGGGATTTTGGCGGATCGCTCTGCAGACATGATCGTGGGAATGTTAGCCATTTTGAAGGCTGGAGGCGCCTATTTGCCGATCAATCCGACTTACCCTTCGGAGCGTATTCGCTTTATGCTGGCTGACGGTCAGGTCAGCGTGCTGCTGACGGCATCTGCCGGAACTGGAGATGCCGTTCATCAGGCCATGGAACGGGTCAAACAGGCCGGATATGAGGGCCGAATGCTGGACCTGGGGGACGAAAATGCATATGCTGCGGATGACTCTGACTTGCCAAGCGTATCAGGAGCCCATCATCTGGCTTATGTGATGTATACCTCCGGTTCGACTGGACAACCCAAAGGGGTCATGGTGGAGCAGCGAAGTGTCGTACGTTTGGTGAAAGAAACAAATGTTGTAGCATGGACACCTGCTGACCGTATTTTGCTAACAGGGGCGCTGGTTTTTGACGCCTGTACGTTTGAAATTTGGGGGGCCTTGCTGAACGGGCTGCGGCTGGTCATTGTACCCGAGATGGTTCTGCTGAGTGCAGAGCTGCTGGGGGAAGCTATCCGGGAGCACCAAATTACGGTCATGTGGCTGACCGCGCCACTGTTCCATCAGTTGGCACAGCAAGAGCCAGCACAGTTTGAGCCGCTGCGTTATCTCATTGTAGGAGGGGATGCGCTCGTGCCATCGGTCGTATCGGCGGTACGCCGCGCATGCCCGAATGTCACGCTGGTGAATGGCTATGGTCCGACGGAAAACACGACCTTTTCCTGCAGCTTTGAGGTTGACCAGGACTATACCAACAATATTCCGATTGGGCGACCGATAGCCAACTCGACCGCCTACATCATGGATCAAGAGGGGCGGCTCCTGCCAATAGGAATGGCGGGAGAAATCTGGGTCGGGGGAGCCGGTCTGGCCCGTGGTTATTTGAATCAGGAAGAATTAACCCGTGAGCGGTTTGTACCGCATCCATGGGCAGCGGGTGAACGGTTATACCGGACGGGGGACCGGGGACGCTGGCGTCCGGACGGAACGATCAGCTATCTGGGACGGATGGACCAGCAGGTGAAAATCCGGGGATACCGAATTGAGCCGGGAGAGATTGAAGCGAAGCTGCAGAGCCTGCCCTTCGTCCAGCAAGCGGCTGTGGTTGTCCATGAAGCGGAGGATGGCGCGAAGCAATTGGCGGCGTACTATGTAGCTGAGCGCGAGATGACAGGGACGCGGATACGGGAAGCTCTGCTGGAAGAGCTGCCAGCATATATGATACCAGCCTATATGATTCCGCTGGAACGGCTACCGCTAACGCCTAATGGGAAAGTGGACCGTAAAGAGCTGCCTGTGCCAACGGCGAGTATTCAAACCGGAGTGGAGTATACCGCGCCTGGAAACGAAGTGGAGCAGGTGTTGGTCACTGTCTGGCAAAAGGTGCTCGGTGTGCCACAGATAGGAACAGGGGATAACTTTTTTGATTTGGGTGGCGATTCCATTAAGGCCATTCAAGTTTCATCCGGTTTAAGACAAGCGGGATATCACTTGGAGATGAAGCATTTATTTTCTTATCCAACCATCGCTTCGCTAAATTCTCATGTTCACATACTGAACAGAGTAGCGGATCAAAAGACGGTAATTGGAAAGGTCAAGCGTTCTCCTATCCAGTACTGGTTTTTGGAAAATCAAATTGCCGATCCTCATCATATGAATCAATCCATGCTGCTCTTTAGAGAGCAAAGGTTTGATGAACAGACGCTGCGACATTCCATGCAGGGTGTCATAACCCATCATGATGCGCTTCGTATGGTATTTCGTCAGACAGAATATGGGTATGAGGCATGGAATCGTGGAATGGATGATGGGGAGCTGTACCATCTGGAAATTGTAGATTTTACAGCCGATTCCCAGCCTTTTGCGGCAATTGAGGCTGCAGCTAACCGGATACAGCAAAGCATTGATTTAGAAAAAGGTCCATTAGTAAAGCTGGGTCTGTTCCGTTGTGCAGATGGTGATCATCTACTAATTGTCATTCATCATTTGGTGGTGGATGGTGTATCCTGGCGGATTTTGCTGGAAGATATCGCAAGAGCTTATGAACAGGTAGAAGCCGGAGCTTTTGTTCAACTACCTGTGAAGACTGATTCTTTTCAGACATGGGCACATAAGCTGTCCGATCATGCCACTAGCAATGCAATTGAGCAGGAGCGTTCTTTTTGGGAAGCAGTGGATCATACCATCGTCTCACCACTTCCTGTGGACTTGGAAGTAAGCCGTTCCTTGATAAAAGACAGCGAGACTATAACCTTGCAATGGTCTGAAGAGGAGACCGGACAGCTGTTAAAAGGGGCAAATCGGGCTTATAACACGGAAATAAATGATTTGCTACTTACAGCTCTTGGCATAGCTGTTCATCGCTGGACTGGCATGGAGAAGGTTGCAATTATGCTGGAGGGACATGGCCGGGAAAGCATTATGGATGATGTTGATATTTCACGTACGGTTGGCTGGTTCACGAGTCTATACCCGGTCATTCTTTCCGTTCGTCATCATACTAGTATAGCCAGTCGAATTAAAGGCATTAAGGAAGGATTACGGGAGATTCCTAACAAGGGGATCGGATATGGTTTACTGCGGTACTTATCTGAAAATCACGGTGCCCGAAATGCAACATTTGGCGACCTGCAGCCTGAAGTCAGCTTTAATTACCTGGGTCAGTTTGATCAGGATTTGGAAAATAGCTCTATGCGCCTGTCCACTTATTCTGTCGGCTCCGAGGTGAGTGGGAATCAATTAAGGCCATATAAGTTAATAATTAACGGCAGTATTACTAACGGCAATTTATCGTTACAGCTAAGTTACAGTAAAAAACAATATCTAAGTCAAACTATGCAGCAATTTGCAGCATATCTGGAAGATAGCTTGCGTCAAGTCATCGAACACTGTGCAAGTTGCGAACGGACGGAAATCACACCAAGTGATTTATCTCTAAAACATTTGACCATGGAAGAGTTGGAGCAGATTATTCAGCAGACACAGCATATAGGTGACATTGAAGATGTGTATCCGTTGACTCCTTTACAAAAGGGGATGCTGTTTCACAATTTGCTGGATTCCAGATCTGGCGTCTATTTTGAGCAGATTACTTTTGAAATGCAAGGAAACTTGAAGCTGGACGTTTTTGGGCAAAGTCTGGAGGAATTGACGAAAGCGCACGCTATCCTCCGTACCCGTTTTGATGGAGCATGGAAAGACTATCCTCTCCAAATCGTCTACAAGAACCCACAAGTCGAGCTGTATGCAGAAGACATAAGGGAACTGGAAGAGGTACAGCAACAGCAAAGGCTGCATTCCTATGCAGAGACGGATCAGCAACGGGGATTCAATCTGTCACAGGATATATTGATGCGAATGGCAGTTTTCCGTATTGCGGATGAGACGTACTCATTCATTTGGAGCTTTCACCATATTTTGATGGATGGTTGGTGTGTACCGCTGGTCACGAGTGAACTGTTCGAGTACTACTCAGCTTTTCTGATAAACCGACAGCCTAATGTACAGCAATCAGCTCCTTACAGCAAGTATATGGAGTGGCTGGCGGCGCAGGATGATGAGCAAGCAGCCCACTACTGGGAGCAATATTTGTCGGGGTATGAGGAGCATACTGCTATCCCTGGAGAGAGGGAAGGGGACTCTGATCAAAAATATATCCGCCAAGAAGTGGCGCTTGAGCTTGATAACGATTCAATCCGACAGTTAAAGCAGATAGCAGCAATACATCAGGTGACGTTAAACTCAGTATTGCAAACAGTATGGGGGCTATGGCTCCAAATGGCAAACGCAAGCCAAGATGTAGTTTTTGGTACAGTTGTGTCGGGCAGACCGTCAGATTTGGCGGGAGCCGGGCAAATGATCGGATTATTTATTAACACAATCCCGGTGCGTATTCAATGCCATTCCACGGATTCTCTGTCTGAAATCATGATTCGGACTCAGTCCAATTCCGTGGCATCAGCGGCTTACGATACGTACCCATTGTATGAGGTTCAGGCTCATACCCATCAAAAACAGGACTTAATCACACATTTGCTTGTTTTTGAAAATTATCCTGTAGAGGAGCAAATGCAGCAGCTTATTCAAGGCGAGCATACGACGGGCTTGACTATAGCTGATGCGGAGATTCGTGAGCAGACGAACTATGATTTTAATCTCATTGTGCTGCCTGGCGAAACATTCACATTCAAATTTCAATACAATGCAAGCGTCTATAGTCAGGCAGACATAGAGCAAATCAGTAACCAACTGCTTCATCTTCTGCGGCAAATAGCGGAACGCCCGCACATGCGTGTCAACGAGCTCCAGTGGGTAACCGAGGCGAACAAACGTCTGATTCTGGACGTCTTTAATGATACCGCCCAAGCATATCCGCATGAGCAACCCATTGCGCAGTTGTTTGAAGAACAGGCAGCGCGTGTACCCGAGCAAATTGCGGTTGTGTGCGGGGACAAGAGCTGGACCTACCGTGCCTTGCAGAAACGCTCGAACCAGCTGGCGCATACGCTGCGGGCCTGCGGTGTGCAGCCGGATCAGCGGATCGGGATTTTGGCGGATCGCTCTGCAGACATGATCGTGGGAATGTTAGCCATTTTGAAGGCTGGAGGCGCCTATTTGCCGATCAATCCGACTTACCCTTCGGAGCGTATTCGCTTTATGCTGGCCGATGGTCAGGTCAACGTGCTGCTGACGGCATCTGCCGGAACTGGAGATGCCGTTCATCAGGCCATGGAACGGGTCAAACAGGCCGGATATGAGGGCCGAATGCTGGACCTGGGGGACGAAAATGCATATGCTGCGGATGACTCTGACTTGCCAAGCGTATCAGGAGCCCATCATCTGGCTTATGTGATGTATACCTCCGGTTCGACCGGACAACCCAAAGGGGTCATGGTGGAGCAGCGAAGTGTCGTACGTTTGGTCAAAGGAACAAATGTTGTAGCATGGACACCTGCTGACCGTATTTTGCTAACAGGGGCGCTGGTTTTTGACGCCTGTACGTTTGAAATTTGGGGGGCCTTGCTGAACGGGCTGCGGCTGGTCATTGTACCCGAGATGGTTCTGCTGAGTGCAGAGCTGCTGGGGGAAGCTATCCGGGAGCACCAAATTACGGTCATGTGGCTGACCGCGCCACTGTTCCATCAGTTGGTGCAGCAAGAGCCAGCACAGTTTGAGCCGCTGCGTTATCTCATTGTGGGAGGGGATGCGCTCGTGCCATCGGTCGTATCGGCGGTACGCCGCGCATGCCCGAATGTCACGCTGGTGAATGGCTATGGTCCGACGGAAAACACGACCTTTTCCTGCAGCTTTGAGATTGACCAGGACTATACCAACAATATTCCGATTGGGCGACCGATAGCCAACTCGACCGCCTACATCATGGATCAAGAGGGGCGGCTCCTGCCGATAGGGATGGCGGGAGAAATCTGGGTCGGGGGAGCCGGTCTGGCCCGTGGTTATTTGAATCAGGAGGAATTAACCCGTGAGCGGTTTGTAGCGCATCCATGGGCAGCGGGTGAACGGTTATACCGGACGGGGGACCGGGGACGCTGGCGTCCAGACGGAACGATCAGCTATCTGGGACGGATGGACCAGCAGGTGAAGATCCGTGGATACCGGATTGAGCCGGGAGAGATTGAAGCGAAGCTGCAGAGCCTGCCCTTCGTCCAGCAAGCGGCTGTGGTTGTCCATGAAGCGGAGGATGGCGCGAAGCAATTGGCGGCGTACTATGTAGCTGAGCGCGAGATGACGGGGACGCGGATACGGGAAGCTCTGCTGGAAGAGCTGCCAGCGTATATGATACCAGCCTATATGATTCCGCTGGAACGGCTACCGCTAACGCCTAATGGGAAAGTGGACCGTAAAGAGCTGCCTGTGCCAACGGCGAGTATTCAAACCGGAGTGGAGTATACCGCGCCTGGAAACGAAGTGGAGCAGGTGCTGGTCACTGTCTGGCAAAAGGTGCTCGGTGTGCCGCAGATAGGAACAGGGGATAACTTTTTTGATTTGGGTGGCGATTCCATTAAGGCCATTCAGGTATCGTCCCGATTGATTCAGGCCGGCTACAAAATTGGAATGAAAGACCTGTTTAAATATCCGAGCATTGCTGCGCTCAGTCCTTATACAGAGCGGGTGACCAGAATACCCGAGCAAGGTGAAATTAGTGGAAAAGTGGAGTTGACACCGATACAGCGATGGTTATTCACGCAAGAAACGGGAAATGAAGCACATTTTAACCAGTCGTTTTTCTTGCACAGACCTTCGGGCTTTAAAGAAGAGGCATTGCGGCAGGTAATGGACAGCATAATTACGCACCACGATGCTTTACGTACCGTATATCGACGGACGGACAGCGGCTATGAAGCATGGAATCGTGGAATCAGTGAAGGGGAATTGTACGATCTGGAAGTCATGGACTTCGCAGCCTCCAATCCAACTGAGGTTATGGCAGAAATTGAGGAAGCCGCGAATCGAATTCAGCGCAGCATTGATCTGGAAAAAGGTCCGTTGGTAAAACTGGGACTGTTCCGTTGTCCCGACGGTGATCATCTGCTGATTGTCATTCATCATTTGGTGGTAGACGGCGTATCCTGGCGAATTTTACTGGAGGACTTGGCGAATGCCTTCGGGCAAGCAGAGTCGGGCAAGGATATCAAGCTGCCGTCAAAAACGGATGCCTATCAGGTATGGGCCAATCAACTGGTGCAGTATGCAAATAGTACGTCCATCGAGCAGGAGCTTCAATATTGGAGACGCGTAAAAGACTTTGAGACAGCTCCTTTACCTAGAGATTATGACGAGACGGGTCAAGGCACGATTGGAGACAGCGAATTACTGACACTGCGGTTTACAAAGATGGAGACGGAGCAACTGCTGAAACAGACGAACCGTGCCTATCGTACTGAAATTAATGATCTGTTGCTTACTGCGCTGGGAACTGCAATCCATGGGTGGACAGGCAGTGAAAATATATTTGTAAATTTGGAAGGCCACGGTAGAGAGCATATGTTGCCGGATTGTGATATCAGCCGGACGGTAGGATGGTTCACGAGTCAATATCCTGTTCTTCTACACATTCCAACGGACGCAGACACGGGACTTCGCATTAAAACGGTCAAAGAAGCATTGCGTGAAATACCGCAAAAGGGAGTCGGATTCAGCTTGTTGCGTCATCTCTCCCATCATGGTGAAGAAATGGGTAAGCTGGTTGAACCTGAAATCTGTTTCAATTATCTAGGCCAGTTTGATCAGGATTTAAGCAACAGTGGAATGTCTATTTCACACTATTCTGGTGGCTCGGATGTCAGCCAGGGAGGGCGGAGACCATATGTGCTGGAGTTCCACGGTATGATTACAGACGGATGTCTGAATCTCGCTATCAGCTACAATCGAAAGCAGTACCGTCAAAAAACGGTGGAACACCTGGCTGAGAAACTCCAATGCTCCTTGCGCGAAATCATTAACCACTGTATGTCGAAAAAACAGATGGAGCTGACCCCAAGCGATATTTTATGCAAAGGGATAAGCATTCCAGAAATGGAACAGATCATATTGCATATGGGACAGGACAGAGCAATAGAGAATATTTACCCATTAACGCCTGTACAAAAAGGAATGCTGTTCCACAGTCTGCTGGATCCTCAGTCTGCCGCCTATTTTGAACAGACTACATTTGATATGGAAGGTGTCTTGAATGAAGCGGCTTTTGCCCAAGCCTTGGATCAATTAACACACAGACACGCTATATTGCGAACTGGATTTTATACTGGCTGGAAAGATACCCCACTTCAAGTGGTATACCAGGATTCACGCATTGATTTTCGCACAGAAGATGTTAGGGGTATCCGAGAATCAGAGCGGGAACAGTGGCTGACAGCCTATGCCGATCAAGACAAGGCCAAAGGATTTAATCTCCAACAGGATGTGTTAATGAGGTTATCTGTTTTACGTACAGGGCAACGCTCATACCGTCTGGTTTGGAGCTTTCATCATATCCTTATGGACGGCTGGTGCGTACCGCTTGTCGCCCAAGAATTGTTTGAATTGTATGAAGCAATTCGAAATGAGAGACAGCCTCGATTACAAGACGCTCCTCTGTACAGCGACTATATCGAATGGCTTGAATCCCGTCCTGTCGAGGAAGCCGCTTCTTACTGGAGTAATTATCTTGCAGGCTATGAAGAACAAACGATACTACCAGGGAAGCTGGTCCAAGCTGCGGAATTTGAAGGCTACGAATCGGGCAGAGTAATCCGCCGGTTTGGACATTCGCTGACCTATTCGCTCAAGCAGGCAGCGAATAGCAATCGTGTAACGGTTCATACTTTTATGCAAGCTGTATGGGGGATTCTACTGCAAAAATACAATAACCATATGGATGTTGTATTTGGTACGGTGGTGTCAGGCAGACCGCCTGTTATTACAGGTATTGAAAGCATGGTAGGCTTGTTCATTAATACGATTCCGGTACGTGTTCATTGTGATGCGGATGATTCGTTTGCTGATTTGGCTTTAAGGATGCAGCAGCAAGCACTCGCTGCTCATGAGTTTGACACGTATTCCTTAATGGAAATACAAGCGCGAACACCACAGAAGCACCAGCTCCTATCGCATATTATGGTGTTTGAAAATTATCCGTTGGAGCAGCAGTTGACAAGTATGGATGAAGACGATGGTCAAAGTTTGCTGATTTCCAATGCACACGTCACGGAGCAGACG
Source organism: Paenibacillus sp. RC334 (assembly GCF_030034735.1). Classification (NCBI taxonomy): domain Bacteria; kingdom Bacillati; phylum Bacillota; class Bacilli; order Caryophanales; family Paenibacillaceae; genus Paenibacillus; species Paenibacillus sp. RC334. The sequence goes on along the minus strand of NZ_CP125370.1, from coordinate 4,942,764 downwards.
CATTACGACTTTAATGTCATTGTGTTGCCTGGCGAAGACATAACAGTGCATTTTGAATTTAATACCAATGCCTATGACACCTCAATAATAGAACAAGTAGCAGGCCGATTCCTCCAAATGTTGGAGCAGGCTGCCGCTAAACCAGACATGGGAGTCCATGAACTGGATTGGCTGACAAAAGAAGAAAAACGAGATATTTTAGAAGTTTTCAACGATACCGAGGCAGATTATCCGCGGGAGCAGACGGTGGAGCAACTGTTTGAACAACAGGTGGGGCGTACACCGGAACAGACGGCAGTCATCTGCGAGGATCGCAGGCTCACCTACCGGGAGCTCAATGCTCAGGCCAATCGGTTGGCGCATAGCCTCCGGGCAGCCGGGGTGCAGGCCGACCATCGGGTTGCGATCTGTGCCGAACACAGCGCAGAGGTGGTCATCGCCATTCTCGCCGTCCTGAAAGCAGGCGGGGCCTACGTGCCGATGGACCCGGCTTCTCCGGACGAACGGATCGCCTACATGCTTCAAGATTCAGGCGCTCGCATCGCGCTGGTGGGGGACGGAGTCCAGCTTCCGGCGGACTATAACGGCAGGGTGCTGCCCCTTGGGGCGAACGGGGCACCGGGGGGAACGGCTACCCCTGTGGAGGAGCTGGACGCTCCCCGAGATCGGATGCAGCATTTGGCCTACATGATTTACACCTCCGGCTCCACGGGCCAGCCGAAGGGCGTGTTAATTGAACATCAGGGGCTGACCAACTATATTTGGTGGTCCAGCCGCACGTATGTGCAAGGGATGAAGACGACGTTCCCGCTGTATTCCTCCCTGGCCTTTGACCTGACGGTGACGAGCATCTTCACGCCGCTGATCACGGGAAATACAGTGATCGTCTACCCGGGTGACGATAAAGCGGCGCTGCTGCCGCGCATCTTCCGTGATCCCCGGATCGATCTGATCAAGCTGACCCCGGCTCATCTGCATCTGGTGCACGAACTGGGGCTGGTGCAGGACAGCACGATCCGCCGAATGATCGTCGGAGGAGAAAACCTGAGCGCGAAGCTCGCGGCGGGGATTTGGGAGCAAAGCGGGGGCACGGTGCGCCTGTTCAACGAATACGGCCCGACGGAGACCGTCGTCGGTTGTATGAGTTATCTGTATGATCCGGCCCGCCCGATGGGCGAGTATGTGCCGATTGGCCGTCCGGCAGCGAATACGAGCATTTATGTGCTGGATCCGTATGGACAGCCGGTGCCGGCCGGGGTCGCAGGCGAGATGTATATTGGCGGAGACGGGGTAGCCCGGGGGTACCTGAACCGGGCGGAGCAGACGGCGGAGAAGTTTGTGGCGAATCCCTTTGTGCCGGGGCAACGGATGTACCGGGCGGGTGACGTAGCGCGCCGGCGGATCGACGGGGAGCTGGAGTATATCGGACGTACGGACGATCAGGTGAAAATCCGGGGCTACCGGATTGAACTGGGGGAAGTGGAAGGTGCGATTCGGGCGCTGACTGCGGTCCGGGAGGTGGTAGTGATCGCCCGCTCGGCAGAGAGCGGATGGCAGGAGCTGTGTGCCTACGTCGTCACGGACGGGAACATGACGGGTAGAGAATTGCGGGCAGCGCTGAGTGCGTCGCTGCCGGAGTATATGATCCCGACCTACTTCGTGCCTCTGGAGGCGCTGCCGCTGACGTCCAACGGAAAAATGGACCGCAAGGCACTGCCCGCGCCGCAGGCGTACCTGGAGTCGGGTGCCGCTTATGCACCGCCGCGCAATGCAGTCGAGGAGCATCTCGTCTCGATCTGGGCAGAAATACTTGATGTAGAGCGTATCGGAATAACGGATTCATTTTTTGACAAAGGGGGACATTCACTCAAAGCTACAACACTCGTTTCCCGAATTCAAAAACAGATGGATGCATCCATCTCTTTGAAGGATATATTCCGCTTTCCGACCATTGAACGTTTGTCGGAGCTGATTACCGGGCTGGATTCACATACGTATTATTCCATTTCGGTTGCTGCGGAGCAGGCATATTATCCAGTATCTTCAGCCCAAAGACGCCTGTTCCTCGCAGGTCAGGCTGAAGGTGCGCAGCTTACGTATAATATGCCAGGTGTGTTGATCGTTACTGGCTCTCTTGATGTCCACCGTCTGGAACAGGCCTTCCAACAACTCATAGGGCGGCACGAATCTTTGCGAACCGGGTTTGAACTGGCAGCAGGAGAGCCAGCACAGTTTATTTATCCAAATGCTCCGTTTGAGGTTGAGCTGCTTCACGCAACGGAGGATCAAATCGATTCTTGTATCTGTGAGTTTGTGCGTGTGTTTGACCTGCAGCGCCCTCCGTTGCTTCGTGTTGGAATCATTCAAACAGATGCTGAACGCCATATTTTATTATTTGATATGCATCACCTGGTATCGGACGGGGTTTCGATGAACATCTTGGTCCAGGAATTTATAAGACTGTATGGCGGAGAAACGTTACCGCCGCTTCGTATTCAGTACAAAGATTATGCAGTCTGGCAGCAAGCTCAAATAGCAGATGGTGCATACAAGCGCCACGAGGATTACTGGCTGGAGATGTTCAAAGGAGACTTGCCCCAGCTGGAGCTGCCTACAGATTATGAAAGACCAACAGTGCGCAGCTATGAAGGAGATGTCCATCATTTTGTAATTGAAAAATCTCTTGCACAGGAGTTACAGCAGCTTGCCGTCAGTACGGACGCAACGCTCTTTATGGTATTCATGGCTGCATATACCGTTTTACTGGCTAAATACAGTGGACAGGATGACATGATTATTGGTACCTCCGTGGCGGGAAGAACCCACGCCGACATGGAGCCGTTAATTGGAATGTTCGTCAATACACTGGCGGTGCGCCATCAACCATTTGCTGGAAAAACATTTTCCAGTTATGTACAGGATGTAAAACAAACGATGCTTAATGCATACGAGCATCAGGATTATCCGTTTGAAGAGATTTTGAAACATTTGCAGCTGCAACGTGATCCGGGACGCAATCCTTTGTTTGACACTATGCTGGTATATCAGAATATGGGTGAAATAGCAGTTGAAATGGACTCCCTCGTCTTTTCTTCTTACGAACAGTCACGGAAAAGTGCCAAGTTTGATTTAACGTTATATGTTCAGCCCGAAGGAGAACAACTGCGATGCGAGTTTGAATTCAGCCGGTATTTGTTTGAGACGGAAACGATTCATGTACTTGCCACAGATTTGTTGTCCGTTCTGTCTGAAGTGGTACAACAGCCGGAAATTCCTATTCAGGACATTAAATTAATTGAAAAAAGGGTACCGGATGAAAGTGTTATTCGTTCCATTGAACTGAGTTTCTAATTCTTGCTTTCGGAAGGAGAGGGTGTGTAAGACACATTCTCTCCATTTCGGAAGAGGCTGAATAAGTTGCTCTATAGATGCTATTTAGATGGTTATGTACCATAATTCATCATTAACATACTGGGGGTCAGATCATGTCAGAGTTTAAACAACAGGAGTTATTTTGGAATCAAACGTTTCAAGCTGACGATGCACCTACGGCCTTCCCATTTTGCAATTCTGCTTCTAAGGGTGGAGCAGAATTACACATAAATGGACGGGAAACCCTATGTGAACCGTTATCTGCAGCAGTCTCACAGCGGATTTTACAACTGTCTGGCGGTTCCAGCATGGCGGTTTTTATAATTCTGTTAGCTGGGGTAACCAGTTTATTATATAAATACACAGGCGAAAATAACGTTTTGCTCGGTATACCCACATCAAAAGATGTACATAACCGGATCAATAAATTTCTTATTATTAAAAGTAAACTGGAGCCCACTCATTCATTTAAGTCATTATTTAATGAGGTTAAGCAGTCGTTAAGCGATAGTTTGGAGCATCAAGGGCTGCCTTTCAGAAAAATGGCCGGAAAACTCCGCATGCAATATGATTCGGCCAACCATCCTGTCATTCCTACGCTTGTTGCATTGGATAGCCTCCATTCACTTCTGGAAACAACCAATGTAAATGTGGATACACAGTTTCATTTTGTAATGAAGAAGGATGGCATTAATGTTCAGCTTCAGTACAATGTGCAAAGTTACGAAGAAGCTTATATCAAGCAACTGGTTGCGCATTTAAACCACCTTTTATCTGTGATGCTGTTTCAACCGGATCGGGCACTCGGTGATATAGAGACGCTGCCGGAAAATCAGAGTCAGGAATATCTATACCGCTGGAACGATACGGCGGCAGATTATCCGCGGGAGCAGACGGTGGAGCAGCTGTTTGAACAACAGGTGGCGCGTACACCGGAACAGACGGCAGTCATCTGCGAGGATCGCAGGCTTACCTACCGGGAGCTCAATGCTCAGGCCAATCGGTTGGCGCATAGCCTCCGGGCAGCCGGGGTGCAGGCCGACCATCGGGTTGCGATCTGTGCCGGACACAGCGCAGAGGTGGTCATCGCCATTCTCTCCGTCCTGAAAGCAGGCGGGGCCTACGTGCCGATGGACCCGGCTTCTCCGGATGAACGGATCGCCTACATGCTTCAAGATTCAGGCGCTCGCATCGCGCTGGTGGGGGACGGAGTCCAGCTTCCGGCGGACTATAACGGCAGGGTGCTGTCCCTTGGGGCGAACGGGGCACCGGAGGAAATGGCTACCCCTGTGGAGGAGCTGGACGCTCCCCGAGATCGGATGCAGCATTTGGCCTACATGATTTACACCTCCGGCTCCACGGGCCAGCCGAAGGGCGTGTTAATTGAACATCAGGGGCTGACCAACTATATTTGGTGGTCCAGCCGCACGTATGTGCAAGGGATGAAGACGACGTTCCCGCTGTATTCCTCCCTGGCCTTTGACCTGACGGTGACGAGCATCTTCACGCCGCTGATCACGGGAAATACAGTGATCGTCTACCCGGGTGACGATAAAGCGGCACTGCTGCCGCGCATCTTCCGTGATCCCCGGATCGATCTGATCAAGCTGACCCCGGCTCACCTGCATCTGGTGCACGAACTGGGGCTGGTGCAGGACAGCACGATCCGCCGAATGATCGTCGGAGGAGAAAACCTGAGCGCGAAGCTTGCGGCGGGGATTTGGGAGCAAAGCGGGGGCACGGTGCGCCTGTTCAACGAATACGGCCCGACGGAGACCGTCGTCGGTTGTATGAGCTATCTGTATGATCCGGCCCGCCCGATGGGCGAGTATGTGCCGATCGGCCGTCCGGCAGCGAATACGAGCATTTACGTGCTGGATCCGTATGGACAGCCAGTGCCGGCCGGGGTCGCAGGCGAGATGTACATTGGCGGAGACGGGGTAGCCCGGGGGTACCTGAACCGGGCGGAGCAGACGGCGGAGAAGTTTGTGGCGAATCCCTTTGTGCCGGGGCAACGGATGTACCGGGCGGGTGACGTAGCGCGCCGGCGGATCGACGGGGAGCTGGAGTATATCGGACGCACGGACGATCAGGTGAAAATCCGGGGCTACCGGATTGAACTGGGGGAAGTGGAAGGTGCGATTCGGGCGCTGACTGGGGTCCGGGAGGTGGTAGTGATCGCCCGTTCGGCAGAGAGCGGATGGCAGGAGCTGTGTGCCTACGTCGTCACGGACGGGAACATGACGGGTAGAGAATTGCGGGCAGCGCTGAGTGCGTCGCTGCCGGAGTATATGATCCCGACCTACTTCGTGCCTCTGGAGGCGCTGCCGCTGACGTCCAACGGAAAAATGGACCGCAAGGCACTGCCCGCGCCACAGGCGTACGTGGAGCCAGGTGTTGCTTACGCACCGCCGCGCAATGCAGTCGAGGAGCATCTCGTCTCGATCTGGGCAGCGGTATTGGGGGTGGCGCAGGTCGGCATTTATGATTCCTTCCTGGATCTGGGCGGGGACTCCATCAAGTCCATCCAGGTGTCAGCGAAGCTGTTCCAAGCGGGCTACCAGGTGGGGATGAAAGAACTGCTGACCAATCCTACGATTGCCGCCTTAAGTTCCCATGTCGAGCCGGTGAAGCGGACGGCAGAGCAAGGCGAGATCCGCGGGGTTACGGGAATGACCCCGATCCAGCAGGCCTTCGTGATCGAGCAGGCGACCGACCTGCATCACTATAACCAGTGTGTCGTTTTGCAGCGCCCGGACGGTTGGGAAGTGAGGGCGCTGCAAGCCGCGATGCAGGCGATAACGGATCACCATGATGCCCTGCGGACCGTGCTGCGCCGGAGCGATAGCGGTTATACGGCGTGGACCCGCCAGATCGGGGAAGGAGCGGGCTACAGCCTGGAGGTGCTGGACATGGCACCGGATACAGACAGCGAGGAAGCGATTGCGGCAGAGGCGAGCCGGATTCAGGCGACGATGGATCTGAGCGAAGGCCCACTGGTCAAGCTGGGATTGTTCCGGTGTACGGATGGCGATCATCTGCTGGTGGCGATCCACCACTGGGTCATCGACGGCGTCTCCTGGCGCATACTTCTGGAGGATTTAGGCACAGCGTATACCCAGGCACAGCAAGGGGAACCGATCCGGCTGCCGATGAAAACGGACGCCTTTCAGGCTTGGGCAGAGGGGTTGTCGCACTATGCGAGGAGTGAAGCACTGCAGGCGGAAGCAGGGTACTGGGCGGGCATCCAAGCAACAGCAGCACCGCAGCTGCCGCAGGACTACGCCGAGACGGGCGTATGTTTGGTAAAGAACAGTGAAGAAGTGACGGTGCAGTGGACAGCGGGAGAGACGGAGCAGTTGCTCAAGCAAAGTCACCGGGCATATACGACAGAGATGAATGATCTGTTGCTGACCGGACTGGGACGGGCTATACAGGCATGGACGGGCATCACGGAAGTAGCGCTCAGCCTGGAGGGGCATGGAAGAGAGGCAATCGTGCCGGAACTGGATGTAACGCGGACGGTAGGATGGCTCACCAGTCGCTATCCGGTACGGCTGTCCTTTCCGGCAGGACAGGCATTATCCGTGCAAATCAAGACGGTGAAGGAGGAGCTGCGGCGGGTTCCCAACAAAGGTATAGGATATGGGCTGCTGCGCTACACCTCGGATCAGACCGAGGATGGACCGGCTGGTCAAACACCGGAAATCAGCTTTAACTATCTGGGGCAATATGATTTGAAACCGGATGGTCATATGCGACCATCACCGTATCATGGCGGCCTAACTGTAAGCGAGCGTCATGTTCGTACGTACCTTCTTGAGATACACGGAATGGTTTATGAGGGGAAATTGTCGCTGACTATTTCCTATAGCCACACCCAGTACAAGAAGGAGTCCATAGAACAGCTTGGCAACTGCCTGAGAACGAGTCTGCAGGAAATTATACTTCATTGTATTTCTAAAGAAGGAACAGAACTCACACCTAGTGATGTATCGTTTTCTGAAATGGAAATCTCCGAGTTGGACCGTTTGATCCAATCTACACAACAGCTGGGTGAATTGGAGAGCTTATATCCGATGACACCGATGCAAAAAGGCATGTTGTTTCACAGTTTGCTCGATTCCCAATCGGAGGCCTATTTTGAACAGATGATCATTCATTTGGAGGGTCATCTGGATATGGATATTCTTGCTCAAAGTCTCAACAGATTAGGACAGCGACATGCTGTGTTCAGAACCAGCTTTTATAGTGGCTGGAACAAGGAAGCTCTGCAAGTGGTATTTCAAAAAAGCCGAATTGATCTGGTTTATCAGGACATCAATTGCATTGATAAATCAGAACGAAACGATAGGGTGTTCAATTTGGCGGCTGAAGACCGAAGAAGAGGCTTTGATCTAGAGCAAGACCCGCTAACGAGGTTTACGGTTTTGCAATCAGGTCCTGATGAATACGATTTGATCTGGAGTTTTCATCATATGTTAATGGATGGCTGGTGCATTCCGATGGTTACACAAGAACTGTTTGAGCTTTATGATGCCATCAGCCAGCGTCGTCCTCCCCGGCTGAAAGAAGTTTTTCCGTACAGCAGCTATGTGAACTGGCTTGGAGCGCAGAATCAGAAGGAGGCATCCGATTACTGGAAACATTACTTGGCAGGTTATGAAGGGCATACCAGCCTATCATCCGTTTTACCAGCGTCTCCTGTTGGAGCGCCATATCAAGCGAAGCTGGCTTGGAGCTTGGGAGAAGACCTGACAACTAAATTAAAAAACACAGCCATCCGTCAGCATGTTACTGTCAATACCTTGATGCAAACGGTGTGGGGCCTGCTGCTGCAGCGATATAATAACACCACTGATGTCGTGTTCGGCAGTGTTGTATCTGGTAGACCGCCTCATTTGCCCGGAATTCAGGACATGATCGGTTTGTTTATCAATACCGTGCCTGTTCGTATTCAGTGCAGTCCAGATCAGACTTTTTCTGAAATCATCCGTATCGTACAACAACAAGCTGTTGCTTCACACAGCTATGAGACGTTCCCGCTATATGAAATTCAGGCACAAACAGAGCAAAAACAAAAGTTAATCAGCCATATTATGGTTTTTGAAAATTACCCGATTGAACAGGCTCTGATACAAGGCAGTGATCCGGAAGCAACATCATTGCAGATTTTGGACGTCAAGACATCTGAGCAAACCAATTATGATTTCATGATAAGTGTCGTTCCTGGTGAAAATATGCAAATCGAATTTCAATACAACACAGAGACATACAGCCATGCACATGTGGCAAGGATGAAGGGACATCTAGAGCGTATAATTACCCAAGTTACCAATTTACCAGACCTTGTAATCCGCAAGCTGGATATACTGACATGCGAGGAATCCCAAAATATTCTTGAACACTTTAACAATACAGCGGCAGTTATCCCGGAACATATTCTTATTCATCAATTTTTTGAAGCGCAAGCAGCCCGAACACCAGAGCGCATCGCACTGGTATATGGTGAGGTACAAATGACTTACGCAGAATTAAACGCGCAAGCCAACAGGTTGGCTCGCACATTAAGAAAAGCAGGCGTTCGTGAGGATCACCCTGTAGCTATGCTATTTGAGCGTTCACCCCAGGTCATTCTCAGTATGCTGGCCATTTGGAAAGCGGGCGGGGCATATGTACCCATTGATCCAGAATATCCGGCGAGCAGAATCGAGTACATGCTAGAGGATTCGGGGGCAGCGGTTTTGCTGACGGACTATCATACGCAGCACCATATAAACTTTGCTGGAGAGAGCATAATAGTTGATCACACGCCATGCGGTGATGAGGATTCCCACAATTTGGTATGCAATTGTTCCATTTCTAATTTGGCTTATATCATTTATACATCGGGGTCAACCGGCCAGCCTAAAGGCGTGGCGGTAGAGCATCGTTCCGTCTTGAATTTTCTTCATACATTAGAACAACGGGGTCCACTTGAACCGGAAGATGTACTTTTGCAAAAAACTTCTGTCTCTTTCGACGCATCTGTGTGGGAATTGTGCTGGTGGATGCTAAAGGGCGCTTGTCTCAGTATACTGGAGCCCGGAGAAGAGAAAGACCCGGCAGCTATCACAGCCGCCGTCCAACGATACGGGGTGTCACATCTCGAATTCGCACCCTCCATGCTTCAAGCTTTTGTAGATTATGTTCGCGAGTACAGCGCAGCAGATCAGCTTGCAACATTAAAATATATATCGGTTGGGGGCGAAATGCTGTCGTCGTCATTAGCCCGGCAATTTTATGATGTGCTGACAATCCCGAATGGATCGCAGTTGTATAACACCTATGGGCCTACTGAAGCAACCGTTGAAGTTGCCAGTTACTTGTGTCATGATCAGCACTTTGAAAATAGCATCCCTATCGGTACGCCCAATCTCAATACTCGTCTATACATTTTAAATGAATTTTTACAGCCGCAGCCTATTGGAATCGCAGGCGAACTTTACATTGCGGGAGCTGGTGTGGCAAGAGGATACGTGAATCAACCGGAAGCAACCGCTTCCCGTTTTGTGCCGGACCCGTTCCAGACCGAACCGAACGCGAAAATGTATCGCACCGGAGACTTGGCGGTCTTTGGGCCAGAAGGATATGTGTACTGTCTTGGCCGTCTGGACGATCAGGTTAAGATCCGGGGATTCCGTATTGAAATGGGTGAGATCGAAAACATACTGCTTAAGCTGGAATCTGTTCAGGAAGCGATCGTGCTGGCAAGAGATGATGGCGACGGGGACAAGGTTTTATGCGCTTATATTACAGCAGGGAAACACCTCTCCACCAAAGATGTACGTACAGCAGTTGCACGTTATCTGCCTGCATACATGGTTCCTTCCTATGTAATACAACTAGATCGTATGCCGTGGACAACCAGCGGGAAAATCAATCGCCAGGCATTGCCTGTACCAGCCGCAGATCAGCAGTCAGCTGAAGTCTACATTCCGCCACGCACACATACGGAACAGCTGCTTGCAGCGATATGGGCTGACATATTGAAAAGAGAACGAGTGAGCATCACGGATCATTTCTTTGATATCGGCGGTCATTCACTTAAAGCAACTCAACTTGTAGCCAAAATTCATAAGGAACTGAATGCGAAAGTTACACTCAAGGATATTTTCACATACCCGACAATTGAAGACATGGCGGGGTATGTAGACCGGATGGAGAACCGTACATCGTATACTCCTATACCGAAAGCCCCGGAGAGTGTGTATTACCCTGTTTCTTCCGCACAGAAGCGGCTGTTTATAGCAAGCCAGTCTACAGGTGGAGAAATGGCCTACAATATGCCTGCTGTGCTGATTGTGGAAGGGGCTTTGGATGTAGATCGACTGGAATATTCGTTGAGGCAATTGATTCAACGGCACGAGCCTTTGCGAACGGGCTTTGAGGCAATTGAAGGGGAACCTGTGCAATATGTGCATGCAGAAGCAGTGTTTGACCTTGAGCAAATAACTGCTGGCGAAACAGCGGTTGACGTCATAATAAGTAACTTTATCCGGCCCTTTGAGCTTCATCGGCCTCCTTTAATGCGTGCCGGGATTGTCCCGCTTGGCAACAGTCGGCATTTGCTGTTGTTTGATATGCATCATCTGATTTCGGACGGCATTTCTATAAATATTTTCATGAAAGAATTCATTGAATTATATGAGGGTAAATCGATGCCTCCTCTTACTATTCAATACAAGGATTATGCCGTTTGGCAGCAACAGCAGCTTGAAAATGAAGAGATGAACAAGCATGCAAAATACTGGCTTAATATGTTTAATGGTGATTTACCTAAGCTTGAATTACCAACAGATTATGAACGGTTACCTGTGCAAAGTCATGAAGGCGAAGAGTTTCAATTTGAGGCGTATATTACGGTTAGCCAAGGCATTATGAACCTGGAGAAACATACAGGTGCAACCCTCCACATGATATTATTGGCAGCTTATACGGTATTGCTTGCAAAATACAGTGGGCAGGAGGATGTGATTGTGGGTACACCGATGGCGGGCAGGACGCATGTAGATACGGAGCCGTTAATTGGTATGTTCGTGAATACACTCGCTATTCGGAATTATCCCTCAGCAGAGAAATCATTCCTCACGCTTCTCCAAGAGGTCAAGGATACGATGACAAGTGCCTTCGAGCATCAAAGCTATCCATTTGAGGAATTAGTGGACAAGCTCCATTTAAAAAGGGACATTAGCCGGACTCCATTATTTGATACGATGCTTGTACTTCAAAATACAGAGGAGACGACCTTGGCAATAGAGTCACTGACATTTACGCCATACACTAATGCCTATAATACCGCAAAATTTGATCTAACCTTATATGCGACGGCTGATGAACAGGGCTTACGATTCAGTTTTGAATATGGTACTCGTCTCTTCAAGGCCAAAACGATGGAGCGCATGTCCAATGATCTGCTTCTTATACTGATTGCCATATCTACTGACCCGAGAAGGAAATTAATGGACATTTCATTGAGTGAAATGGATGAAAATGAGCTTGGACTGATTGAAATCTCGATTTAAGACATCTTTACCAAAACGGTATGGGTAGACTGATTTCACTGTACTTCCAACAATTTTCCAAGGAGAGGGCCGCAATGAACGGATTTGAAAAAGAAGGCATATTTTGGAGCGGACGTTTTGATTCTGACAGTCGGATGACAACATTTCCCTACAGTCACCCGGAAAACGGAGGGCAGCCAGCATGGGCAACAATTCAGACTGATTTGCCTTCCGAAATATCCAGCCGTGTATTGTCTATGGCTAAGGATTCGGATATGGCAGTGTATCTGATTGTTTTAACTGGCTTGAGCGGGCTGCTGTTCAAATACACTAATGAAAAGGACCTCATTTTAGGAATTCCGACTACACAGGCTCATCAGCAAATGTATCCATATATTGAGGAAATGCTGCCTTTAAAAGTAGAAATAAGCGATTCTTCTACTTTCCGATCGCTGTTAAGGGAGGTCAACCTGTCGGTTAATGAGTCCATTAAGCATCAGAATTTCCCTTTTCACAAAATGACGGAGCATCTGCATCTACCGACTGCTGAGAACGGTATGCCTAGTGTGCATACCGTTGTGTCACTTCGTGAATTACATGCTTCCGAGTTCCGTGATATGGCAATAACCGATAGTATCTTCACGTTCAGCCAGAACATGGGGACGCTAGAGATGTCCCTCCAATACAATAGCAGGCTGTATGACGAATCTTATATGCGCAAAGTGATGGAGCACTTTATCGGCATATTTACATTGATGATGGATCAGCCTGGACTGGAATTAGGCCAAATGGACATACTGTCTGCCGCAGAGCAGCAAGAACTTTTGACCTATTTAAACGATACCACACAAGCAGATTATCCACGTGAAGAGACCATTCACGGCTTGTTTGAGAAACAAGCCTGTCTCAGACCAGATCATCCTGCTGTTGTATATCAAGATCAATGCTTAACCTACAGACAACTAAATGAGCAGGCTAATCGGCTGGCAAGAACATTAAGAGCGGAGGGAGTAGTTACCGATCACTTAGTTGGTATACTGGTTGATCGTTCTCCGGCCATGATCGTTGCAATCTTGGCCGTCTTGAAAGCTGGAGGCGCCTATGTTCCTATAGACCCTGAATACCCGCAGGAACGGATTGAGTATATGATGAATGATTCCTGCGTTCAGGTTATTTTGACACAAAGCCATCTTCAAGCGAAGGTTGGTACTTCTGCCAATGTAAAGGTTCTGCTGCTGGACGATGCACATTCGTATGCTGAGATTCACTCTAATCCTCAATATCCCGTGCATTCGCAAGCACTTGCTTATGTAATCTACACATCTGGAACTACGGGCCAACCTAAAGGGACTCTAATTGAACACAAAAATGTTGTACGGCTGTTGTTTAACAGTCAAAACCGGTTTGACTTTGGAGCGGAAGACACCTGGACGATGTTTCATTCCTATTGTTTTGACTTCTCTGTTTGGGAGATGTACGGGGCACTGCTGAACGGGGGTAAATTGGTCATCGTACCGACTTTAACGGCTAAAAATCCGCAGGAGCTCAGAAAACTGATTCTGTCTGAAAGGGTTACAGTTCTGAATCAGACGCCCACTTATTTTGCACAGCTCATTCAGGAGGAGTTCTTGTACAGTCCGACTATGCTGCATTTACGGAAAATCATTTTTGGCGGGGAAGCACTCCGTCCTGCGATACTCAAGGAATGGCGAGAAAGATATCCAGCGATACAATTAATCAATATGTACGGCATTACAGAGACGACCGTGCATGTCACGTACAAGGAAATTGGAGAGCAAGAGATAGAGTCTGGTAAAAGCAATATCGGACAACCCCTCCCGACACTGCAAGCTTACGTATTAAATAACCGGAAGCAGCTAATGCCTGTAGGCGTGCCCGGCGAATTGTATGTAGCTGGCGACGGATTAGCCAGGGGTTATTTACAAAAACCAGAGCTAACAGCAGGAAAATTTGTGGAGCATCCATTCGTGTCCGGTGCAAAAATGTATAAAACCGGAGACTTGGCCCGTCTGCTTCCAGACGGCGATCTGGAATATTTGGGACGCGCAGATCATCAGGTGAAGATCAGAGGATACCGCATTGAGCTGGGTGAAGTGGAATTACAGCTTATGAAAATCCCTTCAGTCCAGGAAACAATAGTTATTGCCAGAGAAAATGGAGCAGGGCAACAGCAGCTTTGCGCTTATGTGGTGGCAGAACAACGTGTGACGGCAGCCGGCTTGAGAGAGCAGCTTGCCCTGCATTTGCCCACATATATGATACCATCCCATTTTATTCAGTTAGAACGAATGCCGCTCACACCAAATGGGAAAATTGACCGCAAAGCTCTGCCTTCTCCCGAGACTATGGTGCATACCGATAAAGCTTATGTACCACCGAGTACGCCAGCGGAAGCTGCTTTGGCTGTCATTTGGGAAAATGTTCTTGGTGCCTCGAGAGTGGGCATTACCGATAATTTTTTTGATCTGGGAGGAGACTCCATTAAATCCATTCAGGTATCTTCCAGATTGTATCAAGCAGGATACAAGGTTGGTATGAAGGAGCTGTTCAAGTATCCGACTATTGCGGAATTAAGTCCTTACATCCAGTTAATAAGCCGGACGGTTGATCAAGGGGAAGTACAGGGGAAGATGAAATTATCCCCGATTCAACACTGGTTCTATGAACAGATGACTACGGATGTTCATCACTTTAATCAGTCTGTCATGCTCTACCGTGCGGAATCGTTTGAGGAAACTGCGCTACGTAAAGTCATGTCGCAGCTGGTATGTCATCATGATGCGCTGCGCACGGTATTCCGGGACAGCGGGCAAGGCTATAAAGCTTGGAATCGGGGAAGCAATGAGGGAGAAACGTTTTGCCTTTATACCTACGATTTCACCCGCGAAAAGAACCCTGCTCGTTCAATAGAGCAAAAGGTGTGGCAGATACAGGAGAGCATGGATTTGTGCAACGGTCCTCTTATAAAACTTGCTCTTTTCCGATGCGCAGAAGGCGATCACTTGTTCATCACCATTCATCATTTAGTGGTGGACGGGGTTTCATGGCGTATTTTGCTGGAAGACATAGGAACAGGATATGACCAGGCGCTTAAAGGGGAGAGTATCCAATTCCCATATAAGACAAGCTCGTACCGGGAGTGGACGGAGTGGCTTAGCGTGCATGCCAATGATTCGCATTTACAGGAAGAACGCGAGTATTGGGAACGCATGGAAGCCTTGTCTGTATCTTCTTTACCTAAGGACAGACAGGCGGATAATGGACGAATGGCTGACAACGCGGTGGTAACTGTACAGTGGACCGAAGAAGAGACACAGATGCTATTAAAGAAAACGCATCAAGCATACAATACTGAAATTAATGATCTGTTATTAACTGCACTCGGATTGGCGGTCCAGCGTTGGACCGGCTTTGAGCAGGTTATAGTTAATTTGGAGGGCCATGGACGTGAAGCCATTTCTCCGGATCTGGATATGACGCGGACGGTTGGCTGGTTCACGAGCCAATATCCGGTTCTGCTGGATATCAGCCGGAACCATACACTATCGGACCATATTAAACATGTGAAAGAAGGGCTTCGCCAGATTCCACGTAAAGGGATTGGCTATGGTCTGTTCAAATATTTGTACGCCCGACAGACGGAACGCAATGTCCTGTGCAAACCGGAAATCAGCTTTAACTATCTTGGTCAATTTGATCAGGATTTGAATAAGCAATCGCTTCGTCCATCATCTTATAGCGTCGGTCCGTTGGAAAGTGAAAATCATCCGCGACATTATGCTTTGGATTTAAACAGCATTATTTCCGGCGGTGCCTTAACCCTGTCCATAGGATACAGTGATCACCAGTATGACGAACAGACTGTGCGCCTGTTTGGTGAATATGTGCGGACGGAGCTTTGTAGAGTCATACAACACTGTGCGGCCCATACACGTACAGAGATAACACCAAGTGATGTCTCATTCCGTGGATTGACGATTCCTGTGCTTGATGAACTGGTGAAGTATACAGCGGATACTGGAGAGATCGAAAATGTATGCTCGTTAACTCCCATGCAAAAAGGCATGTTATACCACAGCCAGCTTCATACGCAGTCCGGGGCTTATTTTGAACAAGCAAATTTTAATATCCAGGGGAATTTGGATATCTCTTTAATGAAGCAAAGTTTACAGCAGCTTACGCAACGACATGCTATTTTCCGTACTAACTTTTACAGTGGCTGGAGCGATATGCCTTTTCAAGTTATTTATCGGCAAAGGAACTTTGAGTTTCATGAACAAGACATCCGGGGGATGAACAAAGAGCATCGTGAAGGCTATATAGATGCTTACACAAGGGATGATGCGTCTCGGGGCTTTGATTTGTCACAGTATGCACTTGTCAGGATGTCGGTTTTGCGTACTGGTGACACAGCTTATCGTTTTATTTGGAGTTTTCACCATATCCTCATGGACGGATGGTGTGTACCGCTGGTCCTCCGCGAACTGCTGGAAATCTACACTGCGGCACAGGAGGGACGGGAACCCCGTTTGCCTGAGGCAGTACCCTACACGACGTATATTGAATGGCTGGAACAGCAAGATGAGGAGGCAGCAAAAACTTACTGGAAAACTTACTTGCATCAATATGAAGGGGAGACACTTCTTCCAGGAAGCAAGCTGACAGCAACCAAAGCGTTTGAAGCGAATGCGTATGATCCGCAGCAATGGACCCTCTCAGTCGATTCACAATTAACTGCCCGTTTAAGGCAGATTGCCGCTGAGCATAAGGTAACTTTAAACACACTGCTTCAAACGGCGTGGGGAATACTGCTTCAAAAGTGGAATCGTCATCAGGATGCGGTATTTGGAAGCGTTGTGTCCGGCAGACCCGCTGAAATCCCGGGAGTTGAACATATAGTTGGCTTGTTCATTAATACGGTCCCTGTGCGTGTTCGCTGTGAACCTACAGATACTTTCGATCAAGTAATGGCTCGGACTCAGCAGATGGCTATAGCCTCTCATGCTTACGACACATATCCATTGTATGAAATACAGGCCCAGTCCGGCGTATCTCGTAGTGTAATTACACACCTGCTGGTGTTTGAAAACTATCCAGTAGAGCAGGAGATGGAAGAAGTAAATGCTGGTCATCATAATTCCGGTACATTGACGGTAACAGATGCTTCACTTGATGAATATACAGGCTATGATTTTAATCTCATAATCGTTCCCGGAGAAACGCTTACCTTCCGTTTTCAGTATAACGAGCTGGCTTATGCGGAAGAAGATGTGCAACGATTGGGTGGTCATCTGCTGCAATTATTATTTCAGGTCGCACAGTGCCCGACTTTTCTTGTACAAGCATTGACCTGTATTACAGAAGATGAGCAGACACAGATATTAGATGAGTTCAATCATACGGATAGAGCATATCCGTCCAATCTGACCCTTCATCAATGGTTTGAAGAACAGGTGGTGCAGACACCGGACCAGGTTGCTGCGATAGCGGGGGATCGGCAATTCACGTACCGGGAACTTAACGGACAGGCCAATCGGTTGGCAAGGACGTTGAGATTAAACGGAACTGGACCCAACCAAATCGTCGGGCTGATGACGGATAGATCGCTGGAAATGATGGTTGGGCTGCTTGCCATACTTAAAGCTGGCGGGGCCTACATGCCGATTGACCCGCTGCTGCCTGAGGAACGCATAGCCTACATGCTGCACGATGCAGACGTAACTGTAATGCTGTTGCAGGCTCATCTTCAGCCACAAACTTCCTTTACAGGCTGCTGTCTTGTTTTGGAAGATCCGGGCTGTTACCAGGAGGATGACAGCAATTTGACTCCTGTTGCCGGTCCTGAAGATTTGGCGTATGTCATCTATACTTCAGGTACGACCGGTCATCCAAAAGGGGTTATGATTGAGCATCGTTCTGTCATAAACCGGATCCATTGGATGCAATTCAGTTATCCTCTGAACGATAAGGACGTTATTTTGCAGAAGACTACCTTTAGCTTCGATGTGTCTGTATGGGAGTTGTTCTGGTGGGGAACTCAAGGGGCAAGTGTTGTTTTTCTGGAGCCGGGAGCGGAAAAGGACCCATTTACGATCGCTCAGGTCATAGATCGCTATCAGATTTCGGTGCTACATTTTGTTCCTTCCATGCTGTCCGTTTTTCTGGATGGTGTGGCAAGTAGTATCCAGGACATATCGTTACACAGCTTGCGCTGGATATTTGCCAGTGGAGAGGCGCTGAAACCACAGCATGTTAGCCGCTTCAATTCACTGCTGCGAGAACCTAACGGGACACGGCTGGTGAATTTGTACGGTCCGACGGAAGCAGCCATTGATGTATCTTACTATGATTGTCCGGAAGGCGTGGCTCCAGGGAAAATACCTATAGGAAAACCGATTCATAACATCAAGCTGTATGTCGTAGATGCGGATCATCATTTGCAGCCAATAGGAGTTCCAGGAGAGCTATGCATCAGCGGAATCGGATTGGCTCGTGGCTACATCAACCGTCCTGAGCTGACGGCAGACAAATTTGTTGCTTGCCCGTATGCTTCCGGAGAGCGCATGTACAAAACCGGTGATTTGGCTCGCTGGTTGCCCGATGGAAATCTGGAGTATTTAGGGCGTATCGATCATCAAGTGAAAATCCGGGGTTACCGGATTGAACCTGGTGAAATCGAAGCGATGTGGCTAAAAGTACCGCATGTACATGAAGCTGTCGTCATGGCGAGGAAGGACCATACAGGTGAACCTCTCCTGTGCGGATACTTTACAGCAGCTGTTCCCATATCCGCTTCCGAGATTATGGAAACCCTGTCCCAACAGCTTCCAGCTTACATGATACCTTCTTTTGTCATGCAGCTTGACCATCTGCCTGTCACATCCAATGGAAAGCTGGATCGCAAGGCTCTCCCGGAGCCTGATAAAGTGGACTTTATGCAGGATCGGTATACTGCCCCACAAACAACACTGGAAATACAGCTATGTGGAATATGGGAGGAAGTTCTTGGTTTGTCACCGATTGGGTTGGAGGGCCATTTTTTTGAGCTTGGAGGCCATTCTCTGAAAGCAACTACACTGGTTTCCAAAATTCAAAAGAGCATGAATATACCGTTAAAAATCAGGGATGTATTCCAGCATCCGATTCTGGGACAAATGGCGCAATACATCTCGGCTCTGGAGCAGCAAATCTATATCCCGATTCCGGTGGCGGCAAGCAAAGAGCACTATCCGCTTTCTCCAGCGCAAACACGGCTATACTTGGCAGCCCAATCCCAAAGCGGCGGAACTGGATATAACATGCCAAGTGGTATGGTCATTGAGGGAGAGCTGGATATCGCTCGTCTGGAAGAAGCATTTCGACTGCTTATAGCAAGACATGAGTCGCTCCGCACGGGATTTGAGTTCATTCAGGGGCTGCCAAGACAGCGGGTGCACGCTGAGGTTCCTTTTTCCATCGACATTGTCGGGGAGGAAAAAAAGGTGGATTATGTTCGTCATTTCGTTCGGCCGTTTGAGCTGAGGCAAGCACCGCTGCTTCGAGCATCTATCATCGTGCTTGAACGGGAACGCCATATTTTGTTATTTGACATGCATCATTTGATATCTGATGGAGTATCCATGAACTTTCTCGTGCGTGAGCTGGTCAGCCTGTATGAAGGGGAGATGTTGCCGCCGCTTCGTATTCAATACAAAGATTATGCGGTGTGGGAAACGGAACATTTCCGCCGGGATCAACTCGCGAAAAAAGAAGCTTATTGGCTGAACAGGTTTAGCGAAATTCCACCGCAACTGGAACTTCCTACGGATTTTAACCGTCCGACTGTATGGAATCCAGAGGGAGCAGTCGTGTCCTTCGAGCTGGATGAAGCTTTAACAAGGTCGATAAGCAAAATGGAAGAGGACGAAAAAGTAACCCTGTATATGATCTTGCTGTCTGCTTATACGATACTTCTGTCCAAATACAGCGGTCAGGAAGATATTATTGTAGGAACTCCTGTTGCGGGTAGAACCCACGTGGATATGGAGCCGCTCATTGGCATGTTTGTAAATACTTTGGCAATCCGCACAGATCCTCAAGGTGAACTGACATTCACCAATTATTTGGGCCATGTTAAAGAAACTATGCTGTCAGCCTATGAAAACCAGGAGTACCCTTTTGAGCAGCTGATTCACCGTCTGGGCATTTCGGCACCAGCCAATCGACATCCTTTGTTTAATACGTTTTTTGTCCTGCAAAACATGAATGCTGAAGCAATTCACAGCAGTTCTCTAAGAATGGAGCCGTATGATCTAGGTGACACCACCGTGGCTAAATTTGATTTGACGCTGTACATGCATGAGGATGGAAACAGGATTTACGGAAACTTTGAATATAGCACCAGCCTTTTCAAAAAACAGATGATTGACAAGCTTGTCGCTGATTATACACATATTCTTTCAGTGGTTGCCCAACACGTCTCCATTAAAATCAATGAAATTCAATTGCAACAAGCAGAGGCCCAACCTATCGTAGACATGGACGCGATAGAGCTTAACTTTTGACGATGACAGCGGAAAGAGTGCGCTTTTGCGTGCTTTTTCCGTTCATTCTGTGCCAATTGAAGATTTGTGCTACCTGCTCGCAGCTTGATGTCATGTACACACAATGGGAGGTATATAAATTGTCTATTTTCAAGGAACATGAACTGTATTGGGAACAAATGCTCAGTCCCGAGGATCGGATGAACATGTTACCATATTCCAGTCTGAATTCAAAAGAAGCTGACGCTGGCTCTATTCCCCGTTTGCATCACATGTCTTTTTTGTTATCCGCGCAAGTTTCTGAGCGTATCCTGTCTATGTCCAAGGGTACTCCTATGGCTATTTATTTAATTTTGCTGGCTGGCGTGGAGTGCCTGATATATAAATATACCGGGGAAGAGCAGATCATTGTAGGCATGCCGGCTTTACAGCAACAAGCTACTACAGAGCTTCCAATGAACGAATGCCTTCCTGTCAAAACGAGGCTGAGCCGATCCAGTACGTTTAGATCCGCTTTTTCCGGGCTTAAAAAGACGGTAACAGAAGCGCTTGAGCATCAAAATCTTCCATTTCGAAAAATGGTGAAAAATCTGAGCCTCACATATACACCGGATCATACTCCTGTTTTTCATACCGTTGTTTCCTTACGCCATCTTCATGTGGAGTCATGTGACGAACGGATTTCTTCTGATGCATGGTTTCAGTTTGAGCATGTAGAGAATAGCATTCAATTAACATTGTCCTGTAACGCGGATTTGTACGATCCCGCGTATATGAATCAGCTCGTACAGCATTTGGAGCACATACTGTCTCTTATTTTATTTGAGCCGGATTTGCACTACGGCAGTGCGGGATTGTTGTCCTCCAGTGAAGCGGAACAATGGTTAGCATTATTTAATAACACTGCTATCGAATATCCTGAGGGAAAAACGATACACCAACTGTTCCGAGAACAAGCAGAGCGCACACCGTACCATCTAGCCATTGTCATGGAAAGTGTACAGATTACATATCGTGAGTTACATGAACGCTCTAACCGTCTGGCGCGCACTCTAAAGTCCAGAGGAGTTGGAAAAGAACAATTCATCGCTCTGATTACAGACCGTTCTATTGAGATGGTTGTAGGTATTTTAGGTATCCTGAAGGCAGGAGGCGCGTATGTTCCTATTGATCCTGCATACCCGGAGCAGCGCGTGAAGTATATGTTGACTGATTCGGCAGCAGACATGGTTTTAATTCAAAAGCATGTTTCCGTCCCGTCAGACTACAGCGGAGAAGTTGTTTATCTCGATGAATTAGCTGCATATGATGAAAATACTGCTGATCTGGATGATACAGGTAATACGCATTTGGCCTATTTAATTTATACCTCAGGCACAACTGGCACTCCTAAGGGAGTGATGATTGAGCACCATAGCATCACCAATACCCTGCAATGGAAAGCACAGTCGTATGCATTCACGGAAGAACATCGTGTTTTGATGATGAGCAACTTTGTGTTTGACTCCTTTATTACACATCTGTTCGGTCCGCTTATTTCAGGGTCTACCATCTATTTGCTTGATGGACAGCAGAGTGCAGATGCTTTTGCAATTAAGGAGGCGGTTGGACGCTGGAAAATCACTCATTTGCAGAGCACTCCGCAATTTTTGTACCGTATTTTGGACATGATGGATGTCCGGGACGTATCTTCATTAAAAAATGTAGTAGTCGGTGGTGAAAATATCACCCCAGCGCTTATCCGTCATTTAACTGGACTTAACGAGCAGATCGAGATTTGCAATGAGTACGGGCCAACTGAAAATAGCGTCATCACTACTATGCGGAGAATGGGTGCTACAGACCAAGTCATTTCCATCGGGAAACCTATTGCCAATACTACAGTTTATATTTTAAATAGGGAGAATCAGCTTCAACCTGTCTATGCTCCAGGCGAACTGTGTATTAAAGGGCCGGGTCTTTCAAGAGGTTACCTCCATTTACCGAAGGAAACAGCGGAGAGATTTACGGAGGACCCTTTTGTTCCTGACGGCCGTATATACAGAACAGGTGATTTGGCACGCTGGCTACCTGACGGCAGCATTGAGTACCTTGGACGAATAGACGACCAGGTCAAAATCCGCGGTTATCGGGTCGAACCAGGCGAGATCGAAGAAGCTCTATTAAGCATGCCCTTTATTCGGGAAGCCGTGGTAGTTACACACGTAAATGGGGAAGGTATTCCTCATTTGTGTGCTTATGTTGCAGGCAGTGGAGAATTCCGTACGTCAGATATCCGGAGCGCCCTGTCGGAGAAAATCCCGGAATATATGATTCCTGCTTTTATTGTGAAGCTGGAGCAGATGCCTCTGACACCTAACGGAAAAGTGGATCGTAAAGCGCTCCCTGCTCCCGAAGAACAAATTCAGCGTGGGAACGAGGACTATATGGCTCCTCGGACCGCTGTAGAGGAGACGCTTGTTACGATTTGGCAAGCCGTGCTTGGCGTATCTCCCGTCGGCATCCAGCATCATTTTTTGGATCTCGGCGGTGATTCTATTAAAGCGATACAAGTATCCTCCCGGTTATACCAGGCTGGCTACAAAGTAGATGTAAAGGATTTATTCAAATATACAACCATTGAATTGTTAAGCCCACATGTCCAAAAGGTTAGCCAGACAGCAGACCAAGGAGAAATCAGCGGACCTGTCATGTCTACACCTATTCAGAGATGGTTTCTGGAGCGCCAGACCGAAGACTCTCATCATTTCAATCAATCCTTTATGCTGTATAGAAAAGATGCTTTTCAGGAAGAAGCACTGCATGCAACGTTAAAAGAATTAGTAATACACCACGATGCACTGCGGATTGTTTTTCATGAAGCCGACCCCGGCTATGAGGCCTGGAACCGTGCGGTTGGAGATGGAGAGCTTTACGGTCTGGACGTATTTGACTTTCGTGAACATACCGATGCAGGTGAGGCTGTTGAGCGAGCGTCCAGCCGGATTCAGTCCAGTTTTCAGTTAAATAAGGGGCCTCTTGTCAAAGCGGGATTGTTCCGCTGTATGGATGGCGATCATTTACTAATCACCATTCATCATCTAGTCGTGGATGGCGTCTCTTGGCGTATTTTGCTGGAAGATTTACAGAAGGCTTACGAGCAGGCCGTGAAAGGAGAACGTATTCAGCTTCCACTCAAAACCGACTCTTTCCAGCTATGGTCAAAGCAACTGCAAGAGTATGCGAACAGTCCCGAAATAGAGAAAGAACGTAATTACTGGAGGGACATCAGTACAATTCCGGTATTACCGCTGCCAACAGATTTGGATAGGGGAGTTTCCAGAGTGATGGACAGTGAGGCGGTTGCTGTGCGTTGGACTGCAACCGAAACCGGACAATTGCTAAAATACGCTCATAAAGCGTACTCGACGGAAATAAACGATTTGCTGCTGACAGCACTCGGGATAGCGATTAATAAGTGGAAAGGATTGGGGAAGGTTGCTGTTCATTTGGAAGGGCATGGCCGTGAGTCGATGATTCCCGGTCTGGATATTACACGCACGGTAGGGTGGTTTACGAGTCAATACCCTGTGGTGCTTCAAATAGATGCAGGCGATGAACTATCCAGACAAATCAAACAGACCAAAGAAATGCTGCGGCAAATGACGAACAAGGGCATGGGTTATGGCTTGCTCCGTTATTTAGCTGCTTCGAATACACATGACATTTGCGAAATCCGACCCGATATCAGCTTCAACTATCTTGGACAGTTTGACCAAGACATGGAGAACAGCAGCATCCAACTGTCGCCTTATTCCAGTGGACCGGATATGAGCTCCCTTCAGGAAAGACCTTACACCCTGGACATCAATGGAATGATTACAGGAGGAGTATTGTCGATGGGGATTGGGTTCAGTAGAAAAGACTACAGGAAAGAAACAATGGAGCAGCTCGCTGAATTGATGCATGACAGCTTGCTGGACATTATTACCCATTGCACACAGAAAGCGACATCTCCTGAGCTTACGCCAAGCGATATTATGTTGACCGGGATCACAATGGCTGAGCTGGAGCAACTGACCCGAGATACGGCAGAAACAGGTACAATTGAAAATATATATCCGTTGACCGCTATGCAAAAGGGGATGCTTTTTCACAGCTTGGCTGCTCCTGATTCGGGCTCATATTTTGAGCAAATTACGTTTGATATGCAGGGTGAGCTAGATGTGCGTGTTTTCAGGGAAAGTCTTCGTCAAATCATAGACAGGTACGACATCCTGAGGACCAACTTTTATTTTGGCTGGAGGGATACCCCGCTGCAAGTGGTGTACCGTGAGAAAGAACCGGCCCTTCATGTTGCAGATATTCGGTATATGACGAACGAGGATGCCAAACAGTGGACGGAAATGTATGCAGCCAATGATAAAAAGCGCGGTATGGATCTTGCATCCGATGCACTCATGCGGATTTCCGTATTTCAAAAAGATGACACCATGTACCACGTTGTCTGGAGCTTCCACCATGTACTTATGGACGGATGGTGCGCACCGATTTTGTTTAACGAATTGCTTGAAATATATTATGCCAAGCTTCATCATACTCAACTTGAATTGCCTCCAACAGCTCCTTACAGTGAATATATTACTTGGCTGGAAAGACAAGATCGTGCCAAGGCTTCCCTGTACTGGAAGCAATATTTGGAATATTATGAAGGACAGGCCATACTTCCAGGGGCAGATACAAGTATACATCAAGAATACGAGCTTGCCGAAACCGCAATCGAATTGAGCACAGCACTGACTAACAGTCTGAAACAGCTGGCTAAAGAAAATCATGTAACCCTGAATACACTTCTGCAAACGGTCTGGGGGATTGTGCTGCACAAATATAATGGGGCCCGAGATACTGTATTTGGTAGCGTTGTTTCGGGCAGACCAGCTGAAATCCCCGGCATTGAACGAATGATCGGCTTGTTTATTAATACGATTCCGGTTCGTATTCGCTGGGAGGAAGGAGAGGTTTTCACTCAGCTGCTGCAACGCAATCAGCAGCAGGCTGTGGCATCAGGAGCCTTTGATACGTATCCGCTTTATGAAATTCAATCCCAGCTGGTGCAGAAACAACTTATTACTCATATTATGATCTTTGAAAATTATCCTGTAGAACAACAACTTGAAGACAGCGGCTTGCCAAGCGCGGGTCGTCTTGACATTCTTCACGCTGAAGTTCAGGAGCAAACGAACTATAATTTTAATATCATTGTAGTTCCGGGTGAGAAAATCAGCATCCGCTTCAACTATAATGCGCGTGTCTTTCTTGCGGAAAATGTGAAGCGCATAGGTGAGCATGTGCATCATCTCTTGCAACAGATTGTGGGCAAGCCGGATAGCAAGCTGGCAGAATTGCAGCTTTTGACCGTGGAGGAGACAAGGCAGACACTGGAACAGTGCTATCAGGCAGCCGGGCCTGAATGTACCGAGAAAACGATTCATCAGCTATTTGAGGAACAAGCAGAGCGTTACCCTGATCATATTGCACTAGTGCATGGCGATGTTCAGTTAACGTACCGTGAGCTGAATGAACAGGCAGACAGACTTGCCCAAAAGCTCATTGCTTACGGAGTCGAGCCTGAGCGAATCGTCTGTCTGATGGCTGATCGCAGCCCTGACATGATCATCGGCATGATAGCAATTCTCAAGGCGGGTGGAGCCTACATGCCAGTAGATCCGACGTATCCGCAGGAGCGAATCCGTTATATGTTAGAGGACTCAGGCGTCGATATTTTGCTGCTGCAAAGCCATTTGCAGGAAAAGGTAGCCGCGTTCTTTAGCGGTACGTTCATCGTTTTTAATGATGAAACCTGCCCTCTAAATGATCAGAAGGAGAAATTATCCAGGCAAACAAAACCACGGCTGGCCCATTCGGACTCGCTGGCCTGCGTCATCTATACTTCAGGCACAACAGGCAAGCCCAAAGGAATATTGACAACTCATCGTAACATTATCCGAGTGGCGTATGAGAGTAATTATATTACAATTGAACCAGAAGATCGGATATTACAGTTGTCCAACTATGCATTTGACGGCTCCACCTTTGACATTTATTCAGCTTTGCTTAATGGAGCTGGCTTGGTGCTGATTTCAAAAGAAGCATTGCTGGATATGGATAAGCTGACGAAACATATGGCTGCGCATAATGTCAGCGTTATGTTTGTTACAACCGCTTTATTTAACGTTATGTTTGATGCATACCCGGACCGCCTAGTTTCACTCCGTAAAATCCTTTTCGGGGGAGAGCGTGTGTCTGTAGATCATGTCAGGAAAGCATTGAGTTACCTTGGACCAGACAGGCTTATCCATGTCTATGGGCCGACAGAAAGTACAGTCTTTGCAACCGCCTATCACGTCAATGATATCACAGAACACAAAGCAATCATTCCTATTGGATATCCGGTAAGTCATACGAGCACTTACATTGTGAATGAAGCAGGACAGCTTCAGCCACCGGGTGTACCAGGCGAATTATGGGTGGGTGGAAGCGGACTTGCCCGCGGGTACCTCAACCGGCCGGAACTGACTTCCGAAAAATTTATTCCCAATCCTTTCTCCCATGGAGAGAGAGTCTATCGAACCGGAGATTGGGTAAAATGGCTCCCGGACGGTGCGATTGAATATCTGGGCAGAATAGATCATCAAGTTAAAATAAGAGGTCACCGCGTGGAGCTTGGAGAGATTGAAACTCGACTCTTAAGTATTGAGCAGATTCAGGAAACCATTGTCATTGCCAGAGAACAGGAAGGCGGGACCAAGCAGCTGTGTGCTTACTACACAGGTAGTTCTACCCTGACACCGGAACGTGTAAGAACGATATTGAAACAGGACATGCCTGCGTATATGATTCCGGCCTTTATCATTAAGCTTCCAGCCATGCCACTGACTTTGAATGGAAAAATTGACCGTAATGCACTCCCTGCTCCTGAAAATAGTGTGAAAACACCTGGAAATGGATATGCAGCACCACGAACGGAAATAGAGAGCTTGTTGGTTGAAATCTGGCAGCAGATTCTGGGAGTGCCACAGGTAGGTATCCATGATGATTTTTTTGATCTGGGAGGGGATTCGATTCAATCGATTCAGGTATCTTCCAGACTGTCTCAGGCCGGATTCCAGCTGGAAATGAGACATTGGTATACGAGTCAGACGATTGCAGAGTTAAGCGTACATGTGGAGCAAGTGAATGATAAGGTAGATCAAGGTCCAGTGAGCGGCACGGTTCGATTAACCCCCATTCAGCGGTGGTTTCTGGAAAGCCCGGATAGTGTAAATCTTCATCATTTTAATCAATCCATGCTCTTTGCCGGGGTTGATCGTCTGGATCTGGAAGCCATTCATCGGGTCATGCGGCGTATTACGGAACATCATGATGGACTGCGGACCGTATTCCGCCGGAGCGGTGAACAATACATTCCTTATATTCGGCAAGTCGATGAAGGAGAGCTCTATACGCTGGAAGTCAGGGATTGTATCCAGTTAACCAATCCAGCTACTGCTATTGAGGAAGCGTCCAACCGGGTACAAAGCAGCATTCAATTGGACATTGGCCCATTGGTTAAGCTGGTTCTGTTCCGTTGTAATCCTAGCGATCATTTGCTGATTGTAGTCCACCATCTTGTTATGGACATGGTATCCTGGAGGATTTTACTGGAGGACATTACATCAGGGTATGAGCAAGCGGTCAACGGGCAAGTCATAACTTTCCCTCCCAAAACTGCGTCCTTCCAAAACTGGGCGGAGGCGCTCCATGCTTATGCATACCAGCCGCAGTTGCAGCATGAGCGTGCGTATTGGCAGGAGGTTGCGTCCCAGGGAAGTCAGCCGATTCCTAAGGATTACACGGAGCAGACTTCCCTTGTCAAAGACACGGTGACCATCACTATAGAGTGGTCGAACGAAGAAACGCGGCAACTGCTTACACAGGTTCATCAAGCATATGATACAGACATTCAAGATTTGCTGCTCGCTACATGGAGCCAGGCACTGTACCAATGGAAAAATCTTTATCAGACGATAATACATTTGGAAGGTCATGGCAGGGAGGCAATCATTCCCGGAATTGATATCACACGCACAGTTGGCTGGTTTACGAGCCAATATCCGGTCAGACTCGTGGCAGATGCGAACGATGATATCTCACAGCATATATTGAAAACAAAGGATCATTTACGCCAGATTCCGAATAAGGGTATCGGCTTTGGAATACTGCGCTATATATCCGATTGGGCGCAAGAGTTCAAAGACGCCATACAGCCGGAAGTCAGTTTTAATTATCTTGGACAGTTTGACCAGGAGCTGCAGTACAGTGCGATTGGTATTTCACCATATTCCAAAGGAAATGATGTAAGTGAGATGCAACAAAGACGCTATGTACTGGATATTGTCGGCAGTATCACCTCCGGCAAGCTCACACTGGCTATCAGTTATAGCACAAAACAGTTCCAGAATGTATCCATTCAACGGCTTGGAGACCTTATGAAGGACAATCTGCGAACGATCATTAAGCACTGTGTTCGTCAAGGTGAAAACCTTCGTATACCTTCTTCTGAGGATATAAAGTATACAGGCTATATGGAAAAACCAAACGAATTTGCTGACAGATTGCTTCATTCTCCTTGGATGGATGGTGTGACAGGAGCTGTTTTGGTTCTGGTTCAAGATAACAAAATTGTTGTGAATCAGGGGTGCGGTTATACCGATCTGACACGTTCTACTAAGGTAGATCCGGCTACTACGCTGATGAGGGTCGGCTCCATTAATAAAATATTTACATCGGTTGTTATCCGGCAATTGGCAGAGCAGGGGAAATTAGATATAAATGCAAAGGTCCGTTCTCTCATCGAGGACATTGACATTCCTGGACCGTTTAACGAGTCGTTAACTTTGAAGCATCTACTGAATTATGAATCCGGTTTGGATCATCCGGATTCGGGGATGGATGACCTGATCAGGGGTGAAGTCCCTTTGACTATGACATTGAAGCAGTTTATCCATAAGTATATGCCTGCCGTTGTTCATATTCCTGGGGAACAATATCAATATAGCAACTTTGCTTACATTATTCTGGGGTACATCATTGAACAAATTACAGGCATGTCATGCGGGCAATATGCCCATAGCCACATCCTTCAGCCGCTCGGGATGAACAGCAGTAGTTTCACATTGCCAGCAGAATGGTCAAATAGATTAGCGAAAGGTTACCATCCTGACCAGCAGCTTGTTCCGGCTTACCTGTATAGCCCAATAGACACGGCCACAGGAAGTATGGTGTCCACTGGGGACGATATGGCCCGTTTCATGCTTGCGATGCTGGGGGAGGGGGCTTATGGTGGTAGTCGTATCTTAAGCCGAGAGTCGGCTCAAGCTTTAATGTCCGTAAAACCGGACATTGAAGCAGGCAAGCCTTACGGACGAAACGGATTCGAGATGAACATCCATCCAGAATACGGAAGCGAACGTATTTTGGTTAAGAGCGGCAACTTTCCCGGCTTTAGTGCGTTGATGTGGCTGCTCCCGGACCAGAAGACCGGAGCCTTCCTGATGTGCAATCAAAGTATAGTAAATAAATTTGAACTGTTCGAAGCATTTGCAAATTATTTTTGTTCGTCTGCTAGTAATAGAAAGAAATTATATGTGTAGTGATAAATAACGGGATTTAATGGGTATAACATTCATTTTAGCCGCCATCCTATGGCGGCCTTTTTGTACGAAAGAGAAAGCATTGAAAAGGAGGAAAAGCTTTGTACCGAATTTTTATCGTAGAGGATGACGACAAAATCAGTCGTATTTTACAGAAGAATATGGAGAAGTATGGATTTGAGTCTGTTTGTGCAGAGCATTTCCGGGAGCTCTTGCCGGAGTTGGAGGCTTTTGCTCCACATCTTGTATTACTGGATATTAACCTGCCCTATTACGATGGTTATTACTGGTGTCGTCAAATTCGTTCCCGTTCCAGTATTCCTATTATATTCATATCGGCGAGAGCTGGAGAAATGGATCAGGTTATGGCCATCGAACATGGTGGTGACGATTATATTACTAAGCCAATCCACCTGGACCTGTTGATGGCAAAGGTGAAAAGTGTATTTCGGCGGGTCTATGGGGAATATGCGATTGGCGGCCAAGTACATCTTGCACAGCAAGGGGCACCGCAACCTGACTGGAATGTGAACGGTCTTCAGCTTTACAGCAGCCGTAATGAGCTGGTATGGGGGGAGAGACGGATGCAACTGACCAAAAATGAACAATTGCTTTCGGAATGTTTTCTCCAACATTCGGGTCAGGTTGTTACCCGTGAGCAATTGCTTGAAGCGTTATGGGATGATGTACAGTTTGTTGACGACAACACTTTGACGGTAAATGTGACACGATTACGGAAAAAGCTAGAGGAGTTGGGCCTGCCCAAAGCCATTGAAACGGTTCGCGGACAAGGGTACAAGCTGGATGTAGCTGCTGAAATGCGGGAGGAATTATGAGGAAAGGGCCTAAAATTAATTTTATTCGGGACCGTTTCATATATATCGGTCTGTATTTGATTGTTATTGCATTGGGAGTAGGCTTTATGCTACTGGAAAAGGCACATCAGCCTGGGCGTGATGACATGGGTTCAATTCCTTATTTTATTATTTTATCTTCATTTTTGCTGATCAGCTGCTTAATATTTGATTACATACGCCAACGTCGTTACTATGCGCAGCTGCGAGGTGCTCTTGAACGCTCTGATGAATTGCAGGCGACAATCATCGTTCAATCCTCGATTACCAGTGAACAACGGATGATTACATTCCTGCTGGAACAACAATACAACGCTTATATGAACGAGCTTCACAATTACCGTCGTCAGCAAGAGATGCACAATCATTTTGTCATGCAATGGGTGCATCAGATGAAAACACCATTATCCGTAATCGACTTGCTAGCTCAAGAGATGATACGGCAAAAATACTCGAAACCAGTGGACATGAAGCAGCTCTCGCTGAGTGTCCAAGAGGAAACCGAGCGTATGACCAGCGGACTGGAAATGATGCTGTATACAGCCCGCCTGAACAAGTTTGAAATCGATTTGCATCTTCGTACCACGGCTCTCCACGAGTTAATCCGCTCGGTGATAAACGCACACAAGCGTCTTTGTATAAGGAATTCCATTTTTCCCAGTATTGATGGTGAAATGTGGATTGAGACGGATGAGAAGTGGATGACTTTCGTGCTAAACCAGTTTGTCAGCAACGCGATTAAGTACAGTAAAAGTAAATCAGGGAACAAGACGCTCAAGTTTTGGCTTAAAGATAATGGAATGGGGGGAGGAATCCTTAGGGTCACAGATGAAGGGATTGGTATAGCAGACTACGATCTTCCCAGAATTTTTGACGCTTTTTTCACCGGCGAGAACGGACGGATGGCGGGTGAGTCAACGGGCATGGGTTTGTATTTGGCTAAAGAGGTATGTACCCGGCTTGGACATGGTTTGTCAGTTACGTCTGTGTTAGGCAAAGGGACAACGTTCACGATCACTTTTGAGAACAGTGGAATTCATATGATTCACAATTAGATTACTGAGCAAAGTGACAATAATGTAAGGTAGCTTTATGCAAATTGTAAGAGAAATCGATGGGGCCACACGTGAGTGTACAGCTATACTAAAGCTACAAATGACATTTAATATTTTTTTAAAGCGGGAGGATAACTGAATGAGTGTACTACGTGCTGAAGGGCTTGGGAAAACCTATAGTTCTAAAGGAAATATAGCTTATAAAGCACTGGAAGATATTAATTTGCATATTGAATCCGGAGAATTCGTCGGCGTTATGGGACCCTCAGGCAGCGGAAAGACAACTCTGCTCAATCTACTGGCTACGATAGACAGTCCTACGTCAGGACAAATTGAAATTGGAGGTATTAATCCGAATCGACTGAGTGACCGGAAATTGGCTTTATTCCGTCGCCGCAAGCTCGGTTTTGTCTTTCAGGATTTTAACCTTTTGGATACTTTGTCTTTAAAGGAAAATATTATTTTGCCCTTGGTGCTGGACGGCACTTCTACGCAACTTATTGAACAGCGTCTCAAGCCACTCGCGGAATGGCTGCAAATCGACAGTATTTTGTCCAAACGTACACATGAAGTGTCTGGTGGTCAAAAGCAAAGAGCAGCCATTGCACGGGCCTTCATTCATGAGCCCTCACTGGTGTTGGCTGATGAATTGACAGGTAATCTGGATTCTAAAGCAGCCAAAGACGTCATGGATGCTCTCAAAGATATGAACGAGCGATTGCACGCTACAGTACTTATGGTTACACATGATCCTTTTTCTGCAAGCTATTGCCAGCGAATTGTCTTTATTAAAGACGGAAGGCTGTTTTCCGAAATACGCCGCGGTGCGAACCGTCAGGCTTTCTTTCAACAAATTTTGGATGCGCTCAGCGTCTTGGGAGGGAATTTTGATGACGTTCCGTTCGCTCGCATTTAGTGGCATTCGGGGAAACTGGCGCTCTTACAGTGCATTTTTTATGAGCAGTGTATTTTCTGTTATGATTTTTTACATTTACGCTTCATTTCTTGCTCATCCCGACGTCGTCAACGGTCATATTATTGCAGCAGATAAGGTAAGGCAGGGCATGATTTTTTGTGAGTATATTATCGTTGGTTTTTCCTTCCTGTTTGTGTTGTATGCCAACTCAGCCTATCTGAAAACAAGAAAGCAGGAGTTTGGTCTTTATTCGCTGTTCGGAATGACACGTATGCAACTTCGCAAAATGGTCATTTATGAAAATATGATGATTTCCGTTTTGGCCATCGGGTGCGGAATCGTACTTGGTATGCTGTTCAGCAAACTATTTTTTATGGCTCTCGCTGCGTTGCTCGATATGAAGGAGCCGATTAAGTTCGCTGTACCTTTGGAGGCGGTGTGGTTCACAGTTGGGGGATTTCTAATTTTATTCACTATAACATCTTTGAGCACAGTGTTCAGAATAGGAAGAACCGAGATTGTTGATTTATTCAAAGCCTCACGCCGCTCTACGGGCGAACTGATCTATTCTCCGTGGCTGGTGGCGCTCTCAATTGTTTGCCTGGCAACTGGATATGGTATCGCTATGACGTTCAACGGATCCAATTTTTATTTGTTGGATGCTCAAGCATTCATCTTGATGACACTGCTAATTTTGATTCCTGTCACATTAGGAACGTATTTATTTTTTTCCCAGTTTAGTGTTTTGCTGCTTAGCTTTATTCGAAAACGCCATCAGATTTATTATCATCGAACGAATATGGTCATTGTTGCACAGCTTGGTTACAAGATCAAAGACAATGCACGGATGCTGTTTATGGTGTCAATTCTCAGTGCAGTCATTTTAACGGCTTCCGGTGCTTTCTACATTCTGGTCAAATCCGTTCAATATGAATATTTAAAGGAAATCGCTTCACTGACTATGTTTATCGGTATGTTTATCAGTCTACTGTTTTTTATCGCCTCAGGAAGTATGATTTACTTCAAGCTTTTCACAGAACTTCAGGAAGATCAGGCTCAATTCAGAGCATTGTTGCGTATCGGAATGACAGAGCAGGAAATTCGTAAAATCGTGGTGACACAATTAGCGATTATCTTTTTTGTCCCTTGTATTGTGGGTATTTTTCATGCTCTGTTCGCTATGAAAGCTTTAGAAAACATTTTGACATACTCCAATTGGAGTTATTCCTTTGTTGTTATTGGTGTATACCTTATTATGCAAACCATCTATTTTCTGCTTACCTGCCACGATTACATGAAAAGTATGATGCAAGGAGCTACATTGCAGTAGCATGATCATAAAATTAAACAGTAAGGACGTTACCATGAAAACTTTGGTGCTTTTACACTTGTGGAAAGCTGTAATTATAATTCCATTTACGATTGTCTGCTTGCTTATTCCGCTTTCGGTACATGCTCAACCTGCAGAGGACAGTGTGGATACCGCTCAGATTGATCAATTTGTGAATTCGGCGATGAATGAATTAAATATTCCAGGGGCTTCACTCGCAATCGTCAAAGAGGGTCGCATTGTTTATATGGAAGGATATGGGGTATCAGGGCCGGATAGCTCTCCGGTGACGCCGCAGACACCTTTCGTCCTCGGTTCAACGAGCAAATCCATTACAGCCATGGCTGTAATACAGCTAGTAGAAAAGGGTAAAATTCGACTTGATGACCCAGTTCAATATTATTTGCCATGGTTTCGCGTAGCAGATCTAGAAGCTTCCAGAAAGATTACAATCCGGGAACTGCTAAATCAAACCAGTGGATTGTCTACTTATGCAGGGGAGAGTACATTAACAACGGGCGATGAATCCATCGAGCAGCATATCCGGAGTCTAAAGCATGTCCAGTTGACCGCGCCGGTGGGTTCTGTATTTCAATACTCGAATTTGAACTATAACATTTTGAGCGGTGTCATTCAGGCTGCTTCCGGTCAATCGTATACGGAATATGTACAACAACACATTTTCAAGCCGCTCCATATGAAACATAGCTATACTTCGCCTGACGAAGCCCAAAAAGACGGACTGGCAACCGGGTATCAGCCTGTATTTGGTTTTATGCTCCCGACAAAGCAGCTTAATCATGAAGGTACTGTAGCCTCAGGGTATTTAATCTCTAGTGCCGAAGATATGGCACATTATTTGACGGCACAGATGAATGAAGGGCAGAATGGGAATCCCCCCGTTTTGTCGGTAAAAGGCATTAGAACTTTACACAAACCCGTTGCTTATATGGGTGGAGGAAGCTATTATGCTATGGGCTGGGTCGTGGATAAGAATGGTATTTCTCATAATGGCGCTACCGAAAATACGTACTCAAAAATGATAATTAATGAAAACTATGGAGTCATCCTGCTTGTCAATTCACTGGATTATTTGGACTTACAATCGTATGACAAGATCATGACCGGCATCAACGCCATATTGAATGGAGGAGAAACACCTCAAATTGGGATGTCAGACTTAGAGAGAACTATTTTTTTGCTTGTAAATTGGGTATGTCTTACAATTCTCGCCATTCTTGCTCAGTCTGTATTCGGTTTGTTTAATTGGAAAACCCGTTCCCGAACGACTTTAGGGCGTTTGCTTCACATTGTAAGTATCCTTTTCTTCCATGTGCTGATTCCATTTCTGTTATTAATGACACTCCCCAAATTGCTGGTTCCTTGGCCTGTTATTAAACTGTTCTTACCTGGTCTGGGACATGTCATTTACTTTATTCTTATTTTATTGTTAGGTGTCGGTGTTGTAAAAACGGCACTTGTGATGCGAACTATTCTAAAGAAAAAACATCATTTAGTATAATGGAAGCCCTCAATGAAGAATCCAGCATGAGCTCAATCTTACCAGCTTGGAGAGAAGGTTGACATCACAATTGAAATGTGGCCGACGGCTTGGCATACAAAACTGCCCAGCAAACGTTATTTGTAGGCGTAGGGCACAACAGTTATATTGAAATACATTATTAAAAATGATTTAAATTAGGTCATCAGGCTAATTGATGGCCTTTTTACATAAGTTACTGACCAAAACTTAGATAAAAAAGAAATGGATTCACACCGTCTGGAAACACTTCTTCCTGAATTTTCGTCTGAAGTTAAAACCGGAGATATTATAGTAGTCGGAAAAAATTTTTGGATACGGTTCTTCAAGGGGAATGGCCGTAACAGCGATTAGCGTGCATGAAGTGGAATGTATCATTACAAAGCGAGGGTATCCCTGAAAGCTGTGATGAAGGTAAATCGGTTGCTCAAGTCACCTGAGAACTTGGAATTTCCGTGAACACGTAGTATCGTTGGATTGTCGAAACCTAATAAGGGAAAACAAGTTTTCCCCGGTAGCGGTCGAGGAGTATTGAGTTGGTAAAGGGCTATGTTGTAAAAAAGTGCAGCTATATAAACCGCAATTAAGATTAAAACCTAATCAACAGGCGATCAATCGTTTCCATCGGTTGCTTATTGATTCGCTTCATAAACTGGCTGACGTGAAGCTTAAACTTATAAAACTTCTCAAAAAAGACGTTGTTGACCACATCGGATTTGAGCCACAACCATAATCCTTCGACCGGATTCAGGTTTGGACTGTAAGGCGGCAGAAAGACGAGTTGCAAACGTGGATGCTCCTTTAAAAAAGGCTGCAACCCCGTGGCATGATGAATCCGGCTGTTGTCCAGAATCATAGCCATCTTCCCGATAGGGTACGCCGACAGAAGATCTTGCAGGAAGCGAATAAAGGCCTCCACATCAGCCTTTTCTTCTTCACGGTGATGCACCTGTCCGGTTTCGTAGTGGATCGCTCCAAACAACTTGGCACCTGCTTCTTGAGTTGTGCGAAGGTATGCTTGCGAAAATAAGCCCGCGCCTCCTCGGCATTGGCCAGCGTATAGGTTGCTTTGGTGAAGCTGAAGTTCATCCGTTTGAGCATCGCGCTGATTCCGCGCACACTCATAGTGACGTCAAACTCTTGCTTGATCCACTCTGCTACGACTCATGAAAATAAACTAACAGTAATAAGTAGCATTACTTAGTGGATACTTAACAGGGCTTTACATCACACTACAACTAATCATTTTGTGAGAAATAGTTGTGTTCCTCTATTTTTTTCTTCATAAATTCTTTTCCCCACTCTTTCATAGTATCCAGTACCGTAATAAATCTTATTCCCTGCTCTGTTAGCGAGTACTCTACTTTAGGAGGAACCTCTTTATACACTTCGCGGTGTACCATACCATCCTCCTCCAGTTCTCTCAATTGTCTTGTTAATATTCCTTTTGATATTCCCGTTAACAACTTTTGAAGCTCGCTAAATCTTCTTGTTCGCTGGCTTAGGTGCCATAAAATAATAATTTTCCATCTTCCGGCGATTACGTTTTGTGTAAGTGTCAAATGACACAATACTTCTTGATCTTCAGGAGGCGGTTCTCCTTGGAAATTAAAACGAGCTATCGTAATTTCCCCTCTCATTTCATAACGGTATTATTTTTGTGACTAAGTCATTAAATTGTGCCTACTTCTATTATGCTGACTATGATTATATTATATACCCAAGCAACACGAATGATAATTAACAAGACAAATTACACGGAGGAAAATCCATGAAAATTCTAGTTACAGGTGCAACGGGAAATTTAGGATCTAAAGTTGTGGAATCCTTAATAGAAACTGTACCAGCAAACAATATAGTGGTTAGTATTCGAAATGCAGAAAAGGCAGAATGGTTCCAATCTCGTGGAATTGAGGTTCGATACGGGGATTTTGATAAGCCCGAGACATTAAAATCTGCATTTGCAGGAATTGATCGCCTCCTCATTATTTCTACCTTTGGTGATCACGAAACAATCATGAGACAACATACCAATGCTATAGAGGGGGCTCAACGTGCTCAAGTTAAATTTATCGTCTATACCAGTGTAAGCAAAGCAAGTGAAAGTGACTTTTTCTTAGCCATACCACACTACGCTAGAGAAGAAGTTATATTGAAAACAGGTATCCCCTACTCATTTTTGCGAAATAATTGGTATTTTGAAAATGAAGTTGGAAGTATTCAAGGTGCTATGGCAGGAGCACCTTGGGTCACATCTGCTGGAAAAGGGAAAGTGGGCTGGGTACTTCGAAAAGATTTAGGAGAGGCGGCAGCAAAAGTATTGGTTGGTGAAGGGCATGAAAATACCGTTTACGAGCTGTCAGGTAGATTAATGACTCAAGAGGAATTTGCTACCGTTCTCAGTGATGTATTAGGTAAAGATATACCTGTACAACAAGTAGATGACGCTACTTTTGCAGAAATGATGAAAGGAGCTGGAGTACCCGAAGCCTATATTCCGATGCTTGTAAACACCCAAAAGGGCTTTCGTAATGGTGCATTAGAAGTTGAGAGCAACGACTTAGAAAAACTTCTCGGTCGTCCAGTTACTCCCGCTAAAGAAGCTCTAACTCAAATCATCGATGAAATTCGTAAGTCAGTATAATTTTCATTAATTTTCTTATGTGAATAGGCTTATGGAGGAGTTAGGAATTGCAGATCGACATCGGTTGAAACAATGTATGTGGAAATATAAGGGGCTCGGTGAGTTCGGACTTCTGGATCAGCGAGGACGACGAAAGGACTCTACCCTTATGATATCGGAAATGTGGACGAGGCACAAAGGAGAATTCAAGCCTATATTCAAAATCTATAACCAACATCGACCGCAACGAAGATTAAATAAGCTGCCTCCGGTTGAGTACCGGAAGCAGCTTATTTTCTTTTGTTATTTTATTTGTTTTTTTTCAGAATATCAAAAATGATCTTTGCATTATCTGTATTGTCGATAAGTCCCGCAAACAATTCTTTCCCTGGCCCGTAAGCATAGACTGGCACATCTTCTCCAGTATGACCACCTGTTGTCCAGCCAGCAAATGAACGAGTGTTGAAGATGGCTTCAATGGCATTATCGATTTTAACTTCGTCCTTTGTAGCAGAAGCAGTTTTGACCGATTGAACTTCACTTTCTGTAAGATCTAAGGAGATATATTTCTTAAGTGTATCTTCAACACTTGCGCCAGCAACAATTTCTTTAGCCATAAAATCTGGTGTGCGCGTTGCTGCTTTAATTGGTGCTGCATTAAAGTTATATTCTCCATTTGCACCGACCGAAAATCCGCCGGTAGAATGATCAGCAGTTGCAACTACTAATGTATTGCCGTCTTTCTTGGCAAAGTCGATCGCTGCTTTAAATGCTTTTTCAAAATCCGCCATTTCACTCATGGAAGCAACCACGTCGTTGTCATGACCTGCCCAGTCAATTTGGCTTCCTTCAACCATCAGGAAGAAACCATTATCATTTTTATTTAATCGGCTGATTGCAGCATTAGTCATATCTTCTAAAGAAGGTGTTTCTTTGGCACGATCGATTGCTTTATCTAGTCCACCTTGGGCAAATAGACCGAGAATTTGATCGTTTTTATTGTTCAGCAATCCTTCCCGGTCAGTGACATAACCGTAACCGGCTTTCTTGAACTCTTCAGTTAAGTTTCGGTCTTTACGTACAAAATTGCTTAGCCCACCACCAAGCAGGACATCCACCTTGTGCTTTCCATTAATTTTTTCATCAAAGTAATCATCAGCAATAGCGTTCATATTTTTACGGCTAACATCATGTGCGCCAAATGCTGCAGGAGTAGCATGAGTGATCTCAGATGTTGCAACCAAGCCGGTAGATTTCCCGTTTTCCTTGGCTTGCTCTAATACCGTTTTGACATCAGTTTTATCGTTATCTACGGCAATGGCAGCATTGTATGTTTTAACACCAGCAGACATTGCTGTGGCAGCTGAAGCGGAGTCTGTTATATTTTGAGCCTCATCTTCCGGATACGTCGTTTGAGCACCTACAAGATACTGATCAAACTCTGTTTTTTCCATGAGAGGGGTTGCCGGGTTATCTTTCATATACCGATAGGCAGAAATATATGATGGACCCATGCCATCACCAATTAAAAAAATTACATTTTTAATTTTTTGTGTGTCTGAAGCTGCTTGTGTAGAAGCTCCTCCTGACACAATGCCAGTAATTGTGATTGATGACACCATAACGATAGGTAATATTTTTTTGAAAAAATGGCCTAACATAAAGTACCCCCTATTATTTATTCGTAGATTACCGATGATAATCGGCTAACACATAGATAATATTAGTATTCGTATATGAAGGGAAAGATAGTTTTATGTAATCAAAATGTAAAGAGGAAGAAAAAGAAAGGAGAGCCATATCATTTTTTTTGGAAAAGCACCACTGGTTGAGTAGGGGATGACGTGTTCAAAGTATTTTATAAAAAAGAGGCTTGACTTTTGTTCGATTTTAGGCAGGTACTTGACAGGCATGTGGTATATTGAAAAAAAAGTTCAAACATCTACTAATGCTGGAGGTATATAGTGTATCAATACAAGGATCAGGAATATGAAGGTGTTCATTTTGATGGACACTAAGCTTTGAAGTGAATGGAGGTTTTTGTATGGTACCGTCTAGAGAACTTCTTTTTTATCCAATGTATGGCGTCTGCTCTATGGAGACTGGGGAGGAGAAAAGTGACTTACAAGATCTATTGAGTTGTTATAGCTTGTATTTTCCAAAACAAGAACTACACATGTTAATTCCCAAACAGAGAGCACAACAAAAGGGCATTCGTCCGTTGTCCAATGTAGATTCCATACTGAGTTCAAGGGCTCTATTTTTTGGAGAATATGCTCGATTGCCCTTTAACACGTCTGAACGTCGTATCGTTCTGCAAGCCAGGATCGAGTCGGGGTGTCTTCATGACCATTTTGGCATAATCAGGGATATGATTTGTGCCAAAGGCTACAATCTCAAACTGAATTCTCATGACAGGTCTATTCTAAGCTTGGCACGAGAGATGCTGGAAAGCGAGCTAATGTATGTTTTGAATATTTCAGCAGACGATGCCAGCACGTATTTAAGAGAGGATATTGAAAAGCGTCAGCGTGACTTCAATACTCAGAGGTATAGCTCGGTTGACAACTAGAACCTTTAGATTTTGATTATAGATAACCGGCCAAAGATTGGGAGTAGAATTTTCAGCCTTTGTCATCCCGCAAAAATGTGAAATATTAAAGAAGCAGCTCTATAAAGGGGCTGCTTCTTTATATTTATTACAAAATCATTCATTAATATTAGAAAAAAGTATTGCATATAGGTTTACTAGGCATTATGATAACAACAGATTTATATTTTTTCGTTCTTTAAAAAGGTATAAGGTTTAGACCTTAAAGATTTATGGATCGGAGTGTTCGTATGATAATCCAATCTCCTCTGCGCTTTGAGAAAGTATCAGCTAAAAAAGTGAGTGATTTTATTAGAGAGCAGTTGGAAGAGGCTATTATTCTAAAAGAGTTGCTTAGCGAGGAGCAGCTACCAACAGAGCGGGAACTCGCAGAGATATTTAATGCCAGCAGAATTACAGTCCGTGAGGCGCTATCCCAATTGGAGTCGAAGGGACTCATTGAGAAGAGAGTAGGTGCCAAGGGAGGGACCTTTGTTCTTCCCGTGACAGCAAACTCTCATAAACGTACCCGAGCAGAAATCGCAAAAGATTGGGAGCATATGTTGAAGGTCTTTGAATATCGGATGATTGTGGAACCTGAGGGTGCTTTTTTAGCGGCTGCGCGGATCACCACAGATGAACTGGACTTGCTTCAGCGTTATCTGGATCAGAGCATTGAAGCGGACTGTACTCGCGAATGGTTTCGGGCCTTGGATGTAAAGTTTCATTTAGCCATTGCCAAGGCATCGGGCAACCCATTTTGTGAAGCCGCTGTGAGGCAGATTCGGACCAAAATTAACCCATCGCTAGATCTCATGCCCTATGACGATCAGATTCGGACGGTGAACTACGACGTCCATACGGAAATTCTGAGTGCACTTCGGGCACGGGATGCTGAGAAGTCGCGGGAAGTGATGAGGCACCATATCGGACATTCCGCAGACGCCATTTATGCAAGACTGGTTGCAAAAGGCTAGTCGGTACTATACAGAAAAAATAAGATGATTCGAGCGGGGATGATAAAAATGAATATAAATGAACTTTTAGCATTATCCAGACCGCTTCAAGATCAGCTGATTGCTTGGCGCAGAGACTTTCATCGCCATCCTGAAACCGGTTATGAAGAGGTTCGTACATCGGGAATTGTGGCTGAACACTTACGTGAACTTGGGCTGGAAGTGATAACAAATGTAGGTAAAACCGGGGTTGTAGGTCTGTTACGAGGAAAAAGCCCGGGTCCTACAATCGGTCTAAGGGCAGATATGGATGCTTTACCGATTCAGGATGAAAAAACGGTTCCCTATCGGTCACAGATTCCGGGAAAGGCACATTTATGTGGGCATGATGCCCATACCGCAATACTGATGGGAGCCGCGCAGTTACTTACGAAGCTGGAACGGCCTGAAAGAGGAAATATCAAATTTGTCTTTCAACCAGCAGAAGAAGGTTTAGCCGGGGCCAAGGCTATGATTGATGATGGTGTGTTGGAAAATCCAAAAGTAGATGCGATGGCAGGACTACATATGTTCCCGGGTCTAAAGACAGGAACGCTTGGGGTCAGCAAAGGGGTAGCTTTTGCCTCCGCAGATAGCTTAACGATTAAGATTATAGGCAAAGGCGGTCATGCTGCCCGTCCGCATGAGGGGATAGACGCGATTGCCGTGTCCGCGCAGGTTATTTCTGCCCTGCAAAATATACCAAGCCGTCTGGTTGATCCGCTTGAGACCATTGTCATTACGATCGGAAAAATTAGTGGTGGCTACATGGGGGCAGCCATTGCACCGGAAGTCGAGATGATCGGCACCGTGCGAACTTTGTCGGCAGAGTTGCGCAGCCGGATGCCTGAACTGATCGAACAGGTAGTCCGTGGAGCATGTGAATCGTTCGGAGCCGGATATGAGTTGAATTATCGGCTTGGCTACCCGGTTGTTCAGAACGACCCGGATATGGTTGATTTAATGACCGAAACCAGTGAGCAACTGTTTGGCTCCAAGGAGTGGAACTACATCAAACCGTCAACAGGCGGGGAAGATTTCGCTTTTTATTGTGAGCAGGTACCCGGTGTTTTCTTCCGGTTGGGCTCGGGGAGAGGAGATGAAGATACAAGCTATCCATTGCATCATTCCAAGTTTGATTTGGATGAATCGGTACTGCCTTATGGAGTAGCCATGATGTCGGCCATAGCGCTGAATTTTTTGAAACAAAATAAAAATCGGGTTTGAGACGCTCAGAAGCAGCTGTGTGGCAATATACAACCTCAATGGACTGGAGTGGACAAGATGAATAGACATAAGTGGTTTACAAGCGGGATTACGTTACTGATTGCAGCAATTATCCTGGCAGGCTGCGGTGCCCCATCCACAGGCGGTAGTAAAGACAGTGCAGCATCGACATCGACTGACAGTAAAGTGCTGACGATAGCGAATGCTACGGATATTGAGAGCTTTGATCCTCATAACAATAACAACACTGCAAGTGAAGCCGTTCTGGTTAACGTATTTGACTACTTGTTGAAAAATGATAGTCAGCAGAAGAAAGTACCTGGACTCGCAACTTCTTGGGAAAAGGTAAATGATACGACTTGGCGTTTTCACTTGCGCGAAGGGGTTACCTTCCATAACGGTGATCCATTCACGGCGGAAGATGTGAAGTATACGATAGAAAGAGTTGCAAAGGATAACACGCTCAAACAAAATTCCTACTTTAAAAATATTAAAGAAGTGAAAGTGGTGGATGAACATACAGCAGATATCATAACCGACGGGCCAGATCCGCTGCTGCTCAATCGTTTATCCAAAATGGGAGCTGGGATCTTACCTTCCAAATATATTGAGAAAAATGGCATAGAGGCATTCCTTAAAAATCCAATCGGTACAGGCCCTTATAAGTTTAGTCAATGGATTAAGGATGATCGTGTAGTACTGGTTAAAAACGATAAGTATTATGAAGGTCAGCTGAAATGGGATCAAGTTGTTTTTCGCTCCATCCCGGAAGCCTCTACGCGTGTATCTGAACTGCTCGCAGGCTCGATTGACATTGCTTCCGGAATCCCTTCCACCGATATAGAACGTATTCAAGGCGAAGACGGCAAAAAAATCGTTAAGGCACCGATTCAGCGAGTGCTGCAATTGATTTTACGTCAAAGCCAAGGCAGTGTTACGGCTAACCCGAAAGTGAGAGAGGCGATAGACCTCGCGATCGATAAAAAAGGGAATCGTGGACAGCATCGCAGGCGGTGCGGGGATTGTTACTCGTACTTCCGTTACACCAGGTAATTTTGGTGCCGATCCTTCCTTGTATGAGAAATCATTATATGATCCGACTAAAGCCAAAGAACTGCTGAAGCAGGCCGGTTAC
This sequence comes from Paenibacillus sp. RC334, assembly GCF_030034735.1. Taxonomy (NCBI): domain Bacteria; kingdom Bacillati; phylum Bacillota; class Bacilli; order Caryophanales; family Paenibacillaceae; genus Paenibacillus; species Paenibacillus sp. RC334. Next base: position 4,898,370 of record NZ_CP125370.1, on the reverse strand, counting down.
ACTGGTGAAGGTCCAGAATTAACCTTATCGGTATCCTCAATATACAAAGAGTATGCTGAGGTCGTAGCCGCCATGTTAAATAAAGAAGGCTTCAAAATTAAATTGGACGTACTGGAGCCAAGTGCTTTCAGTGAGCGTTATAGCTCCAAATCCTTCAAAGAAATGTTTATGATCGGCATTGGTAATTCCCTGTTTGATGCTTCCAATAACTATAATCGCTACTTGCTAGAAGAGTCTAAAGGCGAAACGGATTATAACAATCCGAAGGTAGAGAAGCTGTTGCAGCATGCCCTGACGAATCTGGATACAGCCTCGCGTGAAAAAGAGTATCAGCAAGTGCAGCAGATATTGGCTGAAGATCGTCCGGCCGTCTATCTTTTCCAAATGGAAGGGATTTATGGCACTGGTAACGGTGTGAATTTCCAACCGAGAAGTGATGAGATGTTCTATGCAGAAGATATTACACCTGCAAAATAAAACGAGAAGTGAACGGGCGGGGACCTCAATGAAGGTTCCTGCCCGTCCTTTTAAAAAAAGCCTGCTGGTTATGGAGGTGACGGATTGAAAACTTATATCGCCAAATCGCTGCTGCAGGTGATTCCTGTACTGCTGATTGTCTCTCTGATTGTATTCATCCTGGTGAGGGTAACCGGGGACCCTGTAGCCCTGATGCTGCCGGAGACCGCTACAGCTGAGGACCGTGCAGTACTGACACAAGCGCTTGGGCTGGATCAGCCATTATATGCACAATACATTAAATTTATTGGCAGTGCCTTACAAGGCGATTTTGGCACCTCGTTTCGCTATGGTGAATCGGCTTTGCCATTAGTGCTGGAACGGCTGCCTGCCAGTTTTGAATTAGCAGTAGCCGCCATGTTTTTTGCGGTTATCATCGCAGTGCCGTTGGGCGTCATCTCAGCAGTCAAACGTAATACCTTTACCGATTTAATCATTTCCAGTTTATCCGTAGTCGGAAAAGCCATGCCTAACTTTTGGATGGGGATTATGCTCATATTGTTATTCTCCGTCATGCTGGGGATGCTTCCGGTGTCCGGTCGGGGCGGGATGGAGCATTTGATACTTCCGGCATTTACACTGGGTGTCGGTCTTTCTGCACAGATGACTCGACTCATTCGCTCCAGTATGCTGGACATTTTGAATCAGGACTATATACGAACAGCCCGAAGTAAAGGGATTCTCGAAATCGTAGTGATCGGAAAACACGCTTTTCGCAATGGATTGATTCCGGTCGTCACGATTATGAGCTTGCAATTTACGAGCTTGATCGGCGGCACACTGATTACAGAGACGGTATTTGCATGGCCGGGTTTGGGGCAGTTACTTGTCGTCGCTGTGAATACCCACGACATGGCTATCGTTCAGGCCGCTGTATTTGTGATTGCCTTTATTGTGGTTATCAGCAATATTTTAACCGATGTCGTTTACCGACTGCTTGATCCAAGAATTAAATACAACTAGAGAGGGGAGGAGGAAGTGTGGCAGGTATTCATGATGTACAAGCCCTTGGTCCAGACCCAGACCTGGATGGCAAAAAGCAAGCACAACCGTCTAGTATCGGGCGTATATGGAAGCAACTGTTACGAAGTAAAACCGGAACGGTCGGTGCAATAATCATACTGCTCGTTTGCTTAACGGCACTATGTGCCCCTCTGCTGGCCAGTCACAATCCTGCGGATATTGACCCGCTGAATCGTCTGAAGCCGCCCATGTGGCTGGCAGGTGGGTTGCCGGAGCATTGGCTGGGTACAGATAACCTGGGACGGGATATGTGGAGCCGTATCGTATACGGGGCGAGAGTTTCGCTTATCGTCGGTGTCGGTGCAGTTCTGGTCTCAGGCACTATTGGCGCAATTCTCGGACTCCTCGCCGGTTTTTATGGTAAATGGGTGGATGCCATCATTATGAGAGTTGCCGATGCCTTTTTGGCCATTCCGGCTATTCTGCTGATGCTGGTCGTCTTGGCCGTGGTGGGTCCTGGAATGACTACGCTTATTTTTGTTATTGGCGTTACGAATTGGGTTTCCTATACAAGGGTGGTCCGGGGCGAGGTATTGAGTATCAAGGAACGGGACTTCGTTAAAGCAGCCAAGGCGATTGGCTCAAAAAATAGCAGGATTCTGTTGAAGCACATTTTACCCAATGTCTTGTCTTCGTTCATTGTAATTTCTGGTATGAGCGTGGCGACAACGATTATTATGGAAGCTTCTCTTAGTTTTCTCGGATTAGGGATCACACCGCCAGCAGTGTCCTGGGGTGGCATGCTGAGCGATGGGAGACAGTATGTAGCCACGAGCTGGTGGGTTGCAACGTTTCCCGGTCTGGCGATTACCATCACGGTCCTGGGCGTCATTTTCCTCGGTGACTGGCTTCGAGACGTGTTAGATCCCCATATGAAAGCGAAAGAATAACAGAAAGCGGGGGATCGGAAAAGATGACCACGAAATTGCTTGAAGTGAACCATTTGAAAACCTACTTTAAAACGGAGGATGGCATCGTTCCTTCGGTCAACGGTGTCAGCTTCACTGTGAATCCAGGCGAAACGGTGGCTATTGTTGGAGAGTCCGGTTCCGGTAAAAGTGTAACCTCCTTGTCTATTATGGGTTTAGTGGCTGCGCCGGGTAAAGTCGTGGGCGGGGAGATTCTGCTTGAAGGCCGAGACTTACTCAAACTGTCCAAGGGGGAAATGCGAAAATATCGGGGGAACGAGGTATCCATGATTTTTCAGGAGCCGATGAGTTCGCTGAATCCGGTATTTACGATTGGTAACCAAATCAGTGAGGTCATCCGGCAGCACCAGAAGCTGAGCAAATCGGAGGCACGGCAGAAAAGTATTGAGATGCTAGAACGGGTAGGCATACCTGGTGCATCGAAAGTGGTAAGTTACTTTCCGCATCAGCTGTCTGGAGGAATGCGTCAGCGGGTGATGATCGCCATGGCCTTGGCCTGTCAGCCTAAACTGCTGATCGCTGATGAACCGACGACGGCACTGGACGTTACGATTCAGGCTCAAATTTTGAATTTAATCCACAAGCTGAGCAAGGAAGAGAATACAGGCATCATTCTCATTACCCACGATTTAGGTGTCGTCGCGGAAATGGCGGACCGGGTGGTCGTGATGTATGCCGGGGAAGTGGTCGAGGAAGCGGACGTATTTGATTTGTTTGAAAAGCCGGGTCATCCTTATACGATTGGTTTGCTAGGATCACTCCCCAAGCTTACTGAACAGAGAGAATGGCTGGATTCCATTCCCGGTACCGTTCCTAATATGATGCAGATGCCGAGCGGCTGTCCATTTCATCCCCGCTGTCCTTATGCCCAGGAACAGTGCACCAAGATTCATCCTGAAATACAAGCAAAGGATCAAGGACACTATGTCAGATGTTTGCGGATGGAGGAGGTGTCAGTATGAATGAGACAGCACAGGGAATACCGCTTCTCGAAGTGAATGGGCTTAAAAAATATTATCCTATGAAAAAGGGCTGGTTTTCCCAAAAAAGCGGTTATGTACGGGCGGTTGATGGATTGAGCTTTAAGGTGATGCCTGGCGAAACCTTAGGTATTGTAGGTGAATCGGGTTGCGGCAAATCAACAACGGGACAAATGATTACACAACTGCTGGAACCCACGGAAGGCGAAATTCGTTTTCAAGGGCAAAGCCTGTCTGATTTAACGGACGAAGAAGTCCGCAAAGTCAGACGAGATTTACAGTTTGTATTTCAAGATCCGTACTCTTCTTTAAATCCGAGGATGAAGGTCTTTGATATCGTCGCCGAACCGCTTCAGATACACGGGATTGCTAAAGGGAAAGAGCTTAAAGCTGAAGTTTTTCGACTGTTGCAGACGGTAGGATTAGGTGCTCATTTAGCAGATCGGCATCCCCATGAATTCAGTGGTGGACAGCGGCAGCGGATCGGCATAGCGAGAGCGCTTGCCATGAAACCGAAGCTCATTGTTTGCGATGAACCTGTATCTGCGCTGGATGTGTCGATTCAGGCTCAGATTTTAAATTTGTTAAAAGAGCTTCAGCAGCAGTTCCAGCTTACCTACATTTTCATCGCTCACGGTCTGCCCTCCGTCAAGCATATTAGCGATCGCATCGCAGTGATGTACTTGGGAAAAATCGTGGAGCTTGCAGATCGTGATGAGTTGTTTGCACAGCCACAGCATCCGTATACAAAAGCGCTGCTTGAGGCAGTGCCCGTTCCAGATCCGAGGCTGCGTAAAGAACGGATAACACTGACGGGTGAGATCCCCAATCCCGCTAATCCGCCTTCAGGCTGTACTTTTCACACGCGTTGCCCATATGCACAAGAGGTATGCCGCCAACAGAGTCCACTGCTCGAAGAGCATGCTCCAGGGCATATTGCGGCCTGCCATTTTCCCCTGCATAAGCAGATGGCTTATGAATAGATAAACCTTTGGAAGTAGGATTTAACCGAAAAAGGAGGGCTACTCATGAATAAACGACAGATTGCACCGGAGGATTTATACGGATATCAGTGGGTCAGTGATCCGGCAATAAGCCCCGATGGAACGATTGCCTACGTCCACAAAAGCATAGATCGTTCAAAGAATGACTACCATACGCACATCCGTGTCGTATCGCTTTTTGGGGCTGACGATAAGCCGTTGACCGATGGCAATAAGGATTCAGCTCCTGCTTGGTCACCCGATGGATCACAGCTTGCTTTTTTACGTGTGGTGAATGGAAGCAAGCAGCTATGGATGGTTCCGGCTGATGGTGGAGAGGGACAGCGACTGACCGAGGTGAAGCGTGGAGTGGGTGCATTCGTCTGGTCGCCGGACGGGAAGTATATTGTATTTACAAGTATGGTTAGTATAAACGCCGAGCGAGAAGCCATGGCGCTTGAGGAATATAGCAAGCAGTCTGGTGAGCGGGGGCGTATCGTGGATCGCACCACTCCCAAAGCTGAGGGATCGGGCTGGTGGAACGGTCTATTTAGTCATTTATTTGTCCTGGAGCTTGAAAACGGCCGGGTAACCCGAATAACCTCGGGACCTTGCAATGCTTCTTACCCTGTATGGTCCATAGACAGCAAGCGGATTTCGTTTTTGTCCAAACGTGTAGAAGACGACAAGCTGGATGCAGACCTGTTTTCGTTTTCGGATGTGTATACGGTCGATTGCGACGGCAGTCATCTGGTGAAGGTTACGGATTCCAGCTTGGCGATCAGCCAATTTTCGTATGCACCGGACGGCAAAACATTGACTCTGATCGCCAGCGATCGTATTTATGGCAGTGGTAGCCAGAATCGACTGTATACCGTGCCTGTTACGGGGGGAGCCTCGGAACTATTGTTTCCTGAATTGGACATGCAAATCGGCAACTTCGCTTTAAGCGATATGAAATCCTTTGGTCTGTCTCTATCTCCATTATATGCTCCTGCGCGGTTGAGGACAGAAATGTATGTGCTCGGGACAGTGCAGGGTGCTGTTCATATATACCGCATCACAATGGACGGGAATGTTCAAGCGGTGACTGGCGGAAGTGATAGAGATATCTATCAGTACACGCTATCTGCTGATGGTCGCTATCTGGTTTTCGCTGCACTTGATGCGGACCGGCCTGGAGAGCTGTATCAAATGAATCTGGAGACAGGGGAAGAGAAGCGGCTCACACGCCATAACGACGATTACATGGCCTCCTTGCAGGTGAGTGTACCGGAGTCTTTTTGGTTCGAGGCTTCGGATGGATTCAAGGTACAAGGATGGATCTTCAAACCGACTGGACTGGGCCCTGGAGAACGGGTTCCTTTGATTTTACAAATTCATGGGGGACCCCATGCGATGTATACCGGCGCGTATAGCCATGAGATGCAGACACTCCTTGCACAGGGATATGCTGTGCTGATGACCAATCCACGCGGTAGCTTCGGTTATGGTCAGGATTTTGCACAAGCCTGTCGGGGAGACTTTGGAGGAGGAGATTATCAGGATGTACTGAACGCCTTGGACTTTGCGCTGAACCAGTTTGATTATATAGACGAAACCCGGCTCGGCGTGGCTGGCGGCAGCTATGGAGGCTTGATGACCAACTGGATCATTTCTCACACGAACCGATTCCGCGCCGCCGTTACGCAGCGATGCATCTCCAATTGGCTATCCTTCTATGGTTTGAGTGATATCGGTATTTCCTACACGGAGGGTATCGTTGGGACTAACCCGTGGGAAGATCCTGAGCTGCTCTGGTCCAAGTCCCCACTGGCACATGTAAATAACATCGAAACTCCGCTGCTGATTTTACACGGTGAGGAAGACCTGCGTTGCCCGGTTGGACAAGGGGATGAGTTATATACAGCCCTGAAGCGGCTGGGCAAAACAACACGCCTCATTCGCTATCCCGGGTCCAATCATTCTTTGCTGAAGAGTGGTAAACCATCTCTACGTGTAGATAACTTTGAGCAAGTGGTGTCCTGGTTTAATTCCTACTTGAGTAAAGGAGTTGACTCCGATGAGTAAAGTGCAATTGTCGATTCCGGTTGCCTTGCTGATCGAGAACTTGCGTACAAGTGGTGAACCGAAAGACGTCATCATTGAGTGTATCAAAAAACAGGAATTTTCTCCTTTGCTCGGCAAAGTTAAAGAAAAAACAATGGATTTCAAAGAACGTTGTCAAACGGCAGAAGACATAGGGGACGAGTGGGAAGAAGCGATCCGCAGCGGGTATGAATTTAAGTTTTTACACATCAATGGGCTGAAAAGGCTGCTTTATTTTCGTTTTGATCGAACCATAGATCAGGATTATAAGCAGGATGGAATCATGTTGAAGGGTCTGCACCTTGATCCTATCGAAATTGATACCTTGCAAGGGCTGATTGGCAGGCAGTGGCAGGTGATAAAGGAAGAAAATGAAGTAGGCAGTGTGCAGAAGCCCGTAAGTATTAAGCTTTTATATCGAAATGATGACAGCTTTTAAAGGGAAGATCAGTTACCATAGCTGCGCCCAACAGTCCTGATGAGCATTTTTGATCGGGACTGTTTTTTATTTTATGGGCTAATTAATAAACTGAATTGCATCATATTTCGTTGACAGAGTCCACAAAAATCATTAATATAATTGTTGCATAAGTCCACTAAATAGGGGGAGTTATAAATCAATATAGATGCTAAGGTCATCGCAGATATGAGACATTTCAATCGATTTTATACCAATATACTTGGATTATTAGATAGACATGTGCTGGATAGCGGGTATTCCTTTACCGAGGCACGGGTCATTGTAGAGATCGGTATGATCGAGCCATGTATAGCCAATACGTTAGTCGATTCTCTTAAAATTGATCGCAGTTATATGAGTAGAATCATTGCTAAACTTTGCAAAGAGGGCTTCCTTGTTAAGGAAAATTCTTCGGTGGATAATAGAACAAATCTGATTCGTTTGACGCCTAAAGGAAAAGCGTTTTATCACCAACTGGATGAAAGATCTGACGAACAAGTCATAAAATTAGTTCAAGGTCTATCAGAAGAAGAGATTAAAGAATTACATACTTCTATGGTGTTCATTCAGAACAAACTAGAGAAATTGGAGAGAATACAAAATGATTAGATTTGAATGCGACTATACCGAAGGTGCCCATGAGCGTATATTAAAGCGACTTTTGGAGACGAATGATGAACAAACCCCAGGCTATGGTGTGGACGAGCACTGTGAAAGAGCCAGAGCTTATATTAAAAAAGCATGTGACTCCGAAAATGCGGACGTACACTTTTTAGTTGGAGGTACACAGACCAATACAACGGTGATCTCTTCTATTTTGCGTCCGCATCAAGGTGTTATTGCTGCAAATTCTGGACATATTGCTGTACATGAGACTGGCGCGATTGAAGCTACTGGACATAAAGTACTTCCTTTGCCAAGTGATGATGGGAAAATCCGGGCCGAACAGGTAAAAGAGCTGTATGACGCTCACTGGAATGATGGCACTTTTGAGCATATGGTACAGCCTGGTATGGTTTATATTTCTCAGCCTACCGAGAATGGTACGCTTTATACTAAATCCGAGCTGGAAGCGTTAAGTCAAGTCTGCCGGGAATGTGGCTTACCCTTGTTTATCGATGGCGCTCGCTTAGGGTATGGTCTGGTTGCAGTGGACAACGATGTATCTTTAGCAGATATAGCGAAGCTATGTGATGTATTTTATGTCGGCGGTACAAAAATTGGAGCACTGATGGGAGAAGCAGTAGTCATTATCAATGATGCTTTGAAAAAAGATTTTCGATACATGATCAAGCAAAAAGGGGGGCTGCTGGCGAAGGGACGAATGTTGGGTATACAGTTTGAAACTTTATTTGAAGATGGTTTATACTATGAAATTTCCAAGCACGCTATAGATATGGCCATGTTGATTCAAACTTCGTTAACGAAACAAGGAGTTCAATTTCTATATCATTCTACAACGAATCAGCAGTTCCCGATTTTACCAGATCGTATCTTAAAAGCATTGAGCGAAAAATATACCTTTTCCTTTTGGGAAAAAGTTGATGCTACACATAGTGCCGTTCGATTTTGTACCAGTTGGGCTACGAAGAAAGACAATGTTGAAATGCTGATTCAGGATATCAAAGCATTGCAGTAAATTTAATGTGAAAATCAGTTCATAGAATCCTAAAGATGTAGAATGACTATGTAATAGGCCATACCTCGTTGCATGTATTGCAGCGAAGTATGGTTTTTTTGTTGTGTATTTTACTTAATCCAAAGCGGTTTGTCTTCAGTTCCATGAAAGAGCAAGCGGATATAAAAATGGAAAAACAAGACAAGAGCAGATGTATAAAATTTACCTCTGATTCTTTACACTGAATATCTAACGAATCTGCTTGCGGTACTGAAGAGGGGAGAGCCCGGTTATTTTTTTGAAGATTTTATTAAAATGGGAAGCATGGCCGAATCCCACATCCTCTGCAATATGCTGAATTTTGTCTTTGGTGGTTCGCAGTCTCGTTTGGGCCGCCCTGACCCTCACTACACGGATGTATTCGCTGAAATGAAAGCCAGTCAATTTTGGAAAGATGCGGCTTAGGTAGGCTGGACTAATGAAGTAGTAGGCAGCCACCTGTTCAAGGGTTATTGGTTCATGGTAATGGTCCTGAATAAAAGAGGAAATTTCCGTTATTTTCTGATGCATCGGATGAGAGGAAACAGGCTCACTTCGTTCAACCGCTTCCGATCGGTGCACCAGAATGAGCAATTCCAGCAGTAAATGCTGTACGCAACGGTCATGCAGGGGCTGCTGATTTCGGCACTCGGTATTCATTTGTAGGAACAAGCGTTCAACTTCGATCTGCTCTCTAACCGGTAGGCGCAGTAGTGCAGATTGCTGATACGGCGGCAGGTTAAGAATGTCACGATCCTGCTGTGGAAGGAACGTCGGTGAAAAATGAATCAAAATGCGCTCCGTTTCCTCCAATTGCGAACTGGCGGTAGAGTGCAAATCATGAGGGAGGATAAATATTAGATCACCCTTGCGGGCGATGTATACTTTACCGTTCATAAAGTAGATGCGTTCGCCTCGTAGTAAATAGTACAGCTCGTAGCTATCGTGGACATGAGGTTTTGGCATAACTGTGAATCCGGTACGGTAGATGTGATGAATGGAGAATTGCTGTTCTCCAATGACATATTTGTCGTCGTTCGTTTCCGTCATGTGCTTCTTCCTTTACAAGTTAAGATAAGTAAGCGCATTCATATATCAACAGTATATATGACACCTGCCAACGGTAAAAGCAGAAAAGATGGATGAACCAAGCAGTTGCGAGTAGAAATGTGAACAGTTTATTACAACAAGAAAGTTGGAGAATTCGTCTGTTTGCCAAGGAAAGGAGGTGAATAACACTGCTGGCTGGTTTGAAAGAAAATTTGAGGGGAGGAAATAGATTTGAACAAGCAGCGTACATGGAAAAAGGTGTTATGTAATGTGGTTGTGGGTTCATTGCTGTTGACCTTATGTCCGCCACTGATCCAAGCGGAAGCTGGTGTGGGGAGTCAGGCGGTGGTTGGGACAGAGATGGCACAGGTGGCAAAAGTGGCTATGGATATTCCGGCGTTTCCCGGTGCTGAGGGTGGCGGTAAATATGTTACTGGCGGGCGTGGAGGGGAAGTATACGAGGTTACCACGCTGGCGGACTACGGCAAAGATGAACAGACCATACCTGGTTCGCTTCGTGCAGCGGTCAGTTCCGGTAACCGGACGGTCGTTTTTCGGGTTGGTGGAACTATTCATCTCAAGGAGTCGCTCAAAATCAAGGGGAGTAACCTGACGATTGCTGGCCAGACAGCCCCTGGCGACGGAATTACTGTAAGCGATTACACGACCGGGATTGATGCGGATAATGTGATTCTTCGTTACCTGCGTTTCCGATTAACTGACCGGTACCCCAGTGAGGATGACGCGTTAGGAGCCAGATACCATAAAAACATTATGATTGATCACTGTTCCTTTAGCTGGTCGGTGGATGAGGTGCTGAGCCTGTATGACAACGTAAATACGACCGTACAGTGGTCCATTGCCTCCGAGAGTATGCTTATGACTACACATCAAAAGGGGCGCCATGGCTACGGCGGCATTTGGGGCGGACGCAACGCCACCTATCATCATAATTTGTTGGCTCACAATGCAAGCCGTAATCCGCGTTTTCCAACGGATAAAAGAGAAATTGACGCAGTGGAAATGACCAATAATGTAATTTATAACTGGGGATTTTTCTCTTCATACGGCGGTGGTGAAGGATCGTATAATGTGCTGAATAACTATTATAAATCTGGTCCCAGCACATATCGGGATGTTCGCAGTCAAATCTTTGTAGACGTGGGTAGTAAAAAATATAAAACACGCATGTTCATTGGCGGTAACTACATGTACGGCAACGAATCGGTTACCCAAGATAACTGGCAGCTTGGAACATCCATTGGGTCGATTATTGGCCCTTCCACCCGTCTGGCGGAGCCGATTGAAGTAAGAGGGGAGTACGACAATGGAATTTCCCTCGATGCGTATTTTCCCTACCAAGCGACAGATGCACAGACGGCATATGCAGAGGTGCTTGCAGGCTCGGGAGCCACGCTGCCAAGAAGAGATGCAGTGGACGCCCGTATTATGAATGACGTGAAGAATGGAACGGGTGCGTTTATCAACTCCCCGCGTGAAGCTGGATGGATTTATGATGATGATAACGTAACTACGACAGAGCTTTCCGACAGCGATCACGATGGAATGCCGGATGAGTGGGAACGTGCCAACGGGCTGGACCCCTATAATGCGGACGACCGTAACGGTCAGACGCTTGCCAGCTCAGGGGCGTATGCTCATTTTGCCAAGGGCTACACCAATTTGGAGGTCTATTTAAATGATCTGATCGAAAAGCTGTCGGATGGAAACGAGGTAGATAATCCGGAGGCCGTCGTTCAGGTGTCTGACGAAAGTGGCCGTTCGTTAAAGCATAACGATATTTTAGAGGCAGGACGTAATGCCAAGTTAATAGCTACGGCCAATGACAAAGATGGTATTGCACATGTTGCATTTATCATTGACGGTGTACTTGCTGGCAAGGTCAATACTGCGCCTTATCGTCTCGATTGGAACCAGGTAACGGACGGTACCCATTATATAGTTGCACGGGTGACCGACCGCAAGGGGACTGCTGCATTTTCCAATCCTGTTGCCATTCACGTCAACACGACTGCACCGTCGGGAAGCTGGCTTAGCGAAGACATTGGCTCTGAGGGCCTCAACGGTTATATCAAAGGGCATACTCAAGTATTAAAGGATGACGAGAGCGGCAGCAGCATACGACTGAAATCGGCGGGCGATGTTGATAGTAAAGCTGATTTTTTCCATTATGCTTATCAGAAATGGGAGGGAGACGCTGAAATTACAGCCCGTGTGGAGAAGATTACCCCGGTGGATGATCATGCCGAAGCGGGTGTCATGATTCGTGAATCGCTGGAGCCTGGATCGAAAATGGCTTATATGGCTTTAGCATTTGTTAAATATGGTAAACAGGGTATTCTCATCAGTCGTGATCAAACGGATGGCAATACGAAACGTGCGTCCATGGAGACGTTTATAACAACGCCATATTCGGTTCGTCTTGTACGACAAGGACAAAAGATTACCGGCTGGGTATCCGCAGATGGTCTGACGAACTGGGAGAAAGTTGGTGAAACCGTTATGAATTTGCCGGATAATCAACCGCTATTGTTCGGGCTAGCTACCGATGCATCCAAACAACAAAACGATGTATGGAATTACAATACGTCGGAATTCAGCAATGTTACGATCCGCAAGCTGGCAGAAACAGCAGCAGCTCCCGCTAAAACAGAACCATATGCTGCTGCCCGGGAGGTGAATAGCGTTGTTGTAGCGACCTATGGCCCTGCCAGCTTTACATCTCTACAGGCAGCTATTGATGCAGTCCCTGACATCAGCAGCACCAGGACAGTTATTCGCCTCAAAAATGGTACCTATCGTGAAAAAATAAAAGTGAATTCCTCCAAAAAAAATCTGAGCATTATTGGAGAGGATAGGGAGAAAACGATTATCTCCTTTAACGATACGGCCAAAACTGTGGTGGACGGAAAAGAATTAGGAACAAGCAACAGCTATACGATGCGTGTGCAAAGTCCAGATTTTATACTGGAGAATGTGACGGTTGCGAATACAGAAGGGACCGGGCAGGTGCAGGCCGTGGCGTTATATGCGGAAGGTGATCGTGGACAGTATCGCAATGTCAAAATTACTGGGCTACAGGATACATTGCTTGTGAACCGTGGCAGACAGTATTTTAAGGACAGCTATATCAGCGGCAGCGTCGATTTTATTTTTGGCAATTCACCTGCCGTATTTGAGAACTCGGTTATACACAGCTTGCGTGCCGGATATGTAACAGCAGCTTCAACAGAAGAGAATATGCCAGGCTTGGTATTTATTCAATGTCGTCTGACAACCGAAAATGGGTTGACAGGCAAGGTAGATCTTGGACGGCCATGGCGCCCTTACGCCCATGTTGCTTATCTAAAATCTTACATGGATAACCATATCAAGCCGGGCGGCTGGAACAATTGGGGAAAGGTATCCAATGAGCAGACCGCAAGATTCGTAGAGTTTGATAATGATGGACCAGGTGCAGCGAGTGCCGGACGTGTACCTTGGGCTAAGCAGCTTACTGCTGACGAAGCCAGTCAGTACACCGTTAAAGCCGTTTTGGGCGGGGTAGATCATTGGAATCCACAGTTGAATAAATAAATCGGCTTCTTCCAAATGTGATGTTCAATAGATAAGCGGGGTGTGCGCTTCAAGCGTTCACCTCGCCTATTGGTGTGGTGTGCAAGTAATTTTGAATTCGGAAAATACATAACTTTAAAATTGAATACATTTGTTTTTATGGAAAATATTCTATATATTAAGTGTGAGATGTATTTTTTTAATAGAAAAAAACTACATCTTGTATGTTGTTCGTAGTTCATCATGAAAATACACCCATTTATTTCTAGTAAATTTATTATGTCGGAGGTGTAGGGATGGCACGTGTGTTGGTAGTGATCACGCCTGCTGAAGGCCATGTTAATCCGTCATTAGGATTAGTTAAGCAGCTGGTCGACAGTGGTGAGGAAGTGGATTATGTATGTACGGAGGAATTTCGTACGAGAATTCAGCCAACGGGAGCAAAACTGATAACCTATCCTTTTGTTGATGATGCTTTTTCCAAAGACGCTGATTTAAAGCCAGCGGAGTACAAACATCATTATCAATTTGTGTACATGATGGTTAAAGGTATGATTCAGCCGATCATTCCAGAGGTTTTGAGAGTTATAGAGAACAGGACCTATGATTATTTAATCTATGACTCTTTGATGGGCTGGGGAGGTAAGATTATAGCAGAGAAGCTGGGAATACCTGCAATATGCTCTATCGCTTCTTTTGCTTTCGTAGAACCTTTGGGGTCTGGACAAGGCATGGATGAAAATGATCCAGAGGTGAAAAAGCTGTATACGGCCACGATGAAAGTAACGCATCAATTAGCTAATGAGCTTCAGGTTGCCATCCCGGCTATGGATGAGATCGCTCCACATGCCGGGCGCTTGAAAATTGTTTATACAAGCCGTTATTTTCAACCGCAAGCTGAAAAGCTGGACAACAGTTATATTTTTACAGGTCCTTCTATTGTACCACGTAAAGATGCGCCCTCTTTCCCGTTCGAACAACTTCGTGCTCTGCATCCACAGACGGTTTACATCTCAATGGGAACCATTTTGAATAAAGACCTGGAGTTTTATAAGCTTTGCTTTGCAGCATTTCACGATTTACCTGTGCAGTTTGTACTTTCATCAGGCAAATATACAGATATGGAGCTATTGGCCGATTGTATCCCTGACAATTTTATTGTCAAGCCCTATATTCCACAACTGGAAATGCTGCAGCATGTAGACGCATTTATTACACATGCGGGGATGAACAGCACAAGCGAAGCCTTGTATTACAATGTGCCTCTGGTTATGGTTCCCATGACATCAGACCAGCCTATCGTGGCCAATCGGGTGCAAGAGCTGGGGGCGGGTATTGCTGTGAATAAAAATGAGCTTTCACCCGCGAGTTTAAAAGCTGCCTTATTAGAGGTTTTGAATCATTCAACCTATAAGCAGCAGGCCCATGTGATTGGTGAATCATTACGTCAGGCTGGCAGGTATAGACATGCGGCAGATACAATTAGGAGTCATTTCTCCACAATAGAAAAATAATATGACAGTAAAGAAATCATTTTTATTCAGGGGAGACTATAGCGAATCATCCATTAAGCTAGTGGGGCACAGATTGCTCCATAAAACAGCGGCAGTTTGGGCTTTATTTTTTCGTCCAAGGTTGCCGCTGCTTCTTTTTAATGAGGTCCAGTCTACTACTTTTCAATGAAACGGTTCTATAGACTGTGTTCCTTTTGTTTTAAAGCAACCGTTTTTGCAATATCTAATTTTTTTGATATCGCTAGAAGGCAGATGGAGCAGAGGATCAGGAACAAACATACCCAATAGGAGTTCCGATAGCCAATCCATTGAGCGGTTAATCCACCCGCTAAGCTGCCTACCAGTCTTCCAATGGTTGTCGCATTGGAGTACAGCGTCGATGCATAACCAGGAAGAGAAGGCAACAAATCCTGCATGTAACTGATGCCAATGGCCGATATCACTGCAACAAAGAAGGCCAGAAGAAGCTGCCCCACTAATAACTGCCACATTTCTGTAGACATAATGACGAGAATGTAATAGGCAACCCCTGTTAAAGAACCCAGAAATACAAGCAGGCGATTGGAATATTTAGCGGCAAATACACCTAACATGATCATTAAAGGTATTTCCAATATTGCACAAATGCTGGATACTAAAGCAACGTCATTCGTGTCCCCTTTTAAGTTGTGAATGATAAACAATGAAATATTTAAACTGTTCATCCAGTGTGCCACATAGAGCAAAGTGAGAACTGAGAACGGTATCAGAATCTCAATATTTTTATGCAATGTAATGTTATGAAGTGAAAGTTGAGCCTTACTTTTGAGTTGAGCAGGGGGCTGCTTAATAAAACAGAATAGTAGAACTGCGATAAGTACAAAAATGGAGGTCGTACCCATAAAGATACCTTGAAAACCCGTATGTGCAATCAAGAAGGAGCCCAATAGAGGCCCAGTGATAAACCCAAGAGAAAACATAGAACGAAGTGTTGAATTGGCAAAGGCATGATCAACTGATTTACTGCGATCTACCGCTTCACGTGCACTAGCAAATAACTGTGGCATTCCAGGTGCTCCCACTGCTGTGAAGACAGTCATATATACAAAAAGTACATAAAAATTTTGAATGACAAGATATCCTGCAAATGCTACGGCATTAAATAACATACAAATAACCAAAATTTGTTTACGATCCAATCCAGTATCAGAACGTTTGGCAATAAGAGAGCTTATCCATATACCACAAATCAAAGTCACAGCTGTAAAAACACCAAAGGTTCCAACAGATACGCCTAGTGTAGTTGTGAAATATACAGCCAAAAAAGGTGCACTTATCGATATCGCCATACCTTGCAATAACATACAGATCATGAATAGCGGGTAGTTACGGATAAAGAAAAGATTTTTAATACGCATTATCATACCCATTTTACACTCCTTTAGCACGGGCTTTTTAAATTGGATAGTATATAACCATACTTAACCGAGTTAATGTTTCACCTGAATTATGATAGGTATGGGGTCTGTCCGCTTTGAATCGGATGGAATCCCCACTTTTTACTGTATATTCAAGGTCATTTACACGAATAGTTAATTCTCCATCAAAAACAGTCAAGAACTCCTCCGTTCCCTCTCCGTGAGAATCAGCACTTAGGAAGCCCTTTTGTTCTATCTCGATTGAATAAACTTCAAAGCGTCTATTATCTTCGAAGGGGAAGTGGGGATAGACTCGATATTTTCCGTTGTCTTCCGTTAATATTTGAATTTCACTTCCTAAAACCACTTTTGTATCTGGCTGCGGATTATTTATTAATGAAGAAAAAGAAATTTTTAATCCATTCGCTATTTTCCAAATCGTTGTAATCGTAGGGCTGGATTCGCCTCTTTCAATTTGACCGATCATCGTTTTGCTTACTCCAGTGAGTTCTGCAACTCTTTCAAGACTTAATTTCTTATTTTCTCTAAAGGCTTTTAAGTTTTTGGCAATGATCAGATTGATCGTCTCCATAAATACCTCCTATACCCGTGTACAATATAACGTCTGTATTGTACAATGAAACGTAAAACGTTATATTATTCTTTTTGTACATTATAGCATACATCGAAGAGGGGGTTCCAAAGTGCCTTTATTATCATTTTTGCTATATGTTTTTGTTACCAGTTTTACGCCAGGCCCCAATAACATTATGGCCATGCTCTTTGCTAATAAATTCGGGCTTAAAAAGACAATTCGATTTTGTTCAGGAGTAGGTGCAGGTTTCTTTGTAATCATGTTATTGAGTAGTTATTTTAATCTTTTACTTGAAAATTTCATTCCCAAAATTCAATTTGTGATGACGATCCTGGGTGCAGCCTATATGCTATATCTGGCTGTAAAAATAATTATGAGTAAAGATAGTGGTAAAGATAATGATGAGGGCAAGAATAACAGTTTTCTAACAGGTATGCTTTTGCAATTTATCAATCCGAAAGGAATTTTATATGGTATCACTGCTATATCAACCTTCATCCTTCCATATCACCATTCAAATTTCAGCTTGATATTGTATTCGTTATTTCTAGCTTTTGTTGGTTTTATGAGTACATTCTGTTGGAGTGTGTTTGGCTCCGTTTTTCAAAAGTTCTTATCAAAATATAGAAGTCAGTTTAATATAATAATGGCTTTGTTATTAGTATATAGTGCAATTTCGATTCTTGTAGAATGACGACATGCAAGTAATACAAACAGCGCCTTTGAAGGACCCTTCATTGGGACTGTTTGTATTTTGGTGGATAGCAGATGAAGCGATGGCGAAAAGGCCGTTCAGTCTGCTTTACTTTTTTTCTACACAAGGCTCTTCCACAGAAAATTCCTCCAGCACCGTTGTTTTATCACCATAAACCCTGTCTAAGTGTTCTTCCCCCCATAAGCAAAAACGATCAAGCAGATCTTTAAAGTTCCTTCCGTATTCACTAAGCTCATACTCTACTTTGGGTGGAACCTGGTTATAGATAATTCGGTGGATGATCTCGTCCTTTTCCAGCTCTCTAAGCTGTTGGGTAAGCACTTTTTGGGTGATTTTTGGAATGAGTTGACGGAGTTCATATGTACGTTTTCTGCCGTTGGTTAAATGATACAGGATGGTGGCTTTCCATTTCCCGCCGATGACCTCGAAGGTCGCTTCAATACCGTGCATATATGTTTTGGTATTATCTTTCATTTGCTTTTCTCCTCTCGGATCTGTAGTGCAAAAAAAGCACTAAGGAACCTTAAAGTACCTACGGTACATTGAAGTGCGTACTTCACACTTTCATATATATCAACCATAATAGCATCTGTAGACAGGGTACACCAATCACGAGGAGAAAGAAGGTTACGGATAACATGAAAGTTCTATTGGTCGTTACGCATCCTAGAGAAGATTCACTTACCCTTGCAGCCATGAATCGTTTTGTAGAGGGATTGAAGGAGAATAAGCACGAGGTAGATATTTTGGACTTGTATCGGGATGGGTTTAATCCGGTATATAGCGCGGCAGATGAGCTGGATTGGAATACGCCTCATAAACAATATGCTCCTGAAACACGGAGAGAGATGGACAGAATTGCTGCTGCGGATGCTCTGGTCTTTGTATTTCCTCTATGGTGGTACAGTGTTCCTTCCATGCTAAAAGGGTACCTGGATAAAGTGTGGAACATAGGTTTACTTGAGGAGTTCAAGACAAAACAGGTCTTGTGGCTGTGCTTGGCGGGAGGAACGAAAGAACATTTGATCAAGTATGAATACCACGATATAGTTACTAATTATTTGAACAAAGTGATTGCTGTCTACGCGAGAGTAAGAGAGTCCAGGGTTGAGTTCTTCTACGATACCTTGTCCGAATCGAAAGAATACATTGAAGGTCTGCTGGAGCACGCCTATCAATTAGGTCGAGCATATAAGTAAACTTGAAAGAGCTATCCCAAAGCACCTTCAAAACCACTTTTATAGTGATTTCAAAGGTGCTTTTTATTTTAAGTATGAATTGGGGATAGCTACCCTTTTATTGGATCGTGTATAGGCGCTGGAGCTCCTCCTTGAACAGAGATCCCGCCGCCAGGCGTGCTAGTTGGACCAGCGGAATGAGCTGCCCCCATTCCAGGAGCATCGCCTGTAGCATTTTTGGCCAGCTTTTGCTTTTCCCACAGCGCTCTGGCTATGACCAGCATGGAGAGTACACCGACATATAGCAACAGTGATCCAAGTTCGGGAAGCATTTCTTGTAAAGGCGCACCACGAAGTCCCATCGTGCGCACAAATTTGTACAGCCATGCAAATGGGAAGAAATCACCGATTTGGATTGCTAAAGGCGGAAACAACGATCTTGAGAGAACGGCTCCCGAGAGAACAAAAGCAGGCATGAGTATAATAACCATTCTGCCGATGGCTACTCCCGGATGTGCAGCGCCCCAAGCAACCAGGATATTGATACAAACTGTACCGAATACATACAGAACAACCGGAATGATAAAGAGAACCGGATTGGCCTCGAATCGGCTGCCCCCAAACATTTTAAGTACTCCGAGAGAGAAGATTAAACCTGCCGTCGAAAACAGCGTGTAAGGAAGAATACGCAGTAATATGTTGAACGGATTTTGAAGTTCTGCAGCCAGCCTTCTGGAAACCCTTAGTCTGGCTATAAGAGGTAAGCTGTTAATATTAAGCATCATAAAAGAGAACATACAGGTAAATGCAAGCACTGTTGTATTCTGATAATCATTCGTTGGATTAAAGAGGGAGCGTACCTCAAGAGCGATGCCATTTAATGCTCCCTGGGTCTGTTCCGCGTTCATTCCGGTTTTCATGATAGCTGGAACGGACAGTCCCATATTCTCGGATACGCTAATTTCCTGCATGGCCGTGCGGATCAAAGTAATAGATTGGACATTGGTGTTATCCAGAATCAGCCCCACACGACTGGAAAGGGAGCGATTGTGATTGGCCTCCAAACCCTTCGGCAGAGAAATAACAGCCAAATATTTCTCGTGATAAAAATATTGTTCAGGGTTGTCAGTGTATGAAACAACCTCAGCCACGTTCATATTAGGGGAGGCATCTATTTTCTGGATGAACTCACGGCTATAGGCTGTGTTATCCTGATCCACCACGACTACGTTAGCTTCGTTAATTTGGCTGCTTGGGAGTAGCAGTGAATATCCCAGCACTGCAATCAGCGGGAAAATGATAGCTATGATCGGATACTTGGAATGAACCAGGTACGTCCATTCATCACGAAGAGATTTCATCAGTATTCACCTTAACTGTCATACCCGGTAGCAAAGTAGACTCTTTTGGTACATATACACGTACTTGGAATGTAGCGGTATCCGCCTCACCTTTTTCACGAGACATTTTTACATTAGCGAATTGTGGTGCAGATGTAACATAGCGTACAACACCTTGCAAATCCTTATTTAGAGCCGAGATGTGGGTTTTAACTTCTTTATTGGCTTTAAATTTCCCCACTTGATCTTCGTTCACGTAGAGATCGTAATATAACTCGTTGGTTTCTAAAGTAATAACGGGAGCCCCTTGTCCCACATTTTCGCCCACTTTGGTACTGATAGCACTGATCTTGCCATCCTGCGGTGCTTTCAACACCAGACGTTCTTTTTTGAGTAATAGCGTTTTAAGCTGAACTTCCTGGGTTTCCTTTTGCTGTTGTAGAAGATCAACGGCCAGCTTCTGATCTGCTAGCTGTTGACGACTTTGCTGAATGGTTTCCAGTTGTGTTTTGGAACGATCCACGGACAATTGGGCACCACGAATTTCTTCCGCTGCTTGTTTTACAGCAACAGATGCTTGTGTCGTTTGCTCTTTGGCTTGCATTCGTTCTTCCGCGGTTGCGCCATTGAGCAGCTTTTGCAGAGACTCTTGTTGCTGACTCAACTGATTTTTAGCTAAAGTCAATGATGAATCGGCATCATCCAATGCAACTTTGGATACACTGCCTGCATCATATAGTGCTTTGTTACGATTATAGTTAGTTTGGGCCGTCTGAACGCTTTTGGTTGCGGAGGCTACTGCAATTCGCTGTTGCTGGACATCCTCATGCCGAGCACCATCATTGACGTGCTTTTCCGCTGCCGTGGCTTGACGCTCAGCGGCTTCTGCCCGCTGCAATGCTGCTTGACTCTTGCTTTGAGTTACTTGAGATTGTGCAATATCGAGCTGTGCCTGCTTTTCCTGAGTTGCAGCTCGTGCATAACCTAAGTCAATTGATTTTTGCTGTTGGCTGATCTGTGTATTGAACTGGGCAATTTGCGTTCGTAGTTGCTCCATTTGCAAATCTACATCTTTGGCGTCCAGCGTCATAAGGATAGTACCTTTTTTTACGGGAGTTTCCTCTTTTACTGGAATGCTGAGGACTTTTCCACCTACTTGTTCAAAGGATACATGAATGCTGTCCGAATTCAGGGTTGTACCTTTAACAGATCGTGAAGCATTGACTTGGTCTTGTCCGTTGGTTTGAAGGAGAAAACCTCCGCCGATCAGACAGGCAATAGAAATTAGAGGAATAATGAGACTGGTGATTTGTGTGCGATTCATTGAGTAAATACGCTCCTTTAAGTTAATCAATTGGCTTAGGCATGGAGATAGAATAAATAATAGGGTATGTAGATATTATTTATTTTAAAATTAAAAAGTAACCCGGCTAACTAAAGCATAAATTTTAGAGTTATTATGGTTTCGCTTTTTTATATATTTCTTGTGCTTGGGGAATGCCGAGTTCTATTTTTTGCAGTAACGTCAGCAATAACTCTTTTTCATCGGTGGATAGGTGGCTCATCAGCTTGGAGGTGCTTGTAAAATGTACAGGCAGCAGCCGCTCCATCAATGCTGTCCCTTGATCAGTCAGTTTAACGATGCTCATACGACGGTCAGAAGGGTGACTTTGTCTAATGACAAAACCATCGCGCTCTAAGCGGTCAATGAGTCCGGTAACAGTAGGTTTGCTTATTCCCACTTTCTCCGCAAGCTCTGTAGCCATCAGTCCTATGTTCATGTTTCGGTACAAGAGAATTAATATTGAAAATTTTCCATGAGATATACCGAATTGTTCAAAGCCCTCAAAGCTAACTTTAAAAGTACTGGAGGATACGCGCATAAAGAATAGCATGGCTTCTGTGGCTTTGATATCAATCTCGGGAATACGCTTGGAAAATTCTTGAAGTGTTTCACGAGTGGGCAAATCCCGTAAATCAAAATCCATAGGGTTCTCCTTTCGACTGGAAGTTATTACAATTCGGAATTTTGTTAGCTGGCTAATCATAATACAATAATATTTAAATTACAAGCTAAATTTTGATGAAATCTTTGTTTACGGAGTTTATAAATTCTTATCGGAAAGCGAACGTTTATCTTTGTTCCCTATCTTTAAGCCCACCAAAATCATCGTACATATGATCATAGCCAGTATGAACAAGGTTGGCATAAACGTCTGAAAAAGGTCGAGGCTCAGCCCGATCAAGGCAGGTCCCAGAGAGCCTAGCAAATATCCTCCAAATTGCATCATTGCAGACCATGAGGTAGCTTCTTCTGTATGCGCTGCTTCTTCGATTGGAATGAGTAGTGCTAAAGGAAACAATCCACCAGCTCCAATGCCCAGGAAAATAGCAGCCACCCAAGGAGAAGAGTGTGTCATCAACAGGACAATGCCGATCAATTCAGATAGACCACATAGAAGCAGCCATGTTGTTCTGTTTCCTGATTTACCGGCAAGAAGAGGGATGAAGAAGCTTACCGGGATTTGAATCAGGGTAAATAGGGTAAGCACCATACCGGACTGAGCATGGTCTAAACCCGCAGCTTGCGCGATGGGGGCCAACCAAGCAGTCACAGCGTAAAAAATACCCGCCATACAGCCAAAAAATAAAGTAAATAAATGTACCCGTTTATTCCTGATCGAGAAAGACGAACTCCGCAGGTTTTTTGCAGGAACTTCTCTTTTTTGGAGCAGGGGGAGAAGGAGTAGCACAGCGGGAACCGCTAAAATGCTCCAGAAGCTCAGAGCGTGCTGCCAAGAGTCCATTTGTCGGAAAAGTGGCACAGAAAAGCTGGATGCAACGGCTGCTCCGATTACCATGGAAACGGAATAAAGCCCGGTTAACCCTGGTTTCTCGGGAAAATATTTTTTGATAAACCCCGCAACCAAGGGGCCTGCGATTCCGATACCTATTCCAGAGAATATAGCGGTAGCGAGCAGGAAGGAAGTATGATGAACGAACATGCGCAGGAACGTGGCTATGAGGATCAACAGCATGGCTGCAAGCAAAGATCTTTCAACGCCTAAGCGATGCTGGAGCCAGATAGATGACAGAGAGAAGAGGCCCATACAGAAAATAGGCAGCGCCGTAATTAAACTGGCGGTCACCCCGCTTAATCCCAAATGAGCTTGAATGATATCCAGTAAAGGCCCGACGGACGTAATGGAGGGTCTTAAATTTAAGGAGATAAAAAATATAATCAGGATAAGATACACCAAACGCATACAAAACGCCTCTTTTCTTTAACGTTGAATTCATTGTAGATTTCGCTCTATAATAGATCAATACTATTTATTCTATATAAACAATAGTTATAAACTATGATTTGGAGGCGAGATTCTATGGAAATACGGCAATTGCAATATTTTCTTCGATTGTGCAAAGAGCTGCATTTTTCTGAGGCCGCCTACAAGCTGGGAATTTCGCAACCCACGCTGAGCCAGCAAATACGGGTATTAGAGGATGAGGTGGGGGTCCCTTTGTTCGACCGTATTGGCAAGAAAACCGTAAAGACGGAAGCAGGCGAGCTTCTGGAGCACTACGCTTCACAAGTCATTCAGCAATTGGAAAATGCAAAAAACGCCATATCTGATCTGACCCATCTCCATACCGGTCATTTGCGTGTTGCGGTTCTGCCCTCTGACCTGGATTATCGACTGACTCCTGTACTGATCAGCTTTCACAAGGAGTTTCCTCATACGAAGGTTCAGGTCATTCCCTCGATTGATATTTACAATGAAGTGCTCGATAATAAAGTGGATATTGGAGTAGGCTTGGGGATTCATTCGGATCACCGTTTGCACCGCATCCCTTTTTATACGGAAACGCACAGCTTGTATGTAAATACAGAACATGATTTAGCAGACAAAGATATAATTGTACCGGAAGACTTGGCAAAAGTTTCTTTAGTGATGTATCCCAAAGGATTTGTCGGGCGTGATCTGGTGGATCGTTGGTGTGAAGATCAGGGGGTTTTAATCCATCCTTTGATGGAAACAGGCTCAGCAACATCTCTGTTTCAACTGGTGAAAGAAGGCATAGGAGCTACGATTCAGCCGAGCCAATTGATTGAAAGCTTCGGGTCACTGGGGATTCGCGCGATTCCGATCAAGCATGCACCTACCCGACATTTGGAAATGTTTTATCGTGTAGATAAATATGTAGGTCCAGCCGCAAAAGCCTTTATTCAAAAAATGGAGACGTTTTTTACAAATTGAAATCCAAAGTGAGGAACCTTGAATGACGACAAAACTATACTACTCTTCTCCGACCCTTACGGAGTGGGAGACTCATATTACACGCAGCATGGAAAGAGACGGCGGATATTTTGTTATGCTGGAGGAAACGGCTTTTTATCCGCATGGAGGGGGTCAGCCATGTGATACGGGAACGATTCAGGGCGTTCCGGTGGTGGATGTTTTTCTGGAAGAGGGCGATATTTGGCATCAGGTCGAACGTTTGCCGGAGGCTGAGAAGGTGGCTTGCACATTGGATTGGGAGCGCAGATTTGATCATATGCAGCAGCATAGTGGACAGCATTTGTTGTCGGCGATTTGTCGGGAGCTGCTGGGAGCGCGGACGGAAAGCTTTCATCTGGGACAAGAGTACGCCACAATTGATGTAAACTGTTCTGAACTGACACCTGCGCAGTTATCCGCCATCGAGCAGGAAGTGAATCGGCAAATCTATAGTAACCGTAGCATCCAAAGTTATATAGTGACGAACGAGCAATTGAAGGACATTCCACTTGTAAAAATGCCTAAAGTAACGGAGAATATCCGCATTGTCGAGATTGAAGGTATTGAATACAATGCTTGCGGCGGTACACATGTTGGCCGAACCGGGGAAATTGGAATGATCAAATGTCTGAAATGGGAGAAGCAAAAGGGGCTAGCGAGAATCCATTTTAAATGCGGCCTTCGCGCGCTTCAGGACTTTAACGAAAGTCTTCAGATTTTGGACGTGCTGTCTGCGAAGTTTAATACCGGGCGCAAGGATATTTTGACCCGCTTTGAAAAGTGGGAGCAGGAGCACAAGCAGCTCAAGGCGGAAGTGGACATCCTGCAAGAAGAAAATACTTCGTATCAGGCAGCAGAGTTGCTTTCTGCTGTTCAGGGGAAAGTTTTGGCTCATATTTTTGAACAAAAAACCTTTCAGGAATTACAGCAAATGGCTGCCAAGCTGACATCTGAGCATGATTTACTTGTATTATTAGCCACAACAGCAGAAAACAAAATCATTCTGACGCATAACGGCACACAGCATGTTGCCTGCGGAGCATACTTTAAAGAGCATCTGGGCGCGTTTCAGGGTAAGGGTGGCGGCAGCAACCAATCGGCTCAGGCAGCGTTCTCGTCCCGTGAAGACCTTTTGAACTTTTTTGAAACCGCCCAGCGACAGTTTATTCAGGGCTAATGCAGGATTAGTGGCTCAGGGGTAGCTTCCACTTATGTTCTTTTTCCGTAAATAAAATAAAAGAAAAAATGAGTGCCACTACAGCGCCCCAGATGGCTTTATCTCCAATAGCCAACGTCAAAAATCCTCCCAGAAAAGCCCCGACCAGAAAGGTGATCAGGATGACACCGTAACGCATGGCACGAATGGCAGCATTCGTGTCCTTGGTCGTAATGGCGATATACACCGCCTCTGTCGCAGATCTGAGGTTCCCCGTGCTGACGGTGGAGGTGTACGGCGCATCAATGAGCTTGCGGAAGGAAGTCATTTGTACGGAAGCGACGAACGAGACGATCACCGTCACCACCGTATTGGGAACCGACTGCGGAATCAGACCCACGATGAAAAAAATGAAAATTTCCAGCAGTAGAATGGCACGGGCCCAGTCCGGTGTCAGGCGGTGGGTGGATTTTCTCTTAATCCCCTCGGCTACAAAAACACCCAGTGAAAAGGCGATCAGGGGCGGGATATGGGCTAACGCCTGACCCCAGTTTCCCTGAATGGCTTTGACAGCCAGCAGTACGATATTGCCTGTCTGTGCATTGGCGAACACGCCATCTCTTCCGACAAACGTGTATGTGTCCAGAAACCCCCCTACTAAAGAAAGTAAGGCGCCCAGTCGTAACGATTCGGACGTTACTTGATGTAAATGGATTTTGCCTTTCATATTCACGGCAGAAGCCTCCTATGCTACAACGTCGATTCCTTTAACATAGCACGACTATTCCGATTCGACAATTCCATTGGACACTGCGGCACGAAAAACAGGTGTAAAAGGAGAAAAAGTCATGGAGAATAAAGGATTTGTGGAGGCAATTCGCAGCATGACTGCGGGCGAACAAAGATTATGGCTGATAGACATCATACAAGTGACAGAAGCTGTGAAACGGAACGAAGCTTCTAAAGATGATTTGTATGAGCAAGTGTCAGAGTTATATGATTACTTGCTTGAGACTCAAAACAGACGCTCATGGTGGGAGCCTGACGAGGGTGGCACGCAGGTGCATATCGTGATTGGCGATTCTTTTGCAGGGAGTATGAAAATAGCACTCAAACAACTGGGATGGGAAGATACGCATCGGGTTATTCCTTTTCGGGATAACTATGCCATCGGCCCATTGTGGCAGCTTCAGCAGGAAATGGGGCGCAGGCAACGGCGGGAATGGTTCAGAGATCATATTTATGATGAGCATGATGAGGATGCTGAAAGGGATGATTTTCTGTTGCTGGAGCAGTTTGCTGCTATTCCAGCGCAGGCGGATATTACGATCTGGACGGGGAGCAATACTCCTGAGCAGGTGGGGCTTCGTTTGAGCATGTACCTGCTGAGGAATATGTCTAACGATATTCGGATTAAAAATGCGGCAGATGCTTACAGCCGCGTATTTAAACGTCCGGATGCTACAGGCCTAAGATCAGGCGAGATACCTGCCGACAAACTACAAGCTATTCTAAGTCGAGAGGACAAGGATGTTTCTTTAACACCAGAAGAAAGAGAACGAATGGCGGAAGAATGGTGTAAGCTGGCGATGAAGCCTGAGGTGCTACGTATATGGAAGGATGGGAGCATCGTTAATGTAGAAGAAAACGATTATGATGCCTATATTATGAGTAAGGTGGATGAGTTGCACAAGCGGCAAGTCCAGCCTGATTATATCAAATCAGCAAGAGTGATCGGAGAAGCTATGGGGCACCTGGATCAGCAGATGGGAGATGAATTTTTCGAATATCGGCTTCGAGCCCTGATTTATGAGGGAATGCTGGAAATCAAAGGCGTTCCAGGAGCCATGAGACGTTATAGTATTAGAAAGAAAGCATCTCCAAGTCCAATAAAAAAAGGGCCTGAAAATGCTTGATCGTATTACCTGTTCTGTGGGGGGCTCGGCTCAAACCTATTGCAAGGCTTGAACGAGGGCTTCGCCAAATTCCTGTGCGCCGTCTGGACCGTCAGCAGTAATAATGTCGCTATGTGCAACCACATGCTGAGTCACATATTCGACTTGATGCGTCTGGAGCTGATCCTTTTGCACATCCACCGGATAGCATGCAGCCGCTCTGCCGGAGAGCAGCCCGGTTTGGGCCACGGCTACAGAGCCAGCACAGATGCCGGACAACAGAATCTTTTGCTCATGCGTTTGTTTTAGCAGGGCTTGGAGATCCGCGTTGTTCCACAGATGATCATTCGTGCCCGATCCGCCGATTACAGCGACCACGTCATAATCAGTAGGGACAGCGTCTGTGAAAACCAGATTCGCGGTCGCTTTACCGTTGTAGTCACCGATAATTTCACCTGTTTGGGTACTAGCCAGCGTAACAGTAACGCCTGCTTGCTCCAGCGCTTCCTTCGGTTTAAACAATTCATCTTCATTAAAGCGTTCCGGGGGTATAATAAAAAGAGCCTTTTTACTCATACTTCATTCCTCCTTGAATGTGAAACGATATCTATTATTGTAGAATGGCTTCGTCCGGCTGTGAAGAATGCACTTTCAAGTGCGGAGGTTACCTGCAGGTTACTATTACGGTGCAAGTACGGTGCAAGATCATGATGGAATAGAAGGAGTTAACCGATATATGTCTGATACGCTGAGAGAAGAAATACGGGAGAAGATCGTCAACGGAGACTATAACTGTGAAAAAGAACTGACCTTGTCGGTGTTAAGCGGCAAGTGGAAGGTCGTCATTTTATGGCATCTGGGTGTGGAAGGGCCGCACCGGTTCAGTGACTTGCAAAGGCTGTTTCCGAAGCTGTCTCATAAAGTACTGACCAATCAGTTGCGAGAATTGATGGAGGACGGCATTGTACATCGAGAGGTGTATCCCGAGGTGCCCCCAAAGGTAGAATATTCAATGACCGAGCTGGGGATGACGATTTTACCTATTGTAGAAATGATGTATGATTGGGGGAAAAAGCGGGTTCAGTCTATTCGCGAGGAAATGCTACGCGACGATATATAAGTAAATCATAGGGCAATCCGTCATATGAAAAATAGAACGCCTTGCGTCATGAGTACAATTGTACTCATGACGCAAGGCGTTCTTTGGCATGTTAGCAGTCTGTGTCCGTGTTGATTTAACGCAGGTTATTGCTGCTCAATTGCTGGCAGAACTTCAATCCAGCGGGTAGCCCAAGTCCCGATATGGTCAAACAACGGCGCTAAATCGCGTCCCTTATCCGTAAGGGAGTATTCGATCCGAACCGGCTTCTCGGGATAAACCATACGTTGTATGATTCCTTCTTCCTCAAGCTCCTTCAAGCGATCGGAAAGGACCTTCCCGCTTAAATTGGGGATTGAATTCTCAATCGCGACAAATCGTTGCGGACCGTTAGTTAGTTGAAACACGATTAATACCGTCCAACGTTTGCTCAGTAGCTCCATGGCTTTTTCAAACCGTGGGCACATTTGCGGAATGTTCATGTGATCACCTCATGCTCCTATTATTAACGATCCACTGTTAAAAGTAAATGATTTTACTTTACATAAATTTATTACTTGACGAAATAGAATGATATAAATATACTTTGTTACATAAAGTAACTTGTCGGATTCGATACGGACGTATATATAGCATTTTCCATCATTCGATTCCCCACGCTCGAAAGTACAATATATAGACGAACTAAACCGCTTCGATCTATATATTGCTGATTCGAAATCGCTCTTGGGATTGTTGCAAAATGCTTAAAATTTGATATTATAACGATGCAATTAAATTAACAGGTACGGACTAATTGTTGAGGTCATGGTTTAGGCGCAGGAGGAAGTCAGATGAAGCTGGAATGTGAAGTGTGCGTAGTTGGAGGGGGACCAGCCGGGGCCTTGTTATCCTGTTTGTTGGCGGAGCAAGGTGTTTCGACGATATTGGTTGAGCGGCAGAGCGTGGCGGGAAAGGCTTTTCGCGGCGAAATTTTAAATGATGAGGGTCAGCAAGTGATCCAAAAGCATAAGCTGCTCGAACAAATTCATGAGGACTACATCCTCGCTTCGACGAGAATCGAATATTGGGAGCATCAGCAGCAGGTGAAGACGATTGAGCCAGCGGTCGGTAATGTAGGGGTCCATATTCCACAGCCTCATTTTTTGGACGCTTTGCTCAAGCAGGCGGCTACGTATGAGTCCTTTCGTTATTTGGCGGGCACGACAGTGACTGCGCTGGAAGGCGATAGCGAGCAGGGATACACGGGCTTGATCGCTTGCGATAAGAACGGCGATGAGGTTACGATTCGCAGCTCTGTTATTGTCGGGGCAGATGGTCGCTATTCGACCGTGCGCAAGCTGGCGCAGATGCCAGTGACGAATATCAGACACGGCTATGATCTGCTGTGGGCCAAAATTACTGCACCTGCCGGATGGGAGCCTGTCACACGTCTGGCATTGGTCAACGGGCGGCAGTTGTCTTTATTTTCGCAGGCTGAGGGTTATATTCAAATAGGCTGGAATGTGGAGGAAGGTAGCTTCCAAACTTTGTTCAAGCAGTCTTTCGAACCGTTCATACACTTGTTAGTTGAGACTTTCCCGGACTTAGAGCATAGCGTACATGATCACATTCGTTCGTGGAAGGACTTCGTACCGTTGGATATTTTCAGCAGCCGCAGTGATACGTGGTCGCGGAACGGACTGGTCCTCATTGGAGATGCGGCGCATACCATGACACCTTCCGGAGCTTTTGGCTTGAACGCCGCCTTGAAGGATGCCGATGTACTGGCGAGTGAGCTTCTTCGTTTGCGTCAGGAGGGTGGATATACCGCAGCGGGCCTAAAAGAGTTCGAAGACGAGCGGCGGCAGACTGTCACAGAGCTTCAGGAACGACAGCTTACGATGGAATCCACGTTTCATGAATATTTTTTACAAGCAGAAAATCAAATCATATAAATCAGCGATTAGCCTTTAAATAGCCGGGGCTTCCGGATGGATAGAGCTTATATAAAGGACGGTGCAGAGAGATGAACCAAAAAGACGTAGCTACGTTACTTAATGATAAAATTCAAACGATTCGCGGAGAGCAATCTTCGACGATTTTGGTAGGGCCGATTAAGCTGCCAGTCAATTTGGAAGGGGAAACGGTTGTTTTTCAATGGTATTGCTGGTTGCCTGTACGGGATGAGGAAGATCGTCAGGACTTGATGAATGCCACCGCTGACACGATTGTGAAGCGTTTGTCCACACTGAATTTGGCAGAGGGGCAGCAATCGAGCGTACTGGTGTACGGCGATCTTCAACAGTCGGAAAAGGCGCTTGTTCGTATGCATAGCATTTGTCATACTGGAGATATTTTTGGCAGCAAGCGTTGTGATTGCGGATTTCAGCTCCACCAGTCCATGAAAATGATTGTGGAGCACGGAACGGGTGCGTTGTTCTATCTGGCAAACCATGAGGGCCGTGGGATTGGCTTGTTTAGCAAAGCAATGGCTTACATTTTGCAGGAAGAAGGTATGGATACCGTCGAAGCCAACCACCAATTGGGCTTTGAAGATGATACTCGCAATTATGCGGATGCGATTAATGTGCTCCGTCACCTGAGACAAAAACCAGTAACCTTGATTACGAATAACCCTAAAAAACTGGAAGCCTTGAAGCAATCCGGTATGAATGTCGCAGGGCGTATGCCGTTGTGGGGTGATGTGTCGCAATATAATGAACGGTATTTAAATACGAAGGTGGAACGGTCCGGCCATTTGCGGGATTTCGATTTCAGGGAGGTTCTATGACCACTCACGAGAAATATATGCGTCTGGCGCTGGAAAATGCCAAAAGTGCAAAGGGACAAACGGAACCGAATCCGCTCGTCGGCTCGGTCATTGTGAACAACGGCCGCATTGTCGGGATTGGCGCTCATCTGAAGCCTGGCGAGCCACATGCCGAGATTCATGCTTTGCTTATGGCGGGTGAACATGCTCAGGGAGCAACGATTTATGTGACGCTGGAGCCGTGTTCCCACCATGGACGGACAGGCCCGTGCGCGGAAGCGATTGTGAAGGCTGGCATTCGTCGGGTCGTTATTGCGGCGCTGGACCCTAATCCGCTGGTTTCGGGCAGAGGGGTACAAATCCTGAAGGATGCGGGTATTGAGGTCATCGTTGGGGTATGTGAGCAGGAATCTGTCCGCATGAATGAAGTGTTTAACCAATATATCGTGAGCAAGCGTCCTTTTATCACGATCAAATCAGCGGTGACGCTGGATGGCAAAATTGCCACTCGAACCTCGGAAAGCAAATGGATAACGTCCGAGGTTGCACGAGAGGATGTGCATCGCCTTCGTCACGAGCATGTAGGGATACTGGTCGGTGTACAGACAGTCATTCACGATAATCCGCAGCTTACAACTCGTCTGCCAGAAGGTCGGAATCCGATTCGCATTATTCTGGACAGCACGCTACGCATTCCTTTGGATGCCCGTGTTATTACAGATGGTGAGGCACCTACCTGGATATTTACAGGACGTGCTTATGATGAAGGCAAGCGGAATCAGCTGGAACAGTTGGGTGTAAAGGTATATCCGACACAGGATGAAAACAGTGATCGGGTCAACCTGCCGCAAATGCTGGATATTTTGGGTACGGCGGAGGTATCTTCGGTGTTCGTGGAAGGCGGGGCCGAGGTGAACGCTTCGTTCGTGCAGCAAGGACTGGCAGACAAGCTCGTGCTGTATATTGCGCCAAAGCTGGTTGGAGGGCGTGGAGCACCGGGCTTTCTCGGGGGAGAAGGCGTGTCCGCCATGAGCGATGCGGTTGGGCTACAAGATTTGAGCGTAACGCAGGTTGGCGTGGATTGGAAAATAGAAGGGTATTTTGGGCGGGAAAAATGAGTGAGGTTGTGGGTGGGAGAAAGCGCTCCGCGAAGGGGTTGATCTTCCGATCGCTGTTGCAGTGGGATTCTTCGGATTGTATAAGACATGTAGAGGTAAGAATCCCACTGCAAAGGCGAACGCTCACGCTTCTCCAGATTCAACCCCTCCGCTCCGCTACTACCCGCCACAAAGTAACTCATTTTTCCGAAATGGTGTGGAGCAATGGGGGAAGGGCAAAAGGACTTAAAGGCTTAAAGACTTAAAGACTTCAAAGATTGAGGATCTGAAGGGCTACAAGCCTGGAGGATTCTTTTTTGTATACCTAACGTTTATTAGGGTGAATGGTTATTGGGATGAATAACTCATAGGGTGAACACCTAATGGTGTGAATGGTTTAGGGAATGAAGAAGTTTACATATATTGCAATATGGCAAAAGACACGAGGGAAGCGAATGTGCTTCTCAGGTGTCTTTTTTTTCTTTTTTTATGGAGTCGTAATACTTTCGCCATGTTCGTGAGTGCGGGTGTGCGTGATAATGATAAAGGCTGATACAGAAAGATATTACCGAGGTGAGGATTTCAAATGGTCCCGCAGTGCCTGCCTGATCGGGTGAGGTATCCTGTAAATCTGATGTATCCACCAAATTAGGGTTCGAATCCCAATCGCCTTCCACGCGACTCATGGTAGAGTATTTAAAAAATCGAAAAAAACCACTACAAAGACCCTAATGAGTATCCCATGTCTGGTCCACATGACAGAAATCGGGGAGGTGGCTATGCGGCCAGCGGATACCGGGGAGAGCAAGCGCTGACAGGCTCCGAAGCTTCGGGAGATATGAGTTTACAGTCGATGTTGGACTGATGAATTCCATCCTCGCAACACGGGAACAGGCGGAACCTTCCTTTTTCCTCAAGCTTGGCCCCGCCGTCCACACCGGAGGGATGCTCTGCAAGGGTCACTAACCCTACTACAACGAATAAAAATGAAGAATCCTCATTTTAAAAATGTGTTGATTTTAAGGCGGGCAGCAGCGGAGCGGTCCATTTGAATCTGAAGAAGCGAAGCGTTCGCCTTTGCAGTAGAATTCCTACCTTTGAATGTTTTATCAATCCTAGGAATTCCACTGCAACAGCGATCGGAAGATCAAATGGACCGCGGAGCCGCCACACGTAGAAAAAAGCACACTTTTAAGCTGAGGATTTTAAATACTAGGAGTGATACGATGTTTAAGAAAATAACGATTAAATCGGATGAGCGCGGGCTGCTGTTTAAAAAGGGAAGCTATCACAAACTGCTGCTCCCAGGGACTTACGTATTGAAGACATTTCAGCAGGAAACGGTTGAAATTTTAAATGTTGCCGAACCGTTTTTTGTACCGGATCATGATATTCGTTTGTTTTTGACGGATTCCGATCTGCTGGAGCAATTGAGTGTCGTCGATGTAGAGGATTATGAATATGTGCTGCATTATGAGGATAATCGGTTCGTGGAGCTGCTGCCCGCTGGGAAATATGCCTTCTGGAACGTGCTCAAGGAGCATCGTTTTGTTCATGCGGATACCCGGCAGCCTGCGATTGATAAGGCGTTGGGGCAAGCCTTTTTGGCCAAGACACAGGGCTTCTGGAAGGCGCTTCAGGTGGCAAGCTATGAGCTGGGCTTCCTGTATTATGATAACGTGTTGCAAGGCGAGCTGAAGCCGGGTAAATATTACTTCTGGATGTCGACGGTGAACACGGAGATCAGAACGATAGATTTGCGTCAGCAGCAGATGGACCTGATGGGGCAGGAAATCATGACAGAGGACAAAATCACACTGCGCCTGAACTTCGTCTGTCAGTACCGCATTGTTGACCCGCTGCGGGCGCTGGAGTTCCGGGCATTCGAGGAGCAAATGTACATTATGCTTCAACTGGTGCTGCGTGAGTATGTCGGAACGATGAAGCTGGATGATTTGTTGAAAATGAAGCAGGAAATTGCGGAATATGTCTTGACCCGACTGAATGAGCAAAGCGGCGAATATGGGGTCGCTTTTACGTCGGCAGGGGTGAAGGATATCATTTTGCCGGGGGATATCAAGGATATTTTGAACACGGTGCTGCTGGCAGAGAAAAAGGCTCAAGCCAATCTCATCACACGGCGCGAAGAAACGGCGTCCACTCGCAGTCTGCTGAATACCGCCAAGCTGATGGACGAAAATGCCACCCTCTACCGTCTCAAAGAGCTGGAGTTTCTGGAAAAAATCTGCGAGAAGATTGGTACCATTTCGCTGACTGGCGGGAATACGCTGCTGGAACAGTTGAACACGCTGGTTCACATGAAGGATGGACAGGGGACCGTATAGAGGGATAGCGGTAGGTTTCACGCCCCTTAACGCAAAATACCACCCAAAAGATGAGCGCGAGACGGCTCAAGCTTTGGGTGGTATTTTACATCAATACGCTTAATTCGTCTTAGTCGAAGCGAGAAAAGCGTCCATATCAATCACCGGAACGAGAGCGCCCTGATGCTCCAGTACGGTAGGAAACAGCTCGCGTTGCCACTCTTCCTCGTTGCTTTTCAACTGACTGTCCAGGTCGGAAGCCGTATCCTCTACCTGATCGACGAGCAGAGCAATTTTTGCCCGGCTGAGCAAAATCATTTTGTCCTCGGAGGACTCGCCTGAAGCAGGGAGCAGCAGTTTTTTGCGCAAATTCAGGATCGTAAATACGTCACCGCGAATGGTGACCATTCCTTCATGCCATGACTCGGAAAAAGGAAGCGGTGTTCCTTTCTTGGCATTCATGACTTCTTCCACTTCTACAAAGTTTAAAGCGAACGTTTTGCTCGCCAGTTTGCACACAATAAATTCGGACATAGGCCAATTCTCCTTACATTTGAGATAAGACTACTACAGGTTGTGAAGTGACGTTAAAATGGGTTAACTATTGCGTTTTAACAAATGGAAAGATAAAGTTGAAGGTGCTATGTAGCCAGGTTCTATTCACAGAATATCACAAAATAGCAGTTAAATCTTCCAAATGGCCAAGGCATGGCGCTCAGTTTCTCCTAATATGAGATGCTTTAGGAGATTGAAGTTGTGTCCGGTGGCACTACATTTTAAGATAAGCGGGTTGAGGTAGAATGGATCATGAAAAGCAGCGTCTAAGTATCGAGGCAGCCAGATTATACTATCTGAACGACTATAGCCAGCAAGAAATTGCAGTCAGACTCGGGGTATCGCGTCCCACGGTATCGCGGTTGCTTCAAGCTGCCAAGGAACAGGGATATGTGAGAATCAGTATTGTTGATCCGATGGAGGATATGGATGAGCTCGGAGAGCAGATCAAGAAGAAATACGGGCTGGATACCGTTCTGGTCTGCTATTCGCCGTTAAATGAATATCAGGAGATCAAGAAGCATATTAGCAAAAAAGCTGCCGATTATTTGCATGAAACGGTACAAGATGCAGATATTATTGGAGTGACGTGGGGAACGACGATGCATGCGGTGGCGCTTCATCTCCAGCAAAAGCAGGTGAAGGGCGTCGAGGTCGTTCAGCTCAAAGGAGGCGTAAGCCATTCGCATGTCAACACGTATGCCGTGGAGACGGTGAATTTGTTCGCGGAAGCCTTTCACACGATTGCACGGTATTTGCCGTTGCCTGTGATTTTTGATAGCCACGCCGTCAAGAAAATGGTCGAGGAGGATCGGCACATCCAGCGTATCATTGAGCTTGGCAAGCAGGCGAACATTGCCGTGTTTACGGTGGGGACGGTCAAAGAGGATGCGCTGTTGTTCAGATTGGGCTATTTTAACCATGAGGAACAGAAGTTGTTGCAAAAAATCGGCAAGGGCGATATTTGCTCACGTTTTTTTGATGATGAGGGCAATATATGTAGTCAGGAAATTAACAGTCGTACCGTTGGCATTGATTTGCCTGATTTGCGCAAGAAGGAGAAGGCGATTCTCGTAGCAGGAGGACAGCGCAAAGTGGAGGCCATACGGGCATCGCTGCGTGGTAAGTATGCGAATATTTTGGTGACGGATCAGTTTACGGCACAGGCACTTTTACAGTAGACATATGGTTCGGCGTGAGGAAATATAAGCTAAACTAAAAAATGAACAGTTAAAACGGAGTAGGCGGAGTGGTGCTGTACAAGCGAAGCACCATCCGACTGCGCAGTGGCGCAAAGTGGCGCAATAGGTAACTTTTAAGTTCAGTTCATAGATGGGTAATGTGGACTGTAGATAACGTCTTATGTGCAGGCTTGAACATAATTTCAAAATGTGTTTTACATATGTTCAATGCCGTGCTATGATGGTCTTATCACAGAGAAGTAAAGGACATCGGTCCTAATACGATCTCTCTAATGAAGGAGCGTTTAGAGAATGAACATTGCAGGATTGATCGACCATACATTGTTGCGTGCAGACGCGACGAAGGATGAAATTACAAAATTGACCGCTGAGGCGAAGAAATATCAGTTTGCTTCCGTATGTGTGAACCCGACCTGGGTAGCTTACTCGGCAGAGCAACTGGCAGGAACAGGTGTGAACATTTGTACCGTTATCGGTTTCCCGCTGGGAGCCAATACGACGGCAACGAAAGCGTTCGAAACGAAGGATGCTATTGCTAACGGTGCGACTGAGGTTGATATGGTTATTAATATAGGCGCTTTGAAAGCGCGTGATTTACAGCTCGTTGAGCAGGACATCCGTGCAGTCGTGGAAGCAGCCGCGGGTACACTGGTAAAAGTAATTATTGAAGCATGCTTGCTGACAGACGAAGAAAAGGTACTGGCTTGCGAGCTGTCGGTCAAAGCAGGAGCTAATTTCGTGAAAACTTCGACAGGCTTCTCTACAGGCGGAGCTACTGTGGAAGATGTGGCTTTGATGCGCAAAACCGTAGGACCTGAGATTGGTGTTAAGGCTTCCGGCGGCGTACGCAGTCTGGAAGACGTACAGAAATTAGTAGAAGCGGGCGCAAGCCGGATCGGTGCAAGTTCCGGTGTGACAATCATCGAGGGCCAGCAGTCTACATCTTCCTACTAAGTTCATTTTAAAGTCATGGAGGGATTCGCGATGAAGGATCAATTGATTCAGGAAGCGCTTGAGGCGCGTAAACAGGCATATATTCCGTACTCGAATTTTCAGGTCGGTGCTGCGGTTCTCGGAAGCGATGGCACGATTTATCGAGGATGTAATGTGGAAAATGCCTCCTACGGCTTATGCAATTGTGCGGAACGGACAGCGATTTTTAAAATGGTATCCGAAGGATGCCGTAAAATTGATGCCATTGCGATTGTAGCAGATACGGAAGGGCCTGTGTCTCCATGCGGAGCCTGTCGTCAGGTGATTTCCGAATTTGCTCAACCAGATACCAAAGTGTATCTGACCAACCTTCATGGCAACACGGAAGAGTGGACGGTGGACCAACTACTGCCGGGTGCTTTTCGACCTGCCGATCTGGGGAAATAAAAAAAAGAATGCCTCTTTCGGGGCGCATTCTTTTTATGGGTAATGTAAGCGCTTAATGTAAT
The DNA here is from genome assembly GCF_030034735.1 of Paenibacillus sp. RC334. Lineage (NCBI taxonomy): Bacteria > Bacillati > Bacillota > Bacilli > Caryophanales > Paenibacillaceae > Paenibacillus > Paenibacillus sp. RC334. The sequence continues at coordinate 4,860,567 of NZ_CP125370.1, read as the reverse complement.
GAGGGGGAAAATAAAATGAAATATGTAATTGCTCTGGTGGGACTGCTTGTTGTATTTGCACTTACTTACGTTGCCAGCAGTGACAAACGTAAAATCAGGTATCGTCCGTTGGTGGTAATGGTTGTATTGCAGGCGGCACTTGCTTTTGTATTGCTGCATACAGAGATTGGTGAAATTCTGGTCAAAGGTTTTGCAAAAGGGTTTAACAGTCTGATTGGATATGCTATGGAAGGAATTAACTTTGTATTCGGCGGGATTGCGAATGAAGGAGCGGCGCCGTTCTTTATCGGTGTATTGCTGCCAATCGTGTTCATATCCGCGCTGATTGGGATTTTGCAATATGTAAAAGTGCTGCCTTTTATTATTAAATATATCGGGCTTGTCTTGAGCAAAGTAAACGGAATGGGTAAACTGGAATCCTACAACGCTGTAGCTTCGGCTATTCTGGGTCAATCCGAGGTGTTTATTTCCGTTAAAAAGCAAATTGGTCTCCTGCCGAAGCATCGACTATATACGCTGTGTGCGTCTGCGATGTCTACGGTGTCCATGTCGATTGTGGGAGCCTACATGCAAATGTTGAACCCCAAATATGTGGTTACTGCTTTGGTGTTGAACCTGTTCGGCGGCTTTATTATCTCTTCGATTATTAATCCGTACAAGATTGAGAAGGAAGATGATTTGCTGGAGGTTCAGGAGGAAGAGAAGCAGTCCTTCTTCGAAATGCTCGGGGAGTATATTATGGACGGTTTCAAAGTCGCCATTACGGTAGCTGCGATGCTGATCGGTTTTGTGGCGCTGATTGCCATGGTTAACGGGATTTTCTCCTGGGCGCTTGGAATAAGCTTTCAATCCTTGCTTGGTTATGTGTTTGCGCCTATCGCTTTTGTCATGGGGATTCCATGGAGCGAAGCGGTTCAGGCGGGCAGCATTATGGCCACCAAGCTCGTGTCTAACGAATTTGTGGCGATGCTGGATCTGACCAAGCAAACGGGCTTGTCGGATCGCACAATCGGGATCGTATCGGTGTTCCTCGTATCTTTTGCAAACTTCTCGTCCATCGGTATCATTTCCGGGGCTGTGAAGGGTCTGCATGAGAAGCAGGGGAATGTGGTGGCCCGCTTTGGTCTGAAGCTGTTGTACGGCGCGACGCTGGTTAGCGTGCTGTCGGCAACGATTGCAGGGTTGTTTTTGTAAAAAAAACAGCGAGTTAGGAAAGGAATTTCATCATGTCTAAATTCAAACGGATTCACTTGGTTGTTATGGACTCTGTGGGGATCGGCGAAGCGCCGGATGCTGCCCAGTTTGATGATTACGATGTAGATACACTGGGTCATATTGCCCGCGAACGCGGCGGTCTGAACATGCCGAATATGGGTAAGCTCGGTCTGTCCAATATTCGTTCTATTGAAGGGATGCAAGCCGCTGAGCAACCTTTGGCGTATTACACCAAAATGCAGGAAGCGTCCAACGGTAAGGATACAATGACCGGACACTGGGAAATCATGGGCTTGAATATTGCGGTTCCTTTCCGCGTATTCCCTGATGGTTTTCCGGATGAGCTGATTCAGCGCATTGAGGAGCATACGGGCCGCAAAGTCATCGGCAACAAGCCTGCCAGCGGAACGGAAATCATTGACGAGCTGGGCGAGGAACATGTGAAAACAGGAGCGCTCATCATCTATACATCGGCGGATTCGGTGCTGCAAATTGCGGCGCATGAGGAAGTTGTACCTTTGAAGGAGCTTTATGAGATTTGCGAGTTCTGTCGTAAAATCACGCTGGAAGACCCGTACATGCTGGGCCGGATTATTGCGCGTCCGTTCGTAGGAGAGGCTGGGAACTTCTCCCGCACCTCCAATCGCCATGATTATGCGCTCAAGCCGTTTGGTCGTACCACAATGAACGAGTTGAAGGATGCAGGTCTGGATGTGATCGCATTGGGTAAAATCTCCGACATTTATGACGGCGAGGGTGTTACGAAAGCAGTGCGCACCGTGTCTAATATGGACGGTATGGATAAGCTGGTGACTACGCTGGATGAAGATTTTACCGGGTTAAGCTTCTTGAATCTGGTCGACTTTGATGCCGTATATGGTCATCGCCGTGATCCGCAGGGATATGGTCAGGCTTTGGACGATTATGATGCCCGTCTGCCGGAGGTATTCGCTAAAATGACGGATGAAGATCTGCTGATTATCACCGCAGACCACGGGAATGACCCGACGTATCGGGGAACGGATCATACACGTGAATATGTGCCTCTGTTGGTGTACTCCCCACGTTTTGCAGCTGGAGGCAAGGAGCTTGCGGTACGTAAAACGTTTGCGGATATCGGAGCGACGGTAGCGGATAACTTTGGTGTGAAGCTGCCTGAACACGGAACGAGCTTTTTGGCAGAGCTTCAATAATCGGAATTAGAATCAGGATTAAGCTCGGACAAATGGGACGGAGGAATAAAAAACATGAGTGTACACATTGGAGCCAAACCAGGAGAGATTGCAGAAACGATTCTGCTGCCTGGAGACCCGTTGCGGGCGAAATTTATTGCTGAAACGTATCTGGAAGACGTGACCTGCTACAACGAGGTACGCGGAATGCTCGGATTTACGGGAACGTATCAGGGCAAACGCCTGTCTGTACAGGGAACCGGAATGGGACTGCCGTCCATCAGTATTTATGTCAATGAGCTCATTAGTGAGTACGGTGTGAAAAACTTGTTCCGCGTAGGTACATGTGGCGGGATGAAGGAGCATGTACACGTTCGTGACGTTATTTTGGCACAGGCTTCTTGCACGGATTCCGGCATGAACCGCCATATTTTTGGCGGCTACGACTATTCGCCGATTTCCAGCTTCCCTTTATTAAAGGGCGCTTATGATCGCGGTGTTGCCAAGGGCTTAAAAATGCATGTCGGTAACGTGTTCAGCTCGGACAGCTTTTATCGTGATGACAAATCAATTACACAAAAGCTGATGGAATACGGCGTACTGGGTGTCGAGATGGAGACTTCGGCATTGTACACGCTGGCAGCCAAATTTGGCGTAAACGCGTTGACGATTCTGACGGTAAGCGATCATTTGCTGACGGGTGAAGAAACGACAGCGGAAGAACGGCAAACGACCTTTAAAGAAATGATGGAAGTTGCCCTGGATACAGCAATATCCCTGTAAACGATCATACGCACAGTGAGGAGAAATGACATATGAGAATGGTAGACTTGATCGAGAAAAAGCGTGATGGAAAAGAACTGACCACCGAGGAAATAAATTTTATTATCCAGGGCTACACGCAGGGGGAAATTCCTGACTATCAGGTGAGTGCGTTAGCGATGTCCATTTTCTTCAAAGATATGACCGAGCGCGAACGCGCGGATCTGACGATGGCAATGGTTCATTCAGGTGACACAATTGATCTGTCCGCGATTGAAGGCGTGAAGGTCGATAAGCATTCTACTGGCGGTGTGGGTGATACGACAACGCTGGTGCTGGCTCCGCTCGTAGCGGCTTTGGATATTCCGGTAGCGAAAATGTCAGGTCGCGGCCTTGGACATACCGGAGGAACGATTGATAAGCTGGAGGCTATTGCAGGCTTCCACGTAGAAATCAGTAAGGACGAATTCGTGGATCTGGTCAATCGCAGCAAAATTGCGGTCATTGGACAAAGCGGCAACCTGACACCTGCGGACAAAAAGCTGTATGCGCTGCGTGATGTTACCGCTACGGTAAACTCGATTCCGCTGATTGCCAGCTCGATTATGAGTAAAAAAATCGCTGCCGGTTCTGATGCCATCGTACTCGATGTGAAGACAGGTGCAGGTGCGTTCATGAAAACCGTCGATGATGCCAAAGAACTGGCACACGCGATGGTAAGCATCGGTAACAACGTCGGCCGCAAAACGATGGCGGTTATTTCCGATATGAGCCAGCCGCTGGGTCTTGCCATCGGTAACTCGCTGGAAGTCAAAGAAGCGATTGACACACTGCGCGGTCAAGGACCAAAGGATCTGGAAGAGCTGTGTATGTCCTTGGGCAGTCAGATGGTATTTTTGGCTGGCAAAGCCAATTCCCTCGAAGACGCCGAAGAGAAGCTCAAAGAAGTCATTCGCAACGGCAAAGCGCTGGAGAAATTCAAAGAGTTTATTGCAAACCAGGGCGGTGACGCTTCGGTTGTGGATCATCCAGAACGCTTGCCACAAGCACAGTATCTTATTGAAGTACCTGCGAAGCAGGATGGTGTGGTCGCTGAAATCGTGGCTGACGAAATCGGTACGGCTGCGATGCTGCTTGGAGCAGGACGCGCAACCAAAGAATCCGAGATTGATCTGGCTGTCGGCCTGATGCTGAACAAAAAGGTCGGCGATGCTGTAAAAGTGGGCGATTCACTGGTTACCATTCATGCCAACCGTGAAGATGTAGCCCAAGTGCTGGAGAAAATTTACGCGAACATCCGCATTGCGGATCACGCCGAAGCTCCCGTACTGATCTACGGAACGGTGACAGAGTAAGCGTTAAGCCGTACTCATAAGGTTGTAATAGATATCGTGGTTATCGAGCCGGAGACCCTCAGTTAGAGGGCTTCCGGCTTTTGTAGCTCCCGCTTTGGTTAACCAAACAACAAGGAATTTCAATGATGAAAAGAAAGGATGAGCGGAGCTATTTTAAGCCGAAAGGAAAAAATGCTATTGTCAATGTCCAGTGAGGGTACTATACTGAACCTACAAACTGACGACCGTTCGTAAGGTTATTGGAGGAAGAACATGACACTGCAGAAAATTAAAGCGGCTGGCTTGCAGCAATTTGCGAGAAAGGGATACGATGCGGCCTCCCTGCAACTGATTGCTGATGAGGTAGGGATTAAGAAGCAGTCGATTTATGCTCATTTTAAAAGCAAGGACGATTTATTTTTGGATATATTTGCGGATGCGGTGGATCAGGAGATTTTGGAGCTGGATCGTTATTTTCAAGATCAATCCGAACAGTCCCTTGAAGCTGTCCTGCGAGGGTTAATCATTGAATTTAAGGAACGCTATGAGAGCGCCATGAATTTGCGTTTGATCCTGTATGTCGGCTTTCTAATTCCGTCTACGCTGGAAGCCCAGGTTCAGGCCCTGGTCACACGCTATGTAGAGCATAAAACCAGCTTGGTATATGAGCGGCTGGCAGCCGAAACATCGGTTAAGCTTCGTGTTCCAGCTCGATCCGCTGCAACAGCTTATATGAATTTGATCGAAGGCATGCTGGTAGAGCTGGTGTATAACGGTACCGCCGATTTTGATCCGCGTCTGGAAAGCTCTTGGGATATTTACTGGCATGGCTTGATTCAGGCCTGAGCATCCAGGCATTTGAGTCAACATAATTTTATTGGGGGAAGAGAGCTGTGTCTGTGAAGGAAAGCTTTTGGTCCAGAAACTTTATACTTTTGATGATTTCCAATGCTATATTATTCATGGCATTCGAAATGCTTTTGCCGACGCTGCCGCTGTTTGTGGAAAGTCTTGGTGGTAGTCCGTCACAGATCGGCCTGGTGACAGGTGTGTTTGTGTGCTCAGCGATATTCATTCGTCCATTTTCCGGTAAGCTAATCCAGCTTATGGACAGGAAGTATGTTCTCATTATCGGGGTGGCGATTTGTATACTTGCCACGGGCAGCTACATGTTTTCCACCAGTTTGCTGCTGTTGCTGGTGTTCCGGCTGGTGCATGGCTTTGGATTTGGTATTGCTAGTACTCTATATGCGACTTCTGCCTCGGATGAATTGCCTTCTCATCGTATGGGAGAAGGAATGGGCTATTTTGGCGTAGGTGAGACGGTAGCGATCTCCGTGGGGCCGTTGATTGGCATATGGATGCTGCATGCAGCGGGCTTTAACGGACTGTTTTCCATGGGCGCTGTCATTATGCTGCTAGCTCTTGCTATGATCGTATTGGCTCGTCGCCATTCTGTTCAACCGACGAGTGCAGATACAACGAAGGAAAAAACGAAGGTTCCACTCAAATTATTTGAAAAAAAAGTGCTGCTGCAATCCTGTCTTGTACTGCTGGTCGGCGTAGTGGCAGGTGGAGTGATGTCTTTCGTGGCCTTATTTGCCAAGGAGCAGGGATTCACCAACGTAGCATGGTTCTTCTTTACGGTGGCTATGGCAAGCTTCCTCGTCCGACTGGTGTCCGGTAGAATTTTTGATACCAAAGGCCCGGCTTATATCCTGATTCCCGCAGGGGTTGTGCTTATCGCCGCCATTATCATGGTGGCCTCATCGCGGACGGAATTGCAATTTTTGGTCGCTGCTGTGCTGTATGGCTTGAGCTTTGGAGCTATTTTCCCGGCTTTGCAGGCTTGGGCCATCAGTGTGGTCGGAGAAGATGAGCGAGAGGATGCCGTGGGTTCGTTTTATAATTTCTTCGATTTGGGCATCGGGGGAGGCTCTTTGATTTTGGGTATGGTTGCGGGATTAACCTCCTATAAAACGATGTATTTGTTCTCCACTCTCCTGATTGCGGCATATTTAATTATATTTGTGGTTTATAGTGTATTGGATAAGAAAAAGTCCCGTAACACGCTGAACGTATAAGCGCATAGATGCCTTGGATCAAGTTTGAAAAATATGACAGCCGGACTCATAATAGATATGAGTTCGGTTTTTTGTATAGTAAGGCAGAAGGGCATCATAGAGGGGGAGAGACATGTTCGAATTATACAGCGATGTCCGGGGAACGGCCTATGAACGGCTGATTGATTATGCTATGGAACGAGCGGACACTTTTATGCTAGGCGTACATGAATGGGAGACAGAGGACATGGGTATTGATTTCGACACGACTATCATGTTCAAGGAACTGTTACAGCAATTGAATCCATTTTTGCTGTCAACGCATTCCTATGAGGAGATGAGAGGAAAACATGCTGTAGCCTACACACAAGGAACGTTCTATCGATACCAATGCACGCCGGCGGCGGGGAGCTGTTAAAGCGAGCGGCGTCCAGCTTGTTTTCCTGGATGCATCCGAAAGTACCTGAGGATTTGTGTTTCCAGAATGCCGAAGGAGAGGATTGGATCATCAACGTTGCTCACGAGCGAATAGGCAGACTGAACATGGGTAGAGAAGAGGTCGCTGCATTGGAGGAGCTTATCCCCGGTGTGTTCATTCACAAGCCTGAGCATCGGGATATAGATGCTTTTCTGAACGATGCCATTCGGCATCAGCCAGATCGGTTGGAGTTGATGGGGTTTGCTTTGACGGAGATACCGGAACGGATCAGAGAATTGTATTCTTTGCAGCATCTGACCATCTTCGAGCAGGATATACGATCATTACCTCCAGCTTTGTTCGAATTGGAATCCTTGGAGTCACTGACGATACAAGTAGCGGATCTGGAAGAGCTACCAGCCAACATTGCCAAGCTAACCCGACTCCAAAGCTTGAATATCGCTTGTGGGAGCTATGACCGTCCAGCACCGGATTACAAGGTGATTCCCAAGGATGAGTTGTCATTCCGGCATTTGCCGCCTGAGATAGGAGAGCTACAACAGTTGGAGTATTTGGATATACAATATAGCGGAATTCGTACACTGCCCCCTGAAATACAAAATCTGAAAAATCTGCGCTCCTTAAATGTTGTGAACGGATTGATTGAATCTGCCCCCGATTTTATATTCAAAATGACCTGGCTGGATCGTTTTCTTGTGGAAGATAAGCCGTTCCATCTGTGTAATCACGGCGACGACTAAATGGTATGGAAAATGGCTTATATCGTTTAGGATTCAACATATTTCTATAAAGGAGGAAATGAAATGGTAGATAAGTGGGTTTGGATGGGGGTCGCAGGGGCAATTGTGGGGTATGCCGCTTTTGCCAACTTATCGACGACTACGCATACTACATCAACGGCGAGTGTGGTGCACCCGGCTGCTCCGTTAAGTGTGCAGAATGAGCAAGGGGGCGTAACGAAGCGCATTGTACATGATCAGGAGATGCAATTTGAGGGGCCTGCTCATACGAACTTTACATTTGAAGAGGGACGGAAGCTGTATATCAGCATCAAGAATACAGGGAAGCAACCTATACGATATAAGCTTAAAAGCGCGGGTACGTCAGGCTTGTCAGGTCAGACAGATGGATTTTCCAGCCGAACGTTGCAGCCGGGAGAACGGCATGATCTGTTGTTGGTAAAGCCGGAGGAACAAAATGAAGCAACGAAGGATTCCACAACTGAGCTGATTTTGGATGTAAATACGGACGATGGCTCCAAAGGATCAGTGAAAACGTTCGCTTATATTACACTGTAAGCTCCTTCCATATGGGCACGACATGCGGTCATTAGCCTACTTATGTTACAATAGAACGGTTGAAGACTTAATGAACAGAATAGGTCAGAGCAGAAAGCAGAAGCAGAAAGGATGACCCGTTGTGCCCAAAAACCAAGAATACGGTAATCAGAAAATGTCACGGAGGCTGTCACTCACAGCCATTTTACTTACACTTACATTTGTAGCTCTCGCTGGCTGCGGCCAGGATAAGAATGCTGAAACCGTCGAGACCGGAAGCAATACAAGTGCGATAGAGCATGGAGCTGATGCGGATCGTAGTGGTTCAGCCCCAAATGAAAAAGTAGCGAAAGAGAGCGAGAGTGCGGAAAACAACGGAAATGAAGCGGAAAAGTCAAGTCCATCGGCCCCGGCTACTTCATCGGATGTTTCTTCCTCCCCAAAATCCGCCAATCCATCCCACAATCCTTTTGAGGTAGCAGGTATTCAGGACCCTAAGGCGTTTTTGAACACGTTCAAAGCGTTGCAGAAGGCTGTTGCCGACAATGACAAGGAAAAGGTGGCCAATTACATTTTCTATCCTCTGCGCGTCAACGACAGTGAAAAGGCACTAACAATTCCGAATAAGAAAGAGTTCATTGCCAAGTACGATCAGATTTTTACGGACGCAATTCGTGAAGCGTTGGTGAATCAAAAGACAGACGACTTGTTTGTCAATTATCAGGGAGTCATGGTTGGCTCAGGCGAGCTGTGGTTGAGAAGAGATACAAACAATCCGAAGCTTTTTGGAGTTTTTTCAGTCAATCTTGAAACGGTCGCCAATTAAGCAGTACCTCGTGTGTGAAAATAGCCTGTAAGCAGTCGGGAACATCCTGTTGTTCCTGACTTTTATCCCCTGAAGGAAGCGAAGCACAGATCATCCATCCCAAAAAAAGGTTTGACAACGCTCATAAACTCTCGTATTATATCTACATAACTCATTAAACAGGTAGGAATTAAAGAATTAAAGTATTAAAGTATGATCTCGCCATTGTGGCGGAGAACCTCTAGGAACAGCAGGCAGACACTGTCCAAGCGACAGGTTTGACCTATCAGGGCTGCATCAGGGAATTCTCCGCTCTTTTTTTTGGATACGTCTGTCAATAACAGGCGTAAATGAATTTGTTTTTATTAATTACATAGAATTAGGAGGGTTTTGATGAAAGGGAAATGGAAAAGTGGACTTATTCTCGGGCTATCTTTGGTTTTGACGTTGACGTTAAGTGCTTGCGGAGCAAGCAAAGGAGAAACACAGGCGAATGGCAGCTCTGCTGCGGGTTCCAAAGATGTGGAGCTGCTCAATGTTTCTTATGATCCGACCCGTGAGCTGTATGAGGCGTATAACAAGGCGTTTGCCGCTCACTGGGAGAAGGAGAAAGGGCAGAAGGTTACGATCAAGCAATCTCATGGAGGATCTGGTAAACAAAGCCGTTCTGTGCAGGACGGGCTGGATGCGGACGTAGTTACTCTGGCTCTGGGCTACGATATTGATGCGTTACAGGAAAAAGGGCTGATTAAAGAGGGATGGCAGGATAAATATGAGCATAATAGCTCTCCATACACTTCAACCATTGTGCTGTTGGTGCGTAAAGGTAATCCGAAAGGGATTAAAGACTGGGACGATCTGATCCGGGGTGATGTGCAGGTTATTACGCCGAACCCCAAGACGTCAGGTGGAGCCCGCTGGAACTACCTTGCGGCATGGGCCTATGCGCTCAAGAAAAACAATAACGATGAAGCTAAAGCCCAGCAGTTTGTACAGGAGCTGTACAAACATGTGCCGGTACTGGACAGCGGTGCGCGTGGAGCGACAACGACCTTTGTGGAGCGCGGAATTGGTGATGTACTGATCGCTTGGGAAAATGAAGCGCTGCTTTCCGTGAAGGAGCTGGGTACGGATAAATTCGATATCGTATACCCGTCGATCAGCATTTTGGCCGAGCCTCCGGTAGCGATGGTCGATAAGGTTGTGGATAAAAAAGGTACACGAGAGGTAGCGGATGCGTACTTGAAATATTTGTACAGCGAAGAGGGGCAAACCATTGCTGCCGAGAACTATTATCGTCCAACGCTGGATAGCGTAAAGGCGAAGTTCAAGGATCAATTTCCCAAGCTGGAACTGGTGACCTTGAAGGATGTATTCGGAACGTGGAAGGAGACGCAGCAAAAGCATTTTAGCGACAAGGGCATCTTTGACCAAATTTATGTACCTGGAAGTTAATGGATTTCAGAGAGGGATGGACAGAACATGAGTCAAGTGCAAGTCACCCGAAAACGCGTACTTCCCGGGTTCGGGTTAACGATGGGATATAGTGTGCTGTACCTCAGTCTGGTGGTGCTGGTGCCTTTATCGGCGCTGCTTCTGAACTCAACCGGATTGACGTGGGAGAAGTTTTGGGATGTGGCGACTGACGTCAGGGTACTGGCTTCTTACAAGGTAAGCTTTTTGTGCGCTGCCGCTGCGGCGCTGATTGACCTGTTCCTCGGTTTTCTGATCGCCTGGGTGCTGGTGCGTTATGAATTTCCGGGAAAACGGATTTTTGATGCGGTGATTGATCTGCCCTTTGCATTGCCTACAGCGGTTGCGGGTGTTGCTTTGACAGCTCTATATGCGCAAAATGGCTGGATCGGCTCGTTGTTCGAACCGCTTGGCTGGAGGATGGCCTACTCGCAGACGGGTATTACGCTCGCGCTGATGTTTATCGGTATCCCGTTCGTCGTGCGGACGGTCCAGCCCGTGCTGGAGGAGCTGGACAAGGACGAGGAGGAGGTCGCCGCTACGCTGGGAGCGGGCAGATGGCGTACCTTTCGCAGCGTTATTGTGCCCGAGCTGATACCACCGCTGCTGACGGGCTTTGCGCTCGCCTTTGCCCGTGGCATCGGGGAGTATGGCTCAGTCGTCTTCATTTCCGGCAATATGCCGATGAAGACCGAGATCGCGCCGCTGCTCATTATGTCCAAGCTGGAGCAAAATGACTATGCCGGAGCTACGGCGGTAGCATTGATGCTGTTGGTCATTTCATTCCTGCTGCTGCTGGTGATTAACAGCATTCAGCGCTGGTCGCGGCGACGTACTGTCTAACGTTATCACGCAGGACAGTATGCGTTTGGTTCATACGATAGCGGTATATCCGCTGTTTAAGGAGGAAGAAACATCATGTCACAAGCGATAACCGGACAGGAGCTTACCCATGCATCTGTGCCTTCATCTGCACCGCCCAACAGGGTTACAACCGAAGCCCCTTGGGTGAAGTGGACGCTGATCGGTGCCGCTTTTCTGGCTTTGCTGTGGGTGCTGGTACTGCCGCTGATCGTCGTACTTACCGAAGCGCTCAAGCAGGGCTGGAGCGTATACGTTGAAGCGTTACGCGACCCGGACGCCATGTCGGCGCTGCGGCTGACGCTGTTGGTGGCGGCGATAACAGTACCGTTGAATACGGTATTTGGCGTAGCGGCGGCTTGGCTGATTACAAAGTTTCAATTTCGTGGTAAGGGCCTGCTGGTCACCCTGATTGATTTGCCCTTTGCCATCTCTCCTGTCGTCGGCGGATTGATGTATGTGTTGGTATTCGGCGCACAGGGCTGGCTTGGGCCGTGGCTGGACGAGCATGATATCAAAATTATTTTTGCCTTGCCGGGCATTATATTGGCGACGCTGTTCATCACGTTTCCTTTTGTAGCGCGGGAGCTGATTCCGCTAATGGAGGATCAGGGACACCAGGAGGAAGAAGCGGCGGTTACGCTGGGCGCACGCGGCTGGCGTATTTTCTGGAAGGTGACGCTGCCGAATATCAAATGGGGTCTGCTGTATGGCATTATTTTGTGTAATGCGAGAGCGATGGGTGAATTCGGGGCGGTGTCCGTGGTCTCGGGACATATCCGTGGAGAGACAAACACACTGCCGCTCCATGTGGAAATTTTGTATAACGAATATCAATTCTCGGCATCCTTTGCGGTGGCCTCGCTGCTGTTATTGTTGGCTCTCGCCACCTTGGTGCTTAAAAGCTGGTTTGGGCGCAAACGGGTTCATTAATGAAACGCAGGAACATGCTTGATTCCACAGGGTCTCTCTTCGCGTCTATCGTCGATGTTTGGCGATAAGATGGGAAGGGAGACCCTTGTTCTAAGATGACTTATATGGATAATAAAATGATCATATCAAGGCACGTAGCTGTGCCCAAGAGGAGCGAAGGGAATTATGAAACATCCGTTTCAGTCCTACCGTCAGCTATTTCCAGTGCTGTCCTCACATATTCATCTAGGGAGCTGCTCCCAAGGAGCCATATCAAGGCCAGTTTCTGCTGCAATCGAGGAATACCATCGAAGCTTGCTGCAACACGGGCATAACGGCGACTTGTCTATGGCACGGGTGGAGGAGGCCAGAGGACATTTTGCCAAACTGATCGGGGCGGAGCCTGACGAGATTGCGGTGCTGTCCTCAGCCTCCGAGGCGATTGCCGGGGTGGCAACTGCACTTCCTTATGTATCGGGAAAAGAAGGTATTGTGTACGCAGATACTGACTTCCCGACCGTAGGGCACATCTGGCAAGCGCAGGACCAATTCCGTGAGCACATTCGTTGTATCCCCTCCATGCATGGTGAGGTTACTTTGCAGCAGTACGAGAAACACATTACCGAAAACACTGCACTTGTTATGGTGTCCCATGTGAACTACACCAACGGATTTCAGCAGGATCTAAAATCTATGGCGGATGTGGCTCACCGAAATCAGGCGTTGCTGTTTGTAGATGCCTATCAGTCTGCGGGAATCATACCTATGGATGTAAAAGCGATGGGCGTGGATATTCTGGTGGCAGGAGCCCGCAAATATATGCTGGGGATTCCGGGAGTCGCTTTTCTTTATGTAAGCAACGATTGGATAGACCGCTTCAAGCCCAAACTTACCGGATGGCTCGGACAGGAAGCCGCTTCCCGGTTTGATATTACACGCTCGGTTCTGGCGGCAGGAGCCCGACGCTTTGAGACGGGATTGCCTTCATTCATTAGTATCTTTGCCGCCAATGCGGCCTTAAAGCTGCTGCTGGAAATCGGGGTCACGGACATTCAGGCGTATATGAGCGAATTGCTGGAATTTTCTATGGAGTATGGCCGCCGCAAAGGGTTAAGCATACGTTTGCCTTCCGGGGAAGGAGCTTTACCTGGCCTCATCGCTGTTGAGGTAGCCGATGCATCGGCGGTTGAGAGGCGCTTGAGAAGACAAAATATCATCGTTTCGGCACGGAAGGATGTGATCCGCGTGGCTCCGCATTTTTACAATACAGCAGAGGAAATCCGGCGGGTGATGGACGAGGTAGCGGCCATTTGATGAATCTAAAAAGCCTCTTCTGTGTAACGGGAGCGTAATGTTGTCCCTTTTACACAGGAGAGGCTTTTTTGGCATTTTCAATCTTGTTGATTATACAATCCGCTTGCGCAGCCAGCCGGAAATTAAATCCGTTAATATGATCAGGACCACAATGCCTAGCAAAATGACACCTACACGGTTCCAGTTGCGCATTTGGAGCGCAAACAGCAGCGGAGTACCGATACCGCCTGCCCCGACCAGACCGAGCGTGGTTGCGGAACGGATGTTAATTTCAAAACGGTAGAGCGAATACGAAAGGAACTGTGGAATCACTTGCGGCAGCACAGCGAAGAAAATCACCTGCAAACGGTTGGCACCACAGGCGATCAAGGCTTCCTGCGGCCCGTGATCGACGCTTTCGATCGTTTCTGAAAAAAGCTTCGCCAGCATGCCGATCGAGTGAATACCGAGGGCAAGCACACCCGCGAATGAGCCGGGTCCAACGGCCTTGATGAACAGGATCGCGACGATCATTTCAGGAAATACCCGAATGACGCTGAGTACAAATTTACCGCTGCCTGACAAGGGGCGTAACCGAGTCATGTTGCTGGATGCCCAGAAGGCAAACGGAAGACAGACAAATGCGGATACGAAGGTTCCGAGAACGGAGATAACCAGCGTATCCAGTAGCCCGCGCAGCAAGTCCTCTCCTTCAGGAATGTACACGAATGACCAGTCAGGATGAAGAAAGCCGTCCAGTATAGCGAGAGAGACGTTTTTGGCGGTTCCCTGCAATCCTTCGAACTGCATCCCACGGAAAGCCCAAATATAAATGATGATCAGCAGAATGGCTATCGCCCATAAACGCAGTCTGGAGCGAAGAGGTCTGCGAAGTGTGGAATCATTCATAATAGTTTCCTCCGTAGCATGTTACTGCCGTAATCAATCGCCAAAACGATGACGAGGGTCAGTAGAATGATGATGCTTGCCCGGTCATACCGGAACAGGCCAAGCGAACGGTCGAGCAGCAGGCCGATACCGCCCGCGCCGACCAGCCCCAGAACAGAGGCCGCACGTACATTGACCTCAAAGGTGTACAGCAAGTAGGACACAAAATAGGGCAATGCCTGCGGTACGACTCCGAAGGCAATCACCTGAATGCGGCTCGCGCCAACGGCGGTCATGGCTTCCAGCGGGCCGGGATCAATGGCTTCAATGGCCTCGAACGTCAGCTTCGCAATGATGCCGAAGGAGAAGAAGAGCAGGGCGAGCATCCCTGCGAACGGCCCGATGCCGAACACCGCCACAAAGATGGAGGCAAACAGCAGATCGGGAACGGTCCGCACGAGGTTCAGGATTGTGCGCATCGGCAGCGAGATCAGCTTGCGCGGCATGACATTGTAGGCGCACAGCAACGCAACAGGAATAGCCAGCAACGCACCCAGTGTCGTGCCGACAATGGCAATCTGGATGGTTTCCAGCATCGGCTTCCAGATGGTAGGCAGGTAACTCCAGTCAGGAGGAAACATTTCGCCCAGCAATTTGCCCATCTCCGGCAAGCCGACGATCAACTGGTAAGGCGTAGCATTCGTATGAATGGAGCATGCCACCAGCACCACAATAAAGATCATCCAGGTGGCGTAACGCTTGTAACGACCCGGCAGGGCTGGCCCTGCGGTCGGCTTTGATGGCTGCGGCGGTCCGGCTTGCGGTGACGGCGGCGTCGAAGAGAGCGGCTGGACAGTGGAGTCGGGCTTCATGATCCCACTCCCAGCAGCTCATCATGCTTGATGGCCCGGCCGTAGATTTCCGCAAAGGCATCATCCGTAGCTTCCTCCGGCGTGCCGTCAAAGACGACCTCTCCGGCACGCAATCCAATGATCCGCGTCGCATATTCGCGCGCCAGATCAATGAAATGCAGATTGACGATGGTCGTAATCTGCATTTCACGATTGATCCGCTGGAGGTCGTCCATGACCTGGCGGGTGGTCAGCGGATCAAGCGATGCGACAGGCTCGTCCGCCAGAATAATCTTGGCCTCCTGCGCCAGAGCGCGGGCGATGGATACGCGCTGCTGTTGACCGCCGGACAGCTCATCGGCCCGGCTGTAGGCCTTTTCGCGGATGTTCACGCGTTCCAGCGCGGTTAGTGCCAGCTCGATATCCTCCTTCGGAAAGAGACCGAGGATGGTCCGAAGCGTCGAATGATAGCCGACCCGACCGGAAAGCACGTTGCGGAGTACGGTGGAACGCTTGACCAGATTGAAGCTTTGAAAGATCATGCCGATATCGCGGCGAATACGGCGCAGCTCGCTGCTTCCGGCAGACGTGACAGACCTGCCGCCCACAACAATGTCGCCGGAGGTAATGTCATGCAGTCGATTAATGGAACGCAGCAGAGTAGACTTGCCCGCACCGGACAAGCCAACAATGACGACCATTTCGCCCTCTTTAATCGTCAGATTAATATTGTTCAACCCTTTGGTGCCGTTCGGGTATGTTTTCGATACATTGCGGAATTCGATCATATGCTCCCAACTTTCTCCCCCCGATGGGGTGGAATGAAAACAACACCGCCATGAATACATGGACGGTGCTGCCCTGTCATTCGTAATGCCTGTTTCGTAGCTGTTGCTTCATTACAATTACGTGTTTGCTCCTATTACTTAACCGCTTGGCCGACGGCTTCGGCATATTCACGTACAGAATCGAAGTTTTTATCGTCGCCCTTTTCATAGCCTACATGCGTGTAAATTTCTTTAATGATTTCGCCGCCCGCAGGGTCTTTGGCGATATCTATAAAGGCTTGGCTGATTTTGTCTCTCCACGCCTGATCCATATCGGAACGTACGCTGACCGTATCATTCGGAATTTTAGCTGTGTAATGAATGACACGAGTTTTTTCAAATACATCCGGAATTTCCTTCTTTACCGTGTTGCGTGCATCCTGGAAAACAGCTACAGCATCAACCTGACCGTTCAGTAGCGCCAGAATAGCAGCATCATGGCCTTTGATCGTTACACCCTGGACATCTGTGTCCGGGTCCACGCCGGCTTTTTTCAGCTCTGCTGCCGGATACACATAGCCTGCGGAGGAGGTTACATTTTGCCAGCCAACTTTTTTACCCTTCAGATCAGCCAGGCTTTGAATCGGAGAATCCTTTTTCACCACGATCATCGCTTTATAAAAGTTTACTTTTTCAGTTGTATCCTTGCCTGTACCGTCTTCAATGCCGTAGCGTTGGGCTTGCAGGAGCAAGTCAGCCGCTTTACGGTTATCGTGGGCCAATACATAGGCATTCGGCGGAAGGAATCCTACATCTACCTGTTTGGAAGACATGGCTTCCACAATCGTGTTGTAGTCGGGGGACACGGTTACTTTTACCGGAATTCCGAGCTTGTCGCCCAGCAGCTTTTCGAGCGGCTTGGCTTTGGCTTCGAGCGTATCTGCATTTTGTGAAGGAACGAACTGTACTTTTAACTCTGTAGGAACATAGGCTGTGCTTTCGCTTTTCGTGCCATCTGTGCCTGGAGTGGACGCGCTGTTGTTATTGCTTGCATTGGAGCTGCAAGCGGCCAGACCTGCCGCCAGTGTGAAGGTCATGCACAAGGTCAGTGCTTTTTTAAACAAAATAATTTCCCCCTAAAATAGTAATAACGAAAATAAAATTGAAAAAGTCTGTAAATTCTGTGACAAACAGAATCTTAACAGCTAGTCCGGTCGCTAGGGTAAAAACCATTCCTGACTTTGGTAAAAAGTATGTAAAATATATCTTATACTCTCTCATTTCTGTTCATTTAACATTCTCTTAACAGTACCCTGTTAGACTTGTTCAAGCTCTAAGACCGAAGCTGAGGGAGAGAACAGGATTGGATATTTCAGATATCAATAAAGAGGTACGACAGCAGACGTTATGTCCTGTGAGGGTGAAATTTCGCATTATGGTTACGACCGATCTGCATGTCAGCTTGTGGAATTACGATTATTATACGGATCGGGAAACGTTACAGTACGGTCTTGCGCAAACAGCCAGTCTAATCCAGGCAGCTCGGTCCGAGGTACCTAACCACCTGCTGCTGGATAACGGGGATGTTATTCAAGGCAATCCGATGGGGGATTATGCTGTACAGCTTCTCCAACAGGACCCGAACGCCGTGCATCCTGCCTACAAAGCGATGAATCTGCTTGGGTACGAAGCGGGCAATATCGGGAATCACGAATTTAACTATGGATTGGAATATTTACAGACTTGCATTCAAGGAGCCAAGTTTCCTTTTATCAATGCCAACATCTATATGCAGGCGGATACAGATATAGATACGAAGAAAGATATTTTTACAGATAGCCATACAGTCGTGGAAAAAGAACGAAATTACTTTACACCTTATCTGATACTGGATAAGACGGTGGAGGATGAAGCAGGCGGCAAGCATTTGTTGAAGGTGGGGATTATCGGGTTTGTGCCTCCGCAAATTATGCAATGGGACAAGGCGTGGCTGGAAGGAAAAATCATCGTCAAGGATATGCTGGAGACAGCAAGACGGTTTATTCCGCAAATGAAGGCAGAGGGAGCAGATTTGATTATTGCCATGCCTCACGCGGGCTTCGAAGATATTCCTGAAACGCCATATATGGAAAATGCGGTGCTGCATCTGAGCAATGTAGAAGGGATCGACGCTATTTTGTTTGGTCATGCGCATAAAGTATTCCCCGGCCCTTCGTTTGTTGGTAAAACTCGTGTTGACGTGGAGCGAGGCACCATACATGATATTCCGGCGGTAGAGCCGGGCTTTTGGGGAGATCATCTGGGTGTCATAGATCTGGACCTGACCCTTATGGACGGAGCGTGGCAAGTGGCTGCCTCTTCTGCAGAGGTACGTCCGGTGTATGATCCAGTACGCAAGCAAGCGCTGGTGCAGCCGGATACTGCCATTCAGCAGGCGGTTGCGGAAGAGCATGCCGGAACGCTGGACTATATTCGCGCACCTGTTGGCCAGACGACATTAGCAGTAAACAGCTTTTTTGCCCAGGTGATAGACGATGCTTCCGTTCAACTCGTGAACGACGCGCAAATTTGGTATGTGAAGCAGCAGATGCAGGGGAGTGAGTACGAAGGTCTGCCCGTTTTGTCGGCAGCGGCTCCCTTTAAAACAGGCGGCAGATACGGGCCCTCGTATTATACCGATATTCCGGCGGGGACTTTGGCAATCAAGCATATCGCCGATCTGTACAATTTTCCAAACACACTGCATGTCGTCCGACTGACCGGGGGAGAAATTCGGGAATGGCTCGAATGGTCTGCCGGACAATTCCGACAAATTGATCCTTATGCAGAACAGGAGCAAGAGCTGATTGATTCGGATTTTCCGAGCTTTAACTTCGATATCATTGACGGGATTAGGTATCAGATTGATGTGACGCAGCCCGCCAGATATGATGCTGCTGGAATATTGAAGGAACCGGATGCGCACAGAATCATTCATATGTCCTTGGATGGAGCGCCGATGGATATGCAGCGAAGCTATTTGGTTGTCACGAACAATTATCGTGCGTTTTCTTCTACATTGGTCAATCCGGGTGGGGAACGAATCGTACTCGCTTCACCGGATGAAAATCGGCATGTGCTGACCGAATATGTGCGGCATATGAAGACGTTGACGCCCAAAGCAGACGGTCACTGGTCCCTCTCACCATGGCCGGGCCGCCCGCACGTGACATTCCTGACCTCACCGCAAGCAACAGATGCCGCCCAAGCCTATTCGGAGTTGCTTTATGAAGGATTGACCGCAGAGGGATACGCCAAGTTTGCCCTGGATTTCGGACGATCCTGAATTCTTTTTTTTAAAAATTGAATCCAAAGTGATCCAAACGGAAAGCTCCCCCGTTATACGGTATGTAAGCAACACATGACAACATATCCAACGAGGGAAAAGCGGACTCATTTCCATTCTTTATGAGCCTATGGCATCAAATGTTGAGCAAAGACTGTCCCTTCAGGGGTGGTTTTTTTGCACACGGATTATTTGAAATCGTACGAAATTCGTAATTTTATATGTCCTGAGTCGCGTTTAAGTTATTGACCTCCGTTATAATTAGACATATACTTTGATTAAACAAATTTTGGTTTAAAAGGTAATGAAAAAGTCACCATCATTTGATGGAGGGGGTGTCCCTTTGGAAAAAAACACCACGATTCGTGCAGAAATTGAAAAGTATATTCAGCGTGAAGGTATTTCCATGCAATGTTTCGCAGACGCTTCCAAGGTAAATCCGGGTACACTTAGTGGTATACTTAACCGGAATCCCCCACGGCCGATTTCAGTTAATCAGCTTGATCTGATTACCGGGGCTATGGGATTGGAAGAAGGGGCCTTGTTCGAGATGTATGTGGATGAATGTTTTATTCATTCCTTACCGCACTGGAGGAGGTTACGTCCGTTTCTTCTCCGTTGTTCAGAGCTGAACAAGCTGGAATGTATTTGCAGCGTACTTGGCTATCTGATGGATGATTTATCGAACATTCCGGCTATTTTTGAGACCGCAGAAGCGATGTTTGAAGACGACAGATATGAAGCCGCTATGCTGCTGTACAATTGCGTCATCGAGAGTGAAAAATATACCCACTCCGAGCGGTTAGCGATCAGCTATTTCCGTATATTCCAGGTTCAGATCAAGGATAACAAACGGAGCTTGAAGGCTGCTGTACAATTCCATTTGTACCGTGGTCGGTTGCCGGAAACTTACGCATTGGAAGGCTTACATATGCTATCTCAAGTGTTTGCGTTAAAAATGCAATGGTCCGAGATGGAAATGTATGCGGACGAGCTGCGAGAATTGGCTCAGGCGCTATACCGCAATCGGAACCGCTTTGGAGATGAGCATCTGGAGTTGCTCAAACCGCTTGTCTACTATTATGCACAGGGTCATCTGCTCAAGGCCAGCTGCTATGAGTTTCAGGGCAGGTATGAGGAATCCAAGAAATGGATTGATGGGTATGCAGATTTGAGCTGGTTTGAAGGATTGGACGAGGAAGGCCGGAAAGTAGTGGACATGCATCGTGTGTATGCTCAAGGCAATCGGCTCTGTATCGAAATTAAAATGGGCAATACCTCTGCAATTTATGAATATATTACGTATTTGCGCGAGCATCCGGACGAGACACTGGAAGGCTTGAATACGCTGCTGGAATCAGCGAACAGGTTCGGTTACTTTGCGGATGCCGAGCTGGGGCTATTCAGCGAGCAACTCAAGAGCTTCTGGGAGCTTGCCCCGGATCAATGGGACACTCACTACCGCAAGCATTTTAATGCATTCCGCTTCGCCTCCTTTTGCAAGGTGTATGCCGAATATCATTTTCGGAAGGGTGATTATGCGAAGGGACTGGGGCAAACACTGCATTGCTTGCAGCTGTCTGTAGACAATAGCTATACTGAGCATATTATCGGTTGCATGGCTTTGTTTGAGCAGCACCGGAATTTTGCTACCCCGGAACAGCAGCATTTGTATCAGAAGTTTTGTCTGGGCGTGCGTGAAAATGAAAAGAATCATGCTTATGATCACAGCACCGGCGGGTATTTGTAATCTTTGTCATTCAAACCTTCATAGATCCTATTCTTGTGAGGATGTTCCCGGTCAAAAGGGAACGTTCTCGTTTTTTAATGCTACTGTTTTCTGTGACTTTTAGCATAGGAAGAACGCATTGCGCGTTGACAAGTTTCGCATGCGGGATTAGGATAAATGCAGCACAGTAAGTGAAGGAGAGCATGTGAAAATGACGATTCCCAAAACATTAACGATAGCCGGCTCCGACACCAGCGGCGGCGCGGGTATTCAGGCAGACCTGAAAACCTTTCAGGAGCTTGGTGTATATGGAATGAATGTATTGACAACCGTAGTTGCGATGGAACCCCAAACATGGAACCATCTAGTATATCCTGTTGCGCTGGATGTGGTAGAAGCACAGCTGCGCACGGTATTGGAAGGTATCGGCTTTGACGCGATGAAAACGGGTATGCTCGGTTCTGTTGATATTATCGAACTGGTTGCCAGCCATCTGCGCAAGCATGATCTTAAACGGGTCGTTATTGATCCGGTTATGGTCTGCAAAGGCACGGATGAAGTGCTTCAGCCGGAAAATACAGAAGCGATGCTGGAATTTCTGATCCCGGGCGCTGATCTGGTAACGCCGAATTTGTTCGAGGCTTCGCAATTGGCGAAGAACGGACCGATTACGACGCTGGAACAGATGCAGGAAGCGGCTGCGATTATCCATGAGCGCGGGGCGAAGCACGTGCTGATTAAGGACCGTGGCAAAATTCGCGCAGGTAAAGCGATGGATCTGTTGTATGACGGAATCACCTTCGACTGGTTCGAGGCGGATGTTGTGAAAACAAGCTTCACCCATGGTGCAGGCTGCACCACGTCGGCAGCAGTAACGGCTGGCTTGGCCCAGGGGCTGACCGTACGTGAAGCAGTGGATCAGGCCAAAAAATTTATTACCCAGGCGATTGAAGGCAGCTTCAAGCTGAACGAATTCGTCGGCCCGACTCTGCATGCGGCACATCGTTTGCAAAATCAGTAAAGCATGAATGCATTTATAAAACGGCTGCTATAGGCAGTGCATCTACGATATATTTAGCGTTAGGCTAGAGTCTTAAGCCGCAATACAGGGTATTGCGGTTTTTGACGTTGTATTTTTTTGGAATTATATCTTCCAGTTTGCTCTAATCGTACTGTATAATAGGCATCAGATTTATTAAATTTAGGGAGGACTCGAAGCAATGACATTATTCAGCCAAATGGCTTATATCCGGCCAGTGCAAACTGAAATTGAACAGTGGTTTAAAACGCTTTTGCAGCAATTTCGTGAAGCGGACAGCGTAGAGCGTCAAAATGAAGTCATTCATGCCATTAATAAGCTGCGCAGTAACGTGGAAACGCAATTGCAATTAGTAGAGGTTCGGCACTCCATTGATACGGAGGACGCATTTTACAAAGCAGAGCAAGAGTACGCTGATGATTTCATGCCGGTCATTCAGGAGTATGTAACCGATTACTACCGGGCCTTGGTGGACTCGCCGTTCAGAGCCGAGCTGGAGAGCCAGTGGGGTAGCCAGCTTTTCAGTATCGCCGAGGTATCACTCAAGTCGTTCCACCCGGATATTATTGAGGATTTACAGCAGGAGAATAAGCTGACCTCCGAATACTCCCAATTGATTGCTTCGGCGAAGATCCCGTTCGAGGGAGAAGAACGTACATTGTCGCAGCTCCTGCCTTTTGAAATGGCGACAAACCGGGAGACACGCAAACAGGCCTCCGAGGCCAAGTATCAATTTATGAGCGAGCATGAGGATGAGCTGGATCGAATTTACGATGAACTGGTTAAGGTACGCACGCGCATAGCGCACAAGCTGGGCTACGATAACTTTGTAGAGCTGGGCTATGCCCGTTTGGGTCGTACCGATTACAATGCCGCTATGGTTGCCAATTTTCGCGAACAAGTGCTGAAACATATCGTTCCGCTGGCAACAAAGCTCAAGGAGCGCCAACGCGAGCGGATCGGAGTGGATCAGCTTCGCTATTATGATGAAGGCTTTAACTTTTTGTCAGGCAATCCTACACCCAAAGGCGACCCGGAGTGGATCATTCGTAATGGAGCACGTATGTATGAGGAGCTTTCACCGGAAACACATGAATTTTTCAGCTTTATGATCGAACGTGGGTTGATGGACCTGACTAGCAAAAAGGGCAAGCAAAGCGGAGGCTATTGCACGTTTTTGAGTGAGTATGGCACGCCGTTTATTTTCTCCAATTTCAATGGTACATCCGGTGATATCGATGTGCTGACGCATGAAGCGGGTCATGCCTTCCAGGTGTATGAAAGTCGACATTTTGAAATCCCCGAGTACCACTGGCCAACCATGGAGGCGGCTGAAATTCATTCCATGAGTATGGAGTTTTTCGCATGGCCCTGGATGAAGCAGTTCTTCGAGGACGATACGGATAAATATCACTTTGAACATTTGTCCTCATCGTTGTTGTTTGTCCCTTACGGCGTAGCTGTGGATGAATTTCAGCATGCAGTATATGAACATCCAGACTGGACGCCAGCCGAACGTAAAAGCGCATGGCGCTCCATTGAACGCAAGTATAAACCGCATTTGGACTATGAAGGCAACGAGTATCTGGAGCAGGGCGGGTTCTGGCATAAGCAGGGACATATTTTCCAATCCCCGTTCTACTATATCGACTACACACTTGCACAATTGTGCGCATTCCAATTCTGGAAACGCATGAGTATCGACCGGACAGCTGCGTGGGAAGATTATTTGAAGCTGTGCCGTGCCGGGGGGAGTCATTCATTTACCGGATTGGTGAAGCTGGCTGGTCTGATTTCGCCGTTCCAGGATGGATGTATCGCCTCTGTGATCGGAGAAATTGAAGCTTGGCTGAACAGCGTGGATGATAAAAAGCTTTAAGCTTAACCCAAAAGGGCATTTCACTTACCAGTAAAAGCTGAAAGGCTTGCAAATGAGATGTCCTTTGGGATGGAAACAGAGCTGTTGCACGGAAAAAGCCGGGAACCTCTACATGATGTAGAAGTCCCGGCTTTGTGTGTTTTTAGAGCAAATATAGCTCTATTAAAGCTTGGTATTCAGCGGTTTGAGGTTGGCCTCAATGGAAGCGCGACGCGATTCCAAAAATGGCGGTAACGCCAGCGATTCACCCAGAAACTCCAGTTCTTCATCTGTATCAAAGCCGGGTCCATCGGTTGCCAATTCAAACAAAATGCCGTTCGGCTCACGGAAATACAATGAACGGAAGTAAAAGCGATCCACGAACCCTGAGCTGGAAATTTGCAGTTGGTTAATACGATCAACCCACTGTCTAAGTTCTTCCTCAGTCGCAACACGGAAGGCTACATGATGCACACTGCCTCGTCCCGGGCGCTCTTGTGGAAGATCGTTACGTTCTTCCAGATGAATCTCAGTTCCGGTACCGCCTTCGCCGGTTTCATAGATGACCACATCAGGCTGCCCGGCAACGGTGGAAGAATAGGAGCCCTTTTTGCGGAAGCCCATCACCTGCTCCAGAATGAGGATCGTGTTCTCCGCTTTTGGAATGGTCAGATGAACTGGGCCAAGTCCGACGATGCCGTATTCAGCAGGGACAGGGCTTTTCTCCCAAGGCGTACCGCCCCGCACTCCGTTGTCATGCTCATCCGAAACCAGGAAGAAGCGCTGCCCTTCAAAATCCTCAAACGAAAGCGCCAAACGTCCCGCTTGATCCGTAATTTCACCATGTTTTACATCCAATTGCTCGAAACGGTCTTTCCAGTAATCCAGTGCTTTGTCATTCGGTACCCGCAGGGAAAGCGCCGAAATGCTGTTATTCCCCGTACGAGTTTGCCCCGCATGTGGGATTTCAAAGAAAGTGACTTCGGTACCAGCCGTTCCGCGCTCATCTCCATAAAAGAGGTGATAGACGCTAACATCATCCTGATTCACCGTTTTCTTAATGAGCCGAAGTCCCATTACCTGAGTATAAAAATCAACATTCTTAGCCGCCGCCGCCGTAATCGCCGAAACGTGATGCAATCCTAACAGTTTCATGTCATTATCCTCCTTGGTTTTTATATGATTAGGTTTTTCAAAGCAAAATAAACAGTCGTAAACTTTTCTTTATTATTTATTATCTTGATATTAAGATATATTATTTTGGATTGTTTGTCAACTTGAATTATACACTGACTCCAAAGACGGACAAAAATAGAAATTCGAAATAGTGCAAAAGCAGATACAATAAAGCCCGATATAGCCCAATGTAGATAGAATGAATTTTATTATAAAAGGAGTGTACTCGATGTATGCGGATAAGGATTTAACCATTAGGCCCGTTACAGAAGAAGACTTACATGCTCTTTGGACGCTAACCTATAAAGAAGAATCGCCGGAATGGAAGCAATGGGATGCGCCTTATTATGAGCATAAGACACTTTCTTTTGATGATTATTTAAAAGATAAGGAAAAGCGAATCGGGCAAGATGCTTTTGGCTCATTGAAATGGAAGGTAAGGTCATTGGATCAGTGAGCTATTATTGGGAGCATAAGCCTTCTCAATGGCTTGAAATGGGGATAGGTATCTATGATTCGCAATATTAGAGCGATGGGTATGGTACGAGGGCGCTTCGACTGTGGATCACGCATTTGTTTAATACATTACCTCTAGTAAGAGTGGGCTTTACAACCTGGTCAGGAAACCATCGGATGATGAAGGTTGGGGAAAAGCTGGGGATGACCTTGGAGGCCCGGCTTCGAAAGTGCAGATATTATAATGGACAGTATTATGATTCGATCCGAATGGGGCTTTTGCGGGAAGAGTGGAAGTCGTAAGCTCCTAATTCAAAATTTTTAAAATCAAGTAGATCAAGCTGTCGGGATGCTCCCGACGGCTTTTTTTGCATGTTTTGTTCATTTCAAAAAATTTGACAGATACGAGATGACTGATATAATTTATGCTAGTTGATTTTTGATAATGATTATCATTATTGGAGGGGAGGACAGGGCCGAAGCTTGGTACAGGTTGTTGGAGAACAGGCTCCCTTGGTTAGAACATGAAATTGCGTTATTTAATACTGGCTTTTCTGGTACTGGCCTTCGCCTCGGTTTTTATCGGTGTTCATGATGTAACTCCACTTGATTTGTTCCACTTAACCAATGATCAGGCGCAGGTGCTCCTGATTAGCAGACTACCGCGTTTGATCAGCATCATCATCGCAGGAGCGAGTATGAGTATCTGTGGGCTTATTATGCAGCAGCTTACCCGGAACCGATTTGTATCGCCCACCACCGCAGGGACGATGGATGCGGCACGATTAGGTGTGCTGATGGCTATTATGGTGTTTGGAGCGGCTGGATTTTGGACGAAGATGCTGACGGCTTTCGGGTTTGCCCTAGCGGGGACACTGATTTTCATGAAAATACTGGATAAAATCCGTTTCAAGGACCCGGTATTTATCCCGCTGGTCGGTTTAATGTTCGGGGGCATTTTAAATTCGGTGACGACCTTTTTCGCCTATAAATACAATCTGATCCAGAGTATTTCCTCGTGGATGCAGGGTGATTTTTCACTGGTGATGAGTGGTCGCTATGAGATGCTGTATCTTAGTGTTCCTTTGGTTGCATTGGCGTACATATATGCGAATCGTTTCACAATTGCAGGCATGGGCGAGGATTTTGCGGCAAATTTGGGCGTACATTACAAGCGCACCGTCAATGTTGGTCTGGTGATCGTGGCTTTGGTTTCCTCCGTCGTCATATTGACCGTGGGAACGATCCCTTTTCTGGGGCTGGTTGTACCCAATCTGGTCAGCATGTATATGGGCGATAATCTGAAAAAAAGTTTGGCCCACACCGCGACCTTGGGCGCCGTCTTTGTGTTGTTTTGCGATATTTTGGGACGGGTCATCATTTATCCGTATGAAATATCTGTAGGGCTTACGGTTGGTGTGATCGGGAGCGCGTTGTTCTTGTATTTGCTGTTGAGGAGAAGGGCCTATGAATCCTAAATTAAAAATCGGCATATTAGCCGCTGCCGCGCTTCTGTTGATTGCTGCTTTCGTGTTTATAGATCTTCCGCATACCTGGCACTACGCGCTGCCACGAAGATTGAAAAAGATAGCAGCCTTCATCCTGACAGGTGGATCGATTGCTTTTGCAACGGTTATTTTCCAGACGATTACCAATAACAAAATTTTGACCCCGGGCATTATCGGGCTGGATTCACTGTATATGCTGATTCAGACGACCATTGTTTTTGCGTTTGGCTCTGTACCGTTCATTTCGACCAGCAGAGAGCTGAATTTCTTATTATCTGTGGGACTGATGGTACTGTTCGCGGGTTTATTGTACAAATTAATTTTTCGCAAGGACGGACGCGGGATTTATGTTCTTCTGCTGATCGGCCTGGTGTTCGGCACGCTTTTCAACAGTTTATCTACCTTTATGGAAGTGCTGATTGATCCGAACGAATATGCAAAAATTCAGGACAAAAGCTTTGCCAGCTTCAGTAATGTGAATACCGAGCTGCTGTGGCTATCCGTCGTGATTCTAGTGCTCGTATTCGCTTATGCGTGGAGGTTCATCAAGTATCTGGATGTGCTGTCGCTCGGACGGGAGCATGCGATTAACTTGGGGCTTCCATACGGATTTATTATTAAAAGATTGCTGGTGATCGTGGCGATTCTCATCTCCATTTCCACGGCGCTCGTCGGACCGATTACTTTTCTCGGGTTGATTGTGGCGAATGTGGCCTATCAAGTGATGAAGACTTATCGGCATCGATATATTATTCCAGCCTCCATCTGTGTCAGTGTCATTGCATTGGCAGGCTGCCAACTGCTGGCAGAGAGAGTATTCGACTTATCGACAACGGTCAGCGTCATTATTAACTTTATCGGGGGGGTGTACTTCCTGTACCTTTTGCTGCGGGAGAATAAATCATGGTAGAAGTCAAAAACGTATCCAAACGCTACGGGAATAAAAATGTGGTGGATCAGGTATCCGTCACCGTACCGAAAGGCACCATTACCTCCTTTATTGGACCTAATGGCGCGGGAAAAAGCACGTTGTTGTCGATGATCAGTCGTCTGACAGACAGCGATGAGGGAGAAATCCTGATTGACGGACAGGCCGTGAGCCTGACGAAAAGTGAGGAGCTGGCCCGGAAGATATCCATTTTAAAACAGACCAATGATGTCAACATCCGCTTAACCGTGAAGGAACTGGTCAGCTTCGGCCGTTTTCCGTATTCCCAAGGCAGATTGAACAGCGAGGATCGCCAAATGGTCGAGCAGTCCATGGCCTACATGGGGCTGGAGGACATGAAAGACAAGCATATTGATTTGCTTAGCGGTGGACAGCGACAGCGGGCTTTTATTGCGATGATTTTGGCTCAGGACACGGAATACATACTGTTGGACGAGCCGCTGAACAATCTGGATATGAAGCATTCGGTTCAGATTATGAAGACGCTGCGCGCTTTGGTGGATGATCTCGGCAAAACGATTCTGGTCGTGCTTCACGACATTAACTTTGCCTCCTGCTATTCGGACTATATTGTGGGGATGAAGGACGGCAGGCTACTGAAGCAGGGAACGGCTGACGAGATGATTGATAGTCAGGTATTAAAGGATTTGTACGATATGGATATTCCGATTCAACAGATCGGTGATCATAAAATTTGCGTTTATTTCACATAGGAGGAATGTAAAATGAAGAAAAATATGATGTTTTTAACGCTGATGCTGGCGCTGGTACTGATCGTGTCAGCCTGCGGCAAAGCGGCTCCAGCCACTCAGGAAGCGACTGGCAACGGCTCATCTTCTGCTGCAACAACGGAATCGAAAACCATCTCGGTCAAACACGCACTGGATGAAAACCCGGTCCAAGTCAAAGTTAATCCAAAAAATGTCGTTGTTTTTGATTTTGGCTCATTGGATACGTTGGATAAGCTGGGTGTCGACGTTGCGGCGGTAGCGCAGCAGGATCTTCCTACGTATTTGAGCAAATATAAAGATTCCAAATATGCAAGTGCAGGCACGCTGTTTGAACCGGATTACGAGAAAATCAGCGATCTGTCTCCTGAATTGATCATCATTGGTGGCAGACAGGCAGATGCGTACAAAGAATTGAGCAAAATTGCACCGACCATTTCGTTAGCTGTAGACACCAAGGATTTTGTGAATTCCTTTAAGAAAAACGTTGAAACACTGGGTCAAATCTTCGATAAAGAGGATGCTGCCAAACAGGAATTGGCTACGATTGATAGCTCCATCAAGGCCGTACATGACAAGGCTGTAGCGAGCAAAGCCAAAGGACTGATCGTTCTGACGAATGAAGGTAGCTTGAGCGCATATGGCGAGCAATCCCGCTTCGGTATCATTCATGACGCTCTGGGCGTCACACCTGTGGACCCTAGCATTAAAGTATCCACGCATGGACAAAAGGTTTCTTTTGAATATGTACAGCAAAAAAATCCGGATTACATCTTTGTCGTTGACCGTGGAGCAGTCGTGGTAGAGAAAGGCAAGGAACAGGTTACAGGCAAACAAACGATTGAAAACGAGCTGGTGAAGAAAACCAATGCGTTTAAAAACGGTCATATTGTGTATCTTGACCCGAACTACTGGTACTTGTCAGGTAACGGTCTGGAATCCGTGTCCGAAATGATCAAGGAAATTGATGCCGCGCTGTAATGGATAACTTGTACATGATGGAGATTTGCATACGATGAAAGGTCATCTGGATTTCCAGCGTCAATTCCCCGAGGCCGTCAAGTGGTTGTTCCGATAGCACGATTGGAATATGGACTTTATGCAATAATCCCAAAGGATTGGAGATCGTGGAGTCTCTATGCCCTTTGGGGTTATTTTTTGCGTATAATAGAGTAATATTCAAAATTTAATGTTACACGCTAATGAAAGTGAGGGAACCCATATATGAAGAAAAATCGTCTGGGGTCTTCGGATCTGCTGGTAGGCGAGATTGGCTTGGGCTGTATGTCGGTCGGTACGGAGGAACAGCAAGGTGTTTACCTGATCCATGAAGCGTTGGATCGGGGCGTGAACCTGCTGGATACAGCGGATTTGTACCATCACGGACGTAATGAGGAAATTGTGGGGGCAGCGATTCGTGGACGGCGTCAAGATGTCGTTTTGGCGACCAAGGTCGGTAATCGGCGTATGCCGGGCCAAGAGGGCTGGGGGTGGGACCCGTCCAAGGAGTATATTCTGTCTGCGGTCAAAGAAAGCCTGCGCCGCCTGGGAACGGATTATATCGACCTGTATCAGCTTCACGGTGGGACGATTGACGACCCCATCGACGAAACGATTGAGGCTTTTGAACAGCTCAAAAGGGAGGGGGTCATCCGTTATTATGGCATTTCCTCGATTCGTCCTCACGTCATCCGTGAATATGTCGAGCGTTCGAATATCGTCAGCGTCATGAATCAATATAGCTTGCTGGACCGTCGGGCAGAGGAAGAGGTACTGTCATTACTTCAGGAGCGGGGAATCAGCGTCATTGCACGCGGGCCTGTCGCCAGCGGCGTATTGACCGACGAAGGAGAAGGCAAGGTAGCCAAGGGCTATCTGGACTACGAAGAGGCAGAGCTGCTGGACTTACGCAAGCAATTAAAGGCATTTACGAGTGCAGAGCGCAGCATGGGGCAGACAGCTATCCGTTATAGCCTGTCTCACCCGGCTGTTGCTGCTGTCATCCCGGGTGCAAGCTCACGGGGACAATTGGAGCATAATATCGCAGCAGCCAGTATCCCGCCGTTATCCAAGCAGGAGCGGGAGGCACTACAGCAAATTAGCCGGGCTAACCGCTATGGTGCGCAATACCGTTAATATGAGCACAGGTAGGGCAGAGGGGATCTTTGTCACACGGTCGGAAATGCGATTTGCCAGCCGATAAATTGGCTCATACTTTTGAACGTGTACTTGCCATAGTTGCAATATATGAAAGAATCATTACAATATAAGAATAAGCTCAGGTTTATAATCCATATTTGGTTATGGAGACGTTCATAAATATACTCTAGGAGGAACCAACAAATGGAACGCATCGAATCACAGCAGCAGTATCAGGATTTGATTAACGGTGACGGCTTGACGGTCGTAAAATTTGATACAACCTGGTGTCCGGATTGCAAGACACTGGATAAATTTATGGGTGGCATTATCGAGGAAAATGCAGATAAGCGCTTCTTTGCACTTGATGCTGAGAAATTCCAGCCGATTGCCGAAGAAAACCAGGTGCGTGGAATTCCGAGCCTGCTCGTTTTCCGTAACGGCGAAAAAATCGCTCATTTGCACAGCAAATATGCCAAGACGCCAGCACAAATTTCCGAATACCTGACCACGTTGGAATCAAAACAATAATGAATGATGCAAAATGCTGAAATAGAAAAAGGGTTATCCCATGGCTGACAAATCAAGCCTATGGGATAACCCTTTTTTGTCATACGAAACGAGCTGTAATTGCTGAAAAGCATGAAGGCTTTGCGGCAACAAACAACAGCTTACAAAATAATGAAGAAGAACACAGCCGCCAATACGAAGCGGTAGATGGCGAATGAAGTCAGGCTCAAGCGTTTGAGCAGACCGAGGAACGTTTTGATCGCCAGCATTCCGACGATAAAGGCAGTAATAAAGCCGGCCGCGAACACTGGGAAATCACTCATAGACAGATGATCCATGCTTTTGATCGTATCAATACCCGATGCGCCCAGCATGACCGGAACAGATACAAGGAATGTAAATTCCGCGGCTGCCGTATGACTTACACGTGCGAATAGGCCCCCGGACATAGTTGAGCCTGAACGGGAGAATCCTGGCCATAGAGCTAGGACTTGGAACATACCAATGGTAAATGCTTGTTTGTATGTGATCTCATCCAGCGTATGTGATCTAATAGGCGGATGGAATTTTTCAGCCGCGATCATTAGCAAGCCTCCGATGACCAGACTGTACAGAACAGTTTGAGGGCCAAACAGGTATTGCTTGATTACATCACGGAACAACACGCCAATCACACCCGCAGGGATCATGGCCAAAATAATATGGAGCAGGTTCAGGCGCGGCTGGGTCGAGATTCTGCGTCTGAAATCAAATAAGCTCAGGAACCTGCGCCAGTACAATACGACAACCGCCAGCACAGCACCCAACTGCACAATAACCTCGAACGTTTTGACTGTATCATTCTCCGTGTTTAACCCGAGAAGATCAGCCGTCAGGATCATATGACCCGTCGAAGAGACCGGCAAAAACTCTGTCAGCCCTTCAATAATACCCATAATAATAGATGATAAAATATCCACTTTATTAGTTCCTCCTTACACGCGTGCAGGGCAAACGGCCTAAGCCGTTTGCCCTGGAAGTATGTCATTTCAGTAGGAGTGAACGCAAGTGTCAAGTGCACAGTGCAAGCCGCTCAGGTCACAGCGGTTCACTCCTGGGGAGAAGTGTCAGATTCCGCTTCCAACTCGGATACAGGAGATTCATTGTGCAGAATAATCTCCACCCGTCGAATACGATTTTTACCCATTTCACGAATGATAAATTTCACATCATCTTCTATGAATTCCTTGCCCTGTCTCGGTTCCGGAACCCGACTATACACCCACCCTCCGACAGTATCCACGTCCTCATCGTCCAACGTCAAGCCAGTCAGATCACTCAAATCGGAAAGCATCACCTTGCCATCCATCAAATAACTGTTCTCCGTCAATTTCTCGATTTCCTTCCGTTCATCCTTATCAAATTCGTCACGGATTTCGCCAACAATTTCCTCCAAAATATCCTCAATAGTAATCAGACCGGAGGTTCCGCCGTATTCATCGACGAGTAGGGCGATATGAACCTGCTCCTTCTGCATGCGTTTGAGCAGCGTGTTGACAGGTATAACTTCCGGAACAGTCAGGATCGGTTGAATCAGACTATTGAAATCAAGCTCAGGGTTGCGGTCATACTCAAGGAACAACTGCTTGGTATTAATCATACCGATGATCTGATCCTTGTTCTCTGTCGCCACCGGAAAACGGGTATACTGCTCTTCGTGAATGGTCAGCATGTTTTCTTTCAGCGAGCGATTCGTAAACAAGCATACCATATCTGTACGTGGCACCATAATTTCTTTGGCAACGGTCTCGTCAAAAGCAAAGATACGATTCACGTAGCCATATTCGGTGTTATTGATCTTACCACTTTCCACGCTTTCGGACAAAATGATCTGAATTTCCTCCTGAGAATGCGCTTCCTCATGCTCGCTTGCCGGTTGAAGACCAAACAAACGAACCAAACGGTTGGCCGAGCCATTTAGGAGCCAGATAAACGGATACATAATCCGGTTAAACCATACGATGACCGGGGAGGTCAACAAGCTTACTGCTTCCGCTTTGCGGATCGCCAGCGTTTTGGGAGCCAGCTCACCGATAACCACGTGCAGGTAAGTTACAATGACAAATGAAATAATAAAGGCCAGGATATGTGAAAATTCCCCATTGATGTTGAGCTGTTGAAAGAGAGGCTCCAGCAATTTGACCACGGTCGGTTCACCGAGCCAGCCGAGTCCCAACGCTGTAATCGTAATACCAAGCTGACAGGCGGACAGGTAGCCGTCCAGATTATTGACGACCTTTTGTAGCGCCAGTGCGTTTTTACGGTTCTCCACTACCAGCTGATCGACCCGGCTGGAACGGATTTTAATAATCGCAAACTCGGTAGCCACGAAGAAAGCACTAAATATAATCAACACCGCGAACAAAAATAGACTGACACCTATACCCATGTAATTTTCACTCATCCCTTTTTCGTTCAATTTTTAATGAACTCCATTTTAAGTTCACTTGAACTTATTTTAAGAACTTAAAAGCAAATATACAAGGTTCATATCCAATCATAGCAGGTCACCTACCTCCAATTTGCACGGAAAATAAGGCAAAACAGAACCCGCACGGATCATTGCTTCACTTTACAAGCCTAGTTTATGGGCGTATGATGAGTTCAAATGAACTTGAAATGGTTTAAAGGGAGGAAAGCAGATGGAGTCTTTTACCCTCACACGCCGTGATATGGCCCATTTGCTGCTGGCGATGGAAGGTCGCCGCGAATTGCAGCCATTGGCCGTTCTTCAGGATGCCTGGAGACGCACCCATATCCATCCGGGCCGTCCCGGCAGCACGATGCCGACATTTTTGTATACTGAGGTAACGCCTGTGCTGGATAAAATTATCAAGGGCAAGCACAGCGCAGCCTTTTCGTTACAGGAGATTGTTTCTCTTGGTCAACTGGTCGAATATAGCCATGTTTCATTGGCCTCTATGCAAAATTGGGTCAAACGCGACTTCAAGGAATTTCTCGGATCACCGAAGATCGGTAAAAAATATTCAGTCAACCAGGCCGCACTGCTGCTCATTGTGGAGGATTTGAAATCGTGTCTTGATTTTGAATCCATCCGTCAGTTATTTCATATCCTGTTCCAACAGCCAGAGGATGATACGGATGATCTAATCCAGCCGGTCGATTTGTACGCTGCTTATTCAACCTTGTTTGAGGAGCTGGATGCGAATGGAGATCAACTGCTGGATGTGGCAGGCGCCGGGGTTGCAAAAGAAAACGGGAATTCCGCTACAGGGCAGCAGCGTCAGGAAGGTGCGACAGAGGAATTGCTGATTCAGGCGGCAGATCAATACACCAGCCGTTTGCAGCATTTGACCCCTAACCAGTGTCAAGCCGTTCGGAATACATTGCTGGTAGCTGCGGTATCGGTGCAAAATAGTTATTTTTTGTCCATAGCACGCAGGTATGTGAATGCGACGTTGTTTCTGGACTTTCAAGGGTAGATCAGGATTGGCGCTAGAAGCCGATCCTATTTTTTTGCCCTTTTTCGAGTATTGTCTACCCTTTTGGAGACTGAAAAAGTATACAAAAGAGGTATATACACTCAAACGCTGTCAAAGATACAATAAACATATATCATCCAGCAATTGGAAAAACTTTGAATATCTCTTCCAAAGCATCTGAATACACACACAGGAGGTAATGGCATGTCCGATGTCTCCATCATCATTTGTACCCGCAATCGGATCGAAGATCTGACACGCTGTATACAATCTATCGCAGGACAGCAGCAGCTGGAGCATACGGCTGTAGAGCTGCTGATTGTGGATGACGGCGATATTTCCGACCAACAGGTCGAGCTGTACCGTGACATGGTATCCGGCTTGCCTCAAGGCGTTTTGAAGTATCATAAAAAAAGTCGTCCCGGCGTTTGGTTATCCCGCTATGAAGCATTGTCTCTCGTACGGTATGATATCGTGCTGTATTTTGACGATGATGCCGAACTGGATGATAAACTCTATATCCGGCGCTTGCTCGATACCTATGATCAGGATGAAACGATTGTGGGTGTTGGAGGGATTGCAAAGGGACTACATTCGAGCCGGGCAGGGAAGCTGCTGGGCATTTTGACATTTCAGATGTCCCCGTCTCTCGGCAAGCTTTCGCCCAGTAGTCTGGCAGGTT
This sequence comes from Paenibacillus sp. RC334, assembly GCF_030034735.1. Lineage (NCBI taxonomy): Bacteria > Bacillati > Bacillota > Bacilli > Caryophanales > Paenibacillaceae > Paenibacillus > Paenibacillus sp. RC334. The sequence continues at coordinate 4,824,874 of NZ_CP125370.1, read as the reverse complement.
CATTGCTGCGTTGGGGAGAAGCGACGGAGGTTTTTGACACGGAATTTTTTCATGGCTGCAACATGTCATTCCGGCGGGTTGCGCTTCGAGATATGAAGCCGTATCCGTGGATGACCAGCTATGCCGTGGCTGACGATTTGTATATGTGCCAGTTAGCGAGCCGTTACGGCAAGCTGGTTATCAATCCCGACTTAACAATCATTCATCACGAATCTTCAAGCTCGCGCGATAAGGCGGGCAAAGTAGCCAAGGCTACAGCGATCAATCACTATTATTTCCTTGCTCTGAAAAAGGCGGGAGCCATCCAGTACGGGGCGCTTTTATGGACCTTGTCCTACCTGATGTTCAAGGAGATACTACGTCGTAACTTTAATGCAGCAGAAGGATACAAGCAGGGGGTGCTGTTCATTCTGAATCCGCGCAAGCAAAAATATAACGAATATTTAGGCCCGGCGGTTCAGTAATCTGATTCCACACACATTTTCAGGATAAAGGGGGAGTATGATGTTAAGCTTGTCCATTGCCCTGTGCACCCGAAATCGGGTTGACGATCTGACCCGATGCATTAATTCAATAGCTATTGGTGGGGCACCGGAGGCATGTGAAACCGAGCTGTGGATTATTGATGATGGAGAACTGCCGAGGCATGTGCTGGAACGCTATAAGCGTCAATTGGGCAGAGCGGGGATTACCTACCGATACCATCGCAAGGAGCAGCCGGGCTTATGGCTTTCACGTGTAAAAACAGTTGAGCTGGCGCAGGGCGATATCATTTTGTTTCTTGACGATGATGTTGAGCTGCCGAACAACTATTTGAACGAGCTGATACGTACCTATGAGGCTTACCCGCAGGCCGCTGGTGTCGGCGGGATTGCGCAGGGCATGAGCAACAGCTTCATGGGAACCATTCGTTGCCTGCTGTCATTCCAGCAGTCCTTGTCCAAAGGAAAGCTGTCTCTCAGCGGTCAGTCCGGCTCGATGTACAACTGGCACAAGGCGAAGAAGACGTTTCGAACCGAGTTCTTTCATGGTTGCAATATGTCATTTCGCCGTGAGGCGATTCGCAGTCTGGAGCCGGTACCTTGGTTGCAAAGCTATAGCGTAGGGGAAGACCTGTTACTTTCACGAATTGCCATGAAAAGCGGCTCGCTGTACATTAACCCGGCGCTTACGCTCCTTCACCACGAATCGCCGTCCTCGCGCGACAATATGGAGCAGGTCACTTATATGCGGGTGATGAATCATATTTATCTGTTGCGGGACGAGCGATCTGGGCCGATTGGCTATGCTGCGCTGTATTGGACGACGCTGTATCAAATTTTGAGAGAGAAGCCCAAGAAAAATCATACTGCCATTCAAGGCTACAGAAAAGCACTGAAGGCGATTTTTTCAAGTCAGAAGGAGCCTATGGGCGGAGGGCAGCTACCTGAACGCAATTCCAAAAAAACGGTAGGCTGATGGAGGTGCGGCAGGAGACTTGATGTGAGCATAGAGACGAGAGGCTTAATAAGGAACAGGAGTTGGACGTAACATGAGCACATGGACAGCAGCAAGGAAAGTATTCACGGGTGACAGTCTCGCCAAAACGATCATGCGCACGAGCTTTAACAATTTTTTCGTGCTGATCGTCACGACCCTGACTTCGATCCTGACCGCACGTATGCTCGGAGTCGAGGGGAAAGGAGAACTGGCGGCAGTTCTGTTCTGGCCTACGCTAATCGGCAGCGTGCTGAGCTTCGGCTTGCCAACGTCGCTGATTTATAACCTCAAGAAGAAAACAGGCACGACGGAACAATTACTGGCGTTGTCGCTGTGGATTCAGTTGCCTGCCAGCTTGCTAGCGGGGGCGGTGGCCTGGATATGTATGCCGCTGTGGCTGAATGGCTATGGTGCGGATATCGTCCACCTGTCACAGCTCTATTGTGCGGCTGCGGTACCGCTGGCGGTGCTTACGGCGCTGACAACAGCATTATCGCAAGGGCTGGATCGGTTTAGCGTATATAATGGACTGTTGTTTTACTATCCGCTGCTGAACTTCATCGGTCTGGTGACGCTGTGGCTGATGGGGCTGCTCAATGTGCAGCTGGCGGGGGCCGTGAATTTTGCCGCGAGTTTCCTTGCGCTGGTATGGGCGTTCCTCCGTTTGCGCAAGCATATGAATTTGCGTACTTTCCGCCCGTTCACCAGCCGCCAGGTGCTCCGCCCTTATTATAGCTATGGAGCGAGAGTCTACGGGATGGAGTTGATGGGGACGCTGTCCACACAAACGGACAAAATTGTCATCGTGGCGCTGCTGTCACCCAAAGCATTCGGTCTGTACTCTGTCGTCTATGCTCTGTCGCGTGTGTTCAATGTGGTGCAGAACGCTGTTACGAATGTAACCTTTCCGAAGGTGACTGGAATGGAGCACAGCAAAATTGTCGAAACCGTCGGTCGTGCTTTTCGCATCTCCATGGCTGCTATGCTGATCGTCATCGTGCCGGCTTTATTCATTGGACGATACATGCTGGGCTTGCTGTATGGCCCCGCTTTTCTGGAAGCATCGTTAACCTTCTACCTGCTGTCACTGGAGTGCATCATCGGAGGTGGCTCATGGATTCTGGCTTCGGCCTTCAACGCACTGGGTCGGCCGGGGCTAGTGCTGTTTCGGCAAATTGTGGCATATGCGATTACCGTCGGGCTGTTCTTTATTTGTACCCCGATCTTCGGTCTGGACGGCATTGCCATTGCTTTGCTCGTAGGCGCTTGTGTACGGTTGGCATTCTCTCTGTTTTCATTCCCGATGTTTTTCGATGTTCCGTTATCACGGATCATTTTTGATAAAAGTGATATCACATTTGTTATTCAGACCATACAAAAGAAGCGCAGGAAGGGAGAACTGAAAGATGCCGAATTCGCATCCCATGGCTAAACTGAAAAATAAGCTGAGCGTCATTCTCGACGTAGTCCCCCAAGGTTCGAATATCATTTATGTTGACTACCCCGTGTATAACAACGGTGGGGACGTACTCATCATGAAAGGCACCGAGGCGTTCTTCAAGGATAACGGTATCCGAGTTCGTGCCCGTTACAGTGCTATGGATATTCCCGATCAGCTTCAAATTCCGGGCGACTGGATTATCGTGTGTCATGGAGGCGGCAATTTCGGCGATTTATATTCAAATCACCAAAATTTGCGGGAACGTATCGTGCGGGATTTCCCGAGCCACCGCATTGTAATCATGCCGCAGACGATCCATTTTCAATCCGAACAGAAGGGGAATGAGGTCGCTGCGCTGTTCAATGGTCACCCGGATTTACATATGTTTGTGCGGGATACACGTTCTTATCAGTGGGCCAAGGAAAAGCTGAATCAGTGCAGCATCACGCTATGCCCGGACATGGCACACCAGCTCTGGCCGTTGAAGCCGACGACAGAAACGGTCAAGGACGTACTGTACTTCCTGCGTACGGATATTGAAACCGTAGGGGGGCAAAAGCAATTCGACGACGAAGCAGATGCCGCCCACCGTCTGGACTGGGACACTCTGTTCACTCCGCTGGAAGTAAAAGGGATCGTCTACTTCCAGAAGTTTTACCGTCTGGACAAGAAAATCGGCGGTCCGCTGCCAACGCGTACCTTCTGGTACAAGTATACCGATCATCTCATGAACAAGGCGGTTACGCTGTTCAGCTCTTACCGCGAGGTTCGCACCTCACGGCTGCACGGTCATATTCTAGCCTGCCTGCTCGATATGCCGCATGTCGTCATTGATAATTCGTACGGCAAAAACTCGCAGTATTATAACACCTGGACACAGCCCAATCCCAAGGCGAAGCTGTTCATCGATACACCTGATGCGCTGGAGCAGCTTTCTTAATCTCTATTCCTCCGCACCATAAACTCGCAAAAAGCCTCCTGACCATTTACTGGTTCAGGGGGCCTTTTACTTTGGAAAGCTGATTATTTATCATTTCCTAATGTCATAGGAAATTCGTTTAATATCTCTGACATCCTTTGTCGTTTACAATGAATTCATAGAGTTTACAGGGAGGGTGATATGGGCAAAGTGTGGTGAAAGGGGGGAGATCATAAATGAACAATCGTCAAATCAGTATACTTCTTCGTATTCTCTTTGGAAACGATCCACTTACCGGCAGTTCCATTGCGAAAGAATTTTTGGTCAGTGCCAGAACCGTTCGTTCGGATATTAAGCTGCTGAATAACGAATTGTCTAAATATAAAGTCCAGATTCATTCATCGAAGCAAGTCGGCTATTATATCGAGCCCAGAGATAAGAAAATCATTAGAGGTATTTTCGAGGAGTTCAATCTCACGGATCAGGAGACGGATGTACCGAATACGCCTATTGAAAGAACCGTGTATATCGTGCTCAAGCTCTTGTTTTCAACCGACTATATAACGATGGAAACTATAGCCGATGATATCTACGTTTCCAAGACGACCATTAATTATGATATCAAGCGAGTGAGTGAAGTCGTTCATAGCTTTTCAAGCTTGCAGTTAACGGTATCTCAAACCAAAGGCTTATTGCTGTCGGGAAATGAAATTTCCAAGCGGGCGCTTCTATACCATGCTCTACAGCAGGGGACAACAGGCAAGCACTTGGAAATTATGAATCGCATAAAATATCTGTTCAAGGAACCCCATGTCTATGATGATCTTATTGAGTTCCAGAAGCTAGTTATGAATATGCTTAATTCTTACGGGTACTTCCTAACCGATCAGGACATTTTCTCCTTGTTTATAGATTTTTATATCAGCATGAAGCGCAGCCAGACGGGATTTATTATAGATCAACAGATTGAGGAAGAGCTGGACCCGGATATTGTGAAAATTGTCTTGGCAGGTATGAGCAAGCTTATGGCTGAACCGGAGGAAAATGAACTGAAGTATCTACAGCAACGCTTCCAATCCAAGCGGCTGTTAAATGTGAAAAATGATGATTCATATACACAGAACCAAGAAGCTGTTGACATTGTGAAGCACTTATTGGTCGAGATACGAAGTAAATTTGGTATTAATTTTCTGAACAATGAGAATTTGACCCATAATCTTATTCAACATATAAGTCCGCTGATCTATCGTTTGAAAACGCATACTTTTGAGATTAATCCCTTAAAAGAGGAAACGCGAAGAAAGTATCCTTTTGCCTTTGAGCTATCGAATGTCCTTGTACCTATCATTAAAGAAAGGTACGGGCTAACGATTAATGAATCAGAGCTGACCTACATTTCATTACACCTTGCCGTGGCGCTGGAAGAAGTATTTGACAAGCCTGCGGTTGCCATTATGTGTGGCTCAGGCTTGGGAACGGCTCAGCTTTTATACCGCAAGCTGTTGTCCTATTATGGTGAACGGCTGAACATTTTGGGATGGTACTCTATGTATCAGCTTGAACAGGTATTGAATGGGGACTTGGGGCAGGTTGATTTTATAGTGACTACGGTACCCATAGAAGCGGACACAAGCATTCCTGTGTTGCAGGTCAATCCGTTGCTGAACCGGTCAGACCTGAATAAAATCGAGAAATATTTACAAAGTCCTATTCGTATTCACAGCCAGAACAGTCACGAATCAGGGAACGGCCATTCTTTTTTCAGCGAGGGATTATTTGAATACGTTAGACAGCCGGGTGATTACTTTCAAGTTCTACGTACATTAACAGCAAATTTGCTAGAGCAGCACATGATTAGCGATGGTGAAGAGTTCTATCAATCTGTCATTGAGCGGGAGCAGATGCAGTCCACTGTTTTGGCAAATTTAATTGCTCTGCCACATGCGATGGATTATATCTCCACCAAAACAGCTATTTCGGTAGGGGTGCTGGAGGAGCCGATCAAGCATGAAGGCAGAAAAATCAAACTGGTGATGCTGGTGGCCATTAATCCGAAGGAAAAAGAAGAGCTGAACCGATTGTACAGCATGATTGAACGAATTTTGGAAACAGACCATGTCAAAGCGCTCACAAGCGCGGAAAATTTTCAGGCTTTTATGGCAAATTTAATATAAAAGGAGATCGTTTATTATGAATATTTTATTAGTTTGTGCCGCAGGAATGTCTACCAGTATATTGGTCAGCAAAATGAAAAAGTCCCTTGAGCCAGATCAACAGGATTGGGTCATTGAGGCTCATCCGATTGGAGAGTTATCTGATTACATTAACAACTTTGATGTGGTTTTATTGGGACCGCAGGTGAGCCACAAGCTCAAGGGAGTCGAGAAGGAGTACGGTTCTTACGGTAAGCCGATTGCTGTCATTAATTCTCTGGATTACGGAATGGGTAACGGAAAAAAAGTAGTTGAGTTTGCAATTGAGTTAGTTCATAAAAACAATTTATGATCCAAATATGTGAGAAATAAAAAAGAAAGAAGAGGGATGGAATATGGAGACAGAGACAGAACAACATATTATGGGAATTATTCTACACTCCGGCGAAGCCAACAAAAAGGCATTTTCCGCACTCGGTGAAGTGAGAAAACGGAATTTTGAACAAGCCAGAGCACTGATTAAGGAAGCCTCCAAGGAATCGGTTCAAGCACATAAAGTGCAGACCAAGCTGATGCAGCAGGAAGCCGACGATCAAAAGCTGGAAATGAATCTGCTGGTTGTACATGCACAGGATCATTTAATGAACTCTTTATTAACCATTGATTTAATTGAGGAATTAATTGAAGTATTTTATGAATTGCACCATTAAAAATATACAAACATCGAGAAAGAAGGCGCAGCCATATGGCAATTTCAATAGAGTCCTTCACTGAAAAACTACAGCAATTTGCGGGAGTATTACAAGATAATAAATACTTCGATGCTATTTCCAAGGGCTTAATGGGGACGATGCCGATTATTTTCGTAGGCTCCATTGCGGCGTTAGTTAATGCCCTACCCATAGATGCCTATCAAAGCTTTATTACAGACACGGGATTGAAAAATTACCTTCAGTTGGCGACCAAGTTGACTACAGACATGATCGCTCTCTATGCCGTATTTAGTATTGCATACAGCATGTCCAAAAATTATAAGCAAGACGGACTGAATGCAGGCATACTGGCCTTGCTGAGCTTTTTAGTCGTCACTCCATTGGATATGAGTAAGGATGGAGCATTTTCCTTGCCGTTTCAGTGGCTGGGAGCAACCGGATTATTTATATCTATTATTATGGGTTTAATGGTAGGCAGATTATATGCTTTGCTTCTTAAAAAGGGAATATCCATTAAGATGCCGGATGGCGTTCCACCGTCCGTTGCAAAATCTTTTGCCGGGCTGATCCCGGGACTCGTGATTATCGCGGTTGATTTGTGTATTAATGGCTTGTTCAATGTAACTTCCTATGGAAATATTCATAACTTTGTTTATCATCTCCTGCAGACCCCTCTTCAAAATCTGGGAGGAACGTATTGGGCTTTTATTCTGACGATCGGGCTTTTGAGTCAAATCTTGTGGGTCGTAGGGATTCACGGAGGAATGGTTTGTTTGTCGGTGATGATGCCCATCTTTATGGCCTTGGATTTACAGAATTTGTCCGCCTACTCCGCAGGACAACCTCTTCCGAACATTGTGGGCATGAACTTCATGTTTGTGTACGGAATTGGAGCAGGCTGTTCGATTGGACTGGCTATTCTTCTGGTTGTGGCTAAAAGTGAACGTTATAAAGCGTTGGGCAAGATTGCTTTTCCATCGGCTATATTTGGGATCAGTGAACCGACCATTTTTGGTGCTCCGATTATTTTAAACCCGGTATTGGCGATTCCTTTCATCGTCAGTCCAATCATCAGTTACACACTGGCCTACTTCCTAACTACGATGGATGTATTGCCTCGTCTGGGACTGCAAGTACCTTTGGGTCTTCCACCTATTATTAACGGTTTTATGTCCGGTGGCTGGAGGGTTGCTTTGTTTCAGGTATTTTTGATCCTCATATCTCTTGCTACTTATTATCCTTTCTTCAAGTCACTTGATAAGCACGCGAAGAAGGAAGAATTGGGAGGTGCAGCCTGAATATGTTAGGAATTTGGAACTGTATTGTACAAACTGATGTATTGAATATGAAGTTCATTTTTAGAATTATCAACGACCATGGCTATACCGTAAATATGAAAATGGAGCCTATGAACTTTAACGTGGAGTTCTTTAAAGTTTCGGTGGATCAGAGAAAGTTGAAGGCCGTCGGACGGTCTGCTCTGCTGGCTGGCAAAGAAGTGACCTTGGAACTGGGCTTTGAGGCGGAAAAATGCAGCGGTTCTATTGATTTTCCCAAGTTAGGAAGCATCAAACTGGCGGGAACTGTAGGGGAAGGACCCTCGTTGCTCGAAGGACTCAAACAGAAAATTAAGGAAGAAAAACACTCCGAACCCGTTCAGAGAAGTGCTGCGGAAATTGATGCAGCCGTTAAGGAATGGCTAGACCGAATGACGTTAGAAGAAAAAATCGGCCAAATGAGCCAAACGGTAGCCTCAGCTTTTTCCTTTGGCAACACGGTCATTTCAGACACACCGCAGAAACTGGTGGAAGAAGGTAAAGTAGGCTCCATCCTTGGAGCCTTTGATATGAACAAGGTGTATGAACTGCAAAAAATTGCAGTAGAGAAATCACGCCTGAAAATTCCGCTGTTTTTCAATGCCGATGTTATTCATGGTTATCAAACGATTTTTCCGGTTCCCTTGGCTTGGTCCTGTAGCTGGGATTTGGAGGCGATCAAACGGGCGACTGCGATTTCAGCGAAGGAAGCCTCGGCCTCCGGCGTGACCTATAACCATGGACCCATGGTGGATATTACGCGCGACCCTCGTTGGGGCCGTGTAGTAGAAGGGGCGGGCGAAGATCCCTATTTGGGCTCACAAATAGCCAAAGCTCAGGTCGAAGGCTTCCAGGGCGAAGATTTATCCGACAGGGACTCTATCATTGCCTGCCTCAAGCATTTCATCGCATACGGTGCTGTTGAGGGTGGTCGAGATTACAATACGGTAGATATATCGGAACAGCGGTTAAGAGAGACCTATCTTCCTCCTTTTGAGGCTGGATTAGCTGCTGGCGCAGGCTCTGTTATGAACTCGTTTAACACGTATAACGGCATACCGATTGCCGGAAATAAACAGATATTAAATACGCTATTAAGAAAAGAGCTTGGTTTTGAGGGCATGGTTATTTCCGACTATGGTTCCATCTCGGAGCTTGCAGTCCACGGGGTTGCCAAAGATAACAAGCAAGCCGCCAAGCAAGCTCTGGATGCTACGCTGGACATCGAAATGGTCACACAGATGTATGCCAAGTTTTTGCCTGAACTGGTGGCAGAAGGCCAGGTTTCGGAAGAACATATCAATGCAGCAGTAAGCAGAATCCTTACTTATAAATACAAGATTGGAATTATGGACGATCCGTATCGTTACATTCGGCCGGAAGAGGCTGAACGGCTATACATGTCTCAAGCACATTTGGAGGAGAGCCGATCGTTGGCGAGAAAGTCCATTGTGCTGTTAAAAAACAAACAAGTGCTGCCTTTACAGAAGACGGGTCAAAAGCTCGCTTTAATTGGACCGTTTGCCCTAAGTAAAGATTTGTTGGGCTCCTGGCAATTCTCCAATTATGGAGAACAAACGGTAAGTCTGCTGGAAGGGGTATTATCCAAGCTTGCGGCGAACGATTCTGTTACAGTGGTGGCAGGCTGTGCCGTTGAACATAAAATTGAGGGTGGAATTACCGAAGCGCTTGAAGCCGCTGCTTATAGCGATGTTATCGTTTTGGCTCTCGGTGAGGAAAGCGAGCATTCCGGCGAAGCGGCTTCCAAAACGAAAATTTCGCTGCCAGAAGCACAACTGGAGCTAGCTCAAGAAATCGTAAAGCTGGGCAAACCGACGGTATTGGTACTTACAAATGGTCGTCCTGTGTTGTTAGACTGGTTTGAGACGCATATGGATGCCATCGTCGAGACATGGTATCTCGGTTCACAGGCTGGACATGCCATCGCCGATGTATTGTATGGAGACTATACCCCGTCTGGCAAGCTCACCATGAGTTTTCCGTATAATGAGGGGCAAATTCCGATTTATTATAATCACTACAATACCGGTAGACCTGCTACAGAACGAAAAGGAAAATATGCTTCAAAATATTTGGATGCGTCCAATGAGCCTTTATATCCTTTCGGATATGGCTTGAGCTACACGACTTTTAAATATTCTGAAGTAGTCCTTAATTCCGAGCATCTACATCGCGGAGGTAGTATCACAGCGAGTGTCACCGTTACTAATACAGGCGAATACTGCGGGGAAGAAATTGTACAGATGTACATTCGGGATTTGGTCGGCAGTGTCGTAAGGCCTGTAAAAGAGCTTAAAGGTTTTAAGCGGATTTCCCTGACTGCGGGTGAAAGTCAGCAGGTTATATTCACCATTACAGAGGATGATTTGAAATTCAACACTTCGGATGGCTCCTTTCAGGCAGAATCTGGAGATTTTAAAGTATGGATCGGCACTAATTCAAGAGACGTCCAGGAAGCTGCGTTCGAGCTATTGGATTAAGAAAAAAGCCACTACATGGTCGGAGGGGCGCATTATCGTTATTGTGCCCATTCAGTTCTTTGGTATCGACTTATTTATAGCAGGGCTTGTATGGCTGTCATAGATCAGGAGACTTACAAATCACTTAGTGTGATATGTAAGTCTCTTTTCTTGTTTATCTTTTTGACAATTCATTTCATGAATAGATATAATTTATGGGATAAAACTTGCAGTAGAATCGAGGCTGACGAATGAGCAATCAACCAATGGACATGCTTCTCACGAAGGATATCGTGCGCGAAGGGGAACCGATTTTGCGTACGAAGGTTGATCCGGTATGCTTGCCGCTGCGTGAAGAGGATCTTCAACAGATGCGGTGGATGATGGATTATCTGAAAAATAGTCAAAATGAAGAGCTGGCAACCCGTTATGATCTGCGTCCGGGTGTGGGATTATCAGCCAATCAGGTAGGTCTGAACAAAAGAATGTGTGCTGTCTATTATCAGGATGGAGACAAAACGGTTGAGTATGCGCTGTTTAATCCGAAGCTGGTCAGCCACTCGACGTCCATGATTTATTTGGAACAGGGCGAAGGCTGCTTGTCAGTGGATCGTTACATACCCGGATATGTCCCGCGTTATGAAAAAATTCGCATTAAGGCCAATTTGCCGGACGGAACGCAGGAACTGCTGACTTTCAAAGGCTATCCGGCGATTGTGGTACAGCACGAGATGGACCATTTGGATGGCATTATGTTCTATGACCGTATTAACCCGGACGATCCTCAAAAGCTGCCGCAGGGTGTGCATATCGAACCTTTTGTGCGTGAATAGTTCATGATCCGTAAAGTGTGGTGACTCCGTTCGCCACATTTTTATTTTGCAAAAAATATAGATATAGATGTTGCGAAGCTTTAAACTGAAATCATGTATATCGTGATGCGGTGAGTAAGTAATACATATTAATGTAAGCGCTTATCTAACGGGGGGATGGCATGTATCGTGGAGTTCGACATCTGATGAATAATATGCGTATGCGAAATAAGCTGCTGTTCTCCTACGTGCTGATTGTCATGATCCCGGTGCTGGTGGTGGGCGGCTGTGTCACGTTTTATTTGCGGGAGCAGGCTTTGGACAGTGCGATTGCCCAAACGGTGAACAATGTGGAAAAGATCAAGAGCCAGACTGCGAATTTACTGCGCGTACCCACGGATATTTCAAATGGGCTGATGTTCGATAAAAGGCTGAGGGAGATGGCGAATCGCCGTTATTCGGGCATGGTAGAGCTGATGAATGCGTATCATCAATACAAAGACTTTAATGAGTATGTACAGCAGTATAGAGAGATTGCGACCATCCGGTTTTATTCGTATAATCCGACGCTTGTTAATAATCTGGAATTTGTCCCTGTAGATTCTGGCATTGAGCAGCAGAAGTGGTTCGAGACGGCCTTGAAGGGGACGGCGATTAACTGGTTTTATATTCAGGATAAAGAGGACAACCCGGTTAATCGGCTGAGTCTGGTGAGGCAAATTCCCTTTCCCGAATACAATACCAAGGGAGTTCTGATGATTGCACTGAGTCAGACGGAGCTGAACCATATGCTCAGCAAGGAGCCGTTTGAAACGTTGATTGTGGATCGTAACGGAATTGTGGTCGCGGCTACCCATACACAGTCCGTGGGTCAAACATTGACGGATTTGCATTTGGGCTTTGATGTACAGGGTAGGGGTAAGGGGATATATGAAGCAAAAATAAACGGGAAATCCTCGAACATTATTGTGGATGAGCTGCTGCCAGCCTCAAGTGTGAGCGGATTGACGATTATTTCGGTGTTTTCGACGGAACACATTGTACAGGGAGCGAACCGAATCAGCTTGATCGGCGCATTGTGTGTTCTTGCGGTGCTGGTCATGGCTTTGATTCTGATTACGATGATTTCCTGGCTGATCACCAAACGGCTACAGCGATTGAGTTATGAGCTGGGTAAGGTGGCTGCAGGGGATTTCCATGTCGTGTCGAGCGTGGAGGGGATGGACGAAATCGGGGACTTGTCCCGTCGCTTCAACTATATGGTTGCCAGCATCCGCCAGTTGATGGGGCAAGTGTATGAAGCGAGTGAGAAAAACAACAGGCTCGAAATGGCACAAAAGGATATCAAGCTGAAAATGATGGCCAGTCAGATTAACCCGCACTTCCTGTTTAATGCGCTGGAGTCTATTCGAATGAAGGCGCATCTGAACGGGGAAGCCGAGATTGCAACGACGGTGCGTTTGCTTGGCCGATTGATGCGGCGGAATCTGGAGATTGGCAGCGGTAAAACGACAGTGCGTCAGGAACTGGATATGGTGCGATCCTATTTACAAATTCAGCAGTTTCGGTTTGGAAATCGTTTGGTCTATGAAGTGAATCTGGCAGAAAGCGCTGAGGAAATGTCCATTCCTCCATTAATTATACAGCCGCTGGTGGAGAACGCAGTTATTCATGGCCTGGAAAACAAGGAAGAACCGGTTACCGTGAAAGTCGATATTTCGATGGAGCTGCGAGAGTTGCAAATAAAAGTAGCCGACGATGGAGTTGGCATGGAGGCAGAACAGTTGGCCCGTCTGCTTGACCGTATCACAGGCACGGAAGAGCCGGAAGGGAGCAGTATTGGTCTGCGCAATGTTCACCAGCGTCTGACGCTGATGTATGGTGAACATTGTGGTCTGCACATGGAGAGCGTACCGCAGGCAGGAACAACCGTAACCTTTTCAATACCCAAGGAGGAGGGGTCGAATGTATAAAGCGATGATTGTGGATGATGAGCCTGCGATTCGTGAAGGATTAACCTCCATTATTGATTGGAGAGACTGCGGCTTTCATATTGTAGATACCGCAGGGAACGGGCGCGAGGCATTGGATAAATTTAAGGAGCACCGGCCGGAGCTGGTCATTGTTGATATTCGTATGCCGGGGATGAGCGGGCTGGAGGTCATACGGAGCATACGCGAAATGAACGGCGAGCCTTTTCATTTTCTCATTTTAAGTGGATATGCGGACTTTGATTATGCGCGGCAGGCGATGGGCTTTGGCGTGGATGGTTATTTATTGAAGCCTGTGGACGAAGAAGAAATGACGACAGAGCTGAAACGGGTAAGGCGAAGCATTGAGAGCGAAAAAGAAGACGGCAAGTGGGGGAACCCGCCTGCCCATGAGAGCGATTGGATCGAAATCCTGCTGTTTCCGGTTCAGGAAGATCGGGCTAATCGTGGTGCATTGGAACACAGCGACCCTCTCCACGGAGGAACGGAGCAAGCTGAACATCATGGCCAGCATCCGGCGCCACCCTCTTTGGATTGGAGAAGCTATCAGGTCGTACTGCTGGATCTTCGGATACCCGACTGGGATCGGCAAGCTCGGCAGTCGGCAGCAAAGCTGCGGCTAACGGAAATGTGCGGGGAGCAGGGCAGGGGGATTGTATTCGAGGCAGGAATATATACAGGCTTGCTACTTCCCTCCACGGTGGACACAGAAGAAAATGCTGTTCGATTGCTGGCTTCCTGGCGACAGGCGCTAAAGCCGTGGGCAACGAAAATATACGTAGCTGCTGGTGATCCGGTGGAGAGACTTCATGATATTTCGAGTTCTTTTGAACAGGCGCTGCGTCTACTGGAGCGTACTTTCCTGTTCCGTGCGGAAAGGGTGATGCTTACCAGTGACCTGCACGATTTGGAAACTTCGGACGAGGAAATGTGCGAAACGACTGACAAAGCATCAGACCCCATGCGTTATGCAGAGAAGCTGTACTACGCGCTGGATATGTCCAATCGTGAAGCTGCAATACGTGTATTGAAGGAAATGGAGGTCCAATTTCCACAGATCTATCGTTCAGAGGCTGAAATCAAGGCGGCGTTTGCACAGACATTTACCTTGGCGCTGAACAAGTATGCGGCTGGACAGGAACAGAGCCGTACGGTGCTGGAAGAGCATTCCCGCTTGATTACGGATGTATATGCCTATTCAACCTTGGGAGAGCTGGTGGATCGGTCAATGGAGCATGTGCTGCAATGGATTGGTCAGACCGATCCAGGTGGTAAGGAAACGATCATGAAACAATTGATTGATTTCATTCATAGTCATTATGATGAGAATTTGCGCTTGGAGCTGTTGGCGGATATGTTTAATTACAACAGCGGCTATTTGGGCAAATTGTTCAAAAGCCATACGGGCGAAGCTTTTAACGCCTATCTGGACAAGGTGAGGATCGAGCGGGCAAGGGAATTGCTTGCACAGGGAATCAGGGTGCATCAGGTGGCAGGACGTGTCGGATATGCCAATGCCGATTATTTTCACGGCAAATTCAAAAAATATGCGGGGATGTCGCCTTCCTCTTATCGTAGTCGGGTTCAGAAGAACAGAGGGACGGATGGCAGTTGATGGATTCCCGTGGGTTAAATTGATGAAGTCTCTCTTGCGGATGTCGGAGCAAAAGTCTCCGGACGAAGAGAGGCTTTTTGCTTGGAAAAAAATCAGACAGATCAATCGAAAATGTCACACTAACTAGAAGATTTGAGTTGTTTTCATAAATTCGCCATCATTACGACACAGCTTTGACACGATGTTCACACTTTCGATTCTATTTCATTCAAACCTATTCTATATAATGATGATATTCTGAAGCCGGATCATGAGATTCCGTAATGAAGATGCCTGAGGGGGCTATTCATAAAAAGTGATCGTTCCATATGTAATAATGTGAATACTATCACAAGGATGAAGGGAGGCTTCAGAACCCAATTATTAACATTCATTCTTAAGAGAAGCGCAGGGGGAGGAATAACATCATGGACGTATTAGAATTGGCACGGTTGCAGTTTGCAACCACAACAATTCTTCACTTTGTTTATGTGCCGATCTCCATTGGATTGTCGTTGCTGGTGGCAATTATGGAGACCATGTATGTAATCAAAAAAAATGATTTGTACAAAAAAATGGCTCAATTCTGGGGAACTTTTTTGCTGATTAACTTTGCAGTAGGCGTGGTCACCGGGATTTTGCAGGAGTTCCAGTTCGGGATGAACTGGTCTGACTTCTCCCGTTTTGTCGGTGATGTGTTCGGTACGCCGCTGGCGATTGAGGCACTGCTTGCCTTTTTCCTGGAATCAACCTTTATCGGATTGTGGGTATTCGGCTGGGAACGGCTGTCCAAAGCAGTCCATTTAACCTGTATGTGGCTGGTATCCATTGGTACGATGCTGTCCGCCCTGTGGATTTTGGCAGCCAACTCATTCATGCAGCGTCCGGTAGGATACGAGATTCATAACGGTCGCGCAGAAATGAAAGATTTTTTCGCTCTGTTGACGAACGAACAACTGTTATGGGAGTTTCCACATACATTGTTTGCAGCCATTGCGACAGGGGCTTTTCTCGTGGCAGGTATTAGCGCATGGAAGCTGATGCACAAAAAGAATCTGGACTTTTTCAAGCCTTCTTTCAAAGTAAGTATTATTGTTGCATTGATTAGTTCGATGTTAATCCCGATGTTTGGTCACGGACAGGCTCAATATTTGGTGGAAACACAGCCAATGAAAATGGCTGCCAGTGAAGGGTTATGGGAAAACAGTAGTGACCCGGCCCCTTGGACAGTTATTGCAGGCATTGACCCTGAAAAGAAAGAAAACAGCTTTGAATTTAAGGTTCCTTATGCGCTCAGTTTGCTGTCCTATAATAAGCTGTCCGGCGCGGTACTGGGGATGAATGAGCTTCAGGCACAATACGAAAAAGCCTACGGCCCCGGTAATTATATTCCGCCGGTACGTACTACATTTTGGAGCTTCCGCATTATGATTGCAGCCGGATGTGCCATGATTGTACTTGCTTTGTATGGAGCCTATCTGACATTCCGTAAAAAATTGGAGGGTTCGCATCGTTGGTTCTTCCGGTTGATGATGCTCGGTATATCTCTTCCATTCATTGGAAATACTGCGGGTTGGATCATGACAGAAGTGGGGCGTCAGCCTTGGACGGTCTTTGGTTTACTTCAAACCAAAGATTCCGTTTCGCCTACCGTTGTGGCAGGGGAAGTGCTGTTCTCACTGATCTCGTTTACCGCATTGTATTTAATTTTAACGGGTGTGCTGGCGTTCCTGTTTGTCCGTACGGCTCGCAAAGGTCCGGATATCGAACCACATCAGGAAACGGTAATCCATGATCCATTTGCTCAAGGGGGTGACACCAATGTCGTTAAATGATTTGTGGTTCTTATTAATTGCTGTGCTGTTTACCGGCTTCTTCTTCCTGGAGGGCTTTGATTTTGGCGTGGGTATGGCTACAGGTCTGGTACCGCGTAATGATCAGCAAAAACGCTTGATGATCAATACGATTGGTCCATTCTGGGATGCTAACGAAGTATGGTTGATCACAGCAGCAGGTGCGATGTTCGCGGCTTTCCCGCACTGGTATGCGACCATGTTCAGCGGATATTATCTAGTATTTGTATTTATTCTGCTTGGTTTGATTTTACGCGGAGTTTCCTTTGAGTTCCGGGGTAAGGCAGAAGGGAAATGGTGGACAGGGACGTGGGATGCCTGCATTCTGATGGGTAGCTTTCTGCCGCCGATGCTGTTCGGTATGGCTTTTGCGGCTTTGGTAAAGGGTGTACCTATTCAGCAAAACATGGACTTGAAAGCCGGATTCTCCGATGTGTTTAACGGATATACGGTATGGATTGGACTGACCGTGGTTGGGATGTGCCTGATGCATGGGCTAACGTTTATTTCTCTGCGGACGATTGGAGAAGTACGGGATCGTGCTCGTGTGATTGCGTCAAAATTTCTTCCGATATTAGGTGTTTTGCTCGCGGGTATGGTGGTATGGACTTATTTTGCAACAGACTTATTCGCACGTCGTGGCCCTTATATGTACGCTGCAGTTGCAGTGGGGATCGTCGCCTATGTGCTGTCATGGTATTTCCTGAAACAACGCCGCGAAGGTTGGGCCTTCGGGATGACGGGAGCTATCATTTTGCTGACATTCGTTTCGTTGTTCGTCGGCTTGTTCCCGAGATTTATGGTGAGCTCGATCAACAGTGCATTTGATTTGACGATATATAATGCAAGCTCCAGTCATTACACCCTGAAAGCCATGACGATTGTTGCAGCAACGCTTTTACCCTTTGTGCTGGCTTATCAGGCGTGGAGCTACTTTGTTTTCCATAAGCGTCTCAGTGAAAAGGACCATTTGGAATACTAATGGATAAAGCATGGTTTGGATTAAAGGGCATTCGGCCGGTAATGCTGCTGCTGGCCGCCCTTTCCCTGGCCCAGGGGGCCGCTGTGATTGTGCAAGCGATCTTTTTGGCGAAGGCTATAACGATTTTATTTGATAAACATCCGCTGGTGATGGCTTGGCCGTCACTGGCGTTGTTTTTCGCGGCTTTTGCGGCGAGGCATACGATGATCTGGCTGCAACGCCGGACAGCAGGCCGCTTTGCCGAAGCATCAGGCGCTTCCTTGCGGGAGCGTCTGCTTGCTCGTTTGTTCGAGCGAGGACCTGTTTTTGCTGCCAAGGAAGGCAGCGGCAAGCTGGTGACGTTGGCGCTGGATGGAGTGGATCGTTTTCGCACGTATTTGGAACTGTCCATTCCTCGTATGATTGACATGATGTGTGTGACGATACTTGTGCTCGTGTCTGTTTTCACATTGGATGTAATTTCAGGTGTGATTTTGACGGCTACGATGCCCATCCTGATTGGCTTCTTTATCCTGCTGGGCTTGGCGGCGCGGAAGCAGGCAGATAAACAGTGGCGCTCCTATCGCCTATTGTCGCATCATTTCACGGATTCGTTGCGCGGCCTACAGACGCTACGGTTTTTGGGCCGTAGCCGGGAGCATGGAGAAACGGTCGGGAAGGTCAGCGACCAGTACCGCACGGCTACGATGCGTACACTGCGGGTCGCGTTCCTGTCCTCCTTTGCGCTCGATTTTTTTAGTATGCTGTCGGTCGCTTTTGTGGCGGTAGGCTTGGGCTTGCGTCTGATTAGCGGATCGGTGGGACTGGAAGCGGCACTTGCGGTACTGATTTTGGCACCGGAATATTTTATGCCTGTACGCCAGTTGGGATCGGACTATCATGCCTCACTGGATGGCAAGGAGGCTTGGGGCGCGATGCGCTCCATTCGCGGTACAGAGAATGAAGCGGCTCAGCAAACAGATTCCGTGGATATCCTTACGGGGAGTGGCCGCACAGACAATGCTAAGGGTGACGGCAATGCCCTAAATATCACAGGACAGGATACGATCAGGCTATCGGATATATGCCTTCTTAATGAGGACGGTTCCGCACGACTTGACCACATATCCGCGAGTGTTGAGTCGCATATGAATATGATCGGCATCGTCGGAGCCAGCGGTGCAGGCAAAACAACGCTGCTCAGTTTGCTTGGAGGCTTCGCTGAACCGACGTCGGGTGAGCTGAACGTGAATGGGTGGGCATTGGCTGGTGATACCAAAGCCGAATGGCAGCGACATATTGCCTATATTCCGCAGCATCCGTACCTGTTCAGCGCTTCCTTGGCGGATAATATCCGGTTTTATGAACCGGAGGCATCCAACGAGCAAGTGGAATGGGCGATTGACGCGGTTGGACTGCGTGAGCTGGTGGATGGTCTTCCGAATGGATTGGATGAGCCGATTGGTGAAGCGGGCCGGACGCTGAGTGGAGGACAGGCGCAGCGGATAGCGTTGGCGCGTGCTTTGCTGAGTAATCGTCCGGTTATTTTGCTGGACGAGCCGACTGCACATTTGGATATCGAGACGGAATGGGAGCTAAAACAGACGATTTTATCTGTTTTGCAACATAAAAGAGTGTTTCTCGCGACTCATCGACTCCATTGGATGCCGGATATGGACTGTGTCTGGATGATGAATCAAGGTCGTCTGGAGGAAGCAGGATCACATAAGCAACTGGTTGCCCGTAAGGGAGGATATTACCGTTTGCTGACGGGAATGACGGAAGGAGGGGACGGAAGATATGAGAGCCACGGACAATAGCGGCCAAGGCTGGTTTGTATTTTATTTGAGACAATATTTTTGGGCCTTTCTGGCTGCGGCGCTATTGGGCGCTCTGGCAATTGGATGTGCAGGCGCATTGCTCTTTACGTCCGGTCACCTGATTACCCGTTCGGCTTTAAAACCGGAAAATATATTGATGGTGTACGTTCCGATTGTGCTTGTACGAACGTTTGGTTTTAGTAAAGCGGTCATTCAGTATCTGGAACGGTTGGTGGGGCATGATGCCGCGCTGCGTCTCGTGTCCCGTATGCGGGTGCGGCTGTATCGGGCAGTAGAACCGCAAGCGCTTATGATTCGAAGCAAGTTTCGCACAGGGGATCTGTTGGGTTTGCTGGCGGAGGATATTGAGCAGCTTCAAAACATATATTTGAAGCTGGTTCTGCCTGCGATATCGGCGTTGCTCATCTATGCTCTGGGGATTTCAGCACTCGGATGGATGGACGGAACCTTTGCCTTGATGATGGCACTGTATTGCGGATTTTTACTTTTTATCGCCCCGGCCATCTCGCTGTGGACCTCGCTCGCTAAACGACGAACGTTCAAGCAGGAACGGAGCACAGCCTATCAGGAGCTGACCGATGCATTGTTCGGCATGAGTGATCTGGTGCTGAGCGGTCGGACTGGACATTTTCTGGCTTCCTTCACCCAACGGCAAAACAAGGCTGCTGTAGTAGAAAATTCACTTCGGCGAAGCGAATGGCGCTCTCATTGGATCGCACAGTGCGTCGTAGGTGGCGGAATTGTGATGATGACCATATGGGCTGGAGGGCTGGTAGCAGAGAACCGCATAGAGGCAACATGGCTGGCGTCCTTTGCGCTTGTTGCTTTTCCATTGCTGGATGCCTTCGTCCGCGCTGGAGAAGCGGTGGTCCATGCGCCGGAGTATCAAGATTCACTACGACGGTTGAAAGATTCGGAAAAACATACACCTACAACTGCCGCATCTGTACCGTTTTCGACCTCGGCTTCTGTGCATACAGGGCGGCAAGCAGCAGGAGGCATAGTAGATAAAATAGAGGCGGAACATGTTACCGCCCAGCGATCGGGCAACGCAGGTGAACTGCTGCTGAACAACGTGAGCTACCGCTATACAGCAACGCAAGAATGGAGCGTGCGCGATATTTTCCTGCGTGTGCCGCAAGGGGGTAAGGTTGCACTGCTTGGTCGTAGCGGTGCGGGTAAGTCCACCCTGCTGAATCTGATTCAGGGTGCATTGCAGCCGGATGAAGGGAGCGTCACTGTCGCAGGTGCGCCCGTGTATACAGGCGGGGCGTATTCCAGCCTGTTTGCAGTGTTAAACCAGCAACCGTATTTGTTCGATACAACGGTAGCGAACAATATTCGGTTGGCGCGGCCCGATGCTACGTTGGAAGAGGTTCGTGCAGTAACGCAGCAGGTGGGTCTGGGAACGCTGATTGATTCCTTGCCAGATGGCTATGACACTCGGATGCAGGAAACGGGCCTACGCTTTTCCGGTGGAGAAAGACAGCGAATTGCACTGGCGCGGATTTTGCTTCAGAATCACCCCATTGTTCTGCTGGATGAACCAACCGTAGGACTCGATCCGCTGACAGAGCAGGAACTGATGCAGACGATGTTTCGTGTGCTGGAGGGCAAAACGCTCATCTGGATTACACATCATCTGACCGGAATGGAGCATATGGACGAGGTGATCTTTATGGAGCAGGGTGGCATATCCATGCGAGGCAGTCACGAGCAGCTCTGGCAGGAGCAACCCCGATACCGCAACCTGTATGAGCTGGATCATCCCGGTCTGTAAAGAAGTAGAGAAGATCAAGCTTCGGTGCAACATAGCTCGAATAAAGTATTTTAAATTTTGGTTAACTTTTGTATACTGGTTAGAGTTGGCGTGCTTCACACGAACGGTCAACTGGAGGGGAATGATCTGAATGAAAACATTTATCTCTAAGCATTGGCACTTGATGCTGATTGGCTTTGTAGCGCTGATCGTGGGCGGGTTTGTCTTGTTTTATTTTCAGGGGAGCGTGTCGTCTTTTCCGGCTAGCCAACCTAAAACCGTTCAAGAAGAGCCGGACAAAGCCAAGTATGAAATTGCTACGGTCAATGTAGAGGGAGACGGTTTTTATCCTAAAAATATTGAAATAAAAGCTGGTGTCCCGACTAAAATTAATTTTAAGAGATCGACATCCTTTACTTGCATAGATGAAGTACAATCGTTGAAGCTTGGAATGGACGTCTTTATGGACCACGAAAATAACTATTTTACTGTCAAGGACCTGAAACCGGGTGTATATGAGTATAACTGCGGTATGTACATGTTCTATGGGACGATCACGGTAAAATAAATCAATACCAGCTTTCCAGCACATTTTTGCCGGGAGGCTATTTTTTTTGCCTTAATACAAGGTATCTATAATAATAGTCACAAAATGTTCAAGGTTATAAGGCATATATGGCTCAAGTGGGCCAGGTCATGACAAGCCAAAGGTAGGTAAGATGGAAGGAAACGATAGAGAAATGAAGGGGAAATATGAATAAACACAGGTTTATCCCAATGGTATGTATGCTTTTGACCGTAGTCTTACTGGCTGCTTGTTCTGGCCCTCAAGAGGGTTCAACGCAAGCAACACAGCAGCCAAAGAAAGAGCTGACCTTTCTGTTTAACTTTGCTAGTCAGACCGTTGATCCCGGTCTGGATTATACTCCGTTAAGAGCAGGTGTCGTAGAAACGTTGGTTAAACTGGACGAGAACGTAAAAATCCAGCCATGGCTGGCTACCCAATGGTCGAGTAAAGACGGGCAAAACTGGGAGTTTCAGATTCGTGACGGTGTAACCTTTCAAAACGGAAAAAAACTCACCGCAGAGACGGTTAAGCAATCGTTGGAACGCTCAATAGAGCTGAATCCGGGGGTTAAGCAGGTATTGCGAATTAAATCCATGAAAGCCTCCGGTCAAACGCTGCATGTGGTGACGGAAGAACCATTCCCTCAGTTCCCATCCGAACTGGTTCATCCCAATACAGCCATTCTGGATACAGAAGCAGCCGATCCGGATAAAAAGCCAATCGGTACAGGGCCTTTCCAAGTAGAATCCTTCACCGCAGGCACATCATTAAAGCTTACCCGCTATGATGCATATTGGAGTGGGGCGGCCAAGCTGGATCGGGCGGTTTTTGCTTTTAACGAGGATGCGAATGCACGTTTATCCGCCATTTTATCCGGTGATGCAGATATCGTCTATCGCCCACCTGTTGAAAGCATGGACAAAATGAAGCAAGACAACCAGCTCAAGCTGGATTCAGTGGTTAGCTTGCGTACACATGAATTGATTTTTAGCACGAAAAGGCCTTTGTTCCAAAATGCGAATTTGCGTAAGGCATTTGATGCCTTGGTTAACCGTGAGGAACTAAAGGACGCTATTATGGGCGGACAGGCTACAGTGGCGCAAGGTCCATTTTTACCGGATTTCCCGTTTGTACCGGAATATCCAACCCGCAAAACCGGGGCTGAAGAAGCGCTCAAGTGGTTTAAGGAAGCCGGATTTCAGGTGGACAATGGCAAAGTAACGCAAAACGGGAAGCCGTTAACCTTAAAACTGGTCACTTATGCATCCAGAGCCGAGTTCCCAATCTTCTCACAAGCTTTGCAATCGGAAGCCAAGCAATTGGGCATTACGCTGCAAATTGAGCAGGTTGAAAATTACGAAGACTATTTGATGAACGATACGACTTGGGATCTCGGTATGTACAGTCCGTTGATTGCACCTCGCGGTGATGCCAGCTACTTTTTGAATGTATCGTTTTTGCCAGATGGAACGCTGAATTATGGAAAAATAAACGATGAGTCGTTAAATAAATTGATTTACCAGTTAGATCAAACCGTAGATACAGCAAAGCGGAATGAACTAATATCTCAAGCGCTCACGAGAATTCATGAGCAGACGTACTATTCCTATCTGGTGCATCCGAACACGCTGGTTGTTTACAAAGACCGTGTGAAAAACTGGGTAACCAGCAAAAGCGAATATTACATGCTTACCAACCAGTTGGATGTTGAAGCCAAATGATTCAAATGCTTGGGAAAAGGCTGATCGAGTTTTTCCTGTTTATTTTTCTTCTGTCGCTCATCAGCTTCGCGGGAATCAAGCTTGCTCCGGGAGACGCGGTGCGACTACTGCTGCGTGTGGATGATGTGGCGGTTACGAACGAGCAAGTGGAGATCCAAAGGGAGATCATGGGGCTGAATGAGCCGGTTATCGTGCAATATGGGGAATGGCTCTCGAAATTCATTCGTTTGGATTTGGGAGCTTCCTACATGACACATCGTCCGGTCGTAGAAGAAATATGGACGAGGATGCCTGCGACGCTTCTTCTGACGTTTACCTCCATTGTGGTGTTGGTCGGAGTTGCAGTACCGTTGGGCGCTTGTTCAGCTTTATATCCCAAGAAGTGGATTGATCGAGTCAGCCGGGTGCTCGCGATCATGGGAGCATCGATTCCCAGCTTTTGGCTAGGACTTTTACTTATTGAGGGATTTTCGGTAAGGTGGTCGATCTTTCCAGCCATGGGGAACGGTACTTTGATGCATCTGGTGCTTCCTTCGCTGACACTGGGACTTACGATGGCTGCGGTATATGTACGTCTTATTCGTTCCAGCCTGTTAAACAGCTTGAGTCAGGATTTTATTCTGGGTGCAAGGTCCAGAGGGATTGGAAGGCAGCGTATTTTTTGGTTGCATGCGTGTCGCCATAGCCTGACTCCCGTAGTGACTATGTTTGGCGTCAGTGTGGGAAACTTGCTGGGGGGAAGTGTCGTGGTAGAAACGATATTCGCCTATCCGGGTCTGGGAAAGTTTATTGTAGAAGCTATTCATAACCGGGATTACCCGATGATTCAGGGATACATTTTATTTATGGGTGCTGTCATTATGCTGCTTCACGTGATGACGGATGTAACGGTGGGATACGTGAACCCTGAAATCCGCTTGAAGGAGGGAGGACATTGAGTACATCCCGACTTCCTTTATGGTTGTTTATAGGTGGAATAGCTGCACTGTTCATCTCGCATGACCTGAGAAACGTCAAGCGCTACGCCGATCAAGTCACTGTGATGCGTGAAGGCCAGCTTATGGAAACGGGGAACACATTGCCATTGTTGAACAACCCGAAACAGCCCTACACCCGAAGGCTGATTGAAGCTATTCCATCCTTGCGCCCATCAATGAAATCCGTGCATGAGTCCATATAGAGAGGGCGGTAACATCTTTATGAACCAGATACTTGAACCTGAACTTTTAGTCGTGCAGGACCTTCATAAATCTTACCGCAAAAAGGGACAAGTGCTTGACGGGGTATCGTTGACGATTCGAGCGGGTGAATGTGTGGGGCTGATCGGAGAAAGCGGCAGTGGAAAAAGCACCTTGGCACGCTGTATTATGCTTATGCAAGCTATAGATCGAGGAACAATCCGGTTTCAGGGAACACCCGTTCAAGCAGGCAACAGGCAGTCGTTAAAACGTTATAAAGGACAGATGCAGGCCGTATTTCAAAATCCCTCTGCGGCGCTAAATCCAAGGTTTCGTTTACTGGAATCCGTCATGGAGCCACTGGATCAACTGGAACGAAAGGTTCCATCTTTTTTGAAAGACTGTGGTTCAGACAGAAGAGAAATAGCAGTGAAATTGCTGGAAATTGTGGGCTTATCACCTGGATTGCTGGATAGATATCCTCATGAAATCAGCGGTGGACAAAAGCAACGGCTTTGCATGGCAAGAGCTATCAGCGTGGAGCCTGCACTCATTATTATGGATGAACCAACATCCAGCCTGGATACCTTAATTCAGTCAGAAATGCTAAACTTGCTCAAGGAGTTGCAGGGGAGGCTGGGATTTTCGTATCTGTTTATTTCCCACGACCTACCTGTGGTGCAATATATGTGTGACCGGGTGCTAGTCATGCACGAAGGCCGTTTGGTGGACGAGTTTGTAAAGGAGGAACTGTTTGCTCCCGACAGACATCTGTACACCCGCCAATTAGTTGCAGAATATGATTGAGAGGTTTGACCAGCTTACATTGCTGGTCTTTTTGTATTCTATAATTTAACTTGAAAATTCACACGGAAAACGGAGCAGGCGGAATGGTGCTGTACAAGCAACAGCGATGGGAAGCACCATCCGCATACGTAGTGGCACGAACGTAATTTTCAACTCCCTCCCCATATATCTAATTTTGAACTGATTTTTCTCCTAATTCGTTGGGTATCCGCTTTCAAGCCAGCAAAGTATGATAATAGTAACTATATACAAGGAGGAGCTTGCTATGGAATCATCAACTGAAACCGCTTCCAATGCTGGTGCTACGATTCCTGAGTCTAACCGGGGCAGACTGCGCAAGGTACGCGGGCCGAAGCGCGGGCGTGGAGAAAAAGGCTTGTGGGACAGTGTAAAGCAACAAAAGTACCTTTATTTTATGTCCATTCCTTTCGTCATATGGGTGTTTGTTTTCAGTTATCTTCCGCTGTGGGGCTGGACGATGGCGTTTCAAAATTATAAGCCGGCCAAATCTTTTTCGGACCAGAAATGGGTAGGGCTGAATAACTTTATTGAGCTATTTCAGGATGAACGATTTTATCTTGTATTACGCAATACGCT
Source organism: Paenibacillus sp. RC334 (assembly GCF_030034735.1). Taxonomy (NCBI): domain Bacteria; kingdom Bacillati; phylum Bacillota; class Bacilli; order Caryophanales; family Paenibacillaceae; genus Paenibacillus; species Paenibacillus sp. RC334. The sequence continues at coordinate 4,798,691 of NZ_CP125370.1, read as the reverse complement.
GGCGATGAGCCTGATGGGTATTGTATTTGGTTTTGTTGTACCGATCTTTTTTGCCATTCTGCTAAATGAGCTACGGGGGATGCTGTTCAAACGATTTGTGCAGACGATATCCTACCTCCCGCATTTTGTATCCTGGGTGGTTGTCGCCGGATTGGTTACGAAAATGCTGTCCATTGACGGAGGAATTGTTAATGATTTATTGATAGCGCTTCATATTGTGGATGAGCCGATTCAGTTCATGGCGAAGGGGAGCTGGTTCTGGTACATTGTAACCGCTTCCGATATATGGAAAGAGACAGGCTGGAATACGATTATTTATTTAGCCGCCATTACCGGAATTGACCAGGAGCAGTATGAAGCCTCGCGTGTGGACGGGGCGAGCCGCTGGAGACAGATGTGGCATATTACGCTGCCAGGTATCCGTTCGACGATTGCTGTTCTGTTCATTATGGCGATTGGACATTTGGTGAGCAACGGTTTTGAGAAGCAGTTCTTGCTTGGCAATAGTCTCGTGACGGATTATTCCGAGGTGCTGGATCTGTATGCGCTGAATTACGGGATTAATTTGGGCCGCTTCTCTTACGGGACGGCAATTGGTATTTTCAACTCACTGGTCAGCATCCTGCTGTTGTTTACGGCAAATGGCATATTCAAAAAACTGACCAAAGAAAGCATCATGTAGGGAGGGAGATGCGAAATGACGAATAAGGCATTTAATGCTACTCGGTCTGAAAAGCTGTTTGACCTGTTCAACTATATCCTCATGGCTCTAATCGTGGTGTTGACGCTGTACCCGTTTCTGAACGTACTTGCGATTTCCCTGAACAATTCAACGGACACGGTTCGCGGCGGTATTTATATATGGCCCCGCCAATTTACGCTTGAAAATTACAAAACAATTTTCCAGTACGATGGCCTTCTTCAGGGTCTGCAAATATCTATTCTTCGTACTTTGGTCGGGACGGTACTCGGATTGATATGCGGGTCTATGCTTGCTTTTACATTGAGTCGGGTCGAGTTTCGCGCTCGTAAGTTTATTTCTACGTTTTTGGCGTTGACGATGTATTTTTCCGGCGGGATGGTGCCCGTGTTTATTTTGATGCGGGATCTGCATCTGCTGGGTTCATTTTGGGTGTACATTTTTCCAGGCTTAATTAGCGCATTTAACGTGTTTGTCATTCGTTCCTTTATGGATGGTTTGCCGTATGCGCTACAGGAGTCTGCCAAGCTGGATGGTGCGAATGATTTTACAATTTATTGGAAAATTATTTTGCCGCTGTGCAAACCAGTATTGGCAACGATTGCTCTTTTTTTGGCAGTAGGTCAGTGGAATGCTTGGTTTGATACGTATTTGTATAATGGTGGGGCGCCACAATGGACGACGCTGCAGTATGAGCTGATGAAGATACTGCAAAGTACGCAGCAAGGCGGCTCCAGTATGGCGAATAGTAACGATATGGCTAAGCAAATGGCTCAAATTTCACCAGAGTCGATTAAAATGGCAATTACAATTACGGTTACACTTCCCATTCTGATGGTATATCCGTTCCTGCAAAAGTATTTTGTAGGCGGGATGACGCTGGGAGCGGTGAAATCATAAAAGCCAGAATCCTGAGTGTAAAGCAACAGTTATTTGCAGGCTAAGTCATCATATGAATATAGGAGGATTTATACATGAAAAAACACTGGTCTAGATTTGCACTAATTCCCTTGCTCGCGGTGTCACTTACCACACTCGCAGGTTGTGGGGGAAGCGATAAAGCAGCAAAGGAAGGTACATCCAGCGGCACAGACCCGATTACGTTTAGCTTCTTCGGAGCAGATACAAGCCCGCAATGGAATGGAATGAAGGATGAAATAGGCAAGGAAATCACCAAGAAAACAGGTGTAACCTTGAATGCGGAATTTGATGTCAGCGGCGGAGGTGGAGATGACCGAATTGCTTTGATGGCAGCAAGTGGAGAATACCCGGACTTGGTTTCTCCTAAAGCGAATATTAGCAAGCTCGTGGATGCGGGGGCCATGATTGATCTGACAGATCTGATCAATAATCACGCACCCAATCTCAAAAAGCTATACGGACCCTATATGGATCGTTTGAAATACAGTAATAAAGATCAATCCATCTATGTCCTTCCTACGTATGCAGGTGTGGGACAGGAGAGTTTTGACGCGACGGGGGGATTTGAAATTCAGCATAAGGTGCTCAAGGAGTTAGGTTATCCAAAGGTAAGAACGCTACAGGATTATGAAAACGTACTCAAAACCTATGTAGCCAAGCATCCGACGATCAATGGCAAAAAAACGATCCCTCTCACGCTGGATGCAGATGACTGGAGAATTATGATTACCGTAACGAATCCTGCCTTCCAGACGACTGGAGCGCCGGATGATGGTGAATATTTTATTGATCCCAAAACATTTGAAGCCCAACTTCATTATAAACGTCCAGAAGAAAAGGAATATTTCCGTTGGTTGAACCACATGTACAATGAAGGGTTGCTGGATAAAGATTCGTTTGTGCAAAAAAGTGATCAATACAAATCCAAAATTGCCAGCGGTCGTGTCCTCGGTCTGATCGACCAGGAGTGGGGTTATCAGGATGCCGAAAATGCGTTAAAAGCGTCAGGCAAGGCCGATTCCAGTTACGCCCATTTTCCAGTTACACTTTCCGAGGAATACAAGGATCGTTCTTTTCAGGATACGGGTTTCACGTCCGGTTATGGTGTAGGTATTACGGAAAATTGCAAGGACCCGGTGCGGGCTATTAAATTCCTTGATTATTTAGCATCCGATGAAGGACAGGTGCTAGTGAACTGGGGCATCGAAGGCAAGCATTATGAGACCAAAGACGGCAAACGCGTCATCCCGGCTGATGTATTGGAGCAAAAAACGAATAATGCAACCAACTTCAATAAATCCACTGGAATAGAATTGTACACGTTACTCAGCGGACACTATGGCGACGGAGTGAAGGACCCTACGGGTAACTACTACACTGCCAAATTCCCGGAGCAAATTATCGCGGCTTATTCGGAGCCGGAGAAAGAATCACTTAAAGCGTATGGCGTAAAAACGTGGAAAGAACTGTTCCCGGACAAGAAAGAATTTGATGTAAAGCCTTGGGGCGCAGCCTATAACCTGACGACAGACAATGAATCCAACTATAACGTCACCTTCAAAAAAACGACAGATATTATCCGCAAACGTATACCGGAAGCTATTTTAGCTCCGGCTTCCAATTTTGATACGATATACGACAACATGATTAAAGAGCTGGATGCCGCCGGAGCGGTACAAATGGAGCAACAATATACTCAATTGGTGAAGGACAGAGTGGAATTGTGGAGCGGCAAGGCTTCTAAATAGCGAGCTGACTTAACGAGGCGCAACAAAATGATGGGTTGTCGGAGTGACGGAGCGCTTGTCCTTGTGGTTCATACGGGATTGGCGCTCTGTTTGATCTCAATGGGGGAGGGTTTGATGTGAGACAACGCGAAAAGCAGAAATCCCTGCGTTTATGGTATCACCAGCCTGCTAAGGTGTGGGAGGAAGCATTGCCTGTCGGCAATGGGAGGCTGGGCGCGATAGTTTTTGGCGGGATCGGGGAGGAGCGTTTGCAATTAAACGAGGATACGCTCTGGTCCGGATTTCCCAGGGATGGCGTTCAGTATAATGCATTGAGATATTTGAAGCCTGTCAGGGAACTGATTGCGGACGGAAAATACAAGGATGCTGAGCATCTGATCAATACGAATATGCTGGGGCGGGATACGGAGGCTTATCAGCCTTTGGGAGATTTGTGGATTACACAGCAGGGACTTGGGGAAATTGTGGAGTATGAACGCGAATTGGATTTGACCACCGGAACGGCTGCGGTCATTTTTCATAACGGGGGTATCCGTTATACTCGTAAAGTCATCGCCAGTGCACCAGATGGAATTATCATGGTATCGCTGACTGCGGATAGGCCTGGAAAGATCAATGCAATCGTGCGTATAACTACACCGCATCCTTGTGAAACCGAGGCTGGCGAGGATGCACATTTTGGTGATTCATCCCCGTGGGATAGTCACAAGGAAGATGGCCCATCTAATGAATCAACGAGGGACGTAATTACGTTAACCGGACGAGCGCCCAGCCATGTGGAGTCAAATTATCGCGGGGATCATCCGCAGTCGGTTGTTTACGAGGATGAATTGGGGATGGCCTTTGCGGTTCAGGCGCGGGTTATCCCCGAGGGGGGGACGCTGACAGAGGATGCTGACGGAGTGCTGAGTGTATCGGGTGCGGATAAACTCACGGTGTATTTAGCCGCAGCTACCGGATTCCGGAGATTTGATACTAAACCGGACAGTGATGCAGCGGAACCGACAGGCGTATGCCAAGTTACTTTGGATAAAGCAGTCTCGCTTGGATACGAGCAGGTGAAGCGACGGCATGAGCAAGATCATCGGGGACTATTTGGCCGCGTTGAGTTAGAGCTTGGGAATGATATCGGGACGGATCGAATGACAAAAAGACAAATTCCGACTGACTTGCGATTGGAGCAGTACCGCGAAGGTCAGACGGACCCGGATTTGGAGGTGCTGTTGTTTCAGTATGGACGCTACTTACTGATAGCAAGTTCGCGTTCAGGCAGTCAGCCCGCCAATCTTCAGGGTATCTGGAATGACCGGGTGCAGCCGCCGTGGAACAGCAATTATACAACTAACATTAATACCCAGATGAACTATTGGCCGGCGGAAATATGCAATCTTGCTGAGTGCCATGAACCCTTGCTGCACATGATTGGAGAAGTCAGCCGTACGGGACGCAGAGTTGCTTCGATCCATTATGGTGCGCAAGGCTGGTCGGCCCATCACAATGTAGATGTGTGGAGGTATGCCGGACCGTCAGGCGGCCATGCCAGTTGGGCCTTTTGGCCGCTCGGGGGGTGTCTGGCTAACCGCCCATTTATGGGAACGTTATCTGTTTACTCAGGATATGGCTTATTTGGCTGAGCAAGCTTATCCGCTGATGAAGGGAGCAGCCGCCTTTTGTATGGATTGGCTCGTGGAAGGCCCGGATGGCTGGCTAGTGACCTCTCCGTCTACATCACCTGAAAACAAATTTAAAACTCCGGACGGAGAGGATTGCAGTATATCCATGGGCTCCACGATGGATATGACGTTAATTCGGGAGTTGCTGAGCAATTGCATTCAGGCTGCGGAGCTGCTGGAATTAGACGATGAGTTCCGCAACCGCTGTGAAGAAACGCTGCAACGCCTGCTGCCTTATCAGATCGGTCGTCACGGTCAGTTACAGGAATGGTTTGCCGATTTTGAGGAAGCGGAGCCGGGACATCGACATGTTTCGCATCTGTATGGATTGTACCCTGGCCGACAAATTCATGTTCGCGATACCCCGGAGCTGGCGGAGGCGGCCCGCATATCTCTGCGCCGACGGCTCGATCATGGCGGAGGTCATACCGGCTGGAGCTGCGCCTGGTTGATTAACCTGTACGCGCGGTTGGAGGATGGCGAAGCAGCGCATCGGTATGTTCGCACGTTGCTGTCGCGCTCGACCTACCCCAATTTATTCGACGCTCATCCGCCTTTTCAGATCGACGGCAACTTCGGAGCGACGGCGGGTATCGCGGAAATGCTGCTACAAAGCCGTCCGGGTGAGCTGACCTTGCTGCCTGCCCTGCCTTCTGCATGGCCTGAGGGGCGGGTCAGCGGATTGCGGGGGCATGGCGGGATGACGGTTGGCATGGAATGGTCCGGTTCCCGGCTCGTCCGCGCGGAACTTACCGCATCCGCCCCGACGGGACGCTGCACGATTCGCAGTGCTCATCCGTTTAGCGCAGATGCTCGGCAGGCTCAGCCTGATCCGAAGCATGGAGGATTCATTTTGTCATGGAATTTTACCAAAGAGCAGGAAATAACGGACAGACAAACGATTATTATTGATGGAGAGGAAGAGCAAATATGACCATTTTTCAATTTCCGCAGGACTTTATGTGGGGGACGGCAACAGCAGCCTATCAAATCGAGGGGGCCTATGAGGAGGAGGGAAGAGGTTTGTCCATCTGGGATACCTTTGCCCATACGCCTGGCAAGGTGTTCAACGGAGATAACGGGAATGTAGCCTGTGACAGCTATCATCGCTACGAAGAGGATATCCGGCTGATGAAGGAGCTGGGTATTCGTACATATCGTTTTTCGGTATCTTGGCCGCGTATATTCCCCAATGGTGACGGTGAAGTTAATCAAGAAGGATTGGACTATTATCATCGCGTAGTAGATATGCTGAACGAAAATGGAATTGAGCCGTTTTGTACGCTGTATCACTGGGATCTGCCGCAGGTACTTCAAGATGCAGGAGGATGGGAGAACCGTCGCACGATTCAGGCATTTGTCCAGTATGCGGAGACGATGTTCCGTGAGTTTCATGGAAAAATACACCATTGGCTGACGTTTAATGAGCCGTGGTGCATCGCTTTTTTATCCAATATGCTGGGAGTTCATGCCCCTGGTCTGACAAATCTCCAGACAGCCATCAACGTTGGGCATCATCTGCTGGTTGCGCATGGTCTATCTGTACGTCGTTTCCGCGAGTTGGGCACCAGCGGTCAGATCGGCATAGCGCCGAATGTCTCATGGGCTGTGCCCTATAGCACTTCCGAGGAAGACAAAGCGGCGTGTGCGCGTACGGTTTCCCTGCATAGTGACTGGTTTCTCCAGCCCATCTATCAGGGTTCGTATCCTCAGTTTCTGGTAGATTGGTTTGCTAAGCAAGGAGCTACCGTACCTATTCAGGAAGGAGATATGGACATTATTAGCGAACCTATTGATCTGATCGGTATAAACTACTACGCTATGTCCGTCAATCGTTTTAATCCCGAAGCTGGATTCCTTCAATCCGAAGAGATTAATATGGGGCTGCCTGTGACAGATATCGGCTGGCCGGTGGAATCGCGCGGGTTGTATGAGGTACTGCATTATTTGCAAAAGTACGGCAACATCGACATTTACATTACAGAGAACGGGGCTTGTATCAACGATGAGATTGTGAATGGCAAGGTTCAGGATGACCGCCGTATTTCCTATATGCAGCAGCATTTAGTGCAGGTACATCGGGCGATTCATGACGGCCTTCATGTGAAAGGCTATATGGCATGGTCGCTTATGGACAATTTTGAATGGGCTGAAGGATATAATATGAGATTCGGCATGATTCATGTCGATTTCCGCACTCTGGCCCGCACCCCCAAGGAAAGCTACTATTGGTATCGAAATGTGGTAAGTAACAACTGGCTGGAGACCAGACGTTAAAAGAAAATGTACTTTGATACTAAAGCGGACATTGGCCTGTCTTCGCTCCCTTTTGTTTGAACAACGAGTTCTCTGGGGTAATAATATCCAAGTTGAATTGCAGGTTGCTAAAAGTATGGTGAAGCGATTAAGAATATAATCACAGGGATTGTGCATACTGACAAAAATACCCGAAGAGGGCGCTTCATCAATTTTAGACCAGAGGGAGTGGAGGATATGGCTTCGAATTTTAGAAAATCAGGATCGAACGAAAAGCAAATGAGCCGCTCAGTGTCTGTCATCGCCTGGCTCGCTTGGATTGTAGGCGTTATTCTTATTTTGTTCAATTTAGGTAATCTAAGTGATCGTAATATATATTTAATGGTGGGTATTGGATGTGTCGTTGGCGGATTTTTTATTTATATGATCGGAAAAGGGCTGGTCATTGCCCGCAAGAAGGAAGATCAGGAGAAGGGACGCAGTTAATACAACTGAAAAAACATCTATAGAAAAACAACAACGTGGGTCTTCGTACAGTGTGGAACAATAAACTGTCTGGAGCCCCGTTTTTGCTTCCTGACATCGCAAGAACAAACTTCAGCTACAAGCAGTCTGTCTTCCTTGGAATGCTTCGATATAGTTTTGGCTTATGTCACCTTTTTAGTAATAGTAGATTTTGAATTTGCAAGAGAAATTTTATTTTTAGAGAGGTTTTTCACAAAAAACGGACAAATAATCGACAATTCTGTTAACAATAAAAAAAGTCCCCTCTTTTCTGATATCTTATATAGGGGCAACATTACAGGAGTTCGTAAGTTTTGAGTAATTTATTATTAAAGGAGAGGGGAACAACATGAACAAAAAACCAAAAGCGATTATTGCGTTGGTTTTGACCGTGCTCACGGTAGCATTGCTCATTTGGACGTGTTTTTATGCTGGCGGAAAATACGTTGTTTTCGATCCGAAAGGACCTATTGGGCAAGCACAAAAAGAGCTGATCATTCTTTCAACGTCTATGGCTGCACTTCTAATTGTACCGGTCATGTTTTTGACTTTTTTCATCATTTGGCGTTATCGCGACGCGCCGGATAACAAGGCGAAGTACCAACCCCACTGGGACGACAGTAAAAAACTGGAGACCGTATGGTGGAGTATTCCGATTGTTGTCATCTTGATTCTTGCGGTTATCACTGCGAGATATACCTACTTGCTGGAGCCTTCCAAGCCAATGGCAAGCACACAAAAGCCAGTAACCATCCAAGTAACTGCACTGGACTGGAAATGGCTCTTTATGTATCCGGAGGAAGGTATTGCTACAGTCAATGAAATTCACATTCCTAAAGGCGTTCCGGTCCGTTTCGAGCTGACTGCTGATGCGCCGATGAACTCGTTCTGGATTCCGCAATTGGGCGGCCAGATCTACACCATGTCAGGCATGGCCATGAAGCTGCATTTGCAGGCTGATCAAGAAGGAACTTACTTTGGTTCGGGCGCAAACTTCAGCGGTGAGCATTTTGGACAAATGCGCTTTGATGTAGAGGTTCAGTCGGATGAAGAGTATAAAAACTGGGTCGCTAACATTAAAAAGCAGTCCAAACCGCTGACAAAGGACGGCTATTTGGCGCTTGCAAAACCAGGTTTGTCCCAGCCTGATGAGTATTCTTCGATTCCAGACGGTTTGTTCCAGGATATTGTGACCAAGTATGTAGTGGAAGGAGCTCCTAATCCTCATGGCGGACATGGCGGAGCATCCACAGAAGGTTCTTCCAAGTCTGGCAGCACTGAAGATACAGGCACCATGAGTAATATGAATATGAGCGGACACAATTAAATGATTATAGGGAAGGAGGCCCCCAATGCTTGACAAAATAAAAGAGTTTGCATCCACTTTCTTCGTTACTGGAGACCCAATGATTTATGGAGCGGATGTTTCTATCGCTCTCGCGATGATCGGGATCGTGTTTGTGCTCACTTATTTCAAAAAATGGGGCTGGCTTTGGAAAAACTGGTTGACTACCGTTGACCATAAAAAAGTCGGTATTATGTATATCCTTGCAGCCATCTTGATGCTGTTCCGCGGAGGCGTGGACGCACTGTTGATGCGTTTACAGCTTGCTACACCGGATGTTACACTTTTGCATCCTGAGCATTACAATCAGATCTTTACAACGCATGGCACGATCATGATCTTGTTTATGGCGATGCCATTGATGTTTGGTTTGTTTAACATCGCGGTACCACTTCAAATTGGTGCGCGTGACGTTGCGTTTCCTTTCCTGAACGCGCTGAGCTTCTGGCTGTTCTTTATGGGAGCGATGCTATTCAACCTGTCCTTCGTTATTGGCGGTTCGCCGGACGCAGGTTGGTTGAGTTATCCACCGCTTTCGGAGCTGCAATTTAGTCCCGGCGTCGGTCAGAACTTTTATATCTGGGGTATACAGATTTCTGGTATAGGTTCATTGGCTACGGGGATTAACTTTATTGTTACCATTATTAAAATGCGCGCACCTGGTATGACCTGGATGAAAATGCCTGTCTTTACGTGGTCCGTATTTTCATCATGTGTTATCATCATTTTCGCGTTTCCGATTTTGACGGTTACTTTAGCTTTGCTATTCCTTGACCGCTTCGGAGGAGGACATTTCTTTACACTTGATTTCGGCGGTAACCCAATGATGTATATCAACCTGATCTGGATGTGGGGTCACCCTGAGGTTTATATCGTGGTTATACCTGCCTTCGGTATTTATTCCGAGGTCATCAGCGTATTCTCCAAAAAGAAATTGTTTGGCTACAAATCCATGGTTTACGCCATGTTCATGATTGCTATCCTGTCCTTCTTCACCTGGGCGCATCACTTCTTCACGATGGGATCAGGCGCAGATGTTAATGCATTCTTTGCCATTTCGACGATGGTTATTGCAATACCGACAGGGGTTAAAGTGTTTAACTGGCTGTTCACGATGTATCGGGGTAAGATCACATTTAAGACACCTATGATGTGGGCAATCGCCTTTATTCCGAATTTCCTGATTGCAGGTTTGACGGGCGTCATGTTGTCTGTAGCGCCTGCGGACTTCCAGTTCCATAACAGTTACTTCCTGGTCGCTCACTTTCACTCCGCTCTGATTGGCGGTGTAGTGTTCGGCTATCTGGCAGGTCTGTACTACTGGTGGCCTAAAATGTTCGGCTTCACTCTGCCTGAAACGCCGGGTAAATGGGCTTTCTGGTTCTGGAATATCGGCTTCTATGTGTGTTTCATTCCACAATATTCCCTCGGTCTGATGGGTATGACACGTCGTCTGAGCACTTACGGCTGGGATACTGGCTGGCAGCCGCTTAACCTTGTATCAACCGTTGGAGCATTCCTGATGGGGATTGGTTTCTTGTTCCAGGTTCTTCAAATTCTTCTGGGTATCAAAAATTTCCGCAAGCTGAAGGATACAACTGGCGACCCTTGGGGTGGTCATACGTTGGAATGGTCGATCCCTTCACCTGCACCGGAATACAATTTTGCTACCATCCCACAAGTAGAAGAACGTGATGACTGGTGGGCAGAGAAAGACAAACGAGCAAAAGGAATTTTCAGAAAGCAACCGCCAATTGAAGCGATTCATATGCCGAAAAACTCGGCGATTCCATTCATTATGTCGGTATTCTTTTTCATCGCAGGTTTCGGTTTTGTATTCGGGTGGTCGATCTTCTATATTCCGGGTCTGATCGGCGTTGCGATTTGTATGATTTGTCGTTCTTTCTTCTCGTATGATGGCGACTACTACATCCCTGCGGATGAGGTAAAACGCACGGAAGCGGCAATAAGGGGGTCTGTATAATGGCACAAGCAGCAGCACATCACAGCCATGATCATGACCACGGGCATCACGATCCACAAGAATTGAAGATGCTTGGTTTCTGGATCTTTCTTGTAACGGACGTAATCCTGTTCAGTACCTTGTTCGCAACCTTCGTCGTCCTTCGGAACAGCACAGCTGGAGGACCTGGGGGCGCAGAGCTGTTTAACATGACGGGCGTTATCATTGAAACGTTCCTCTTGCTCACAAGCAGCTTCACAAGCGGTCTGGCTGTGTTGGCCATGAACAAAGGAAGCATGAAGGGATTAATCAACTGGTTAATCGTGACGGCGATCCTGGGTCTTGGTTTTATCGGTTTTGAGGTTTACGAGTTTGTTGAATTGGTACACGAAGGAGCCAATTTTGGAACGAGCGCGTTCCTGTCGGCATTCTTCACATTGGTCGGTACGCACGGACTTCACGTTTCGTTAGGTCTGGTGTGGATGATCGGCCTTATGTTTCAGTTGAAAAAACGCGGGCTTACTCCAGAGACGAAGGGCAAAGTTTCGGCATTGAGCTTGTATTGGCACTTTTTGGACGCTGTCTGGATCTTCTTGCTGACAGTCGTCTATTTGATGGGGGTGATGTAGATGGCACAGCATCAATCAGGAGCGGGTTCGCATGGTCATGATGAGTCTCACGGTTCAGTGAAATCCTATGTAATCGGATTTATTCTGTCCATCGTACTGACCATCATTCCTCTCGGTGTGGTCATGAATCATATGTTGAGTCGCACTTCAACTATGGTTGTTATTTTGGCCGCAGCAGTGCTGCAATTTCTGGTGCAGTTATTCTTCTTCATGCATATCCGTGAAAGTAATGGACCACGCTGGAATGTCATGACTTTGATTTTCGGTGTAGTCATCCTGTTGACCATTGTTGGCGGTTCTGTCTGGATTATGGAATACAACATGGTAGCACAATAATAAGTACAAACTAATTAGGTAAGAGGAAGCAGCTTAGAGCCGCTTCCTCTTTTTTTGTGAGTATCGTGTTGGAAATATAAACTGTGGCTACTTGAACTCAAGTTTATCTATGTGTAAAATGGAATTGTATAACAGTAGGGTGAAAACGATAACACTAGTTGAGAGCGGAGGATGAAAATAATGAATACAGATATACTATTTAAACCTTTTAAGGCAGGTAATTTATCTCTTCCCAATCGGATCGTTATGGCTCCAATGACACGGAATTTTTCTCCTCAAGGTATCCCAGGCCCTGAGGTGGCCGCGTATTATCGTCGCCGTGCGGAAAATGCAGTCGGATTGATTATTACGGAGGGAACTGCTATTAATCATCCCGCAGCCGTGGAGCATACGAGCATTCCTAATTTTTATGGTGAGGGATTGAAGGGATGGGCGAAGGTAGTCGAGGAGGTTCATGCGGCGGGTGGCAAGATTATACCGCAGCTCTGGCATGTGGGTGCGGCCCGGAAAATAGGCGCGGCTAACCAGCCGAATCCCGAGGCATTACCCGTCGGTCCGTCCGGTATCACTCCTGCTGGTGAAAAGGTAGTTGAGCCGTTGAAGGAGGCCGAGATTGCTGATATTATCGCAGCCTATGCCCAAGCAGCAGCGGATGCCCAGCAGGTGGGATTCGACGGCATTGAGCTTCATGGTGCACACGGCTATTTAATTGACCAGTTTTTCTGGGACAAAACCAACAAGCGTACAGATCAATACGGAGGCAATTTGGCCCAGCGCACTCGGTTTGCGGTGGAGGTCATTGAGGCTTGTCGTCGTGCAGTGGGTCCGGATTTTCCAATTGTACTGCGGTTCTCCCAGTGGAAGATGTACCATTATGGAGAGAAATTGGCACAGACACCAGAGGAGCTTGAACAGTTTCTGTCTCCATTGGTGAAGGCCGGGGTGGATGTATTCCACTGCTCAAGCCGCCGTTTTTGGGAACCGGAATTTGAAGGGTCTGATCTAAATTTAGCTGCTTGGACCAAAAAGCTAACAGGCAAGCCGGTTATTACTGTAGGCTCCATTGGTTTGGAGAAGGCTTTTTTGAGTGAACTGGAAAAAAATAATAACAGCCAGACCGATAATTCGAGTAGCGTACAGGCAAGATTAGAACAACTTGTTGGACAAGTAGAGCGAGAGGAAGCTGATCTGGTTGCGGTTGGACGGGCTTTGCTGGTTGACCCGGCGTTTGCGGTTAAGTTACGTGATAAACGGATAGAGGAACTCGTGCCTTACAGTGATGAAGCATTAAAAACGTTGAATTAAGCTTTATTTAGCGCAACGTTATATAGGGCGGAGTGCGGATAGCCAGGCATCGAGACTTGAAAATTCTCTGTTACGGGACAAGCTGTAATATAAGCTATTCGTAAATTCTACGAATTTGCTATAATAGGAGCATCAAGTCGAAATACACGGGGTGAAAAGGATGAATTCTGAAACGGAAGCTTTGGATTGCGAGCCGGCTTGTCACGGTTCAGACAAAGAAATCGAACACATAAAATCTTCTCTTGTTGAGGATTCCATCGCATACAAAATGTCGGAGCTGTTCAAAGCCTTGGGTGATCCGACACGGATCAAGCTAATCTACGCTTTGGCCCAGAAGGAGCTGTGTGTACATGATTTGACCCAGGTGTTGAATATGGGGCAGTCTGCGGTATCTCACCAGCTTCGTTATTTGCGCAATCTGCGCATTGTCAAACGGCGCAAGGAAGGCAAAACGGTGTTTTATTCGCTGGATGATAATCATGTGGAGCAGATATTTTTGCAAACCCACCAGCACATTTCACATCAATAATTTTGGGATAGAAAAAAAGCAGGGCGCCAAGCGATTGGCGCTCTTTTGGTGTTTGTCCGATGAAATAGATTTATTTGGCGGAAAGGGGCTATTATCATTGACTTTTACTCATGATACTGAATATAATGAGTTTAATAAATAATATATGAACAGTTGCTCATATATAGTTAATTGGAGGCCAATGATTATGGATGCTCTGAAAAGAACGGAACGGCACGAATGGATTTTGGAAGGCTTGGACTGTGCCAACTGTGCTCTAAAGATTGAAAATGGAGTCAGTAAAATAGAAGGTGTGCTTGATTGCTCGGTCAATTTTGTAACGAAAACATTGACGATGACAGCAAGCTCGGATCAAAAAGAGGAGATTTTTCGTCAAACGGAACGGAAGGTTCACAGACTGGAGCCTCACGTCCGAATGATCGTAAAAAGCGCCCGGGGACGCTCTGGTGAGAACAGTCGCAGTGTGGCGGGTGCAGCACAGGCAGGCAGCGCAGGGGAGCGCACCCATAGTCATGAGCATAGTGAAGGACATACGCATGAGAACGGCCAACAACATGGAGTTCACAGCCACACAGGTCATACTCATAGTCATGAAGCACATGCTGAGGAAGTTCATGCCCATGATGGCCACCACCATGGCGAACATGCACATGATCATGGTGATTCCACACATGCTCATTCACATTCGCATGGAGATGACAGCCATGCCGGGCATACACATGACCACGGTACAGACGGTATACGCCGCATGATTACACGCTTGGCTATTGGTGCAGTCGTTGCGGCTGTTGCCTGGTGGTTGCCTGTAGAGGGCCTAGGCAAGCTGGCACTGTTTTTACTGGCATATATCATTGTTGGTGGAGATGTAGTCATGCAGGCTGTGCGCAGTCTGGTGCGAGGAATGGCTTTTGACGAATATTTCCTGATGACGCTGGCTACTGTTGGTGCATTTGCAATTGGGCAATATCCGGAAGGCGTAGCCGTCATGTTCTTTTATCAAATCGGTGAGCTATTCCAGGGCATTGCGGTTAATCGTTCGCGCAAATCTATCAGCGACCTGATGGATATTCGACCGGACTATGCCAACCTGAAGACGGCTGATTCCGTAAATCGGGTGTCACCCGAGGATGTGCGTGTAGGTGATCTGATAGTAATCAAGCCGGGCGAGAAGATTCCGCTGGATGGTAAAGTTGTAGACGGAAAATCGCATGTGGATACCTCGGCGCTGACGGGTGAATCCGTGCCTCGTACCGTAGAGCCGGGAAGCAGTGTGATGAGCGGATTTATCAATACGAACGGACTTTTAACTGTAGAGGTTAGCAAGGAATTCAGCGAATCAGCAGTCGCCAAAATTTTGGAGCTAGTGCAAAATGCGAGCGCCAAAAAAGCGCCGACCGAAAAGTTTATCACCAAGTTTTCCAGATACTATACTCCTGTTGTGGTTATCGTTGCGCTGCTGCTGGCAGTCGTTCCACCGCTCGTCGTACCGGGAGCGCAGTTTGCAGATTGGGTATATCGTGCACTTGTTTTCCTCGTCATTTCTTGCCCATGTGCGCTGGTCGTATCCATTCCGTTGGGCTTCTTTGGCGGCATCGGGGCAGCCTCCCGTTCAGGTGTGCTGATTAAAGGCGGGAACTATCTTGAAGCACTGAACCATGTGAAATATGCTGTTTTTGATAAAACAGGTACACTCACCAAAGGGGTTTTCCGTGTAACAGGTATTTATCCCGCCGGAGAATTTACGAAGGAAAGCCTGCTGGAAACGGCTGCTTTGGCGGAGCTGCATTCCACGCATCCTATTGCGGCATCCCTGCGTGATTCCTATGGCAAGGAGCTTCAAGCCGAGCGGGTACAGCAATATAGCGAGATTTCCGGTCATGGGATTCAAGCGCAGATAGATGGTCGTCTGGTGTTGGCCGGGAATGCGAAGCTGATGGAGCGGGAGCAAGTTGCTTTTGACGATGCACAACGTGCAGGAACGATGGATGAAGGAACGGTCGTTCATGTGGCTGTAGACGGAACGTATGCCGGATGCATCCTGATTTCGGATGAAGTCAAGGAGGACGCGGCACGAACGATTGCTTCACTGAAAAAGCTGGGTATAGTGAAAACGATCATGCTGACAGGTGACAACCGGACGGTTGCAGAGGCCGTTGGACGACAGTTGGGTCTGGATGAAGTACGTGCAGAGCTGTTACCCCAGAATAAAGCCGAAGCGATTGAACAACTGTCTGCAAGTAAAAAAGCGGGCGACAAGATTTTGTTCGTGGGCGACGGGATTAATGATACCCCTGTGCTTGCACTGGCGGATGTAGGTGTAGCGATGGGCGGTTTGGGTTCAGATGCCGCGATTGAGGCGGCGGATATCGTGATCATGAACGACGAACCTTCAAGATTGGTTACAGCGATTCATATCGCCAAGCGTACACGCCGCATCGTATGGCAGAATATTATATTTGCACTAGGCGTCAAAGCCGTGTTTCTCACTTTGGGTGCGTTCGGTATTGCTACCATGTGGGAGGCTGTATTCTCCGACGTGGGCGTAACACTTCTTGCCGTACTGAATGTTATGCGTGTACTGAAAGTACGTTCTTTTGAATAAAAAAATCAATGCCCTCGGGTTATCATCGGATGTATTCATCCTTTGAAATCCGGGTTTTTTTTCGTTTCATGCTGCAGTTTAATCTATGCTTTCCTGTCGTTCTACAGATATGTATAAATGTGGGGTGCGCCTAATACGTTAAGGTAGGGACCTTACAGGTAAGGCTCATTTGAATTCCACTTGACGTCTAATAGGTAAACGTTTTCTTTTATGGTGGGATACTCAAATTCGTGTGTGCCAACTTGCTGACGGGAGAAAGGATGGATTTGTAGCATGGAGGCTAAACTGATGCATGTATTCGCAGAACTATTGAGTGAAAAAAACAGTCGGGATTGCGATGACCCCGAGTCAGGGAGTAAGGTCGCTGCTGCACAGAGACTGGCTATCGAGTCGGTGCTGGCAGGGTGCAGTGAAGTATCTGCCTCACAGGAGGAAGACCCGCTGGGCTGGCTGGTCGGATTAGCCGAACAGGGCAGGATCAGTCAAGAGGAGGCGTTGCTGGCTGCGGACTCCGAGCTAATAGAGGAAATGCTGCTGAATAACGGCAACGATGACAGGGAAGCGATGACCACACTGCTGGAGTGGGGCGATGAATACAGGCGTACATTCATACGTATCTATGCTGATGATCCTGCCCATGTGAATTATACAAGCAAGGAGTCAGCGATAGGGCTAAGTATGGGCAGCCTTGATGGCTATAGTCTTCTGCACGGCCCCTTGTCGCAGTCGTCCAGCCGTGTGGCTGAATTATGCCGTGCCTATCTGGACGCGGCAGAGTCCGGGCATACGATTCATGGTCCTGACGGGGAGCCTGACCCCCTCCTTATTCCAGGCTCCCGTGCATCAGACACGTACAAAGCCTTTAATCAGGCATCTGGCTTGCCCGGATTGTGTGAGCATCTGTCCCGGCGAATTATCGGGCTGCTGGAAACAGAGTATGAAGGCTTGTTCGAGTCTCTGAACGGATTACCACTCACAATCGCCCTGATCGAACAAAACAATGCGGTGGGCATCGGAAGCTTGCAAGATATGCAGTTGGAGGCGTTGCTGCGTGCGGCGTTGCGAAGTGTGCAGCGGGGGGGAGAACCGCAGTTGGAGATTGTGGTGCGCAATCCGGCTGGCGTGAACCAATTCCAGGCAACCCGGGACTGGATAGACGGCGTTGCGGAGCAGACCTTATGCGGCCGCCTGCGGTGCATTCCATATCGGGTAGGCGTGCTTTTGACGGTCGATGCCCCCTCGAAGCTCAACGTCAGCCAAACATGGAACAGGCAGGCCAAACCGTCTCATGAGTCTGCCAGCGCCAACCTCATGCCGGAAGTGAAAGCGCAACAGATCAAGCAGGCGGTTCAAGCCGCAGATATGGCGCGTTTTGCCGATGCGGTGATTTTGGAAATCGCACCGATTCCATCATATAATGGCGAGGCCGTGCATCGGTTGAATCAACCCGTTGCTGGTAGTTTTGAGAACACCAGTGAAACGATAAAATGCATGACGCACGCTATTCGGGGTGTGAAATCCGAGCTGCCCGTATGGGTGGCGTTAGATGTTATTCACGATTCGCTGGATGAAGCTGCCATCTGGGGAAGCGGGCTAACGGGCGTGATTTGCCCGGAAAAAGCAGCTTCCGTTGCACGTCTTGCGGCTGCACGCTTCGGACTGCTGCAACAAGCAGAGCAGCAACAAGGCTCTGTTGCTCTACAAAGCCCCGCCCAGCGGTTTCCGCTGTAGCCCAATCCCGAAGGTAACACGCAATTCGTATGACAGCATGCTTTTAAAATATATAGGATATCTGCGCTGTTTGCGCAGGTATCTTTTTTATTTGGGCGAATGTTGGTTTACAACTGGAGAAGAAAAGGGTTATAATAAAGCGAAAGTTTCTCTAAACCAAAATAATTGCATAAATGCAAAAATGATTATCATTCTCATTGCCAAACATGCTGTTTCGGGCTTCCCGAAGCAGCATGTGCTATTTTAAGGCACTTAACAATGGATATCATTCTCAATGAGATGCAGTAACAAAGAACAAAAAAGGAAAGGAATGTGACATGATGCAAGCAGTTCAACAACTTCAAAAGACATTGTCTCCCTCTGATCGGATACTTTCAAAAAACAGCGGCAGCGGACGGCCAGGCCCGAATCGCAAACCACAATTCCAGCTCAAAAGCATGCTGAAAAACAAGGAGATGCAGGCTGCTCTGGGCAGTGGAACACTTATGCTGATGGCATGGGGCGTCTCGCATTGGTCGCAATGGCTGGCGGTCATCCTGTATGTGGTTTCCTACGCCCTAGGTGGCTGGTCTAAAGCTAGAGAAGGCATTGAGACGCTGGTCCGTGAACGTGAACTGGATGTCAACCTGCTCATGATCGCAGCGTCATTGGGGGCTGCGGCTATTGGCTATTGGAATGAAGGAGCAATGCTGATCTTCATTTTTGCACTCAGCGGTGCACTGGAGAGCTATACCACCGAGCGCAGCAGCAAGGATATTTCCGAGCTGATGGCGTTGAAGCCGGAAACGGCTTTGCGTCTGTCCCGCGAGGGGACAGAAACGGTCGGTATTGAGCAACTGCTGCCGGGTGATCTGCTGCTGGTGAAGCCGGGCGAGCTGATTCCGGCGGATGGCCGGATTTCCAAGGGGGTTTCGGCGGTGAATCAGGCATCTATTACCGGGGAATCCATTCCGGTGAACAAAGCGGCGGGTGATGAGGTATATGCGGGCACCATTAACGGGGAAGGCGTGCTGTACGTGGAGGTTAGTCAATCCTCCGAAGGCACTCTATTTTCAAAAATCATCCGTATGGTGGAGGAAGCGCAGACAGAGGTCCCCGATTCCCAACGGTTTATCAAAAGGTTCGAGTCGATTTACGCCCGAATTGTTGTTGCGGTTACGCTGATTGTTATTGCAGGTGCGCCAATGGTATTGGGATGGACGTGGGCAGCGGCATTTTACAAGGCAATGGTATTTCTCGTTGTGGCCTCACCATGCGCACTCGTGTCGTCCATTATGCCAGTCATGCTGTCGGCTATTTCCAACCGTGCCCGTCGGGGCATCCTGTTCAAAGGTGGTGCGCATGTGGAAAATATGGCGCTGACATCTGTCGTCGCCTTTGACAAAACAGGTACGCTGACCATCGGTTCGCCTGTTGTAACCGACTGGATTACCGCCACAGGCTACGATGTTAATGAACTGTTACGCATTGTCGCGGCAATAGAAAGCTACTCCATGCATCCGTTGGCACGAGCGATTGTAGCCAAAGCCGAAGCTGAATTGGGGCAGCGAGAGCTTCCCGCAGTGGAGCAAGTACATTCTCTAACCGGATGGGGAATGGAAGGCATGGTAGACGGGGTGAGGTGGAAAATCGGGCGCACGGATGCGCTGGATGACGCTGGCCCGCTGGCAGAGCCGGAATGGGTAGAAACACGTGCCCGGCTGGAAGCCGAGGGTAAAACCGTATCCATTATCCTCGCGGATGACAGGATAGTTGGGATGCTGGCACTGCGCGACGAGCTGCGGCCACAGGCGCAGGAGGCGGTGAGACGCCTGCAAGCGCAGGGAATTCAGGTCGTTATGCTGACCGGAGATCGCCCGGAAACCGCCGCCGTGATCGCGGCGCAGGCCGGAGTCGATGCGGTATACGCTGGTCTGATGCCGGAGGACAAAGTCAATCATATTCGCATGCTTCGGGAGCAGTACGGGCATGTCGTCATGGTCGGCGACGGTGTGAACGATGCTCCGGCACTGGCTGCCGCAACGGTCGGACTGGGCATGGGTATGCATGGTAGTGGAGCCGCACTGGAGGTCGCGGATGTGGTGCTGATGAACGATGGCATCGAAGAGATTGCCCCGACGGTAGCACTGGCACGCAAGGCACAACGGGTGGTCAAGCAGAATATGATCTTCGCCGTAAGTGTCATTTTACTGCTCATCATTAGCAACTTTGTGCAAGATATAGCTTTGCCATTTGGCGTTATCGGGCATGAGGGCAGCACGTTGCTTGTCATTTTGAACGGCTTGCGCTTGCTGCGGTCATAAAGCAAATAAGATCATGATCCTAAGATGATAAACGAGAAGGAGCATTCACATCCCTTAAAGGACAGGGGATGAATGCTCCTTTTTTGCGTGCCAGCCTATCGTGAAAGGAAAATAAAGTATTAGACTGAAAATTATCAAGACCTTGGTTGAAAAAAACTTATTAAAATAAAAGGATCTACATATTATGCATAACTAATATGTAGATCCTTTTATTTTCCAAACTGAGAAAAAAAGCATTAATCGAGGATCGATCGTTACGCTAACGGGCAGTTTAACGCAACAATATTCTGGAGCGGTAGCCTTAGATTCAGGTTATTTAACGCCCTCTATTTGCAAAGGCCTTCAAGATCGAAACATACGCGGTATGTGTGTCCGCAACAGCAAGAATTGCCCTATCGAACTACGGATGGACGGAGCACCTTAGAATCAGCAAAAGAAACCCGAAGTCTCATAAAAGACTTGGGTTTCTCGTCAATCTGAGTAGCCTTTAGGACTACTCTTTATTTACTAATATTAAACCAACCTGGCATTTCTTGAAATACATTCCAAAGTTTCTCTGGAATATTAAGCTGGTTGAGTTTCGAAACGTTCAATTCAGAATCTACCTCGGCTTCACGTCCATTTGCGACCTTTTCAACCCAATTAGGATCCATAATTAACGCATGCCCAATGGCGACTAGCGGCAAACCTAATTCCATAGCTTTAAGAGCATCATCCGGTGTTATTATGGAACCAGCAGCCATCACAGGTACCTTACCGTTTGCTCTTTCAAGAATTAATTCAAGCCGTGTTTTTTCATCTTGACTATCTACTGGCTTTGAAGACACATTGTCTAATGAAGCATGTATATAATCTAAATCCTGTTCAACAAGGATATCAATTAATTCATACGTGTCTTTCATACGTAATCCGTCCACTTTGGAGGATTCTTCAGGGGAAAATCGGAATCCTAAAATGAATGGTTTTGTAGCATGTTTTTCAATGACAATTTTGATTTCTTCAATAATTGCCAATGGAAAACGCAAGCGATTTTCAAGTGATCCTCCCCATTGGTCCGTCCGTTGATTTGTCGCTGGCGACCAGAAATTCTGAATTAAAAATCCATGAGCCCCATGAATTTCGACGCCATCAAATCCGGCTTCAATCGCTCTTCTCGTTGTGTCTCCAAAAGCACGTATAATCGACAAGATCTCCTCATGTGATAGTTCTCTTGTTTCTGAAGTTGAACCTAAATTAGTAACTTCGGGTTGCAATGCACTCGCACTAACTGCATCCAATCCAGGCACGGCTTTATTGCCAGCATGGAAAATCTGTAGGATCGCAGGGGCGCCTCCACTTTTCGCTGCCTCAGCTAATTTTCGTAGACTTGGAGTAAATTCATCATTGTACCCAGCGAATTCATTCGTAAAACCCTGCCCATTAGGTGTAACATGAGTACACCCTGTAATGACGAGTCCTACTCCATTCACTCTTTGTTTGTAATACTTTACTTCGTCATCCGAAATGGTAAGATCGTCGTTACTTGACCAGGTTGTCATAGGTGCCATAACGATACTATTCTTAATTGTTATTCCATTTCTGAATGTGAAGGATTCAAATAACCTACTGTATTTCTGATTCATTTCATTAACCTCGCTCTCATATTTTCTTTTCTATTTCAGTTTAATTGGTTTCCGTTACGGCAAGTCAAGTATTTATTTTTATATGGTTAAATATAGATTTTTTGCGTTGTCATTCTCTTTATGATATATATTTAGTTACAGTAACTGTAACTAAAGGAGGGGGACAAGTAGATGTTGTATTCAATGACATATGTAGTGGAGAATTTAAATGTATCTGCAAAGACGCTTCGATTTTATGAAGAGCAAGGGATATTACCAAATATATCTCGTGACGAAAAAGGCCGTAGAGTTTATAGCGAACAACAAATAGATTGGATTTCTTTTATTCGTTGCCTCAAAGAGACAGGCATGCCTCTTTCAAAAATAAAGGATTACAAGGAACTTTATGAATTGGGAAATATTACCTATTTACAAAGAGAAGAAATGTTGATGCAGCATAAATTGGAAGTGCAGAAGAAAATTGACGAAAGTTTTAAACACTTAGAAGAAATAAACTATAAAATAGCCATGTATGGACTTCAGAAAGAAGAGGTTATGAAAAACCCCAACTATAACTTTAAATGTCACGGCCTGGAGATTAAGACGGTGAATTAATGTAATGTACTTACGCTAACGGAGAACGTTAGTTAAAATATTACAGCGGCAACTTAAGACTATATTTTTTAGTCTAAATGTGCCGCTGCGTCTCTGTGAACACGTCAAAAATCAGTCAGGTCTTACTTTTGAGGAGTGTCTATTCTCCATTGACTTTTCAGGCTCTAAATTTGAAGCCACGAGATTTATTAATTCGAATTTGAAGACATGCATTTTTACTAATTGTATTCTCAATAATGCGATATTCGCTGGTAACTCTTTAGATGGTACAAATTTCTCAGTCAGGTGATGCAAAACTGCTGGACGGGATAAGTTGGTTCGTTCTGTAATTTCCCCAACCCTCATACCGGGCGTTCCCGCACTCTGCATTAAAGTTATAATAATCGCTTGCCTGGTTTCGTCACCAATAGCGTTTAGCATCTTCTGATTATCTTTGAACGCATGTAACAGATTAACGCTGCTGTTCAGATCAATCATAACCATCCTCCCTTTAGTTAAATGGTTTAAGCTGTTGAGTGATTATAGAGTAGCATGCGTATAACCGTAAGGCTACATCGGGAAAGAAGATCGAGATGGTTACGACAGTACGGATCTGCATTTCTAAAAGCCTTACTGAATTATAAGATTGACTTTAAAGACATTACATTCTTAGTGAGCCCTGTAACGGATAAGACTGGAACTACCAAGGTTGGACAATACTTTGCACATCATATACTGAAATGGGTTGACCCTTGAGCTAACGGGAGACGCTAGTTGAATGATAAAAGCGGCAGTCTAAGACTTTATTTATCAAGTCTTGGTCCGCCGCTGCTTCGTTTAATGGATCAGTCTAAAACTTATTTTTCAAAAGCTGACGATTTTTTAATTTTAAAATCGCGTTAAATCAACGACTCCAGTCTAATACTTTATTTTCACCGAACACCTATCGTGTTGCAGGTTTATCTCCGTCGAGGTATAGACCGCCGCAAGAACAGGGAGAACAGCAGTCCCGCCAGCGCGATTCCGGTAGCAATGATAAATGCATCGTTAATGCCGTGGATCGTCGATTCTGTGACGGCACTTCGATATACCTGCTGTAACGCAAGCGCCGAGCCAGTTTCCGTCGAAACTCCAGCCGTTTGCGCGAGGGTCTGCCCCAGCTCAGCTACGCCTTCGGTTAAAGGAACATTGGCGGTGGTAGCCACATTCGCATAATCCGCCAAATGAATGGTAGCCCGGCTGCTCATCACCGTAATGAGCCATGCGGTGCCGATGGACCCGGCAATTTGCCTTACTGTATTGGACATGGCTGTACCGTGGCTGCCCAGATGGGGAGGAAGCTGATTCAGCCCTTCTGTCTGTACGGACATCATTAACAATGACATCCCGAAGCTGCGAATCGTATAGATGATCATAATGTGTCCATAGGTCGTGGCATCCGTCAGCAGACTGAATTCCCATGTCGTGACTGCCGTAATGATCAACCCGATAATTGCCAGTGGCCTAGCACCAATGCGGTCGAAAATCGCTCCCGATATCGGTGACATGACACCCATCAGCAGTGCGCCGGGCAATAACAGCAAACCGGATTGCAGCGGTGTAAAGCTGCGTATATTTTGCAGATAAATCGGCAGCAGCAGCATTCCGCCGAACATCGTCATATTGACGGTAGCGCCGACCAGCGTGGATACCGTAAAAATATCATACTTAAACACACGGAACTCCAGCATGGGCTGTCTTATATTCAGCTCGCGTACGACAAACATTACAATAAACACGAGCCCGGCAGCGAGCGTGAGCACTACTGTATCGCTGCTCCAGCCCTTGTCTCCAGCGGAACTGAAGCCATACAGCAGGAAGCCAAAGCCAAGGGTCGAAAAGATCGTTCCGAGCAGGTCAAAATGAGGATACGTCAGCTTGGACACATTTTTCAGCCAGCGTACAGCAAACAGAATATCAATGATCGCCAGCGGAATGACTAGTAAAAATAGCAGCCGCCAGCTGTAATGCTCCACTATCCAGCCGGATAAAGTGGGTCCTATCGCTGGGGCAAACATCATCGCGATGCCCATCGTTCCCATGGCTGCCCCCCGTTTTTCCGGGGGAAATACGGTCAGGAACACGTTCATAACCACTGGCATGATAATACCCGCTCCGCTGGCCTGAATGATGCGTCCGACCAGCATAGGCGCAAAGCCGGTACTGACGGCGCAAACGACAGAACCGGCAGTAAACAGCCCCATCGCTGAAATAAACAGCGCACGTGTCCCGAACGACTCAATCATGAAGGCGGTAATCGGAATCAAAATCCCGTTGGTCAGCATATATCCGGTGGATAGCCATTGAACGGTAGTTGCGGATACATTGAAGTCGTTCATCAAATGCGGAATCGCCACATTCAGCAGGGTTTGATTCAAAATAGAAATGAAGGCGCCCAGCAGCAGTACGGACAGGATTCGTCCGATGGACATTTTTTGTTCCATGACAGCCTCCTACTTGTGTACTCTGATGCTTGCACTCATGCCCGGGATAATGCCCAGTCCTTTGTAGCCTTGAATGGAAATGTTAACAGGCACGACCTGCGTCACCTTGGTATAGTTGGCAGTAGTATTGGAAGTAGGGAGCAGTGAGAAGGTGGCGGCAGTCGCCAGACCGATCTTTTCGATTTTGCCGCTTAGGGACGTGTCAGGGTATGCATCAATATATACATCCACCGTCTGCCCCACCTGAAGATCCTGCACAGCCGTTTCGTCTATATTGGCGGTAATCCATAAATTGTTCAGATCAAAAGCCTTGGCCAAAGGCGTACCCGCTCCGACAATCGAGTTGTTGACCGCAGATTGCTGCACAATGGTGCCATCGGTTGGAATGGTGATGCTAACCCGGCTTCCGCCACCCTCTACACTGCCAAGTGTGCTTCCAGCCGTGTAGGTTTTGCCGACTTCAGCGTTCCAGCCTGTAAGCTTGCCCGCGCTTGGAGAGGCAACGGTGACCGCTTGTCCGCTCACTTGGGCATTGTCTGTTTTTATGTAGTTAGCGGATTGATTGTAGTAATAGGCGGCGGCTCCGCCACCTGCCAGAATAATGATAATAACCAGCAGGTTGACCAATATGGCGCGTGAATTCATGTGTACATGCCTCCCTAGTTCTTGGATTTTCAAAGTATGCGCCAAAAGTTTCACAATATTCAGAGGGATTTTGGGGAAGGATAAGAGCGCATGTGAAAAGGATGATTTTGCTGACAAAGGATGATGCGCATAATGACGACCAGAATCATGATTGTATATGACAGTGAAAATGGCCATACGGAGCGTCTTGCTCGTTCCATTGCAGAAGGCGCACGCCATGAGCACACAGAAGTGTTGCTGAAGCATGTCGATGAAGCCGATGTGAATGAACTGGTGAACGCGGACGCGATCATTTGGGGATGCCCGGGTCATTTTGGAACGATCAGCAGTGGCTTGAAAAGCTGGATTGATAAGCTCGGGTATCTGTGGGCGCAGGGCAAGCTGGTAGATAAAATCGGAGCGGTGTTCTGCACAACTGCTACTGTTCATGGAGGCTTGGAATCCACACTGCTGAATTTGATTACTCCGATGCTGCATCAAGGCATGATTATCGTAGGGCTGCCCGCCAATATTACGGAAAATGCGCTCTATGGCTCCTATTACGGTGTAGGGGTGACGTGTCCGGTGGAGACAGACCCGAACAGTCCGGCAAATTTCCCAACGGGTGATGATCTTGCACTTGGTCGGTCTTTGGGCCAACGGGTCGCTGAGACGGCGGGACGGTACCGTAACGCTGGCAGAGAATAGGAGGCCGCTCATGACTATTGCTTTTATCGTAGTAGCTGCGGTTGCTTTTATCTTTTTGCTGGTATTCAACACGAAAATGGCGCGTAAACCCTCTCCCAAAAAAGCGGTCAGCCCGTCCGACGAGGATTCACGGCAAAGAAGCAAACGTCCTTACCCGGTGGAAGTGGAGCCCAAGGCGAGGGAGTTGCCGGATCCTGATTCTACGCGAGAGACGCGCCATAAGGCTGCGGACGCGGAGATTCATCATGAGGAGTCTGACGTAGATACCAATACCAGGCCGATGAGAGTTAGCGTACACACCAAAGATTCCTACGGGGATCAGGACTATCGGGCGGCTTTACGCGGATTTGCCGGAAAGGGCGAAGAAAAGGAAGAACCGCATAGAAATAACCATGGAGAACGTGAGACGCACAAAAGCGAGGACGAGCAATATCGTGAAGCGCTGCGTTCTATGAACCGAAAAAAATGAATTACGAACGAGCCATCCCTGAAAAGGCTGCTCTTCTGTCTGGACTACAGGCAGAGGGCAGCCTTTTTGTGATACACGGCTATAGCCATTCGGTTAGACCAATCATCGTAATCAGACCGAGAATAAAAGAGAAGGTTGCGATACGCTGGTTCCCGTCCCCGTGGCTTTCGGGAATCAGCTCCTTGTAGACGATAAACATCATCGCTCCTGCGGCAAAGGCAAGACCGTAAGGAACCAGTCCATTAACCCAACTGCTCAAATAAAATCCAATCAGACTTGTAATAATTTCAACGGCCCCGGTGAGGGTAGCAATGCCCAATGCCTTGAAGCGCCCAATGTTTTGATTCACGAGGAATAGAGCGACGATAAAGCCTTCCGGGGCATTTTGCAGACCGATGGAAAAGGCAATGAGATTACCAAGATTTTGAGTTTCGCTCGCATAGCTGACCCCGACGGAAAGTCCCTCGGGCAAATTATGCAGTGTAATGGCCGCGATGATGAGAAAAGATTTGGACTCCAGATGAAAGGTTTTGGAATCCGGGTTCTCCAGATCGGCATGTGGAATATACATTTCCATCACTAACAGCACAAGACAGCCGAGTAAAATCCCCGCAGACAGCACGAACCAGTTGGAATGATTGATGGCCTCGGGAATGAGGTTGTACACAGATGCAGAAGTCATGATCCCCGCAGCATAAGCCAACAGTACATCACGAAGACGGTGCGTAATTTTACGCATAAACAGTATGGGCACGGCACCGAGCCCGGTGGACAGGGCAGAAATAAGGCTGCCTACAAACATGTCACTCATAATCGGGATAATCCCTCCATACCTTATTAATCTTTAAGGTTCGCTTCATGAAAACTTCATTTGACTGTTTGCAGCTCTTTCCGCATAATGGAATTAGGATTTAGAATCAGTCTAAGTCATAAAAAGATATTAAATATGTGAATCGTTTTTGCAAGATCCGGGTGTCCACATTTTTGAATGAGCGTCTGGCAGAACTACTTTTAGAGTATATGCATTAGCCCATCTCCCGGTACCGAAAATTCGCTATATCATTCTTATCATATTTTAGGAGGAACAAAGATATGTACAAGTCCATTATTATAGGTACCGGCCCTGCCGGTTTGACAGCTGCTATTTATCTGGCACGCGCAAATATGAGTCCACTGGTGATTGAAGGACCGCAACCGGGCGGACAATTGACTACAACAACAGAAGTTGAAAACTTCCCTGGCTTTCCCGAAGGAATCATGGGACCCGATCTGATGGATAATATGCGTAAGCAAGCAGAGCGTTTCGGTGCTGAATTCCGCACAGGCTGGGTGAACAAGGTCGACACAGCCGCTCGTCCGTTCACATTGGATGTGGAGGGCTTGGGCGAATTGGTTACAGATACGCTGATCATTTCCACAGGTGCGACTGCGAAATACCTGGGTATTCCGGGCGAGCAGGATAACATTGGACGTGGCGTGAGCACTTGCGCAACCTGTGACGGATTCTTTTTCCGTGGCAAAGAAATTGTTGTTATCGGTGGTGGAGACTCGGCGTTGGAGGAAGCAAATTTCCTGACACGTTTTGCTTCCAAAGTAACGCTGGTGCATCGTCGTGAAGAAATGCGCGCCTCCAAAATTATGCAGGACCGCGCTCGTGCAAACACTAAAATCGAATGGGCACTGAATCGTACTCCTGTAGAAGTGATTGCTGACGAGAACGGGGTAACTGGCTTGAAAGTATTGAATAATGAAACAGGTAAAGAGGAAATTATTACAGTTAGCGGCGTATTCGTGGCGATCGGTCATCATCCGAATACTGGCTTCCTGGGTGGTCAAATCACAACCGATGCGAACGGTTATATCGTTGTAAATCCTGGTACTTCCGAAACGAACGTACCTGGGGTATTCGCTTGTGGCGACGTACAGGATACACGCTATAGACAAGCGATTACAGCAGCAGGCAGCGGCTGCATGGCCGCTATGGATAGCGAGAAGTATATCGAAAGCCTAGAGCACAGCGCGCTGGCCCTGTAATATTTCGTACAAGTATGAATATATATATAATTTCTAAAAAATAATTTATGAGGTGATATTCATGGAAAAAGCGATTGTATACACATCCACAAACTGCCCGCATTGCCGTCAAGTGAAAAGCTATTTGACTGAGAAGGGTGTAGAGTACGAAGAACGCAACATCGAAACCAATGATGCTTTCGCTCAAGAAGTTTGGGACATGGGCATTCGTGCCGTTCCATTGACCCTGATCGGAGAAGAACGTATTTCCGGCATGAACAAAACCAAGTTTGAAAAAGTGTTGAACGCTTAATCCAACTTCATAACAGACGACGGTTCTGTGATCGTCGTATGGTTTTAAAAAAGGCCTTCGCTGCAGTTACGTACTGCGATGGGGGCCTGTTTTTACAAAAATATTCGTGAAAATACAGTCTTAGGCTGTGATCAGTTGGTTTGATTTTTTGTGAGAAATTGCTTTTAATATAACTAAGTAGTGAGTATCCATTACTTCAAATACGCTGATGCAGGCACTCGCGTGTACCCGCTTGGGGGCACCTCATGGATGGAAAATTAGTTCCATTCCTATCCCGCAGGGAGATGATCTCTGTCGTGCCGTTTTAACTTTAAACATTAACATGGATCGGCCTTGATATCTTATCAGGGCGGTTTTTTTATGCTGTCCATACAAGATTTGCTTACTCTGGAAGCGTTGCCAACCGAGGAGCAATTAATTTGTAAAAGGGATGCTTCGTAGTACTCACGAAGCATCCCTTTTACAAATCCTGAATTCTGAAATCTTATCCTTGGGCATTGAAGGATGAGATTAGAATACCTTTCCGATCAACTAATCCTAATTCGTAGGCTTTCTCGATAGTCGTAAATCTTTGATTAGAAAACACATTAAATCCATTTTTCTGCTGATAGATACGATTATTTGCTTCTTCATCAGTTGATATACGACGAGCATTACTGTGGTTCACTTCCTGATCCTTCTGTATCGCATCCATGAACTGTTGAAAACTCATGGATTTGGATTGGGGAGTGTTTGGAATGTGGCATACTTGATTTTGAATACGGTTTACAAGCGTCAGTTTAGTGTAAGCCGCAAATTCAGATGTAAATTGCCCGTTGATTTTTGCGCTAATTGCCAAGAATAAGCCCTCCTTGTTAATGTTCTCATTCTTGTTATCGGCAAAAATGTTGTAAACATTTACCTTTTTCTGTTTTTATTTTTCAACGGTGATAGCAATATTATCAGTGAAGGTTCTATTAGGAGGATAGTAATCTTGGGCGGTTGCAAAAAGAAGTCCTGAAGTTACGTCGCTAAGATCAAAAGCGCGATAGTAGATCGTGCCAATTACATTATTTCCCGAATCTGTTATATAGTCATTGGGCAGGGCTTGTGTGGTAGGAATGATAGTACCATCTTGTACAATGTTTGGTTTTGGAGGAGATCCCCAAAT
This sequence comes from Paenibacillus sp. RC334, assembly GCF_030034735.1. Taxonomy (NCBI): domain Bacteria; kingdom Bacillati; phylum Bacillota; class Bacilli; order Caryophanales; family Paenibacillaceae; genus Paenibacillus; species Paenibacillus sp. RC334. Next base: position 4,768,191 of record NZ_CP125370.1, on the reverse strand, counting down.
CGTTCCTCTGACCTGAACAGCTATCACGCCTTCTGTTCCAGATAGATGAGCATTGCTCCACTCATAGTTGTATCCATCAGAGGTAATTCCGACGATTTCGAGGCTTGTCAGTGGTGGGGTAGGTGCCGCGGAAGCAACAGTAGGAAGCAGGAAAAGAACAAACGCCAACATTAATGAAACGCTTAATCCATAAAGCTTCTTCATTTGTATTCCACCTTTTTGGATATTTATAGTTTGAAATAATGGCAGAACTGTAGCAACTAATAAAGTCACTTCCTTTTATATGAATTTCTGCCTATCATTCGAGACTATCAAATGGAATAAAAAAAGATTTGTAATAATATTTTGTAAAACAATTGTACTTCAATAAGCAGTAATTAGAATTTGGGAAAATTATTCATAATATGAATTTTTATAAAAATAAATAAGCGAAGTATTGTTCCCAAAAAATAAGTCGCAGAGTGAGGGGGGAAAACTAATATAATTACTTAGAGTCTTTTTATTATATTTGACTAATTGAATAATATGCATAAAGGTTGATACGTAGAGCTGGTTCTCATTACAAAGATACCCTTACACGCCCGAGAAAAGGAGCAGTCGCCGCGTAGGCTGCACCCAGCATGGTCGAACGGCTGCCAAGCGTGGAAAAACGGATTTGCAGCTGCCGTCGGTGATAGGGCAAGGCACGTTCATCAATCACCTCACGCATACTCTGTTCCAGCCATGTTCTGGCTTCCGCCAGTGGACCGCCGATGATAAGCATTCCGGGGTTGAGGCTGTTCACAATGTTGGTAATGCCCACGCCCAAATATCGCCCGATATCACGAAAGACGCTTAACGTATTCGTGTCACCTTGCAGGGCAAACGGCAGTAATTCCGCTGTACTGTGTGCGGGCAGCTTGAAAGTGGATGCCGCATACGCCTTCTCCGAAGCATATAGTTCCCAGCAGCCCCGGCTACCGCAGGAGCAGAGCCGCCCGTTCCAATCAATGGACATATGACCCGTCTCTCCGGCGTACCCCCAGGCTCCTTGATACGGCTTGCCGTCAATGATAATCCCGGCCCCAATCCCGGACCCTGCACTGATGTAGACCAGATCCCGCACCAGTTGCCGATGCTCACCGTCCATACCATAGTACAGCTCGCCCTGTGCGCCGACGTTGGCCTCGTTATCCACCACCACGGGAAGGCCAAGCTCTTCCTCAAGCTGATGCCGCAACGGAACCTCTTCCCAGCCCAGATTGGGCGCGAACAAAACAGTTCCCGATTCATCCACCATACCCGGCACCCCTAGCCCAATACCGACGATACCGTGAGGGGATTGAGGGGCTGTCTGCATCAGTCCCTGAACCAGCTTTTGAATCTGCTCCATAACAAAAGCAGGATCATGCTGCGCAAGGGGGAAGGTAAGCTCTGTTTCAATGGTTCCTGCCAAATCGGTCAGAGCACCCTTGATATACTGCACGCTGACCTCGATGCCGAGAACAAAGCCCGCACGACTGTTAAACAGCAGCATTAAAGGCTTGCGACCGCCACTGGATTCACCTAATCCCGTTTCATATACAAGCCCGTCGGTGATCAACTCCGCCACCAGGTTGGAGACGGTAGCCTTATTTAACCCGGTTTGACTGGATAATTGTGCTCGGGATAGGGGGGCATGGAGGCGAATACGCTCCAGCACAATGGATTTATTCAGCTTTTTGACAAGCGCCTGATCGCCAGTGACATTCATGATTTTTTCACTTCCTGTTGGTGTAATTCCCAATAGTATATCATAAAAACAAACTTAGTTTAAGCAATAGACAAAGTCTTTTGGCTGTGCTAGAATCTTTTTTGTAAACGTTTACTATAAAGATTGCTATAACGGTTACCACAAAGGAGGAACTTATTAATGGCTTATTTCGAGCAGGTATCTAAAATTAATTTTGAGGGCAAGCAATCCAATAATCCTTTTGCGTTCAAATTTTATAATCCTCAGGAAATTGTGGCTGGGAAAACAATGGAAGAGCATTTGCGTTTTAGCATGGCCTATTGGCATACACTTGTTGCAGGTGGCTCCGATCCATTTGGGGTAGAGACGGCGGAGCGTCCGTGGTCCAAGTTTACCGGGCTGGATTTGGCGAAGGCCCGTGTGGAAGCTGCTTTTGAACTGCTGGATAAGCTGAACCTGCCTTATTTTGCTTTCCATGATGTTGATATTGCTCCGGAAGGCGCGTCGCTCAAGGAATTTTACAGCAACCTGGATACCATCGTGGATTTGATCGAAGATCATATGAAGGCAACGGGTAAAAAGCTGCTGTGGAACACGGCGAATATGTTCAGTCATCCTCGTTATTTGCACGGAGCGGCAACGACCAGCAATGCAGATGTATACGCTCACGCTGCAGCCCAGATTAAAAAAGGGTTGGAAGTGGGCAAACGTCTGGGCGCGGACAACTATGTGTTCTGGGGAGGCCGTGAAGGCTACGATACGCTGCTGAATACAGATTTGAAGCTGGAGCAGGACAATTTGGGACGGATGTTCCATCTGGCCGTAGACTATGCGCGGGAGATCGGCTTTGATGCCCAGTTCCTGATCGAGCCGAAGCCGAAGGAGCCAACCAAGCACCAGTATGATTTTGATGCGGCAACGACGATTGCTTTCCTGCAAAAATATGATCTGGATCAGCATTTCAAGCTCAATCTGGAGGCTAACCATGCAACTTTGGCGGGTCATACTTTTGATCATGAAGTGCGTGTAGCACGGATTAACGGCATGCTGGGGTCACTGGATGCAAATCAGGGAGATTTGCTGCTGGGCTGGGATACGGACGAATTCCCGGTTGATCTGTATGATGCAACCCTGACCATGTATGAAGTGCTGCAAAATGACGGCTTGGGTCGCGGCGGTATCAACTTTGATGCCAAGGTGCGCAGAGCATCGTTTGAGCCAGAAGACTTGTTCCTCGCACACATCGCAGGTATGGATACGTATGCGAAAGGCCTGAAGGTAGCTGCCAAACTGATCGAGGACCGCGTGTTCGAGGACTTTATCGACAAGCGCTATAGCAGCTTTAAAGAAGGTATTGGAGCAGACATCGTATCCGGTAAAGCAACGCTTGCTTCTTTGGCTGAATATGCACTGGCGAACGAAGCACCACGCAAAAACGTATCCGGTCGTCAGGAGTATCTGAAAGCGACATTAAATCAATACATTTTAGCGGATTAATGCCAGAACCTATACATGAGACAGCGTCTATATGGTAACAGGAAAGGAGGAATTTCGATGCAGGAAAAGCAGAAACAGGAGCAAGAGCGCTACGTCATCGGCGTGGACTTGGGTACCAGCGCGGTCAAAACGGTGCTGGTCAACCGCAAGGGACAGGTGGCTTTTGAAACCTCCCAGTCTTATCCACTCCATCAACCGAAGGCAGGGTATAGCGAGCAGCATCCCGAGGATTGGGTCAGCGGTACGTTAACAGCACTGAAGCAGCTCGTGGAAAAGGCTGGAATCGGCGAGGCAGATGCTGTGGACGGCATTAGCTTTTCGGGACAGATGCACGGGCTTGTGCTGACCGACAAGGACGGCCAAGTGCTTCGTCCAGCCATCCTGTGGAACGATACACGTACAACGGCGCAGTGCCGCCGCATTGAAGAACAGCTCGGACCGGATCTGCTAAGTATCGCGCGTAACCGGGCGCTGGAAGGCTTTACGCTGCCCAAGCTGCTGTGGGTGCAGGAGCATGAGCCGGACGTGCTGGCTGGTGCAGCCCATTTTATGCTGCCGAAGGATTATGTGCGGTATCGCCTGACGGGAGAACTGGCAACGGAGTATTCGGATGCGGCGGGCACGCTGCTGCTGGATGTGTCCAAAAAGCAGTGGAGCCAAGAGATTGCTGCTGCTTTCGAACTGCCGTTGACTCTGTTCCCACCGTTGGTGGAATCGTTCGATCAGACAGGCACGCTGCTGCCGGAGATTGCGGAGCAGACCGGACTTTCGCCTGCAACGAAGGTGTATGCAGGTGGCGCGGACAACGCATGTGGTGCGATTGGCGCTGGTATTTTGAGCGAAGGCCGCACCTTGTGCAGCATTGGCACCTCAGGCGTTGTGCTTTCCTATGAGGAGCGCAAGGATATTGATGTGCAGGGTCGGGCGCATTTTTTTAATCATAGTGAGCAGGATGCTTATTATATTATGGGCGTTACGCTCGCGGCCGGGTACAGCCTGACGTGGTTTAAGGATACCTTTGCACCGGAGCATTCCTTTGATGCACTGTTGGAAGGTGTGGACTCGATTGAGCCGGGTAGCCGCGGGCTGCTGTTTACGCCTTATATTGTCGGCGAACGTACCCCTCATCCTGATGCAACCATTCGAGGCAGCTTTATCGGGATGGATGCGGGGCATAAGCTCGCACATTTTACACGGGCGGTGCTGGAGGGAATTACATTCTCGCTCAAGGAATCCATTGATATTCTCAGAGGAACGGGCAAAGCGGTGAATGAGATCATTTCCATCGGCGGCGGTGCGCGTAATGAAGCGTGGCTGCAAATGCAGGCAGATATTTTTAACGCGGATATCATCAAGCTGGAAAGCGAGCAAGGGCCTGCCTTGGGGGCGGCGATGCTGGCCGCTTACGGAAGCGGCTGGTTTGAATCGTTGCAAGCGTGCGCGGAATCTTTTCTCCGTGAAGCAGCCAGATACTCGCCAGACCCGGAACGTGTGGTTCAATATGAAGGCCTGTATGAGCTGTATCGTGAAGTCTACCTGCACACGCGGGAGCTAAATGAACGGTTGGCGGAATACCGCTAAATATTGTGAGTTTGAGAGTAAAGGAAAAGCGTCTTCGGGTCAGGATAAACCCGCAGACGCTTTTTTCATGGGGATGCTAAGCTTGGATTAGATATTTCTGTTGATGTTCGCTTGGTCTTCCTTCACAGCACTCGTGGCACAGCCCGGACATGATTTGCTCGATGAGCATCCGGCACAAGCACCTTGACGGCTTTTTCGCAAAAAGCGTACGAACACCCACGCGCTATAACCGAGAATCACCAGTAAAATGATGATATTGATCATGGAATCCACTTCCTTCTATTTTCATAGGGCTCTAACTTAACCCCAACCTAATAATCTGCCACACTGATAGATCACAACGGCAATAATATATGCAACGGTCAAAGGATAGATCACGGAAAATCCGGTCCAGCGCCACGAAAGGGTTTCTTTACGAATGACCGCTACCGTAGCCAGGCATGGTACATACAACAGAATGAACACCATGAAGCTAAAAGAGGCTAATGGCGTAAAGGCATGCCTTACTTGCATTTCTAGTCCCTGCATGTCCGGAACGTGGTAAATGATATTCATCGTCGATACCACAACCTCCTTGGCCATAAAGCCTGTGAGCAGGGATGCGCCTGCTTGCCAGGTACCGAAGCCGAGAGGGGCCAGTATGGGGGCGAACCATCCTCCAACAGTGGCAAGCAGGCTATCATTCATGTCTGCACCGAACCCTTGTGGACCGAAATTGGACAAGAGCCAGATGCCAACGGAGCCTGCAAGAATGATCGTTCCGGCTTTCCGGACGAAGCCCTTGACCTTCTCCCATGTGCTTCGAAATAGTGTAAGAGCCTGCGGCACTCGATAGGGAGGGAGTTCCACGATGAAGAGGGAAGGCTCACCCGATAAAATGGATACTTTGGAAAAGATTTTGGCAAGTATAAGCGATACGGTGATTCCTAACACATACATCAGCATGATGATGCTTGCCGCGTGTGTTGGAAAAAATACACCCGCAAACAATGCATATACCGGCAGGCGGGCCGAACATGACATAAAGGGCACCAGCAACGTTGTAATGAGGCGTTCTCTGGGCTGTTCAATGGTGCGTGCCGCCATAATCGCAGGAACATTGCAGCCAAAGCCGATGATGAAGGGAATGAAGCTTTTCCCGTTCAAGCCGACAGCTTGCATGAGACGGTCCATTAATATCGTGACCCGTGCCATATACCCGGAGTCTTCAATCAGCGAAATAATAAGGAACAAAATAGCGATCTGAGGCAGAAAAACGAGCACGCCCCCGACTCCCGCCACGATGCCGTCCACGACTAGACTTTGCGTAAAAGCGGACGCGTTCAAGTGAACGAGCAATTCAGAAATCCAACTGCTTAGTGTCCCTGAAAAAAATCCGTCCAGCATATCTGAAAGAACAGTACCCGCCCAATCGAAGGTGAACTTGAAGGTAGCGTACATCAGCAGCAAAAAGATCGGAATCCCCAGATACCGATGGGTTAGCAGTGCGTCCAGCTTGTCTGTCAGACTGTGCGGCTTGAGTTTGGACGTGTCGAGCGCCTTTGTACACAGATCAGCGATCCACGATGTACGTACAGAACGGATATGCTGAGCGGGAGTAGCCGAATAGCCTTCACGGAGAAGTTCTTTCTCGCAACGCTGGATGCGATCCGTTACTTTTTCACGCTGTACCTCATTCGTCATCCATTCCATAACGACAGGATTGTTTTCCAGACACTGTAGAGCTGCCCACCGAGGGTTTGGCACAGATGTATTCGTCAGCAAGCTGCAAATATCTGCTATAGCGGCTTCGACGGCAGGGCCGTAATCCAACTGGAAGGAATTTGGCGAACGTCGTACCTCTCGAAGTGATGCGAGCATTTGCTTACTGCCACTGCCCGTGCGTGCCACCATGGGAATGATGGGAACGTTCAATTGATCAGCCAGCAATTCCTTGTTCACTAGAAGGCCCGTGGCATCGGCTACGTCGGTCATATTTAAGCCAAGTACGAGCGGACGGCCATATTCCAGCAGTTGTACAGTCAGGTACAGATTACGCTGGAGCTGGGAGGCATCCACGATGTTAATCAAAGCCGCAGGCGGTTCTTCCAGCAAATAACGGGTAGCGATACCTTCATCCAGCGAAAGTGGAAGCAAGGAATAGGCACCTGGCAAATCCACCAAAACGGCAGACTTGTCGCGCAGCAGACCTGTTTTCTTTTCCACCGTAACCCCGGACCAGTTCCCTACCTCTGCATACGTACGAGTCAGCTTGTTGAATAATGAGGTTTTCCCCGTGTTGGGATTACCGAATAGAGCGATCATGTCCATGAAGGAACGACCTCCAGTTGTTTTACCTGATTTTGACGGAGGCCGACCAGTTGACCGTTGCATTCAATAACAATAGGGCCGCCCAACAGACTGATTTTTTTTAACCGTATAATGGAGCCTTCGTCAATGCCCATGTCCGTTAAGCGTCGACGCAATGAGGGGTGAAGAGAGGCAAGAGATTGCAGCCGCACGGGTTGACCCGGTGGAGTACGAAGGAGCGAGATACATTCTGGCATGGTGCTCAGCCTTTCTAATGTAGAATGAGAATCAATATCAATGATTTCCGATGCCAGTACCTTATCATAAGGAGTGCCAAGCTGCTGTGATAAAACTCTCTGTGAACGGTATGGCCTGTCTGTTGCCTATTCAATCGGGGAGATAAGCGTAGTGTCAAAACCTGTCTTTATCCAGATTCTCGCCCGCCTGTAACCGACAAAACTAGAGCGCTTGGGTTAGCTGTTTTTATGGTAAGATAGAGCTGTTTACAATTATGCTAAGAAGGGCAGGAACGCTCTGTATGAACAGAAAAATCGGGGTTAGGCTTATAAAATGCCTGGTGGCAGGTGCAGCGCTGGCTGTGTTGCTGCCGCATGCTGTGGAGTGGGGGAACAATGTATATGCTGCGTCGGTCAAGCCGGCTCCGTCCGTATCGTCACAGCAGCTTCAAAATAAGCTTTTACAGGCAATGGCTACGCGGAGTGAAACGCTGACCTTTACATATCAAGGGCGGGTGAACGGTCTTAAGCAGCAGTTACAGACAGCCATCAAACAGGCGATGGAGAGCGACCCGTATGTGAATTATACGATCAAAAGCTACGCATTCAGCTATACAGGCACAACCACGTCCGCTGAGGTTACGATCCGTCTGAGTTACCGGGAGACGAAGGAGCAGACCGCATATGTAGATAGCACGGTTAAAGCTGTGCTGGGGGACATCATTACGAAGGGGATGACGGATCATGAGAAGGTGAAGGCCATTCATGACTGGATCGTGGTTCGTTTGAAATATGATGAAACGCAGCAAAAGTACACGGCATACGATGGCCTGAAAACCGGAAGCACGGTGTGTCAGGGCTATTCCTTGCTGGCCTACAAAATGCTGGAACGCTCTGGGATTACCAACCGGATTGTAGAGGGAAGAGCAGGAGGCCAGCTGCATGCATGGAATCTTGTTTTGCTGGATGGACATTGGTATCACATGGATACGACATGGGATGATCCGACCCCGGATCGTGGCAACGAGGTAAGCACTTCGTATTATCAATTGACTGATTCGGAAATGCGCAGGGATCACTCCTGGGTTAAACAGTATCCTCAGGCGAACACATCGTATCGACAGACATTGTCGGGGTTGATAGCTGCGGGAGGACCCAAGGCTGCTGTGTATCAAAAGCTGTACAATAACCTGGAATATCCGCTGCAAGACGGCAAGGGTCTGGTTAAATCATCCTCCGAAATCAAGGAGCAGGTTCGCAAAGAGATTAATAAGGGAGGGGCCACGCTTACCTTTGGCTATCAGGGGACAGAGCGAAGTCTCAAAGAAGATTTACAATCGTTGTATCAGCTCGGGTTAAAAACCATCTCCTATCAGATCACGGATTTAGGCAGCACCGGAAATCTCCGTGTAACTCTGAAATGGACCTGATCATTTTGCTGCAATAGAAAAAGCTACATTCATAAGGGAGTATTTTATTCATATGCATAAGCGTTCTTTTACTTATCTGCTCGGCACGCAGACGATGTCGAATGCGGCCGATATTCTTTATATCATGGCGCTGGTTTCTCTGGTGTTTCATGAAACGGATTCGATCTTTTCCTCGGTTCTCGTTCCGTTGTTGCGAATGGGCGCACAGATGATTAGCGGCTTTTTAGCACCGCTGATATTGGCCCGATTCCAGCTTCCATTTATTCTGTTCGTTTCCCAATTTGGCCAACTGGCTTTCTTCGCTCTCCTGTTGGGGCATTTGTGGTCAGCGGGCACAAACCCGGTATGGGTGCTTGTGTTTACACTGGTAGCAGCGATGTCCTTTCTGGACGGTTGGACCACACCTGCACGTAATGCGCTGATTCCGCGCCTTGCGTCCGGGGAAGGGTTGATGCGTGCGAACAGTCTCGTATCGGTCAGCGATCAGACAGTGCAATTGGCCGGATGGGGGCTTAGCGGTGTGCTCGTCGCCGTGATGGGCTCGGAAAAAACACTGCTGGTCGCTTGCGGGCTGTATACGGTGGCCCTGATCTTTACCAGCTTGATCCGTGATCCGCTAGAGGGCAAAGCCCATTATTTACTGCAACCCGGAACTCGGGTGCGAAGCGGAGACGTTTTGGCTTCAACATCGCCCGCACAGTTGGAAGATACACTGTATGGCCCGGAGTCGGAGAGCCCGGCGTTACCTCCCAAGCGCAAAAAGGAAATATTGCGCGAAGGGTGGAGTCTTATCGGAGCCAGCCGAAGGCTCAAAGCTCTTATTTTTATGGATATGATCGACCTGCTGGGTGGTTCGGTTTGGGTAGGAGCATTCACGCTTGCCTTCGCTCAGCAGGTGTTGCACAAAAGCGAGGCATGGTGGGGATACATTAATGCGGCGTATTTTGCAGGCGCGATTGGCGGCGGGATCATTGTTCTCGCTAGTGTCAAGTATTTACAGCGCAGACTGCTGCCCGCGATGCTGGTGGGGATGGCTTGCTATGGACTGTTAACGGCTTGGTATGCGCTTAACACATTACCGCCGCTGACGCTGCTGATCGTACTGTTGATGGGATTGCCTGCGGAAATGTCCGTCGTATCCCGCCGTACGATGATGCAAATGAGTGTATCTGTGCACGATTTACCCAAGGTGCTATCCGCACAGGCTACGCTGACGAGCATGACGTTTTGCATCTCGCTATTGCTGATGGGCTGGATTGCAGATCATCTGGGCATCGTTAATTTGTACTTGTTTTCTGCACTGCTGACGCTGATTGCTGTGATTTATGGCATCTTTAGCCGTCGTGCCTTGTCTATGTCTTTGACAGCTCCGATTGCTTCTTCTTCCGAATAACAGAAAAAAAGCCCATCTCCACATATCAGGGAGAAGATGCTGATGAACCTGATCTGATCCATAGGACCGTTCATCCGCATTTCCACCTGTATATGCCCGGAGACGGGCTTTTTTACTATTGTTTATTTACCGGAAGACGCATCCGGGTCCAAATCACACTCGTTTAGTGGAACGATTTTGGTACGCTTGATCCATTTGTAGCCGAGCCACAGAAGAAGGAATAGCGGCACACTCATGTACGTAGCGATCATCGTTTTCCAGTCAATGGCTTGCCCGGTAAAGGCATCGGCACCTTGCCCGATAATCACGATGATACATAGTGCGAAGGCAAATAAGGGACCAAACGGGAACCAGCGGGCTTTGTACGGAAGCTCACTCAGACTGCGACCCTGTGCTGTAAAGGCACGGCGGAAACGATAATGGCTGACCGCAATACCGACCCATGTAATAAATCCGCACATCCCGGAAGCATTTAGCAGCCAGTTGTACACCACACCGTCCCCATACAGGGAGGCGAGGAAGGCCAGCATACCGACAGCGGTCGTGATCAGCAGTGCATTCATGGGAATGCCGCGCCGATTGATATGTCCGAGGAAACGGGGGGCTTTGCCTTCCCGTGCCAAAGCGTACAATACACGTGTTGCCGCGTACATCCCGGAATTACCTGCCGACAATACGGAAGTCAAAATAACGGCGTTCATAACGGAGGCGGCAATCGCAAGCCCCGCTTTTTCAAATACCAGTGTGAACGGGCTGACCCCGATGTCACTGATATCTCCCCGCAGCAAATTCGGATTGGTGTACGGAATAATCAATCCAATGACGAGAATCGCCAGAATATAAAAGAACAGGATGCGCCAAAAGATTTGACGGATGGCGCGAGGCACATTTTCACGCGGGTTTTCGCTCTCTCCGGCGGCTACCCCGATCAGCTCGGTTCCCTGAAAGGAAAAGCCTGCGGCCATGAATACGCCCAATACGGCGAAAAATCCGCCGTGGAACGGGGCATCGCCCACAGTGAAGTTAGCGAAGCCAATGGCTGGACCTCCCATAATGCCGAAGATCATCAGCACACCCACGGCGAGAAAGATAACCACGGCCACAATTTTAATCATGGCGAACCAGTATTCGGATTCACCGTAGCCTTTGACTGTCAGCGCGTTCAACGCGAAGATCACGGCCAGAAATAACAAACTCCACCAAGCGGAGTGACTTTCGGGAAACCAGTATTTGATCAGCACGGTCGCCGCTGCCAACTCTGCGGCAATCGTCACGGCCCAGTTGTACCAGAAGTTCCAGCCCATGGCGAAACCAAAAGCCGGATCGACGAAGCGGCCTGCATAGGTATTAAAAGAGCCGGATTCAGGCATAAACGTAGCCAGCTCACCGAGGCTGGTCATCAGGAAGTAAACCATGAGGCCGACCGCTGCATAAGCCAGCAGGGCACCTCCGGGTCCGGCTTCTGCAACCGCGCCTCCACTGGCAAGGAACAGGCCTGTTCCGATGGAGCCCCCAAGGGCGATCATCGTCATATGTCGGGCTTTGAGACTTTTCCGCAAGGTTGCGGCAGGTGTTGCTTTGTGTTGCACGTTCAAACACTCCTTCATGAAATAGTATTTCATGTCAGGGCAAGAGCCTGAAGGAGGGGGATTACAAACGTCAAAAGACCGCAGGGAATACGCCTGCGGTCTTGTCTATGCATTCCGCACCATACCTTCTTCTATAACAAGATAGCTCAACACACGTGTCTGTGTCAGGACATCGCGTGACAGTTCTGCTCCTTTCGGTCAGCAGCCCCAGCATTCGGAGTATTACAAAGAGTCGGCTCCGCATACTTCGGCGGGTGTACCTTTCCACAGGAATCACAGACGGCTCTTGGCGTCTCCTCCGGTGTACTGATTACATCCGCGACCTCTACCTCATCATAAAACAGGGTTGATGAGGTGTATGACATGATATGTTATTGTATAGCAAACTAAAGTATATCGTACCTGTACATCTTCTGACAATCGACAATTTTTTGAAGGTCCAGTCGTAAAATCATAAATCAAGAGTTACGCTTGGCCATCTGCTGCCAAACCGTACCTGCGGCTTGCTCGCCTGACTCAATGCGCTCCAGCGCCATTTTGGCCTGTAGACTGACCTCGAATTCGGGGTCATCTACAGCCTTCTCCAGCGCGTCACGCGCGTCCTCGGTGCCGACCTCGTACAAAAAGCGGGCAGCCCGCCAGCGAACCAGCTTGCTGTTATCTGACAAGGCTCCGATCATAGCTTCGGTAGCCGCCGGGTCGCCGATATCCGACAGCGTATCGCCCGCCGTACGGCGTACGGCCGCTGAAGGATCGCGTAGCGCCTCGAACAGCAGCTCCATCGCCTCCGGTGTGCGCAGATCGCCCAGATAGACGACCCCCAGCCGCCGTAGCTGCATTTTGTCGTCATGCAGCGCTTGGCGGATGAGCGGCAAATGCTCAGGCGTCGGCTCCAACCGATCCAGCGCGGCGTAGCGGGTACGCCAATCCTCGTGCGCCAGGGCCTGCTCCAGCTCAGCATCGCTCCATTCGCGACGTTCCTCCACGAATTCGCTGTTGTCCGCGCCGTGGGCAATCGCCTGCTGGATAATCTGCTCCAGCCGCTCCTGCGGGAAGGCCGCCTCCAGCTCCTGCTCCACCTCGCGTGCGATATCCGGCAGATCTCCGTAGCGGACGCCGTAATCGCTCAGCTTGCGCTCCTTGATCAGCGTCGCGCTGGCTACCCGGGTTACAGCCTGCACGAAACGGTCGGACAAGGAAATCCGTTCCTCCTGCTGGCCCGCCTTGACCCGGATTTGCATCGGAATGCCCCGGAAAAATTGCACAAATACCTGTGCCTCACCAAACGCTTCCCCTGAGGTTTCCTCCGGCAAGTCCCAATTGGCGTCTGCGCCTTCCTCGCCTAGCTGGTCCCGAACCTGACCCAGAATGGTAGACCAATCTGCGTTCCCTTTGCGGTCAAGGGCTACAAAATCCGTCGTATGAAACACGCTTTTGACTCCTTCAATGCCTAGCATACGCCGGATAAATGGGGGAGCGGAGCGTTCATTATCCCGTGTATATGTTCTGCGAATGCCCGCTTCCAGCCGCTCATCCAGATGCAGCATCATGGTGTTCGGACTGGGAGTTGGCTCGATAGATGTTATTTTCATAGCTCGGTATAGCCTCCTATTCAAAAGTTCTCCATATATAGCTTATCTGTATTGTACCTCATTCTATGAACGTCTCCAAAGAGGGAGTTCGTCATTTTGATGAAAATACAATGATAAATCTCACACTAATGAGGCTAAAAAGTAGCTGCCCAGAACGATTCGAATGCACATGGCAATATTCAAAATGGAATCCTGCTAAATTTATAACGGCAGCATGGTTAAAAATAACAAAATTTAGCTAGACTAAGATGTGTTCTCCCCATGCTCCAAACGACGAGTAAAGGAGGCGTTCCTATGTTCCGCAAGCAGGAAAGGACGCTCATTATTGTGTGTATTGTGATAGCGGCTATTATGCTGTACGCAGTCATTAAAAGTATAGCCCGCCTGACTCCCTAGATCTTAATCCAAAGGAATAATATACACGTGCTTTCTATTTAAAATGTGAAATGAAGGAGTGAGTACCATTTGTCTTCACTGGACCCCGTATTGCTAAGCCGGATGTTGACCGGAATTACCCTGTTTGTTCATATTGTATTTGCATCCATTGGCGTTGGCGTGCCTTTGATGATTGCGCTCGCGGAATGGCGCGGGCTGCGAACTGGTGATCCGCACTATACGCTGCTGGCCCGACGGTGGGCGCGGGGGTTTGTCATCACCGTTGCCGTAGGTGTCGTCACAGGTACTTCCATTGGACTGCAACTCAGCTTGCTTTGGCCTACCTTTATGCGGGTGGCTGGACAAGCGATTGCGCTGCCCCTGTTTTTGGAGACGTTTGCTTTTTTCATTGAAGCCATTTTTCTGGGTATCTACTTGTACACCTGGGATCGGTTTAAAAGCAAATATTTTCACCTGATGCTGCTCATTCCGGTAGCGATTGCCTCATCTGCATCAGCGGTTTTTATTACAACTGTGAACTCGTTCATGAACCAGCCTCAAGGCTTTACACTTAAAAATGGAGTCATGACAGATATTCATCCCATCCAGGCCATGCTGAATCCGGCCACGCCCACCAAAGTTTCTCATGTGCTGGCTTCTTCGTATACGTTGAGCGCCGGGCTGCTGATGGGACTGGCTGCCTATAGTATGTTGCGGGGGCGTAACCACCCGTATTTTAAAAAAGCGCTGAAGCTGACCGCCACCTGCACCATTGTATTTGCCATCAGCACCGTGATGATCGGAGACGCTTCCGGTAAATTCCTGGCTAAATATCAGCCGGAAAAGCTGGCTGCCGCCGAATGGCATTTTGATACAATGACGCACGCTCCTTTCGTATATGGCGGCTATATGGACAAGAACGGAGATATCAAGTATGCCCTGAAAGTGCCTTATGCGCTTAGTGTTTTAGCCGGGAACCTGCCCAGTACGGAGGTCAAGGGACTGAATGATTATCCTGTGGATCAGCGTCCGCCGCTGTCTATCCACTATATGTTCGATCTCAAAATCACGACTGGAGTGCTGATTCTCGTCATTCCGCTGTTGTATCTGATTCGCAAACGTTTGCCAGGACGCAAACCATACCCCAAATGGCTGCTGCTGGCACTCATTCTGGTGGGGCCGATGGCTATGGTAGCCATTGAGCTGGGCTGGATGTTCGCGGAGGTTGGCAGGCAGCCGTGGATTTTGCGCGGCTATATGAAGGTGTCCGAAGCAGCGACCACCTCCACCAGTGTGGGATGGATGCTCGTGATGTTTATCATTTTGTATCTCGTGTTGTGCTTCTCGGCCATTAAGGTTCTCAGCAAGCTGTTCCGAAATAAAGATGCAGTGGAAGAGCTGAAGCAGTTGGGTCTGGAAGGGGCTGAAGGGAAGTGAGCTATGAAATTGTCGGTATCGCCATTTTGTGGACCTTCCTGTTCGGTTATTTGATTGTGGCATCTATTGATTTTGGCGCAGGCTTTTTCAGCTTTTACAGTGTGCTGACAGGTCACCAGAACAAAATCCACAACATTATTCAACGGTATTTATCACCGGTGTGGGAGGTAACGAACGTATTCCTCATTTTTTTCGTGGTGGGACTGAATGGTTTCTTCCCGGATGCGGCTTATTACTATGGCACAGCGCTGCTCGTTCCCGGCAGTATTGCAATTGTGCTTCTCGCGATTCGCGGGGTGTATTATGCGTACAATACGTATGGACATTCCGGTACAAATAATATCGTCTACATGGCATTGTACGGCGCGACAGGGCTGCTGATTCCGGCGGCGCTGTCGACGGTTCTCGCCATTTCGGAAGGCGGCATTATTGTGGAAAACAGCACAGGTGTTCATCTGCGCTGGGGTGAGTTATTAAGTAATTCCTATACGTGGGCGGTTATTTTCCTGGCGCTGGTGAGTGTGCTGTATATCTCGGCGATGTTTCTGTCCTATTATGCCAAAAGGGCAGGAGACAAGGTTGCTTTTGAAATCGTGCGTGGATATGCGCTGCTCTGGAGCGGCCCAACGATTGTGGCGAGTCTGCTCGCATTTTTTCAGATTAACAAACAAAATCCGGACCACTTTGCCAATATGCTGAACATGGCATGGATGTTTGTCGCCTCCTTCGTCTGCTTTGTCGGAGCTGTCTATCTGGTATGGCGGCGGCGTCATCTCGGAACCTCCTTTATTCTGGTCATGCTGCAATTTGCATTTGCCTGGTATGGCTATGGCCGCTCGCATTTGCCGTATGTTTTGTATCCCTACATTAATGTGCATCACAGCTTTACGAACTCCGCCATGGCGTATGCATTGATTACGGCGTTTAGTGCGGGGCTGCTGGTGCTGATTCCGTCACTGATCCTGATCTTGAGACTGTTCCTGTTCGATGCGGATTATGTGCGAGGACAAGCGGGGAAGAAAGGGTGAGTACAAATGGCCGCTTTCGAGCATTTTACGATCATGTATGAGTCGCCTATTATTATTGTGGTGGCGATTGTGTTTCTGTTTATGTACTCGGCACGCTTTAAAAATCCACAGGACTGACAGCAGCATCTGAGATGGCCCTTCCTGATTGATGGGGGAGGGTCCATTTTTGCATGTAAAAGGCGGATTGAATTATACTTTACATACACCAGCATGTTGCATCATTTGATGTTCACACTCGCGTGTAATATATAAATGAATTGAACCGTTTCGGTTTCTTTGGAGAACGGGTCCATCAGGGGAGGAGTTACATCATGCCCAAAGTTCGTTTTAACAACATGGATCATGTCAACACGGATAAAACACTCAAGCAATTCAGACAATGGCGGCAGGAGCGCCGCAGCAAAACGAAGGATTATACGTTCGTTGTTCCGAACCATCCCCCGGAGCTGGAGTTTTTGCACAGTAACCGGGAAACGACGACGGCGACCTGGGTGGGGCATTCTACCTTTTTCATCCAGTATCTTGGACTGAACATCGTTTCGGATCCGGTGTGGGCTGAGCGTATGGCTTTCGACAAAAGACTGGCTCCGCCCGGCATCCGCATTCAGGATGTACCGCCGTTGGACATCATTCTGCTGTCTCATTCGCATTATGATCATTTGCATATGGAATCGTTGCGCAAATTGTATCGTGCAGATACGCTGATGCTTGTACCTTCGGGGTTAAAGTCGAAAATGGTCCGCAAAGGCTTCCGTAACTGCCATGAGCTGAAATGGTGGGATCATTTTACGATAGGCGGGGTGCGCTTCACATTTGTTCCGGCCCAGCATTGGACGCGGCGTACGCCGTTTGATACGAATACTTCGCATTGGGGTGGATATGTGCTGCAAAGTGAGCAGCAGGTGATTGGCTCTGCCACGTCCGTCACAGAAACGGATTCTAATTCAGATACAGCAGTTGCACCGACGTTGTATTTTGTGGGAGATACCGGATATTTTCGTGGCTTTAAGGAGGTTGGCGAGCGCTTTGACATTGACCTGACCTTTATGCCGATTGGTGCATATGAGCCGGAATGGTTCATGACTTCGCAGCATGTGACACCGGAGGAGGCGTTGCAGGGGTTCGTGGATTGCGGCGCGGATCAGATGATCCCGATGCATTACGGAGCCTTTAAGCTGGCGGATGATACGCCGAAAGAGGCGCTGGATCGTCTTGAAGCGGAGCGTGAACGCTTGGGCATCGCCAAGGAGCGCATTCATATACTGGGACACGGTGAGACGCTGAAAATTCAAAGCCGCTGTTCAACTACAATCTGAGGATCTCACATAAAAAGCGACTCTGCGGACAATGGTCTGCGGAGTCGCTTTTTATGATTGCTTTTGAATGAGTGAAAAGGTGCAGGCAGACAAGTCTGTCGCTGTGTTACAGGATTAAACCGCTTCGGTATCGTTCACCAGAAAGGAATCGGAATCGGTGTTGGTAATGGGATGCCGCACGATTTTGACTTCATAAAACGTAATTTTATTTTCTAAAATATAGTCCGGAATTTGGCGGTGGCTGTGTGATTCACGGAAAGCTTCGCTTTTGGTCCAGCCTTGGAAGTTCTCTTTTTCCTTCCAACGTGTGCTAATCGTTACTTCCTCATAATCTTTTGTGTTTTCAGTGAGCAGTACTTCCAGACCGAGGAAGCCTTCCATTTTCTCCACTTTGCCTTCTTTGTTAAAGCGTTCGATGAGCAGGTGGGCATTGCCCGGGGTGATTTTAGATGTGTTTGTAACAATAATCATATTAAATTCCTCCTGAATGATGTGGTATGGTCGGTATAATGACCGGATAGCCATCCTCAAATTTGATAGTAGCGTTCATTTCATAAATGTCGCGAAGAAAAGCAGACGTCAAAATCTGACGGGGTTCGCCAGCCATGGCAATTCGTCCCCTTTTAAGCGCAATCATATGATGACAATAGGCCGCAGCTTGCTGTAAATCATGCAGTACCATAACAATCGTTAAGCCGGACTCGTGATTGATACGCCTCAGCATATCCATAACCTCAAATTGATGGGCGATATCCAGAAAAGTGGTAGGTTCATCGAGCAAAAGAATGCCCGTTTGTTGGGCCAAAGCCATTGCAATTCGCGCTTTTTGTTGTTCACCTCCCGATAGAGTATGGAACATCCGATCCGCATAGGGCTTCATGCCTGTGATTTCCATGACATGGTCCACAATATGCTGATCCTGTCCGGTATGCCGTGTCCTCAAGCCTTTGGCATGAGGGGATCTTCCGTAAGCGACCAGCTCACGAACTGTTAATAAAGGCAGCATATCCTTCATTTGCGGCAGCATGGTAATCGTCTGGGCAAAATCACGCCGCTTGTACTCCTGCACGGGCTTGCCCAGTACGGAAACCTGCCCCTGATCCTGCTTGAGCAGCCGGGTAATGATCCGTAAAAGCGTGGATTTGCCCGAACCGTTGGGCCCGACAATCGCGGTGAGCTGTCCGGCGGGCAAGGTGATATTTACATCGTCCAGCTTGAAATACCCGCGCTGCAAGGAGATATGCTCACCCTGAATGGCTGTCATCCGAAATTCCCCCGTTTCTTGAGCAGGATTAAAAAGAACGGCGCTCCGATGACGGCTAGCAAAATACCTACAGGCAGTTCAATCGGATCAAACCAGGACCGTGCCACCGTATCCGCCAGTACGACCAGTGTCCCGCCGCCCAGAATGGAAAGGGGAAGGAGGAAGCGATAATCCTCCCCGATCAGCAGGCGGATAACATGAGGAACGACCAGTCCTACAAAACCGATCAGCCCCGCTACGCTGACCGCCGTACCGGCGAGCAGGGCAGAGAGCAAAATAATGAGCAGCCGCTGAAGCTCTACACGCTGTCCGAGCAGTTGCGCTGAATCGTCGCCCAGTAGCAGCAAATTGGCAGGCTTGATCGCAAACAGGGAGGCGATTAAGCCAATGATGGCGTAAGGCGCCATGAACTCCAGATGATGCCAGCTTCGTCCGTTCAATCCGCCGGATAGCCAAGGGAGAACCGCTTGCACGCGGTCGCTGTACATGACCATCACGCCGTTCATGACCGCGCCCAGCAGTGCGTTGATCGCAACACCCGCTAATACGATTTTGACGGGAGAGGCTCCCCGATCCCAAGCCAGCAGGTAAATTGCAACGGCAGTCAGGAAGGCTCCCAAAAAGGCAGTTACCGGAAGAAGGTAGCTAAGCTGTGGAAGCATGACCATCGTGATGACCGCAGCGAGTCCGCCACCAGCCGATACACCAATAATGCCGGGATCAGCCAGTGGATTTTTCATGACTCCCTGAAGAAGTGCTCCCGCAGCTGCCAGACAGGCTCCTACGAGCAGACCCACTAATACTCTGGGCAGCCGGAGATCCATTAGGATCGTGCGATAGGTGGAGTCATCATTATGTAGCAAAACCTGATTGATTTCTCGTAGTGGAATCGACACCGATCCGTAAGCCAGGCCGTACACGGATACAGCTAACAGCAAGATCGGAAGCGTAATCCAGGCGATGGTGCGTCTTCTGGCGCGTTGTAGTTTGTTCATCGCTTATTTCGCCGGATACAGCTTTTGGTGCATCAAATCCAGTGCCTCAGTAACCCGTGTGCCCGGATTTGTTCCGAACAGATCGGAGGGTAATACCTCGACCTGATTGTTTTTGACCGCCTTGATTCCGCTCCAGGCTGCATTTTCCTGCATTTCCTTGATAAATGCGGCTTTGACCTCTTCCGTATTGCCGTGGGTCATAATCAGGATGTAGTCAGGGTCGGCCTGTACGATGCGTTCCGTGTTTAGCTGCGCGTATTGCGGGAAATTTTGCAGGCCCGGAAAATCAGCGGCAATATTGGCACCGCCAGCCATTTCCAGAATATTTCCGCCTAATGAATTCGGCAATGCCGCCATATATGTGGCCGGGGCTCCGTAAACAAGCAGCACTTTAGGTTTGGAGGTTGAGGCTGTTTCCTTTTGTAATGTGGCTACCTGTTGGTCAATTTGCTGATTCAGCTTCACGGCCTGAGTCTGCTTTTGCAGTAATTGTCCGAAGAGTGTAATTTGCGACTGAATATCTTTGACTGAATTGGCCCCTGTCAGCAGCAGCTGTGAACCGACACCTTCAATAGCTGGAATGTCCTTCTCATTCATAGGGTAATTGCCTAATACGACATTCGGTTTGAGCATCGTAATTTTCTCCAGATCGACTTCATGAGTAGAGCCTACTTGTTGAACGTTTTCAGCAGCAGGCACGACGGAAGGTCCATTCGAGTTGGGTCTGCCAACGGCTGTCCCGCCCAAAGCATATATGATATCCAGATCGCCATTGCTGAGTGCAATGATATGTTGAGGGACACCTTGGAACGCCAACGTCCGTTTTGAAAAATCAGTAACCTGAATCGCCGCATCGCTTGTTGTGCCGGAAGTGGCAGATACAGATGCAGTGGTTGGTTTGTGATCTGCGGCCGGAGTACCATTACTACATCCGGTAACTGCCAATAAAAGCGCTGCGGATGACCACAACACATAAGATTTCATGTCATTCCTCCTGCAATTTTAAGTTAAACAATAATGATAATCATTTTCATTTATGTATAAGAGAATGATAATGAATATCAATAGGAATTGTCAATTGAAAAAACCAAAATTTTAAATAATTTTTTTACTGAAATGGAGAGGAGGGGATTCTTGGTATAGAGGAAGGTGTCCTAAATTTTTCTTAAAAAATAGCATATATCAAGGGCTTATATACACGCAAATACATATTGACATATTCGAAAAGTGTAAGATATATTGGTGATGGGTTCACTTGGTTTTGCGAATTTCTGGATGGGAAGGTGGGGAGGAACAGCTCAAGAAGAGCTATTTTTTTAAAAATTCAATTGAGAATGATAATCAATTACTTATATTCTCGTGGGGAGGGACTGCTGTCAAAATGAGGAAGGGTTATTCTGCAATGATTGCTGTGTTTCTGCTGGTCAGTGTGCTGAGCTTTTGGCCAACTTCATCATCTGTGGTAGCCGCTACGGCTTCTACAAAATTGGCGGATGGTACATACACGCTTAAATACGATATTCTCAAGGCCGAAAACGATTCTGTATCCATGGCTAATGATTATTTTGAGAAGCCAGCCAAGTTGTATGTGAAAAAAGGCCAAATGACCATGCAAATCAAGCTGAATCACAGCGAATGGACAACCGGGTTTAAAGTGGATTACAAAGGCAAAATCATCGACACAAAGGTCATTCATAAGGATGCCAAAACTGATACCCGCACTGTACAATTTCCAATAACAACTGTGAACAGCCCGCTAATTTCAAAAATTCATGTTACCGTCCCTGCGTATAACTATGATCATGACTATACCATTCGCTTCGCTTTTGATTCCAAAAGTGTCAAAAAAGTAGCAGCTGTCCAATCAACGAAATCAACCAAATCTTCTAAGAAGTAAATTCAAGCAATCTTATCGTTCATGAAATCAACATAAATTCAAGCATAAAAAATGGAGGAGTGTGTGTAGATATGAATATGGTAATGAATCGCTTTGAACAGTTTTCTTTCAAAAAGGTACTCGTAGCATTGATCATGACAGCGCTTGTTTTTGCAGTTATTGCTCCATTCTCAGCTAAAGCGGCAGCAGCCGATGGCACGTATGCAGTCAACTATTCTGTTCTGAAAGATCAAACGAATGAAACCTCCCGTCTGGACAGCTATTTGACGAAACCAGCTCAGGTTATCGTAGCTAATGGCAAAAATGTTGTGCGTTTGACCGTGAAAAGCAGCAATCTGATCACAACGTTCAAAGTGGAACAAAATGGCGTACTGCAAGACGCGACTGTGGTAAGTACAGATACTGCCAACAACACTCGTGTAGTAGAATTCGAAGTTGCTGACCTGAATGCTAAAGTCAACGCTTATGCTGAAATCACCATTCCAGTCATTGGCTATACAGGCAAGTATGACGTACAACTGCAATTCGACGAAATCTAATCCAAAATACAACGTAAAAGGAGACTGAGAACATGAACATGATCATGAACCGTATGGAAAAATTGTCTTTAAAAAAAGTGATGCTTACTGTATTGATGGCTGCGCTTGTTTTTGTGGTACTAGCTCCGTTTTCTTCCAATCAAGCACATGCGGCTTTGCCTAACGGTACGTATCAGTTACCTTATACGATTTATAAAGATGGAACCACTGAAAAATCCTACATGGATACCAATGGTTATGTAAAAAAACCAGCCACTCTAATTGTTACGAATGGTCAAAATAAAGTGAGAGTAGCTATTACCAAAAGTGCTTGGGTCACTGAATTCAAAACGCAACAAAATGGTCAATATGTGAATGCGACTGTGGTAAGCACATCAGGAGATACAAGAATAGTAGAGTTCCCTGTCAGTAGCTCGTCCCAAAAATTGAACGTTAAACTGCATGTAAGTGTGCCTGAAGAATACACTGGTGGTATTCCATACGATCATGATTATGTGGTTCAATTCCAATTTGACGACAGCGATATTTAAGGTTTTTTTGTAAAAATATTGATTTGAACTGAATACTCATTTGGAGTTTCAAAGCTCCAAATGAGTATATTTTAAGTAGGGGGATACATCACTTTGAAAAGCCGATTCAACAAATATTTTACGACATTTGCCGCTATTATAATGTTGTTTTCTTTATTTTCCCCGTATGTACTGGCGGCGTCTGAGGATGAGTCATCTCAAACTAATCAGTCTAGCTCCAGCACTACAGTAACTAGTGCAACCTATGCTACCTATGAGGAAGCACCTGGCACATATACCGAACCTGCTAATGCCACAACGGCTACCTATGCTAATGGGGAATATCTTATCGACTACAAGCCTTTAAGAAAGACCTCTACTGGAAGTACTCGGGATTCGAGTTTTAAAACGAACTATACCTTCCCTGGGGATTTGACAATCCAAGATGGAAAATATCATTTTTCATTTAAGTTTGCGGAAGCTCAAGGTCTTTCGAAATTTCTGGTAGAACAAAACGGGGAAACGGTTCCCGCAAAAATAGAAGTAGATTCCGGAAAAACTTCGGGAACTGTAAGTTTCGATGTTTATGATTTTCATCAAAATGTAAATACGGAGTTTGGATTTAATAGCAGTTCTCCATGGTATGTAGATACTGATCCTGACTATTCGGTGAAGGAATGGATTGAGTTTGATCCTTCCAGTCTGAGACTTAAAAACTCAACGGAGAATCCAACTGTTCCACCAGTAACACCACCGGTAACGCCTCCTGGTGGAGGAGAAAAGCTATCCGATTTGGATTTCATCCTTTTGAAGGATGGAACAGATGAAAAGTCTACGATGGATGGGTATACGGAGAAACCGGGTGCTCTGATAAAACGCAACGGTAAACAATATGCCCAATTTACATTGAAAAACAGTAAGCAGATTGATGGCTTCAAGGTAGAACAAAATGGGGTGTTAACGGACACTTCCGTAGTAAGTGAAGATCAAACTGTGAATACACGAATGATTGAATTTGAAGTCCAGGAACTGCCTGCCAAGTTGAACGCATGGGTAAGTATCAACTGGCCGGAGGTAAACTATGTAGGCACCTACAATGTAGACCTTCAGTTGGCTGCGGTACAGTCACCATCCACCTTGGCAGATGGAATATACTCCATTAACTTCAATACTCTGCATGCTACCAAGGATCAAGCTTCGTCAATGGCGCAATATCTGATGTCTCCGGCGACTTTGACGGTAACGAAGGGTCAATATGAGGCTTCCTTCACCATTAAAGACAGCACGACAGTGACGGAGTTCAAAACAGAGCAAAACGGAACGCTAACGGATGCAGATATTGTAAGTGAGGACAAGACAGCCAATACTCGCATTGTGAAATTCAAGGTAGCGGATTTGGACGCTATTCTGAATGCACAAGTACATGTAAGCACAAGTTTTCAAGGAACTGTGTATGAAATGGATCATAAGATCCGTCTCCAGTTCGACAAGAGTAGCATTACTGAAACGGGTACATCTCCTTCAGTAACGAGTTCTAATTTGAACTTCACCCTTTTGAAGGATGGAACAGATGAAAAGTCGATGATGGATGGATATACGGAAAAACCAGGTACTCTGGTTGAACGTAGTGGCAAGAAATATGTACAGTTCACTTTGAAAAACAGCAAGCAAATTGATGGCTTTAAAGTAGAACAAAAGGGAGTATTAGCGGATGTTACCACGGTAAGTGAGGACAAAACTGCTAACACCCGCGTTGTTGAATTTGAAGTCAAAGAAGTGCCAGCCAAGCTGAATGCATGGGTTAGCATCAATTGGCCTGAATTGAACTACGTGCAGACGTATAATGTGGATCTTCAATTAAGTTCTGCAACCTCATCAGGCTTGGCCGATGGAACGTATTCGATTAAGTTCGATACGCTTCATGCAACCAAGGAAGAAGCATCTTCGATGGCAAGATACCTGGTGTCTCCTGCAACATTGACGGTGCAAAAGGGTCAGTATGAAGCTTCCTTTACTGTTAAAGACAGCACTACAGTAACGAAGCTGAAAACGGAACAAAATGGAACTTTGACGGACACGGGTATTGTGAGTGAGGATAAAGCAGCGAATACTCGCGTAGTGAAATTCAAAGTAGCCGATTTGGATGCCGTTTTGAATGCACAAGTGCATATCAGCACGAGTTTTAATGGAACTCCGTATGAAATGGATCATAATATCCGCCTTAAATTTGACAAAAGTAGCCTGCCGGGAACGGACAATGGATCAAATCCGGTAACATCAAATCTGGACTTCACGCTGTTAAAAGACGGTTCAAGTGAAAAGTCCATGATGGATGGATATACGGAAAAACCAGGTACTCTGGTTGAACGTAGTGGCAAGAAATATGTACAGTTCACTTTGAAAAACAGCAAGCAAATTGATGGCTTCAAAGTAGAACAAAACGGAGTGTTGACCAACGCAATCGTAGTAAGCGAAGACAAAACGGCCAATACACGTGTTATTGAATTCGAGGTTAAAGAAGTGCCTGCCAAGCTGAACGCATGGGTAAGCATCAACTGGCCTGAATTGAACTATGTAAATACCTATGATGTTGATCTCCAGTTAGGAGCGGCAACAACCCCGGTTGACCCTGGAACGCCAGGTACGCCCGGAAAGGCCTTAGCTGATGGAACTTATTCAATCAACTTCGATGCATTGCATGCAACGAAAGATCAAAAATCAGCAATGGCGCAATATTTGTTGTCTCCAGCAACGTTGACGGTATCAAAGGGTAAGTATGAAGCTTCCTTTACGATCAAAGACAGCGCCACTGTGACGGAGTTTAAAACGGAACAAAACGGAACGTTGACGGATGCAGATGTCGTAAGTGTGGACAAGAAAGCCGACACTCGTGTTGTAAAGTTTAAAGTGGCAGACTTGGACGCTATTCTGAATGCACAGGTCCACGTAAGTACGAGCTATAACGGAACAGTTTATGAGATGGACCATAAGATTCGTCTTCAATTCGACCGTAGCAGCATTGCGGTTAAAGGAACGGATGGGGGTACAACTCCTGGGACTGAGAACGGCAAATATAGCATTGATTTCTCTGTGCTCAAAAACGGAAGCAATGAAATATCTGTAATGGATGGCTATATGCAAAAACCAGCCACTCTGTTGAAGCAATCCGGCAAAAATTTGATCCAGATCAAAATGGACAAGAGCAGCTGGATTAAAACGTTCAAGGTAAACGGTGCAGAGGCTCAGGTTATTGATCAATCGACCTCTGCAAATACAAGAACCGTCCAATTTGAAGTCGCAGATCTATCGGATAAAGTTATGGTTAATACACATGTCATTGTACCGGGTCTGGATTTGGGTGGCATCCCTTATGACCACGTATACGACGTGCAGTATCAATTCGAGCCTGCTACCATTCGCAGCTTTGTCGAACCGTCCTCTACAGGAGCGGCAGATCCAATCGTTAAATTGGATTTTGACAAGCTCGCCAATGGTAAATATATTTTGAAATTCAGTATTGTTTTAGCGGATAGAACAACAGGAGAGAATTCTCCGGCTCAACGCTTTATTGCCAATGAACCAGCGCAATTGGTCGTGGAAGGCGACAAACGGTTTGTAGGTCTGAAGCTGCAAAACGGTAATGAAGTGAAGGCATTGCGCATTTGGGATAACGCAAGCGGAGGCTACAAAGACGCAGAAGTGACCCAGGAAGATGCAGCAAGTAATACAAAGAACGTTCGTTTTAGCGTGAGCGACTTTAAGAACAACGTAAAAGGCCAACTGGTTGTTTACGAAGCTCCGAAGGTAGCGAGTGCTGCTCCGATGGTCTTCAAGGCTGAGGATCGTGTGGAGAAGGTATATGATTTTGAATTCAAATTCAATACTAGCGATGTAACGTATTACAACGATAAAAAGACAGGCGAAGTTGAACAAGGGAAAAGCAATTTAGCCGATGGAGAGTACACAGCGAACTTCCGTGTGCTGGCGAATGGAACGGACAAGGATTCTCTTGTGGCTCCTTTTGTACAGAGTCTGGCGAAGCTGGTTGTGAAGAATGGCAAAGTGCAAGCACATCTAACCGTTACGGACAATCAGGCTTTGAAGTTGTTCCAAACGGACTTTGAAGGCCGTTATGCCAATCCAACCGTTGTTGGTTCCAACACGAAAGGTGACACGCGCACCATCGCTTTTGAAGTGCCTGATCTGGACAAAAAGCTGAGCGTGTACACACAGGTATACTTGCCTGAGAAATTTATTTTGAATGAGAAGTTCGGCGGACAAATTCAATTTGACCGTGCATCGCTTAAAGGTGAGGGACTCAATGCAGCTACAACCGCACCAGCTACTGAGCGGACAGCAGAAACGCCAACACCTGTGGCTGAAACGAAACCTGTAGTTGAGCAACCAGCTCAAACAGTCACTTCCGAGAAGCAATACACGATCAATTACAACGTATTTAAAGATAAAACAAGCGAAGCTTCCGTCATGGATGGATACCTCGACAAGCCTGCTACATTGATTGAAAAGGGAGACAAGCGTTATATTCAAGTCACTTTGAAGAATAGCTCCTGGATGCCTGTTCTACAAGTGGAGCAGAATGGTAGCCTGAAAGATGTAGAAGTTATCTCGACATCTGGCGATACGCGTGTCGTTCAATTTGAAGCAGGGGACTTGTCTCAGAAAATCAGTGCCTACACACACGTCATTGTACCTGGTTTAGTTCTTGGCGGTGTGCCATATGATCACTGGTATACAGTTCAATTCCAGTTTGATGAAGCGAGTCTGAAAGCAAAATAACATCAGGTCGCAGTAGCATCAAACCTGCTCAAATAACAGAATAGCTTGTATGCAAGCAAGTCTTGGTGCCCTGGCATCAAGACTTGTCAGCATTTCATTACCCGAAAAGTTGAGGCTCATGCAGCTTCTATATTTTGAATTGAGGTGATTTGGCTTTCATGAAACGATATACAGCGTTGGTACAAGGGAAATCGTTCTGCTTTTATATGTTGATGGGTCTGGTGTTTTTGTTGCTCGCCGGATGCTCGGGAGGAGCAGCGGCTGGACAGAACGATAATGAAGGCGCAAAATCAGCAGCAACGTCCGGTGATAAAACACAGCCGCGTATTGTGGCTACAACGGTAGCCATTGCAGAAATTACGGATGCGCTGGGCCTGGATTTGGCAGGCAAGCCGACAAGCATGAAAGTACTGCCTGACCGTTACAAGGATGTACCTGATGTGGGTAATCCGATGAGTCCTGATATGGAAAAGGTGATGTCGTTGAAGCCGACGGACGTACTGTCGGTTACGACACTAAAATATGATCTGGAGCCTAAATTTAAAGATTTGAAAATCAATGCCGAATTTTTGAATTTTGAAAGTCTAGCGAATATGCAAAAAGAAATTCAAAAGCTGGGAGATACGTTCGGCAAAGCCGAAAAGGCAAAGGAGATTAATGGAGCTTTGGACGCTAAAGTAGCCGAGATTCAACAAAAGATCAAAGGGAAGAAATCCCCTAAAGTATTGATCTTGCTGGGGGTACCGGGAAGCTATCTGGTGGCTACCGAGCATTCCTATATCGGGGATCTGGTTAAAATTGCAGATGGGACGAACGTAGTCCAAGGTGAGAAGGTTGAATTTATTGCCCACAATACAGAAGCCTTGCAACAGTCCAATCCGGATATTATCTTGCGTGCTGCACACGGGATGCCAGATGAAGTGGTCAAAATGTTCGACGAAGAGTTCAAAACTAACGATATTTGGAAACATTTTAACGCTGTGAAAAACGGACACGTCTATGATCTGCCAGAGCCGCTGTTTGGAACAACAGGAAATTTGGCGGTAAACTCGGCGCTGGATGAGCTAGTGAAAATGTTGTATCCTTCGAATTAAAGGAAGCTGATGACATGTCGAAAAAAGGTTGGAGCTTTATCGTTGTAATCGCCTTGCTCATCGGCGTCATTCTCTATTCAGCGATGACAGGCAGTCTCAAGGTGAATTTGAGTCAATTGGTGACCGGATTGTGGACAGGTACGGATGATCAGGTGAATGTGGTCAAGGATTTGAGACTACCGAGAATTATCGTAGCCGTGATGGCGGGAGCCACGCTTGCGGTGGCGGGTGTTTTACTGCAAGCCGTGATGAAAAACCCGCTGGCTGATGCCGGGGTTATCGGTATTTCTTCGGGGGCAGCTTTGGTTTCGCTGATTGCGGTTACGATCTTTCCGGCACTCTATTTCTGGATGCCCTTCTTTTCTTTTATCGGTGGTGCGTTGGCCTGTCTCATGGTTTACGGATTTTCATGGAAATCCGGCCTGCATCCGATTCGTCTGATCTTGATCGGAGTCGCTGTGAATGCGATTTTTTCGGGTCTCGGGCAGTCGTTTAACTATCGGGGCAGTTACGCGGTCACCAGCATTAATCAGGTTACAACCTCAACCTTGTCCATGAAAAAATGGGTTGATGTCGAGGTTATTGTGACCTATGGCGGGATTGGGCTGATTTTAGCCATGCTCGTGTTTTCCTGGTGCAATTTTTTGTCTCTGCAAGATAAAACAGCTAAAAATCTGGGGTTCAATGTGACGCGTGCGCGGCTTTTGATCTCCGTTATTGCTGTGCTGCTTGCAGCAACGGCTACAGCCATTGCTGGAGTTATTGCCTTTATCGGCCTGCTCGTTCCGCATTGTGCCCGCTACTTGGTTGGTTCGGATCACAAGTGGCTGATTCCGTTCTCCGCCTTGTGCGGCGGTTTGTTGCTACTGCTTGCGGATACACTGGGCCGGACGGTGCTTGCTCCCAATGAAATTCCGGCTTCCATTATTATGGCCGTCATTGGCGGGCCGTTCCTGATATTCCTGATCAGAAAGGCGGATCGCACTTATGGACATTAAGGATATTACCTTTTCATATGACCGGAAAACGGATCGTCTTCACGCCATCAATGCTGTCATTGAGCCGGGACGGATTACAACCATCATTGGTCCCAACGGCTGTGGCAAATCGACGCTGCTTAGCGTCATGTCGAACAATGCGGCTCCCCGCCTGGGTCAAGTGATTTTGGACGGTAAAGAGATTGCCCACTACAAGCCCAAGGAACTAGCCCGTCAACTGGCGGTAGTTCATCAGCAGAATGAGGCACCCTCTGACTTGACCGTAGAAAAGCTCGTCAGCTTCGGAAGACTCCCGCATAAGAACATGTTCACAGCCAGACGTGACGAGGACGAGCAGGCGGTCGAATGGGCGATAGCCTGTACGAATCTGGAGGAACGCAGAACACGCACGCTGGACCAGCTATCCGGGGGAGAAAGGCAGCGTGTATGGATTGCAATGGCCTTGGCACAACGGACACCGATTTTATTTTTGGATGAGCCGACCACCTATCTGGATATGTACTACCAGCTTGAAATTTTGGAACTCATCCGGCAGTTAAATCAGGAATACGGCCTGACGATCGTAATGGTGCTGCATGATATCAATCAGGCTATTCGTTATAGCGACGTTATGATTGCCATGAAGGAAGGACGCATTATAACGAACGGTCCGCCCGCTAAGGTCGTCACATCCGATATGATTCAGGCAGTATACGGCGTGGAAGTAGTCGTAAGACATGACGCTGAGGCGGGAATGTATCTTATTCCGATAGGTGTGGGAGCTTCCGTACATTTACAAGCACAGGGAGTGTAGATACTGCCTACTGAATGGCTCGTCTGTCTCCTGGTGGCATCGAATTTGGAAACAAGAAAAAATGGTTCTGGCCCGCGTTTTTGTCAGGGGACAATCGTGGGGACGGAAGCATTTTTTATTTTATTTTTAGAATATCGACGGAGGTTTCAGGGTTGTTCGGTTGACACACGGTTCGATTCCGATCCGTTGTGTGTTATACTATTGCCGTCGGTAATTTTGTGATTAGCACTTTACTAATGATAAGGATGGTATGCTCATATGATCAGTACAAGCGGCGTAACGCTTCGTTATGGTAAACGCCCACTTTTTGAAGACGTAAATATCAAATTTACTCCTGGGAACTGCTACGGCCTGATTGGGGCAAATGGCGCGGGCAAATCTACCTTTTTGAAAATTCTTTCCGGTGAAATTGAAGCCAATTCAGGCGAGGTTCACATGACACCGGGCGAACGGATGGCAGTGCTCAAGCAGAACCATTACGAATACGATGAATTCCCGGTTCTGGAAACCGTTATTATGGGTCATACGCGTCTGTATGAAATCATGAAGGAGAAAGATTCGCTGTATGCTAAATCAGAATTCACAGAGGCAGACGGCCTGCGTGCCGGCGAGCTTGAAGGTGAATTTGCGGAGCTGAACGGATGGGATGCCGAGCCGGATGCGGCTTCATTGCTGATCGGTCTTGGGATTACGCGCGACCTGCATGACAAGAACATGTCTGAGCTGAGCGGTAATGACAAGGTACGTGTTCTCCTGGCTCAAGCGTTGTTTGGTCGTCCGAACAACTTGCTGCTCGATGAGCCTACCAACCATTTGGACCTCGAATCCATTCAATGGCTGGAAAATTTCTTGATGGACTATGAAGGCACCGTCATCGTCGTATCCCATGATCGTCACTTCCTGAACAAGGTATGTACGCATATTGCGGATATTGATTTTGGCAAAATCCAGATGTACGTCGGCAACTACGACTTCTGGTATGAGTCCAGCCAGCTTGCGCTTGCCTTGACTCGTGATGCCAACAAGAAAAAGGAAGAGAAAATCAAGGAACTGCAAGCCTTTATTCAGCGCTTTTCTGCGAATGCTTCCAAGTCCAAACAGGCTACTTCACGTAAAAAACAACTGGATAAAATTACGCTGGACGATATTCGTCCGTCGAACCGTAAATATCCGTTCCTGAACTTCAAGCCTGAACGCGAAGCGGGCAAACAGCTGTTGACGGTAGACCGTCTCAGCAAATCCATTGAAGGCGAGCAAGTGCTGAATGAGTTCAGCCTGGTTGTGAACAAAGGCGATAAAATCGCGTTTGTTGGCCCGAACGGCTTGCCTAAATCAACGCTCTTTCAGGTATTGATGAACGAAACCGAAGCGGACAGCGGTGAATTCTCTTGGGGGATTACGACTACTCAGGCTTATTTCCCGAAAGACAATTCTACCTATTTTGAAGGTGTGGATATGAATCTCGTGGAATGG
The DNA here is from genome assembly GCF_030034735.1 of Paenibacillus sp. RC334. Lineage (NCBI taxonomy): Bacteria > Bacillati > Bacillota > Bacilli > Caryophanales > Paenibacillaceae > Paenibacillus > Paenibacillus sp. RC334. The sequence goes on along the minus strand of NZ_CP125370.1, from coordinate 4,736,358 downwards.
CTGCGCCAATATTCCAAGGACCAGGACGAAACGTTCCTGCGTGGGTTCCTGGGGCGTATGCTCTTCTCAGGTGAAGAAGCGCTCAAGAAAGCAAGCGTGCTGTCCGGGGGCGAGAAGGTTCGCTGTATGCTGGCCAAGATGATGCTGAATGGCGCCAATGTGCTGCTGCTGGATGAACCGACCAATCACTTGGATCTGGAATCCATTACAGCGCTGAACAATGGTCTGATCGACTTTGACGGTACCCTATTATTCACATCGCATGACCATCAGTTCATTCAAACTATTGCAAACCGCATCGTGGAAATTACGCCGAACGGTGTAATCGACCGTACGATGAGCTATGATGAATACTTGGAAAACGATGAAATCACGAAATTGCGTGAAAGTATGTATCCGGTAGAAATCGTCTAAAACCAGCTAACCTTCAGTAAATCGATAAATAAAAAAGAGGAGCTCCTTCAGGCCATTTATGATGGCGGCGGAGACTCCTCTTTTTCGTTTGCGCCATTACCAATGGCTCACACCGTCAGGGCTACAGGGCGAAGATAATTCTGCCTGAGTCCGATGCGGTATAGCCTAATGGGTTGGCTTATGATCCGCCTGTACGACGGCGTTGGTTGTTCGGCTTCTTCGTATTTTGGCTTTTCAGTGTTTTGGCGGAACCGCCTTGAAAGCCGCCCTGCTGTGAAGCGCCGGACTGCTGTTTTTTTTGTGCCAGCTTTTCCCGAATGGCATCTGCGAGATTAACTTTACGTGGTTCATTAGCATTGCTCATGAATAAATTCCTCCTGTTGCCGCCAAATTCATGTCAATCATGCTGGATTGAAGAAAAACGCGGCTGTGTCCCCATTTTATACGTTTTTAAAAGATGGGACAAGGGCAACAATGATAACATGACGACGGGGCGGGCCGGAAGAGGGGGTGCCTATTTTTTGCATAAAGGAAAAAAAGTTTTATATACCCCACAGGAATGGGGCTTGGCAATACTTTTTCGTTGTTCCTACAGCGATGCGGAGCGGAAAGACTGTTTCTCTAGACCCACACAAACATGGTCTGTTATCCTGAAAATAACCGTTACCCAACGGCAAATGGTTATTTTCAGGGCAGCTAAGCTGCTTGTTTAAAGGGCCATTGCATAGGGCAGTTAAGCTGCTTGATCGAAGGTTTATTTTCAGGCAGCTACGCTGCTATTTTTATTTTTGGTTGGCGCAGCATGGAATGGTATAAAAGTTTATCCTGACTTTACGGTTTTCCCGTGATTATTATGGTGAGAACGTTCTGTCGGGAACTCTAATTTTGAAGGAGTGTCCCCCGTTGTGGTGAATGTGTATGATGAAATACGAAAAGGTGAGCGAGGGGCATGGGTGAGCATTATCGCCTACCTTATTCTGTCCGCTTTTAAGCTGATTAGTGGATATATATTTGCTTCCAGTGCGTTGCTGGCCGATGGATTTAACAACGTCACCGATATTGTGGTTTCCGTTGCCGTACTGATCGGGCTGCGAATATCTCAAAAACCGCCGGACTCCGACCACGCCTATGGACATTTTCGGGCAGAAACAATAGCGGCATTGCTGGCATCCTTTATTATGGCTGTCGTCGGTCTTCAGGTGCTTATTGACGGGATCGGAAGTATTTTCAGAGGCGGCAAGCAGACGCCTGATGTTACTTCCGCAGGAGTAGCGGTAATATGTGCGGTCATTATGCTGGGAGTATATATGTACAACAACAGACTGGCGCGGAAAATTAACAACAAGGCGTTACTGGCGGCAGCCAAGGATAACCTGTCAGATGCGCTCGTCAGTATCGGTGCAGCGGTTGGTATTATCGGGGCACAGTTTGGATTGCCATGGCTGGATACGGTTGCGGCTATAGCGGTAGGATTTATTATCTGTAAAACGGCGTGGGATATTTTCAAGGACTCTACACACAGCCTGACGGATGGTTTTGATGAGCAGGAGCTGTCAGACTTACGCAGCACGATTGCTCATATACCTGGTGTGGAGGGGATTCGTGATGTCAAGGCGCGGGTACACGGCAATCATGCTTTGGTGGATGTTGTCATAGAGGTGAACCCGCAACTCAGCCTGATTGAAGGACATCGGATCAGCGACCGGATTGAGGAACGCCTGCAAGAGGTTCATAATACGATGCATGTTCATGTCCATGTGGAACCCAAATTATAGATTATTTATTTAATAATTAGTGTTAAAAATGACTTTAGACCTATGTATAAAAGGTGTATGCGCTACCTTTTGTGACGTTTGGATTATATCTCTCTTCCTGTTGCTTTTACTATAATGAAAGCATGTCCGGCTATATTCGTCGGAATTGGACTTGCTCTTCAAATTCGTAAAAACAGCCAGGAGGTGCAACATTGAGAAGACGCGTGATGGGAATGCTCATGACGTCAGCCGCGCTGTTGGCAGCAATTCATGTGGCGCCGGGTCAGGTTGACGCAGCGGCATCGACAGCATCTACGGGACAGAAGGCGGTTATTCAGGCGGCTGTAAAGCTTAGATCCGGCCCTTCGACTACGGGAGATGTAGTCAGCTTTATGAAGCAGGGAGAGGCCGTAACGGTATTGGAGAAAACAAACAGCTATTGGTATAAGATCAAGACGTCTGATGGGGTAACTGGATACACAAGCAGCTCCGACAAGTACATAAAAGTAGGCGCTACCAGCGTCGCTGCTGCTGTCACCGAGCCTGCCGTCCGTAAACCGGAAGCCAAAGAAGTGCTTAAAACTAACAGTTCAGCCAAAGAGGCTCCAGCCTCAGTGAATAGTTCTGCCGGTCAAACGAAAGCTACGATTCAAACGTCCGTTCGTTTGCGGGCGGAGGCATCCACTTCATCCGAGGTTTTGGGCTATTTGAATGCAGGAGATATCGTCACCATTACAGATCCAAGTAACGCCTATTGGTTCAAGATTACCAATGCTGATGGCACGGTGGGCTATGTCAGCTCGTCCCCACAGTATATTCGTATTGGCGAGGGCGTTGTTGTGCAGCAGCCAGTGGCTGCTCCGGTGACGTCTGCTCCTGACACCACCGCGATTCCTGCTGTAGCAACTCCTGCGGAAGCCATAAACTTGCCTTCTGGTGACACAGTGGCTGCCATTGAACAGGTTATTAACACAGGGATGACTTATCTCGGTACTCCGTATGAATATGGTTCGGATCGTAACAGTACGGCTACTTTTGATTGCTCGGCATTTACCCGTCAAATTTTCCGTCAGGCTGCAGGTATTCAGCTTCCGGCGGATTCACGTTCACAGGGTGAGTGGATCAAGCAGAATAGTCAGCCAAACACAGACATGACCACGCTGAAACGTGGCGATCTGCTTTTCTTTACCAATTACAATGCGTCTTCCGGGGCGTATACGTCCTTGGACAATTCCTCCCAAACGATTACACACGTAGCTGTATATCTGGGAGACAACAAGCTTCTTCATACGTTTTCTGTAGCGGGTGGCGGTGTGAAAGTTACGGATTTCAGCAAGCCTTGGCAGGATCGTTTCCTGTTCGGGGGGAGCGTAATCCAATAAAAGCATCATTAACCTTAAAAAAATTCCGCATTAAAAATAGGATGTTCCACAACCCTGTAATTGGGGCGGGAACATCCTATTTTTAAAGCTATATAATGATATATCTTCACTACACTTGATTCAGACTTCTTCTATTACGCCTATGACGCTCGTCTTCTTCCGGTAAAGAGTGAAATGACGAACAACACCAGAAATAACACAAACAATATTTTGGCGATTGTAGCAGCTATGGATACAACGATACCAAAAAAACCTAAAATCCCGGCGATCACGGCAAAAACTAAAAATAAAGCGGGCCATTTCAGCATGTTCTGCATCCTCCTTCAATTGTATATAATGTGGCATACTCACAGCCGGTAGAGCGTGGCTGCGAATGACGGCTGAATCATTTGAATCTTTCGTGGCTCTGCCATCGTTATATGTTGTTTTAAACCGTGCCCGAATCCGTGAAACATAGCGTCAGGAGTGGGGGGAAGCAAGCTGCAACGTTGTTTCGTGTCTGAATGTAAGGGGTAACTATGCAGTAATCATAAACATCATCGTGAAAAACGAAAGAGAGGTTAGGCCATGTTAACACAGGTCAGTATTTTTATTATCGCTATCGCATTTGCAGTTCTCGTTATTTTCCTCATTAAAACACTTAAAGCAGCACAAGGCTCTCTGGAAAAGGCAACTCAGACTCTCCAGGATGTACAAAAAACGGTAGATGAACTGAGCTATGAAGTAAAGCAAACGGTTCGACATGCCAATGATATTACCGCTGATGTTGATCATAAATTGAAGCAGGTGGAGCCTGTAATGGAATCAGTTAAAAACTTGGGCGAGGTGCTTAACGAAGTCACTCTGGCTGCGAAGCAGGCTTCAGCGGCATTAATCACCCGGTTTCAGAAGCCGCATCATACGGTGGATAAAAAGACCGGTACAGAAACCGCGATTAAGTCAGCTGCGTCGAACAGGCCACAAACTTCAACGGAACGGACGGTTCATAGCTACAATGCGACCTACGAGGAGCCTGCAGCAAAGCCAGCCAAAAACTGGTTGGGTTATGTAGATATCGCTGCCGGGGTGTGGCAGAAAATGCGTCAGTAGCATAGTGGCTGAACCGTAAACTATAGGAAATTCATTGAAAGGGTGAGATTTATGATGAAGATATTGCTAGCTGCTGGTTTGCTCACTCCCTTTTCCGGACAGGATACGGTTCAGCAAGCCGTTTCCCCGCATACGGCGGGGCATGTAGTAAGGGCTGTGCAGACGATTCCCGCCAAAAATGCCGTACCGGCTGATTTTCATACGCTAAACGGTATATCTTTGGACGATACGCGTGCGGATGTATTGAAAAACTGGGCAAGCCCCTTCAAGTAAAGGAGGATACGCTGCTGCTTTCTACGGAATATCAATATCCTGACGTCGTGGTCGGTATGCGAGATGATATGGTTTCTTATGTGCATGTAGATCCCGCTGCTGGACGGATCAAGGTCAATGACCAGTGGCTGCCGCTAAAACGGCAAACGCTGGATAAGGTGCTGGGTGGCTCACAATTTACGGCAGAGGACGGCGAGGTATACGTTCGTGGACAGCGTGCGATCAAAGTTTTTATGGATGAGGCGTCCGATAAGCCTAAATATGTCGAGTTTTTTGACGAAGCCGAATGGTAATGTTTCTAATTTTAAGAGCATGACATAACATGGAAGTTTCAAACGAATGTACAGCGTGTAATAGTCAGAGAAGTCAATCCTAATAAGGAGCGTGAGAAACATGAATCAGACCCATCATAAATCTTATGCCAAAGTGGTAGAGAACGGTGTACAAGCCATCGAAGCGGTGAATGAATTGCGCAACACGGGCTATCGTTATGAGGATGTGTTTGTGCTCGCTCATGATCAGGATCGGACGGATCGTATTGCAGATACAGTGGATGCCAAGGAAATCGGGATTAAGGAAGAGGGCGTTTTTGATTCATTAGCCAATCTGTTCCGTTCCCGTGGCGACGAGCTTCGCGCTAAAATTACTTCCTTGGGATTTACAGATACGGAAGCTGATTTTTACGAAAAAGAACTGGATCAGGGCAAAGTTCTGGTCATTGCCAAAAAAGCTTGATAACGCCGGTTGAGCAGGGAAATAGACTGGCATTAGAGCTGAAAAAGAGGATGCTGACCGCCGCACAAGTGCTTCGCGGTTCCTCCAAAAACATAGATAAGGAATGGGGCGAGGGCCTCATTCCTTATCTATGTTTTTGGAATGCCTTCTTATGGAAAGCTAATTCATGTCCATAAGGGCGTTGCCGCTTAAACAGGTAAGTATAATACATGGGTTACAGATAAGGAGAGAGAAATGAGAATCCTAATTGTTGACGATAATCCGACCAATGTCATTATTATTCGTGAAATATTAAAGAAAGAAAATTATAAGGATGTTATCTCTGCCAGCTCAGCCGCAGAAATGTTGGAGCATTTGGGGATCGGCGACCGTACCATTAGTCTGCGTCCTCGACCTTCCGATATTGATTTGGTTCTGCTGGATATGATGATGCCTGAAATGGATGGTATCGAAGCTTGCAGCATCGTGCAGGAGTACGAGCATCTGAAAGATATACCCATCATCATGGTAACTGCTGTAGGCGATTCCAAGAAACTGGCAGAGGCACTGGATGTAGGGGCCGTCGATTACGTCACCAAGCCTATTAATAAGGTAGAATTAATGGCCAGAATACGGCTTGCCTTGCGTCTCAAACAGGAAAAGGACTGGCATAAAGACCGGGACCAGCGGATTCAGGACGAGCTGAAGCTGGCCGCGATGGTACAGCAGGCTGTGCTTAGTCCTGCCATTCAAGACCCGGTGCTGCAAGTAAATGCCCTGTATCAGCCTTCCTTTGAACTGGCGGGAGACTTGTATTCCTGGTATCCGCTCGGGGAAGGTAGATATGCGATCATTTTGCTGGATATGATGGGTCATGGCATCTCTTCTTCACTGTTCTGCATGTTCATTGCATCTGTACTCAAAGATACCGTGACCACATACGTAGAGCCCGAAAAGGTGATTCAGGAGCTGAATCGTCGCTTTAATCAACTGGATTTGGGCAAGCAGCTCGTGCAGTATTATTTTACGGCGATTTATATGGTCATTGATACCCGTTCTCGGCGGATTGATTATGTGAATGCGGGGCATCCACCTGGGCTGCTGTTTAGTCAGGACGGGAGCATCACCAAATTTGACCGTGCGTGCAGTCCGGTAGGTTTATTTGATAAAATTGATGCGGAAATGCACACGGTCCATTATGAAGGAACGGGGCATATCGCTTTGTATACCGACGGCTTGCTGGAGGCCGTAGAGGGCGAATATGAGGAACAACTGGAGTATTTGACTGCGTGTCTGCGCAAGCATGAGGAATGGAATGAAGAAGCGATGCTGGATGCTTTTTTTCGTAAAGAAGCACCGCAGGATCGCGATGATGATAAGTGCCTGATCTGGATTTCATTGAAAGAGGGAGAGAGCTTGCATGAAAATCAGAAATAAACTGCTGATCGGCTTCGGGTCGCTTATGGCGATCCTCCTTGTGCTGACACTAATCAGCTATGATCGAATGGGGAGTCTGAATGAGCAGCTGAATCAGGTTTACCAGGACCGCTATATGAAGGTCCGAAAAACAACGGCCATTCGCGGTCAGGTGAACGATATGGCGAAGGTTATGGCCAATCTGATATTAAATCCGGGGTCCTCTGTCAGTGAAGCCAAGCGAGAGCTTGATGGTATTACTGCTTCCGGAACTAAGGTGCTGGAGGAATTGGAATCTGGTTCTGGTACCAGTGAGGAGCAGCAGCAAGTGGATCGGGTAGCGGCCGCTTGGAAAGACTTTTTGAGCTATGAACAAAGACTGATTTCCTTGTTGGGGCAAGACCGTATTGAGGAAGCAAATGCTTTCCGTAATAGTACGGGGTTACCTGCTCAACAGGAGGCGCTGGACAGTGTTTCTACACTTTCCGTTTTTCAGGATCGGGAAATAGATCATGATATGGAGCAAGCCAATCAGGCTTATCAGGAATCCGTGCAGATTACCACAATTCTGATGGTCGCCGGGCTACTTATGGGGTTATTGGTTATCTTGTGGGTGCTTCCAAGTATTGCGAAAGGTCTAAACATCGTTAACCTCATGATCAATGGCTTTGGCAAAGGAAAATACAGGGCGATCAGCCGAATGAACGTAGCCTCCAAGGACGAGATTGGGGAGGTTGCCCGTGTATTTCAGCAAATGGCTGGAGACCTGGAGGAAAAGCGTAAGTTCGAGCACTCCGTCCTTCAGACGCAGAAGGATCAAGCCTGGCTCAATGCTAACACGGCACGGGTGACAGAACTGTTCCGAGGCGTGAATTCACTGGAGCAGGTCGCACAGATGTTTATCAGTGAGTTTACGCCTATTTTGGGAGGCAGCTACGGAGCGATTTATTTGCAAGGCAAGCAAGTGGAAGATGATCAATTTAAGCTGTACGGCTCCTACGCGAAGGAGGTTGCTGAAGATTCGATCAAGGACGTTATCCATGTTGGCGAAGGCTTGCTTGGACAAAGTGTTCTGGATCGCAAACCGATCCTGATTACGGAGACTCCTGACGGATATTTGTCCATCGGCTCCGCATTAGGGGCAAGTAAGCCGGTGGGGATTATGATTTTCCCTGTATTGTTCGAGGATGAATGCATCGGTGCTGTGGAAATAGCGTCGCTGGATCGCTTTAGTGATCTGGAAACGAAGCTGCTTGCTCAATTAGTGGAGAGCTTGGGGATTATTTTGAACAACATCAAGGGACGGATGCGGGTAGAGCAACTGCTGCGCGAATCGCAGGCGTTGACTGAGGAATTGCAGTGCCAGTCCGAAGAGCTTCAAACCCAGCAAGAGGAGCTCAAGCGTTCCAACGAAAATTTGGAGGAGCAGACGGAGGAGCTTAAACGTTCGGAAGAGCTGCTACAGCGTCAGCAGGAGGAACTGGAGCATTTTAACACCGAGCTGATTGCCAAAACGAGAGCGCTGGAAGAGCAGGTTCGGGAAGTGGAGGAAAAGAACGACGAGATCGAACGTGCGCGTGCCCAGTTGGAGCAGCAGGCGATGCAGTTGGGCATCACAAGTAAATACAAATCGGAATTTTTAGCCAACATGTCGCATGAATTGCGTACTCCGCTGAATAGCTTGCTCATTCTTTCTCAGCTCCTGTCCGAGAACAAGGACGGCAATCTTAAGCCCAAGCAGGTTGAATATGCACAGACCATTTATATGTCAGGCGCAGATTTGCTGAAAATGATTGATGAAATTCTGGATCTATCCAAAGTGGACGCCGGGAAAATGGATATTAACCATGAGGCCGTCAACCTGAAAGAGCTGGAGATATTTGTGGAGCAAAATTTTGCTCCGGTCGCAGCCAAACGTGAGCTTCAACTCCATACCGAGATAGAAGAAAGCTTGCCGGAAGCCATTATAAGTGACGGTTATCGTCTCAAACAAATTTTACGGAATTTACTGTCCAATGCATTCAAGTTTACGACAGAGGGATCTGTTCGTTTTAGTGTATCAAGGGCAACCGGTGACCAGCTTCCCGGTTTTCTAAATCCGCATAAATCCTATCTGGCCTTGTCTGTACGTGATACGGGTATCGGCATTGCTTCGGATAAAACGGGTCTGATTTTCGAGGCATTCCAGCAGGTAGATGGAACAACCAGCCGTAAATACGGCGGAACTGGACTTGGCTTGTCGATCAGCCGCGAGCTTTCCAGATTGCTGGGCGGTGTCATTACAGTAGAATCTGAGCCGGGGCAGGGCAGTTGCTTCACACTGTATCTGCCGGAACAAACGCAAACAACAGAGGGAGCAGAGTCGCAATCGGGCACGGCACTGGATATGGGTGGCGTCGCAGCATCGGCAGAATCGGATTTTCCTATGCTTGTTCCCGCTGAGCAGCTGCCTATGTATCAGATGCCTTCGAAGGAAAAATCGGAGGACATCGTGCACCCGGGCGACGACCGTAACGATATTGCCTCGATGGATAAGGTATTACTGATCATAGAGGATGATGTTAAATTCGCTAAAATCCTGTACGATATGGCTCGTAGCCGTGACTTTAAGGCACTTATCGCTCTCCAGGGAGACGAGGGGCTGGACATGGCCAGATCCTATTTGCCGGACGCCATTATTCTGGATATTCAATTGCCTGTTATGGATGGTTGGTCCATTTTGGGTGAGCTGAAAGGAAATTCATCTACGCGGCATATTCCGGTACATGTTATTTCGGTTATCGACGATGTGAAGCAAGGCTTGATGATGGGCGCGATTGCCTATCTCAAAAAGCCATCTTCAAAGGAAAGTTTGGATAAGGCATTTTCACATATTAAATCATATACAGATAAAATGGTGAAACGTCTTCTCGTGGTCGAGGACGATGATAATCAGCGTAAATCCATTATTGAACTGATTGACCATGACGATGTTGCCATTACGGCGGTTTCGACCGGGCAGGAAGCGCTGAATGAGCTGGGGATGCAGCGGTATGACTGTATGGTGCTGGACCTCATGCTGAACGATATGACAGGCTTTGAACTGCTAGGCCGCATTCGGGACAATGAGCAACTGACCGATCTGCCGATTATTATTTATACGGGTAAAGATCTGGACAGCAAAGAAGAAACGCAACTGCGTAAATTTGCGGAGTCCATTATTATTAAGGATGTCAAATCGCCGGAACGGCTTTTGGATGAAACGACCCTGTTCCTGCATCGTGTCGAGGCGAATCTCCCTGAGGATAAACGTAAAATTTTGCAGAAGCTATATAACAAGGAAGAATTGTTTGAAGGTAAAAAAATATTGTTGGTGGATGATGATATCCGAAACGTATTCGCCCTGTCCAGCGTGCTGGAAGGCTACCGCATGGAGGTTACTTTTGCGGAAAATGGTAGAGAAGCGCTGGAAATGCTGGAACAGACACCTGATTTTGATCTGGTGCTGATGGATATGATGATGCCTGAAATGGACGGATATGAAGCCATGCGGCGAATCCGGCTGATGCCGCAATTCGAGAAGCTGCCTATTATTGCGCTCACAGCCAAGGCTATGAAGGATGATCGTTCCAAGTGTATTGAGGCAGGCGCTTCCGATTATGTGAAGAAGCCGATTCAAACCGAACAGCTTTTGTCATTAATGCGGGTATGGCTGTATTCGTAGCCCGAAAAAATGGGTAATATAAATCAACACATGATTGGAGCGGTACTGGCAAAACCTATTCAGGAATTGGAGAGAGATTATGACATCAAAGGATACGGCGGATAATGCTGCTATTGAACTGAAATCGAATGAAACGGAGCGGGAGATGATTGAGATTGAGCTGTTGCTGGAAGGCATTCATCGGCTGTACGGCTACGATTTTCGTAACTACGCTCTGCCTTCGATCAAGCGGCGTATTTATTATCATGCACAGTCCGAGAAGGTTAGCACGATATCAGGGCTTCTGTCGAAGGTGCTGCATGATCGCAGCGCCTTCGACAGACTGGTGCAAAGCCTTTCGATTCCAGTGACCGAGATGTTCCGTGATCCTGAGCTGTTTCTGAATTTCAGGCAGAAAATAATTCCGATTTTACGGACATATCCGTATATTCGAATATGGCATGCAGGTTGCTCGACAGGTGAGGAAGTATACTCGATGGCGATCATGCTGCATGAGGAAGGCTTATATGATAAAGCCCGTATTTATGCGACGGATATGAATAACCTGTCTTTACAGCAGGCGAAGGAAGGCGTATACGGAATTGATCGAATGAAGCTGTATACCAAAAATTATTTGGAGTCAGGAGGTACGCAATCGTTCTCCGAATATTACACAGCCAAGTATGATTCAGTGATGTTTCATCCTTTTTTACGTAAAAACATTATTTTTGCGGAGCACAACTTGGCGACAGACCGGTCCTTTAACGAGTTCAACGTTATTTTTTGCCGGAATGTCATGATTTATTTTAACGATGAACTTCGCAACCATGTACACGGGTTGTTTTATGATAGCTTGAGCCATTTTGGCGTATTGGTGCTTGGGGCCAAGGAATCCATACATTTTACCGATTATAGTGATTCCTACGAGCCGCTGGACCGGGTAGAAAAAATATACCGGAAGATTAAATAGAGATGCTTAGGAGGATCCCATGGGGCTTCATGAACCGATTCATATACTGCTGGTAGATGACAGACCTGAGAACCTGCTCGCTCTTGAAGCGGTGCTGGAGAGTGAACAATATAATTTGGTAAAGGCAACATCCGGGGAAAAAGCACTGCGATGTCTGTTAAAAGATGAATTCGCACTGGTAGTCCTTGATGTGCAAATGCCGGGTATGGATGGAATTGAGACTGCAAAGCTGATTAAGGCCAGAGAGAAGACGAAAGATATTCCGATCATCTTCATTTCCGCTAACAGTAAGGAAGCGGAGCATTTGTTTGCCGGTTATTCAGCGGGTGGTATTGATTATATGGTGAAGCCATTCATCCCTCAAATTCTCAAGTCCAAAATTGAAGGCTTTGTGCAAATGTATCTGACCAACAAACGCCTGAAAACACAGTCCATGCTGCTTCATCAGAAGACGCATGAGCTGGAAAAGATGAATAGCGAACTGATTGCCGCCAAGGAGGCAGCCGAAATCGCAGCCAATGCCAAAACGGAGTTCCTGGCTATGATGAGCCATGAAATTCGGACACCTATGAATGGTGTGATTGGCATGATTGACCTGTTAATGGGAACAGAGCTGCAAAGCGATCAGCAGGAATATGCCGATATCATTCGCCGCAGTGCAGATGCGCTCGTAGCGGTCATTAACGATATTCTGGATTTTACCAAGCTGGAGTCAGGCAAAATGGAGATAGAGGAATATCCGTTTGATCTGGTTTCCTGTATCAAGGAAGTTTTCAGCCTGTTTACGGTGGAAGTAAATCGAAAGAATCTGGAGATGGATTATTTTCTGGATGAGCAGCTACCGCCAGTGTTATACGGTGATATGGGAAGACTGCGTCAGGTTCTCATTAATCTGGTATCCAATGCCGTCAAATTTACAGATCGTGGTGGTGTATATGTCTTTGCATCGGTCAAAGAGTGTAGCGACGAAGGACTTACCATTGAATTTTCCGTGAAGGATACAGGCATTGGTATTGAGCCCGCCAAGGTTGGAAGGCTGTTTCAGCCCTTTTCCCAGCTTGATTCTTCGATGACGCGCAAATATGGTGGAACTGGTTTAGGGCTCGCTATTTGCAAAACATTGGTGAACATGATGGGCGGCGATATCCGTGTGGATACAAGTGGAGAGCAGGGGGTAACATTCCATTTTACAACGAAGCTTGGCTTTGCTCAGGAAAATGAACTGGAGGGAGAGTCCAGTCACGAATGGGAAATTCCCCATCAGAACTCCTCAAGCCGTAAACCTGTACTGGTCGTGGATGACCATCCGATCAACCAGAAGCTGATGGTCAATATACTGGATAAGCTCGGTTTGGCTTCGGATGTGGCAGCAGACGGGCAACAGGCGCTTGATATGGTCATGGCTAACCAGGATTATGACTATATCTTCATGGACCTGCAAATGCCTGTGATGGACGGATTAGAGTGTACGGGCAAGGTGCGTGAACAATTGGTGGGAAGGTCACAGCCTGCTATTATCGCCATGACAGCGAATGTGATGGAAGGTATTCAGCCCCGATGTATTGAGGCTGGAATGAACGATTATATTAGCAAACCCGTGAAAATCAGCAGTGTAAAACAGGCTCTACTGCGGCATTCTCCGAATCATTTTCCAATGCAATCAGGCAAAGACCAAATTCACGAGGCGTAGCCTGATGCGTAGATGGTGACATTTGGAAGGTGCAGAAAGCATCATACGGTGATTCAAGCGATCGTATAATGGGTTAGTATGTAAGGAAATCTTTTTTCGGGAGAGTAGGCCTATGAATACTAATAAAAATGAGAAGTTCAATGCGATTACAGAAACAAGTGAAGGAGTAAATACCGTTTACCTTAGCGGAGAGCTGGATCTTTCGGTGGCACCTGATTTTCGTCTGGTGATGGAGCCTTTGGTGGGGGAATCCGGCCAGGACTTGATTATTAACTTAAAAGAACTTAAATACATTGACAGTACAGGTATCGGTATTTTGTTATCTATTTTGAAGGCAAGGCATGGGATGGAGTCCCGGTTTGCCGTTCAGGAGGTACCACCTCAAATACAAAAACTGTTCGATATGACCGGTATTGCCAAATTCTTTGTCCCCCAGGAGAATTCCCAATAGGAAAGGAAAGAAAAAGAAATGAATGCTCAAATTCAAAAAGTTATTCTTAATTTGCCGGCAACTGCTGACTTTGTCGATATTGTAAGATTAAATTTGTACGGAATTGCCGCGAAAATGGGATTCTCTTACGAGGATATAGAAGACATGAAAGTGGCTGTATCTGAAGCCTGTAATAACTCTGTCCTTTATGCTTACGGTCATGAAGGCGGAGTGGTGGAAGTAACATTCGAATTTGACGAAGCTTCGTTGTCCATCCGCGTCAAAGATGAAGGGGAGAGCTTTGAACGAATGGAGAACCCGTCCCGACTTGCATCCTTGCATGACAAAGAGCTGAATGATGCGCAGGTAGGCGGACTGGGCTTCTATCTCATGCAGGCGCTTATGGACGATGTCCATATCTTGAATGAGACTGGAAAAGGTACGGAAGTCGTGCTTGTAAAGCGTCTGGTCAGAAGCGAGGAAAAAGTATGAATGAAAAGGTAACTCCCCCGGAGTCGATGGATGAAGCCGTTGGTCTAATCTGGGAGTACCAGCGAACCAAAGATAACGAGATTGCTACCGTACTGATCCGCAAGTATGAGCCGATGGTCAAGATGGCTGCCGGGAAAATCTCCCGTAACCGTCCGGACTTATACGAGGATTTATATCAAACCGGTCAGATGGCATTGATACGTCTGCTTCAGCAATACGATATCAGCTTGGGTATCCCCTTTGAACCGTATGCAATGAAAAGTATGCTGGGACATATGAAAAATTATTTGCGCGACAAATCCTGGTACATTCAGGTTCCCCGCCGCATCAAGGAAAAGGGTGCGCTCGTTCAGCATGCCATCGACGAACTGACTGTTAAACTGGAACGTTCGCCGAATGTGAACGAGATCGCGGAGTATTTGGACCTTACTGTGGAGGAAACGATCGAAGTGCTCGCAGGCCGTGAGTGCTACCATTATGTGTCACTGGACTCACCTTTATCCCAGGAGGAGAGTGCGGCTACGTTAGGCGAGCTTATCAGCTCGGATGCCAATGACTACGACACCGTGGAAAAACGAATGGATTTACAACAAGCTTTAAGCCAGCTTAAAGAGCAGGAACAGAAGGTGCTCCTTCTGGCATTTCAGGATGGTCAATCTCAACGTGCGATTGCGCAGACCTTGGGCGTATCGCAGATGAGCGTATCCCGCATCCAGAAGCGGGCGACCGAGAAGCTGAAACAGATCATGTCTAATTCTTCTATCTCATGAGTGAAAGACGACCTTCATGGTTTCGATTACTGGACGTCACATCGTAAGGACACGCCATTCCATCAGGGAAGCGTGTCCTTTTTTAAAGCGGAAAAGGAGGGGGAGGAAGGGTGAAATCTACGGCAGAATTTGAACAGATTTCCTCCTTTCGCGGAGGGTGGGAATGGTGGGACATCGGCGCTACAGACTGGCAGGACCCCATTATACAAGAGCTGAAAGAGAAACTTCCGGAGGCCCGGGAATGGCTGGACAAGGTAGAGGACATCCCATCCAGTTTTATTTCTGTGCGCTTTCTGGATGGCGTTCAACCCTTGATATGCGGATCGCTGATCTATTCCATTCAGGAGGAAATCGACAGTCAACGCGATTGTAACAAGTTCTATTTTCTGGTCCTTGGCCAGAAATTAGTGACCTTAAACCTGGATCAGAATACCCGCGAAATCATGCACACGGCCGAACGTCAAAAAATGCTCGACCGATGTGAAAGTGCAGCTGATGGCATGTTTGTACTGGCAAGGGCAGTTCTTCATTATTTTCATACGGGGATGGACAAATTCGAGATTAACCTGAGAAAACTGGAAGAGAATATGGAGAAAAGAAATGCCCGTACGCTAATGGACTCCATATTGAATGCGCGTTTTGAGCTGTTGTATTGGAGTAATATGTTCATTCCATTTTCAGAACTGGTAACGGCTTCCCGGGAAGCATATCTGGATGAGCTGGAGGAAAATCGCTTTTTTAAGCAGCTACTTCACCGTGTCAATCGAATGGAAGGGCTGTTTCGGCATTATGAAAAGGAAATTGACACGTTGATCTCCATTGACGATGCCATTTCTGCATTTAGGGGAAATGAGATTACGAAGACACTCACCATTGTAACAGCCGTATTTACGCCTGCAACCGTAGTGGGCGCCATTTGGGGCATGAACTTCGAGAACCTGCCCTGGATCAAAACAGGCTGGGGCTTCACCGCCGTGATTGCGGCGACCCTGTTAAGTATGGTGGGGATGTACGGCTGGCTGATGATGAAGGGATGGACAGGAGATTTGCTGAAAGCTA
The DNA here is from genome assembly GCF_030034735.1 of Paenibacillus sp. RC334. NCBI lineage: Bacteria > Bacillati > Bacillota > Bacilli > Caryophanales > Paenibacillaceae > Paenibacillus > Paenibacillus sp. RC334. The sequence goes on along the minus strand of NZ_CP125370.1, from coordinate 4,720,223 downwards.
ACAAGCGCAACAAGCTCTAGCTCAGTCATCCAAAATGTACAGATAAAAACGATCCATGGTAATGGGCTACGTGTACGCACGAACCTCTGGTTACTATGGATCGTTTGCCGTCTAATTTCCGCCTTGGCTCATTTTAATATAGCCCAGCAGCTCGGCAATAAAATCTCCGATGATCGGAAGATTCAGTTGTACAAGGAAGCTGAGCAGCCAAGCGAGCAGAGCGAGTATGACAACCGTACCCAGCGTAAGGCCAAGCCCCCTTGCAATGCCTGCGGTCAGGTTACTGATGATCCTTTTTTTAGGATTGGAATAGGTTTCCAATACATCGCGAAATTCTACTCTTTCCAGCATGTCGGCTATTTGATCTAAGCGCTTATTAAGCCGCTTCACCTCATGACGCAGTTCAAAAGGGTGCTCATTCACATCAAAATCCCTTGTTTGATCCTGACCCTGTCGGGGATGAAAGGTCCGTTTGTTGTTTACGCTAAGATTATCTCCATACGAGTTTGGCTTGCTCATCGTCATCCCTGCCTTTCTGTCATCTAAAAAACAGCCAGCTTCGTGCATGCTGGCTGTTCAGTGCTTTAAGGTCTATTCTTGTTGTACACAGAATTCCCTGTCATTAGGAAGTGGTGTTTAATTGTTTTTGCGTTTCCTTGGCAGCTTGGGCCGTTGCATCCATAATTTCTTGATCAGCCTTGACTGCTTCATCAGCAACATCGGCAGAGGCTCTGGCTACGCTGGATAAAATAATGTCTTTACTACCAGATATGGTTTTAGCTACATCTTCTGTTTTAGTGGAAACCGTTTTAGCCAGATCCGTTGCTTTGTTGCTGACTACGGATGCAACGTCTTTTGTTTTATCGGCAACCACTGTAATTTTATCAGACAAATCGCTGCGCAAATCGCGACCCGGCTTCGGCGCGAACAGCAGGGCTGCCGCAGCACCAATCAAACCTCCGATGAATAAACCCTTTGCAAAGCTTGAAGTATTACCTACCGTATTTTGATTATCAATGTTACTCATGTCATATCACTCCTCTTATAGAATAAAAAAATATATAAATGTTAGGTAGCACTTCTTAAAAGCCTGGACACAAGTCCGAGCAGGAACACAAATAATGCGGTTCCGAGTATGGCAGGAATGACTGCAAAATCACTGATGACCGGACCCCAGTTTCCCAGCAGCGTGACACCGAGCCAAGCTCCTACAAATCCGGCGATCATAGAGCCTGCAATGCCGCCGGGCATTTCATGGCCAGCGAGAGCGTCGCCAATCAATCCGATAATAATAGCCATTACTATACTTAATACTATTCCCCACACACGGATCGCCTCCTTTATCCTTCAGTTTAGCAGAATCATAATGCTTTTTGTGAGTGCTGAGTTTAGAGTGCTGCGTTGTCTTGCTTACTTCGTATATAAACGCCGTGACTCCGTGTGAAACAAGAAACCGTCTCGAACCGCTTACGGGCGGGGAACAGAAGGAGGCAGAGAACCCTGCAGCCGTGCTCGCCAATAGATAACAGGAACGGTAAACACGAGCCAAATGATTCCTGCGATATAACCACCCGCTATGTCGGTTGGAAAGTGAACCCCCAGATAGACACGGCTTAGCCCGATCAGGAGAATCAAAAGTACGCCAAGAACGCAGGGAAGGAAGATAGAGCACTCATGAATTTTTCGTTCTATCGCCCAAATGGCAAAAATCATGCCGTAAAATCCCATGGAAATCATGGCGTGCCCGCTGGGAAAACTATAGCCGCCGACTTCTACCAAATGTTGAAGGGATGGGCGCTCCCGTTGCAAAACTTCTTTAATGAGCGTGTTCAACACCCACATGGCCGTAAAGCTGCTTATTACTGCAAAGGCATAAGCTCTCGAACGGAGATATACCCGGCACAAGGCGGCAATACCCAGGGCAATGAGTAAAGAGACACGGAAGGAACCGAAAGACGTAATGAATACAGCGACAGGCAGGGGCTTGTGATGAGCCGCCGTTGTGTCTGGAAAGATTGCAGCCTGAATGCGTTCATCCCAATATAAAAAAGGAGCTGTACCGATCCATCGAACAATGTAGGCAATGAGAAGCAAAACGGCAATCAAGACGATGGATGCGTACAGACTGCGACGTAAATAGTATGGCAAAAAACGGGATGGCTGAGGTTCATGGGACAGCATATGTAGGGAATCTCCTCCTTATGGCTTCGTACATAGATTTATCTTTTCGTACTATAAACTTAACCAATATTGAACTTGAGAGCAAAACGTGACTGGAGCACCGCTCTGTTAATTAAAAATACAAGCTAGAGGTAATGTGGAAGTGTCTGAACTAGTGTTGGCAGATCTATGATAAAGACATCCGCGAAGAAATCCATCAGAGAATGAAAAAAATAAAGCTCGTATCCCGTTGCGCGTCTGTTGATGCGAACGGAGATACGAGCTTTATTTACGGGCACAGGCCGCTACCATGAACAGTGTCACCCAAGATGGTAGGCTGTAAGTAAGCTAAACGGCGTGCATCTGTCTTCTGATTCAGGAGGGATTACGTAATCTGCCCAGCTCGGAGACGATGGCCTCGACTTCTGAAATACTCAGATTAGGCTTGCTTATCACCATTTCATAGACATCACGGAGATCCTCGTATTGCTCCAGAGAGAAAGCGGAGGACTGCATAGCAGCGCCACTCGCCATACGAAGCTTGGTTTTGATGCCTTCAATCATATGTTCAATGTTGGCATGAGACGGTACAGACAAATCCATCGTTAATGTTCCATCCTTTCATAATCAGGGGAAGTTGCCTGTATTGTACCATGTTTTTGTTGTAGAATGTACTGAAAGTCAGATTATCGGTCAACGGCCGGATCAAGGAGGATGGACGAAGGTGTCTTTGTATAATCGGGCTTCCGTATCCAGGCGCTCTTCTTTAGACAGTAATGCAGAAAAAACAGATCGCAAAGGGCTCGTACCGTTTTTTCGGGAAATTCATTCTCTTCATGAGGTGAATAAGCTGACCTTTGTTTGTATCGGCACGGATCGTTCGTCAGGCGATACACTGGGACCGCTGGTCGGCACCATGCTTATGGAACAGGGCTTTCCACATGTGATAGGCACCATGACTGAGCCGTGCGACGCGGATCATCTGGTTTCGTATTTGGAGCGTATTCCCCAGGACCATCATGTGATTGCCATAGACGCTTGTCTGGGGCAGCAAGGATCGGCGGGGATGTTTCTGGTTGCCCGTGAGCCGCTAACTCCGGCGCGTTCGGTCGGACTGGCCCTGCCGTCTGTCGGAGATTACAGCGTCGCAGCCATTGTGAATGAGCGTAGTCCCAAACCCTACTGGACATTGCAAATGACATCACTACATCTCGTCATGACGATGGCTGCACACATAGCCCATGCTGCGTCTTGCGGGTTTGGCTTAAGAGCAGATTCGCAAGAATTTCCAGAGGGATACCGTTTCAGATATTGATGGTCTGCTTAATAATATACATCAGCATGTTCTAATCATAATATATTCGCACCAATAGATTATATACAGAGAAAGAAGGGTTCCACATGGAAAAGGTACTATGTGAAGGAACGACGATCTGCTATGCCGAACAGGGAAAAGGAGAGCCCATCATCCTGTTGCACGGATTTTGTGGAAGCTCTTCCTATTGGGATAAGGTTGTTCCATTGCTGTCCCAAAGCTATCGCTGCATTGTTCCGGACTTGCGTGGTCATGGACGTAGCGATGCTCCGCTTGGAGCCTACACGATTGATCAAATGGCGAATGATGTGCTTAAGCTTCAAGAGCAACTGGACATTCCACAGGCTGCCTGGTTCGGCCATTCCCTAGGGGGCTATTTGACGCTTTCTGCGGTACAGCGCCATCCCGAGCGACTTACAGCCTTCGGGCTGATTCACTCCACCGCCTATGCGGATACAGAGGAAGGAAAAGAAAAACGGAACAAGGCCGTATCCACCATTCAAACAGAGGGAATCACCGCATTTGTAGATGGACTCGTTCCCGGACTTTTTACTCCACAACACGTAGAGTCCTTTTCGGATCAGGTGCTCAAGGTCAAAGAAATCGGTTATAAAACGCCGCCACAAGGAGCCGTAGGCACATCTTTGGCGATGCGTGAGCGTTCTGACCGCCGTGACGTGCTGTCGGCTTCCACCTTGCCCACTCTGTTAGTGGCGGGGGAGCAGGATCAGGCGATTCCTCCCGCCCGGACGTTTACGACGGATCGGGCCGGGGTCACTCAGGTCACCATATCTGAAGTTGGCCATATGAGCCTGTTCGAAGCGCCGGAACAACTGGCACATGCCATTTTGGCATTTTTACAACAAAACATCCAGCAGTAAGCCCGAGCAGCAAAGCCAAAAACCGGAACCATCTGGTGCAAATACAGAGGGTCTCCGGCTTTTTTGCGTTTTAAATTGATTTTGGTTGTACAAACTGGTTTCCGTCTTGACTGAGTCATTTGGCTTTTGCACAAGGATGACTTACAATCAGAAGTGTAATGGTTCCTGGTTGTCGAGGCATCGGGATGAAAGGAAGGGAACGGCTTGCTCAGAAAAGATTATTTGCTCAGTATGATGGAAGAAATGACATCCGCAGTGGCATCGGTGCTCGGTCTAAGGCGTGAAAATAAACACGTCGAAGCGCTGAAACAACTGGATGACCTGCTTAACAAGCAGTTTCGTCTTCGTTCAGATTTGCTCAGACGATTGCCGCCGGAACAAATTATTGAGCTTTTCCGACTGGGTCCCGGTATTGAAGCGGACAAGCTTCAGCAGGTGGCTCGCATATTGGAAGAAGAAGCCGCTATTTACCTGGAAACCGACAGAACAGACGAGGGGATACGAATCTTGATTAAATCCCTTCATCTATACTTGTACAGTGATTTGAATGGCGCGACCCGTGACATTCAGGTTCTGCCTGAACGAATTGCGTGTATCGTCAATTTGGTTCGGGAATATGAGCTACCAGCCGATACAAGCAAGCTGCTGGCTGTCCATTACGAGCGAGAGGACAGACTGGACGAGGCCGCTGATGTCTGGTTCGGACTGGCATGGGAGCAGCCGGAGCTGCTGCCAGAAGCAGAGGCATTTTATAATCAATTGCTGGATAAGACTGATGCGGAGCTTCAACGGGGTGGACTTTCACGCCGGGAAGTAACCGAGGGTTTGGTCGAGATTACCCAACTACATGAAAGAAAGTGAGATGTACCTTTTGGATTCACTGCGTGAACTTATATACCAACTAACTACAGGAGGATCCCTCATAACCGCGACGCTGAGTCAGCTTCGTAAACGGGAGGATGCTTCCTTTACTAAAGTGCAAATCAAGCCTGTGGAATTGAAGAACAAGCTGCATTACCAGTTTGCTTTTCATTACAGCAACAAAGTCATTCATGAAAACCTGCCCCCTGACGAAGCTAACGAGCGCATGACCGCCTTGTTTGAGGACACGTTCCGTCAAGGACTTTTGTGTGCGAAGGATGCGGACTATCAGGTGCTGATCAGTAAAAAATATAAAGTGTCTATTTTGACAAAATCACCGAGCAAAAGTACAGCCGACCTGTCTCATAACCGCAAAAAGCAATATGTGCTGGAAGAAGGAGAACGGATTCCTTTCCTGATTGAGCTTGGGATTATGAATGAGGACGGCAAGGTACTGGCCCGCAAGTATGATAAGTTCCGCCAAATCAACCGTTTTCTCGAAATGGTGCAGGATGTACTGCCTAACCTTCCCGTAGGCCGCCCGTTAACCATTGTGGATTTTGGCTGCGGCAAATCATATTTGACCTTTGCGCTGTATCATTATTTGGCAGTACAGCAAAAACGACCTTTGCAGATCGTGGGTCTGGATTTGAAGGCAGATGTTATTGAAACCTGTAATCTTCTGGCTCAAAAGCTGCAATACCGCCAATTGGAGTTTTTGGTCGGTGATATCGCGGACTATAACGAGCTGGAGCAGGTGGATATGGTCGTGACTTTACATGCCTGTGATACCGCAACGGATGCCGCGCTGGAGAAGGCAGTTCGTTGGGATGCATCTGTCATTTTGTCGGTTCCGTGCTGCCAGCATGAGCTGTTTAGCCAGTTGGAAAATCCGGTGCTGGAGCCATTGCTTTCCCATGGTATTTTGAAGGAGCGCTTTTCAGCGCTGGCAACAGACGGTATCCGGGCCAAGCTGCTGGATATGATGGGATACCGGACACAGTTACTGGAATTTATCGACATGGAGCATACGCCTAAAAATATTTTGATCCGTGCCGTCAAAGGGCAAGCAGGGGAACGCTCTGTTTTATGGCGTGAATACACGGCATTTCGGGATTTTATTCATGCTGATCCTTATTTGGAGCGTGCTTGTGCGGATTTGCTTCCCGAGGGAGCAGGGCAGACGAAGAAACAGGGATAGAAATATAGCAAAAGTGGGGCCACTGCGGGGTGGCTCCACTTTTTTTGTAAATCACAGTTTACAGTTGCCGTTACAGGTTGCTCCCTTTGCGTAGCCTATTCTTGGATACGCAGAATTATCCGCCATAGGCACTTCTAAAGGCAGTGCACAAAACGGCGCGATCTACCTTCCACAATGCCGCGAGTTCCTCACTGACATCCTCATCCCACCAGTCGCACAGTAGTCTGCGGTTGCTGTGGTTTTCGGCGATCCAGATGAGGTGTCCAGCGACCTTGCGGCAGTACAGCTCCTCGCCCTGCTTGACCAGCTCGGGAGCGATGTGAAGAGGCAGACGCTTGCAGGTTCGGTACAGCTCTTTGCTGCATGCGCGCCGGATACCACGAGCCGTGGGTAAACGAGATTGTGGATTGTTATGTTTGGGGATTTTGCCGGGAGGCATATCATATCCCCTCCTCTCTCTCACAACTTATGCGGGCAGAAGAGCGAGGGTCACTGACCTCCCTGTTTGGGCGAAGTGGCGACTTGTTCTGCCGCTGTGATACACTAATGAAAATAGAGAAACAGGCAGGGAGTGGGAAGAAAAATGGACCATATATCTAGTATCATTAATTATTTGTTTGAGATCATTCGTAGTCTTGGGTATTTTGGTATTATGCTAGGCCTGATGGTTGAGGTCATTCCAAGTGAAATTGTCCTCGCTTATGGGGGCTTTTTAGTTTCCTCGGGTCACATTAATTTTTTTGGTGCGGTCGTGTTTGGAACCATTGGCGGAGTGCTGGCACAACTGTTTATTTACTGGATTGGACGCTATGGCGGCAGACCGGTATTGGATAAGTACGGAAAATACATACTCATCAAAAAAAGCCATGTCGACCACGCCGAAGCCTGGTTTAACAAATACGGCACAGGGGTCATTTTCACAGCCCGCTTTATCCCTGTTGTGCGTCACGCGATCTCCATCCCTGCCGGGCTGGCTCGCATGAGTGTATGGCGCTTTATTGTTTTGACGACGCTAGCAGTTATACCTTGGTCTGTTCTGTTTATATATTTAGGAATGCTGCTTGGAGACAAGTGGGAGCAGATTGACGAAGTGGCAGCACCTTATATCAAACCGATTTTGCTGGTTGCCCTTGCGCTCTTGATCATTTATTTTGTTATCAAATGGATTGTGTCCAAAAAGAAGAAAGGGAGTGTATAACATGAGTCGTACTAACGTGTCGCAATATTTTGGAAAAGGTCTGAGCCCCGAACAGTTTATGGAGGGGATGGAAAAGAACAAGGAAGCCTTCCGCTCCGGGTATGATCAGTTTGTGTGGAACCGTGAAGAGGACCGTGAGTATTTTGAAAGCCTGAACCATCGGGACGACCTGCGTGTACTCATTTTGGCCGCCGACTGGTGTGGAGATGTAGTTCGCAACGTGCCAGTTGTATTCCGCGCGCTGGAGAATAGCGGGATTCCGACTGAAGTACTGATTTTGGAAAATCATCAAGCGCTGATGGACGACTTCCTGACGATGGGCGGACGTGCTGTGCCGATTGTGATTTTTGCCGATACAGGGGGTCATGTACTGGGTCACTGGGGACCGCGCCCTACACATGTTCAACAAATTATGATCGGGTTCAAACGTGAAAATCCAGATCGGGAAGCCGATGATTATCAAGAAAAAATTGCGGTGGCCCGTAAAGAAATGGCTGAGAAATATGGGGGAGGGAACCGAGGTTCATCCTGTAATTGTTCAGGAATTGCGCGAGCTCATCTCGGGATTTTAAAATATGACGTTGTCTATTCGCAGCTATAATCTGGGCCCGCTCCAAACGAATGCCTATTTGCTTCAGGGGGATGACCCGCAGCGTGCCGTTATCATTGATCCTGGCATGAATCCGGGTTCTTTGCTGAGAGCCATTGAGTCACTGAAGATTGAAGCCATCTTGCTGACCCATGCTCATTTTGATCATATCGGTGGAGTGGATGAGATTCGCAAAGCGAAGGGCTGTCCGGTTTATCTGCACCCTTTGGAGCAGGACTGGCTTACATCCCCTAAATTAAACGGCTCTTTGATGTGGCCCGAGGCATCCCCGCCGATCTCGACGGAGCCTGCCGAATATGATTTGGCGGAAGGTCAGCAATTGAACCTGATCGGGCATACATTCAAGGTGTTCCATACACCTGGGCACTCACCCGGAAGCGTCAGCTTTTTGTGTGGTAAGGACTTGTTCTCCGGCGATGTATTATTTCGTCAGGGTGTCGGCCGCACAGACTTGACAGGTGGGAGGGAACGGGACTTGTACGATTCCATTCAGAACAAATTGTTCCCGCTTGGAGATGACATTACGGTGTATTCCGGTCATGGTCCCAAAACGTCCATCGGGTATGAGAAAGCCAACAATCCGTATATACGATAAAAAGTGATGAATGTTTTCAGCTGGGGCATAATCAAGGTTGTGACAGGTTTTGCCCCATTTCGACAACAAATTATAAATTATGTATAGACAAAGGTTTTTATTTTTGTTAACATACACATATTGAAGTTACATACTAAACTCGCGAAGCACGCAAGCTGTGGATGAATCCCGGTTTGCGTTCTTTTTTTTGCCCATTAAGAGGATAAAGAGGCATTTGGCCGTCAGATCACAAGGGGGAGCATCAATGAAAAGGAAGTATATATCTGGGTTACATCGTGAGAATGGAGATAGCCGCCATTTTTCCATAAAGACAGAAGACGGAGCTTCTGTGCAAGGTTCTGAACCGAAGGTAATAACTTGGAAAAAGGTAACAAAACAGGACGGAACCATTGCACAGAATTGGCACACAAGGCTGAATGAGTACAGACTGGGACGTGGAGACGGACAGTTTTGAAGATACATAGATGATATAGACAAGCTACTTTTTTTTTAGTAGACTTAGCAGATAAGTTCAGACAAACGGGGGGGCTAACGATGCATCATTTAGGAACTAGAATTATGATCGTCGCGGATGCTTTTGAGCAGAATCTTCCTGTAGGCGAACATGGTTATATCATTGCTTACGACCGTAACGCGGACAATGCTTTTGACTATGTCATTCGCGTCCCGAAGGTGAATCGCAACTTTTTTGTACCGTCCGGGGACATCGAGCTGGAAGAAAGTATTTTGAAGCTGGAAGCCGAGCGGATTGAGCGTGAAGCGCTGATAGATTACGCCCTTGCTACGCATAATGAGAAGCTGTTCAGACATGTGATGAACGGTGGTCTTGATTCGGTAGAGGTTGAGGAAGAAGAAACCGCGACAGAATTGTTGTCACAGGCTGATTTTATTAGACAAGTCAATTTACGTGCTTGGATATAGGGGGGGCGGCTAATGCCGACTCTTTTGAAGAATATATAATTAGCACGTTTTTAGCTCCTATCGCTTTTCGAAAGAGCACCGAGAGGTGCTTTTTTTTATATACATTTAGTAACATTTACCGCTCTGCTATACAGTTTGATTCTGTACCGCGTCAAAGATTGAATTGTAAAGGGTTCTATCCTATAATTAAAAACGTTATTTCAAAGTTCGGTGCAGCATTTTTGATATCAGGATTTTGCAAAATTTGATTCCAGTCGCTCTGAAGTGCAATATATAGACGAACTAGACCCTTTCGATCTATATATTGTTCATTGGAAGTCGCTTATTGGATTTTTGCAAAATCCTCTTATACACGAGGAGGTTTTTGTATGAACATTTCCACGGAAGATGTCCGTCACGTAGCCAAGCTGTCCCGGTTGAATCTGACCGCAGTCGAGGAAGACACAATGACAGGGCAATTGAACGCTATTCTTCATTATGCGGAGAAGCTGAATGAGTTGGATACGGAAGAGGTAAAACCGACCACTCATGTGCTGCACGTCAGCAATGTCATGCGGGACGACGAAGTTCGCGAAAGTTTGACACACGAGCAAGTGATGCGCAATGCACCTGAAGAAGAAGACGGACAGTTTAAAGTTCCTGCTGTTCTGGAATAGATTTCACATTTGAAAGGAGGATGCAAATTGAGCTTGTTTGATAATACATTGCCGGAAATACATAACAAGCTGCATCAAAAGGAAATTTCCGTGAGTGACCTGGTGGGTCACGCTCTGGAGACGATTGGTGCGAGGGAAGACAAGATCAAGGCCTATATTACGGTTGACGAGGAGCAGGCACGTGCATCCGCACGTCAGCTGGACGATCATCTGATCTCGGGAAAGGAACGAGGTTTGCTGTTTGGCCTGCCGGTCGGCATTAAGGATAACATTGTGACAGAAGGGCTGCGTACAACATGCGGCAGTCAGTTTTTGAAGAATTTTGATCCCGTGTACGATGCAACGGTTGTTGGCAAATTGCGTACGGCGCAAACCGTGACACTGGGCAAAATGAACATGGACGAATTCGCCATGGGCGGCTCTAACGAGAACTCCAGCTTCTTCCCGGCACGAAATCCTTGGGATCTGGAACGCGTTCCCGGCGGCTCCAGTGGCGGCTCGGCTGCGGCTGTAGCAGCAGGCGAGGCTTATTTCACCCTCGGTTCTGATACAGGCGGATCCATTCGCCAGCCTGCGTCCTATTGTGGCGTAGTGGGCTTGAAGCCAACCTATGGTCTGGTATCACGTTTTGGCCTGGTGGCCTTTGCTTCCTCTTTGGACCAAATTGGACCGATTACGAAAAATGTTCAGGATTCGGCGTACGTCCTTCAAGCCATTGCAGGCTATGATCACAAGGACTCCACTTCTGCCAAGGTAGACGTTCCTGATTACTTGAACGCTTTGACCGGAGATGTAAAAGGGCTTCGTATTGCTGTACCTAAGGAGTATCTGGGTGAGGGTGTCGATCCACAGGTCAAGGAAAAGGTGCTGGACGCGCTGAAAACGCTGGAAGGACTGGGCGCGGTATGGGAAGAGGTTTCTCTTCCGCACACCGAATATGCGGTAGCCACATACTATCTGCTGGCTTCATCCGAAGCATCGTCCAATCTGGCCCGTTTTGACGGTGTACGCTATGGCGTACGTGCAGACAATCCGGACAACCTGCTGGATCTGTACCATCAATCCCGCACGCAGGGCTTTGGCCCCGAGGTGAAGCGCCGGATTATGCTGGGCACCTATGCGCTGAGTTCCGGGTACTATGATGCTTACTACTTGAAAGCTCAAAAAGTGCGTACACTGATCAAACAGGATTTTGATCGTGTGTTTGAACAATATGATGTCATTATCGGACCTACTGCGCCGACCACAGCTTTTAAAATCGGTTCGCAAGTGGATGATCCATTAACGATGTATTTGAACGATATCTTGACGATTCCGGTGAGCTTGGCTGGAGTGCCAGCCATCAGTATCCCTTGTGGTCTTGCAGATGGATTGCCGGTTGGACTGCAAATTATCGGAAAAGCCTTTGACGAGTCTTCCGTGCTGCGTGTAGCGCATGCATTTGAACAAAATACCGAATTTCACAAGCAGCGTCCGCAGCTGTAATTTGCCGAAAAGGAGGGAACCCATTCATGACTACTACTACATCCAAATATGAGACGGTCATCGGACTGGAAGTCCATGTGGAACTGCATACGAAGTCTAAAATATTTTGCGGATGCTCGACATCCTTCGGAGCACCGCCAAACTCGCATACATGTCCCATTTGTCTTGGGCATCCGGGGGTACTGCCGGTATTAAACCGTCAGGCCGTTGATTATGCGATGAAAGCGGCGATGGCGCTTAATTGCACGATTGCTGATGTGAGCAAGTTTGACCGCAAAAACTATTTTTACCCCGATTCACCCAAGGCTTACCAAATCTCGCAATACGATCAGCCGATCGGCGAGCATGGCTGGATTGATATTGAAGTGAACGGCGAGACAAAGCGTATCGGTATTACCCGACTGCATCTGGAAGAGGACGCAGGCAAATTAACACATGTCGATGGCGGCTATGCGTCTTTGGTTGATTTTAACCGGGTCGGTACACCGTTGGTCGAGATCGTTTCGGAACCGGAAATATCTTCACCTGAAGAAGCCAAGGCTTACTTGGAAAAGATACGTGCTATTATGCAGTATTGTGACGTATCCGATGTGAAGATGGAGGAAGGCTCGCTTCGCTGCGACGCGAACATTAGCCTTCGTCCGCATGGACAGCAAGAGCTAGGTACTAAAGCAGAGCTAAAAAACATGAACTCCTTCCGTGGAGTACAGCGCGGATTGGAATATGAGCAGTTCCGCCAGGAACAGACGCTGGAGGAAGGCGGAACGATTGTACAGGAGACACGTCGTTGGGATGAGGCCCAAGGTAAAACTCTGTCCATGCGCGGTAAGGAACAGGCGCATGACTATCGTTATTTCCCGGATCCGGATCTCGTTACGCTGCATATTGATGCAGAATGGAAAGAACATATTCGTGCTTCGATTCCTGAACTGCCTGACCAGCGAAAAGTTCGCTACACCTCGGAATATGGATTGCCTGAGTATGATGCACAGGTAATTACGTCTTCCAAGCCACTGGCCGATTTGTTCGAGGATAGTCTTCAATACACGAAGGATGCCAAAGCAGTATCCAACTGGATTATGGGGGATTTGCTCGGGTATTTGAACAGTGCAGGTGTGGAGCTGTCGCAGGTTAAACTGACAGGTCGGGGCTTGGGTGAAATGATCGGACTGCTGGAGAAGGGGACGATTAATAGTAAAATCGCTAAAACGGTCTTCAAGGAAATGCTGGAGAGTGATAAACTGCCGCAGCAAATTGTTGAAGAAAAAGGGCTTGTGCAAATCAGTGACGAGGGTGCGATCATGACGATCGTTGAGCAGGTTGTAGCGGCTAACCCGCAATCGGTTGAGGATTACAAAGCTGGCAAGCAGAAGGCCATCGGATTCCTGGTTGGTCAAGTGATGAAGGAGAGCAAGGGCAAAGCAAATCCTGGCCTCGCCAACAAGCTGCTGACGGAAGTGTTAAACCGCTAATGGCATAGATTTGAAAGGGGTTTGTCTTATAGGGACAGGCCCCTTTTTGTATAGGCTCTGTGATGAGCTGCGGTACGCAATTTGGAAGTGCAATGGCATGTTACGAGTTTCTCTATAGAAAGCAGTAGCACAGCCTGCCCTGAATAAAAGGAGGGATACAGCATGATTAGCATATGTTCATTGGAAGATGATGAAATGGTCAGTCAGATATGGCATCTTCAGCACATCGCTTACAGACTGGAGGCTGAGCGGATCGGTTTTGATGAAATACCACCCCTTATGGATACGTTTGATACGCTGCGAAGCTGCGGAGAGACATTCTATGGCTGGATTGAGGACGGCGACCTGCTAGGGGCGCTGGCGGTGCAGTCTGAGTCGTCCGATTCGCTCACTCTTGCACGTATGATGGTTCATCCGGATCATTTTCGCAAAGGGATTGCTGACTCCTTAATGAAGCATGTTTTGAATGAATATCATCATATACCGTTGTTTATCGTATCTACAGGAACTTTAAATGCTCCTGCGGTGGCCCTTTATCGAAAACATGGCTTTCGCCCCGTATCGGTGGTAGAGGTGGCTCCGGGCGTGGAATTAACCACATACCACCTGCATAACGTGAGATAGCACTCAAATAGCCTTACTAGCACAGAAACCACGAACCCGGCGAGGGAAGCACAACATAACCGGAGAAGGGAGCTTTATGGATAATCCTTGGGTTATAGACAATTCGCATATCATTTTACGGCTTTTGCTGTCCATGCTCCTCGGTGGATGCATTGGCTTTGAGCGCGAGCGTTCAAAGCATGCGGCTGGTTTGAGGACTCATATTATGGTCAGTCTCGGTTCGACGCTTATTATGCTGCTCTCCATTTACGGCTTTGCCGATTTTATCAAAGAAGCCAATGTACGTATTGATCCGGCTCGCTTGGCTACAGCTGTGATTACGGGAGTGGGTTTTTTAGGCGCTGGAACTATTATATTTACAGGCAAGTCCATCACTGGTTTAACGACAGCCGCCTCTATCTGGGTGGTAGCAGCTATTGGCCTTGGAATTGGAGCAGGGTTTTATTTTCCATCTATAGCGGCGACTGTACTCGTATTTCTAAACTTATGGGTGTTTAACAAAATCGAGTTGCGGTATATGCGAGGACGCCAGCCTCATCTGATTACACTGTATGGGTTGTCCTCTCACGGATTACTGGAGCAAATTTCGACTTATTTAGAGCAAGAAAAGGTGGAAATACGTAAAATAGTGATCAAAGAGCATGAAAATGTACCTTTTCACGAGGTCCACCCGGATCGGCAGAGCATGGAGGTTTCCTTGGAGGTGCTGGCCCGCGGAGATTTTAATCCGGTGCGTATTGCAGCCGATCTCAGGCAGTGGGAGGATGTAGCGGCAGTTTCCGTGGAATGAGGGTTTAACATATTTTTTCCAGTTACTCTTGAATCCGATTGGGGTACTATCTAACCATTGGAGCATTTGCTGCGGATCACGCATGGAATTCAAGGGGGAGGATGGCATGGACTCGGAACAACCGATACTGTCTGGAGAGGAACAAAAGTCACCGGAGCCGGAACAGCGGGAACATCCCAAACAGGGTAAACGTTTTAAATACGCTAAATTTCGCAAAGGTATTTCCATTATAATGGCAGCATTGTTACCCGGACTGGGGCATCTTTTTTTAGGGCTCTTCATTAGAGGGCTTACATTTATCGTATTGCTTCTGTTAGATATTTTTGCGATGCTGTATGTCGCTTCTGACGGCTTGAGAATTAACATTCCGTTGCTTATTTTGCTCGGCTTGTTCATTCCTGTTTTGTATTTTTATAATGTATATGACGTGTTACAATCAGCGGATTATATGGTTCGCTATCGCCGTAAGCCGGATCGTAATGCACAGATGGATGCACGAGGACAGCAAAGCAGTCCATTTTATGCTTGGGAGAGAGGCTTGTCTTTTGCCGTGCTGCTTGTGGCGGGTGGCGGACTTATGATTCTGTTTCGTATGAAACCACGCTGGCTGGGCAACTTTTTCGAGGATTATGGCTTTTTGACGTTAGCTATTTTATTAATGCTGATCGGACTATTAGTCTTTTTGCGAGAAGTCGGCTTGTCGGTCAAGCGTAAAAAGGTTAAGGAAAGAGGGTGAAGCTGGCGTGCACCGCAAAATAAGAGTCGGGCGCTACACCTCTTCGCTTCTGTTGATGGCTGTAGGCGTTCTGCTTATCCTGGATGTTGTTCAACATACCGAATATATGCTTTTGCTGCTCATATGGTGGCCCGTTATTTTTGTGCTGTGGGGACTGGAGTATCTGATTTTTTTTGGGGTGTACTACCGCAAGGAGGGCAAGCCCGACAACGGACGGCGTTTCAGACCTGATCTGAAGGGAATTGTCTCCGCATTGGTCGTGGCCGCTGCTGTTTTTATCGTGACCCAGCAAAATCATTATATGTATCTGTGGAACAGGGTTAGTTTGAATCTGACCGCGGCGTCCATGGATTTTAGCCAGGCGAAAGGAAATCGATATGATATGGGCGGCATCCTGGTGCCTGTAACGATGCAGACGTCCGATTTGATAGTTGATTCGGTCAATGGCGATGTAACGCTGATCAGACGACCTGTATTCAATGTAGAAGTACGTGCGACCCTGTGGGTGGATCAAGCGCCTGCTGCTGAAGCGGACAAGATTGCTCAAGGCTCCTCGCTGACTTCTACCGACGGCAAGACCATTCAGATTCGTCCTGAGGTACAATCATACGGAGCATCGAGCAGACGTCAGCCCCGTACGAATATGCTAATTACAGTGCCAGAGGATCGGCGATTTAATATGCAGATCAGAACCTCCAACGGGGATATTACCCTGAACGGAGTAGATGCTATCGACAGCATCCGGCTTGAGAGCGGAAATGGGAATCTGACGGTTAATGATGCTATCGGCAATGTCAAAGGAGTCACCTTGAACGGTCGGATCAAATTGCATCGTATCACCGGAGATGTAGATATGCGAACCAATCGCGGCGATATGCAGGCAGGGGATATTGAAGGAACGGTTGCGCTACGCACGATGGTAGGCGACATTCAGCTTGCCCGCTCGGAAGGTGATATTACGGTTGATACCCAAAATGGTGACATGAACGTTCTGAATCCCACAGCCAAGCTGAATGCAAATTCGCTCAATGGCGGGATCAAGGTGCACAGCGAGCAGGTAGGTGGAGATTGGAAAATATACAGTGCTGTCGGTGATATTGCGTTGGATCTTCCGTCGAATGGTGACTTTCAGTTGGAGGGGTCCAGCAGTTACGGCAATCTTCGATCAGACTTCCCTTTTAAAATAGATAGTAAAAGTATCTCAGGCCAAAATGGGACAGGTAAGTACTCGATCAACGTGGAAGGCAACAGTAATTTAACGATCAAGAAGCTACTAATGCCATCGCTGCCTGGCTTGGACGAGTCGGCAGGAACGAATGTGCCTAATGCGTTAGAAACGCCTGCGGCTCCATCTGAATCTCCCGCTACCGGAGCCTCTAACGGGTCATCCAGCGATAATGCGGCGCGTTGACAAGAAACTTGAATTGACCGTACAATGTGAATAGACGTACAACGTGAATAGAATGTAAAATAGTTGTAATAAAGCAAATCGTAAGTAAGGGATAAGGCGGTGGACATATATGGCAGCTCGCGTCCAGCATGCTTTGGAACTTCTAAAGAAGACAGGTGTACGCATAACACCCCAGCGCCATGCCATATTAAACTATTTGATGGAATCTATGGGACATCCGACCGCTGATGAAATATATCGTGCGCTCGAATCCAAGTTTCCAAGCATGAGTGTGGCTACGGTTTATAATAACTTAAAGATGTTTATAGAAGCGGGTATGGTACATGAGTTGACCTATGGAGATAACGCCAGTCGTTATGATGCCAATGTTTCGGAGCACTATCACATCATTTGCGAAAAATGCGGAAAGATTGAAGATTTCAGTTATCCGTATTTGGCAGTTGTGGAACACCATGCCTCGTTAGAGACAGGTTTCGAAGTGCATGGACATCGTATGGAGTTATACGGAGTGTGCAAAGCTTGCATGAACAAGGAAATTCAGCAAAATAAGGAATAGAAGTTTTTCGGTGCGGTATGTATATATTGTAATGGGTTGGAAACGTGAGAAATTCCCCACAAGCGGGGATTTACCGCGTTTTTTTGTTTAAATAACTTGTCTGTCAGCAACCAGTTCAGTTTACGTTATCCTGTAATTCAAAGTTCCGACAATGGAGGTTGAATATTGGCCAGAAATCATTCCAGACGCCGCCGTAAACGTTCACGTTTCAAAGGGGCTACAAGCTTGCTGTTGTTCGCAGCGATCATCTGCGCAATTACTGTCGTATGGTTCGGTAATCCACTGCATGAAAAACCCGATTGGCAAGGCAGTATCCGCCCCATTTTTATCCAGGGAAAGCTAACCGGGTATGAAGCTCAAAACTCTGGCAAGAACATGCTGGTACCACTCAAATTTGTGCAAAGTAAAATCAATCCAGCGATTCGTTACGAGGATGACAGCCAAACTATCATTTTGGCTACGAGGCAAAATTTGCTACAAATGACCGTTTCCAAGCCGCAGGGGGAATTGAATGGAACATCATATACGCTCAGTGCAGCTCCCCAGATTATTAGTGGATCGGTTTATATACCTATGCAAGCTGTCCGTGAAGTATATGGTGTATCCGTTCATGAAGACACAGTGACGGGTGCAGTCATCCTGATGAAAGCCGGAGAGAAAGTCAAACTGGGAAACGTGGAGAAGAAGGATGGACGACAGGATGCCAAAATTGCTTTGCGTAAAGAAGCCTCCAGCCTGTCTTTTATTTTGACGGATATACCTCAACAAACGAAGGTGCGCATTTGGTCCAAACAGGCTGATTGGTATTTTGTTCAACTGGATAACGGCTACGCTGGATATGTGCAGGCGGCCAACATCTCTGAAGGAGAGGAGCTTGCGGTCGCCCCGGCTAAAGATACTCCATCTATCTCGGAGAAGCACTGGGAGGGAAGACCTGTTAACCTCGCCTGGGAGGCCGTTTACAACCGTAAACCTGATCCTTCCAAATTTGACCCTATGCCTGGAGTGAATGTGGTGAGTCCCACCTGGTTCAGTGTCATAGATAATGAGGGCACCGTACAAAGCAAAGCGGACCCTGCCTATGTCAGTTGGGCGCATCGCAAGGGGATGGAAGTATGGGGCTTGTTGAGCAACAGCTTTAATCCTGAATTAACGACAGAGGCCTTGTCTACCTTTGAACGGCGAAAGTCGATTATAGATCAGATGATTACACTTGCCGGGGAAAATGGTCTGGACGGTATCAATATTGACTTTGAAAATGTTCATACGAAGGATGGACCCAATGTCACCCAATTTCTGCGAGAGCTTAAGCCGATGGCACGTGAACATGATTTGATATTGTCTATTGATGTGACACCTAAATCTCAAAGTGAGATGTGGTCTGCTTTTCTGGATCGAAAATCATTGGGTTCCATTACGGATTATCTCATGGTTATGGCCTATGATGAGCATTGGGCAGCCAGCCCGAAGGCTGGTTCAGTCGCCTCGCTGCCGTGGGTGGAAGCGTCGATCAAGCGAATCATTCAGGAGGATGAAGTACCATCTCAAAAAGTTGTCTTGGGCATTCCGTTATACACTCGTGTATGGTCTGAAACACCTAAAGGGGACACCATCAAGGTTAGCTCCAAATCACTCGGTATGGAGTCAGCAGCAGCGATTATCGAGAAATTTAAGCTAAAGCCTAAATTCAGAGCGTCGGAAGGCCAGAATTATGTCGAGTATAATGAAGACGGCATTGTTAAAAAGATTTGGCTGGAGGATCGTGTATCGCTGGAAGCGAGGGTACAACTTGCCAAGTCATTGAAACTTGGGGGAATCGGTGTATGGAACCGGACCTTTGCGAATGAAGCCGCTTGGGATTCTTTAAAAGAAATAAGTAAATGAGGAATTTGCAAAAATCCTGAAATAAAACATAAAATTTATAGAATTGAAGAAGGAAGTTTCTTTTTTATGTAGAAATGTTCACATATATCCAAATTTAGCGGTAATGGCCGCCTTACAGGTATGGAGGGAGAAGTGCAGCTAACCAAATTAAGCTTGATGTATGATGAATTGTTGCAGGAAGATTCGATCGGCATTATTTTGTATAGAAAGCCGAGCGAATATTTTCATGGAGCCATGCTGTACGATTTTGATGAACTCATTCTAATTATTGGAGAAAGCCGGAAGCCAGCCCGTTCCATTCAGCATTTACTGATTAATGGCTTAAGGTGTCAGGTGTTGTACGCAACACTGGATTGTCTGAAAGGGTGGATTATCGCCGGTGAACATGCCATCATAATAGATTATTTACTGGAAGGCCACATCATATGGGAGCGGGATGAAAGGGTCAGTCTTTTAAGGCGGGAAATTATTGAATTCAACGGCCCGTTACGGGAGCAAAAGCAATTTCATGAGTTCGCCCGTTTTCTGGCTAATTACGTTCATGGTAAAAGAGCGATGCGAGAAGGTCGGATTATTGATGCTCATCAGAGTATTCTGAAGGCGTTGGATCATTGGGCATCCATTGAGCTTATTGAGCGGGGGATTTATCCGACGGTTCACTTGTGGGTTCAGACACAGCCGTTGGATCGAACGATCTACAAGCTGTACAACGAACTCACGTTAAGTACGGAAACTCTTGAGCAGCGGGTTGAGCTTGTGCTGCTTGCTTGCGAATTTTCAGTGATGTCTAAAATGGAGGGGTGCTCAGCACCGCTATTCCGCATTTTAGGCAGCAGACGGGAGCCCTGGTCCATAGATGAGCTTATCAATCATCCTGAGCTAAAAAATCTCCAACTGGATCTTACCGTAGTGCTACGTAAGCTCGTATACCGCTCATTGATCAGGGAATCGGCTGGCGGGAATCTCAGGAATCGCGGACACCATAGTGAATTACGTTATTCCCTTATTTAATTGATACATCGAATCAGCGGGAGGAAGGTCCGTTAAAACGGGTTTTTCTTCCTTTTTTATTCGTAATAGAGTCACATTGACGCTCAAAACATAAAAATTGTCGTTAAAGGTTGACGAGTTTATAAAAGATATGCTAAGTTATAACTCGCCCCATTAAGCAGCATGAATAATTTAGACCTGTTTACAGCAGGATAAATATGTTGCAAACAAGCATGAAAATAAATTTTAAAAAAATGCTTGACGTAAAATGAGGTTATGTGTTACATTATTTAAGTCGCCGCTGAGACGCGGTGGTGAAACGAAGCAAGACAAAATGTAGGTTTGATCTTTGAAAACTGAACAACGAGTGAGTACGGATTTTGCTTGCAAAATCCAACGCTGAGATTTTGGTACATGCCGTCAGGCTGTATAAAATGGAAGCGAACAATGAGATATTTTATCTCGTCAGTTTCAAAATGAGCATATCGCTCTTTCTATAAACCAGCTTCGGTTGGTCTTTAATGGAGAGTTTGATCCTGGCTCAGGACGAACGCTGGCGGCGTGCCTAATACATGCAAGTCGAGCGGGGTTGTTTTAAAAGCTTGCTTTTAAAACAACCTAGCGGCGGACGGGTGAGTAACACGTAGGCAACCTGCCCATGAGACTGGGATAACTACCGGAAACGGTAGCTAATACCGGATACATCCTTTCCCTGCATGGGGAGAGGAGGAAAGACGGAGCAATCTGTCACTGATGGATGGGCCTGCGGCGCATTAGCTAGTTGGTGGGGTAAAGGCCTACCAAGGCGACGATGCGTAGCCGACCTGAGAGGGTGATCGGCCACACTGGGACTGAGACACGGCCCAGACTCCTACGGGAGGCAGCAGTAGGGAATCTTCCGCAATGGGCGAAAGCCTGACGGAGCAACGCCGCGTGAGTGATGAAGGTTTTCGGATCGTAAAGCTCTGTTGCCAGGGAAGAACGTCTTGTAGAGTAACTGCTACAAGAGTGACGGTACCTGAGAAGAAAGCCCCGGCTAACTACGTGCCAGCAGCCGCGGTAATACGTAGGGGGCAAGCGTTGTCCGGAATTATTGGGCGTAAAGCGCGCGCAGGCGGCTCTTTAAGTCTGGTGTTTAATCCCGAGGCTCAACTTCGGGTCGCACTGGAAACTGGGGAGCTTGAGTGCAGAAGAGGAGAGTGGAATTCCACGTGTAGCGGTGAAATGCGTAGATATGTGGAGGAACACCAGTGGCGAAGGCGACTCTCTGGGCTGTAACTGACGCTGAGGCGCGAAAGCGTGGGGAGCAAACAGGATTAGATACCCTGGTAGTCCACGCCGTAAACGATGAATGCTAGGTGTTAGGGGTTTCGATACCCTTGGTGCCGAAGTTAACACATTAAGCATTCCGCCTGGGGAGTACGGTCGCAAGACTGAAACTCAAAGGAATTGACGGGGACCCGCACAAGCAGTGGAGTATGTGGTTTAATTCGAAGCAACGCGAAGAACCTTACCAGGTCTTGACATCCCTCTGATCGCTGTAGAGATATGGCTTTCCTTCGGGACAGAGGAGACAGGTGGTGCATGGTTGTCGTCAGCTCGTGTCGTGAGATGTTGGGTTAAGTCCCGCAACGAGCGCAACCCTTATGCTTAGTTGCCAGCAGGTCAAGCTGGGCACTCTAAGCAGACTGCCGGTGACAAACCGGAGGAAGGTGGGGATGACGTCAAATCATCATGCCCCTTATGACCTGGGCTACACACGTACTACAATGGCCGGTACAACGGGAAGCGAAAGAGCGATCTGGAGCGAATCCTAGAAAAGCCGGTCTCAGTTCGGATTGCAGGCTGCAACTCGCCTGCATGAAGTCGGAATTGCTAGTAATCGCGGATCAGCATGCCGCGGTGAATACGTTCCCGGGTCTTGTACACACCGCCCGTCACACCACGAGAGTTTACAACACCCGAAGTCGGTGGGGTAACCCGCAAGGGAGCCAGCCGCCGAAGGTGGGGTAGATGATTGGGGTGAAGTCGTAACAAGGTAGCCGTATCGGAAGGTGCGGCTGGATCACCTCCTTTCTATGGAGAATCGTTTCCTGCAACGGAAACATTCAAATCAGCAGGTACAATGTACCTGCGAACGGATATTCAATTCGGTTCATCACATCTGTGTGAATGAAATGGATATCCAAAGCGACTCACTCGTTGCTCAGTTTTGAGAGCTCAAACTCTCAATATACTGCATGAATATCATCCACTCGGTTAAGTTGGACCGATATTCACACAGGCTACAGTTTCGATGAAACTGTATTGCACCTTGAAAACTGGATACCGAAACGAAATTGCGTTTTAGAATATTCCTTTACGCTGATCTTGTGTAAACAAGTGAAATAAAGGTAGCAGGTAAGGAAAGATCTTTTGCCTTTGGCAAAAATCATTCTTTATTGAACATCGACATTTTCTTTCTGTGAAAGAAAAGTCTAGGTTAAGCTACAAAGAGCACACGGAGGATGCCTAGGCGCCAGGAGCCGACGAAGGACGTGGCGAACAACGATAAAGCCTCGGGGAGCTGTAAGCAAGCTTTGATCCGGGGATGTCCGAATGGGGAAACCCGGCTGTCTTCATCGACAGTCACTTTCTGCTGAATACATAGGCAGAACAGAGGCATACCAGGGGAACTGAAACATCTAAGTACCCTGAGGAAGAGAAAACAATAGTGATTCCGTCAGTAGCGGCGAGCGAACGCGGATTAGCCCAAACCAAGGAGCTTGCTCCTTGGGGTTGTGGGACGTCTCACATGGAGTTACAAAGGAACCGGTTAGATGAAGAGGTCTGGAAAGGCCCGCCAGAGAAGGTAAAAGCCCTGTAGTTCAAAACTTGTTCCCTCCGAGACGGATCCCGAGTAGTGCGGGGCACGTGAAACCCCGTATGAATCCGGCAGGACCATCTGCCAAGGCTAAATACTCCCTGGCGACCGATAGTGAAGCAGTACCGTGAGGGAAAGGTGAAAAGCACCCCGGAAGGGGAGTGAAATAGATCCTGAAACCGTGTGCTTACAAGAAGTCAGAGCCCGATCTATGGGTGATGGCGTGCCTTTTGTAGAATGAACCGGCGAGTTACGTTCCCGTGCAAGGTTAAGGTGAAGAGCTGAAGCCGCAGCGAAAGCGAGTCTGAATAGGGCGAGTTAGTACGTGGACGTAGACCCGAAACCGGGTGATCTACCCCTGTCCAGGGTGAAGGTGCGGTAACACGCACTGGAGGCCCGAACCCACGCATGTTGAAAAATGCGGGGATGAGGTGGGGGTAGCGGAGAAATTCCAATCGAACCCGGAGATAGCTGGTTCTCCCCGAAATAGCTTTAGGGCTAGCCTCGGAATAAGAGTCGTGGAGGTAGAGCACTGATTGGGTGCGGGGCCCGCAAGGGTTACCAAGCTCAGTCAAACTCCGAATGCCATAGACTTGGTTCCGGGAGTCAGACAGTGAGTGCTAAGATCCATTGTCGAAAGGGAAACAGCCCAGACCATCAGCTAAGGTCCCCAAGTGTGTGTTAAGTGGGAAAGGATGTGGAGTTGCACAGACAACCAGGATGTTGGCTTAGAAGCAGCCACCATTGAAAGAGTGCGTAATAGCTCACTGGTCGAGTGACTCTGCGCCGAAAATGTAACGGGGCTAAACACGCCACCGAAGCTATGGCTTGATGCTTTGCATCAGGGGTAGGGGAGCGTTGAATGCGGGTTGAAGGTGTACCGTAAGGAGCGCTGGACTGCATTCAAGTGAGAATGCCGGTATGAGTAACGAAAAGATCTGTGAGAATCAGATCCGCCGAAAGCCTAAGGGTTCCTGAGGAAGGTTCGTCCGCTCAGGGTAAGTCGGGACCTAAGGCGAGGCCGATAGGCGTAGTCGAAGGACAACAGGTCGAAATTCCTGTACCACCGTAATCCGTTATGAGCGATGGGGTGACGCAGTAGGGTAGTGACGCGGACTGATGGATGTCCGTCTAAGCAGTGAGGCTGGTGTGTAGGCAAATCCGCACATCGTAAGGCTGGGCTGTGATGGGGAGCGAAAATTATAGTAGCGAAGGTCATGATCTCAGACTGCCAAGAAAAGCCTCTAGCCAGGAGAAGGTGCCCGTACCGCAAACCGACACAGGTAGGCGAGAAGAGAATTCTAAGGCGCGCGGAAGAACTCTCGTTAAGGAACTCGGCAAAATGACCCCGTAACTTCGGGAGAAGGGGTGCCTCGGTAGGGTGAATAGCCCGAGGGGGCCGCAGTGAAAAGGCCCAAGCGACTGTTTAGCAAAAACACAGGTCTGTGCGAAGCCGCAAGGCGAAGTATACGGGCTGACGCCTGCCCGGTGCTGGAAGGTTAAGGGGAGTGGTAAGTCCTTTTAGGGCGAAGCTATGAACCGAAGCCCCAGTAAACGGCGGCCGTAACTATAACGGTCCTAAGGTAGCGAAATTCCTTGTCAGGTAAATTCTGACCCGCACGAATGGCGTAACGACTTGGGCGCTGTCTCAACGAGAGATCCGGTGAAATTTTAATACCTGTGAAGATGCAGGTTACCCGCGACAAGACGGAAAGACCCCATGGAGCTTTACTGCAGCTTGATATTGAATTTGGGTACGATCTGTACAGGATAGGTGGGAGCCTAAGAGACTTGAGCGCCAGCTTGAGAGGAGGCATCCTTGGGATACCACCCTGATCGTATCTAGGTTCTAACTTGGTACCGTGACCCGGTACGAGGACAGTGTCAGGTGGGCAGTTTGACTGGGGCGGTCGCCTCCTAAAGAGTAACGGAGGCGCCCCAAGGTTCCCTCAGAATGGTTGGAAATCATTCGAAGAGTGCAAAGGCAGAAGGGAGCTTGACTGCGAGACCTACAAGTCGAGCAGGGACGAAAGTCGGGCTTAGTGATCCGGTGGTACCGCATGGAAGGGCCATCGCTCAACGGATAAAAGCTACCCTGGGGATAACAGGCTTATCTCCCCCAAGAGTCCACATCGACGGGGAGGTTTGGCACCTCGATGTCGGCTCATCGCATCCTGGGGCTGAAGTAGGTCCCAAGGGTTGGGCTGTTCGCCCATTAAAGCGGTACGCGAGCTGGGTTCAGAACGTCGTGAGACAGTTCGGTCCCTATCTGTCGTGGGCGTAGGAAATTTGAGAGGAGCTGTCCTTAGTACGAGAGGACCGGGATGGACGTACCGCTGGTGTACCAGTTGTTCCGCCAGGAGCACCGCTGGGTAGCTATGTACGGAAGGGATAAGCGCTGAAAGCATCTAAGCGTGAAGCCCCCCTCAAGATGAGATTTCCCAATTAGTAAGACCCCTTGAAGACGACGAGGTAGATAGGTTGGGGGTGGAAGTGCAGTAATGCATGGAGCTGACCAATACTAATCGGTCGAGGGCTTATCCTAAAGTATAGGACGCAATGGAGTTTCGGATCCAGTTTTCAGGGTGTAACCTTGAATAAATGATTATTATTCCCTGATAGCTCAGTTGGTAGAGCACTCGACTGTTAATCGAGTTGTCACAGGTTCGAGTCCTGTTCGGGGAGCCATATGGAGAGGTGTCCGAGTTGGCCGAAGGAGCACGATTGGAAATCGTGTAGGCGCCAAAAGCGTCTCGAGGGTTCGAATCCCTCTCTCTCCGCCAGATATTATTTATTGTGTGGCCCGTTGGTCAAGCGGTTAAGACACCTCCCTTTCACGGAGGTAACAGGGGTTCGATTCCCCTACGGGTCATTAACTATTTTATAAAAGAGCTTGAAATAAAAAGCTTGTAATGGTATAATATGTGAAGTGTTGCGTTGTGGAGGCTTAGCTCAGCTGGGAGAGCATCTGCCTTACAAGCAGAGGGTCGGGGGTTCGAGCCCCTCAGCCTCCACCACTTGGAAAATTGAATACTTATTATTGTCGCGGGGTGGAGCAGTTCGGTAGCTCGTCGGGCTCATAACCCGAAGGTCACAGGTTCAAATCCTGTCCCCGCAATTAATTTCCCTTAGGAAATACCCTTGGAACTGTGGTGTAGAGGCCTAACATGCCTGCCTGTCACGCAGGAGATCGCGGGTTCGAATCCCGTCAGTTCCGCCATTTTAGTAATACAATGTTTGTCGAAGAGGCTTAGAATAAGGCTCGGTAGCTCAGTCGGTAGAGCAGAGGACTGAAAATCCTCGTGTCGGCGGTTCGATTCCGTCCCGAGCCACTCTTAATTGAATAATTTATGTGCCGGTGTAGCTCAACTGGTAGAGCAACTGACTTGTAATCAGTAGGTTGGGGGTTCAAGTCCTCTCGCCGGCACCATTTTTGGAGGATTAGCGAAGTGGCCAAACGCATCAGACTGTAAATCTGCTCCCTTACGGGTTCGGTGGTTCGAATCCATCATCCTCCACCAGTTTTATAGGGGCATAGTTTAAAGGTAGAACAACGGTCTCCAAAACCGTTGGTGTGGGTTCAATTCCTG
Organism: Paenibacillus sp. RC334; assembly: GCF_030034735.1. Classification (NCBI taxonomy): domain Bacteria; kingdom Bacillati; phylum Bacillota; class Bacilli; order Caryophanales; family Paenibacillaceae; genus Paenibacillus; species Paenibacillus sp. RC334. The sequence goes on along the minus strand of NZ_CP125370.1, from coordinate 4,693,424 downwards.
CTGCCCCTGCCAAATTTTTTTTGTCTTTGCGGCGATCGTGGCGAAGTGGTTAACGCACCGGACTGTGACTCCGGCATTCGTGGGTTCAAGCCCCATCGGTCGCCCTTTACCTTTAATGGGGATTAGCCAAGCGGTAAGGCAACGGACTTTGACTCCGTCATGCATAGGTTCAAATCCTATATCCCCAGCCATCTTAATGCGGACGTGGCTCAGCGGTAGAGCATCGCCTTGCCAAGGCGAGGGTCGCGGGTTCGATTCCCGTCGTCCGCTTTGTAATACTCTGGCGCCATAGCCAAGTGGTAAGGCAAAGCTCTGCAAAAGCTTTATTCCCCAGTTCAAATCTGGGTGGCGCCTCCATAATTGAATATGCCGGCGTGGCGGAATGGCAGACGCGCTCGACTCAAAATCGAGTGGGAAACCGTGGAGGTTCGAGTCCTCTCGCCGGTACCAATCAAAACTCGTGATAGTTCATTAGATTTTTCTAATGAGCTTTTTTTATATTTTTATGACCTCATTCATTTTATTGGCTGTGGTTGAATAATCGCTATGGCCCAGCCATTCCTGAACTTCCTTCATGCCCACACTGCTGGCTAACAATAGACTGGCGTAGCTATGCCGAAGATCGTGGAATCGAATACGTCTGAAGCTGTGCTTCTCCAGAAAATACGGGAATTGCTGTGTCAGGTAACCCGGCTTGATGCGTTCTCCTAATGCGTCCACATAAATATATTCCAGGTAATCGGTGCAGTAAGCGTTGCCGTAAGATAAGCGATTGGCTTCTTGTTGCTCCTTCATGCGAACCAGAAGCTCATAAAAGGTATCTACCAGCGGTAGGGTTCGACGACTGGCTTTGTTCTTTGTTCGATCCTTCTCGATTTCAATGTACTTCCCATTGAGGTTGCCAGATGTAACCGTATGTTTGATTGTAATGTGCGATTGGTTAAATCAACGGCTGACCATTTAAGTCCAACGATTTCGCTTCTCCTTAGTCCGTAAAAAGCCGCAAGTATCACAGCTAGCTCAATTTTTTTGCCCCTTATAACCGAAAAGAGCAGAACAGCCTCTGTTGCTTTTACAGCATTTTTTTCGGTTTCTTCCGCGAGTGCCTGTTCTTCCATGTGATAATTCTTTCTGGCTTCCTGGAGCAAGATTTCGGCTTTGTTTTTGGATGTTTTATTACCTGCCAATAATAGCTATACTCTTAGTAGATAGAAGCTAGTAAATCTTAGAAGGAGAAGGCCGCTCGTATTCTGTTTAATATTGATGGCGCCATAGCCAAGAGGTAAGGGATAGCTTTGCAAAAGCTCGATCCCTAGTTCGAATTGTGCTTTGCCCGTCTATATCAAATAAGAAGAGGTAGCCTTTAATGGATATGATAATTCTGGTCGTGGCATGTATTGACAAAGCCGTACCCTGTGGTTAAAAAGGGGCAGAAATGCAACATATCTATGCGGATAAATGGGGACTCTCGGTGCTATGTCAAAAAAGACGCAATGTTAGGAGTAGCGGTCCCTAAGCAAACCGTCTGGTTCTAATCTTGTCCTCTTAGTCACGGCGACAAAATACTCTTGGTTCATAGATGATTGACACCTACTTGCTATTATTCGTTCATTCGCTATCTTTTCAGCCGATGATCTAAGTTTCGAGCAAATTTCGATAAACCTTATCATTTACATGCGGGTTAAACAATCCAAGGACCACACTGAGAGACTCTTACATTGCTCTACTGCCCGATAAAATCTTGCCACCTCATAGGGCATGGCAGATCCGCAGAGAAGGTGAATATCCGCCCCTGCGAAGTTTTCCTGAATGCGCTATTTTCCAAAAACTCTGCAATCCATAACAATTATGTTGTAGTCCAGATTCAATTCCTCCGTCATATAAAGTTCATTTCCTTCCAGAACATACACGTTTCCCATCTTCTCTGGCTTAAACAAGTGAATGAAATGGGCCAGATGATTGTTAGGGTTTTCTTCTGTTATTAGGGGCAGAGAGGTAGGCTTAAACCGCTGCATTCCTTCCTCAGAAAAACTTTCCCGTACACGAGCTGAGAAAGAGACGGCATTTGATTCTCTTTTTTGATAATAAACCTTAAATAAACCGGGCTGTAAATGGCTTATACAGCTTTGCAGGCATTATGAAACTGCTTTGAGTCCAACAACACCAACAACAATGATAATGATGCTTATAATGCGCCCAATGCTTTTTGATTCATTGAAAAAAAACATGTTTACTAGAACGGCAGCTAAAGTTCCTATTCCAATCCAAACAGCATAGGCAATGCTGAGTTGAAGATAGTTAAAGGAAGCGTATAGAAAAGCAAGAGCACCTCCAAATCCACCAAAGAACATCAGTATGTTCAAAATGGATTTCCTTTGGCTGAATTTTTTTAAACCGATGACTCCAATAAGTTCCAATAGAGCAGCAATAAATACGAATAGCCAACCCATATCAACGAGCTCCTTTTGCTGATCTAGATTCTGGCTTATTATCGAATAGTTTCAATGCAATAACTCCAATGACCAGGATCCCCATAAACAGACCTTTTGCAACACTGAATTCCGCTTCAAAAATAATAATGTCCATTAGAGCCGTACCTACCGTACCTGCTGCTGCAAAAATGGCATAAACGGTACCTGTCGGCAATGACTCACATGCTTTTGAAAGAAACTGTTGATAATAATAGTAATGATGATAATCCAGTGCCACCAAGTGTTGGCAACATTAAATCCAAAAACCCAAAATAATTCGAATAGAGAAGTTAAAATGACAAAAATCCAACCCTTATTCATAGACCATTTTTCCTTTCCGAAATTCACAAAAGTCACCAGACTATTAATGAATGAACATCAGTCATATTATTTCAAAAAAATAAATGCAGATTTTCCAGTACTCTTTTTCATGTTCTCCATAATGATCTTTTTATGAAATTAAATACCCGAGTCTTAAATACGTTCAGGGGTTCTTCTTGTTCAAGGCCAATGTAAAATCGTTCGGCAGCATTTTCAATCAGATTTATGATAAGTTTGGCAGTCCATTTTGCATGAAGGTCACTGATGATCTCATTATTGTTAATGGCTTTCAATAATATGTCCTCAAGCCAAGTATAATAAGGAGAATAGATTGCTTCCCATTTTTCCAGGGAATGATCGATAGCAAGACCTGAGTAACAAAGGACAAGGATTTCTTTGTATGAATCGGTTATGTTGAAGGTTTCGTTTATTACAATATCCAGCACCTCCCAAAAGCTTTCTTTATCTTGTGCTTTTTCTTTGATTTTACTAAAAGTAATGGTCAGAAGATTATCTGCAATCGCTGGGATTAACGCTTTTTTGGATGAGAAATATAAATAAAACGTTCCTTGTGCAACGCCTGCTTTTTTTACGATATCTGAAATGGCCGTCTTATCATATCCTTTTTCCGTAATGACCTCAATAGCCGCGTTTAAAATGAGATTGTATTTCCCATCAGAGAAATTTGCCAATATTCATTACCCTCCTACTTGAATGTGAATGATTATCATTCATTATACGAGAATGTGGTAATACTGTCGAAAAATTATTCCCAGCAGGTGATTAATTGATTGATAAAATGATCGAAGCTATGAACGGAAGATAACAGATTCACATGTTTATCGTCCGTCAATATAGTGGCGAGTGCATCGAATACGTCGCGGAATATTTTTCGATCCTCCCCGCTGACGGTGATTAATAATACAATTTTCACGTTAAAATTATCCCATTTGATGCCATTCGGATTCAAATAAATGAACATGCCCGTTTTGCGGGATTCCATTTTGATCGCATGAGGAATAGCAACTTGTCCGAACGCGGTAGAGGACATCGCTTCCCGTTCCATAATTTTGGCGAAAAAATCTTCGTCCGTATAACCATCCCGGTTCATGATGTGACAGATAAAACGTAAAACGTCTTCTTTCTCGCATCTTTCCGTGGAGTTGCAGAAATGTCTTTCGTCCAAAAAAGATTTTAAATAAAGCTTAAATTGATTTTTCTTTTTTTGCTCTTTTAATTCAAATAGTTTGTTCGATACTTTTTTTAGGTCGCTTTCAACAAAAAACGGAGTTATCACAACATAAGGGACTTCAGGAATTTTGTGTAATTGGACGGAAGAAATAATAAAATCGCTTGTTGCGTATTTCAAATCGCTCTCATCGGTTACAATCGAATGAATCGAAATATCGTCGCTAAAATACTGCTGTAATTTATTGATCATTTGCACATTCATACTGTAGTAAAGTGGAAACAGTACCGTGCATGAGATTTTTACGTTCGTTTGCCGCTGCAAATCAATGGCATACCCCAGGTGAAAAGCTAGATAAGCAATTTCATCATCGCTAATTCTATAGCCGGTTTTTTCTTTAATCACATGCGAAGCATGAACGGCGCAATCATAAATGAGTGGGCATTCTCTTTTGATCGTATTCGTTAATGGATTTTTCGTCGAATAATGATTTTTTAATCTCATTAAAAGATTTTTAATATGCAGCGTAAAACGCATAATAAAATCTGCATCAATAATGTTGATGTAGTAATATTTATCCAAGTCGGTTGCGATTTCACTGACCAAATCAATACAATCTGTTCCGGCAATACGTTCCAGGTCACTAATTTCGGTTTGGGTAAAGTTAACGTTTGTTCCATTGCATGAAATTAAGATCGCTAAATCAGCGATTTCGTCTTCTGAATATTGTACTTGAAAATAAGACTCCAATTTTAAGGCAATTTCTTTGGCGATTAAATAAGTAGTGTTGTTGGTAGTATAATTCACAGTCTTATTTAAAAACTGAAAATCATGTTTCATTCTGTCCAGAGCAATGGTAATATGGATGACCACATTGGTTAAATAAAAATCATTGGTAAAAAAGTGATGGGAAGAAAAGGTTTCAATGACAGCTTCCCGAATATAATCCACATTTAAATCCCGATAAAATCTTTTGATTTTATCGATATCAATAAAACTTCCGTTGGCCTCCTCGTACAAAATACTACTCATTAATTTGCGCTTGTCCTTTTCTTTGCCTCGTAAACCTAGATGCTCCTTAACCAAACTCAATTCCAAGTTGTTTTTAGTAAGCTTTTCTTTAATAAGCTTTAAATCCAGTCTCAGTGTTGACTCACTGATAAACAGAGCGTCGCTTAAATCGTAAATATAAATGGGCTCATTGGTTTGCACCAGTTTTTTCAGAATATACGCCATTCTTTCGGATTGGGTTTGCGGGATTGCTTTTTGTTCACTGGTTAGAAACCTATTTACTTGATCGGTATTGACCTTATAACCTTTATTCGAAGATAGGATTAACCCGTGGTGAATTGCATTAATCTCACTTATATAAGATTTGATGGTCCGTTTGGACACATCATATTTGTCCGCCAAACTTTGCGATGAAATCCATTCATTGTTATATGAGATTAAATATTGAATCAAATCAATATACTGCGTTTTCATGGTATGATCCCTCGCTTTAAAATGTTGCACCCTAGGGGTGCATTTTTTTATTTGAGCCCGTTTTGGGGTTTGTATTATAGTTTGGTTGTAACAAAGATAGCGCTGTCAAATCATTATAAATAAAAGCAAGGAGGATTACCATGGGAAATACAAAAGAAATGTTAAACGTGTTGTTAGTTTGCGGATCCGGAGCAAGCTCCGGCTTTATGGCTGCCAATATTCGCAAAGCCGCTAAAAAAAGAAACTTGAACATGGACATCAAAGCCAGAGGGGAAGCGGAAATCGAAAATTACATTCATGATATTGATGCTTTATTAGTCGGTCCACATTTAGCATATATTATGGATGATATCAACGAGCTTACCAAAGATACAGATGTCAAAGTGCTCTTAATGAAGCCTTCTTATTATTCCACTTTGGATGGGGAAGCGGCTTTGGATGATATGCTGAATGAGTTGAACAGCTAAAAAGGGGATAAGGAAAATGAACAAATTAATGGAATGGCTGAAAAACGACTTCTCTCCGAAGATGAATAAAGTCAATAACAATGTATGGATCGTCACGCTCAAGGATTCCGTCATGCAACTATTGCCTTTCATTCTTCTGGGATCGGTATTTTGCCTGCTCACCATCCCCGGCGATGTCTATCAAATCAAAAACTACCCTAATTTTTGGGTTCCGTTCGGATGGACGATGGGCATGCTTTCGCTCTTGGTTTCTTTCCTGATTCCGTTCAATTTGATGGAGAAAAAGAAGTTAAGAAAGCAGCGGTTTATCGCCGGTTGCACCAGTTTGATTGTTTTCTTGATCATCATTACTCCCCAGGTCGTCAAAGACGGTGCGGTTGGCTTTTCCCATAGTTCTTTGGGAACCGGAGGTATGTTCGTTGCCATCATCGCCGCTCTTTTCACCGGATATATCATGAGTCTTTTCGGAAAATTCTCTTTTTTCAAGGAAGATTCCGTCATCCCGGACTTTGTCAGAGCCTGGTTTGATTCCATGCTTCCCATCGGTATCACTTTGGTTATGGCTTGGGTGTTGGTCGATATCGTTCATGTTGATATATACAACATCATTTTAAATATTTTTATGCCGTTGGCCAACGTGGTAGAGACGCCTTGGGGATTCATCCTGATTATATTTTTATACTGTTTCTTATATTCCATGGGGATCTCCAGTTGGGTGTTAACCCCTGTCACCAAACCGATTTTTCTGGCGGCCATTACCTCAAACGCGACCATGGGGGCGCATAATCTCGTAACGGCCGAAACGATTTTTTCGGCATACTTGTTTGTAGGCGGCGTAGGCTGTACGTTACCCCTGGTTATTATGCATGTCTTCTCTAAAAGCACCAAGCTAAAAGCGCTGGGACGCGCAAGTTTAGTCCCTTCCATCTTTAATATCAACGAGCCTTTGGTATTCGGTTCGATCGTATGGAACCCCATATTGATGCTGCCGATGTGGATCACGGGGATCATCTTGCCGGCGATCGTTTGGATCGGGACCAAAGTCATTCCTTTCGGCTCCATCCCGAAAGTGATCTTCGATCTGTGGTATGCTCCTTTTCCAATCTCCACGTGGATTACGACAGGAACGATCACAGGCATTATTTTGATGCTAATCTGCGTCGGGGTAGCTACGCTGATTTGGTACCCATTTTTCAAAACCTACGAAAAACAAGAACTTGAAAAAGAATTGCCGCAAACCAATTAATCTGTTAAGGAGATTTTATTATGACTTCGGAACAAGTAGCTCAAGAGGCGATGCAAATCATTTTGCACGCAGGGGAAGCAAGAAAGCATTGTACGGATGCCTTAAAGGATATTGAAAAAAGCGACTTTGACGGCGCTAAGGAAAAGATGAAATTAGCCAACGCGGAAATTGTGATCGCTCATCGCGTGCAAACGAATTGCATCCAAAAAGAAACAGAAGGAGCAAATGGAGAGTACTCGGTTTTATTTGCCCATGCGCAAGACACGCTCATGACGGTCTATAGTGAAATTAATATTGCCAAGCGGTTAATCGATATTTTTGAGAGTTTTAATCAGAGGCTGACCCAATTAGAAATGACCAATAAATAAAGGGAGGAAGTAATAAAAATGAAAAATATTCCATCAGGATTTCCAGCCGATTTTTTATGGGGAGGAGCTATCGCTGCTAATCAGGCAGAAGGCGCTTACAATGTGAACGGAAAAGGGTTAAGCGTAGCGGATATTAATGAATATACGGATGAAATTCCTTTAGATAAAAAGTACAATACAGAACTGACTATGGACTATATTAAGGAAGCTATGCAAAATGAAGAGCGAATTTTTCCAAAACGTTGGGGAATCGATTTCTATCATTCTTATAAAGAAGACTTGAAATTGTTGAGCGAACTTGGACTCAAAACCTTTCGCACCTCGATCAATTGGACAAGAATTTTTCCGAACGGTGACGAAGAGCAGCCGAATGAAGAAGGTTTGAAATTTTATGATAACCTGATCGACGAAATTATAGCGAACGGGATGGAGCCAATGATCACCCTGTCCCATTACGAAATGCCGCTGCATTTGACCTTGGCTTATAAAGGTTGGTACTCCAGAGAAATGATCGAGTTTTTTGTCCGCTTTAGCAAAGTGATTCTTGATCGGTACCATAAAAAGGTGAAATATTGGATTGTTATTAATCAAATCAATTTGATTGTTCATGAATCCTTTAACCATCTGGGCATTGCGGAAGATGTAGTAGATGATTTAGCTTCCGCCAAATATCAAGGTGTGCATAATGAAATGGTAGCTTGCGGTTTGGTCACGAAGTATGCCAAAAACCTGGATTCCAACTTGCAAATCGGGATGATGCTCTGCGGGGGACCGTCCTATCCGGCTACCAGCAAACCGGAAGATGTATTCGCCACCGTGCGCAATAATCAAATGGAGTACTTTTTCTCCGATGTGTTAATGCGCGGATATTATCCTGGCTATGCTTTCCGTTATTTCCACGACAACAATATTACCGTTGAATTCGCGGAAGGCGACGAAGAAGCATTGAGAAATACGGCTGACTTTATGTCATTTTCCTACTACTATACTCGCATTTTTGATGAAGAAAGTTTGAAAAACAAGACAGGACCTTACCGCAATTTTGAACTTCCGGCCAATTCATGGGGATGGACGATTGATCCGATTGGTCTTCGCACCTTGCTTAACCTGTTTTATGACCGGTATCAATGTCCTATTTATATCACGGAAAATGGGGTTGGCTACCATGACAAATTAGAAGAGAATAATTCGATCCATGATCCTTATCGGGTTGACTATTATCGGACTCATATCGAGCAAATGAAAGAAGCCATTAAGGATGGGGTGGATCTAAGAGGCTATTATGCTTGGGGACCGATTGATATCGTTAGTTGTTCATCCTCGGAAATGAGCAAACGCTACGGATTTATTTACGTGGATCAGGATGATTACGGCAAGGGCAGTAAAAAGCGCTTCCGGAAAGACAGCTTTTACTGGATGCAAAAAGTGATCGCTTCTAATGGAGAAAATCTGGATTGAGGTTGTGTAAATACCCGTCTTTTGCGAAATTTAGCGGTCGATTGGTTATTGTGGCCGTTGCCACCTTGTTAAGCGCTATAGCCGTCAATTTATTTATCGAGTGCAATATAGGATCCGATACATTAACGGTTTTATTGGATGGATTGCATAAAAGTCTCGGAGTTAGTGTCGGTCTTGCAAGCTTTTGCGTAAGTATTGTTTTTCTGGCTGCGGGTCTTTTGTTAAATCATAAATCAATTGGTTTTTCTTCCATTATGTATTCCTTTTTGATAGGACCCTTGATTAATTGGATTCATCCGTTTATTGCCAATATGGAGCTGTCTAATTTATCGTTATTCATAAAAATCGTCATTGTCATCCTGGCTAACTTTTGTTTCTCCATCACTTATGTGTTGTTGATGAATTTTGGCAACGGCATGTATGCCTTAGACGCTATATTGCGATATACGGAGTCAAAATTCGGATTAAGGTATGATATCGGCAGAATCGGCGTAGATGCCGTCTTTTTAAGCGCCGGATTCTTTTTCGGGGGGATCGTGGGTATCGGAACGGTTATAGCGTTTGCTTTAACCGGACCGGGAACCATGCTGCTAGAAAAAATGCTATTGAAATTAGGAAGATTGTATAAGGTGAATTGAAAAAAAGCGCAAGTTACGCCAAAGATTCAACTTATATAGAAAGAGGAGACTATGACGGAAAAAACATTTACAGTTATTGATGAGGTTGGTATACACACGCGGCCGGCTTCAATCCTGGTTCAAGCCGCAAGCAAATATAATGCAGAGCTAAATATCGAATATAATGGCAGATGTGTCAACTTGAAATCGATTGTGGGTGTTATGTCTCTGGGTATTCCTCAAGGAGCACAATTTCGAATTGTTGCTGTTGGTTCCGATGCGGATAAGGCGATCCATGGGATTGAAGAAATATTGAAAAACGAGGGGCTTGGTGAGTAATGGGGAATCGCTTAAAGGGAATCGGCGCGTCAGCCGGTATAGCGATCGCCAAAGCCTATCGTCTGGAGGAACTGGAGCTTCAAATTTTAAAGAACAATGTCATTGACAAGGAAGCTGAAAAACAGCGATTGGAGCAAGCCATCAGCCGGTCAAAAGCAGAGCTTGAAAAAATTACGGAATACGTAAACTGTGAGCTTGGCGCCGATAAAGCAGAAATTCTTGCTGCTCAGTTATTGGTGTTAAATGACCCGGAACTATTAAATCCGGTTTTCGAAAACATAAGTATGGAAGGCGTAAATGCGGAATATGCCTTAAAAGAATCAGCCCACAGGTTTATTTCCATGCTTGAATCGATGGAAAACGAATATATGCAGGAACGCGCCAAAGACATCCGCGATGTAATGAAACGGGTGACTGCGCATTTGTTAGAGGTGCAAATTCCCGATCCAAGCCTGATTTCCGAGGAAGTCGTCATCATCGCTGAGGATTTGACACCATCAGATACCGCACAGCTAAATCGCCGATATGTGAAAGGGTTTACGACGGATATCGGTGGCCGTACTTCCCATTCGGCGATCATGGCCCGCTCCATGGAAATCCCGGCTGTAGTCGGAACAAAACAAGCTATTTCAAGGATTGAAAACGGCGTAGTGGTTATTGTTGATGGTTTGGAAGGTGAAGTCATCATTGACCCATCATCAGAAGTCATTGCTCAATATGAAGCGAAAAAAGTAAAATACGAAGCGCAAAAAGCACAGTGGGCGAATTTAGTTCATGAGCCGACGGTAACTAAAGATGGCGTGCATGTCGAACTGGCCGCAAACATTGGTACACCGGCTGATGTTAAAAGTGTGTTGGAAAATGGAGGAGAAGCGGTTGGGCTTTACCGTACAGAGTTTCTCTACATGGGAAAAGACAGGCTTCCGACAGAGGATGAGCAGTTTGTCGCTTATAAAACCGTTTTGGAAAAAATGCAAGGGAAGCCGGTGGTTGTCCGTACGTTGGACATCGGTGGCGATAAAGAACTGCCTTACTTGAAACTACCCAAAGAAATGAACCCGTTTTTAGGCTTTAGGGCGATTCGTTTATGCTTGGAAGAACAGGACATTTTCCGCACGCAATTACGCGCTTTGTTACGTGCGAGTGTCTATGGAAACTTGAAAATCATGTTCCCGATGATTGCAACATTATCTGAATTTAGGGAAGCAAAAACTATTCTTATGGAAGAACAAGAAAAGCTTGCGGAAAGAGGAGTAAAAGTAGCAGAGCAAATTGAAATCGGCATGATGGTGGAAATACCGTCTACGGCCGTTATGGCTGATCTATTTGCCAAAGAGGTTGACTTCTTTAGCATCGGAACCAATGATTTGATCCAATATACTATGGCTGTCGATCGTATGAATGAACGCGTATCCTACTTGTATCAACCCTTCAACCCGGCGGTTTTACGGCTGATTTCAATGGTTATTGACGCAGCGCACAAAGAAGGAAAGTGGGTTGGGATGTGTGGAGAAATGGCTGGCGATCCACTGGCCGTTCCTATATTGCTTGGCTTGGGACTCGATGAGTTCTCCATGAGCGCAACCTCGATCCTTCCGGTACGTACGCAACTCAGAGATCTGACCGGAGAACAGGCAAAAAGCATAAAAGAGGCCGTTCTTTCCCTGAAAACCTCGGAAGAGGTCGTCGAGTATGTAAAGAAGACATTTTATATCGAATACTCCTTATGAAGACGGGGCTGTCTCAAAAGTCATAAATGAATGAGGGACGGCCCACTTCAAAAAAAATGTAACACAAAAAGAAGCCAGTCCTTGGTAAAATGGAAGTGTCGAGCAACCTTTTACAAAGGACTCGCTTTTTTTGTACACGGAATATACCATGGAGCAACTGTTTTTGCCAATGGATTGGAAGAAGCTTTATTATGCATATGGCAGAAAGTCGGGAAAAAGATAAATCTACATCTTCAAGTGACGTTGCCTTAAGGCTAATACAATCTGCGAAACAAGGAAGTACACCAGCCTAAAGTCAGTGTCTTTTTTTTGGCCGGAGTCTAGTTGATGAACAAAGCACTATAAAAAACCATTTCTTTACCGAGCGTTCTAGATATGTTATACTGATGATGCAAGCTAGGGAAATGCAACGGCAAGAAGTGAAGAATTTAAAGAGCACACAGTTGCCCCCTACATGTAATGGCTACCTCGATTCTTTTTAGAATGATCATTCTTTAATTTTGCAGGAGTATTAAACAAGGAGGAACCTTTATTCAATTTAATATCTAGTTAATCGGTTTGTAAAAGAAAATTAATGAGGTTGCCGTACTGAAAAAATTTTTCGTTTAAATATTAACGAGCAGAGGGGAATGGGTGAAGATGGAATATCGTGTATTAGGCAGTACAGGTCTTAAAGTAAGCAGTTTTGTATTAGGTACAGGTACATTTGGTTTTTGGGGAAACAACACGAAGAAAGAGTGTGAACCCATTCTGGATGAAGCTCTGGCTGCAGGAGTCAACCTGATCGATACAGCCGATGTCTATTCAAGTGGTCAAGCAGAAGAAATTTTAGGTGAACTGTTAAAAGGACGCAGGGAGGATATCCTTTTGGCCACTAAAGGTGGTTTTCCCATGGGCAGTGGACCCAATCAATCTGGTAGCTCGAAATATTGGATCAAACGAGCAGTAGAGGATAGTTTACGAAGACTTCAAACCGATTATATCGATTTGTATCAACTACACCTGCCTGATGTTAACACCGATATTGAAGAAACTCTTGATGCGCTTACGGATCTGGTTAGAGAAGGGAAGATTCGCTACATTGGCACATCGAACTTTCAAGCATGGCAAGTAACAGAAGCTCAATGGACTAGCGAACGTAAAAATGCAGCACGTTTTGTCTCTGAGCAATCCCCGTATTCCATTTTAAACCGAAGTATCGAATTCGATTTGCTTGCTGCCACAGCAAAATACGGAATGGGCGTTTTGGTTTGGAGTCCACTTTCGGGTGGTCTATTAACTGGTAAATACCGATTTGGGGAATCATACTCCTCCGATTCAAGAGCAGCCACCTTTGCGGGAAGCTTAAAATCTGTTGTCGACCCTAATCGGGAAGAAAACCGGACCAAGTTTGAAATCATAGCAAAGCTTCAAACACTTGCAGATGAAGCGGGGTTAACTTTACCGCATCTGGCCATGGCCTTTACACAATCTCATCCTTCCATAACTTCAGCCATCATTGGGGCTAGAACGATCGAGCAGCTCCGGGAAACTTTAAAGGGCAGTGACGTTCGATTGAGCAGTGATGTACTTGATGCGATAGATGCGATTGTTCCGCCAGGAGTGACCCTGGATGCGATGGAAAAAGGATGGACCCCCGATTGGTTACAAGCAGACAAGCGTAGAATCAATGGGTAAACACGTCATGGAACATTTGAAAGCAGCAAAAAGGGAATAATTTTATGGAAGAGAGCAAGTTTTAGGTTGAGGAAATGACCTTCAGTGTGAGATAAGCCAAAACACCTTCAAAAGATTACTTCCCAGACAAACTTTGGAGGTGTTTTGGCATTGGTAATAAGAATGGCAGGTGTAAGGTGTCTCAGGAGGGACATTCGAAACAGGTCACATGTAACAGATTGAATGTCGTGGTCGCTTGGATGAAAATCACTTTGAGAAAGCTTGAGAATACCCGGACATGGTGCACGAACCCCCTGGTATGCTGCTTAAGGAGAGCGTACGCTTTGAGAAGCCACCCCCCCCAAAAAAATAGGCTGCTAATATAACCATGCATAATGAATTTTATGGCTTACTACTGATGGTATAAATCCCAGCCTTTACACACATCAATCCATGCAATAGCGTGTCCATAGGTAAATAATTCATCAGGAGAAAGTTCGATGACTTTTGTCGGACTTCCACAAGCGGGAAAAAGGGAGTCGAAACGCTTAACAGAAATATCGATATATACTGGTATATCCTCTTTAATTGCAAATGGACATACACCACCAACCTGTTGATCTATTTGTTCCATCACTTCATCAGCGGTCAACATCCTTGCTTTGAGTCCAAAAAAATGTCTGAATTTCTTATTATCAATACCGGCATCTCCAGCCATCACAATAAGCATACAGCCATCGTTTTTTCTTAGACTCAGTGTTTTTGCAATACGAGATGGAACTACACCTATTGTTTCTGCCGCCTGTTCGACCGTGGCACAGGAACTATCAAAATTTTTGATTCTGTCTCCCATGTTAAGCTTTTCGAAATAGCTTCGAACCTTTTCAAATGACATAATCCAATCTCCTTTTATTTCATATTAAACTTAATGCACTGTAAACCAATAGCAATGCCATCATTAAATTAATTGGGCGCCAATACTTATTTATGATTTTATGCAGGATTACCCCGCCTATTGCCCATAGGTGCGTTGCTCCATCACCAATAATAGTAGCCAAAACAATAAAACCGGCTACCGCTGCAAAAGATGAATAATACGGAAGAACATAGCCTGTAAATATCGTAATTCCCCATAAAATTATTTTTACATTTACAAATTGCAGAATAAAGCCACGCATAAATGAAGTAGAGCCTTCCTCGGCATCGGAGCTGGATGGCTTGCTTATTGCCGTATAATAAGCAAGCCACAAAATATAAGCACACCCAATGTACTTCATATATGGCATTGCAGTAGGTATATACTTTGCGAGGACTACACTAAACATTCCACATATGACCATCACACTAAAAAAACCAAAATAGACTCCAAATATCAATTGTTTACTTCGCTTCATTCCATTGTTGCTAACTGCATTTAAGACTAATATATTATTAGGGCCCGGCGAAAGAGCTGTTGTAATTGCATAAGACAAGAAAGATACCCACATTACTGTACTCACCTAAATAAACCTTCTTTCAATATCATTTAAAGTAAAGATCTATTTTATTCCGTATATCCTCCTGGATCGGTTGCTCCACTTTATGAAACGATACCACAAATAAAAATATTAAAAAAATCGAAATAATAAAACTTATGATTCAGTATTATTGAATTATAGAAAGGAGATCTGCGAGAACCAAGCCATGGACTGACGGCACACCATTAAGCAATGGATAGATTCTGTTATATTTTTGAATGTTATCTCAAACAACTTGCTCGCGTATTTACTCCTTACATCCCCCTTGACAGGTTGTTTTACTTATGATAGAGTTCTGCGAACTAAATATTAATTAAATCGATATTGCAAATATTAAAATTCGATTAAATCGAATTATGTTTAGGGGTCATTAACTATGGAATTAAAGTATCTTAACACTGTCAAAACAATTTTGGAGACTGGAAGCTTTCAAAATGCTGCACGTAAACTCAATTATACGCAGTCCACAGTCACCTTCCAGATACAACAATTAGAGCAAGAACTATCAGTAAAATTATTTGAAAGAATTGGGAGAAAAATGATCCTAACACAAGCGGGGAAGGATATTTTACCGTACATTGATACGATTATTCAATCTTCCGAGCAAATCAGTAATTATGGTAAAAGCATTCTCGAAATGAGCGGTACACTAAAGGTAGCCATGCCCGAGTCGCTATTAATCTATAAGATGCAGCCTGTACTTAGAGCATTTAAAGAACGGGCTCCTAACGTAAAGTTATCGTTGCAAGCATTAAATTGTTATATAATAAGAGACCAAATCATTAACGGTGGAGCAGATATTGCAGTGCATTATGATGTGGGTGGGTACTCTCCAACAATATTAACTGAACCTATTGTCAATTTGGGCATGGCCTTAATTGCTTCGCCTAACTTACCAATCAATCAAAGGGATTTTTTGCAAGGAAACCAAAGAAAATCGGTCAGCTTGATCAATAATGATCCAGATAGCATTTTCCAGCAAATGTTTGATCAATACTTGAAAGATAAAGGTATTGTACTTGACAACACCCTTGAGTTATCAAGTATTGAAGCAACTAAACAAAGTGTGATAAGTAATTTAGGGGTGGCATATCTACCGCAATTTACAGTCGAAGAAGAATTGAAAAATAAATCTTTGATAAAACTCAAAACAGAGCTTGACACACAAAAAATCACAGCAATTTGTGCTTATCATAAAAACAAGTGGATAAGCTCCTCTATGGAATTATTCATTCGACTGATGAAAGAATTAATTTTGCTACCTGTATAATGTAAGGCAGTATTCTTCCCTTTTCTGACCAGATACGTAAGCGCATCAAGAGTTTTTTCAATATTGGTATGAACATCAGGTCGGTGTAGTTGATGCAAATGGATATAATCGGTTTGAAGTCTTCGCAAACTATCCTCTTCAGCTTGATTGCTCCATTATTTTGAGCTGTGAGATTGATTTGATCCACATGAGAGCATAATGGTGGGGAGGCTGCAAACGTATTTAACATGCTTTTTCTTTACTGATCGTTCCCGATATGTTAAATTCTTAAGAAGGAGGGAACTGAAATGTCAAGAAACAAGGAGTTTGATGAGACCAAGGTATTGGATAAGGCGATGCAACTTTTTTGGGAACAGGGCTACGAGAAAACATCCATGTCCGATTTGGTTGAGCATATGGGCATCCATCGCAGAAGCTTGTATGACACATTTGGCGACAAACATACGCTTTTTCTAAAGGCGATGGATCGTTATGAAAGTAAAGTCAACGCCTCTCTTACAGGAGGAGTTAAACGTTCCAAGACTGCAACGGAAGCCCTACAATTTATTGTTGGCATCCTGATCAGTGGGGAAACGGACTCGCCTTCCGGCTGCTTAATGGTAAATTCGGCGGTCGAATTGGCAGCGCGCGATGCCGATGTTAATAAAAAGTCTACTGAGGCGTTTACAACAGAAGAGCAACTACTCAAGGAAATAATTTTTTGGGGGCAACGAGACGGTGAATTCAGCTCTGATTACGACGCTGGGGAATTGGCAGAGTATCTGCATAATGTAGGAGTTGGATTAAGGAGTATGGCAAGAACCTCGATTCCCAGAGAGAAACTTCACCGTATAGCCAACATATCAATGCAGTTTTTAGAAAAATGATTTGATTAATATTTTTTTCACATTACTAGAATAATCGTTCTCGTATGTACAATCTCTCCATGCCGCTCTTTATTAGAGGTCTTTTATATGGAGAACGAACATTCAAATCAATAATCTTATTGAATGCTGAAAAACGGTTAATACTAAAAAATAGAGGTGAACTTGTAAGATGAGAAAAACTGTACTTATCACTGGAGTATCTGGCGGGATTGGAAAAGAATTGGCAGATCGTTTCGCCAAGGATGGATATGATTTGGTGCTGGTGGCGCGTAGTGAGAGTAAGCTTGTGGAGCTTGGTAAAGAATACAAAAAAAATATGACACCCGAGCGACGGTCATCGCCAAGGATGTCGCGTCGCACGGTGTGCCGGAGGAGATTTTCGCGGAGCTCAAGGAGAAGGGGATCGTCGTCGACTATCTTGTCAATAATGCTGGTTTTGGTTTATTTGGGACATTTTTGGAGACGAAGTTAGAGGAAGAGACGAATATGATTGACGTCAATATAAAGGCCCTAACGATTATGACAAAGTTGTTCGTGCCGGATATGGTTAAACGCGGCGAAGGAGGCGTGATGAATGTCGCTTCATTGGTGGCTTTTTTTCCGGGACCTATGATGTCAGTTTACTACGCAACGAAGGCGTATGTGCTGTCGTTCACCGAGGCTCTTGAAAACGAATTGAACGGAACGGGCGTGACTGTGACGGCACTATGTCCAGGTCTGACATCAACCGGCTTCGTTGATCGTTCGGGTATGGGGGCCTCGAAACTGTTCCAGAATGGGGCTATCATGGAGGCCGGGCAGGTAGCTGAGGAAGGTTATCGAGGCTTTTTACGCGGCAAGACATTCATAATGCCAGGGGCTCGCAACCGATTAATGAAGTTCATTCCACGATTACTGCCACGCAAATTGGTGACCCGTATGGTTAGATTCACCCAAAACAGAACAGGGCATTGACCTGATTTTCTATAACATCCAAAGCAATGCTAAATCTGCTGACGGTCTATTGGTCACCTCTTATTAAAAATACTTTACTGATCATTCTAAAAATGCTATGCTTAGACCAAGTTAGATCTAACTCTTATTTTTTTAACTAAAGTAGAATGATCATTCTTCAATTATCTAAATAATATTTTTTAAAAGGGAGAGAATCGTATGAAGTACACAGTTATTACAGGAGCGAGCTCAGGAATAGGATATGAGACAGCATTGGCCTTTGCGTCTCGCGGCAAAAACTTGATTATTGTAGCTAGAAGATTGGAAAAATTAGAAGAGCTTAAATCAAAAATTCAAGGAATAAATTCAGATTTAGACGTTGTAATTCTTACAAGTGACCTGTCGGTTACTGATCAGGCCTATACCCTGTATAACGATTTAAAGGAGTATCAAATTGAGACTTGGATTAATAATGCCGGGCTTGGTGAATCCTCTTTTGTAGTGGATCAGAATTTAGATAAAGTTGAAGCTATGCTGCGTGTTAATATAGAAACCTTAACAATTCTCTCTACTCTATATGCACACGATTATGCTGATATAGAAGGAACTCAGTTAATTAACGTATCTTCAGCACTTGGTTATGCTGTTGCCGTTAGCAGTGTTACTTATTCTGCAACTAAATATTATGTTAGTGCCTTCACCGAAGGGCTTGCAAAAGAACTGGAACTGAAAGGTGCGAAAATGAAGGCAAAAGTTTTAGCACCAGCCATAACGGAAACGGAATTTGCGAAAAAATCAATAGATGCTGAAGAATTTGATTTTAAAGCAAACATGCCTAAGTATCACACTGCGAAGCAAATGGCGGGCTTCATGGTGGATCTTTATGATAGTAACGAAGTGGTAGGAATTGTAGACCAGAACTATAATTTCAATTTGAGAGGGCAAATCTATCCGGTAATTTCAGAATTTTAAATCCAATTGTACATCCGTGCAACTCATTTAAATAGGAGGAATAAAAGTGGAGAAATTATGGAGCAAAACAAAAATTGGTAACATTGAATTGCCTCATCGATTAGCGATGGCACCAATGACACGTAGTCGAGCGCAAGAAGATGGTACACCTGGAGAGTTGGCTGCACTTTATTATGTTCAACGTGCATCCTTAGGACTTCTTATTACGGAAGGTGCACAACCTTCAGATGATGGTCAAGGTTACTTAAGGACACCTGGGATCTATACGGAAAAGCATATTGAAGGGTGGAAAAAGGTTACCAATGCAGTGCATGAAGCAGGCGGGTATATTTATATCCAATTAATGCATGCCGGTCGTATATCGCACCCTGACAATACACCTCATCATCGGCAGCCGGTTGCACCTTCTGCAATTGCACCAGGATTAGAAACGTTTACGGCTACAGGCATGCAGGATATCCCCGTACCACGTGAGTTGAGTAAAGAAGATATTCAAGCGACCATTGCAGATTATCGTAAAGCTGCGGCGGCTGCTATTGCAGCAGGAGCTGACGGTGTTGAAATTCATGGAGCAAATGGTTATCTGATTAACCAATTTATCGGAGAAAATTCGAATACACGGACGGATGAATATGGTGGCTCTATAGAAAATCGTACTCGCTTCGCGATTGAAGTAGCAAAAGCCATCGTTGACGAGATTGGGGCAGAGAGAACTGGCTTCCGTATTTCTCCAGGAACTCCTCTTGGTGGGATTCAAGATGGTGAACAAGGTCCTGATCTTTATCGTTACCTGACGCAAGAATTAGCTAAATTAAATTTGGCTTACCTTCATATTATGCACCTCGGAAACGAAGAACTGCTTCAAGACATTCGATCTCTATGGAAGAATCCGTTGTTAGTCAATCGGGCTGGACGGGCACTGGAAAATCTTAGCGTTGATATCGATAGTGGTCTTGCTGATTTAGCACCTATTGGGGGATGGTCATTGGCTAATCCAGATTTTGTGGAACGGCTTAAAGCAGGCGCTCCATTAAATGAAGCAGATCCTGCAACATTTTATGGTGGTGAAAGCAAGGGTTATACGGATTATCCTACATTGAAAGAATTAGAATCTCAGAAGGGGTAAGTATAGCTTATATGGCAAATATCAACGCTTTACAACCAGCTTGAAGCTGGAAGTGATTCTCTATTTTTTAAACGAAATAGAGGAAATAACAAAGTAGTTTTAAACTTAAACTACAATATAGACAGTAGTGTTTAAAAATGGCGTACAACTAAAAAATTGTACGCCATAAATTTATCTGTGAGTCATCAATGTTATGAGAAAAAAACCTCAGGTCAAATAAAATTATATTTGTATAGTTTCTTGGATCAATCTAAAAATCAGTGCTTGACGCATGGGTTGCACTGTACTGGTAGGCTTTTACTGCATTCGGACGCTATGGGCCGATGTAGATCTTAATGCCTGTTCCACCGATTGAGTACGGGAACACCGGCTTCAGCGGTCAAGTTCCAGATGACTCTGGAGTCGTTGCAACCTTTGCGAGTTATATACACTTTGGAATGGCAAGTTGGGAGGGTTTGGGATAGGTGCCTCTAGCCCAGGCTTCTATATGAAGAACTTCGGAATTATTGGACAGCCTCTGGATATTCGTTAACGGTTGTTCACGCAGCTCATGATACACATGGATTCGCATCAGTGTTGGGTAGGACTTACAACATTATAGAAATAGGTGGCTTTTCATATAAATCCATATCTTTTGTCAAGCACTGGTTTTTGTGTTTTGATCCATCTGCACCCGAAGCTAGCAATAGCATTCATGAAACGATTAGTTTGGTTATCTGTATAGTATCGTGCTCATTTTTCTATTGAAATAGTGAAAACTATTGTCTTATCGCTACTTTGAAAAAATACAAGCTCATTTAGATTATGGTATTTAGAAAGTGAAAATAATAAGGTGAACAAACCCAATGAAGGTAACTCAACGGAAGGATGCTGATTTAAAAATGAAAACACTCATGAAAGCAGCTCAGATCACCAAGTACTCAAAAAAAATCCACGCCCAAGTCAATGACATTCCAATTCCAGAGATTGCTGACAACGAAGTTTTGGTAAAGGTCAAAGCTGCAGCGGTCAATCCACTTGAAATGTTGGTTATCACAGGTAGCGTGAAACTGATTCAAGATTATGATTTCCCATTAACGCTTGGTAATGAATTGGCAGGCGTTATCGAAAAAATCGGAAAAAATGTGACAAACTTTTACGTAGGAGACGATATCTATACACGTCTCCCACTAAAAAAAATTGGTGCTTTTGCGGGATATGCCGCAATTGACGCTGCCGCAATCTCCCCCATGCCAAAAAATTTATCCTATGTGGAAGCCGCTGCTGCAGCACTGACTGGACTCACAGCGTATCAAGGTCTACATGAAGAACTTGAGGCACAGTCTGGTAAATCTGTTTTCATTCCAGGTGGATCGGGTAGCTTTGGTCAAATGGCTGTCCCAATCGCAAAGGCAATGGGTCTAAATGTCATTGTTAGTGGCAACGCACAAGCGCGAGAACGCACTTTGGAAATTGGTGCAGACCAATATTTGGATTACACGAAAGAAAACTATGTTGACTTGTTGTCGAATGTCGATTATGTGATTGATACCTTGGGAGCCGAAGAATTTGACAATGAATTAAAAATCATTAAACCGGGCGGAAGATTACTCTCTCTTCGTACAGGACCCAATAAACGTTTCGCAGAAGACAATAACTTTCCATGGTGGAAACAAAAGCTATTTTCTGTTGTTGGCGCAAAGTATGACAACAAAGCCAAGAAACACGACGTGGAATACCGCTTTATCTTCGTTCGTTCTGACGGCGCACAACTAAAAGAGATTACCAAAATCATTGAAAAAAACAACATTGTTCCACCGATTCATCCAACACTATTTACCATAGGCAACGTTAATGAAGCGCTAGAACTAGTCGCAAATGGACGTCCAAAAGGGAAGGTGATTATTAATTTTTAAGGAGAAAATGATGAAAGCAGTACAAATATACGGCTACTCAAAAAAGCTAGAAGCTCACATCAACGATTTTCCTATTCCTGGAATAAACAAACATCAAGTATTGATCAAAACATATGTAGCGGGCGTTAAAGGGACAGCTCAAGGAAAGATTCTTATGACTATACAAGAGGGAGAAACAACAACATAAAGTTGATAAATCGAACTGTTTTTCGGTTGTTCGAATATACTTCAAGGCTTCGAAAGCGCACGCTTGATTTTTTTCGAGTTTTACCCTCACGTTTGCTGATCATCTACTTAAATGTATAATGAATGCATGAGGTGATGGAAATGGCAAGATATAAAGAATTTGAAGTTAATGAAGTATTAGATAAAGCGATACAACTCTTTTGGATGCAAGGGTACGAGAAAACCTCGATGCAAGAATTAGTCGACTTTATGGGAATTCACAGAAAAAGCATCTATGATACTTTTGGGGATAAGCATGCTTTATTTATGAATGCACTCAAACGATACGAGGCTATTCAAAACAACAAAATGAGATTATTGGTTGACAAGCAAGAACCGGTTAAGGAATTAATTCGACAATTTTTTGAGTCCACTCTACAGAAAAAAGGAGACCCCCAAGGGTGTTTCATCGTTAATTCGGGTGTGGAGCTGGGATTATTAGATCCAGAAGTTGCCTCCTTAGTTGAAGATAGCTATTCAAAAACGGAGAAGTTGTTATATAATCTCATTCTTATTGGTCAACAAACAGGTGAATTCGAAGCTCAGCTTGACCCTGAAGCCCTTTCTCATTACTTCATGAATGCTTGGTTAGGGTTACGTACGATGGTCAAAACAGCAACCAGTCAAGAGAAGTTATTCGGTATTATTAATACCACACTGAGCATTTTAGATTGAAAAGGAAATAATATGAGTCTTAAAGCCGCTGATCTGAATAGCGAAGATCAGTGGTACTTTAACAATGACTTATGCTAGAAGTAAATTCTTTACCAATCGTTCTCAATATGGTATATTGGTGATGGGAGGGAAATGGAATGGCAAGGAGCCATTGGATAAAGGGAAAAGGCTCGTTTTACTCAAGTATATTAGAGGCAGCAGAATGGTGAATTCTCCTCTGATTTCGAGGGTAGTATTTATTTTTTCTCTTTATTAGAATGTTCGTTCTTGTATAGTTGAACCTCCTCTTTTCCCTATAGCTATATCATGTAACGAATGAGCGTTCTATATATCTGTTTATAGTAGCTAACTTCATTAATTGCATTTATGGCATGATGAATAGCTCAGAAGAGTAAGATGTTCTGTTATACTCAAAAACAACTAAAGGAGCATAAAAAAATGAATATTTCTGAACAAGTCGCCTTTGTCACCGGTGCGAACCGAGGTCTTGGTCGTCAACTTGCACTTGAACTTCTATCCAGAGGGGCTAAGGTTTATGCTGGTGCAAGAAATCCGGATTCCGTTGACATTCCCGGTGTAACACCTGTAAAACTTGATATTACCAATCCTCAAGAGGTATCTGCAGCTATTCTGGCAGCTAAGGATGTTACGCTTCTGATCAATAATGCAGGCACGTCTACAGGCGCTTCTTTGCTTGACGGAGATCTCGATAAAATACACTTGGAGTTTAATACACACGTCTTTGGCACATTATCCATGGTTCGTGCTTTCGCGCCTATTATTGCAAAGAATGGCGGGGGTTCAATTCTGAATATTCTTTCCGTATTATCTTGGGTTAGTATGGGAAGTGAAGGCGCGTATACGGCTGCAAAGGCGGCAGAGTGGGGAATGACAAACGCACTGCGCTTAAATCTGTATCCTCAAAAAGTGAGGGTAGCTAGCTTGCATGTGGGATTTATGGACACAGACATGACGGCAGGCATTGAAGCTCCCAAATCCAATCCTGCGGATATTGCAAAATTGGCTATCGATGGTTTAGAATCCGATAGTTTTGAAATTATCGCCGACAACGTGAGCCGCACTGTCCAAAGCGGTCTTGCCGGCGGTGTTGCCGCGATATACCCACAGCTAACCTAAGGTGATTTTACGAATTTCTTTGTTGAAGGAAAGGGAGCTAATAATACCAAGCATGAATCAACATATTTCAGCATTCAAAAGTCTGCCATTAAAAAAATCTCTCCGATTTTTAGATCCTGACTAATTCAGGATTCAAAATTTTGGAGGGATATTTTTTTGATAACATGCTGTAACGGGCTCTAAACTTTTGACTTACAAAGCGGTTGAAAAGGGCTTCAGGGCCCCTCCTTTTTATTATATTTATGTTTTAGAGCAATGTAAATTTGACGGGTTTTTTAATTATGTAGTAGGATATTGGTACTGAAAAAACGTTTATAGTTTTATTTGGTATAAAGGAATGAGGGATGAATATGAAGGAAAGGATTTTAGAAGCTTTTGTGGAGGAGGCGCATGAAAGCGGTTTGAAATTTACAATGGATGATCTTGCGAAAAGACTTGCTATTAGTAAGCGCACCTTATATGAGCATTTTTCGTCCAAAACACTCATTTTAGAAACGCTTATAGAGCGTACGAATGATGATATGATTCGAAAAACCGAGCAAATTGTCGAAAACGATCAATTAACCTTGCTAGAGAAGATTAAGCAGTCGATCAGGGTCATACCGCAATATTATGAGTTTTATGATTTGCGAATACTGGATCAAATGAAAAAATATTATCCTGAGCATTGGAAAAGGATGTATACCGATTTGAATGATTGGCCCCAGATCAGAACATTAATCCAGCAGGGCATCCAGGAAGGGATTATTGTAAATAAAAACGAGGCTCTCATCATGAGACTTATTATTGATTCTATAAATTTAACGCTTGATCAGCGATTTTTTCTGGATAACAGCGTGACGGTAGAGGATGCTATTTATTCTATTGTAGATATATTGTTATTTGGACTGGTCGAAAAATAGAAAATGGCCTCAACAATATGTTACATATTTGAAGAGGTCATTTTTTTATAAGAAAACTAATAAAACAATTTAAGTTTTATTGTTTCCGAAGATACGGTAAGCAAGTTTAAGAAATGATAAATAATAAAAGATACACAGGAAAAGGAAGGGTTGAAACATGTCTATGCTGACACGAAATCGGGGAGCCATGCTGTTACTGATGCTTAACATCTTTTTGGCATTCATGGGGATTGGATTGGTTGTTCCCGTATTACCTAAATTTATAAGCGAGCTGGGAATGAATGGTTCCTCGATGGGACTGATGGTCGCGGCTTTTGCCCTGACGCAACTTTTATTATCACCATTGGCGGGCAAGTGGTCTGACCGTTATGGACGTAAAAAATTGATCGTTTCGGGTATGTTTATTTTTATGTTATCCGAGCTTGTTTTTGGACTGGCTAGTTCGGTACCTACCTTGTTTGTAGCTCGAATCATGGGCGGAGCGGGGGCCGCACTGCTTACTCCTTCTATTATGGCGTATGTCGCTGACGTGACCTCATTCGAGGAAAGAGGCCGGGGAATGGGGATGATTAATGCGGCGATTAACACTGGGTTTATTATCGGACCAGGCATTGGTGGTTTGCTGGCCACGTACGGAATACGTATTCCCTTTTTTGCAGCCGCGGGAGCTGGGGGGGTAGCCGCTATCTTGTCTTTGCTAGTGCTGCCCGAATCCTTAAGCAAGGAAAAGCAACGGTATAATAGAGAGCTTCCACGGCAAAAGGAAAACCTTTTGCAGCAATTTGCCAAGTCGTATCGTTCTCCTTATTTCATGGGATTGATCATTGTGTTTGTGGTTGCTTTTGGGCTGGCTAACTTTGAAACGGTATTCGGATTATTTGTAGATCATAAATACGGTTTTACGCCGATGGATATTGCCATCATTATAACCACAGGTTCCATTCTGGGGGCAGTTGTCCAAGCGACTATATTTGGCTGGATTATTAATCGTTTTGGCGAGAAAAAGATCATTCATATCTGTTTGGCTGTTGCGGGATTATTTATTTTTTTGACACTGTTTGCCGAGCAGTACGCCATGATTATGTTGACGACTTTTATCATTTTTCTGGCGATGGACATTCTTCGTCCGGCTGTAAGCACATCCTTGTCACGGCAGGCCGGGGATGAGCAGGGGTTTGTGGCTGGAATGAACTCATCTTATACAAGTTTGGGTAATGTGATCGGACCACTGATTGCAGGACTGCTGTTTGATGTTCATATTAACTTGCCTTATATGGTTGCAGCTATAGCGTTACTGGCTTGTCTCGTCCTTTCACTACGCTCCAAGCAAGCGGGTGAGCAACAACCAACAGCCCGTGCGGCAGAACAACATAGAGGGTGATAGCCGCAGGTCTGTATGCACCCCCGACTTAGGTCTAGGTTCAAAAACCGTCTGGGGTCCGTTTTGGCGAACTCCGGATCAGCGTACAATAAGGACATAAGCAAGACACAGTGAAAGGCGGTGAGAGATGATGAGAGTTAACAAAGGGAATGGGTTGGCTATTGTACTGATTGTATTGGGTTCGATTATGCTGCTCGGTAAGTTTACTCCATTTTTCGGTTACTTTATAGGACACTTGATCGGTTACTTAATCCCGATAGCGATGATCATGCTAGGTTACTACGGTGTGAAAAGAGGAAATGTGGTCTTCGGCTGGATCGTACTTGTAATCGGGGTACTGGTTTTACTCGGCAAACTGTCATGGCTTTTGGGGCCGCTGCTGGCAATTGGTTTAATCATATTTGGTGTTTCACTGCTGAGTGACCGCAGAAGACGTTACTGAGATTGATGGATTCGCGGGTAATGTGAATTACAGAAACGAAGTATGAAGATATGAAAATACGAAATGTGAAAGGAGCAGACGCAAATGAGTGTGTTTCGTAGAATGCGTGATATTACCGTAGCGACCTTCAATGAGCATTTGGAACAAAGTCAAGAACCGATACAACTGATTGATCAGTTCTTGTATAACACCCGCGAGGATATTGCCGAAGCGGAAAAGCTTCATCAGCAATATGCAGTGCACACAAGACAGATGAAGCAACAGCTGGATCACGCAGTGTCCATGCAGATTAAACGGGAGGAACAGGCGCTGCTGGCTTTAAAGGCAGATGAAGAACACATTGCAAAGCTGGCCCTTCAGGAAAAAATGCTGTATGCAGAAAAAGAAGAGCAGTATAGAGAGCTGTGGGAGCAGAGCCGTGAATCGCTACGTGAATTGGAGCATCAGCTAGATACCTTAAAAACGGAATATCAAACGGTAAACAGTAAGCGCCAGTATTATGCGGCACGTGTACAAACGTTGAGACTCCAGCAGCAGATGAACGAACGGGCAGGTACATACGGTGGACGAAATGTTCCCCGAATGTTCAACCGCTTGGAAGATCGGGTAGCCGATATGGAAGCAGAAACGCTGAGCTTGCGTGATTTGCGGCGGGGAGAAGGCGGTCACACGCAGGATGCCCATGGCGGCGAATCGCTGCTCGAACAAGAGTGGGCGAGACTGAAGAGCAAGCTGAACAACAGCGGGAAGGAGTAAGTTGATTATGACCCGAATTTACCGATCAAACCGGGATAGAGTATTAACAGGTGTATGCGGCGGTCTTTCTGACGCAACAGGGATGGACTCAACTTGGATTCGTATTCTGGTTGTGATCAGTTTCTTTATAACAGCAGGAACCACATTTATGCTGTATGTAATTGCGGCGCTGGTTATCTCCAAGGAGCCGAGATCTCCTTATGATGGAGGATTTGGTCCCAACAGTGGGCCTTACAATCAACAGGATTCACGCTATTATGGCGGGAACAGCACCGGTTCACAGTACGGACCGGGAACTGGTTACAATCAGGACGGAGCATACGGTAATCCGAGCCAATCTTTTGGTCAAGATGCCCGTCATTCATCCAAATTTAACACAGGTCCTAACAGTGATCTGGATTCCATGATGGAAGATATCGAGAGAAAAGCAATGAAAAAAGAGTTGGCAGAGTTACGCAAAAAAGTAGAGCAATTCGAGAAGGGAGATCGTAAATAATGGGAATCTTTAAAAGAATGAAGGATATGACAAGAGCATCGGTGAATGAAGTGCTGGATAAAGTGGAAGACCCGATTATTATGCTAAACCAATATCTGCGTGATATGGAAGCGGAAATTCACGAGGCAGAAGTAACGGTTGCCAAGCAAATGGCAAATGAACGTCGCATGAAACAGCGCTTGGAGGAAGCAGTAAGAGTATCTAATGAGCGTGAACAACAAGCAGAATCCGCATTGCGGAACGGCCAGGAGGAAGTAGCGCGCAAGCTGCTGGGCGAAAAGATCTATTTTACACAAAAACAAGATGAATACCGCGACCTGCACACGCAAGCCGAGCTTCAAGCCAAAGAATTGGTGCAACAGCTTCACGACATGAAGGATGAGTTCTACAAAATGCGCAACAAGCGCAATGAGCTGGTATCCCGCGCTCAAATGGCAAAAGCCAAAAAACAAATGTCGCAAATCAACAGTCTGCACACGATTGAAAGCGGATCTGCTTCGCTGGGCTTTCACCGCATGGAAGAAAAAATCATGCAAATGGAAGCAGAAGCTGACGTACTGCGTGCCCCTTACCGTCAAGCTCCGGGAGAAGCGTACGTCAATCCGGCAGAGGCTGAAAAACTGTTCAAAGTGAATGAGCAGCTTCAACAGCTCAAATCCAAAATTCAAACGGGTGCTAAACCAGTAGATATAAAGAAGGACTGACTACTCGAAAATAAGACATTATGATATGCTGTATGGAATGGACACTGGTCAATTATAGTGCTCAATCTGTATGGTTCGGGAAAGCCATATGGCGGAATGTCGCGCCACTATGGCTTTTCCTTCCTGTATAAATAAAGGGGGTGCAGCATGGAGAAAAGGAAATCAGTCTTGGCACTGGCAGGTATCGCAATCGGGATTATCATTTTATTCGGTCAGTGGATTGGCTTCCTCTCCGTGATTGCACTGATCCTGATGTTGGCCGGAATATATAAGATTCGTAATTCCAAAATCAAAAAGGGCTATACAATGCTCGCAATTGGGGCAGGGCTGCTCGTACTGGATCATTTATTTCTTTTTGTGGTAGTAACTCTAGGGTCGCTAGCTGCATTCTATTCACGTTCAAGAAAGCTGCATAAGGGTCAAAGCTCGATATTCAAGCACAATTTTATATCCAATCATAAATGGGACGAAGTGCCGTGGAGCTTGCGCAGCACAAGTATATGGCATGTGGTTGGGGATGTGGATGCTGATTTGACGTTGGCACTTCCGGAAGAACGTGAACCCGTTATATTTTTGCAGGGGATCTTCGGTGATATTGACATCACGCTACCGGATAATTACGGTGTAGAGGTGGAAATGTTCGTGTTGTTCGGGCAGATTCAATTTGACCGTGATCATGAGGCGGGTATGCTCAATCGTCTGGTTTGGAAGTCACCCAATTATGCGCAGAGTGAATATAAAGTGAAGTTTGTCATTTCGTATTTGGCGGGCGATGTGCGCGTCCGATTTTATTGATCAGGAGGAGCCGGGATGAATCATAAAAAAACGTCCAACATGGTAACCCGCAGTATGGGTGAAGGTATCCTCCTGTGTGTTGTTGTGGGCGTAGTTGTTTTTTATATGCTGTATACATATGGATATGTGAAGTCGTTCCCAACCTGGGGAATGATATTGAAATTTGTGGGAGCCGTCGTCATGGTACTGATTGGCACCGGGGCAATATACGGTTTTTATGAGAGCTACCGCTTCAAAAGCAGGCTGGAAAAGCTGCGGGAGACGCTGCTGATGTGGGAAAAGGGGACCCCTGCCCGGGAGCTGCCGCCACTGGGTCATGATGAGTTGGGCAGGCTGGGTGAGCAACTGGAGCGAATCGGGCACAAATGGCAAGAGCAGGTTACTTCTTTGCAACGCCTGTCCACCAACAATGCACAGCTGGCAGAGCAGGCCAGAGTAACCGCGATTGTCGAGGAAAGGCAGCGATTGGCGAGGGAGCTACATGATGCAGTGTCGCAGCAATTGTTCGCCATTTCGATGACGGCGACGGCTGTAGGCAGGACGCTGGATAAGGATTTTGATAAGGCGCAGCGTCAGGTTGCATTGATTGAAGAAATGTCCTCGGTGGCGCAATCCGAAATGAGGGCGTTACTGCTTCATTTACGACCTGTTTATTTGGAAGGCAAGCGGCTGGAACAGGGATTACGTGATTTAATACAGGAATTGCAGGCCAAGGTTCCCATGGAGATTGATTTTGAGATGGAGAGCGGAGTACAGTTGGTTAAAGGCATTGAGAACCATTTGTTTCGCATCGTTCAGGAAGCTATGTCTAATACGTTGCGTCATGCCAAAGCAAGCCGCATGGAGATTCGTATCGTGCAACGCCCGGATTCCGTTCGGTTAACGATTAGGGATAACGGAATTGGATTCGAGCTGGACGAGAAAAAGCAGACTTCGTATGGATTGTCCACGATGCAGGAGCGGGTCAGCGAGATTGGAGGAGCTATACAGTATATAACGGCTCCGGAGAAAGGAACACGAATTGAGGTATCGGTGCCGGTTATAAATGATGAAAGCGGAAGGAACGATGATCATGGAAACGGAATTGCCGATTAGCGTACTGCTGGTAGACGACCATGAAATGGTGCGGATTGGTCTGGCGGCGGTGTTGGGCACGGAAGAAGGCATTGAAGTGGTAGGCGAGGCCGGGAGCGGGGAAGAAGGCATACGACTGGCTACGGAATACAAGCCGGACGTGATTTTAATGGATCTGGTTATGGACGGCATGGATGGAATCGAGACGACTCGCCAAGTGACACGCCTGCTTCCAGAGACGAAGGTCATCGTACTGACGAGTTATTTGGACGATGAGAAAATGTATCCGGTTATTGAAGCGGGCGCGTTCAGCTATCTGCTCAAAACCTCCCGTGCATCCGAGGTTGCGGATGCGATCCGTGCAGCGGCACGCGGACAGTCCGTGCTGGAATCGCAGGTGGCTTCCAAGATGATGAATCGATTTCGCCAGCCGCAGGCTGAAGCGCCTGCGCATGCGGAACTGACGGATCGTGAAATGGAAGTACTCCGGCTGTTGGCACAGGGTAAATCCAATCAGGATATTGCAGATGAGCTGATCATCGGGATCAAGACAGTGAAATTTCATGTCACGAACCTTCTGGCCAAGCTGGGGGTAGAGGACCGCACACAGGCGGCAATCTATGCCTACAAAAACGGATTAGCGGAGTAGCGTGTAGAACGGACTGATACTATGAAATACAAAAGAATGGAGTCATTTTACGCTGCTGAACAGGTTCCAAATTAAATAGGTGAATACAACGAACCGGAGACTTGTAGTAGTTCTCCGGTTTTTTTTCGATCCTTAAACGGTATTTAAATAAGTAAGAACAGAAAGGCGATTAAGGCCAAATCCAGCGCAAGTCCGGCTCCGTATCCATATCCACCATATCCGCCGCCATAGCCTGGTCCACCATTTCCATATCCACCTGTGTCATAGGGAGGGGATGGACTGAGGGGCTCCCTAGTGGGTTTGATTAAACTGCTTATTTTGGCAGAGGAATTTGCTTTGTTTTTAGAATTTCTTTTTTTCTTTTTGGAGGATATCTTCTTGGCTTCTTGTTTTCCCTTGTTATTATAGTTTCCGGCGTAGAGACTATTAGAAAAGGAGGATGGATATCCGTTCAGCATCAGCTTACCTTTGCCACACCCGCTGAGAATGCCAACATGTCGTGTACCGTCATGCAGAACAGCACAGACCAGACGTCCACGGTGAGGTGCCACATTGGCTTCATTTACAGGATATATGGGAAACATGATTTCACCTCTTTCTGAATAAGATACGTTGTGATCATAGTCTATTCTCACGCTGCCTATAATGTATGGTCGAACACCCAGCAGGTGAACGAATATTTTTAAAAGATGTTCTTCTGCTTCTAGCGTGTATAAAACCTCTTGCAACGGGAAAGCTATTGATAGATTGATAGAATCCAAGCCAGCCGAAAAAAACATCCAGAATGTGCCTCCAGGAATCGGATGCTTGTGGAGCGGGAGGAACCATGATGTTAAAAGCAGAGGTCATCAAAAAAGGGATTGTCGCTATCGCGGTGTTCGGAACGTTGCTGTTACTGGTAGGCTGGCGTTACGGGACGTTTCAAGCTACCGGATATGATTCCCTCAAGGCAGGAACGGACTTGCGCTCTGTATTGACCGTCTCGGATCAGGCTCCTGGTACACTGGATAAGCTGGTTGTGAAATGGCAAGGTAACTGGACTTCTTACGGTGATGATCCAGCAGCCATGGCGGCCCGGATAGCCGATCAACTGAATATTCCCGCCGTAAGCAAGGTTGAGGAAAATGGACACACGGTGTATCGATCTGTTGGCAGTAGCGGAGAACTGAAAATCCGCTTAAATGTGATGGAACAGCTAGCTGGTCAATGGTATACGGTCGTTCAACTTGAGAGTAGCAATGCAGGACGTGAGCAGTTAATCCGACTGCATGAACTTTGTGCTGAACAATTGGCGGCTGTGGGAGTACAAGCAGTATGGAATACGTCCATTCAGCATTCGCTGAAATCAAATGAGCCCGTGGACCAACTGATGAAGCTGACAGAGACACGTTTAGCAGGAAGCTTGTCCATGAAAGCAAAAGAAAGATATACAGATGCGACGACGGTAGCTGTATCCTATGAAGCACCGAAGCTACCTCTGACAGTTCAAAGTGGTGAGCATCAGGTGCATATGCAGATGGCTGTGCATGAAGATGAGGAGCATCAGGATACTCGTATTACGATCGGTTTTCCGCTGATTACGATAGAATACTGACTTATAAGGTAAATTTATGATTCATCGGATAGCTTATCCATGCTGAATATGCTAAAATGTCATCAAATCTTCAGTTCCATGTTTGTCGAAAATCAAGTATGATCTTGAATAAATATACACAATACTACATGCGGATTTCGAGGGTTGTGGAAGCGGAATCTTGTCATGGGAAGAATGAGGTACTTCATGGCTGACATACCTAATAATGAATCTGTTGTGATGCAAGGCGCTGTGTTATTTATTTTTGGTGCTACGGGCGATTTGGCCCGCCGCAAGCTTTTTCCTGCGATCTACAGCTTGTACCGCGAAGGGAAGCTGGGTGAGGATTTTGCCGTTATTGGCGTAGCGAGACGCCCTCGCACAGAGGAAGAATTCCGTAATGACCTGTACGCTTCGATACAGGAGTTTAGCCGTTACAAGGCAGAAAACGATCAAGAATGGCAGGCATTTGCCGAGCATTTTGAATATAAATCACTGGATATCAACAATGTCGAAGGATTTCATGAACTGAAACAGCAGACAGAGACCATAGAGAAGAAATTCAGCATTCCGGGGAACCGTTTGTTTTATTTGGCTTTGGCCCCTGAACTGTTTGGAAGCGTATCGGAGAGCCTCAAAGAAGGCGGTATGATGGATGGCAAGGGCTGGAATCGTCTTGTCATTGAGAAGCCGTTTGGTTATAACCTGGAATCTGCGCAAGAGCTGAATGTTGAAATACGCGAAGTATTTGAAGAGGAAGAAATTTATCGGATTGATCACTATCTTGGTAAGGAAATGGTGCAAAATATCGAAGTCATCCGCTTCGCAAACGCCTTCTTTGAACCATTGTGGAATAATAAGCATATTTCCAATGTGCAAATTACGCTTAGTGAAACCGTGGGCGTAGAGGAACGCGGAGGTTATTACGATCATTCCGGCGCTCTGCGGGATATGGGACAGAACCATATGCTGCAAATGCTGACGATGATTGCAATGGAACCACCGAGTCGTTTGCTCCCTGAGGATATCCGTGATGAAAAGGTGAAAGTGCTGCGTTCGTTGCGTCCTTTTGAATCCGCAGAGGATGTGTTGACTAATGTGGTACGTGGTCAATACACGGAAGGAAGCTATCGCGGTCAGCAGTTGCCGGGGTATCGTGAAGAGGACAAGGTTGATCCACAGTCGAGCACAGAGACTTATTTTGCTTCACGCGTATTTGTGGATAATTTCCGTTGGGCAGGGGTTCCTTTCTACATTCGTACTGGCAAACGTCTTCCTGTAAAGACAACCGAAATCGTTGTGGAATTTAAGAGCATGCCTACGAACGTATATCTTGGTCAAAAGCATAAGCTGGAACCGAACTTGCTCGTGATCCGGGTTAATCCGATGGAGGGCATTTACATCAAAATTAATGCCAAGAAGCCGGGTTCGGAATCGGATATTGAACCGCTGGCTATGGATTTCTGCCAAAGCTGTATGGTCGGCATCAACTCACCTGAGGCTTATGAACGGTTGTTGATGGACGCGATTGAAGGGGACTCTACGTACTTCACGCGTTGGGATGAGGTTGCGACAGCATGGAGATTCGTGGATCGGATCGCCAAAGCATGGCAACAAGCCCCGGATACGCTGGAAACCTATGCTGCAGGCTCATGGGGACCGGAAGGAGCTCATAAGCTGCTGGAGCAAGATGGCTTCAAATGGTGGCCAGTCAGTGGCCAGGATGAAGATAATGTCATCTGGCGGGTAGGCGGCACTCAGTAATCCTGATAATTGTTCAGCATCCCCCTACGTCCTGTTCAGGATGTAAGGGGATGCTTTGCGTTCGGAGTGTGCTATAATAACTTAGTCTCAGGTTTTCAGTTTGCAACTGATTATACGTTAAAGGCAGGCTAAAACATGTAAATAGATCGTATTTATAATGAATATGGTAACGGAGTACGCCGAATACTGGATCTAACGGTAAAGAAACCGATAGCACCGATGAAATTACGAAAACAGGCGTGCATCATGGCCTTTTTATGAATAGCTTGAGCAGGAACGCAATGGATTTGATCATGAAGGGATATGTGAAATGAGTAAAACACTGGATATACTTCAACAGGAAGTCGACAAACGGCGCACGTTTGCGATTATTTCTCACCCGGATGCGGGGAAAACGACACTGACGGAGAAGCTGCTGCTGTTCGGGGGCGCGATTCGTCTTGCCGGTTCAGTTAAAGCGCGTAAGGCAAGCAAGCACGCCACGAGTGACTGGATGGAGATTGAAAAGCAGCGGGGAATTTCGGTCACATCCTCAGTTATGCAATTTGATTATAATGGGCATCGCATTAACATTCTGGACACCCCAGGTCACCAGGATTTTAGTGAAGACACTTATCGTACATTAACAGCAGCGGATAGCGCAGTCATGCTGATTGATGTAGCGAAGGGTGTGGAAGCGCAAACGATTAAGCTGTTTCAGGTTTGTGCCAAGCGTGGTATTCCGATTTTCACCTTCATTAACAAGCTGGACCGTGAGGGACGCAGTCCTTTTGATCTGATGGAGGAGCTGGAGCAGGTGCTCGGCATCCGTTCGGTGCCTATGAACTGGCCAATTGGTACAGGACGTGAGTTGTGTGGTGTCTATGACCGTGTCAAAAATCAGGTCGAGCTGTTTCAGGGAGACGACCATTCCACGATCAAGGTACAAAAAGTGGAGGGTTACAATGATCCAATCATTCGCGAAATGGCGGGTGAATATTTGCATGACCAATTGTGTCAGGATCTGGAGTTACTCGATGTTGCGGGTGACCCTTTTGACATGGAGAAAGTACAGCGCGGGGAATTAACGCCTGTATTCTTCGGTAGTGCGATTAATAACTTTGGAGTTCAAACGTTTTTGGAAAACTTTCTTCAGCTTGCCCCTAAGCCGGAGCCGCGTCACAGTACAGCGGGGGAAATCGAGCCGACGAACGAGAAATTTACCGGCTATGTATTTAAAATTCAAGCAAACATGAACCCGGCTCACCGTGACCGCATCGCATTCCTGCGTATTGTGTCTGGTAAGTTCCAACGGGGGATGAGTGTTAAGCATGTACGGATGGGCAAGGAGATTAAGTTGTCCCAACCACAGCAGTTTCTCGCGCAGGACCGCGATATTGTCGAGGAAGCTTTCCCGGGCGATATTATCGGCTTGTTTGATCCGGGTATTTTTCGTATTGGGGATTCCCTTAGTCAAGGTGGAGAGGTTGTATTTGATGAGTTGCCAACCTTCTCGCCTGAGATTTTTGCCAAGGTAACGGTGAAAAATGCCTTGAAGCACAAGCAGTATTTGAAGGGTATTGACCAGTTGACCGAGGAAGGTATGATTCAGGTGTTCCGTACGGTAAGCTTTGACGATACGTTGCTGGGCGTTGTCGGTCAACTGCAATTTGAAGTATTTGAGTACCGCATGAAGGGTGAATATGGAGTTGATGTACAGCTTCAGCGTATGCCATTCCAGTTTGCACGCTGGATTGTGGATGATCAGATTGATCCAAGCAAATTCCGTATTAACTCTACGTTGGTGAAGGACAAGAAGGGCAATTATGTTGCCTTGTTCGAAAATGAGTATGCGATGCGGACAGCTATAGAGAAAAATCCTACAGCTAAGTTTTTGGAGATGGCTCCATAAGATTAGGATTTGATAAGCAGGACAGGAATGAAAATTGTTATTTGATCTGTACAACGAATAGTCCACTCGGTGTTACGGCGAGTGGACTATTCTCGTATACGGCCAGTAGGATGAAGCAGGATTGAACAAAAGTTTGAATATAGGACTTAGGTTAGCGGGACGGGCTTGATTTTATCAAGCTGCTCATGTGCCAGGTGGACAAACTCTTGTTGCTGGGTCTGGTTCATGTGCTTCCATGCCACCTCAAGAATGACACCCAATCCGGGCAAAGCGGCCTCTGGTCCATCCACTGACCCGATAATCATATCGGTAAGATCAGCTTCTGATTTGCCGTGAACTTTGTGAACAATGGCTTGTCGTAAATCCAGTGTAATGGGCATGTGTACCTCCCGTATGTTTGTAATCGTTGTCGGATGTATTATGGCTTGGGCTGCTGCCCGGTATACATGAAGAAGCATTTGGCATAAGCATGCCAAATTTATGTTTTTGGCGGGTTATGCTATACTATGACGGACAGTATGGTGATCGGGAGGTAAGGAAGGAATGGCTAAGAAGCAGTATGCGGTAATCGGCATGGGTCGTTTTGGCTCCAGTGTTGCCACTGCATTGAGCGAAATGGGTTTTGACGTGCTGGCGATTGATTCGGACGAGCAGCGCACACAGGAAATGTCGAATATTGTGACACATGCAGTATCTGCCGATTCGACGGATGAGGAAGCGTTACGAGCACTTGGCATCCGTAATTTTGATGTCATTGTGGTGGCGATTGGCGAAGATATACAGGCAAGTATATTGACGACATTAATCCTCAAGGATATGGGGGTGCCAGCTCTGATCGTAAAAGCGCAAAATGAATTGCACGGGAAAGTGCTGCAAAAAATAGGCGCGGATAAGGTGGTTTATCCTGAGCGGGACATGGGGTTACGAGTAGCCCATCATTTGACGTCCCCGAATATTCTGGATTATATTGAGCTGTCCAAGGATTATAGTATTCTGGAGATAAAAGCCGCAGATTCCATGATAGGAAAAAATTTGAAGGAACTTGATATACGCGCTCGTTTTGGCTGTAACGTGATGGCGATTCGCCGAGATCAGGAAATGAATATCTCCCCTTATGCTGAAGATCGGCTGGAGACGGGGGATGTGCTTGTTATTGTAGGCCACAAGGATGATTTAACCAAGCTGGAGCTAGCTTTTGCAGTGTGATGATAAATCATTTATTTATAAAGGAACGGACGGATAACGAATGGAAATCATTTCACCAAACAATACACGTGTAAAAGAATGGGCACAACTGCTGGAAAAAAAGCATCGCACCCGGCAGCATAAATATATCGTCGAGGGCATTCATCTGGTGCAGGAAGCGCTGCGTTCGAACGCGGTTGTCGAAAGCGTTGCCTATGATTTGGACAAGGGCATTCCTGCCGAGTTGAATGGCCTGGACCAAGCAGACCAGCCGGTGGAATGGGTTCCCGTGTCGGCGGCGGTCATTGCCAAATGCACCGATACGAAGACACCGCAGTCCGTCTTTGCTATCGTGCGCAAGGAGGAGCACGGCGCATTCCCGGCGTTGCTGGAGCAGCCGGATGCGCTGGTGATGGTGCTGGACGGGGTACAGGACCCCGGCAATGTAGGCACCATCATCCGTAGTGCGGACGCCGCCGGAGCCGCAGGCGTCATTCTGGGTCACGGCTGCGCCGACCTGTACAACCCGAAGACGATCCGCTCTACGATGGGATCGTTTTTTCACCTGCCCGTGATTGAGGGCAGTCTGGAGGAGCTTTTGCCACAGGCTAAAAGCAAAGGTGCCCGACTGATCAGCACCTCGCTGGACGCAAGTCTGTCGTGCTATGCCGTTGATTTGCGTGTTTCTACTTGGTTTGTGATTGGGAACGAAGGCCAAGGTATTTCCGCTGCTACCGCACGTATGGTGGATGAATCGGTGTTCATCCCGATGCAGGGGCAGGCGGAATCGCTGAACGCAGCGATGGCCTCCACGGTGCTGCTTTTTGAGGCGATGAGACAGCGAAACTAGTGGAAATAACTATATATTTGTCGATTGTAGCATCAAATCAATTTGACAGGCTTCCAAATCTTTGTTAGAGTTTCAATCAAATACGTATAACCTTTTCATGGGATGTTACCGTTAGGGCATAACCTGAACCGGCTTGTCTACACTACACGTGTATCTGGGCTAGTTTGGGTTTTTTTATTTCTCCAACCCCTTTCGGCTTTCCCCCATCACACATTTGGAAGGAGAACGTTTATGTCCAGCTTTATTTTTCCGAAAGACTTTTTATGGGGTGGTGCTCTTGCTGCCAATCAGGCCGAGGGTGCTTATCTGGAAGACGGCAAAGGATTGAGCCTGGTGGATCTGTTGCCGACTGGAGAGAAAAGAAGAAGTATCATGCAGGGGAATGTTCCCTCGCTCATTCCGCTCGAAGGCGAATTCTATCCTTCTCACGGAGCGATTGATTTTTACCATCGCTATCGCGAGGATATTGCGTTATTTGCGGAAATGGGTTTCAAGGCGCTGCGTGTTTCCATTGCCTGGGCCCGTATTTTCCCAACGGGAGAAGACGCCACGCCGAATGAAGCCGGGTTACAATTTTACGATGATCTGTTCGACGAATTGCTTAAACATGGCATCCAGCCAGTGGTTACCCTCGCTCATTTTGACGTACCGGTAAATCTGATTGATAAATACGGCAGCTGGCGAAGCCGAAAACTGGTTGCTTTGTTTGAAACATATGCCAAAACAGTATTCGCCCGTTACAAAGATAAAGTGAAATATTGGATGACGTTCAACGAAATTAACATGCTGCTCCATTTGCCGTTTATTGGTGCCGGGCTTGTATTTCAAGAAGGTGAAAACGTCAAACAAATTCAGTATCAGGCTGCACATCACCAGCTTGTTGCAAGTGCATTGGCTGTAAAAGCGTGCCACGAGATCATTCCAGACGCCAAGATTGGCTGTATGCTGGCTGCCGGCAGCTTCTATCCGTATACGTGTAATCCCGAAGATGTTTATCAAGGAATGGAAAAAGACCGCGAGTCCTACTTCTTCATTGACGTGCAGTCACGCGGGGAATATCCTGGTTATGCGAAGCGCTTCTTCAAGGATCATGGACTCTCCATCGAGATGGAACCGGACGACGCGGACATTTTGAAGCATCATACCGTTGACTATATCGGATTCAGTTATTATTCTAGCCGGACGACCAGCACAGACCCGGAAGTTGTCAAAAACATGACGAGCGGCAATGTGTTTGGCTCCGTATCCAACCCGTATCTGGACAAGTCCGATTGGGGCTGGACGATTGATCCGAAGGGGTTCCGTATCACGGCAAACCAATTGCACGACCGCTATCAAAAGCCTCTGTTTGTGGTGGAAAACGGCTTTGGTGCCAACGACATGGTTTCTCCTGAAGGAGAAGTCAACGACGATTACCGGATCGACTATTTGAAGCGGCATATTGCGGAAATGGGCGAGGCTCTTCAGGATGGGGTTGAGATTATCGGTTATACGAGTTGGGGTCCTATTGACATCGTCAGCGCTTCCTCTGGAGAGATGAAAAAACGCTACGGCTATATTTATGTGGACCGGGATAACGAAGGCAACGGCTCGCTGAACCGGATTAAAAAGAAAAGCTTCCACTGGTACAAAAACGTAATTCATTCCGATGGCGAGAATCTGGGAGAGTAACGTCCCACAAGAAAATAGATCGGACATCCCGTAAGTATGGGGATGTCCGGTCTTCGTTTCTTGGTTGAAAGCGTTGACAATCGACCCTCTTCGGGCTATACTTGACGCAATTCCATCATTTTTAGGATTGTTACTGCATAGGCAGGCAAAACCTAAGCCACGAATAAGCGGATATTACAGTCTTGTTTATTTGTTGAGCTTTGGTTTTTTCTGTTTGTCAGAAACAGGATGGAATAGGTGTGGCTCTTGCTGGCATATGGAACGGGGGATCGAGATGAAAATAGCAAAGGTCATCAACAATAATGTAATTAGTGTCTACCAGACGGACGGTACAGAACTCGTGGTGATGGGCCGCGGGGTTGCTTTTAAGAAAAAGCCTGGAGAAAAAGTAGATGAAACCAGAATTCAGAAAGTATTTGCCCTGAAAAACAAGCAGACGTCCGACAACTTCAAAATGCTGCTGCGTGAGGTTCCGCTGGAACTGATTGTGATTGTGGAAGAGATCATTAATGATGCCAAGCACAATTTAAACAAAAAGCTGAACGAAAATATTTATGTTTCCTTGACTGACCACATCAATTTCGCCGTTGAAAGATACCAGGAAGGATTGGAGATCAAAAACGCGTTATTGTGGGAAGTCAAGCAGTTGTACAAAGAAGAATTTGCGATCGGTCTGAAAACGCTAGAACAAATTAAACAAAAGCTCGATATTGAACTGCCTGTGGACGAAGCGGCTTTTATCGCGATTCACATCGTGAATGCCGAAATGAACGAGGAAGTTATCACCACAATGAGTATTACAAAATTTATGCAGCAAATTATCAATATTGCAAAATATCATTTTAAGGTCGATTTTGACGAGGACTCTCTGAGTTATTTCCGCTTTATTACGCATCTGAAATTTTTCGCCCAGCGTGTGTTTAAGGGGAATCACTACGAAAACAACTATGATCATTTGTATGATATGATCAAGGAAAAGCACAGTGACGCGGCTGCTTGCACGGAGAAAATCGGAGCTTTTGTGGAAAAAGAATACAACCACGAATTGACGAACGAAGAAAAGCTGTATCTGACCGTGCATATTGAGCGGGTGGTTAACAGATAAGCTGGATTTTTCCTGCAAACAGGATAGAGAATATATGGGTAAATATTTTTATTGACAGATATGGTTGATTAATTATATTATGAGAACAACAGGAATTTAATACAGCTTTAACTGGGATTGTTACTGGTTATGCAGGCAAAACCTAAGTCATGAAAAATTGCGGGACAAAAAGCGCCCACCATTTTTCAAGGCTTAGGTTTTTTGTGTGCCTAAATACGTAAAATGCCCATTAGAACATGGAGGTGTCTAGCATGAGTTATGAAAAATTGGCTAAGGAAATTGTTGACCTGGTAGGTGGTGAAAAAAATGTGGTATCCCTCGTACACTGTGCCACCCGCTTGCGTTTTGTGCTAAAGGACGAGGCGAAAGCGGACAAAGAAAAACTGGAAAAAACCGATGGGATCATCACGGTTAAGCAGAGCGGTGGTCAGTTTCAGGTCGTAGTCGGTAACAAAGTACCGGAAGTATACAGTGCTATCAGCAAGATATCCAACATTTTGGACGAGTCCAAAAAAGATGAAAAACCTGCTAAAGCCAACAAAGGCTTCGGTGCCATTATAGACGTTGTTTCCAGTATTTTTGCACCGCTACTCGGAGTCATGGCGGGAGCCGGTATTCTGAAAGGCCTGCTGCTTATTGCCAGCAACGCTGGATGGCTGACACCAAAGGACACTACCTACATTATTTTGCTGGCTGCCGCGGATAGTCTGTTTTATTTTCTGCCCCTCCTGTTAGCGGTTACAACGGCCCGGAAATTTGAAGGTAACATCTTCGTTGCCCTGACGATTGCCGGAGGATTGCTTTACCCGTCCATCGTCACGTTGAAAACGGAAGGTACACCTACTGACTTTTTCGGTATTCCAATTGTCATGATGAGTTATTCGTCTACGGTTATTCCCATTATTATTGCTATCATTGTCATGAGCAAGCTGGAAAAACTGTGTAACCGGTTGATCCATGAAAGCGTCAAAAATTTTATTACGCCATTGATCCTGCTCGTGATTATGCTTCCTCTGACTTTGATCGTGTTTGGTCCATTCGGGGTCTACGTGGGCAACGGCATCGCAACTGGACTCATTGCCGCGTTCGGCTTCAGCCCGTTGTTGGCTGGCGCAATCATGGGTGCTTGCTGGCAAATTCTCGTTATTTTCGGCGTCCATTGGGGTCTCGTACCTGTATTCATTAATAACATTGCTGTGAACGGAAGAGACGGAATCAAACCTTCCGCTGCGGCTTCCATCTTCGCCCAAACCGGTGCTGCGTTTGGTGTCATGCTTAAAACAAAAAATAAAAAGTTGAAGACCTTGGCGGGTTCCGCTACGCTTACCGCATTGTTCGGTATCACAGAACCAGCCGTCTATGGAGTCACGCTTCCACTGAAACGTCCGTTTATTGCAGGTATTATCGGCGGTGCTATCGGTGGTGCAATTATCGGCCAAGCGGGAACGGAAGCATTCGCTTCTGGCGCGCCGGGACTGCTGACCTTGCCCATCTTCTACGGCCCCGGCGGACAAGGCTTCCCGGGACTGATTTTAGGAATTTCGGTATCGTTTCTGGTTTCAGCCATTCTGACTTATATTTTAGGGTTTGAAGATCCGGTTGAAGCGGAAGAATCACCCGAAAATTCGACTAAAGAGCCAGTTCATACAACAGATGTTTCTAACGAAGAGGTATTTAGTCCGATTGAAGGAACCGTTGTCTCCCTCTCGGAAGTTCCCGATCCCGCATTTGCGTCGGAAGCTATGGGTAAAGGCGTCGCCATCGAACCGACATCGGGCAAAGTTGTAGCCCCTTTCGACGGGACGATTACCGTGGCGTTCAAGAAAAAACATGCGCTTGCGGTTGTTTCGCCCCAAGGCGCAGAAATTCTGATTCATGTGGGAGTAGACACGGTTAGGCTGGACGGTAAACATTTTATCTCCCATATCAAAGAAGGCGACCAGGTAAAAGCGGGGGACCTTCTGCTCGAATTTGACGTTGAGCAGATCAGGGCAGAAGGCTACCCTACGATTACGCCGATTATCGTTACGAATTCTTCCGCTTATTCAGAAATCCTTCCAACCACCAAAGGACAGGTGCAGATGCAGGACCCACTGTTAAAACTGTTCGGCGGTACGAATGAGTAAGAGGGAATTGCCTGAATACGTCTGTTGAATAACCAGAATAAGTGATTTAGTGAGTTGAACAAGCCGCTCTTTTCGGGGTTAGTAGGATACAAACCTATAACCGAAGAGGCGGCTTTGCGTATTATCAGGTTAGCTGGTTTTTATGAATAGGTGGCTCCGATGGAGTCATCTTTTTTCGTTATCTTGCCTTTACATTCCAAGAGGGGTACATATGTTCACTGTTTGGTTTATAATTTAAACATAGATATGTGGGAGGCTACATCGCAAATGAGAGGTGAATGTAATGAAGAAATCCGAGTTGCCCATAACTAGCGAGAAGTGGAAAGCTATTGTGGAGAACGACAAGTCTTATGATGGTGAATTTTTTTATGCTGTGAGGACAACAGGAATATTTTGTCGCCCCTCCTGCAAATCCCGCCCTCCCAAAAGAGAAAACATCCGCTTATTCAAAACAGCAGAACAGGCTTTAGCGGAGCATTTTCGACCATGCAAAAGGTGTAAACCGACGGGGCAACGCTTGCCTGATCATGAATGGATTGCGTTGGTTACAGAGTATGTGGATTCTAACTATAAGGAAAATTTAACGCTGCACTTGCTTGCAGAAATGAGTCATGGGAGCCCTTACCATTTACATCGTACCTTCAAGCGGGTCATGGATATAACCCCGATGGAATATATACAGCAAACCAGATTGGAACAAGCCAAGCAACAGCTAATGAACTCGGATAAGTCAGTTGCGGAAGTAGGGGAGAGCGTAGGTCTGTCCAATACCCCTTACTTTTCTACGTTATTTAAAAAGAATACAGGCTACACGCCTTTGCAATATCGCCACCTTAAATCAGAAAAATTACAAAATGGAGGTATACATCATGTTAACCCAAACCCCTAAAACGATCTATTGGTCATTGTTAACCCATGAAGATTGGAATTTATATATTGCAGCTACACCGGATGGATTATGTTATGTAGGCTCACCCGATAAACCTTTAGAGGAATTGACTTTGTGGGCAGGAAGCCGATTTCCTGGCAGTCCATTGGTTGAAGATGATGAGGTCTTGCAGCCCTATGCCACAGAACTAATGGAATACTTTCAAGGGAAACGCACAAGTTTTACCGTTCCTTTTGACTTTCGGGGGACTGCGTTTCAAATGGCGGTCTGGAACGCGCTGTGTGGCATTCCGT
Organism: Paenibacillus sp. RC334; assembly: GCF_030034735.1. Lineage (NCBI taxonomy): Bacteria > Bacillati > Bacillota > Bacilli > Caryophanales > Paenibacillaceae > Paenibacillus > Paenibacillus sp. RC334. Next base: position 4,648,915 of record NZ_CP125370.1, on the reverse strand, counting down.
ATGGAGAGACACAATCCTACTCAGACATTGCCCACGCTATCCAAAAGCCTGCCTCTGTTCGGGCGGTGGGGGCTGCAATCGGTGCTAACCCGATTCTGGTCACCGTCCCATGCCATCGGGTCATCGGCAAAAATGGTGCTTTAACCGGATATCGTGGTGGTTTGGACATGAAAGTAAAGCTTTTGCAGCTCGAAAGAGGTTAACCATGGAAGCACATCATATATACAAATCCCCCAAGACCCTTCTGAATAAAGGGACAGGCTTTCTGTCAGGGTATACACACTCGTTGAACCCGTATACAGGCTGCACCTTTGGTTGCTCGTATTGTTATGTGCGCCAAATGCCGGTTTCGACGTTTCGCAGCGAGGAATGGGGTACATGGGTTGATATTAAAAAGCAGGCGGCAGATATTCTTCGCAAGGAGCTTCGGCGGGCCAAATCCAGGGGGAAAGTCACTATTTTTATGTCTTCCAGCACAGATCCTTATCAACCTGTCGAGTACAAGGAAGAAGTGACCCGTTCACTGCTGGAGGTGATGGTGGAAGATCCGCCGGATTTCCTGTTTGTACAGACTCGCAGTCCGCTTGTACGGCGGGATATCGACCTGTTGCTCCAACTAGAGGATCGCGTACGGGTGAGCATGACGGTAGAAACAGACCTCGAAGATATACGCAAACATTTTACGCCGGATGCGCCCCCTATTCAGGCCCGTTTCAAGACGCTGCAACTGTTAAAAGAGGCAGGAGTACCGACGCAAGCCACAATCGCTCCGATGCTTCCAAGTAGCGAACATTTTGCGGACAAGCTTTTGCCACTGGTCAACCGTATCTGTATTGATGATTATTTTATGGGAGACGGCAGTGGAGGAAGGCGTACACGAAGCTTAAATATCGGTGCGCTGTACGAGCCGTTAGGGCTGGAGGATTGGTATCATCCGGCTGCCTACAAGGCGGTCTACGAACAATTTCGCAACGTTTTTCCTGAAGAACAGCTTTTTGTGAGCCGTGAAGGATTTGAGCCCTGAGTTTGGAATAGACCTCATTCCAATGGAATGTGGGTGGGACAGCATAAGGGTTGTAGAGGGGGAAGCTGAGTTTGCAAACTGTGATCACGAGAAATTTTGACTATGGGGAGAAGGAAATCAATTATCTGAAAAATGTGGATACCGTACTCGGTACAGCAATGACGCAAATGGGCAAGGTTGAACGAGTGATTATTCCCGATCTGTTCGCTGCGCTTGTTCATGCGATTGTGGGACAGCTTATTTCTGCCAAGGCGGTTCAAACCATATGGGCAAGAATGCAGGAGAAGCTGGGTGCGATGAATTCGGAAAATATAGCGACCCAGTCGGTTGATGCTATTCAAAGCTGTGGTATAACGATGAAAAAGGCGGCTTGTATCCTGAATATAGCCCAAACGATAGAGCAGGGTTTGTTGGATTTGCAGGAATTATATGAACTCTCCGATACACAAGTGATTCAAAAACTGTCCTCGCTGCATGGGATAGGTCCGTGGACGGCTGAAATGATGCTGATTAATTCCATGGAACGTCCGGATGTCGTCAGTTGGGGCGATATAGCTATTCGGCGGGGGATGATGAAGCTGTACAATCTGGATACACTTACCAGGGAGCAATTCGAGGAGTACTGTCGAGTCTATTCGCCTTATGGTTCGGTGGCCTCTATTTATTTATGGAGTATTTCATTTCGTTAAGGATCAGGGAGTGGGAATTGTGAAAACAACAATCAGAGAACAAATACTATTATATGTCGATTCAGATTTTCAAAAATTTACGGCGGCATTGCTTCCGAATATTGATAATGTGCTGGGCGTACGTCTGCCGGTACTACGTAAGCTGGCTCAGGATATTGCCAAGGGCGATTGGCATCTCTACCTTGAAACCGCTGAAAGTGAACATTTCGAAGAAGTAATGCTACAAGGTATGGTGATTGGCTATGTGAAAGCAGATATAGAGGAAGTTTTGGGCTACGTCGCCAGTTTTATTCCTAAAATTGATAATTGGTCAGTGTGTGACAGCTTCTGCGCCGGATTAAAATGTACGAAAAATCATAAGGAACGGGTATGGGACTTTATCCAGCCGTATCTGTCATCCAGAAAAGAATATGAAATTCGGTTTGGCGTGGTCATGCTTCTGAATTTTTATATTGAGGAAGAGTATATCATCCGGGTACTGCAATGGATGGATCAAACCCACCGTGAGGATTATTATGTACAAATGGCGGTCGCATGGGCAATATCTATCTGTTATATCAAGCTGCCTGAGATGACGATGAATTACTTGAAAAACAATACACTGGATGATTTTACGTTCAATAAAGCTTTGCAAAAGATCACGGAATCATACCGGGTGGATCAGGAAACGAAAACAACCATTCGCAGTATGAAGCGAAAAAGAAATTAGGATTGGACCCCACCTGTAAGTGTTATACTGAAAAAAACATGCGTGTATGAAAACGACAGGAGGGGAGTCAGTGAATTCGATCCCGCTGGGAGTGCTTGTTGTAGATGATGAAACTAGACAGCGTCGAGGGTTGGCTGCCATGGTCAGGGATTTACGTCCCGAATACGAGGTATGGGAAGCCAAGAACGGGAAAGATGCTCTGACCATTTCGTTGTCCAAACCGATCCAGATCGTTTTTACAGATATTCAAATGCCGATTATGAATGGACTTGAATATCTCCAACAATTGAGAACATCCGGTCAGCATGAGACCAAAGTTATTTTAGTGACAGTCTACCAGGAATTTAGCTATGCACAGCAGGCGGTGCGGTACGGGGCGAATGATTATTTGGTGAAACCCGTGCAATCGCAGAAGCTAATTGAAGTGATTCAACACATGGAAAAGGTAATTGTACAAGAACAGGAAGCACTCAGCGAAAATCGAACGGCGTTGAACCAGATCGAGCAGAGTATGCCTGCATTTTTGGAGCATTTGTTTAGCAAATGGGTGACAGACAAGTTACAGGCTCACGAGAAAAGCCTGTTAAAGAGTCACTTTGGATGGCAGGGGCTAGGAGAGGTTCTCGCGTTGGGAGCATCTGCCTCCCGCCCGGAGGATATTCATGAGTGGGATTCCCTACTCCGTAATACGGTTGCTGAAATATTGCGGCCTTGGGCGTCATCTGTCGTGTTTCCACTCGAATCCCATAAAGAGCATGTGGTCGCAGTTGTAAATTGGAAGGACAGGGTTGAAGGTAAGGAGGCCAAAAGTGCACTTCAAGTTGGACTGGAAAAGATGGGGCAGCAGCAATCTATTTCGATCTGGTCTGCTTGGGGTCAACCTTTTGATTTTGATGAGATGCAAATAAGCCAATCTCTCGAAAAGGCCGTTCGCCTCATCTCCATGCGTTTTTATACCCCTCACATCAGATGTTTGGACCTTGTCGTTTCAGATGATGAACAGCCGGTACAGGAAATGAGCGCACACGAACAAATGACCAATTTGAAATTTATTGAAAGCGCTATCTCGAATGAAGAGACCGATCAGCTATTGGATAGGGTGCAACATTTCATTGGACGAATGACGCAAGGGTATCCTGCACCTGAAGCGCTTAAAACGAAATTGATACAGCTCCTATTGGTTAGTTTACAAAGGTTAAATATAGGGTGGAGTGAAGAATTTTACTCGCGTCATTCGGAGCAGATGAACAAAGCTGTCTTGGAAGCCACATGTCTTCAGGACCTCCAGGATCGTGTTGCATCATGGCTTAAAGAACTGATCCTTGAGCTTCATAGCGGTTCCAAAGGCGAACCCATTATGAAAAAGTGCAAGGAATTTCTGGACACGCACCTACATGAAGACCTAAGTCTGGAGATTGTGGCCCGGCGCTTCCACTATAATGCGTCCTATTTTAGTATTCTGTTCAAAAATTATTTTGGACTCTCGTTCACAGAATATATGGTGAAGCTCAGGATGCAAAAGGCTCAGCACTTACTGCTGCATACAGACGCCAAGGTCGTAGAAATTAGTAGACAGGTTGGTTATAAAGATATCAAGTATTTTTTTAAAGTTTTCAAAAAAAACGTAATGCATACACCGGAAGAATTTCGTAGGAAATTTAATTGATCGTTAGGGGAAAGGAAGGTACGATGCGCCAAGTTAAATATATGTATCAAAAATTTTTGGACAGTAGCTTTCGTACGAAATTGATGCTGTCCTATTTTTTGTTGTCTGGTTTTATGGTTTTGATCCTGGGTTTTGTTTACTTCGAAACGAGCGCACGGAATATTACTACAAACGTAACAGATAGCGTTACAAGCGTTCTGCGTAGTAATAACCAGCTGCTGGATAACAAGCTAACTGCTATTCAAAAAACCGTAGATATGATTCCGATCGACCATGACCTTCTTCAGACCATTACGGACGTGGATATTTCGGATTCTTCATCGCTTTTACGAGCTGATCGCAGCATTACGAAAATTTTGTACAGATACTTTGGCAATATGGAGGAAGTATACGCTTCCCAGATTATGACGCGAAATTATGCATACGGAAGCACCAATCGGATGTATATTCCCGTTCAGCCGTTTTATTCTTCTCCCTTGGCGACAACGGCGGTGGAAGCAGAGGGGGCTACCAAGTGGATTCCCGCCTATTCGTATGCCGATACATTTCATCAGCAGGATTTAAAACGAGGCTCCTATGAGTTTAGTTCTTTATTTGCTGTGGTGAAGCAGCTTCACTTGACTGCAATAGATGATGCGGGAACCTTCCACACGCTTCCGGAGGGAAAGGAAAAGCCAATACTTATATTGAATTTCCGTCCTGACTTGTTAAAAGGGGGTTTTGAAGATTACGCAGCCCGTAGCGGATTTGCACATCTATCCTACGGTATGATTCATGATAAAAACGGGATGGTCATTAGTTCAGACCTACAGCAACAAGAGGGAGAGCCCGTGGCGGATTGGCTTAAGGATGCCATTACTTCGGAACAAGGGATGAAAATGGTAAACGTTAAGGGTCAAACTATCCTACTTGTTTACGAAGCGATGAAGACAACAGGCTGGGTATCTTATATAGCTATTCCCATGGAAGATGTATTGGAACATCTGTCGACGATTCGCACCTACACGTTGTTTTTTTTAGGCTTTATGATGCTCATTGCCGTTATCCTTGCTTATTTACTGTCTGTATACATCAGCAAGCCCATCACGGATATGAAACAGGCGATGAAAGTGATGGAGAAGGGGCATTTTGATATTCGAATTCCTGAACGAGGCTATGATGAACTAGGGGATCTGGTGATCCGATTTAATCAAATGAATGAAAAAATTAAAGATTTAATCGAGGAAAATTACAAATCACGCCTGCGAGCCAAAGAGTCGGAGTTAATGGCACTTAATCTACAGCTTAATCCTCATTTTTTGTATAACACCTTAACGACCATGTATTGGATTGCATTAGAACATAAACAGCAAGGATTAGGGCAGATGATCATTAGTCTGGCGGAAATGCTGCAAATTACGACCCGAAACAAAAACGACACATGGAGCTTGGAGACAGATCTGAATTGGCTGGAAAAATACATTTATATTATGCAGAATCGCTTTGAGGACAAGTTTACGGTGGAATATGATATTGATCCGGTTTTGCTTCAGATGGAAGTTCCCAAACTTTTTTTACAGCCTTTCGTGGAGAATTCAATTATTCACGGCTTCGCCGAAATGGAATCAGGTGGTCGGATTAGGATCACAGCCTGGATCGAGAAGCAATTGGTGTGTTTTAAAGTCGAGGATAATGGATTAGGAATTCAAGAAGATCATATACGCCGAATTCAAGCTGGAGAAATCCGTTCAACGGGCATTAAAAATGTAGACAGAAGAGTACGGCTGTTATATGGGATGGAATATGGGGTTACGCTCCACTCGCCAGCAGGCAAGGGGACATTTGTCCTGATTCGAATCGGAGAAATTCATAGATCTAATCAAATGACACCAATCCAATGAGAGTACGACTTTTAATAATGTAAGCGTTTGCTAAAATGGGTTTAGTGACGAAGTAACAAACGAAAGGATAAAAAAATAAACGGTTTGGGGGCGTTACTCATGTTAAAACGAAAGTTATGGATCGTCTGCATGTGCTTGATCGTTGGGCTTATGTCAGCCTGTAGTTCAAATGAGAGCAGCAGCAAGCCAGTAGATTTGCAGGGTCACGAGCAAGTGACACTGACTTATGCCAGTTGGGGGAGCACCAATGAAAAGAAAGTTCAACAGGAAATCGCCAAAAAATTCACAGAGAAATATCCGTGGATCAAAATCAACTATATGCATATCCCCGGGGACTACGTTACCAAATTAACGACGATGTTTGCTGCCAATCAGGCACCCGATGTATTTCCCATTTATAAAGCACAGGCTCTGCAATGGGCCGAACAAGGCAAACTATATAATTTAAATGAATTTTTGAAGGAGGATAAGGAGCTAACGAAGGAAAGTCTCATTCCTAATTCAGTCATCTATTGGGATAAGGACAAAGTGGCAGGGATCAAGGTAACTGAGGAAGCCTTCGCGCTCTATTACAATAAAGATTTGTTTGATAAGGCTGGTGTTGCTTTGCCGCCAGTAAAGACTGAGGAGGCTTGGACATGGGAGCAGTTTTTAGAGACCGCACAAAAGCTCACCATTGATAAAGCGGGAAATAATGCGCTCAGTCCCAATTTCGATGCAAGTAACATTAAACAGTATGGAGTTCGGTTTGACACATGGATGTGGCATCTGCTTGTGCCTTCCAATAACGCAAGTGTCATTTCAGACAAAGGGGACTCGCTTAATCTTGAGAATCCTGATGTGATTGAAGCTGTTCAGAAGATGGCTGATCTGATCAACGTTTATCATGTGGCACCGTCGCCGACGCAGTCCAAAAATATACCTTCCCCAGCCGTAGCACTGCAAAGTAAACGTGTAGCGATGGATCTGGATGGGCAGTGGGTTCAACTGGATCTTGGAGAATCGAAGGTGAATTTCGGTGTAGGCGTGTTACCTAAACTGAAAAGCAGCAAAACGATCCTGTTTGGCGAACCGGAAGTGATTTCTGCCAAAACCAAACATCCTGAAGAAGCATGGATGTTTTATAAATTCTTGCTGGATGCTGAAAGCGGACTTGACATGCATTCTAGCGGATTGTGGATGCCTGTCATGAAAAAATGGTACACCGAACCAGACTTGATTAGCAAATGGGCGGATGTTAAACCAGGTCATGCGGATGGGTACCGTGATGCTGTCATGAACCAAACGCTGCATAACGGTGTCAATTCTTACGACTATTATCTGAAAAACTCGGAAAAAATCAATGCTATCATTAACCCGGCGTTGGATCAGGTATGGCTAGGCAAGAAAACGGTGGAGCAAGCATTCAAGGAGGTTTCCGCAAAGGCTAACGCGGAATTTAAGGGTACGTATCCGAAAGAATAGGGTGAATGTTTTGACAGAAAGAGAGGGATAGAATGCAATCATTATCTTCTATTCGCAAGAGAGAAAATGGGTTGGGGTGGCTTTTTGCCGCCCCTGCTATTCTCGGCTTTGTCATTTTTGTTCTGGGACCGATGATCGCCAGTCTGTGGTTCAGTCTTACTGATTATAAGGTTGCTTCACAGGCCCATTTTATTGGTCTGGATAATTATATCCAATTATTTGACGGAACGGATCAGTTTTTTTATAAATCGCTTGGGGTTACGTTTTATTATGTGTTTCTGAGTGTGCCCCTGCAAATTATTGTAGCTTTCTTTTTGGCGATATTACTTAATCAAAAGGTAAAAGGTCTGGCTTTTTTCAGGACTGTTTTTTACCTGCCGACCATTGTGCCACTTATTGCATCGTCTATGATTTGGATGTGGCTGTTTGATCCGGATCTTGGCTTGCTAAATGTGGTCCTGCGTGCGCTGCATTTGCCCGAAAGTCAATGGATTTATAGCGAAGGGTCGGTAGTCCCTACTCTTGTTTTAATGAGTTTATGGACCGTTGGAGGGACCATGATTATTTTTCTGGCGGGCTTGCAGGATATACCTAGACATTATTATGAAGCCATTGAAATTGACGGTGGGAATGCTCTTCACAAGCTTATCTATATTACAATTCCATTGACATCGCCCACTATTTTCTTCAATACGATTATGGGCTTCATTGGAGGCTTTCAGGTGTTTGTTCAGCCTTACGTCATGACACAGGGCGGACCCAACAACTCCAGCTTGTTTTATACATTTTATTTGTTCCGTGAGGCATTTACGTTTTCGAATATGGGTTATGCCTGTGCTATTGCCTGGGTGCTCTTTATTGTCGTTTTGATATTCACTGCCTTTCTGTTCAAGACGGCCCGAAAATGGGTGTATTACGAAGGCGGGGGGCTTGAGGATGAAAAAACGTGGTTGGAGCTGGAGCAGGGTGTTGCTATACACAGTTCTCATTGTGGGCTCACTTTTTTGCATGTTTCCTTTTTACTGGCTGGTGCGAAGCTCCATGATGGATTTAAGCCAAATTTTCCTGATCCCGCCAAAATGGATTCCCGAGCCTTTTGTATTCGAGAATTTTTTACAGCCGTTTGAAGAATTATCGTTTGGGCGCTATTTTGTGAATACGTTTATCGTCGTTGCAGGGACTTTGGCGGGTGTACTTCTGTCGAGTACGATTTCTGCTTATAGCTTTGCACGAATGAGATGGAAGGGAAGGGATAAGGTATTTGCCGTGCTATTAAGCAGCATGATGCTGCCGTTTGCGGTTACGCTAATACCGTCTTTTATTGGTTGGCAGGCATTAGGCATGGTCAATTCGTACGTTCCACTGGTGTTACCTTCGTTTTTTGGTGGAGGCGTTTTTAATATCTTTTTGCTCAGACAATTTTACATGACTCTTCCGCGAGAACTGGATGAAGCTGTATTTGTGGATGGAGGCAACCATTTTACCATCTTTACTCGCATTATTTTACCTTTGTCGAGGTCGGCAATTTTGGTTATCGGATTGTTTACGTTTTTGAATACATGGAATGATTTTATGGGACCGCTGGTTTATCTTAATGATGAGAGCAAATTTACGTTGGCGATTGGGCTACAGCAGTTTCAGGGAATATATTCGGCTCAATGGGGCGTTTTGATGGCAGCTTCTTTAATTGTTGTCTTGCCTGCTATTATTTTGTTTGCCATAGGACAGAAGTATTTTATGGAAGGGATTGCCTTAACGGGGATTAAAGGATAAGAGCCACTGCCAGGTACGCACTTTGATTTTTTTGGAATTTAATATTAAAATGGAAGTAACTTTCGAAAAGGAGATGACGTGAATTGGCAGAGCAAGTGCGTATTGGCAAAACAGATCTATATGTAAAGCAAATCGGTTTGGGTGCAAATAAGGTGGGAGGACATAATCTTTTTTCCGGTTTGAACGATGAAACGGGCAAAGAAGTCGTTCGCACAGCTTTGGACAACGGCATCAATTTTCTGGATACGGCTTTTATTTATGGACCTGAGCACTCAGAGCGGTTGATCGGTGAGGTGCTGAAGGAGCGCGGTAAACGTGAGGAAGCTGTCATTGCGACCAAGGGGGCACACAAATTTGTGAACGGAGAGGTTGTTGTTGACAACTCGCCTGCTTTTTTACGTGAATCCGTCGAATCCAGTCTGAAAAGATTGCAGACCGATTATATTGATCTTTTTTATATCCATTTCCCGGATGAAGCTACGCCGAAGGCAGAGGCTGTCGGAGAATTGAAGAAGCTCAAGGACGAAGGCAAAATCAAGGCCATAGGCGTATCTAACTTTTCCATTGAACAACTTAAGGATGCGAATAGTGACGGCTATGTAGATGTGCTTCAATCCGAATATAATTTGCTCCAACGGGAAGCGGAAAAGGAACTGCTGCCTTACACCAAGGCCAATGGCATTTCGTTTGTGCCTTATTTCCCGCTGGCTTCCGGATTGCTGGGCGGTAAGTATACGAAAGACACAACCTTCACAGACAACAGAGCGAAAAGTCCATTATTCCAGGGAGAGGCATTTGCTCGTAATTTGGACAAAGTGGAGCAGGTACGGCAGATTGCCAATGCGTTGAATGCAGAGGTCGCTCATGTTGTGCTCGCATGGTATCTGACCCGCGATTCGATTGATGCCCTCATTCCAGGGGCGAAGGGGCCGGAGCAGGTTCTGGCGAATCTGAAAACGCTGGATGTTCAACTGAGCCAGGCGGATATTGAAAAGATTGACCGTATTTTTTAAATATTTTGCGAAATCCTGAATTAAGAGTCACATCGGGAATTATATATTTTTAGCACACCCAAGGGAGCTGCCGGACGGGCAGCTTCTTTTTCGTGTACCCCTCGCATATCCTTGTAGGGTAAGCTCATCGCTGCGGGGGGATCGGGATGAAGAGAAGACCGCATTGGCATAGCCGGCCCAACAGAAGAAGACAAGGCAGACGCAGAGTATGGCTCATTGTGGGGCTGATACTGCTGGTAGGAATCGTACAGATTGCCTCTTATGTGGAGCAGCATTTGAAACCGCCTATGATGCATTTGGCAAAAGTGCGGGTCAAGCAAATGGCGACGGAGGCCATTAATTCAGCGATTACTGCGCAGGTGGAGCAGGGGGAGACCGCTGATAAACTGATCGAATGGAGAACGGATGCGCAAGGGAAAACCTCCGGCTTTGTTCTGAATTATGCGGAGCATATGAGAATTACTTCGGATACGCTCAAGGCAGTCAAGGCAACGATGGACAGCATGAGCCATTTTGATGAGAGCGTTCCAATCGGTCAGGCATTGGGTAGTCCGCTGTTGGCAGCCTATGGCCCGAAGGTTCCACTCAAGGTGGAGCCGCATGGAGCAATCAAGGTAGATTTAAATACACGTCAGCAGGATGCGGGCATCAACATGATTTTGGTGGAGGTGTATATTCGGATTACGACGGAGGTGTCCGTCGTGATTCCTTTTGAAATGCAGCCTCAGATTGTGGAGACGGAAATTCCGGTGTCTTATTTGCTCGTGGTGGGCAATGTCCCGATGTACTACTATGATAATCAGGGTAAGCCCGTTGGTAAAAATGGAGCCATCGCCCCTAATTTGGCGCTGCCACCCCATTCGATAGAGAGAGGCGCTGCGGATTCCGGCATAGAGAGTGTTCCACAGATGCAGCAAGACGAACCCACCACTTCATCTCCAACGCCATAAGCGAAGGCAAGTGGAATGTGAAGGGACCTTATGTGGAGGTCCCTTTTACTTTACTGGTTTTGAGCGCTTTACGCTCCGTTTGCTCCCATTGTCTTAATAACGGATACGGGTCAAAGGACCAGTCCATCCAACCGTTGTCCCGGTATATGCCGTAGTGCAGATGTGGCGGGAATTTACCCTGGGTACCGGGCTTGCCGTAACCCGAGCTTCCGACCCAGCCGACAATCTGACCTGGCTTGACAATGTCCCCGTTGTGAACGGTCTTGTCAAAGCCAGAGAGGTGCGCATAGTAGTGATAGCGGTTGCTGAGATCCCGAATCCCGATTCGCCATCCACCGAATGGATTCCAGCCTTTCATTTCCACTACGCCGTAGCAGGTACTGCGAACCGGAACGCCATAGCCAGCGAATAGGTCTGTTCCTTCATGAATGCGGTAACCGCCCCAGCTCCGACGACTGCCCCAAGTGCTGCGATAGCTATAAATGCTGCCCAAGGGAAGCGGGAAGGCTTGTTTGCCAAGCTCCAGCTTTCCATATGTCCGATACAGCTTGGCAAACTGCTGTACCCTTTGAACGGCACGGCTGTTGTGGTAATATTCCCATACCGCAATGGAAAACTCATCCTCTGTGCTTCCATATTTACCGAGATAAGAGGCGATGCTGAACAGCAAGTCCCTGTCATCATCACGGTTAGCAATTCCGTCACCCGAACCGTCCTGTCCCAATCCGGAAAAAAAAGAAATGGAACGTGGATGCCGATCCTCGGGATCAGGGTTCATCAGACCCGACCAGACGGGGGCGGTGACAAAGATACCTGTGACTCGCTCCGCATGCTTGCGATCCTTGGGATGCGCAATCGTAAGCGTACGTTCATACTGGTCGATAGCGGCCAGCCTGTACCAGGGAATCCCTGTCAAGGCTTCGACGGAACGATATAGAGCAAGCCTGAACGTATACAATGATGACTGGGAATTTGGAGTAGCCACATGTGCTTGCTGAATGCTTTGGGATGATGTTTGTAAAGGTTTGGCCAAGGCCTGAGCAGGAAGCGGACAGGCCATTGTTAATGTAGTAGCACATAACAGCAGCGGCAACAGGCGAACAGCGCGGACTGTACGTTTAGGGTAAGGCACGTGAACCAACCTCCTCATAAGGGAGCTTGACAGCCCCCGTAGATTACAGGCCCGCATCCAACGGCATCGGTACGGGCGCTTTGGTTTAGATTGAGCCATATCCGTCGCTTTTATCCATATAAGGATTTTACTTTTCCGGCATCAAAGTCATATCAAAAAGGGAACAATGAATGGAGGTTTTTCCATGGCTTTCATGTTATAATGTATGGCAATGACAGCCCAAGCTTATCAGAAAGAAGGTCTATGCCATTGTCTAGAAAAGTGAAGGAAGCCAAGCCCGACTGGATTCGTATTAAACTCACGACAGGCGATAACTATCAGGAAATCAAGAGCATGATGCGTTCCAAGACATTACATACCGTATGTGAGGAGGCGCGATGCCCTAATATATATGAATGCTGGGCCAACAGGACAGCTACATTTATGATTTTGGGTGATATTTGTACGCGTGCGTGCCGTTTTTGCGCAGTGAATACGGGAATGCCTACGGAACTGGACTTACAGGAGCCTGAACGCGTCGCGGAAGCGGCTGAAAACATGAACTTGAAACACTGTGTCGTAACCAGTGTGGCCCGCGATGATTTGAAGGATGGGGGAGCCACTATATTTGCAGAAACGGTGCGGGCGATTCGTCGTCGTTTGCCTTTTTGCAGCGTAGAAGTGTTGATTCCCGATTTTATGGGCGATATCGAATCGCTGCGTATTGTCATGGATGCCAAGCCAGATATTTTGAATCATAATATTGAAACGGTGGAGCGGATGTCCGATAAAGTTCGGGCCAAGGCCAAATACCGTCGCTCCCTGGAGCTTCTTCAACGTGCAAAGCAATTAAATCCGTCCATCCCTACCAAATCCAGTATCATGCTGGGTGTGGGAGAAGAGTGGGACGAGATCTTACAAACCATGGATGATCTGCGTAAAGTCGATTGCGATATTATGACAATTGGACAATATTTGCAGCCATCCGAGAAACATTTGTATGTGCAAAAATATTACCCACCGGAAGATTTTGCGAAGTTAAAGGAAGAGGGATTACAACGGGGGTTCAGCCACGTCGAATCTGGTCCGTTGGTCCGCAGCTCCTACCAAGCGCATGAGCAGGTGAAATCTGCCGCTCAGCATAAGGAAGAAGGCGCCCTTTCGCAGGCTTGATCCGGGAAAGGCGGTCAGATTAGCTTGTTTCATATCGGTGGTAAAAACTATGAAGTGTTGCAGGATCACAAGAACGGGTGGAATCCCGAAGCTTTTCGTGATCGGTATAGTGAAGTGCTGGAGCGCTATGATTATATTATTGGTGACTGGGGTTACAATCAGCTACGTCTAAAGGGTTTTTACCGTGACGGGCATCCCAAGGCCAACAAAGATACATCCATAGCAGTACTGGACGATTACATTAATGAATATTGTAATTTCGGTTGTGCTTATTTTGTGCTGCTTAAGAGCCGCGAAGTGCTCAGCAAGAATGAAAACAATGATGAATCCGTTTCCCCGGATCATCAACAGTTGGCAGAACCTCAAGCGGAACCAATGGAAACGGTTGGAGCCGGAGAGCCGCAAGAAGTGCTGCAACGCGCAGACGGAGAAGAACGGGAATGGCCGGAGCCAAGTCGCGAGTCTAGGGAAACCGAGGAGCTGCGAGTGGAGCAGCCGCGTGAAGCTCAGGAAATTCGGGACTCACGGGAGTTGCAACAACGGGAACCAAGGGAAGTCCAGGAACCGCGTGAGCGACAGCCACGAGAATTCCGTGAAAGTCGTCCGTCCAGAGAAGGACGTGAAGGGAATCGACAGCGTGAGCCACGAGAAGCACGTGATTCGCGTCAGCCGAGAGAACCACGTGAGGCGAAGGATGGACGAATTTCCGGTGAAGGGCAGCAAGCCCGGGAACCACGGAAACAGCGTAATCAGCAAGGGAATTTCGAGAAAAAGGAATCCCGTGGCCCACGCTATGAGCGTCAACCGAAGGAAAACCGGGAGGGACGGCAAGTCCGCGTCTCACGTGATTCTGGAGGCCAGCGTCAGGCGCAGCCTGCTGCCAAAGCCGAAAGAGCTGAGGGAAGCAAAAAGAATAAAACATTCACAGCTCCACAACAAAACGGTTCCTGAATTTCAGGAGCCGTTTTTGTTTACTGGTAAAAAGATCAACTATGGATTGAGTTGGTCCTATCATACAAGCAAAAAGAGCCAAGGTTGGCTCTTTTTGCTTGTACTAGTACTTTTAAGTTCTATGTGTATTCGAAAGCAGCTTGCCTAATTAAGAAAGGCAATGCGTACCCGATCCCAAAATGGAAAGGGACGATAACGAGCGAAGCTGACTTTGTGACTGGAGACCTGACAACGAACAGAAATCAAATCATCCACAGGGAAGTTCAGATGATCTACCGTCAACAGAAGACGCTGATCTTTTCTCGAAAAAATATCACAATGATGGTGCTTGGGCAGCAACAATGGCGATCCAAGTGTCCGATACACCCGGTTGTTAATGGAAGCGATCTCGGTTAATTGCAACGCTTCAATGGTGGGGTGAACCATAGCTCCGCCGAGTGCTTTGTTATAGGCAGTCGTACCTGAAGGGGTAGAAACGCATATTCCGTCTCCGCGGAACATTTCGAAAGTGACATCGTTAATATCCACTTGTGCAACGACAGTGCCATCGACCCCTTTTAACGTAAATTCATTCAACGCAATAAAAGAAGCATTTCCCGACTTCTTGTGAATCTCCAGCTCGATCAATGGATACTTGACGATTCTCGGTTTAAGGGGTCCCTCTGATCCGCTTTGGCTCATCAGGTGGATTAGCTCCTCCAGCTCGTCCGCACGCCAATCGGCATAAAAGCCCAGATGACCGGTATGTACACCAACAAAGGCTATATCCGAAAGTCGGTCGATGAAGGTATGAAACGCATGCAGCATAGTACCGTCGCCTCCAATAGACACGACGATTTCCGGCGATTCGGCATCCAGCTTGAAATTCTTTTCTTGGGCAAGACGGTGAAACTGCTGACTCAAGTCCATGGAGTGCTGATCCCCGCGATCCAGAACATAATATCTCAAGATGAAAAGCTCCTTTGTCATGGGTATATACCGATCATAATCAATTATGAGCAAGAACACAATCGTTCATTGCCTGGACGCTCCCCTCAGACGTGCGAATAAGCGGCTTGTGCCTGCACTCAACCAAGAGAGACAGAGCATGGCTATCAGCAGGCAGGTAAGGAATAGCAGGCTTTGCCACAGCACAGTGGATGAGAAGCCGGGAGACCAGGTGATAACGTATATCGGAGAAAAGACCGGCGAGCTTCCCTCACCCATGAGCGGACGCCATAGCACGAGAGCCAGCAGAGCAGAGATGATGCCGTGCGCAGCCCGAGCCAGCAAAAACGGCAGGTACCGGAGATTCGTCGTATTCAAAATACTCGCGACCTGTGCATGAACCGATAGTCCGCCCCAGGAGAGCACAAAGGCTGCTGCGGCTACCTTGAACGGCAAAGCCGCTCCTGTGGCTTCACCAGCGGCTTGTGACCCTAAAGTGACTTCGAAAATACCACCTACAATGGAATCTGTTAACGTAGGAGGAAGGCCGCAGGCGGACAACAAGCTTGCTGTAAGCAGACGAAGCCCGCTCATTAAACCGGAGTTCGTCAAAGCTTCCAGAATGACGCAGAAGAATACAACCAGTCCTCCTACGACAATAATAAGACGGAGGGAGGAAGCAATGGCTTGACGGAGCAGCTCCCCAAACGGACGGCCATCTTCCAAGCGTGCTGTATGCATAGCAAATAACGCTTGGCGCAGTCGTCCGCGTCGTTGCGCAGAAGACGCATCTAATTTGGCATTTGGAGCGACAGCGAGGGATGTTGGTGTTGGCTGCCCGGTGTGGCCAGCTGCGGTTACAGCAGACGGGGGACGGTTGCCGTGAGTATCATCGTCCCCCGAGCGGGAACCGTGAAAGCGCATGAGCAGGCCGATGATCAGCACGCCACCATAATGGGCAGCGCCCAGCACGACTGCAATTTCAGGCTGATGGAAGAAGCCGACGGAAACGGCACCGATCAGGAATATCGGATCAGAGGAAGTTGTAAAGGCGACCAGCCGTTCTCCTTCGATACGGGTGATCCATTTTTGCTCCCACAGCTTGGCCGTTAATTTGGCTCCAATCGGGTAGCCGGATGCACAACTGACAGCGGCAACAAAGCCTCCGCAACCGGGTACACGGAACAAAGGCTGCATAAGCGGGTCCAGCAGTGTACCTATAAAATGAACGATGCCAAAACCGAGCAGCAGCTCGGAAATAACGAAAAACGGGAACAAAGACGGAAACAGCACGTCCCACCAAATGGCTAGACCACGAAGTCCGGCATTCAGAGAAGATTGCGGGTGCGCCGCCATAAGTATAAATAGGAATAGCAGCATAAGAATGAGCAAAGGGAGTGAGTAACGGCGGTACAGCGGCATAGAGGCCCCTCCTTTGGAGTTCTACTACTATTTCTATGGACGAGGATGGACAAAGAGTACCAAAAAGTCAAGAAAGCGTTTGCGCGAAATGCTGTATTTTTGTAAAGATTATGTTAAAATTAAAAAAACAACGATCCATAACCTTAAGGATGGAGTGATCAGGATGAGTATCGTTGCCGGTCTGCTCGTATGTGCTTTTGTGTATGTTATTCGTGCCTCTCTCGTCCATCCCGGTGAAGAGGATTGGCGGAGTTATTAGCTGTGTTTGTAGAATGGCGGACCTGTTTGTAAGTCGTGCAAGCCTGTCTGTATATGTGAAATGATAAGATGACGCTTATTCTTAGCGTCATTTTTTGTTTTTTGTTATAATACGGGTGTATATTTATTACCATAGCACAGAAAGTTGGGGGAAAAGTGAATCCTAGCCTGAGCATTTATGACAATCTTGGGGGTGCGGAAGGCGTTCGTGCTATTATTGAGGCCTTCTACCCGAGAGTTTATAAAGATCCGTTGTTAAGTCCGCTGTTTCCTGAAGACATAGAGTCGGTCAAGGAAAGACAGTATATGTTCCTGAGCCAGTTTTTTGGCGGACCATCCCTGTTTTCAGATGCCTATGGTCACCCGATGTTACGTGCCAGACATATGAAGTTTCCCGTAACGGAGGAGCGAGCAGAGGCGTGGTTGTCCTGCATGGCGGGTGCGTTAACGGATACAGGCATTGAGGAGCCGCTTCGTTCATTTATACTTAACCGATTGTCCGGTCCTGCGCATCATTTTGTAAATACCCCGTAAACTTGCGGGGATTGCCGAATTTTGGAGAGGGTTGTAAAAACATTGGAACTTGAACCGTTATATCAGATTAAAATCTCTTGTCCGCTTTGTGAAGAAGAATTTCAGACATCTCGTGTCAGACCGAGCCTAAAGAAGGCAATTCGTACGGATTCAGACTTCTGCGCGTATTACAAGAATGAAAATCCCGATTTTTATGTCGTACGGGTTTGTCCTCATTGCGGATTTACCTCGACAGAGCATTCTACCGTTCAGTTAAGCGATCAACAGAACAAGCTGTTTAAGGACAAAATTGGTAATCGCTGGCAATCCCGTGAGTATAGCGGACATCGCAACTGGGAAGAGGCGCTGGAAACGTACAAGCTGGGTTTACTGTGTGCGCAGGTCATCGGGGAAAAGGAACGGGTGATAGCCAGCCTGCTACAGCATATCGCGTGGATGTACCGATACCAGGGGAACGAGGAGCAGGAGCTTCGGTTTCTAAAGTTTAGTCTGGACTCCTATATTCGAGTCTATGAGTTGGAAGGTGTCGGGGCGAATAATGCCAAGCTTCTCTATCTGATTGGAGAATTGCATCGACGTACAGGCAACTTTAACGAAGCGGTTCGCTGGTTTTCACGTGTCATTAATGACAAGAAAATTATGGATGCGGCTATGATCCGGGCTTCCCGTGAACAATGGGCTGTATTGAGAGAACAAATGCTGGCTAAAGATATTCAACTGCCGGAGGAAATGCAGGACGCAAGCTCCTCCTGATAAAAAAGGTGTGCACTATGGCCGGTTCAGGCTCATGGTTCACACCTTGTTTATAAAAAAGGTTACCTTTCTCAATACTGCCTCATGAATTAATGATGGCGCAGGGTGGTATCTGACAGCAGATAATCGTTGTCACAATCCACCAAAGTAATCCTGCTGTGGCAGCATGGAAACACAAGCAGCTTTTTCATACCTTCATGTATGAGCTTAAGCTCTTTGGGCTTTAGGGGTAGCAGGACGTTCTCATGGTCGCAAAACGGACAATATTGTACATAAACGTCTCCCATGACAATGTCATAAGGCCAGGTTTTGTGAAAAGGAATCATGATTTGTCCGATTCACCGCCGTTCGGGTTAGCGGTTTCTTCTTTGGCCAGTTCGGCCAGCTTTTGCATCAGAATATGCTGGGGTGTATGCATGAGATGTTCCAGCGGAATGCCGAGCTTTTCGGATAATTTCACAGCCGTTTCCGGCGAAATTTGTAAAGGTCTCATCCTGTATTCCTCCCAATTGTAGTGATTTTACCATCACGATGTAGCTTTATTGTATATGAAACCACATGATTCGCCAAAAAGAAAGGTGGAACTGCTATGAAAACACCATTGAAGCAAACATGGGATTTGGAATCCATATTTAGTGGGGGGTCTTCCTCTCCCTCATTTAAAGCATTTTTGGAGGAACTGGAGAGCAAGGTTCAACAATTGCAGTCCCAGCTTAAATCAGCCAAGGTACCGCAAACGGTATTGGATACCGAGCGTCTGGATAGTGTGCTGAGCGCTATGCAAGAGCTGTTTAACGGAGCATCGCAAGCAGGTTCCTTTGTTTCCTGTCTGACTGCTCAGAACCAACATGACAAGCAGGCTGTTGAACTGGGCGCACGCATAAATACGCTGTATGCACAGGGGAAAAGTGCTTTGGTTTCATTCCAGAACTTGCTTGCACAAACGAGTGAAGACATTTGGCAGAAGTGGATGGAACGGGAAGCGATTAAGCCGTTCTCTTTTGTCCTGAATGAATACCGGAACGAGGCTCGTGAGAAAATGGCACCTGAGCTGGAAAGTCTGGCATTGGATTTGGCTGTGGACGGCTACCACGGTTGGGGTGATTTTTATGACACGATTGTCAAAAATATGACGATCCCTGTTCCAGAGAATGGAGAAATCGTAAATCTGTCCGTAGGGCAGGCTGCCAACAAGCTGGATGAACCGGATCGTAGTGTGCGTCAAGAAGTGTTCACACGTTGGGAAGAAGCATGGACCAAGGTTGAGGACTATTGTGCGGATACGCTTAATCATCTGGCAGGCTTCCGCCTCAAGCTGTATGAAAACCGGGGCTGGACGGACGTGCTCAAGGAGCCGCTGGAGATCAGCCGCATGTCGGCACAGACGCTGGATACAATGTGGCAGGTCATTAATGAAACGAAGCCTGTGCTGGTTAAATATCTGGAGCGGAAGGCGAAGCTGCTGGGCCTGGAGAAACTGTCGTGGCATGACGTTGAGGCCCCACTGGGAACGTCTACTACTAAAATCCCATACGACGATGCAGCCGTAACAATTGTTGAGCAATTCGGTAAATTCAGTCCAAGAATGGCTGATTTTGCTCAAATGGCTTTTGAGAAAAGCTGGATTGAAGCAGAAGATCGTCCGGGCAAACGTCCTGGTGGATTCTGTACTTCCCTTCGTCTTAGTAAAGAGACCCGTATTTTCATGACCTACGCCGGATCGCCTTCCAACGTTTCGACACTGGCCCATGAGCTTGGACACGGTTATCATCAGCATGTGATGAATGAATTGCATCCATTGAATCAAAATTATGCGATGAACGTAGCCGAGACGGCTTCGACGTTGGCAGAACTGATTGTATCGGATGCTTTGCTGGAGGCTGCCGAGGGTCAGGAGAAGGTAGCATTGCTGGAGGATAAAATTCAGCGCGGCGTAGCCTTTTTCATGAATATCCATGCCCGCTTCCTGTTTGAAACCCGTTTTTACGAGCTGCGGAAAAAAGGGGTCGTAGGAGCGCAACAATTGGGAGAATTAATGGAGCAAGCACAGCGTGAAGCGTTCAGCGGCGTTTTGGATGAGGCTCACCCTCATTTTTGGGCATCCAAGCTGCATTTCTATATTACGAACACTCCATTCTACAACTTCCCATATACGTTTGGATACATGTTCAGTGCCGGGATTTACGCCTTTGCGAAGAAAAATTCAGATGGCTTTGCTGATCAATATGATGCCTTGCTGCGTGATACGGGTCGCATGACGGTGGAAGAATTGGCCTCCAAGCATCTGGGGACCGATTTAACACAGGCTGACTTCTGGCGTAATGCCGCGCAAGTCACAGTTCAGGATATTGAGCAATTTTTGCAAATGACGGAATAACGGATATACACTCCAATCAGGTCTCCCGCAAGGGGGGCCTTTTTTGCAATTCTTGCAGAAGATGAGGGATAAAGTCGTAATATGTCGAATTAGAGTTGGTATTACCTGTTGGCGAAATTTAAATTGATGGATATACTTAGAAATTAGTTATAAATGCCCATTTATGTTGTTTATGATTGTAACGTTAAAAAGCTTCGCATATAATTGAGTCATAAGACCTATTAATGGTTTTGAAACAGGTATATAGGGGGATTTTTGTAATGAGTGAAGTAGGTCAATTGTCGTTAGTAAGGCAGATGGATATCGTTTTTAAAGAGCTGG
Organism: Paenibacillus sp. RC334; assembly: GCF_030034735.1. NCBI lineage: Bacteria > Bacillati > Bacillota > Bacilli > Caryophanales > Paenibacillaceae > Paenibacillus > Paenibacillus sp. RC334. Next base: position 4,627,920 of record NZ_CP125370.1, on the reverse strand, counting down.
ATGATGAACTGGCGGGTTTATCGTCAGGAACTGTATTTGTTCAAATACGTAACAACGTGGTTGGAAAATTTGGTATCCGTCATAATCCGATTGCAGGTAAAGGTGGTACATTTGGAGCGGTGGAACCTGGGCTGTCTGTAGATCATCGGGCGGACTTCCGTCGTATGGCGCTGGATACACTAAATCACAAGCGTAGTTGGACTCATGGTGAAATTGCTTTTGATTTTGCCGTCAGACAGGGAACCATTCTGGTGGATGCTACGCTGGAATCGAATTATAACATGGCGAATCTCATGATCCGTTATAACAAGCCTACATACCGAGCGGCTAATTCGGAATAATCATCCATATTAAAGAGTAAAGAAAGGGCGGCCTTCCTGGGGAAGACCGCCTTTGTTATATGCCCGCCTTATCGCATTTTGGTTAAAAGCGATAAACGGAATGCTTCATGTGGAATAATGACGCTTATTGACCTGAACGACCTGATAATTGCTGTTCGGCCAGCTGTACCAAGCGTTTAGTGATATAACCTCCCAGAGAACCAGCCTCACGGGATGGCATGTCACCATAATAACCGTCTGCCGGAATGGTGATGCCGAGTTCTTGTGCTGCTTCATATTTCAATTGTTGCAGTGCGTTGGTGGCCTGAGGTACGACCAGGTTGTTACTGCGGCGTCCTCTGCCTTGATTAGCTCCATTAGCCATGTGTAGTCACCTCCTTCGGCTGTGATGAGGTTATTATGCGACAGAGTTATGAAAATATGCGCCGAAGGAAGGAAAATGAATAGAGGGAAATTACGGATATATCATATGAATCTGAGTTTTCAGGTTAATGGATTGCTGAGGCTCCAGACGAATCAGCCCGCCTGCCCCCACAGGATCGTGTAAATTGGGTGCATCAGACAGCCAGGTATAAGGCTCGATGCAAAGATACTGATCGCATTCACCCTTGGTATACAACACCCAATACTTAAAGTATTGTTCATCTGCTGTGTAGCGAATCTGATAACCGTCATCACGGGTCAACAGGGCCTCAGCAGGCCCTTCCGATGCTCGCAGCAGCGTATCCAGATTCGTTCCTTTCAGGGAAAGTCCCGTAGAGAGCGGCTCCAAGTCATTCAAAGGAGTGATTGTACCTGTTGGGAGCTGTTCAGCGTCTTGCTCATATACGCCGTTCACAGGCAGCTTCAGGCGCCAGCGCTCAGGCTCTCCGTCCACCATAAACCAGGTGTGGTATCCCAAGCCGAACGGGGCTGCTTTGTCACCCAGATTCGTTACACGCAGCGTTTGACTCAATACAGGTCCCTGCAAGCGGTAAGTCATCTCCAGCCGTAGGGGAATAGGAAACTGCTCCATCCAGTGCGGATCACTTTCCGTCAACAGCTCAGTGGTCACGCTGCAACCTTCCTCATCTTCTTCAATATCACTGCAACGCCAGGATTGATTACGATGCAGCCCGTGTATATGATTGTCGTTGGCCGTATTCCGATCAAACTGATAGGGAACACCGTCAAACTCGAATTGTCCTTTGCGGATTCGGCCGGGAGGGATCAGAATCGGCAAGCCAAAATGATACGGCTTTTGCAAATAAAAGGCCAGTTCTTCCTCGCCAGGACGCCGTACGATATCCCGATCCAGCTTCAGATCACGCACCGAGATAATATTATTCCCGAGACGGGGGATCATCGTAACTTCCAGCTCAGGGCTATGTAAAACATACGTGTCGTAACCATTCCAATGTTCTTTGGTCACTTGTTTCATATCCATGCTCCTTTGTCCACTATAATCGGTTGAAGCTTCGTGTCATTATGATAACAGATTTTTGCTCGCAGGGTACAATCGTCATTTGACAATTACAGGATGCGGAATTATCATAAATGTAGTTTACGATGTAATGACATGGATAACGCGATGATGAGGACAAGTAAGCCTTCGCATACGCTCTTCAGAAAGCCGGTGGTAGATGCGAACCGGTGAGCCTGCACTGCTGAATGGACCTTGGAGTGCCGTACAGAACAGGAAGCATTCTTCCTCAGTATGACGGCCGATTGCTCCCCGTTAACGGAGCTATAAGATTGCAAGCAGCCACGGGGCATGACTCCGACAAGTAACAGGCTGAAGGCAATGAATAAGGGTGGTACCACGGTCTCGCGTCCCTTGAGGATGCGGGGCCTTTTTGCGTTCAATTGTTTCAATAAATTTCAGGAGGAATGATGAATATGAAAACTGTTCTTTCAGGCATTCAGCCCAGCGGGCAGCTTACTTTGGGCAATTATATCGGTGCAATGAAAAACTTTGTCAAGTTGCAAGAGGATCATCGCTGTTACTTTATGGTCGTAGACCTTCATGCCATTACGGTGCCGCAGGAACCGGCTCAATTGCGTGAACAGTCGGAGGCCGTGGCGGCATTATTTATTGCAGCAGGTATTAACCCCGAGCAATCCAACGTCTTTTTACAGTCCCATGTACCTCAGCATGCGGAGCTGGGATGGTTGATGACAACCCTGACCCATATGGGCGAGCTGGAACGTATGACCCAGTTCAAGGACAAATCGGCGGGTAAGGACTCGGTAGGTGCGGGATTGTTCGTATACCCAGCACTGATGGCAGCTGATATTTTGCTTTACAATGCGGATTTGGTTCCGGTAGGTGAAGATCAAAAGCAGCATCTGGAGCTGACACGCGATTTGGCAGGTCGTTTCAATCACCGCTACGGAGATTATTTCACTGTTCCCGACCCGTATATCCCTGAGGTGGGCGCACGAATTATGTCATTGGATGATGCCTCTAAAAAAATGAGCAAAAGCAATCCGAATGCTGGCAGCTATATCGCTCTGCTGGATGAACCGAAAGTCATTCGCAAGAAAATCAGTCGCGCTACCACTGATTCCGGCAGTGAGGTTAAATATGACCCGGCAAGCAAACCTGAGATCAGCAATCTGATGGGAATTTACAGCCAGTGTACGGGCCTGTCGCTTCAGGAAGTACAGAATCGCTATGAAGGTCAAATGTACGGTACGTTCAAAAAAGAGCTGGCAGAGGCGGTTGTAGCCACCCTGGAGCCTATTCAACAGCGTTATCGTGACATCCGGGAATCCGGTGAGATTGGACGCATTTTGGCCCAATCCGCAGAGCGGGCGCAAGAAGCGGCTGAAATCACGCTGGCTGCGGTCAAAGAACGTATGGGGTTTCTGCCCCGCAAGCGCTAAGAACGCAGGCCAACGCAATCAGGCGTTTGACAGGAATGTGAATGTCTCAGGAGCGACGTTGTTTGGCCTTGATAACAAAGCCCCAGCCGATGTTGCCAACAGAGAGAAGGCCCAGTAAAATGGCAAGCCAAGCGGAATAACTGATGGATATGGCGGCTGCCGTCAGCAGGACAATGGATGAAACGGCGAACCACAGTGATAGACCTTTGCTCATGGAAAAAACCTCCAGCGTTCGAATGTTGAATTTTAGGAATAAGCAGGTGTAAGCGAGCCATAATAATCTTGCAAGCTTGCAATGAACCTCACTCACAAAGAACTGAAAGGAGATTCAAATATGAGCAGACGTCGTTCAAACAACCTGCAAGTACCGCAGGCCAACGCCGCTTTACAACAATTAAAATATGAGGCCGCTCAAGAACTCGGCATCACAATCCCTCAGGATGGTTACTACGGTAACGTCGTTTCCCGCGAAACAGGCTCTCTCGGGGGATACATCACTAAAAAGCTGGTCCAACAAGCAGAGCAATCCTTGTCGGGCAGTGGCCGTATGCAGTAATACACATAAACACTCCATCTTGGAAGCTGTATTATGAGCAACTGTGATGAAGAAAATCCGGAGCAATCATGCTCCGGATTTTTTGCGAGCATGGCTTATGACCATTGTGAATCACACAAGTCCGCTTCGTCAAGAGGGCGCTTTCATGCAGCTCTTTATGGAGGGATGGTTTTTTCGGTGAACGGCAAAAGAACAGCAAGCTCCAGGGTCAGGGGAGACTTGCTGTTCTTTTGTCATTCGCGTTGCTTGCTGATATGCTTTTTTTAATTCGTATGCAGGGAGAGGCGTTTCTGCATCTTTTCATGGCTGAGCCAGCCGATGTAGCTGTTGATCAGTCCAAACTGCTTATCCATGGCGACGACGGCCACGAAGGGATATTGCCTCCGATGCCGATACCGAACATCCGCCCAGCGTACAATGTAGCCCCATTCCAGCTCTTCCACCTCCGCAACAGCAAAGGAAGAAAAATAGCGAAATGCCTGCACGTCACGGTAGGATTTGGATGCTTCTACGGCCGGATGTGTGGACGGAACCGCATGTTTTGTCCAAAAAAGATGCTTTCCGTTCAGTCCACCAATGTCATAACTTCCATTCTGATGAGCTTTTACCACATGCCACCGGTTCCATGAAACCGTGGGAATGATATAATAGATATCGTCCGGCTGACGCTCGGTGTCCATGTCACCTACCGCATTTCTGGTACGGAAATGACTCCAGGTGCGCCAAATATAGTACAGGCCTGTAATGATGTACAACGTAATAAATAAGGGAGCTGGTGAAACCAGTCCAGTGACCCACAGTAGAATAGCAGCAACATGGGTGCCGAATATAAAGGGATCAAAGATGTGAATAATATTCCATGATATCCATTTGGGCGTAAACGGTCGAAATGCCTGTGTCCCGTACGTATTGAACAAATCTACAAACACGTGCAGGCAGACAGCAATCGTGACCCACAAGGCGACATGTTCGATAGGTACATCCCTGAAAATAAGGCCAATTAATCCCGTTATGGACAAGATCCATATCAGCCAGAAGGGGATGGAGTGCGACAGTCCACGATGATTGCGGATGTAGGCTGCATTGTTTTTTAATCGAAGCAAGGTGTCAAAGTCTGGTGCCTGTGACCCTACGACCGTGGCGAGCAGTATGACTCCCGCCAGCTTAGGATCTGCGGCGACGGCAGGATCGGTGTAGGCCAGCCCGGCCAACCCGATCCCCATGACAAAGTGTGTGGCTGTATCCATATCTGTCGCTCCTTTTTGTATTGTATCCTGTACTTATTACTACCCCAATTTACTGTAAACGATCAGCAAGCTCGATTCGTTATCGAAATTGTGAACGTTTTGTGCGTTTTCTGTCAAACTTTTTACGGAAACTATATGATAAAATTTATATCGGAGTTCAACTTACTCCCGAATTCATATATCTCTAAGGGGGAGTTACTCACTATGGACAATATTAGTTATAAGGCTACTTCAGATACGGCTACCTATTCGGTTAAATCCAAACCACCCGGTAAGGCGGGTACATGGAAAGATTTTATAACAGTCACCAAGCCAGGCATTCTCCGCACTAATCTGGTTGCGGCATTTGGTGGTTTTTGGTTGGCCTCACAATGGGACGTTGACTATATAAAGCTGATTCTGACGTTGCTAGGTACAATGCTGGTTATGGCGTCTTCTTGTGTTTTTAATAACTATTTTGATCGTGAACTGGATTTGAAAATGGAGCGTACACGCAATCGCTCACTGCCAACAGGGCGTTTGACTCCCACAACGGTATTGTCATACGCTATTATTTTGGGTGTTGTCGGGCTGGCTGTACTGTTCTTTTTTTCTGGTGTCAAGGCAGGATTGCTCGGTATACTCGGCATGTTCGTATACGTCGGTATTTACACGCTTTGGCTGAAACGCTCATCCACATGGAGTACATCCATTGGCGGTATTTCGGGCGCAATGCCTCCTGTGATCGGCTATGTAGCCGCTTCGGGTCGTATTGACTTGGGCGCATGGCTCTTATTCGCCCTTTTGTTCCTATGGCAGCCTCCACATTTTTGGGCACTTGCAATCCGCAGGGTCGAAGAATACCGTGCAGCAGGATTTCCGTTGTTGCCTGTCGTGAAAGGTATTCACCGTACTAAAATTCAAATGATTCCTTATATCGTGTTGCTGATTCCGGTACCGATCCTGATGTATGCTTATGGATATGCTGGCATGATTTTTATGATCATTTCCGTATTGCTGTCCGTGCTCTGGGCCTTTTATGCCTTTAAAGGTTTTACCATTAAAGAAGAAGAGACGGATTCCTGGGCTAAAAAAGTATTTTTCTTTTCCATTAACCATCTGACACTCAGCTTTCTGCTGATGATCGTGGATACGGTTCACAAGTTCTAAGACAAGATATTTTTTAAAATTTTATTGCTGTGTAAAATTTAGCTGTCCATCAGGCATAAATCGGCCTGGCGGACAGCTTTTTTTGTGGATGGTTTTCATGACTAGGGTTCTCATAACTATAGAACAGGCGGGTATAAAATATACTCTTCCAGTCCTGCCTTTTCCAATTGGGCGATCACATATTCATCTGGTGTGCCTTCTACTCCTGCGTATCCTTTGCGGGTATACATATGATGCGCATCTGGAAAAGAGTCGGCAAGCACACCACGTATTTTTTTGCCTGAGCTGTCATTGTCCATAAATAAGTATATTTCTTCATGCTTGGCCTTCTTGCGGAGGGACTCCAGTTTTACTGAGTTTAGCGTGCCGAAGGTGCATAAGATATGAACCTCGGGATCAAGTAAACGACGAAGTTTACTGCGGTCATTTTTCCCTTCAACGATAACGGTAATCGTCATCTTGCTCACCCCCTGCTTAAAGCCTGTGCTCGAAATTCCCCGGGAAATGAAAGAATATGTGTATAGTGTAGCTCCAAACAGGGTTCTCATGCAAAAAAGCAACAAAACAGCCTGCCGGGAGTGGCAGGCATGGGTACAGGGCGGCATGTTAGGGCAATTCAGACATTAAATCCAGCAAGTACGGAGAATAATGACGAGCAGGATATAAAGAACGAGAATGGTGCCGGTCGAAGTCCCAAATCCACCACAAGAAACAGGGCTTACAGGATGACAGTGGCTCACGGAATGCACCTCCCTTCATACATAAATGTTCAGTCAAACCAGTCTATGTTGATAAGGGATTTAGGTACTGTGCATTCGCCTTTTTGTAAGGTTCTTTGGGCGTTACAGGGGGAGCATCTCAAACGATCTAGGAATGATACGGCCCTGAAGTAGACAGCGGCGGTGCCGGGAATAACCGTTGAATGGGAATGAACAGCAGGCCGGTCATCAAAATCAGAAAAGCGATAAAAAAAGGTGAAAAATGAACGGGGAGCTGGCCAGCCAGCACCGGTCCGGCAAAGGAGCCGAGAGACGTTGCAATGGATTGCATCGCAAAGGTTTTGCCCAAGCGTGCACCTCCAAGCCGTATAAAGAGTGAGGCCAGTGCTGGAAAAGTAATGCCTTTGGCTGTTCCCAGTATAAAGAGTACGATTCCAATCACGGACTCGGGCAAGGTGGCGAGGGCATAAAAGCACAGCGACATCAGTATGATGCCGCAAATCAGCCGTATCATCGGTGAATACTTGTTTAGAAAAAGCAGACTGAGTGTACAGAGCGCTCCCAGACTGATAATGGAAAAGAGCAGTCCCGTAGACATCATGGACGCAGTACCGTTATTGCGCAACGGGATTACGTAAAATAAAATGCCTTGTGCGCACGCCAAAACAAAAGGCACAAGCAGGTAACGCCAATTGAAGGGTAGAAGCGGTTGTGCCCCGGTCAGTGGAGCGGGTGCCGTATGTCCGTCAGATCGTTGAGCTAGGAGAGCGGGTGCCGTTTTGGGTAACGTAAAATAAGCCATGAGTCCTGTGATCACCAGAATGATGCCGAGGGAACGGAATGTCTCGCTAAAGCCAAAGCTGGCTACGATGAACGCGCCTGCCGCTGGAGACAGGACAGAGGCTAGCGTGTGAACGACGCCATGTCCCGACATATATTTGCCCTGCGTAACCGGGTGATCGGATAGCTGGGCGAGCATAGTCATGCAAGCCGGGGACAAAAAAGCCAGCACAAAGCCGCTGATGGCACGAAGAAAAAGCAGCTCCCACGGCGTATGAATATATGCCTGAATAATCAGGATGAGCCCTGCAGCTGTCAGACTGAACATAATATATCGGCGGCTGCCGTGTTTATCTACCCTTGGCCCCGCCATTAAATTACCGGGCAGATGAGTCAGGGAGTATATGCCCAACATCCAGCCGATAAAGGTGGGCGCTGCGCCCAGAGAGATGGCGAATGGTGTGAGAATAGGATATTGTGCGTGCAGATCAAAAAAAGCGATGAACAAAAACAGATACAGCCAGAGGGCTGTTTTCAAGTGGATGACCCCCTTTCCCTAGATAGACTTTCTAAGCTGCTATGTGGCATGAGCTCATTCTAAGTTGTACGCTGGAGTGGACGAACATAGACCCTTTTTGTGCGGACAAGGGGCGGAAAAGAGCTAAGCTGACAGGGAGTTATGTAATCATGTATAATTACAGAGACGATTTTACAATTCGAAAGATGCAGTTGAAAACGGGAGTGTAGTGAAATGGATAAGAGTGTCTGGACAGAATTTTTAAAACATAATTGGCAGATCGTTCAGGATAACTGGCTATATATATTAATTGGGCTTGTCCTATTGCTTGTCATATTGAAGATTGTGAGAACCCTTGTTAAATGGCTGCTTGTCATTGTGGTGGTTGTGGGCTTGCTAATCTACAGCGGTATTTCCTTTGATCAGGTCGGCAAGGTAGTTACCCAGGCGAAGGATGATGCGATTAACAAGTTTCAGAGCGAGGCCTTGAGCATGATGATCAAGGAAGGACGGGATGCGAAATACACCTCTAACGGAGACGGTACGTTTTCGGTAACCAGCTCCAACCTGGAGGTAAAAGGCCCGTTCGATGGTGATAAGGTCAAGGTATGGTTTCAAGGCATGCCGCTGGGCGAGTGGAGCATGAGCGACACCGTCAAGAAATATATCGAAAGTGCGAAAGGCTCGACTGTAACACAACAGTCGCCGCAGTCGCCGTAAAGACAGGGGGAGCATGATGAAACCATCCTGGCTGGAGCCTGTCCTTCATTGGAATGGCGTGACGGTGTTGTTGATCGTTATCGTTCTTTTGTCGTTAATACAGGGCTGGCGGCGGGGAGCTTCCAGATCTGTAGGTGCACTACTCAGTCTCATTGTGGATGGCATACTGACTGTTGCCGGAATTCTGTGCTCATTAGGGTTGGCTATGTGGCTTTCACCGAAGGTGCAGCAATGGCTGGCCGCTTATATGGAGCATTTGCCACAACGTGGACTGAGCGGAATTGAGCAATTTTATTATACGCTTGTAGCAGGGCTTGAGGGCTTTCCGCTGCTGCGTTTTGCCGTATTGTTCATGCTCAGCTATGCTGTCGCGCAATTTGTGCTGCGCGCGATTTATGTGATGGTGGTGGGTGGCAGATCGGATAACTCTCTACGTGAGCAGGAAAAGAAATCGGGCTTTTTCAGCAGGCTGGCGGGGGCCGGGATTGGTACCCTTATCGGTGGAGCACGTGCTGTGATGGTCATAGCGTTACTGTTTATAGGTGTAAGCTTATACCCGGACAGCGGGTTTAGCAGCTATGTTCAGGCTTCACCGATTTATAAACAAGGGGCGCAATCGGTCATTGAACCATTGTCCGGTACGCTGATTAAGGATAAACTGCCCGTATTTACGCAGGCCGTCACGAAGGAATTGAACGGCATTTTGCAGCGTAAATATGAAATGATTGACCGGGATATTCCGAACGATATTGAGCAGGCCGCGACCAAGATTACAGAGGGGGCAAGCGGCGATGAGCAAAAAGCCAGAGCGTTGTATCAGTGGGTAGGCACGCGTATTAGCTATGATTACGGCAAGGTGGACGCCTATGAGCAGCGTGGTGACTGGCATGAGCAGACTCCCAGAGATACGTTTGATACACGCAAGGGTGTCTGTATTGACTATGCCCGCCTCTATGCGGTGATGGCTCGTTCTCAGGGACTTCAGGTCAAGGTGGTGACCGGGCTTGGTTACAACGGGCAGGGAGGCTACGGTTCACATGCCTGGAATGAAGTGTACTTGAGTGGGCAGCATCAGTGGGTACCGTTAGACCCGACCTGGGCACAGAGTGGAGACTGGTTTAATCCGCCTGGTTTTGCCCAAACACATATCAAGGATAAAGTGATTTAAAAAGGAGTGGAAAAGGGCACATGAGAAAGATGGACAACGAGCAAGGAAAAGACAACGAGACGTCCGACCGAAAAAGATTCAGCTTCCGGATCAATCTGTTCTTTTTCAGCTCGTTCATTATATTTACGGTCATTATCGTAAGACTGGCGATACTTCAATTTGTGGAGGGCCCTCAGCTTAAGCAGCAGGAGGCCAGTAATGTTACCCAAAACGTACCGCTTACGCCGATTCGCGGAACAATTTATGATTCAACCGGGCAGAACAGACTGGCGTATTCTACACCTGTACAATCGCTGTATATCACGCTCTCCAAGAATTATAGTGACAGCGTGGAAGAAAAGCGTAATCCAGATAAAAAGCTGCTGCCTGAGCTGGAAAAGATGACACAAAAGCTGGCAAATCGATTTGCTCAATATGGCAATAAAGATGAGCCGAAAATGACGGCAGAGCAAATTATGGACGCTATGGACCGGAACTATCAACGGTTTAGCGGTTTTACGCCCCGCCTGATTAAAACCAATCTTAATAAAGATGAAGTTGCCTATTTCATGCAGCATAAAAGCGAGTTTCCAGGGTTAGATGTTGTTGAGGAAACTGTACGCCATTATGATCCTGATACGGTGGCTGTCCAAACAGTGGGTTACATTAAAAGCTATAAAAGTGCCCGTGAAAACCTGAAAAAATATAAAGACATTCAAAAATCCATGTCAGCAGAAAATGATCCGGGACTCATCTATATGGATAACGAATCTGTTGGTTTTGATGGACTGGAATTTCAATATCAGGAGCAGCTACGAGGGAAAAATGGCTACAAAACGGTCCCGATTGATCCGCGTAATATGCCGGAGGGTGTAGATTCCGTTACTCCTCCGCAGAAGGGAAACAACATTTATTCCACCATTAACAAAGAGATTCAGATTAAAACAGAAACCGCCATTATGGATCAATTAAGATGGTTGCATTCCCATGCTGTATCTGGCAAGACTCATCCTTATGCCAAGACAGGCTTTGCTGTAGCCATGGAAGTGGATACAGGGAATGTAGTGGCGATGGCCAGTATGCCGGATTATGATGCGAACTATTGGCAAACCGGAAATATATCATCAGATAACTACAAGAAAATTCAAAATGTATATTTGAATGGTACTATACGCTCCTTCGGCTCCGGTCAATCGGGTCAACATCCAGAGTCGGTTGTATTGCTCGGTTCCACGATCAAACCGCTATCTGTGTTGGTGGGCTTAGAGGAAGGTCTATTCAGTACATCGTCCTATTATCAGGATACGGGTGCTGCTTATTTTGGACGTAACAATTCGTCTCGGGTACGTAACTCTTCGGGTCATGTGTATGGCGGATTGGACCCGGCATCTGCTATTCGACATTCTTCGAATGCATTCATGGTCGATATGGTAGGCAAAAGACTATACAACAAATACATTAATAATGCCAAGGAAGATCAAGGTGTGAATGTATGGGACCGTTACATGAAGGAGTTTGGACTAGGTGTGTCTACGGGGGTAGATTTGCCAATGGAATATCCTGGGTTAAGAGAGTATGGACCTAGAAGCAAGGAGTCGTCACTGTCCAAGTTGGCGTATGCTTCTTTTGGTCAGCAAGGGAAATATACAACGCTCCAGCTTGCACAATATACAGCCGTGCTGGCTACCAAGGGCAAACGGATGGAGCCGCATTTGGTCAGTCAAATTAAAGATACCAACGGCAATGTAGTCCAAACGATTAAGCCGAAGGTGCTGAATGAAGTGAAATTCCCGGATGCTTACTGGAATGAAGTTATACGCGGGATGGCTACAGATGTCAGCGCATTTAATGGTTTTCCTTATGACTTCGCCCGCAAAACAGGTACATCTCAGCAAAGCGTAGGCGGGAAACTGAAGGATAACGGGGTATTTATTGCATTTGCACCACGAAAGAATCCGAAGCTGGCCGTAGCGGTCATTATTCCCGAAGGAGGTTTTGGCGCGACGAGCGCTGGACCTGTGGCACGTAAAATCTTTGATGCCTATGATGAAGTTTATGGATTGGACGGAGTACCTAAGAAAAAGGATGCTACAACATCCAATTCCAATGCAATCAAACAGCCATAATAACGTACTACGTATAATTTTATTTAAGCTTTTCTTGGCCTTTGTGCTGAGAGGAGCTTTTTTTATGATATTTATATGTTTTCTTACAAAATTGTAACTACTAAATTCATCGTTATTTACCACTATTATGGTAGGATCAGGGATATGATAACCCGGTGAAAGGAGTAATGACCTGCTAATATGGACAGAGGCAGTTTGGATAAGAAGTTTTCATTCAAAAAGAAAAGCCATGAAGAAAATGAAGAGGCACAAAAAAAGCGGACGGTTTTTCGGACTAATCTTCTTTTTTTCAGTGTTTTTGTGTTATTTGCCATTATCTTTACCAGACTAGCGGTCTTACAGTTTGTGCAATCGGCAGAGCTGAAGGAGCAGCAGCAATCCGTAAATACGAAAAATGTCCCGTTAGCCCCGAGACGCGGCACGATTTATGACTCTACGGGTCTCGTCAAGCTGGCGTATTCAACTCCGGTACAGTCGCTGTATGTGACCTTACCCAAGGATTATAGCAAACGAGCAGAAAAAGACCGTAAGCCGGGAAAAAAGCTGCTCCCCGAGTTTAATACTTTTGCTGAAAAGCTTGCTGTCAAGCTGAATGAGTTAGGAAGTACAGAGGGCGAGCAGCTTGATGTAGAGAAAATTAAGGAACGGCTGGACAAGGACTACACTCAATACAGGGGCTTTACTCCGCGCTTGGTCAAAGCTGACTTGAATCGGGAGGAAATCGCATATTTTCTGGAGCATCGGCAGGAGTTTCCCGGAGTAGAAGTTGTGGAGGAGAGTGTGCGCCATTATGACCCGGATCGGGTGGCGGTGCAAACGATTGGATATATGTACAAGTTCAAAGGAGCACGTACCAATCGGCCAAAATACAAGGAGATATATCAAGCCAATTCGGAGGTCCTAAGACCCGAACAGGTTTACTCGGAAAGTGAGACCGTCGGATATGATGGCTTGGAGCTTCAGTATCAGGATGAGCTGAGAGGAAAAAACGGCTATAAAACTATAGAGGTAAATCCGCGTAGCATGCCAGAAGGCATTGAATCCATTACTCCTCCGAAAAAAGGATACCATCTGTATTCCACCATTAACAAGGAAATTCAGCAAAAAACAGAACAAGCGATTGTTGATCAGCTTCGTTGGCTTCATACCCATCCGGTATCGGGTAAGCTCCACGGCGATGCCACTACCGGCTTCGCTGTAGCGATGGAGGTCGAGACAGGGAATGTCGTAGCGATGGCCAGTATGCCGGACTATGACTCCAATGTATGGAAAACGGGAAGTACATCGCCTTCGGTATATGACGAAATTCAGCATAAAATGGGGAATGGAACGATTAAATCCGTACCTAGTGGAAAAGCGGGTCCGCATCCAGAATCCTCGGTGCTGCTGGGTTCAACCATTAAACCCCTAACCGTGCTGATCGGGTTGAAGGAAAACTTATTTTCTCCCGGACAAACTTATCTGGATACGGGGAGCGCATACTATGGTAAAAATCGATCAAGCCGGGTCGGTAATTCGAGTGGACATGTATATGGTCCTCTGACACCTAGCAAGGCAATTGAGTTCTCGTCGAATACTTTCATGGTGGATATGATTGGCAAGCCGCTGTATGACAAATACGGAAGTAATGCAGGGGTGCATCAGGGCATTGATGTATGGGACAAGTATATGAAAGAATTTGGATTAGGCGTACCGACTGAAGTCGATCTGCCGGGCGAGTGGGCAGGCAGACTTGAGTATACGAGCAAGCATGAAAGTGCGCTGACACGCTTGGTACAGGCATCCTTTGGTCAACAGGGGAAATATACGGCGATGCAGCTTGCCCAGTATACAACTGTACTGGCAACAAAGGGCAAGCGCATGCAGCCGCATTTGGTCAGTAAAATTGTGGATGATCAGGGCAACCTCGTGCGTGAGTTCAAGCCCAAGGTGCTGAATGAGGTCGCTTTTTCAGATACGTACTGGAATACGGTGATTCGCGGTATGGCTACGGATGTTAAAGCATTTAACGGGTTTCCGTATGATTATGCCCGTAAAACGGGGACTTCTCAGCAGGTGGTGGGACGTGCGGTTAAAGATAACGGGGTGTTCATTGCTTTTGCTCCGCGTCAAAATCCGAAGCTGGCCGTCGCGGTCATTATTCCTGAAGGGGGCTTTGGCTCGACGAGCGCCGGGCCTGTGGCACGTAAAATATTTGAAGCTTATGACGAGGTTTACGGGTTGGATGGTACACCAAAAAAGCCGCAGGCAGCGAAATGAGGACTTGAATTCTTTTGTGGGCTTCTCTTTTTCATGGTAAAATGTCGTTGGACATAAGGGACATACAGGAGGAAGAGAACCCATGGGAGAAAACCGATATAAATACAAGCTGCTTGCGCTCGACATGGATGGAACTTTATTGAACGACAATCATGAAATTACGCTGGAAACGATCAACTGGATTAACAAGGCGATTCAAGAGGGGATTCACGTGTGCTTGTCTACCGGGCGGGCGGCGATGCATGCCTTGCCTTACGGGCAACAGCTCGGCCTGGATACGCCTATGGTAACGGTAAACGGCAGCGAGGTATGGAAATCCCCGCATGAACTGTGGCGCCGTTATTTGCTTGATAAGGAGCTAGTTCGGGAAATGCACCGGATTGCTGTAGAAACCGGGTCCTGGTTCTGGGCATACTCCACTGAGGAATTATTTAACAGAGATCGTTGGCCGGATACATTGGATACACAGGAATGGCTAAAATTTGGTTATAATACGGAAAATGACGAAATTCGTCATCAAATTTTGCTCAAGCTTCAGGACATGGGTGGACTTGAAATTTCCAATTCATCCATGACGAACTTGGAAATCAACCCGGCTGGTATATCGAAGGCCAGTGGGATTGCTGAAGTATGCGATTTGCTTGGAATTACAATGGAACAGGTAGTTGCAGTGGGGGATAGTTTGAATGATTTGGCTGTGATTCAAGCGGTTGGACTGGGTGTTGCGATGGGTAATGCACAGGATACGGTAAAAGAAGCGGCTGATCTGGTCGTAGCTTCGAACAATGAAGATGGCATCGTTGAAGTTATCCGCGATTATGTACTTGTCTAAGAGAACGAATGATGAAGCATATAGGATAATAATTGGACGAGAAGGAGGGAGCCAATGGACGTTGTAGGCTGGATTATTATTGTGGCGCTGTTCATTGTTGGCATGGCAGGGGCGGTATACCCCGTATTGCCAGGGGCGCTCGCCATCTATTTTGCATTTTTTGTGTACGGCTGGTTTTTCTCGTTTGCTCCTTATAACGCATGGTTTTGGATCATACAGACGCTTATCGTCGTTGCACTATTTGTTGCAGATTATGCCGTCACTGCGTGGGGGGTCAAACGATTTGGCGGCTCGCGTCTGTCCACGATCCTTAGTACCATCGGGATTATTATCGGCCCTTTTGTTATTCCGGCATTTGGTCTGATTCTAGGGCCGTTTATTGGCGCTGTGCTGGGTGAACTAATTAACAAGGCCCCGCTGGATCGAGCGATTAAAGTGGGCTTTGGTTCTGTATTAGGGCTGTTTACCAGCACCGTGATGAAAGTAATTTTACAGCTTGTCATGATTCTTGTATTCTTGATTTGGGTGTTTTAGTTTAACATCCTAGGCTTGTGATTTGCAGAGACAGAATCGACATGCGGCTCCGCACCGGTGATGGCTCAGGCCATGACTGCTTTGCGGAGCTTTTGCATGCGTGTCAACAGCAAGAAAGAAGGGAACGCATTTTGTCCAATAAAGAAACATTTCTTAGAGGCACGCTTATTTTAGCCGCAGCCGCCTTGGTGGCGAGAGTGCTGGGTCTGGTGCAGCGAGTTCCGTTAGAGCATTTGCTTGGTTCCGTAGGGAACGCCTCGTTTACGATTGCGAACAATGCTTATTTGATGTTGCTCACGGTGGCTACAGCAGGTATTCCAAGCACGTTGAGCAAAATGGTCTCCGAGCGTTATGCGCTGAATCGGCCTTCAGAAGCACGACGTGTGTACCATGCGGCGTTGCTGTTTGCGGCGGCGGCTGGCATTATCATTACGGTGGTGCTGTATTTTGGCGCGCCTTATTTTGCCGAGCATGTGGCGGGAGTTCCGCAGTCGGCCTTGGCTATTCAGGCATTGGCACCTGCCTTGCTGCTGTTTCCCGCCATTGCCATGATGCGCGGGTACTTCCAGGGGCGAGGTAACATGACCGCAGGTGGTATTTCACAAATTGTGGAGCAGGTCGCACGGGTGGCTACTGCTATTTTGCTCGCCTTTATTATTTTGAAGCTCGGTTATGGAGATCGCGAGGTTGCGGCCGGGGCATCGTTCGGGGGTGTCATGGGAAGCATTGGCGCACTGGCGGTCATGCTGTATTACACGGTGAAAATGCGTCGCCAGGATCGTCAGGATCGACAAGAGCAATTCCATGAGGAAAGCTCGGCACTGCCGATGATGCGCATTTACAAAGACATTTTTACGCTGTCTATTCCAATTGTATTGTCTTCTTTGACGGTTCCGGCCGTTAACTTTATTGATACGTCGATTGTGGTCAGACTGTTATCCGTCCAAATCGGCTTGGATCAGGCAACGACCCAGTTGGGTTATTTGGGAGCACGTGCGCAGAGTGTGGCGGGAATTCCGCCGATTTTGGCTATCGCGCTCAGTCAATCGCTCATTCCGATCATTTCGGCAGCCTTTGCCCGCAAGGATGAACAGCATTTGCAAAATCAGATGACGCTGGCCTTGCGTATCTCTATTTTGACCGGAATGCCGATTGTGCTGGCCTTGTGTGTAACCGCCTATTCCATCAATGGTTTACTGTTTAGCTCGCTTGGAGGCAGCGGGATTATCGCTGTTCTGACACTCGGAACGATATTCCAGATCACGATGATGACCTCCAACTCAATTCTGATCGGTATGGGCAAACCACGTATTTCAATGGTTAATGTTATGGTCGGTATCGTGGTTAAGTTTCTGGCGAGCTGGCTGCTGGCTGGCTGGCTTGGAATTTACGGCATCATTGCCGCAACCGGATTATGTTTCCTCGTGATTACGCTGCTGAATTTGCGTGTGCTCAAAGGCATCGTATCTTTCTCCATCATGGGCCGTCGCTGGGCAGGCTTTCTGACTGCAGTCGTGCTCTCGGGAGTCATTGGATATGGTGTGAATGAGGCTTGTATTCTGCTGGTTCATATCATGCCTGCACGTGTGGCCTTCTTCATCGCATGCTGTACTGCCGGTGCGGCTGTACTGGTATGCTATCTGGTGCTGTTGGTCGTACTACGCGTACTGCGCCGGGACGAGCTGGGTAACTACCCGCGTGTGTTGCAAAAGGTACTGCGTCCACTGATGCGTCTCCAGCGTGAGTCCACAGGACAACGAGGCTAAAAGAAGTAAAGGCAGCCCCCCAGCTTTTTTAGTGGAAAGGCCGCAGGCTGGCATGAGCGTCATGGGCCATCGCTGTTTTTTGGATGCCATGGCGGTGCTCATGCCGCATGGCAAATAACAGCGGTCGCTTTGGTTCGCTGAGATGCCCAAGTGTGGATCCGTCCTGAAACCAGTCGTAACGGGGGATCGGATCATAAGCGGTATCCGACCAGACGGCGTTCAGCTCGGGGCTGTACAGGCGTTGTCCTTGCGGTAGCCATTCATGCGCCAGGAGCGCTGCACTCTCTTCAGGGGAGCGCAGCGCTTTTTGTTTGTCCGGAGTGAACAGTCCCGGCCAATAGTCGCTGCGTGAGCCAGTGTGGGGCACCCTGGTAGCGAATGCTGTTACTTGGTCCAGCACCTGCTGGTGTCCGAACAGCATGGCATACAGGCTTTTACCAAAGCCAATCCGTTCATCCAGATGGCCAAAGCGCTCCATTATAAGTCCGGCGAGCCCCCCGTTTAGTCCGAGCGGAAATATGATCTGATTCAACTGGAGCCAATCATGCAAATAAAAGCCTGGTTTGTGCGTCACAAATTTTTGGAAATATGGATCTTTCACTACCCGGCCTTCAATATAGTTTTGTTCATTGATGATGAGGGCTACGCTTAAGAGAGAGCTGTCCCGCCAAGCCCAGAAACGTTCCCAGAAGGGTCTCATGAATGGTGATACATGAAAATGGGGCAGCAAATGAAAACAGCTTCGGCCCAAATGACGGCTGTGCATGTATAGCTGCAGCTGCGGGTAGGCGTCCTGAAAAATAAGGGCATTGCAGCGCTCCAGCAGCCGATATAACCATTCCTTCTCTTGTTCGCCGAACAGACTGTCGATCAGACCGCCCTTCAAATCGGTCATGTTATAGCCACCATTGCGAGAAACCAGGTGAGCCAGCAGCGCCCAATGCAACTCGGGGTAGCCATGATAGCACTCCAGGTAAGCGGCTGTACGGGTGATGTTGCTGCGATTCTCTTGTGCCGTATCGTTCTTGATCCGCTCGACCAGCTCGCAGTCCGTTTCACATAAGGGCATATTCAGAGAAGAGGGACGGGATGCAGGTCCATTTACCAGCATCAGCGCTTCGGCTTCATCCATGGCGGTCTGTGCGGTATGATAATCCCATGGTAACTCACGTAGCGGATAGCGCAGTTTGCGGGACTCGGTCCAGGCCGCCCGCTTGCCTTCCCACGCTTCCTCCGCAACACGTGGTACGGAACCGAGCAGCTTTAGCCCACCCTGTAGCTGACGTGATGCCACATGGAACCATTCGGTGAGAGACATACTTGATAACCTCCTTTCAATGATGAGAACACTCCGTACCCGTTAAGTATACGGGGATGCTCAAAGTGTGTTCTTAAGTTATATGATTAGTATGTCTCGATGGCAGGGCTTCCAATCGGTGATACGAGAATAATAGGGGAGTGTGCAAAAGCGCCACTTGGCGTTACAATAGAGAGCACAAGCTCTTTTATACAAACAGAATTGAAGGAGGACTCATCCATGCAAAAGATCGTCTCTCATGAAGACTTTAATAAGGCAATATCCGCTTCTGGCGTAACGGTGGCTGTGTTTAAGGCGGACTGGTGCGGGGATTGCCATTTCATTGATCCGTTTATGCCTGATGTGGAGCAGCAATATGCAGACAAGCTTACATTAATTGAGATTGATGTAGAGCAGGCGGAGAGCGTTAGCCAGGAGCAAAATGTACTGGGTATTCCCAGCTTTATCGCTTACAGTGAAGGCCGCGAGCTGGTGCGTCTGGTGAACAGATTGCGTAAATCCCGTGAGGAAATCGAGCAGTTTTTGGACCGGGCTGTGGAAGTACACGCCAGCTTGGCTAAATAATTGATGTTATGCTGGTATGAGGGTTCCGAGGGAAATTATTCATAAGGGTATTCAGAGAGCCGCTTCCTTCCAAAGGGGGCGGCTTTCTAACGGGACACGTTCACATTTTGTCAACAAAGCGCGTATGTCAAGGAACGATATATCAGTTATAATTATTTTAAGTGATCATTTCACAACATATAAGGATAATAAATATTTTATCTGGAAGGATATGGTGAGTTCGTTGAACAACAAAATTAGAATATTAAAGTGGCTTGCACTCGTAACATGTATTGTCATGTTTTTGGCTACCTTTGGCGGAGGTGTCGTGACGCGGACCGATTCGGGACTGGGTTGCGGTCGGGAGTTCCCGCTTTGTAATGGTAAGCTGGTTCCGGCACATACGGTCGCATCCATTATTGAGTTTACTCACCGCTCCGTCAGCACGATGGCCGGTCTGCTTTCTATCGCCTCTTTTGTTGGCTTTCTGCTGTATATGAAGCATCGGAAGGATTTGCAGCTGTTCTCGTTGTTGACGCTAGTATTTGTCATTATACAAGGAGCGATGGGGGCCTTGGCTGTGGTCTTCTCCCAATCCGCTCCGGTCATGGCGCTGCATTTTGGCTTTGCCCTGATCGCCTTTGCCAGCGCGACTATGATGACATTGGGAGCCTGGAAGGAACATGCGGATTCGCGCTTCAACCCGCGTTTGGCCACCGTGCCTGTCAACAGGGGCTTTCGTAATTTTATATGGTTGTCGACGATCTATACGTATATTGCGGTATACTCGGGCGCACTGCTCAGTCACTCGGTAATTCAAAAAGTTGTAAATCTCGGCGGTATTATATCTCCGTTGTTGCTTCACCAGCTTTCATCGGGACTGCTGTTCGTGGTCATTTTGGCTGTGGGGCACTATTCTTATCGCTATCACCCAAATCATCGGGATATACGTATACTGGGTGTCGTTGCGGTGGTATTGATTATGCTTCAGGTTGTTATTGGCATTAGCCTGTTGTACGTCACCAGACCGGAAATTTACATGTTTGTGGTACTGGCACACATGCTGGCCATTGCAACACTGTTCTCCATTTTGTGCTACATGAGCTACCGTGTGTGGCAATTGTCACCGGATCGCAACATCGTTCGGACGCATTCACAGCGCACTTAAGTAGTCATGTATGGTTGGTGAAACGGATATTTTGCCCAAGTGGCGTTGAAGCACGTATAATAGCATATAAGAAACAAACCAGGCCCGCGAGTTTCTCGAGGGCTTGATTTGCTTAGGAGGAATCGTCCAGTTGATCTACCAGAATTTGCGCCAATTTATTGAAGCGCTGCGTAAAGAAAATAATCTTCAAATTATAGAAGCACCCGTCGATCCTTATTTGGAGCTGGCCGAGATTCATCGGAGAGTTATTGAGGAAGAGGGACCGGCATTGCTGTTCACCAATGTAAAAGGTACCCCGTTCCCTGTAGCCAGCAATCTGTTTGGCACAAACCGTCGTGTGGACATGGCCTTTGGCCCTCGCCCGGAGCAATTGATGGATGCGATTGTAGGGGCGACCAAAACATTGCTTCCACCTACACCCAAGGCATTGTGGAATGAACGTGGGCTGATTAAGGACATGCTAAAAGTAGGACTGAAAACGGTATCTCATAGCGAGGCTCCTGTATTGGGAGTTCGCCGTACGGATGCTCCGCTGGCTCCACTCCCAAGAGTGACGAGTTGGCAGGACGACGGGGGGCCGTTTATCACGCTTCCGCTCGTATATACCGAGAAGCCGGGTCAGTCCAAGGATCATAATTTGGGCATGTACCGTATCCAGATTTATGATGATCAGACGACCGGGATTCATTGGCAAATTCATAAAGGCGGCGGCTTTCATTATCATGAAGCTGAGCTGCGTAATGAGCCCTTGCCGACGACAGTTATTATCGGCGGGCCACCAGCCCTGATTGCGTCCGCGATTGCTCCGGCACCGGAAAATCTGCCTGAATTGCTGCTTGCCTCGCTCATTATGGGCGGCAAGCTGCCGATGACGGAGGACCCGCTCGGCGGTCACCGGATTCCGGCAGAGGCCGAATTTGCAATCAGCGGCTACGTGCCGCCTCATGAACGCCGTCCGGAAGGACCGTTTGGAGATCATTTTGGCTACTACTCCTTACAGCATGATTTCCCTGTATTTCATGTCAAGCATATGTACCACCGCAAGGATGCCATTTATCCAGCGACCATTGTAGGCAAACCACGGCAGGAGGATTACTATCTCGGAGAATTTTTACAACGTCTGCTGTCACCTGCCTATCCGCTTGTGATGCCTTCCGTCAAGTCGCTGTGGGCTTACGCAGAAACGGGCGTACATGCATTGGCAGCGGCAGTTGTGCGTGAAAGCTATTCCCGTGAAGCACTGGTCTCAGGCTTTACCATTTTGGGACAGGGCCAATTGTCGTTAACCAAATTCCTGATGCTCACGGATCGGGTCATTGATTTATCCGACTTTAACCTGCTGCTGGAAACCATTCTGGAGAGATTTAATCCGGCGACAGATTTGTTTATTTTCAATCATACGTCTCACGATACACTTGATTATACGGGCCGTAAGCTGAATCACGGCAGTAAAGCGATCCTGATGGGTGTAGGTGAGCCTATACGTGAACTGCCTCGAGCCTATGAAGGAGGCGACCTGCCGGGTATTCGCGAGATTGAGCCGTATTGCGGAGGCTGTCTCGTCGTATCCGGTGCGTCCTTTGAGCAGGAGCCTGAGTTGGCGGCGCGGGTACTGGAGCGTTTGGCTGCGGGTGAGCAGGAATGGCCACTTGTCTTTATTGTAGATGATGCCAAGGAAGTCGTTCGCTCACAAGCATCATTCCTGTGGACGGTGTTTACGCGGTTTAACCCGGCTACGGATATGTATGCAGACAGCGAGGTCCGTTTGCATCATTTGAACTACAAGCTGCCAATTGTAGTGGATGCTCGTATGAAGCCGGGCTACCCGGATGAAGTGCTGCCGCGCGAGGATATTGTTAAGCTTGTAGACCAACGGTGGACGAGTTATTTCGCTTGACGCCCTAGCCAACCCAACAACCGGATTTTACATTCATAAAAGGAGGCGTGAGCATGATACGCAAGCTGCTAGGCGAGCCGCCACGTGTGAACAAGGGCATCCTGCTGGATGCTATGAACAGCATGTCAGACATGCTGAAACTGCTGGAGCGGCAAATTCAGGCCAGTGGAGATCCGACTCATGCTTTTCGCAAGGCGGATATTTTGACACGCGGCCTGATGTCATCTTTGGATGAGCTGGAGCAGAGCCATCATGCTGCCGCCTTTTTCCGAACGAAAGTCAAAGCCGGATATGCCGAGGATATGAGTGTTAATGAAAAATCGGATTATGCGTTGTACGTATTCTTTTATAAGGATGGGTTTGTGAGGGTATTTTCCATTTTGGATAAGCTCGGGAACTGGCTCAATGATTTGTATGATCTGAAAACAGGCGAGTATAAGCCGCATTATTCTTATTTTACCGTGCTACGGCAATTCAGGTATTTGAAAATGCATCCTGTAATGACCGACGATCTGAATGATATCAAGGACTCATACACTGACGCGATCAATCGGCTGCGCAAGCGGCGTAACACGGAAATACACTATATGAATACGGAAATGCAGGATGATCTCTGGCAACGGCATCGTGCTTTGTACGGCAAGATACAACTGGAGGATTTGGATCATCACCTGGAGGATTTGAAGCAAGGCCTGGAGATGGTGAACCGTTCCTTGACAACTGTCTTTCGTTATACGGTGAAACAATGGGAGAACCGGGAAGCTCGCCCATAATTATGTGAGAAAATATCCTTTGACAAAGCTATGTAAACTATCTATACTGAAATCTAGTTTCAGAAAAATGCTTGAATTATGATTTTAAATATAAACTTAACGGACAGCTAAAGCTGGAGTTTAACATATTTTTCTTATCCAGAGAGGTGGAGGGACTGGCCCGATGAAGCCCGGCAACCCGTTCTTTCCCGGTGTAACACACCGGGAGGGGACATGATGGTGCTAATTCCTACAAAACCGCTAGAGTTATAGCGGTTTTGACAGATGAGAAAAGGTTCGCATAGCGGGGCCCTTTTCATTCTGTGAAAGGGGCTCTTTTTGTATCATCATAGAGATGAACGTCGCTTAAAAGGGTAAGGAAGAGTGAAGGGGGTCGCAGCACGTTGATAGAGCTTAAACAATTAACCAAGCATTATGGCAAAGGCAGCCGACGCGTTAGTGCGCTGTCCGGTTTGAATCTTTCCATAGAGCGTGGTGAAATATTTGGAGTCATCGGTCATTCCGGAGCGGGAAAAAGTACGCTGATCCGCTGTATTAATTTATTGGAACGTCCGACCTCGGGCGAGGTATGGGTAGATGGCGTGAATCTCGCCACGGTAAGCCAATCCCAGTTACAGAAACAGCGTCGTAAAATCGGAATGATCTTTCAGCATTTTAATTTGTTATCCTCGGCGACGGTATATGACAATATTGCCTTTCCGTTGCGTCTGGTGAACACGCCCAAGCAGAAGCTGGACCAGAAGGTTCGTGAACTGCTGGAACTGGTGGGTCTGGAAGAGCACAGCGAAAAATATCCGTCACAGCTTTCGGGCGGACAGAAGCAGCGGGTAGGTATTGCACGGGCGCTTGCCAGTGATCCTCATGTACTGCTGTGCGACGAGGCGACCTCGGCGCTTGATCCACAGACGACAGGGTCCATCCTGAAATTGCTGTTAGACATTAACCAGCGCTTTAATTTGACCATCGTGCTGATTACGCATGAAATGCATGTCATTCAAAGCATCTGTGATCGTGTCGGCGTCATTCATCAGGGCGACATCGTGGAGCAAGGTCCGGTGGCAGAAGTATTCCTCAAGCCGCAGCATCAGGTGACCAAGGACTTTATCCAGCGGGAGTCTGAGCATCCCGAGGAGCTGCAAGCAGCGATTGCAGCAGCAGGAGGCGGCGAATCGGCCCATGTTGTACGGATTTCGTTTTTGGGCAGCAAGACATACGATGCGATTCTGTCACGAACGGCCCGCAGCACCGGCGTTGATTTTGCGATCTTGCAGGGAACCATCTCCACGATTAAAAATGTACCCTATGGACAGCTTATCGTCCGTTTTGAAGGAAATCAGGAGGATATTGAGCATACGCTGCGCGAAGTGTCCGGTCAGGGACTTGATGTGGAGGTGATCGGACAATGAGTGAACTTGATTTTTCGCAAGTGAGTTGGGAAGAACTAGGTAACTCTACATTAGAGACACTCCAGATGCTCGGTGCATCTGCGTTGTTCACCCTTATTATTGGTTTACCGCTCGGGATTTTATTATTTCTGGCAAGCCGCTCTTCATGGAGTCTGATGAAGGTGATGTACGTTGTACTTTCCTTTATCGTAAACATTTTGCGTTCCGTACCGTTTATTATTTTGATTGTTGCACTGATTCCTTTTACACGGTCGTTGGTGGGGACTTCCACGGGAGTACTGGGTACGATTCCACCGCTGGTCATTGGCGCTGCGCCATTCTTCGCCCGTCTCGTAGAGACGTCATTGCGCGAAGTAGACAAGGGTGTCATCGAGGCTGCACAAGCCATGGGCGCCTCTACAGGTCAGATTATTAGGCGGGTGCTGTTGCGTGAGGCACTGCCGGGTCTGCTCGCCGCATTAACGATTACCGTCGTTACGCTCGTATCCTATACAGCAATGTCCGGTATGATCGGGGGCGGTGGTTTGGGTACACTAGCTATCAACTACGGATACTACCGTTATGAAACGGCTGTAATGATCGTTGCGGTCATACTGATGGTCGTATTGGTGCAATTGCTGCAAATGGCGGGAGACCGTCTGGTGCGGCATTATACTCGAAAATAGGGAAACCATATAGAAATCCTTATTGATCAGGGCGTCTGAATCCTGAACATCACAATTCATTGGAGGGGTAATAACATGAAAAAATGGGTATTGGCCGTATTAAGCTTGACATTAATTGCGGTATTGGCTGCTTGCGGCACGAAAAGCACAACATCCGATACAAACAATGCGACCCAAAATACAGGCGGGTCACCACGTGAAGTCGAGCTGAAAGTTGGCGCTTCTCCTGTGCCACATGCGGAAATTTTAGAAGCGATCAAGCCTCAGTTGGAAAAAGAGGGCGTTCGTCTTCAAGTCGTTCAGTTTAACGACTACGTACAACCGAACGTACAATTGTTCGACAAGCAACTGGATGCTAACTTCTATCAACATGTACCATACATGGATGTTATGAACAAAGAGCGCAAAATGGACCTGGTATCTGTAGGCGCGGTTCATCTGGAGCCATTCGGTATCTACTCCCAAAAATATAAAAAGCTTGATGAAATTCCGGACGGTGCTACCGTAGCCATCCCGAACGATGCAACCAATGGAGGTCGTGCATTGTTGTTGTTGGAGAAACAAGGTCTGATCAAGCTGAAAGACGCAAGCAACATTGAAGCTACAGTAAAAGATATTACAGAAAACCCGAAAAACCTGAAATTCAAGGAGCTGGAAGCGGCTATGCTGCCACGTCAGTTGCCTGAAGTCGACATTGCTCTGATCAACACGAACTATGCTCTGGAAGCGAAGCTAAACCCGACGAAGGATGCACTGGCATTGGAAGATAAAGATTCTCCATATGCTAACGTTCTGGTAGCACGTCCGGATAATAAGGATTCCGAAGCGATTCAAAAGCTGATCAAAGCGTTGCAATCCCCGGAAACTAAAAAATTCATCGAAGACAAATACCAAGGCGCGATTATCCCGGCATTTTAAGCTGGACACAAGAACGCTTTGAACCCCAACCCCGAATTCTCTTGAACAAGAGGATTTGGGGTTTCTTTTTGCTTGGAGTTGTAGGCGAAGCGTAAATATTTTATACTTGGGGGTGACCGTTCTCTGTGAAGAGGAGGAAAACTGTTGAGACACAAAGTCGCGCTTATAACGGGCAGTGCCAAAGGATTAGGTAAAATGACCGCTCTGCGCCTGGCTGATGAAGGCTGTGACATTGCACTAAACTATGTGCATAGCCAAACGGAAGCCGAAGAGCTTAGGCAGGTGATTGAAGCCAAGGGAGTACGCTGTCTGTCTTTGCAAGGGGATATTTCGATTCAGGAAGATATTACAAGGCTGATCGGCGAAGTACAGGATCGGCTGGGCGGCGTAGATATTATGGTGAATAACGCCGGACCGTTCATCCGGGAACGTCGCTTGTTTGCGGAGTACAGTGTAGCTGAGATCCATACTATGATTCAGGGGAATCTGGTTGGTACGATGCTGCTGGATCATCTGGTATTACCTCATATGCGGAACCAGCAATGGGGACGTATTATTCATTTTGGCTTCGGTCATGCTGGAGAAGCACGGGCTTGGGCCGCATCGTGCTGTGTACGCAGCCGCCAAGGTGGGGCTGGTGTCTTTTACGAAGTCACTGGCTGTGGAAGAGGCTCCTTATGGTATCACGGTCAATATGATTTGTCCCGGGGATATCCGGGGTGCGAACAAGGAAAAGTCAATTGCCGACGTCATCGGCTTGCAGGATAAAGAGACACCGCGCGGACGCCCGGGGAGTGGAGAGGATATTGCGCGTGTGATTGCTTATTTGTGTGATGAGCATTCGGATTTTATCACGGGTAATATTATGGATGTGTCGGGAGGACTGGACCCGATTCGGCCGACCATATAAGGGATTAAGATCAGTACATCCCGTCACACAAAAAAGAGTCTTGAGCTTCGTTACCGAAGTCAAGACTCTCATGATCATTATGCATCAAGCATTAGAATACTTGTACCACTTCTTGGACGCCGTCGACTTCTTCGAGAAGAGCGCGTTCAATCCCTGCTTTCAGCGTGATTGTGGAACTTGGGCAACTGCCGCAAGCGCCTACCAGCTTCAGCTTAACGATGCCGTCTTCTACATCAACCAGTTCAACGTCGCCACCATCGCGTTGCAGGAACGGACGAAGCTTATCCAGTACATCCGCTACTTCATCATACATTTGAACGCTTTGTGTTTCGCTCATTAGAATTCAACTCCTTTCCTATACCTTATTTATTATATTACAAAGCGGGCCAAATTAAAATGCCCGTCGACCAAAGCAGGTGAAAAAATGTTAAGACCCATCATTGAATTTTGCACCAGCAATATGCATTTTGGCACCGATGAAATGATGTCCAGACTGGAGCAAAATCCGGATTACGACGTCATTGAATACGGCTGTCTCAGCAATTGTGGTCAGTGTAACGCAGAACCGTATGCGATGGTCAACGGTGAGATTGTATCTGCCGATTCAGCCGAGCTGCTGTACGAAGTGATTATGAACAAAATCAAGGAAGCCGAGGCATGGGATAACCTTGATCTGGACTAAGATGTTAATCATTCGTCAGCCTTCTTCGTTCTATCTATGATATACGCACCGTCCATACATGTTTAATACAAAGAAGACCCGCTCCCAGAGCAGGTTTTCTTTGTGTGTTGTACCAACAGATTAGCCAAAATGGCGTTTGGATTTCCAGAGCACGCCGCTTTTGAGCAGGCGGGGTACACGACCACGCAGCGAGGTGCTGCCCATAAAACCATAGCCGAATCCGGCTTTCTTGCCAAGCGCACCCAATGTGCCACGCAGCTTCAAAGGATGCGGGTGAGGCGTTTGGCCTTTCCACAGGTCGTGTACAATGTGTGCAATCTGCTCACCTTGCACCTCGGCCGCCTGAGCACTTGGGGAGTAGGGGAGACTGGCGCAGTCTCCAACTACATACACCTCGGGATGATCCGGAATTTGGTAATATTCATTTAGTACAATGCGGCCCTGAGGATCTTTGGGCACAGCTAAATCCTGCACGATTTTCACGGGTTGAATCCCGGCAGTCCATACAACCGCATCCGTCACAATTTCTTCATCATGGTTGTAAATAGCGCCCGGCTCAATGCGGCAAACCCCCACATGATTTAACGCATCGACTTGATGCTCCTTAAACCAGGCATGCACATAGGCAGACAAACGCTGCGGGAATGCCGACAGCACCCGCTCGCCCCGATCCATAATGGTAATATTCAAATCCGTGCGGCTTTCGCGCAATTCCGCCGCAATCTCAACACCGCTCAGACCGCCACCTACAATATGCACATGTCCGTAAGGCTTGATTTCATTCAGGCGCAGATACGTTTGACGTGTATTGTTAAAGGACTGGATGGTACAGCTATGTTCTTCAGCCCCTGGTGTATTGTGAAAACGGTCCGTACAGCCCAGTGCAATCACAAGCTGTTCATAGGGCAAAGGCTCGCCGTCCTGGAAATGTACAATTTTATTTTCCAAATCCATCGAGGTGACTTCTCCGTATTTGCGAATGAGCCGTTGTTCATCGGGAAAATGTACCCGTAAATCAAAATCAGATACCGTCCCCGCCGCGAGTGCGTAGTATTCTGTTTTCAATCCCTGAAAGGGCATTCGATCCACTAGAATAACCTGTACATCATCGGGAATATATTTATTGATTAATTCCTTGGCAATGGTAAGGCCACCGTAGCCGCCTCCCAGAATAACGAAATTTTTCATCAAAATCCGCCGTCCTTTCGCTGCCGTGTCCCCGGCAAATGGTCTGGTGCCTCATCAGGAAACCTTGTTCGCCTTCAAATTACGTCTTATCCCGGCGACATGCAAATTCAATGTTTCCGATCAGACACAAGTTTTTTGTTGTTATAAAACCCGGCTTCCCGGCCCGCCTGTAGGCAGACCAGAAAATTCCGAGGCAGCTTGACGCTGCATGGTGTGAGGTATGGGGATGAAATGCACGCGGGAAAATACGAATCCGATATGGCTTTTATTCGAAAACTTCGATTTCGTTATAGAAGGTGTCCCGTTCAACCGGGGTGCGTCCTGCACCTTTGACCAGCCAGATCAGCTCTTTACGGGTCAATCCGGCCGGGGTCAGTGCGCCTGCGGCATGGCTGATTTGCTCGCGCACAATCGTGCCGTGGACGTCCGATGCACCGAAGGTCAGAGCGACCTGCGTCAATTGCGGACCAATATTAATGAAGTAAGCTTTAACATGATCGATATTGTCCAGCATCAGGCGGCTGATCGCAATCGTTTTGAGATCCTCGTAAGCGGAGTTACGGCGCATAATGTTGGCATTTTTGCTTTTCGGCTGCATGGACAGTGGAATAAATACCATAAATCCGTTCGTTTCGTCCTGCAATGCGCGAATTTGCAGCATATGTTCAATACGATCCTCGTAGGATTCAACCGAACCGTACAACATCGTCGTATGAGTTCTCATGCCGAGATTGTGAGCCGTGCGATGAACCTCAAGATAGCGATCTACATTCGCTTTGGTGACACGCATTTTTTGGCGATACTCATCCGATAAAATTTCTGCGCCACCGCCGGTCAGTGTTTGCAGCCCTGCCTTTTGCAGCTCCTGAAGCACTTCTTTGATACTCAAGCCGCTAATGCGTGTGAAAAAATCAATCTCTGCCGCAGTATAGGCTTTCAGTGTAACATTGGGGTACTTTTCATTCAGCGCCTTCAATGAGTCTACATAGTATTGGAAAGGCACATGATTATTATGACCGCCGACGATATGGAATTCTCTGACGCCCGGATGGATATGCTGCTCAACATAATCAATCATTTCCTGCCCGGACAACGTATAAGAGCCTTCTTCCCCCTGATCCTTGCGGAAATTGCAGAACGCGCAGCGCGCTTCGCATACATTGGTGAAGTACAGGCTCATGTTCTCAATAAAATAAACCTTTTTTCCGTTCTTGCGTAAATTCGCTTCGTTAGCCAACTGACCCAGTGTGAGAATATCGTCAGTTTCGTACAAATATATACCGTCTTCAAGGCTCAAACGAATACCATTCTGTACCTTTTCTACAATCTCCGCCATTCTGCGGTCTGTAAAGGGTGTAACTAATGTGGACATGCCTATTCCTCCTTCAAGTTGCTCTGTGCGAGGCTGTCCGCCTGATAAGCGGCACAAGCGCTTAATGCACACAGGATGTCCCGTTCCGTCGGTACGAATCCGGCAGCGCGGATATGTGATATGTGAAAAATGTTACAATGACAAGCTACAATGATGAATGTCTCAGAACTTCATCTGTGAAATGACAAATTTCCGACAGTTTCTTTTACACACTCTTCACCTATTATAAACCTCACCTCACAGGTGTTCAATACAAACGAATAGAAAAACAGGTCTTTTAGCCTGTAAGGGAAGGACATTCCATGACTTGAGCACCTGCAAATAGTGGAGTATACTAAAGGAGAACATGAAGTAAAAGAGGAGGATGGAGTCATGATTAACATCACCGATTCCGCTGCCGAGCGCTTGAAAGATATGCTGGAGCAGCAGGAAACGCCGAATATGTTTTTGCGTCTGGGTGTTACGCCGGGCGGTTGCACCGGATTCTCGTATGCCATGGGCTTTGACGACAACGAGACGGATCAGGATATATATATGAACGTACAGGATATGAAGATTGTAGTGGAAAAGGAAAGCATCCGCTACCTGGACGGTCTGGAAATCGACTTTGAAGAGTCTGGTATGTCAGGCGGTTTTACCATTCATAATCCGAATGCAATCGCTACCTGTGGTTGCGGTTCAAGCTTCCGTACAGCTACGGATGCAGGGAAGCCGAACGAAGAGCCTTGTTAATTAATGTTTTTCGAGTGGTGGTCTGAATTATAGAAGCCTAAATGTCAGGTTTGTTAGGGAATGCGGATAACGGCCTTTGTGACGGGAATTACTCGTTGCGAGGTCGTTTTTGTGTTGTTTTTTCTGATTATTATTATCATTTGCTTTTGAGATGCCGATATAACATGGAGTTCTGAAGAACTATTTTCTACATAAATTTTACCTGAAGGAAGTGGAAAGAGATGTTGAAAAAGAAATGGCTTATCACTCCGCTGGTTGCGGTGGCACTGTTTTTTAGCCAATCCGCATTCGCGGCAAATACGTTTACTGATGTGAACGGGACAAAATATGAGTGGGCTGCTGAATCTATTCGTTCGATGGTCGACAAAGGCGTTGTCAAGGGCTATGAGGATGGGACCTTCAAGCCAGGCAAAACCATAACGAAAGCGGAATTTGTAAATATGTTTCACAAGCTTTTTCCAGAGATCAATCATTCGTCCGGAAAAGCTTCAGAATTTGTTGATGCGCGTAAGCACTGGGCGAATAAAGATTTTGCAGCATTATTCAATGGGGATTATGTTTGGGGCTTCACTGAAAGAGTAGGAGGCAAATATCCAAACTATCAATTCTATATCAATCCCGACAAACCGCTGACCCGCTGGGATGTTATGATGATTGCTTCCGTTCGGACGGATTATACGAATCAGACTCTTCATCCTGAGATCAAGGAAGTAATCTCTGCAGCTGCGCAGTATAAGGATATAAAAATTCGTAAGGCGAATTACAATGACAATTACTCGTTCAGCTATCCAGTAATATACATCGACACGACTCAAGAGGAGCCCTATTATGATGGAGATTCCCAAGATCAAAAAGGAGAAGCATTCTACACCCTGACTAATATGGGCGTCCTTACCGCCAATGATGGATACCTTCACCCCAAAGCGCTAGTCACACGGGCTGAGGCGGTTACCATTTTACAGCGTTTGTACGAAGCCACAAAGCAATCGAAGTGATTTTTAAATAGGATCAGACGAAAGCAAAGAAATGATCTAACTATAAATGAAGGCCTCTATAGCGGTATAGTCGTATAATACTATATTGCTATGGAGGCCTTTTTGAATGTGTTAAATGATCATAATCACTACACTATATAAAGTGATTACCTTGACATGACTTATAAAGCCGTGGAGGAACTGATCAAAAGATCGAATATATAAATGGAACTGCCACTTCGCAGACGGATGGTGCTTCCGAAGCGACCGCTTGGCTTGTACAGCACCAATCCGTCTTCTCCGTTTTTCTTGTACATTATTTAAGTTTTAGCCAGTGCAGACGAAAAGTACTTAACGAAAATAGGACCGTTTTTATAGGCGATCCTTTTCAGAATTTTCAATTGCTATGAGTTCAGATATATCATCAATTTCAAGTGCATCCGCGATTTTGATAAGTGTTTTTAGATTTATTTGTTCACGAATGTTCCGTGACATTTCTGATATAGCCGCCTGACGAACACCAGATAGTTCGGAAAGTTGAGTTTGCGTAAGTCCCCGTTGTGTCATAACCTCGTTCAATTTAAGCCGAATCGTTCTCATATGTACACCATCCTCTAGCCCATTATATCCAATATACGAATATCCGTAAAATTGATGTTGACTCTATACTAAAAGTCGTATATATTATACTAATAAACGAATATACGAATATAAGTATTAAATTTATTTTCTCTCAACATTGTTAATTTGATCACTTGGTACTTGGTTCTAAAGTAGAACGGTACTGGATACTGAATTTAAGTATTGATAAAAAATTTCTTATAACAATGATTTAGGGAGTGAAGGGGCGTGTCGTTTATGTTTTCCAGATCATTCATACAGTAATCATGCTTATGCTGGATATCAATACATAAATAAATCAGTAATATTATAAGGTAGGGGGAATTATTTATGAGCGAATCTGTTGAATTGAAAAGAGTTGCCATGGTATATGGACTTGATGATGATCCTCATATGTATGAATTATTTGAGGGAGTCCTGTATGATCGTAGCTATTTTTTTTATCTTGAACATGGAATATTGTGTCTGCGATATGTACGAAAGGTAGAACAACCGGATCATCCGTATCTTTATGTGGACGGGGAAAGCGGGGGACTACAACTAGCGGAGAATGTGCAACGTGAGATCATGGAGGTCGTCACAGAACTGATCGAGCGTTTGCGCAGTAAGGATGGATTAGCATTTTTACTGGATGAACTGCTATGGCTACATGGTAGAAGTCACATTGAACTTAACCTCGTGAAAAATAAAGGGTGATTTATTTCGGTTGGAAACTATCAGCTGTAACTACAGTATGCTCCTATGAGAAAGAATCTGTTCATATTGTTGCAGTGTTCGGTGACGCTATGTATCAATCATTTCATTTTTCCATCAATATAATTTGTAACCTTCCCCCATTGAGTTGGCACTTAAGATTAAGAACACGAAAGAAACGAGGCTAGGGACGTATGAGGGAGTGGGTTGAAAAGGCGCGGCTAGGGGATGCGGAAGCGTTTGGGCAGCTGGTGCTGCATTTTCGTGGGATGGCCTATGCGGTGTCCTATGACATGCTGAAGGATGTCCATCTCGCGGAAGATGCCGTGCAGGATGCGTTCATAGAGGCTTATCAGAATCTGGAGAAGCTACAGAACCCGGCCGCTTTTCCAGGCTGGTTCAAGACCATTGTCGTAAGACAGTCCCAGCGGACGCTGCGGCGCAAGCATCATTCGGTGCTTCCTCTGGATGAAGCGGTGCAGGTATCGGGAGGAGTACCGGATTTGGCAGAAATTTCGGAGCGTAGGGAGGAGAGTCAAGTTTTGCAACAATCGGTGAAGGCACTGTCTGCCAAGCTGCGCGTGCCTCTGCGGCTATTTTATTTTTACGGCTACTCTCTTCAGGAAATTTCCGATTATCTGGGCACTCCGGTCCCGACGCTTAAGAAGCGGCTGCACGATGCCCGCCGAAAGTTGAAAGGTACACTCCCGGTGGCCGACCTCGTCTCCGTGTTCAATCATTTGTATGAGGGAGGGCAAAACATGCTACATATTGTTAACGGTGATGTTGTAGGTGAGATGTTGAAGCAGGGCGTTGTACAGGGTGATGTGCTTGTATGGAGAGAGGTTTATCCATCAGGGCCGATATTTGCAAATCCAGCAGGGGCTGAAGAACGGTCACTGCGGGCCCGGGTTCTGGAAGAAACGATGGGTATTCCGGCCAGCGAATACATAACGGGCTGTGAGGAACAAGAACAGAAACTTCGTGAATATACCAAGTACGATGAAGTCGTGTTGTGGTTTGAGCATGACCTGTTTGATCAGAGTATGCTCGCCTATCTGCTCCACTGGTTCAAAAGACAGAAACTGGGCCGCACGAAGCTGAGTCTGCTCTGTATTGGGGAGTTTCCAGGAATTGAACGGTTTCATGGTCTGGGACAGCTCACTCCGGCACAGCTTCAGACATTATCCGGGACCTGGCGGACCATTGGGCGGCAAGAAATGGAGCTCGGAAGCGAGCTTTGGCAGGCGTATGCTTCTCCTGATCCTGGTCAAATGGCTAATCTTCTGGAAGACAAGAAGGCAACATTGGCAGCATCCGGCCTGCCTTTTGCCTATGAGGCCTTCACAGCGCATCTCAAACGGTTGCCCTCGGAACGGAATGGTCTTGGCATTGTGGAACAGACCACGCTTCAGGCCGTTCGCAACGGAGTGGATACGCCTTTGGAATTGTTCCGTCAGGTAACTGACGTCCTGCATGTGCTCGGCATGGGCGATCTCGAATATTGGAAAGTTATTCGTTCTTTGGTGGAAGGTGAGCATCCTTTACTGATTATTGACGGGGCTGAGGACGGCTTGGATTTCAGGCAAATCCCGGAGTTTCTGAACCGCCCGGTAATTCTGACTGAGTTGGGTAATGAGGTACTAAATGGATCAGCGGACCGTATTGCAGTTCAAGGGATCGACGAGTGGTTTGGGGGGCTGCATCTTCACGGACATGAGGTTTCCTGGCGCTGGGATGATTTGGCTGGAGGTTTGGTCCGTCATTGACGAAACTATATAAGCATGCCGAAAACCTTGAGCGGTATGTCGGTGAAAGGGATCGTTCTAAGTCTATGATGGCTCAACCCAAAAGATAAATAGCGAAAGAGTTTTCCGTTCATGGAAAACTCTTTTTTATTTTTAAGCACATCACGTAAAGACAGGAAAACCACCTACTTTTGAAAAGACACCCCTTATAATAACGATCTCAATCAGTATTTAAGGAACATTATACACCTGCCAAAATCTCGTTACTATTGCTTCCTATTTTTTCGCATCCGTAAACAGCTCCGATTTCTAGGTAAGCCGTAAATTCTCCAGCTAATTCCTTGTTATTCGCAAGCCGATGTTTTATATTGACATAAGAGTAGGTCAAAAATAAAAGAGGTGAACGGACGAGATGTCTCCACGCACGAAGGAACAAAACGAAGAGATCCGGCTGCGGCGTCTGGCGCAAATCCGGAAAGCCGCTGCCGATGTGTTTTTGAATAAAGGGCCTTTACTGGAAATGCGCGATGTGGCCGCGCAGGCGGGACTCGGCTATGGCACGGTATACCATTATTACAGCAATAAGGGCGATTTGCTCCACGATCTGCTATGGGACGCGTTGGAGCGGGCCGGGGGATGGCAGAAGGACACGCTAGAGGCCCCGCTGGAGGTCCCTTGCGCTTCGGCTTCGGGGGAGGCGCCGGCGGGCGGGCATTTCGGCTTGGCTGCTGCGGCGGACACCGGGAACGCGGCTGCCGCGGATTCCCGAAGCGGAAGTCGCGAAACGGCCGCTGCCGCAGAGTTTGGCCCCGTCGCCGCCGCTGGGGTCCGGCTGTTACAGCTTTGGGCGGAGGACCACGCTCTGTACCTGCTGCATAAGCTGGCCGGTGAGGGCTTTGCCTCGCTGCCTGAAGCACGGTCGGCTCCGCTCTCGGCCGCCTTTCGCCGGGAGGTGCTCGCGCCGCTTGCCGCGCTGCTGGAAACTGGGCGTGCGGCGGACGGGGCTGCCGCTTCCGGCAGAAACGCAGCGGAGCCGCCGGATCGGCTACAGCGCGCGGAAATGCTGCTGGCCGCCTTGGTCGGCTGCGCCTCACTTTCGCTTCGCCGCGGAAAGCTGCACGAGGAGGCCAGGGATATCGCCGGGTTTTTAAAATTATAGAATGGATAAGGAGCGAATAAACAAAGATGATCATTTTAAAATCACCTAGGGAAATTGAAGAGATGAAGCCGGCGAGCCAAATCGTTGCGGATTGCTACCGTAAGGTGGCCAAACTGATCGAGCCTGGGATTACCACCCAGGAAATCAATGACTTTGTTGCCAGACACATCACCAAGCTGGGCGGCAAGCAGTTTACGAAAGGATACAACGGTTTCCCCGCCGAAACCTGTATTTCGATCAACGATGTCGTGGCTCACGGCATTCCTTCCAATCGGGCGCTTATGGACGGGGACTTGTTGAAGCTCGACATCGTCGCGGAATACGGCGGATGGTTCGGCGATTCGTGCATGACCTATGCGGTGGGCAATATCCGGCCTGAGGCGCAACAATTAATGAAGGTGACGAAGGAATGTCTGGATCTGGGGATCGCCCGGGCGCTCCCCGGGGGCCGGCTCGGCGACATCACGTCAGCAATTCAACAGCATGCGGAGGCGAATGGGTATTCCGTCGTACGCGATCTGCTGGCGCACGGGATTGGGCGGAGCCTGCACGAAGAGCCGAGCTACGAGCATATCGGCACAGCCGGCAAAGGCATTCGGTTAAAGGAAGGCATGGTATTTACGATTGAACCCATGATCAACGAAGGTACGTTCCGTATCATGATCGACGACGATCAGTGGACGGCGAGAACGGCCGACGGCAAGTTGTCGGCGCAATATGAGCATACGATCGCAGTCACGCCGGACGGGCCACTGATTTTAACGGCCCAGTAACAAGAGAGGCGAACGGACGGGAATGCGTCATTTTAGGAAATAAGTCGCCAACCCGGCCTGCTCGGCCTGACGAAAGTTCGTAATCCGAAACGACGAAAAAGCGCTGGGCCCAGCCTGGGACCAGGGAAGCTTTTTTTTACATGGTTTGTAACTTTACCGATTTACGAAAAACTGCTCCCCGGGAAAATGGCTTAGAAGTAAAACACTTTCACCAGCCTAGTAGAACGATCCTGAAATAACGTAAAAGACATTCATGACCTTCAGCCAAAGCGTATTTACGAACGTGCTGAGCTAATAACCGCTGGTTCCAGACTTCGTAAGAATAGCCGAACTCTTTTCTGACAACATTCATTTTATTTATTAAAGCTCACAGTATATGCTAGTAAAGTGAAGCTTTGCAAATGTCTGTAAATGATTATAGCTGTATGAAATGAGTGATGACCATCGCTAGGGGAGAGGAACACAGCTATGAAAACATTAACACCTAAAAGCTACGCTGTGGCTTGTATTGATATTAGTGATGGTGTGGGGAATTAACTGGCCGTTGACCAAGCTGGCTCTGCCAGATACACCGCCGATTTTATTTTCAGGCATCCGTACGCTGCTGGGCGGGCTAATCCTGCTTCTGTTCGCTATGCGTCACAGGGAAACCTTACGCTTGAGACAGAATGCGTGGACGTATCTCGTTCTGGCGATATTTAATATTGCAGGCTACTATGGCTTGCAGACGGTGGGGCTACGGTATTTGCCTGCCGGGTTATTTTCCACTTTAGTATTCCTCCAGCCGATCTTGCTTGGATTGTTCTCCTGGTTGTGGTTGGGTGAGCGCATGTTTCCGATGAAGGTCATTGGACTGGTTCTTGGATTTGGCGGGGTGATCGTGATTAGCTCCGGCGGGATGGCAGGGCATTTGTCCGTGTTGGGTATCGTGCTGGGGCTGGCCTCTGGACTGTGCTGGGCACTCGGAACGATTTATATGAAGAAAAAAGCAAGCAGTTGGACTCCATTTGGGCGGTGACGATGCAGCTCATTTTTGGGGGAATTATTCTCAATGGGATTGGACTTACGACGGAGAAATGGAGCGATATTCACTGGACCCCCTCCTTTATCGGTATCTTGCTGTTTATATCGGTATTCGTGATTGCGATGGGCTGGATGATTTATTTTAAACTGATCGACAACGGAGAAGCAGGAACCGTCGGCTCCTATACATTTATGATTCCGGTGCTGTCTACGATCTTCAGTATGGTGATGCTCAAGGAGTCGCTTACTCTGACATTCGTGGTGGGATTGGTGCTGATCGCGGGCAGTGTGTATCTGGTGAATACGGCTTTACCGGGAAAACGAGGCAACCCAAGCTCAAGGGCCAATGAAACGAAATCCTGTACCCATAAATAGAGAATGAGAAAGCAGGAAGAATATACTAGATTATAAAAGGGGGTCATAGTAAAATATGACTATGTAAATAGAGAGGAAGTTTGCTATGGGGGAATTAAGCAGTCATACTCAGTCTTTGGAGCCGCAACCACAGGCTGTTCGTAAGCTCGCAGTTGTAGCCACGGTCATTTCAGGAATAGCTGTACTCGGATGTATTACCTTGGCGTTATGGAATTATAATCTGACTGCAAAGGTAAATACTTTAACTACAGCGAATGCTTCACTCAACAAGACAACGCAAGCATTGACAAAGCAACAAAAGGATACAGAGGCCCTGCTGCAACGGGTTAGATTAGCAGCCAACCTGTCGTCCATATCGCATGTATTGGAGCAGACTTCCGTCGTTACTGATGATTTTGTATTGGAAAAAGCGACCTTTGATGTAGCAGAGAATGGTACGTTGAAGGGTGTGCTTTTAAATGTGAACAATCAACCGAATCTTGGTTTGGGTGGTGCTTATCGAGGTTATGGTAAATATAATATGGCTTCTTCTACTTTGACGAAGAAGGCGGAGGAAGTCATAGACATAGCTATGAAACAGTATGGTACGTCGGACAAGCTTCCGGTATGGGATAAAAATACGAAGGTGGAAATGACGGTACAAAATTATGAACTTGGAAAGCGGGAAGGTGGAATTTTCAAGCTTGCCAGTCAGAAATAGGAGGTACCTTATGAAGGATTTTGATGTAACTAAAGCCAAATATGATCCGAAGCAGGAAGAACAGGTAAAAAAGGGATTTTTCAAAAAGGTGAAATCCACGGCCGGAAAGGTTCCTTTTGTGAAGGATGCGGTGGCCATGTACTATTGTGCGATAGATCCTGAAACGCCTCTTTATGCCAAAGGGGTGGCCTTCGGGGCCTTGGCGTATTTTATTTCTCCATTGGATGCGATATCGGATGTCATTCCGATGCTGGGCTTCACGGACGATGCGGGTGTCGTGCTGGCGGCCTTAAAAGTGCTGG
This sequence comes from Paenibacillus sp. RC334, assembly GCF_030034735.1. NCBI lineage: Bacteria > Bacillati > Bacillota > Bacilli > Caryophanales > Paenibacillaceae > Paenibacillus > Paenibacillus sp. RC334. Next base: position 4,588,419 of record NZ_CP125370.1, on the reverse strand, counting down.
ACATGCATATCAAGCCTGCCCACCGGGAGAAGGCGAGCGAATTTCTTTCTTGAGTATTGGTTAAAGAGCGGGGGAGCTAAAGAATGGATAGGTACACGTCTACAGCGAGGGAACGCTGGCAGATGAGACAGAGTGAGCCGCAGCCGCAGGGCTGGGTGCTTGCTTTGTTTGGCTGGATTTTTGCAGGATTGGGGCTACTATTAAGTATTTTCGTCATTGGTAATCTGTCGGCTATTCTGGGTTTAGTCTTCGGCATTTTGACGAAACGGATAGAGCAACGTAATACACAGGGCATCCTGATTATCGTTTTAAGCTCCGTTGGGATCGGCATCGGGTTGTTGATTTTTATTATTTTTGCAGCACAAGGTTTTGTGGAAGGCCTGATAAGAGGTTATAATGAGCATTATCAGTCAGGGAGGTAAACAGCATTGAGCGTCATTATTTCACAGCAGATTACAGCAACGGGCGTGAAGGAATATACGAAGGTGATTAAAACATTTGATTCCCATTTTACACCTTTGGTTGGACAGAAAATCAGGGATACGGCTTTTGGCGATATGCAATATTATGATGTCGAGGACGTGTTTATTGATCTGGCAGAGAACGAATATTGGGTGATTTTACCTGCGGTTCTGCTGCATACCGATGATATCGAGGATGTACGGGATGCGGTGCGTGAGTATCGTTCACATGGTTGGGAATGTACAAAACCTTTGTAAATCCATACTGCATAAGCATCTATACGGAAACGTCTTTCTTTTGCGAGATAGGCGTTTTTTTGTGTATTTATGTATAAAATCTTCCTAATGATTGGCATGAAAAGAAAGAATTAATGCTGAAAATGCGCAAATTGTATCATTTTTTATCATAAAACGACAAGTTGGGAAATGAAAACGGACTTAATGTGTTATACTTAGTATATCAAAGGACAAGAGTCTAAAACGACCGGTAAGGCCCTTTCTTTGAAGAACCTCGTAAGGTTCAACGTTTATCCAAAATAAATGGTCAAAAGGAAAAGGGGAAATGCTAACGTGAGAGTGAATTTGAAATTTACGAACAAAGGGCAAGTTGCAGTCGAGAAGTTCAACAATGAGGAGCTTATCGAAATCTTTACCCGCTACATTAAAACGTTAAGCAAGAAGTATGATATCTCGGTTACCGTACCGGAAGATCTGAATGAGCAGATCTTGGCAGAGGGCACCGTAAAGGTCGTGTTGGATAAGATTAATTGTGACATGGACGCTTTTTTCAAGGAGCTGAGCCGGGATATTAAGGTGCCACTGGTCAAAAGATTGGGTACCAAATTGGATAACGTGTTTAAGACCGAGGTCGTGGAGCAGGAACAGAACTAAGGACAAGGATCAAGCGAGTCTGAATGATGATTCGCAATATGAAATCATAGAACCTCCCGAATGGGGCGCATGGCTAGGCAATGTGCTCGTTCGGGAGGTTTTATATGTTTAAACTGCTCTATTCAGCTGGAAAACATGCAATGTCGGTCCATTAGCGGGTGGTGGACGCAAGGCGCAGCTTGGCTAAATCAAACGAAGGCACAAGTCCTTCCTGTGCGGCGCGTCCGAGCAGTGCTTCGATGGCTGCGTATCCACTGTCGCCCAGATTGGCGGTAAAGTCGTTCACGTACAGGTCGATATGTGATTGGGCCACATCCGGAGACAGCTCCTGTGCATGGGACAATACATATTCGCGCGAGGCCTCGGGATGCTTCCAAGCATACTCGACAGAGGCGTGTAACCAGCCTGCGATCGCATCGAGGTCCAGAGAACGGCGGGCAATAATGGCTCCAAGCGGAATCGGGAGACCCGTATCTTCTTCCCACCAGTTGCCCAGATCCACTTGCTTGCTGAGACCGTAGGATGGATACGTGAAACGTGCCTCGTGAATGACCAGCCCGGCATCCATATGTCCGTCACGGACAGCAGGCATGATCTGGTCGAACGGCATCACGACAATTTCACCGACCCCTCCCGGCACATGCTTGGCCGCCCACAGGCGGAATAGCAGATAGGCCGTGGAGCGTTCGCTCGGCACAGCTACGCGCTTGCCGGACAGGGCTTCCGGTCCTTCCGCCGTGGTATCTTCCTTGGTCAGCACGAGCGGTCCGCAGCCCCGGCCTAGCGCGCCGCCGCAAGGCAGCAGGGCGTATTCGTCCAGCACCCAAGGGAGTGCAGCATAAGAGATTTTCATAACATCCAGCCCGTTTGGCGTTACCGCCAGATTGTTGGTGATGTCGATATCGGCGAATGTGATGTCCAGCGAGGGTGCGCCCGGAATCAACCCATGCGCCAAGGCATGAAAGACAAAGGTGTCGTTGGGACAAGGTGAAAAAGCAATTTGCATCTATATAACCTCCGTTAATGTAGAAAATGCGGCTTCCAACGCTTGCAAAGCCTCTTTGATCCGCCAGGCGGCGCGGTCACGTGGGCCAACTGCATTGGAGATCGTGCGGATCTCCATCACAGGCAGCTCCAGCCTGTTCGCCGCTACGGCTACCCCATAGCCTTCCATCGCTTCGGCAGCAGCCCCGGGAACGCGCACAGCCAGCTGTTCTGCGGTTGCCGCCGTACCAGTCGCCGTCGTGACGGTCAGGATCGGCCCGGCGACGGCTGTCTGTCCGGCGGCACGCAGCGCCTGAACGAGTCGCTGCGTGGTTGCGCCGTTCACGGCGATTCGGCTGGAGCCGAAGCCCAGCTCGTCCACGCTGCTAAAGCCCTCCGCCGTCTCGGCCCCGAGGTCGGCGGCGATGATCGCGTCCGCGACGACGACGCTCTCCAGTGCGGCTACATCCACGAAGCCGCCGCCGATTCCGGCGCTGATGACCAGGCGGTAGCCGCCGCCAACCAGCGCCAGAGCAGTCGAAGCCGCTGCGGACGGAGCGCCCACACCAGCCAGCTCAACTGCAAAGCGGGTGTCGCCGTTCAGCCCGCGCAGCACGGCTTCCCGTTCGCCCTCAACCGCGGTCATGATCAGGATGCGTCCGTCTGATGTTGTAGGCTCCATCGGTTGATTCCCCTTTAAATTTAGATTTTATGCTACTTTATCATACTGCTTTTTGAAACGATGTTCAAAAAAAACGACAAAAAAAGCGCTCTGTGGCGCCTTTTGGATAAACCTGTAATATTTTCACAGACCGAAAGCCAGCAGCATCGCTGCCTTAAAGAATAACTTTTAGCCTATAAGTAACAGTTAGATAGCAGTTATATTCAAGAAAAAAAGCATTTCTAATCTGGAAGAACAGTACAGGCATAGCATATAATAATTATATCGGCTGATCCTTGGTGATCAACTGAAACATCGTGATATTGCGGTCATAATGGCTTTGGGTCCCATCCTGATTGCGCACCCGAATCATCTCGCTGCTGAACAATTCGATATATCCGCTGCCAATCTCGCAGTATACGCCCGTCGGGTCCTCCTGCCAGACTGAAACGAGATGCTGAGACAGCGCTGCGGTAAAAAATTCGATGTTTTTTTGCAGTACGCGTGGCGTTTTCTTGGGTTCCATAACGTAAATCCTCCCTATATGATGCCATTTGAAAATGAAACAATTGAAAGTGGCTGGTATGTGACAAGTAAAGCGTGATAAATATAAAAAAACGATGAAAAAGTACGATTCGACAATCTACCTCAATGAAACAGACGTAAACACTGTACCCTTTAATACTATTTTTGTAAAGTATCCGATTGACCTTTTCAACAACAGGCTGCGTTTTACACACATTTTACATTGTGTTTACACAGCCGTGATGCTAGTGCGTTTCATCTAATAGTACAATAAAACATAACTATACTGCATGATTGATGGAGGCCATATGTTGATAGAGAGTCAGAATAAGGATAAAGATAAAGCCGGGTCAGAACGCTACTTTAATCGGGATTTGAGCTGGATTGAATTTAACCGTCGTGTGCTTCAGGAAGCTCAGGATACAGACACACCGTTGCTGGAGAGAGCCAAATTTTTGGCGATTGTGTCCAGCAATCTGGATGAATTTATGGCTGTTCGGGTGGCAGAGACGCGCGAGAAGATTAAGGCTGGTTTTATGCAAAAGGATTTTACCGGATATACTCCCTCCGGTTTGTACAAACGGCTGATCAAGCGCACGGTCTCAATGGTATCGGAGCAGTATCGAACCTATCGCGAAATTTCCCGCCTGTTGACGAAAAAGGGGATTTTGCTGCTTGAATATGAGGGCTTGAATGCGACACAGCGCAAGTCTCTGGATACCTACTTTCATGAAATTATATTTCCGGTGCTAACGCCAATGGCGGTCGATCAGAGCCGTCCTTTTCCACTAGTTCACAATAAATATGTATATTTGGCAGTTGTACTGAGACGTCAAGGGGATACGGAGGAGGATAAGCCGTTTTTTGCCATTGTGCAGGTGCCTTCCAATATTCCGCGTGTCGTGTCTGTGCCGCTACGTTCCAATAGCAAGAAGAAATCATTCATTTTAATTGAAGAGCTGATCAAGCATCATATTCAAACGCTGTTCACAGGTTATGTGCCGGAATCGGTCCAAGCCTTTCGGGTCACGCGCAATTCCGATTTGTCCATTAATGAAGAAGAAATCGAAGATTTGCTCGAAGAGATTGAAAAAGAACTGCGTCGAAGAAGACGCGGTGCGCCAGTAAGGCTGGAAGTGGAAAAAGGGATTAATCCCTTTGCTCTGATGGAGCTTCAGCGCGAATTCAAGTTGTTCGATCATGTGTTTGAGATGGACGGGCCGCTGGATTTGACGTTTCTATCGTCCTTTGCCGATCAATTGGAAGGGCATTCGCATTTGAAGTTTCCGGCAATCAAACCGGTGTATCCGGAAGAGCTGCCCCCGCAAGAGGATATCTTCAACGTACTTCGCAAACGGGACGTGCTGGTATATCATCCGTATGAGTCGTTCGATGCGGTAACGGATTTTATCATTGAGGCGTCAGAGGACCCGGATGTGATGGCGATCAAAATGACCCTGTACCGGGTCAACGGGGAATCCAAGCTGATACCGGCACTGGCACGTGCGGCTGAATCGGGCAAGCAGGTCACGGTGGTGGTGGAATTAAAGGCCCGTTTTGATGAGGAACGTAATATTGCCTGGGCGCGTACGCTTGAGAAAGCAGGCTGTCATGTGGTTTACGGGCTAGTCGGTTTGAAGACGCACGCCAAAATCATTCTCGTGGTACGCCACGAGCGTAACGCGCTCAAACGATACGTGCATGTGGGGACTGGCAACTACAATGAAAGCACGGCCCGCGTATATACGGATATCGGGTTATTCACGTCAGACCCGGTCTTGGGCGAGGATGCCTCCGAGCTGTTTAATGAAATCACGGGCTTCTCCGCACTCAAGACGCTGCAAGCTTTTACGGTGGCTCCGACGGGAATGAAAAACAAGCTGTTCGAGCTGATCCGCAGGGAAGCGGAGCAAGCACTTGCAGGCAAGCCAGCCCGTATCATTGCCAAAATCAACTCCTTATCCAGTCAGGAGATGATTGATGAACTTTATGCAGCTTCTCAGGCGGGTGTGAAGATTGATTTGATCATTAGAGGGGTCTGCTGCTTGCGTCCCGGTGTGGAAGGCTTCAGCGAGAATATCAGCGTCATTAGTATTGTGGATCGCTTTCTGGAGCATTCCAGGCTGTTTTATTTTGAAAATGCAGGGGCTTCGGAGCTGTTCCTGTCCAGCGCGGACTGGATGACTCGCAACCTGACACGCCGGATTGAACTGATGTGCCCGATTTACGATGACCGGATCAAGGGAATGCTGTCGGACATTTTGCATTTGTCCTTGAGAGATAATGTGAAGGCGCGGCAGCTTCTGTCCAATGGCAGTTATCAGTTTGTGGCAAGAAACGACGAAGAGGCCCCTATGCGGAGCCAATCCGAAGCCATGAAGGTTAGAAATTGGAAGAAGGAAGAATGGACCACGACAACGTAAGGTTCCATGCTTTTTGAAAATCCTTGGCGACAGCCTCCAGCTCCCGCTGTTCCAGAATCGGTTCACTCATGCTTTCCAGACGAAGATGTAGCGCATCGTCACCTGTGGTGGGATTGATGCTGGTGATGATGCCGGATTCGCTCCGATCCATGCCGATCGCAAGCTGGAGCAGGGAGCCCAACCGATGTACACGTTCTTCGTCGGAAGGCTCCAGAATATCGGCATGTGTGCGCAACAGTCGGGGCGTCCGATTCTTGGGATGGTAGTCTGCGATCAGCGCAGCCAGCACCGTTTCCTGATGGGATAAACCTCCGATGCCCGCATGTAGGATCCAGAACACGGAATGCTGGCGGAAATGATAGTAATTTAAGGCTGCTCCGGTTTTGTACAGCGTTGCGGCGGTAAGCAGCAGACGTTTGTCCATCGCTGAGGATGATACGTCAGCCCATACGTCAACGAGTTCGTCATAGAGTCGGACAGCGTACTCGTTAACCCGCTTGACGTGCTCTTCGCTAACCGGAACAGCGAATGAAAGTATATTGCGGATCGACGCGATGAGCGGATTGTCGACCACAGGCTTTTCGGAATTGACCAGTTCATGAAACAAACCGTCACGCAAGCCCGCTCCGCTGACCAAATAGGTGGAGCCATGAGCGGCCTCGAATATCGTTTTCAATATAACTAGCCCCGGTACAATAATGTCGGCTCTGTCTTTGGACAGGCCGGCTGTTTTTTTGCGTTTTTCATAGGGAAGATGGGGCAGACTGACATAAAAATAATCGACATCTTCTGTCGTCATTTCGTAATGGTGCGTCACGGGCAACGAGTAATCCTGCCGCTTCTGATTGATTTTGGCCAAGGTACGCAAGGTACCGCCCAAACCGATGAACGGCAGGCCCGGATTGGAAAAGATCCAATCATGGTCTTGCAGGGAAGAACGGACGAAGCTCTCCATCTCCTCGATCTGCTGAGAGGACCATTCACCATTCCTGACTTCCTGGCCAAAGCGCGAATTCGTGTTGACCGCGCCAAAAGGAAACGATACGGTATGAAGCCGCTGTCGCTCGCGGAACAGCGTAATTTCGGTACTGCCGCCCCCGATGTCAATAATAATGCCGTCGTTTACATTCATGGTATTGACGACGCCCAGAAAACCGGCATAGCCCTCCTGCTCCCCGCTCAATATTTCCAGCGTTAAGCCTGTTTCCTCCGCAATCCATTGAACAATCTCATCCGAATTCGCCGCATTACGGATAGCGGCTGTCGCTGCTGCACGCATACGAACAACCTCGTGCATACGGCATACCGTTATAAATTGGCGCAGTAATGGAGCGATGCTTCGAATCGCTTCCCGCTCCATACGGCCGTTGGTTCCAACCTTTTCACTTAGTCGGGCAGCCTCTTTGCATTCCTGGACAATCCGGTAGGCTCCTGTCTCTGTTATTTCATAGATCACTAGACGTATGGAGTTGGAGCCAATGTCCATGATGCCGATTTTGCTGTTCATGAGTTGACCTCCTTGTCGAAAAAACAATTTGCCGGCAAACCCGCTGCTCCGTGCAAATATAAGTAGATTATTGTCATTGTACCAGTGATGTCCCGTGCATGCTACCGTTAGCATTGATCTTGTCGAAATGGATATGTTCCTCGGGCAATCATCCAAGAATAGAGCATCCGTGTTGAGTATGTATAAGTATAGTTTGACGGCGAAAGGAGAGAGGATTCATGAGACAACTTGCAAGCAAGTGGTTAAAGACGAAGGCGCTGCTCCGCCATCCGTATACCGCCGTTTATATACCGGAAACGTGTCTGTATAGCGAAGATCAACTGCGCATGATGCTGCGGCGGCAAGCTTTTGTGTTCATAAAGCCTGTGAAGGGCGGCGGTGGAATCGGAGTCATGCGTGTGGCTAGGGGGCGCAGGGAATACACCTGCACGCGCATGGAACGCACATACCGGTTCAGCAGCTTTGGAGAGCTTGCTGTCGGAATCGGAAAGCTCCGGCTCCAGCGTCCGTATTTGATTCAGCAGGGTATTTTGTTGGCTACTATTCAGGGCAGACCGGTTGACTATCGGGTAAAAGTGGTGAAAGTGGGCCAGAAATGGGTTTTCCGGTCGGTGGTTGCACGTCATGCCCGTCCCGGACTGGTCATTACGAACCTGTGCAAAGGGGGAACTTTGATGAAGGGAATGGATGCACTTCGGAAGATTTATCCCCGCCAGGTGGCTACCCGAAAGCGACGTGAAATCGTTAATCTTACACAGCGGTGTATTCCTGTACTGGAGAAAAGATTTCCGGGGATTGGACAATTGGGATTTGATTATGGACTTGATCCGAATGGACGGATATGGATTTTGGAGGTAAACACAAGGCCCCAATAATTCTTGATTTTCTTGAATTCAATCCCATAAAATTCAATTTAGTAGATTGTGAATATAATATATTTGTGTAAACAATAAAAAATTTTTTTTATTTACCAGCGTCAAAATCCTGTGTATAAGTATTGTCCACATTATCCCCTGTCACATATAAGGCTTTACGACACTTACCAACAATTTATACACAGGATTTCCACAACATGCTGTGGATAACAGAACGCTTGTTCCGTTTTTGGTATTTTGATAGAATAGATTTTGAAATAAAAGGAAAGGTTGTGTCGAGGATGGCTATGCTGACGGATGAAATGCTTTTGGATTCCTATCAGATGGCAATCGAGCTTAAACTTGAATGCGACTTCATTGCACTGTTGCTGGCTGAGATCCACAAAAGAAACTTAGAGATGAATACAGCCGTAGTCCTTCATTAGACCGGACAAGCTCTCGTACTGCGACTGTGAAGTCATTCAGGGTTCGAATGACTTTACGGACAATCACTGCAACGAATAGGCACACCGTAGAAAAGGGTATTTCACTCCAATAATTCAATTTTGGAGTAAAATACCCTTTTTTGTCATAGTCTAAGAATAGACTACAGTTTCATGTTACTACTGTGACCCGGGGACAGCTTGGCGTCCGGATCAACATAAACCTTGGCGTTGTTGACGGCCGTAGGCGCTTCACCGAAGCCGACAGCAATCAGCTTGAGCTTGCCTGGATAGGTCGTAATGTCCCCAGCGGCGAAAATGCCGGGAATATTCGTTTCCTGACGGGAATCGACCACGATGGAGTTACTTTCGATTTCGATTCCCCATTCGGCAATCGGACCGAGAGTGGATACAAATCCAAAGTTAACGATCACATCGTCCACTTCGATTTCCTGAGTTTCTTTGGTTTTTACATGAGCAAGGGTAACCTTCGTAATCGAGTCTTCCCCGTGCAGCTCTGTAATTTCGGTCGGTGTAACGACGTTTACTTTGGAAGCGAGGAGGTTTTCTACACTGTGTTCATGCGCACGGAATTTGTCGCGGCGATGAATCAATGTAACCTGTTCTGCAATCGGTTCCAGCATAAGCGCCCAGTCTACCGCAGAGTCGCCGCCGCCGCTGATCAGCACTTTCCGGCCTGCAAATTTACTCAGGTCGCTGACAAAGTAATGCAGGTTCGTTTTTTCAAAACGATCTGCGCCCGGCAGTTCCAGTCTGCGTGGCTCGAAAGCACCCACGCCAGCGGTAATAATGACCGCTTTACCGTGATACTCGCCGCCTTTATCTGTTTTTACGATGAAGTGGCGTTCTTCCTTTTTCTCTAATGATACGACTTTCTCTTCTAACTGTACTTCTGGATTAAAGTGGTTCATCTGCTGAACCAGATTGTTGACCAGTTCCTGTGCAGTCACTTTAGGAAAGCCAGCGACGTCATAAATATATTTTTCAGGATAAAGGGCTGCAAGCTGGCCTCCGAGTTGGGGCATACTTTCAATTAAGGTGACGGATGCCTGACGCATTCCCCCGTAGAAAGCAGCGAAAATACCGGCTGGACCGCCTCCGATGATAATCAGATCGCGGAGCTCCGCACCTGTGGATTGAGCTGTCACTCTAAAAACACCTCCGAAAGGGATAGTATGGATAATGAATATTAAATGTTGAATCAGCCGCATAGAGGTTAAAAAAAGCCACCGAACGTATGATTCACTGTCTATCATTATAAACTGCCGGGTTCCGCTTGCAAAGTTTAAGCGAATTATTATTTGATGAAGGTTATCCGGCGTGTATAAATAAGTCATTTTGAGAGCAAAGCTGTGAATAATCACTGATTACGTAAACCGGAAGGGGTAGAAGCATGAGCAGTATTCCCAAAATTGTCATTGTGGGTGCCGGGTATGGCGGTATTTTGACGGCTCAGCAATTGCAAAAGGAGCTCAAGCACAACGAGGCGGATGTCACGCTGATTAACCGCCATGATTACCACTATATAACAACGCATCTCCACATGCCCGCAGCGGGTACGGATACGATTGAGCATTCACGTATTCCGATTTCGCAGCTGATCGATGAGTTCAAAGTGGATCTAATCAAAGGGACGGTTAAGGATATCATACCGAAGGAGAAAAAAATCGTGCTGGAGGATGGATCGCTATCCTACGATTATCTGGTAATCGGGCTGGGCGGAGAACCGGAAACCTTCGGTATTCAGGGGATGGATAAGTTCGCGCTTACAATTCGAAGCATTAACTCGGTCCGCTTGATCCGTGAGCATGTCGAATACCAGCTTGCTTTGTATAAAAATGATGGAAACCCCGGACGGCTGAATTTTGTAGTCGGAGGTGCGGGCTTTAGCGGCATTGAATTTGTGGCGGAGCTGGCGGATCGTCTGCCACAATTGGCGAGAGCCTATGATATTGACTTTAACCGGATTCAAATCATTAACGTCGAGGCGGCTCCTACGGCATTGCCGGGCTTCGATCCGGAACTGGTAGAATACGCGATGGATGTCCTTAAGCGCAAGGGCGTTACCTTCCGCATCGGTGTTCCAATTAAGGAATGTCTTGAGGACGGCGTCATTGTTGGTGAGGGTGAGAAAATCGAAGCCTGCACGGTCGTATGGACTGGAGGTATTCGTGGTAACGGCCTGATCGAGAAAGCCGGATTTGAAGTGATGCGCGGACGGGTGAAGATCGACGATTTTCTACGCGCACCGGGCCATGACGACATTTTTATTATCGGGGACAGTTCTTTAATGTTTAATCCCGAAGGACGCCCGTATCCGCCGACCGCCCAAATTGCAATGCAGCAAGGGGTACTCTGCGCGAAGAATCTGGCAGCTACGCTTCGTAAAAAGGAGCTGCACAAGTTTGTATTTTCCAACAAAGGCACGGTTGCTTCTCTTGGAAAAGGGGAGGCTGTCGCCGTCGTGGGCAATCGCAAAATAAAGGGCTGGATAGCCGCGCAACTGAAAAAAATTGTGGATATCCGTTATCTGTTTATCATTGGCGGGATTCCGTTGGTGCTGAAAAAGGGACGTTTTTTCTAAGCTTGAGCATGACATCAAAAGATCTTATGCATTGAGAAGGTTTCCATGACTCCTGGCCAGGGGGCTTGGAAACCTTTTTTATTAATGTACTCCTAAAAAGGGTATTGACACATAACTATACGGCGACGTATAGTGTGGATATTAATTACAGAGGGGGGGGCCTTCACGTTGTATTCTGATTTTAACTTCAAGGGTGATCCCAAAAAGATAAATTTATTGGCAGAAAAATTTCCCCATGTGGACCCCCAATCGTTGAGTACGCTAGCGCTTTTCATGCAGACAGCTCATGAAGTATACAATGGTGTGTGCTCCAGACTGTCCGAATATGGACTATCGATTGGAAGTCTGAAAATTTTAATTCCGCTGTATCTGCATGAACGTGCATTGACTCCATCTGAACTGGCCGAATATTCAGGAGTAACACGGTCAACCGTAACCAGTGTAATCGACAAGCTGGAACGTGACGGTATCATCCGAAGAAGTACGCTGGCGGATCGCCGTATGACCGCAATCTCCTTGACTGAGGAAGGAAGACAGTTAATGACGGAAAGAATTCCGATGTTCATTCAGCTTTTTTCCGATTTATTGAAGGAATTTACGAAGGAAGATCATGTCCACTTCGCGGGGATGCTACAGAAGCTTTCCACAGGTGTGGAGCGAATAAAACGGGAATAAATGCTTTCCCAAGGCCGATAGTTAGACGTCGTACTATCAGATTGCGTACTTGTTTTTTTAAAACAATCATTTTTCCGCTTATTATTGGCTAAATCATCATGAAGGAGAGTTCATTGCAATGAATAAGAAGATCATTGTGTACGTTATACTTATTGCCGCGCTAGGTACTGGAGGTACGCTGATGGCTATGAGCGGCAAGGATGCTGTGAGTATGGCTGCCACACAAAAAAACACGCTGCTTACGGCAGATACCGTAAATGCTGCCTTTCAGGGCGTTGGGGGAAGAGTGAACACCATTGAGGTGAAGGAGGAACAACAGGTGAAAAAAGGGGATGTGCTCATGACCCTCGATCCTGTGGACCTCGACCTGCAAATTGAGAAATTAAAAACGGATATCGCGCAGGCTGATGTAAAAATAAAGCAGGCTAAAGACGGACTGCAAAATCAGTCAGAGAAAATTTCGACTTCAGAAAAACAGGGGCAACTGGATATTCAGGCTGCGCAAGCGGGAGAATCCCTGTTGAACCAAGGCACACGTGTGGAGGATATCCAGAAGCAAAAGCTGGCTATTGAAGCGGCGCAGCAATCGTTGGACGCATCTCTGACAGGAGTGGAGACATCCAAGAGAAATGCAGAGATCGCGCAAAAGACAGTGACCTCCAGACAACAGGCGCTGGAACTGGCTAAAATCAATTACAACCGTATTAAAGCTTTGTACGATGCTGGGGCTGGAACCAAGGCGGAGCTGGATAACGCTAAAAACCAACTGGATTCTGCACAAATTGTGCTAGATACAGCCCGGGATCAGGTGGAGATTGCCAATAATCAGATTACTGCGGCCAGCAAACAATCCGACATTGCTAAAAATAGTATCGCCCAGCAGCAAACCGCTCTGGAAAAAATGGAGGCAGGTGCAACCGCAGAGGAACGCGAACAGGCCCGCATCAAAACAGAAAAGGCCAAGGAAGCACTAACCCAGACCTCCCAAACACGTAAAGATGTTAAAAATAGTGAATACAACGTGGATCTTCTGGCTCAACAAAAGCAGGCATTAAGCGTTCAGCTCAAAACCTTGGAATTGCAGCGCGGACGTACGGTGCTGAAGGCATCCGCAGACGGTAAAGTGTCCCGCATTGTTCCCAAGATGGGAGAAATCGTTGCTACGGGGGCAACAGGCGTCGTTATTGAAACCAACCACCTATACTATGATATTTATGTGGATGAGGATTCCATCTCACAGTTTAAAGCAGGGGGAAATGTGGCTTCACATGTCGTAGCTTTAGACAAAAATATCCAGGGCAAGGTGAGATACGTTACCTCTGCTCCGCAGTATACCAACATGAGAATGAGCCGGGATAAAGGTTTGTCGGATATAAGCTCCTTCCAGGTAAGGGTAGATGTTCAGCGAACACCTGAATTATTACCTGGAATGACGATAGAGGTTGTGACGAAATGAAGGCGTTTATAGAAGAATGGAAGCTATTGATCAGCGGCAAGCTGGTATTCGTTATGCTGCTCGTCCCGATTGTCGTATCGGCATCTTTAGGGTTTGTTTTTAAAAACAATCAGCTTAATGATGCCTCTGTGGCTGTAGTCGATTTAGATCATAGCAATTATAGCCGACAGCTTATTAATAAATTAAATGCATCCCAGTATATTGATGTACGTTATGTGCAAGAGAATGAAACCGATCCGAATTTACTCTTATATAATGAAAAGTTTTTTGCAGTGATTTATCTTCCGGCAGGTCTGGAGGAGAATAGAGTTAAGGGAGTCCAGAGCAACATCGGCTTTTATGTAGATAACACGGTCGGGCTGGCTACAGGGAATCTGCGGTCGGCGGTGACGGAGATCATTGCCACGGAAAATGCGATGCTGGCTGGTGGTGGACTAAGGGGCATGGGAATGAGTGACAGCCAGGTTACAGGGCTTACCTCCAATATGCTACTCCAGCAGCGTCTGCTGTATAATCCGACCAATGTTACTTTGATGACCTCGGTTATGGGGTTCATGAATACGGTCATGATTTCACTGATTGGTGCTGCTGCGCTGACGATTGTTCCTCGCTTACGGGAGGAAGGACGATTAAAAGATGAGCTGCAGCATTCATACGGTCTGATTCTGAGGGTCATACCGTATGCGGTAGTTGGATGTGTATCCTTTTTTCTATCCATTGGTTTGCTCAAGCAGATCGGCGGACTCCGTTTTGAGGCCAATGTATGGCAAATGAGTATTCCGTTTCTACTGTACACGATTACTTTGGGTTTGTTTGCAATGGTTCTGGGATGGAGTGCGGCTAATCCGGGAAAAGCTTCCCCGCGTCTCATGCTGCTTATATTGCCTTCGTTTATGCTGAGTGGTGCTCAATTGCCGGTAGCTATGCTACCTCCATCGTTGCAGTATGTAAGTAACATTCTTCCATTAACCTGGCATTTCAAGTTTTTGAGAGGGATGGGATTCAAGGGCGGAAGCTTGAAGTATTTCATTCCTGAGGTTGGAGGATTTTTGATCCTGTTAAGTGCTTTGTTGCTTCTGATCTTTATTCTGATTGCTCTGGAGAAAAGAAAGCTGGCAAAAAGCGAGGATGCAGCTGTAGTGGTTGAACCTGTGTTACACTAATATCAAAGAATATGATTTTTCAGGCGCCTGTGAGGGGGCCTTTTCTCATCTTGTGCGGCTTTGCAGCATATAAAAAGGATTCCGCATTCCCTAAAGCGGGAGTTCACGAAATCCTTGGTCGTTTTATAGCTTTAACATGTCTTCAAATGTTTCTTCGTTCAGGACGCTGCCGACATAGAAGGAGCCGAACTCGCCGTAACGGGCGCTGACTTCGTCAAAACGCATTTCGTAGATCAGCTTTTTAAATTGAAGTGCGTCGTCGGCGAACAGCGTGACACCCCATTCCCAATCGTCGAAGCCGATAGAACCGGAAATGATTTGCTTCACTCTGCCAGCGTAGCTGCGTCCGATCAAACCGTGGCTGCGCATCAGAGTGCGACGCTCGTCCATCGAAAGCATGTACCAGTTGTCATCCAGATCGCGTTTTTTGTTCATCGGATAGAAGCAAATATATCGAGCCTTGTTCAAAACAGGCTTCAGACGTGCAACAATTTGCGGATTTTGCATCGGATCTTCTTCTTTGCTCAAATAGTTGCTCAGCTCGACCACACTCACGTAAGAGTAGGTTTTAGTCGTATATTTGGCAAAGGTTGTTTTGTTAAAATCATTTTCGAGTTTGTTGAGATCTTCCAGCGTTTCGCGTAGATGTAACATTACAAAATCAGCCTTTTGTCCGATTACAGTATATACGGCAGAGCTGCCCAGACCCGCTTCCTCGGTAACGCTCCATTCCTTCATAAACTCTTGAAGCTCGTCCAGCGCCCCGGCGCGTTCTTCATCGTCTGCTGTTTTCCATGCCGTCCAGTTGATGGATCGGAAATCGTGAAGTGCATACCAGCCTTCCAGCGTGGATGCTACTTCATTTGGCGTTGATGGGGGTTGTTGAGGTTGATGTTGGTTCACAATGGTCACTCCTTTTTCAAATCTGTAAATAATCATCGGCATGGCCGAAACATGTGCGTTGTAAGTATGTCCTGCGAATAAAGAATGTGTAATGCTTAACTATTATATTGTAGCCCAAATAAAGGATTTTCACCAATGAAAGAAATGTGAAGAATTTTATTTTTTCCGTGATGCAGGTCACAAGCAGTAAAATAGTTAGTATTCTCGAAAAAAGGGGAACACGGACGAATGAGGCTGCCAAAAAGGAGGACAATTGGACTTATTTTGCTGGTCTCAGCTGGGGTCAAGTATGATAGAATAGAAAAACATCTTGGAGACCGTTATGTCAGGAAAGGAAGAATGTTGGAATGCGGATGAAAAACCTGCTGCACTATACTGAGAACCACCGCTACTGCGTTTATCGGGAATTCGGCTTGAGCGCACTGGATGAATTGATGCTGGGAAGCGTCTATCAGCCGATGGTAGGCGCATTTGCGGTCAGCCTGTATCGGCTATTGTTCCAGCATGTGCCAGTCGGACAGATCGGTTATTCGCCGCTGGAGCAGCAGCGTCGTCTTTTTCTGACACTAGGGCTGGAGCCGAGTGAGAAGGGACGCAAGCATCTAATTGAACAGACCTCCAAGCTGGAGGCTGTCGGTCTGTTGCAGACGTCCAGGCTGTATGCACCGGAAACGGACGACTATATGTATGAATATGAGATGCAGCCACCGCTTGCACCTGCCGATTTTTTCAGGACGCAGCATCTTACTCTTTTGTTGAGAGACAAAATTGGCAAGTTTGCGGTGCTTTCTCTGCGAGAATCGCTGTGGAGCAGCGAATCTGCGGAATGGTCGCAATCTTCCTATAATAAAGAGAATATATCTATTCCGTTTTACGAGTTATTTGAGCTGAACACCCATGTCATTGATTACGAGTTGGAGCAGGCGCTTTCCGAGGTGTCTTCGGGCCGTCACAATGGGGCTTTGGCCGCAGAGTCGGAGGAAGGGCTGAATTATGCAGACATCATTCTCCGTTTTCCGCGTGAATCCGTTAATCGCAAGCATGTAGAGCGTCTGCGTTTTGAGCACGAGCAGTTAGGCATGGTCAATTACGTTGTTCGCAAATTTGACTTATCTGTACAGGACATCAGCCGCTTGCTGGATGAGGACGGTGTTTTTACCGAAGCGGGCGATTTGCTGCTAGACGAGCTTCAACTCCGGGCCAGCCAGCATTCCAGACAGGATCGGAAGCGTCAGGAGGAACAGCAGGTGCAGGCCGCCAAAGTGGTTGCTCTGCGTCAGAGAGAAGCTGCCACTTCGGAAGAGCCTCCTGCGGAGCAGGCCGTGGAAATGGAGTTCTATGTGGAAGTTCCACCACAGTTCACAGCTAAATGCGACATTCACCAATATAATATGATGCTGCGCAACGAGCCTTATCGTCGTTTGTTGCAAACCTTTTTCCCCGGCACGGTTCCCGGTAACCTGCTGGATATATTCGAAAAGATTGATATCAGCTACAAGTTGCCCGGTGAAGTCATCAATGTACTTATCCATTATTTAATGTCCCTGCTGGTATCAGGAAGCGATCAGCGGATCAACCGAAACTTTGTCGAGGCCGTCGCTTCCAATATGCTGTTAAAGCAGGTAAGTACCTACGAAAAGGCCGTTCAATATATACGTGACCAAGCCAAGGTAAAAGGCAAGCAGTCCGCTGCCTCTCCTTCCGGCGGCCGTTCCCGTTCGTATGCCAAAAACAACGGCCCATCCAAGCCATCCATTCCCATCGTACAGGATCATCCTGCCGAGGAACCGGTATCCGAGGAAGAACTGGATGAATTGCTGCGCCTGGCCGAACGAATGCAATCCGGCAAGCAAAAAAAGGTGTAGTGGATAGCTCTACGCTAAATCGAACTATCAATTGGTTTTGATCCAAAACCAATTAGGTATTATAAAAATGTTCAGCGAAGCCAATTCAAATATGTGTCGACTTTATGGCGGTCGGCAGCGGAGCGGGCAGAATTGTTCTGTAGAAGCGAAGCGTTTGCCTAAAAGCTTTCCGAAGGAAAGCTGGCATCGTAAGCATAAGCTATCCCCGGATTTTAACCTTTAAATCCTTATTCCAATAGGAAAAATCTGAGGATAACAGCAATCGGAAGAACAATCTGCATGCGAAGCATCTCCCCTCCATAATTCTGTACATTTTAGAAAGGAGGAGCGTTCTTGGAATCACTGGGCGATTTGCTACAGCAGATGCAGAACCCTTCGTTTCGCCAGCGCACGCGCAATGTGGCCGATCAGGTTCTCAATGATCCGCTGGTGCAGGAATTTTGTGCTGCGCATCAAGATATTGACGAAACACAACTGCGATTAAACATGAGTATGCTTTTTCAGTATGCCCGGGATCGTCGAAATTGCGACAATTGTCCGGGACTCGAACAGTGTCCTAACGATTTTCAGGGACATTTTTGCAAGCTGGGCGTAGAATACCCAAATGGTACAGCCGAAATGGTGGACATCCGTACCCCTTGCGCCAAACTGGTAGCTTCACAGCACGAACAGCGGGTGCGTCAGCGGATTAAAAGCTTTTATGTGGATGAGCGTGCGCTCTTGGAAGGCTATAATGCCCTTGAGATTGCACGTAAGGATGCACAACGTATGCCCGCAGTCACACAACTATTCCGTTACATCGAAGAAACGAAAAGCCAGGGTTTATCCAAAAAAGGACTCTACCTGGAAGGTACGTTTGGTACGGGTAAGACCTTTTTAATGGGATATCTGCTGCACGAGCTGGCCCTGTCCGGACTGAACGGTGTGATTGTGTATATGCCTGATTTTGTGGAGGACTTAAAGTCCATGATTCAGGAAGGGCAGAAGCTGAAGGAAACGACTGAAATGCTTAAAAATTGTGATCTGCTCGTATTTGACGACATTGGAGCCGAAAATTTGAGTCCATGGGTACGGGATCATGTGATGGGCTCGATTTTAAATTATCGAATGAACCGCAAACCTACCTTTTATACTTCGAATTATTCGTTGCAAGGGCTGGAGAAGCATCTGAGCTTTACGAGCAAGGACGGTGAGGAATTGTACAAGGGACAGCGTTTGATGGACCGGATTCGCCCTTTTGTAGATGTCATTACCGTTAAAGGGAAAAATCAGCGAGGATAATTGTAAATCAATTTGCTATTTTGATATCTTACAATTAAAAAACTATTGTGATATAATTAAAAGGTGTCAAAAAAGAAATTACAGGTTATAATAATCTTGACTTTTCTATAAAGGAGGAACATACAATGGCAATTGTTAACGTGTCCGACCAATCCTTCAACGCAGAAGTCGAAGGTACAGGAACCGTTTTGGTTGATTTTTGGGCGCCATGGTGCGGTCCTTGCAAAATGATCGCTCCTATTCTGGAGGATCTGTCCACAGAAGTTGGCGACAGCGTCAAAATCGCGAAAGTGAACGTGGATGAAAACCCAGAGTCTGCTTCCCGTTTCGGCGTTATGAGCATTCCTACCCTGATCGTCTTCAAAGACGGACAGCCCGTTGATAAAGTGGTGGGTCTGAATTCCAAAGAAGCGCTGAAAAGCATGCTTACCAAACACCAGTAATTATCGCATGTGACCCATGCTCCTGCGGGGGCTTGGGGAGCGGCCATGAACGGTCAATGCCTCCGGTTGTAAATACCGGGGGCGTTTTTGTGTATTATTCCTGTATATTATATAGTAGTCGAGCAGTCATTATAAGAATGGAAGGAGGAACCGGGCGAATGGAATCTTATGCGGAGGACTTGCGGAATCAGGAGAAGGCGCTGGAGAACATACGACACAAATTAGCGTTGCTGCCAGATGCATCGGGCTGTTACTTGATGAAGAACAGCGAGGGCACCATCATTTATGTCGGCAAGGCCAAAGTGCTGAAAAACCGGGTCCGTTCCTATTTTACAGGCAGCCATAACGGCAAGACGCAGCGACTGGTTTCCGATATCCGTGATTTTGAATATATCGTTACGGGCAGTAATATGGAGGCGCTCATTCTGGAGTGCAACCTGATTAAAAAGCATCAGCCGCGCTATAACGTGCTGTTGAAGGATGACAAAACCTTTCCTTATTTGAAAATTACGAACGAGGAGCACCCCAAGCTGGAGGTGACCCGGCGCGTTCTGAAAGATAAAGCAAAATATTTTGGCCCTTATCCTAATTCCTACGCGGCACATCAGACGAAGAAGCTGCTGGACCGTATGTATCCGTTACGCAAGTGCGGTGTGATGCCGAAGGAAGTGTGCCTTTATTATCATATGCATCAATGCCTGGGCCCTTGTGTGAAAGAGGTTGCGAAGGAAACGTATGACCAGATTGGTCAGGAGATCGGTTCTTTTTTGAGTGGCGGGCATGAGGAAATCAAAAAGGATCTTCAACGCAAAATGCAGGAGGCCGCAGAGGAGCTGTACTTTGAGCGTGCCAAGGAGCTACGCGACCAGATTATCAGCATTGACGCGATGATGGAAAAGCAGAAGATCACGACAGCCGATGCGAAGGACCGCGATGTATTTGGATTTTCGGTAGACAAGGGCTGGATGTGTGTGCAGATCCTATATGTTCGTAAAGGTAAAATGATCGAGCGGCATATGTCTACGTTTCCTTTTTATGGCGAGGCCTACAGCGACTTTATGTCCTATGTGACGCAATATTATAGTGATAACCCGGCGGTGCCGCAGGAAATATTGCTGCCGGATACACCGAAGCTGATGAAGCAGGCGGAACAGGGTGATGTCGGTCAATCGGCTGTGACGGAAGCTGTTTCTCACACTGCAACAACCGAGGGAACCGCACAGACCAGTAACAATGCTGTACAAGAAGCAGGGACATTATCGGATGTGGCAAATGAAGAGCAGCCGTTCGAGCGTTCCGCGGATGCACTGCTGGTGGCCGAAGAGCGTGCTTCTTATGGAGAAGCAACGGAGCAGGACCAGACAGAAGCCCAACTGTCCGGCGGGCTGGAGGAACCAGCTACGGCGGCACTCGCTCTGGCTGAATGGCTGGATGTAAAGGTACTGGTGCCTCAGCGTGGACTGAAAAAGCAAATGACGGGTATGGCTACGGAAAATGCACGGGTTGCTTTGGATGAGAAGTTTAAGCTGATTGAGCGGGACGAGGAACGGACATCCAAGGCTGCAAGCAATCTGGGGCGTGCGATTGGGCTGGATAGCCTGCATCGGGTGGAGGCGTTTGATAACTCCAACATACAGGGCTCCGATCCAGTCTCGGCAATGATTGTGTTCATTGATGGCAAGCCTGCCAAGAAGGAATACCGTAAATATAAAATCCGTTCAGTGCAGGGGCCGGATGATTATGAAACGATGCGTGAGGTTATTCGGCGTCGATATGAACGTGTGCTCAAGGAAAATCTGGAGCGTCCGAATTTGATCGTCGTCGATGGTGGACGCGGACAGATTAAGGCCGCTGTGGATGTGCTGGAGAATGAACTGGGTTTGTTCATTCCTGTGTGTGGTCTGGTGAAGGATACCAAGCATAGAACCTCTCAACTACTGGTGGGGGATTCTCCAGAGGCCGTGACACTGGCCCGCAACAGTGAAGAATTTTACCTGCTGCAACGCATTCAGGACGAGGTTCACCGATTCGCCATTACATTCCATCGTGAGCAACGGGGCAAATCCATGGTAACCTCTCGTTTGGACTCGATTCCGGGAATTGGCGAGAAGCGGCGTAAGCTGCTGCTTAAGCATTTTGGCTCACTTAAAAAAATAAGAGAGGCCAGCGTCGAAGACTTCCGGCCTCTCTCTATCGGTGATAAGCTTGCGCGTCAGATTATAGCTGCCCTTCGGGAGGAGGAGTCGTAGAATACGGCTCTTCTTTTTTTATGGGCTCAAACATGACTCGATTTGGTTTCTTTGGACTAAACCAGTACATGATATAGGCCACAATGGCAGGGAGCACGATCCAGAATATACCTGCGAACAGGTTCACGCTATCTCCCAGCGTCATCACACTCAGTCCCATCAGAATGCTGTCAAAAATAACGTGGCTGAACATGGCGGCAATAAAGCCGTAGCGCAGGAACACAAAACTGAACAGCAATCCAAGGAAGGTCAGCTCAATCGGTCTGGAAATGACCGGATAGATCGGATACAGTGTGTGCCCCAGTGCCCAAATCAATGTGGTGATCAGACAGGCAACAAAAGTATTTCTTACTATTTTTTTCACCATCGGAATACCAAACAGACGGTATACGGCTTCCTCTCCAATACCAGCCATCCAGGCCATAATCGGCAGTAGCCATGGATAAGCCATGTTATAAGGAGACTGTGTGGCATCTGTTGTGGAGAACGTATTAAGCGTGCGCTCCAGTACAAAGAACAAAATGGATTGCACCCCAAGTAAAATAAAGGCCCACAAGTAGCCAACATACATACTGCGAAGCACATACAGCCCATAGCCAGACTCCTTGGCGCGTGGCCATGCATTCAGTCCAACCTTGCGCATCAGCCCGTCACCGCCGACCAAGGAGAAGTAGATCGCTACAGCCATTACGAAGGAAACCACAACTTGCAAAATCATAAGAAATATAAGCGCTCCCCGTACGCCTGCTTCCGCTTGCAGTACAGGTAGCATGTTAAATGTTCCTGCCATACTGGCAGCAAAATATACAATGGACAGAACAATGCCGCGTACAAAGGAAGTGTGGCGTCGTGTGAGTGAGGCGTATACGATGGCAAGTATGCCCAAGACCATGCTTAATAAGGCATAACCCGCGTAGGTCATCCAGTTTGCCCAGTACGTTTGTTTTTTGACATAATCCGTATAGGACGATGGGGCAGAAAAGCTTTGTGTAAACGAGCGAACATCCCCGTCTTCAAAAGTAAAAGCCAGTGTAAGCACCGAGGAACCGATTTTCTTATCGTCCACGGTATACTTCAATCCACCCTCGCCATCGGTTGTTGCGAGCTTCAAGTCCGACGGCTTAAAGCCAAAGCGCTTCACCCAAGCTGTCGCTGCC
The DNA here is from genome assembly GCF_030034735.1 of Paenibacillus sp. RC334. Classification (NCBI taxonomy): domain Bacteria; kingdom Bacillati; phylum Bacillota; class Bacilli; order Caryophanales; family Paenibacillaceae; genus Paenibacillus; species Paenibacillus sp. RC334. The sequence continues at coordinate 4,565,873 of NZ_CP125370.1, read as the reverse complement.
TGCTCCTTCGCATCCAGCGTCATGTCTCCCTCAGCTGCACGTACAAGCCTGTTACGTGCTTGCTCATCCGTAGAAATATCAGCTTGTGTGTAACTGGTGCTGGAGGTAATTCGTTTAAAGCTAACGACTTTGCCAGTGGACAAATCCACATGAATTTGCAACTTGCTCTTCGAAGAAGGTTCCGGCAAATCGACCCGGAAGGTTTCGTAAGGATAACTTTTTTTCCATGTACGGTCATACTGTTGAAGCAGCTTTTCTCTGGATAAATAACCGTACAGGTCCGTTTCGGCCTGATAGGTCACCAGAGGCTCCTTAGACCGTAATTCGGTATAGCTCAGCTCGGAGCGGGCGAAGTCCAGCGCGTGTATGACTGCTTCCTGCTTGCTGATGACCTTGGCATTCGCCAGTGCCTCCGGATTCGGATTACTAAATGAGGGAATAAGCAATTGAAAGACAAAAAAGCAAATCAGGCCAATCGCGCCCAGCAAGCCTAATCTTTTGAAGTTGGCCGTGAGCACGACCGGTTTCCCGATAGGATTCATGAGTTTCCTCCTTAATCTGTAAATAAGAACATCCATTAAAGATATCATACTGCACAGGTTCCCGCCAACAGACCTACGATATTCATGAAAATGGAGTGAAAGCACTTTAAAGTTTCAATAAAATAAGATAAGCTGCGATTAAAGGTGGCCTATTCTCAAATTACCGCTAATTTAGCGTTATTTCGACGAAATCGGTTTTGTGCTCTGCATACATAAAGATTATAATCTTGAGGCAATGGATATGAAATACATAGGTAACGATATACATTTTGAGCCGAATTTCCATAGGAAAACGGGGGAACCATGTTACTGGGGTGAATTTCACAGCCGGTCCCGGACCGGAAGTGTGAATAGGGCATACTGTGCTGCCCGAATCCGTCAGCTAACCTCGTAGGCTGTGAGCAGGAACCAAGTCAGGCACTCGGTTTTCCGGTGTCTTTTTTTGTGCGATTAAAACGTAGCTGAGTTAAGTCCGCTTCGCGCTCCATTTGATCTTCCGATCGCTGTTGTCTCTGAATTTTATTGGATTAGATAAGCCCTGTTAAGGTTAAAATTCAGAGACAAAGGCGAGCGCTACCGCTTCTCCAGATTCAAATGGATCGCTGCGCTGCTGCCCGCCTTAAAGTCACTAAACGTTTCATGAGGTAGTGAGGTATGAAGTGTGATGAGTACTGATAGGTAAAAGTATCTTGCTCTGCGGATACTTTTCTGTTTGCTAAAAAAACGGACTAAAGAAACTGAAAAGAGATTGGTGATTTTATGAGCTGGCAGTAGCGGAGGGGGCAGAATTGTTCTGAAGAAGCGCCAGCGTTTGCCTTTACCACCGGATTTTAACCATTAAAAGGGCTTATAAAATCAGAAAAAAATCCGGGGGTAACAGCAATCGGAAGAACAATCTGCACCCGGAGCGTCTCCATGCTCATAATTCACCTAGTAGGAGCAGTGATAAATAGATGAATCCCAATGCAAGATGGCTTCGGCTTTCTCCACCGCAGATATTTGTTGCGGGCTTTGCCATTATCATTCTTATAGGCAGCTTGTTGTTAATGCTGCCGATTTCCAATACAACGGGGAAGCCGCTTGCATTTATAGATGCTTTGTTTACAGCTGCCTCCGCAACCTGTGTAACAGGTCTTGTCGTTAAGGATACTGGTACCTTCTTTACCACCTTTGGTCAGGTGGTTATCGCTGCGCTGATCCAGATTGGTGGTCTCGGCTTTATGACGATGGCTACTTTGATTGCGCTGGTGTTCAAGCGCCGCATTTCCTTGCGGGAGCGCCTGATTTTGCAGGAAGCGATGAATCAGACTTCTGTTGAGGGAATTGTCGGATTGATTCGTAGGGTGTTGCTGTACTCGCTAATTATTGAGGGCGTGTGCGCCACGATATTCGCGATTCGCTGGTCCTTTGATATGCCCGTAGGCAGGGCGATTTATTTTGGAATCTGGCATGCGATTTCCATGTTTAACAATGCAGGCTTTGATTTATTCGGTCAATTTCGCAGCCTGACAGGTTATGTGTATGATCCTATTGTTAATTTTACAGCTATGTTTCTGATTATTTCGGGTGGCATCGGCTTTGTGGTTATGTCGGACCTGGTAGAATACCGCAAGCGCGGGAGACTTTCCTTGCATACCAAGGTGGTACTCAGTATGACGGCTGCCCTGATTGTAGTCGGTACGCTCGTCATCTTTGTATTCGAGTTTACCAATCCGAAGACATTGGGCTCGCTGGATTGGAGTGGAAAGCTGCTGGGATCTTTATTCCAGTCCGTAACACCACGCACCGCAGGTGCCAATACGTTAGATATCGCTGGCTTGCGACAGGCCACGCAGTTTTTCATCGTTATATTGATGTTTATCGGTGCTTCTCCTGGCTCTACTGGAGGCGGTATTAAGACGACAACGTTTGCGCTGCTCATTGGAGCCGTGATTTCGATGCTGCGGGGTCGGGAGGATATTGTGCTGTTCAAATACCGGCTTGCGCAGGGGCGAATTTACAAGGCTTTGACTATTACACTGCTTGGGCTGCTGTTTGTGATTGGCGTGACGATGATTTTATCGGCAACCGAGGATCATCATTTTCTGATGATATTATTCGAGACGGTGTCTGCATTTGGGACGGTGGGATTGTCCATGGGACTTACACCTGACTTGACAGTTATAGGCAAGCTGGTCATTACCCTGACGATGTTTGCGGGCAGATTGGGTCCGCTCACGCTCGCTTATGCAATGACTCCGAAAAAGGGTAAGGAATTATATCGTCATCCGGAAGGCAAAATGATTATAGGATGAATCAATCATTTATGAAATTGATTCAGATAAGGGAGTTTTCGAGTAGATATGAAAACGCAGCAGTTTGTAGTTATTGGTTTGGGACGATTTGGCTCAAGCCTGGCTTTGCAATTGGTAGATATGGGGTGCGAGGTGCTTGGCATCGACCGGAATGAGGATGTTGTGGACAGTATGAGTGAGCTGTTGACGCATACCGTCGTGGCGGACGCTACAGATGAGGATTCACTACGATCACTGGGCATCCGCAATTTCGATTGCGGCATTGTTGCGATTGGTGCTGATATTCAGGTCAGCATTCTGGCTGCCATTTTGCTAAAGGAGCTGGGAGTGAGCAAAGTCGTTGCCAAAGCGATTTCTGTGCTGCACGGACGGGCGTTGGAAAAGCTCGGTGTGGACCGGGTCATTTATCCCGAGCGGGATATGGGGATACGGGTCGCGCATCAACTGGTCACGCCTAATTTGCTTGATTATTTGGAGCTGTCCAAGGAATACAGTATTGTAGAACTCAACGTTCCTGCATGTCTGCATGGCAAAACGCTATCTGAGCTGAATGCCCGCACCCGCTTTGGTTGCAGCATCGTCGCGCTTCATACGGCGAACGGTATCCTGATTGCACCAACAGCGATGGATCGGCTAAAAGCGGACGATATTATGGTCATCATCGGCTCCAATGATAATATCGGCCGCTTCGAGGACGAGGTCGTTAACGTTAACTAGGAAAGCTGTTCTCAGCTACACCATACGATAGCCTGCAAACGATGCACGTGTCTCGCTGATCCAGCGCCGTGCTGTCGGCCCCAGATCGGTTGTCTCCGAGTAGATAAGGGAGGTGGTGCGTCGTGTCTCCTTCAGATCGGGCAAGTACAGCGCGGTTAGCCCATTATCCCGAAGCAGCTCGCTGCGCAAGTAGGATTTGGGCAGCAATGCGGAAGCCTTGCAGGTCGGCAGCAGGCGCACAATCGCCTCGAACGAGTCGATTTCCATACGGATATCCGGCATGATGCCGCTGCGCTGGAACAGGTCATCTGTAAGACTGCGATACCAGGTTCCCTTGGAAAAAATAATCATTGGCAGTCCTTGCAGGTCTTTCATCGAGGCCGTTCCCGTCTTCATCGTTAATTCATGTCCGATCGGAACGACTAGCTCCAAATGATCATCAAACAGCGGAATGCAACGCAGTCCGGCCTCATGAATGGCAGACCCGACAATACCGGCGTCTGCTTTTTTGTCGCGTACAAAAGCGACGATTTCATGGGTTTTGCCCGTGAGTAGTTTCAGCTCGGTTTGGGGATGCTTGCTCATGAAAGCTTCAACGAGGGTAGGTAGCGTCGTTTGGAGTGTCGTCAGACTCGCGCCCAGTGTGAGCATGCTCTGGGCTTCGTTTTTGTGCTGGGACAGCTTTTGCAAAAAGCGGAGCTGCCGTTGCCGTTGCTCCAGTGCGAAGGTATATACAAATCGGCCTGTCGACGTAATTTCGAGTCGTTTGCCCCTCCGATCAAAGAGGTTCACACCCATCTCTTCCTCCAGCTTGGCGATTTTGCGGGACAGGGCCGGCTGGGACAGATTAAGCAGCTTGGAGGCTTTATTCAGGCTGGATTGCTCGACAATGACAGCAAAAGCGTTCAAATCCTCAAACAAATCATCCACTTCCTCTCTATATGCAAAAAAGACATAACAATTAATACGTATATTGCAATTCCATTATAAGCCGAAAAGGAGTAACATGAAAGCGACACAAGATGTTCACACTTTTGTTTTCCCTTTTAAGGAACACCTTGTTGGACATTTCCTGTCGGAAACTGTCATTTCATATGTTATATTACTATTGAAAACGCTATTATTGGGAGAAGGGAGCATTACCTAGATGAGAGGATTTTATTCCAGAAAGCTGCACTCGCTTCTTGGCGTCATCCCGCTGGCTCTGTTTTTTGTAGAGCATTTGGTGACCAACTTCACAGCGGTGGAGGGCGGCAAGGAAGGATTCAATCGCAGCGTGGCCTTCCTGAATGGTCTACCGCTTGTTATTGTGCTTGAAACGTTATTTATTTACTTACCATTGCTGTTCCATGGAATCTATGGCTTGTATATCGCTTACCAGGCTGATCCGAATGTCAAAAATTTTGGCTATTCGCGTAACTGGCGCTTTCTGTTTCAGCGCATTTCCGGTGTGATTACGTTCGTATTCATTATCTGGCACGTATATGATACACGTTTTCAGGTGGCTCTGGGTAATGTAACACATGAGCAGCTAGGCGGCGTGATGCATGGCATTGTAACGAATCCGGTTTATTTTATCCTTTATTTAATCAGTGTTGTTTCGGCATCCTTTCACTTTGCTAACGGACTATGGGCTTTTATGGTCAGTTGGGGGATTACGGTGGGACCGCGTGCACAAAAAGTGTCCTCCTATATCTGCATGACCTTGTTCGTGGTTGTATCCATCGGCTTCATCGCTTCCCTGTTGGCATTCCGCAGCGCGGAATTCCAGGAAACGGCAACCGCCTTGATACAAAGCAGTGCTATTCAACAGCTACTGTAAAAAATGAATGCACACTTTACGTGTTTGCAATACATCGTTTGCAGATTCTATTTCTTATGGTAAAAGGGGATTTGGCTAAAATCCTGAAAAAAAGGAGTGAGCAGAAATGGCAGCATCCAACATCATTGTCGTGGGCGGCGGTCTTGCGGGTCTAATGGCTACGATCAAGGCGGCAGAGGTAGGAGTTCACGTTCATTTATTTTCTTTGGTTCCGGTCAAAAGGTCCCATTCCGTTTGTGCTCAAGGCGGCATCAACGGCGCGGTGAATACGAAGGGTGAAGGTGACTCACCCTGGATTCACTTTGACGATTCGGTCTATGGCGGGGACTTTCTGGCAAACCAGCCTCCGGTAAAAGCGATGTGCGAAGCGGCTCCGGGAATTATCCATCTCATGGACCGTATGGGTGTCATGTTTAACCGGACACCGGAAGGACTGCTGGATTTCCGCCGCTTCGGGGGTACGCAGCATCATCGGACCGCCTTTGCTGGAGCGACGACAGGGCAGCAGCTTTTGTACGCACTTGATGAACAGGTACGGCGCTGGGAATCCGAAGGCTTGGTGACCAAGTATGAAAACTGGGAGTTTTTACAGGCTGTACTAGATGATGAGAGTATCTGTCGCGGCATCTGTGCGCAGGATTTGCGCACGATGGAAGTGAAGACTTTTGCAGCGGATGCAGTTATTTTGGCATCGGGCGGACCTGGCATTATTTTCGGTAAAACCACGAATTCCGTGATCAATACCGGTACGGCTGCCGGGGCGGTATATCAGCAGGGCGTACGCTATGCCAACGGCGAGTTTATCCAGATTCATCCGACGGCTATTCCTGGGGATGACAAGCTGCGTCTGATGTCTGAGTCGGCACGGGGAGAGGGCGGCCGTATCTGGACATACAAGGACGGCAAGCCGTGGTATTTCCTCGAAGAAAAGTATCCGGCTTATGGAAATCTGGTCCCTCGTGATATTGCGACACGTGAAATATTCAGTGTATGTGTCGATGATGGGCTCGGCATTAATGGCGAGAACATGGTGTACCTTGATCTGTCCCACAAGGACCCGAAAGAGCTGGACGTGAAGCTGGGCGGTATTATTGAAATTTATGAAAAATTCGTCGGTGACGATCCGCGTAAAATACCGATGAAAATCTTCCCGGCTGTGCATTATTCGATGGGCGGCATGTGGGTCGATTACAATCAGATGACGAATATTCCGGGACTGTTTGCCGCCGGGGAATGTGAATTCCAGTATCACGGAGCGAACCGTTTGGGTGCCAACTCGCTGCTGTCAGCCATTTATGGCGGGATGGTGGCTGGACCAAAGGCTGTGGAATACATTAAAGGCTTGAAAAAATCCGCGCAGGATGTAGCTTCCTCCGTGTTCGATGCGGCGGTCAACCAGCAGACAGAGAAGTATGAGCGTATTTTGCATATGGACGGGAAAGAAAATGCCTATGTCCTTCATAAAGAACTGGGCGAGTGGATGACGAATAACATGACCGTGGTTCGTTATAATGACAAGCTGGAAGCTACGATCCACAAGATTAAGGAGCTGAAGGAGCGTTATTCCAACATTAACATTAATGATGCTTCGCGCTGGAACAATGCGGGTGCGGCGTTCACACGTCAGCTGTGGAATATGATGGAGCTGGCCGAAGCGATGACTAAAGGAGCGCTGCTGCGTAACGAAAGCCGTGGAGCCCACTACAAACCTGACTTCCCGGACCGTAACGATGAGGATTTCCTGAAAACGACGATTGCGGACTGGACACCGGAAGGACCGCAAATCTCGTATGAAGCGGTAGATGTTTCGTTGATCAAGCCGCGTATTCGGGATTACTCCAAGAACAAGTAAAAGGAAGATACAGAAGGGAGTGTATTAGATGTCGGAGCAAGCAGTGAAATCGGATAAAACCGTGAAGTTCGTTGTGACCCGTCAGGATGAACCTAATGCGAATCCATATACGGAAGAATTTGAGTTGGCTTATCGACCGGGGATGAATGTAATCAGTGCGTTGATGGAGATTCAGCGTAACCCGGTGGACAGCCATGGTAAAGAGACAGCCCCGGTATGCTGGGAGTCGAACTGCCTGGAGGAAGTGTGCGGAGCCTGCTCCATGGTGATTAACGGCAAGCCGCGTCAGGCCTGTGCCGCGCTTGTGGATAAGCTGGAGCAGCCGATTACCATCGCGCCGATGAGCACGTTTCCGGTTGTGCGGGATTTGGTCATCGACCGCAGCCGGATGTTTAACGCGCTCAAGAAGGTCAAAGCATGGATTCCAATTGACGGCACCTACGATCTGGGCCCAGGCCCCAGAATGGCAGAGAAGAAGCGTCAATGGGCGTATGAGCTGTCCAAGTGCATGACTTGCGGTGTCTGCCTGGAAGCTTGCCCGAATGTTAACGAGAAAACGACATTCATTGGACCTGCGGCGATATCTCAGGTTCGTCTGTTCAATAGCCATCCAACTGGGGAAATGAATCAGGAGGAGCGGCTGGATGCGTTGATGACGGACGACGGGCTGGAGGGCTGCGGTAACTCGCAAAACTGCGTACGTTCCTGCCCGAAGGGCATTCCGTTGACAACCTCCATTGCCGAAATGAACAAGCAAACGACCAAGCATATGTTCAAGCGCTGGTTGACCGTATAGCACTCGTCAGTGAATGCTTTATACAAAAACAGGCTTTTTCCCTGAACCGGAGAAAGCCTGTTTTTTGTGCTCAGGACAGATCGGAGTTATCGTGGAGGGAGGAGAGTGGGGCAGCAGTTATGGTATAATTATGGTATTGTGTATCGTTTTTGGAGAAAAGGAGGCTGGACAGGTGGCTGTACAACCGATGACGCGACGGCCTGTTACCGGGTCGGATGTGTTGAAGGGATTAAAGGAGCTAGGAGTTCAAAAAGGCATGACGCTGCTTGTGCACTCGTCGATGCGCAGCTTCGGCAGTTTTGTTCCGGGCGGGGCCTCTGCCATTCTTGCATCGTTAACCGAAGCCATTGGTCCGGAAGGGACGCTGGTCACGCCGACGCAATCCCATGATCTGACCGATCCGTCGACATGGATGAACCCGCCTCTGGATGAGTCATGGTGGGATCTTGTACGCGAGGAAATGCCCGTCTATGATCCGGCCTGGACACTGACCGGGGGGATGGGTGTCATTGTGGAAACGTTCCGTGGCCTGCCGGGAACATTGCGCAGCGGACACCCGCATGTTTCGTTTGCGGCCCGTGGACCTGCGGCTTCACACTTGCTGGAAGGGCATGAGCCTGATTTCGGGCTGGGTGAACATTCGCCACTGGCGAAGCTATATGAGGCAGACGCCTTCGTGCTGTTGCTGGGCTGCGGACATGAGAGCAACACGTCCTTTCATTTGGCGGAATACCGCACGGCGTACAATGGACGTGAAGAATCGACCCATCAGGCCCCGATGATGGTGGACGGGGAGAGAGCATGGGTCACTTTTCAGGATTTTAATATTACCTCAGATGATTTTGAGCAGCTGGGCCATGACTTTGAACGGGATTGCCCTGCGTGCTTTACACGGGTCAACATTGGAGAGGCCTTCTGTTTTTTAGCGAGGCAGCGCGATTTGGTAGACTATGCAGAACGATGGTTAGCCACCAACCGCTAGAGGGCTAAAAGCGTGAGATATTTGAACATTTGAATCATGAGATATCTGAACTGTACAATAGTTGAATAGATAGCAAGGGGGCACGCATATGGAGAAGACGCCGCAAACCCGCCGCGAGAGTCAGGATGGCTCACACGATGAGGCAGCTATCCCTCCCGGTTCTTCGCGGCGTTCCATTTCAAATGAGCCAGCCAATCCTTCGCGCCGCCGTTTTTTGAAAAAAGCCGCTTTAGCGACAGCCGGAACCGCGCTTTTGACTGGAGGATACGCTTCCTTATGGGAGCCTAATCATTTGGAGATTACACGTTTCACACTAGCTTTGCCCCGTCTGCCGTTGGCTTTTGACGGCATCAGGGTGGTGCATTTTAGTGATGTACATTTGGGCTTTCACATGGATGAGCAGGACCTGCGGGAGCTTGCGGATCGGATTGCAGGACTGGAGCCGGATTTGCTTTGTTTTACAGGTGATATTGTGGATGATTATGCCGTATCTATGAAAGCTGCTGTTCCGGTCATGGCCTCTATGCACGCCACACTCGGCAAATTCGCCATTCTCGGCAATCACGATTATAGAGGTTTACCAGCCGGGGTACAGGAGCTATATCCGAAAACCGGGTTTACGTTGCTGAGAAATGAACACGTGATTGTGGAGCGAGCAGGACAGCGAATGGCGATTGTCGGTTTAGAGGATGACATTATGGGCAAACCCAATCCACGGCGTGCCATCCACGGACTACCTGATGAGATGTGCAAGCTTCTGCTTATGCATGAGCCGGATTATGCGGATGTGGCGGCGAGAATGTCCTTTGATCTTCAGCTGTCGGGGCATACGCATGGAGGACAGGTGCGCTTGCCTGTCATGGGAGCGCCGATGCCGCCTCCGGGTGGACGCAAGTACATTCAGGGATTATTTCATGTAGGGACCGACAGAATGCCGCTGTATGTCAGCAGAGGCATTGGTATGACCAAGCTGCCGATTCGTGTGCTGTGCAGGCCGGAGCTGAGTGTCATTACACTGAAATCCGGTCAATAGGCTATTATATGTTTACCTTCATCAGCATCGGCTTGTAACTACTATCAGGATTATTTAAAATCCTCACATAAAAAGGGTTTAGTGTAGTATGTAGCTGTTTCGGACAAAGGAGTGATATTCAGATGGATCGTATTGCTGTCATTTCAGATATACATGGCAACTGGCCTGCCTGCGAGGCGGTGCTGGAGGATATTGCTTCCCGAGGGATTAGTCGTGTGTTTTGTTTGGGCGATCTGATCGGCAAAGGGCCTAGCCCGTGCGAGGTTCTGGAGGCTGTCCGTCAACATTGCGAGGTGGTGGTGCGTGGCAATTGGGATGAGCTGGTTAGCATTACGGATGATCTCAATTTTAGCTGGCAAGCCGAGCGCCTGGGCACAGAACGGCTACAGTATTTGGCAGAGCTACCGTTTCATCATGATTTCAGGATGAGTGGACGTCGTATCCGTCTGGTGCATGCTTCGCCGCAAAGTGTATATCATCGCGTGCAGCCATGGGATGAGCCGGAGAAAAGACTCGCCATGTTCGACCCGTTGGCCGAGGAAAGTGGAGAAGTTGCTTTTGCCCCGGATGTCGTGGGGTATGGAGATGTGCATAATGCCTTTATACAGCATTTTCAGGGCAAAACGCTTTTTAATGTCGGCAGTGTTGGCAATCCGCTGGATGTAACTCAGGCTTCCTACTGCATTTTGGAGGGGAACATGGGAGAAGAGAGTCCTACCCCTTTTTCTATCCAGTTTGTACGTGTGCCTTATGATATTGAGCTGGCGGTGAGACAGGCTGAGGAAGCAGACGTACCTTCTTTGCCGTATTATATCCGTGAGTTGCGCACAGGCATTTACCGGGGAATTCAGGACCTGGATTGAGTGTGCAACCTATTCGCTGCAAAAAGCCAATCCATCCGCAGGAGGGATCATTGTGCTGACCAGAGAAATGCTTCGTTCAGGGTCAGGGCTACCGGAGCTTTATACCGACCGTGTCCGGTTGCGCCAGCTACAAGCAAGGGATTACCCCGCGCTGGAACGGATGCTGTCCGATCCATTGGTTATCCGGTATGTGAACCGGATTCGCAAGCCAGCCGATGCGCGGATGCGGCGTCTGGTAGCGCAAATCAGAGTAGCTGCGGATTCCCTGGATTCCCTGCATTTTGCGGTGGAATGGCAGGGGGGGAATACAGCAGCAAACAACGAACCTGGCGAACTTAATGAACTCAATGAACGCAGCCACTCGCCGCTGCTCGGTATCGCTTCATTCCAGCAATGGAATGAAAAAGCAGGGGAGGCGCAGCTAGGCTATATTTTGGACCGTCCTTTCTGGGGACAAGGGCTGGCTACAGAGGTCGTGGAGGAAATGCTGAGATTTGGTTTTGGTGCTTTAAAGCTCAAGCGGATCGAGGGTCGTTGCCAAGAGGATAATCAGGCTTCTGTGCGTGTGCTGATCAAAAATAAGATGCGCCAGCTGCGCACAATCAGTGCCTATGATCATTCAGGAGAAGTGCCGAGTGTATTGGTGTTCTCGATTACCCAAGGGGATTATGCATAGAAATGGAAAAGGAATACTTTGTTACAGAGATGAAATATAACTGCAAACTAACTCTAACACAGGACGGGTACAATACAGACATGACCCCCTTTTGAATAATATATGTTGCTGGGACCCGAAGCTTCGGGTCCTCTTTTTTTGTCTTGTTTTTATTGTAGCTACGTGCGATTTACAAGTTACTACTATGATTCATAGGTACAGTTCAGGTCGCTTATCAGCTCAGGAAGCCATTCGGTCAGGGAAAGAAAGGAGTACCCCTCTGATCGGGCTTTAGTTGTATCCATGTACCACGATTGTGTAATACCAAATGGAGACATGTGCTCGTCGGCTGTTTTTTCTTGAATCACGGCCTGTTTTCCAGTTAACTGTTCAATGGTGGAAATGAGTTCTCCAATCTTCACAGTACCGTCCGAGCAAGCATTTACGGGTCCTGTCAAATGAGATTGACCAAGCCAAAGCAGAAAATCTGCGGCTTCATCAGAACGGATAAACGAGATGTGCGCTGCCGGATTCGGTATGCCTATTTTTATTCCATCACGAACATGCTCAATATGAAAATGAAGTCTTCTCGTATAATCATCTGTTCCTAATACAATCGGAAAACGAACAGCGGCAACCGGGAACGTAGCTTGTTGCATGAAAACCGCTTCTGCCTGCCGTTTAGCCTCCTGATATGTAAAATCGCCCTGTCTGCCTTTGCGAACCGGGTAAGCCTGAGGATCGAAGATACTCTCGGTCAGCACTTCTGGACCTGGATCGTAGACGGATAAGCTGGAGGTCAGAATATACCGTTTGGCTTTAGCATCAAAAATGCGGCAGGCTTCTCTGGCTTCATCTGGAGAAAAGCAAATATTATCGTAGACAACATCCCAAACCTGCTCACCTACCGCCTCAGCCAGCGCTTCTGCATCGTTACGATCTGCAATAATCCGCTGAATGCGGTCACCGAATGAATCGCTTATTTGACCTCTCGTGAGGATCGTAACGTTATTCTCGGAATCCTCCACCAGACGTTTTACCAGCCTTTTTCCAAAAAAGCGCGTTCCACCTAATACAAGTATCTTTCTCATTCATGAATCACTCCTTAAGGGATTGGTTTTATTAAGATAGACGGAATAATGTTCTCAAAGGAAACGGAACGATGAAAGGATTATTTTTCTATAATAATAGTACAAGAAAGGGTTCCGCATGAAAAAAATAAGATGGTCGATGTCTCCATCCTCCAGCTTGCGTTTCCTGACTTAGTTGATAGCCTATGGCTTCTTCTCATTCAGATAACAGATGTTGGATATCCTCGTCTTGGTTAATCTTGAATTGATCCATTTTGGTGAATAGATACTCATCTTCTGATGAACAAGAAGATTGTTGCTCACTGGCTAATTCCAACTGATAAAAACGTTGGCGTAATGCTTCTTGAAACCAATCTGGCCATTTTGACATAGCGCATTTCCCCTCCCGTTGTTGAAGTGTGTGTATGTTAACTCTGATGGGGAGGGATGGCAAGTTATTGTTTTAGAGTATTGAGGTTATTTCTTCCTCCTTTGAGCTTGGGCATGCCAAAAAGCTCATTCCTCACTTAAGGTTCAAGTTTGGAATAAGCTTTTGAAAGCTTCTCAAGTGTTCTTGTCAAGTTTTTTAGAGTATGGTTGGTTGTATTGAATGATTCTTTGTTTTTTTAAAACTCACATTTTTTTGACCATTAGAAAATTAGTTTTGGATTTTTATAACACCAGTCTGGGTCATAGGGTTGGGATTTTAATTTCTGCATATCCTCCCAACTGTAAACCCAATCATAATCTGCAACCCAGAAATAATCATCTGAGTTTAATTTGAGGTATTCATAAATGAACCGGAATACTAACGCTTCAACACCATAAACATCCTCAATACATCCTACTTGGTATAGTTTATTATTAGAATCTAGGCCTACATCTTCGTTATAGTAAAAATTAAGATTTGGGTTATCCGTTGAATCCACATAAAAAATAAACGAATAATTATTTTCTCGTACCATTCTATCATTGATATTCAATGTTGTAGAAAGAAGTTGTCCATTATTTCCAAAATTTTTACTGTTATGAAAGTTCAGCATCACATCTGCATGAAAAGTAGAAATAATTGAATCAGCTAAAAGTCGCTCAGGCGAATATTTTTTTTTACTCATTAATATATAGGCTGACGTTCCCATTCTACTTTAAAACCTCCTTCAACTCATCTAATGAGTTAACAATAGTAACTCCTTTAGATTTAATGTTTTCTAGCATTATTTTGTGTTCAGGTCTTAGATTAGTCATAGGTTTATCAATATACAAAATAACATTTTTCTTATCGGGATTAAAGAAATAGTCCTGGTTTGTATGAGTCAACTTATTAAATTGGTCGTCCTTTACCGCTTTAATTGATGCTTTGACTTCGATAATCGCATCTTTTGTAACTACATCTAAGTCACCAGCAGCTTCACCATTATCTTTTAAAACTTTCTGTCCAAACCCTGTTACTTCTTTTTCTTTTCTTACAAAATCTGCAACCTTTGCCTCAGTTGCTTTACCAACGTTTGAACTATCTAGAGCATTATCAATATCCCGATTAATATTTTTCGGATGTTGGTCAACCCAAGTTAATTCATTACCAGCAGGGTTTGTATATTTCGTCTTATTTCCATCCTTAACTATGCGACCAACATTAGTAATTTTCCCCACTCCCTCAATCTCTATCTCTTTATTGGGCTTCAGATTTGAGAGTTGGGGTGACTCTGTTTTTTCATTTATGATTTTAGGGCCTGGATGAACAGGTTCTTTAACTGGTGAATTTAGTATGGTTTTCGGCTTGAAAAATGATCCGGCTCCCTCAACGATCGCTGCTACACTAATGATATTGGACCAATGGTCTGGTGACAAAGGATCTTCAGGTGTCACAGCTCCACGTATAGCCTCTGTTATTCCAAATGTACCAAAATTGATAGCGTCACTACCAGAGTTACCTTGATTACGTGCACGCTCCATATAGGCTTGATACAATCCTTTAGGTATACCAAATGACCAATAATCTAAAAATTCACCAATGGAGTTTCCTTGATTTTGGTACCTTACGTTATTAGCCTGCTCTATGCCTTTGTATAATTCAACTAGGCTGTTTGCTGATTTTGTAGATGCATGTGCCTGATCCATGGCTATTTGGCCTTTTACCATCTCACCATTACCCGTATGATCTAGATAACGATCCCACAAGGACTTAGGCTCCTCAACTTGTGGTTTCGGTTGTTGTGCCATGTAGCTGTCATAATTTGCTCTCCAGCGTTGTCTCAATTCCACAGGAATCTGCTGATAGGCATGAGCCATAGCATTCGACTCTTTCAGCAAGTTCTGCACCAGCTCCAATGGTCCACCGGAATCAGCCAAATGACGCGCACTCGTATATGCTTTTCCTAAAATCCACTTGCTATAGTAAGCTTGTTTAGCTTGCTCATGCTCATAATGACTAATCAGTCCCTCAAGGGCTAAACCAGCCAAATATTTCAACGGATGAACTCCGCTTCCTTTACCGCTTCCTCCAACTGTAGGAGTTCCTTTACTACGAATAGGGATGGCTCCAGTTGCTTGTAACACCGTTGCCG
This sequence comes from Paenibacillus sp. RC334, assembly GCF_030034735.1. Lineage (NCBI taxonomy): Bacteria > Bacillati > Bacillota > Bacilli > Caryophanales > Paenibacillaceae > Paenibacillus > Paenibacillus sp. RC334. The sequence continues at coordinate 4,550,683 of NZ_CP125370.1, read as the reverse complement.
CCACTTTACCTGCTGGCCCACCAACAGTATTCAACATTACACTGGCTACGTTCCCAACTATGGGAATGGAGCCTAATAGCTTGGATACCATACCCAACAAAGCATTGGCCTGTTGAAGCGCTGCTGGAGTCGTAACTTTTGCTTTAGGAGTAGGGGCTTGGCTGCTCTTGGCTGTTACGGTTTGTGCGGCCTCATATGCTTTGATGCTCATTAACGGCGGTTCAGGGACAGGAGGGAGGTCAGCTACGAAAACAGGAGCTTTCACTGTACCTTCCTGATATATCACTGGAGCATGGGTATCCGTCTCACCATCCAGCACCATGCTGCTGGCTCCACCTTTTAGATAAAGGGCTGTTCCAGCTTCTAACGACAGTTCCTCACCTGCATCCAGCTTCACATGACCACCCTGAATCTGTACATCCCCCGGACTGTTGATGGTGATGCCACCATCTTCATTTAGTGTAATTGAAAATCCATCCGAGGTGGAAAGGGTCAGTTCTTGCTCAGACATTTCTACGCCGCTACCTTGCACATGTTGCCAAACCTTCACATTCGGCTGTCCATTTGTGTGGCGTTGTTGTCGTAGCGAATCCGTTACATAGGCATCCTGTTCGCGGTGTGTAGGCAGATACAGTTCTACTTGTTCCCCGATTTCAGGCATATCGTACCAGCCAATATGTTCTTCGGCTACATATCGAGTCGCTACAGGAAACCAGCAGGCTTTGGCAGGATCTTGCTTCGGGTCGATATCCAGTTGAAGCTGTACGAAATCCTGTTGTACCTTGAGCACCGTTCCTGTCAGCGAAATCCCGGTAGCCTGATCGTTTTCATACCGGGCATAGCGAATATTCTGTTCGGCTTGAAGATCATAACAGGTACGCAGTAAGCCATCCGCTAACGTTGTCACTGCCCGAACCACGACCAACTCTTTGCCTTGTCCGATGGGTAACGTGATGAGATCTCCTAGCGCATAGTATTGCAGACTTTCAATTGTATAGGTGACATACGAGCCAGCACGTTGTTCTCCGGGTTTTTCCGCATCCAACTCATGAAACGTTTTTCGTACCCTGTAAAACACATCCCGTTCCACTTTGTGCTGCTTGCCTTCTGGCATCCCGAAGAAAACCTTGGGCGAGGCTGCGGTTACCTCTGGCACAAGTACGGAGCCAAAGCGGGAAGCGAGGCGTTTTAAAAATGCCCAATCGGTCTCCTCATATTGTAAAACAAAAGTATCCAGCTTGGCATAATTAGTTACGGTATCAATGGCGTCTCCATACTGATACTTTCGAACCATCGCGGTGACCAGATCATCATAAGTGCGGTGAATATCCTGATAGGAGCGCTTTTTACTCTTAATATCCATCTGGTACGAATGGGAAGCGGCCTCCAGTTCAAACGTATACACGCCTCGCACACAATGTACGGACATGCGCGTAACAATCCCGTGGAACAATCTTCTCAGTGATTGTCCCTGATCATCCAACTGACGAATCACAATCGGCTCTTGCTCCATATTTTGTCCGATGCATGCGGCTCCCTGTTCTTCGGAGAGCATACCACTGATATGTAAAAAGGTATGATCGTTGATGGCACGTGTTATTTGAAGTTGTTCAATATGTTGTGGCTGAAAGGGACCATAAAAGCGTAGGCTTTCATATCCGATTCCATCTGACAATACGCTCAAGTGAGTTCATGACTCCTTTCTAAGATGTGATGGCTGATTACAAAAGTAAAGTGCAGCATTTTTAATTCGGGTCTGACGAATAGAAGAAATGGATGGATACAACTTTGAGTTAAGACCCATATGTATCACTGAGTTTGTTGGGTACAAAACGTTCTTATTCGGATACAGATGTTCCGAGTAAGCTTTCATTCAAGGTACAAAAGGGTAAGAGGTGATATTTATTAAACAGTCCAGCATATGTATTTATCGGTTAAAAGAGAGATTTAGTTTACAGAATGAGCCATTGATTGGTGTATTTACTATGTTAAATAATGGAATGTAGAAAGCTGATAGTAATTTTGAGCAATTGCTTTTCAAAGTCAGGAAGGGGGCTGATTTAATAGTGATCATGGATTCGGGTAAATTAAATACAGGCTCATATTGAATTAGTGGGGTCAATAGAAGTGAAGGGAAGAGAGAACCATCATCTGGAAAAAGGGGTGTTGTGAGAAAGAGTGGCTTTTGATAGTGTAGGTAATATATATAATAAAAAGGAATATACCCCTTTCTATCGTCTCGACACATGTAGTAAAAAGGAAGAAAGTATCCTTGTTTAGATCTGGATGTGTTTACTTATTTTTCACTAACTTTACCGAAATATGATACTTGGTGGCGCCTGATGAGTATGTTTCGTTTTCTATTTTTGCTCAAGTAACGGAGGGCATGACGGGAGTGGATCTGGAAGGAATTTGTCAAAGATCAGAACTATGCTTGCAATTAAGAAATGTGTTGAGTAGTATCCCGAAAAAGATTCTCATGCTTCAATGTCGAGCAATGCCATTTTAGGCTTGCTCGTTGCAATTTGAGTTTCAATAATCCTTAAAGTAGTAATTTAATTGATTTGATAACACGCCTGCTTCTTCAATTACATCACACATGGAGTTTATTTAATCCTTCCAGTTATCCCTGTATAATTTCTCTACTCAGTCTCATCGAATTGCATTAATTCTGATATGTCCTTAATATCTAAAGCGATGGCGATCCTTGTTAGCATAGCTAAATTCACTTCTTCCCGAGCATTTCTGCATAATTCCGATACTGCAGCTTGCCGGACATTTGCCATTTTTGCTAATTGTAACTGAGTGATGCCTCTTTCTTTCATAACGTCTTTAAGTTTTATGATCAGTTCCATCTTAGATTTATCTCCTAACTTGAATTGAGAGCAATTAGTTTTCTTCTTCTAACTGGATTAATTCTGATAAATCCGTAATATTCAAAGCATGAGCAATTTTTTCGATTACGGGAAAGCTAATTTCTTGTCTTGCATTACGACACATGTCAGAAATCGTGGCTTGGCGGATTCCTGTTAATTGAGACAGCTTTGTCTGAGTGATCCCTTTATTTTTCATGACAATATGTAGCTTTAATTTAACCTTCAGCAAATCTAAAACCTCCGTTGACATTATACTATCCAAAGTATATACTAAGGAACGTATAATAATGATTTACATACTATTTATCTTAACAAGGGGATATGCATCATATCCTTGGCTTTACTATTGCCATTTTACCAAAAAGAACCGGGGGAAATACATATGACTACACTAGGAAACAAACTCAACAAACAGCACATTCTGGACATTGTTCGCATGGAACCAGTTTGGCCGCAAGAAGTGGGGAGCGATGACCAAGAGATACATTATTATCACATCACTGATGCTCTGAACCGTAAATGGCAAACGATTGGCTATAATGTCTCGGACGCTATTGAAGTGTTTGAGACAGGAAAGACTGATATGTGGACACGAATCATAAAGCCAGCCCCGTTTAACCCCAAATTGAGCACGAACGATCTCATTCAAATGTTTCATATCAGCCCCGAAGATGAGCACATCCGTAACGCTATGCAAATCATACTGAACTCGGTTGAAAGGCGCAATGAATTCATTGCCCGTTCTATTTATATTAACGAACAAGACACTTTTAATCTACTCTGCAATATGAAGGGTGAATATCTTCGGTATCATCAGCTTACAGACGAGGAATTTATGGACTTGTATGTTGCAAATCCTATTGAAGCCTTATCTGTATATTTTCTGGAGTCCGTAGACATCCATCTGTATTGGGAGTGGGCAGGGGTAGGAGGTACGTGTGAGAAGGCTATTCAATATAAACAGGAGGAACCTGAAATAACTTTGATTCAAGTGATTGAGAGGGCTGAGGACGAAGTCGACCGATATGTATCCGGTTATTAACTGTTTACTGAGGAGGAGTGCGTATGTACAGAACGGGAAGATTAATTAACGGCAAACTGTTTCTAAAGACACTTGGAGGTGATTGGATCAGCCTACAGATGCTTATTGATAATCAATTTTATAGAGGTGTCGAATATGCGTAAGCGTTCGCCTTTGCAATGGGATTCTATCCTTTAAAGGGCTTATACAAACCTGAGAATCCCGTTGCAACAGCGATCGTAAGATCAAATCATTCGCGTAGCGATGAAATCACTAACGAAGCCTGTCCAATTACTCTCCGAGCAGCTTCAAAAAGTTGGCTGGCACCGAAAATTGCTGATTATTAATGATAATCTTCCGAATCTCTTCAATAGAGTCTTCTTCACCTTGGGCGTCTTTAATCTCTTTAATTTCACGGTGGAGACGTTCCATTTGGAGGTCAAGCGCATTGGCTGAATCTGCCGCATTTTTTAATTCGCGTGTCAGGCTTTCAGGAACGGACTGGTTGTATTTATAAAAGATTTTATGCTCCAGACTGGCCCAGAAATCCATCGCAATCGTCCGAATTTGTACCTCTACGCAGACCAGCTCCTGGCAGTCGGACATGAATACAGGAACCTGGATCAACAGATGCAGACTTTGGTAACCGTTTGGTTTGGGATTTTTGATGTAATCCTTGACCTCCAGCACCTTCAAATCACTTTGTCTCTGTAACATGTCACTTACATCATAAATGTCCGAAATAAAAGAGCAGGTAATGCGTAGTCCCGCGATATCCTTAATGTTATCCTTGACGGCAGCGAGGGAAAGCTCACTATTTTTACGAAGCATTTTGTTCATGATGCTCTCAGGGGATTTGAGGCGCGATTTGGTATGCTCAATAGGGCTATAATCGTGCAACGCCTGAAATTCCTGCTTTAGTATTTCAATCTTGGTTTCCATTTCGTCGAGTGCAAATTTATAGATCAGCATAAAACGCGTGATATCGTGCTTTAGCTTTTTGATCTTGTCCATCGGGTCTTCCAGATACATATGTAATTCTCCTCACACATAGATGTCGTAAAATGTAAATAATATTTAAAATAATGGAGCCGTGTGGTTTAAGGTGGTTGGCAGCGAAGCGGCAATTCCCACCCTAAACAAATTTTAAAGCGGCACCGAAATTTTACGTTTTTGTTTAAAATAAACCCATTCGCGGAAGCCAATATCCTTCAGCATCGCCTTCACTTCGTCCCAATCATCGCCTACCCGAGCAGGTTTATGGGCATCTGAACCAAAAGTGACCTCTACGCCAAAATGATGCGCTCTTTCTAAAATAGGAACGGACGGGTACCATCCGCCACTGAGCTTGGTTTTGCCTGATGTGTTAATTTCAATGGCAACATCGGATTCTGCAATCACTTTCAAGGTTTCATCAATCGCTTCATCGGCAGGAATATCTGAGAAAGCCGGGAAATTCCCCTTCATCGCGTCGATATGACCCAAAATCTGAAACATACCGCTCCGCGCAGATTCCTGAATGAGCGCATAGTAAGCTTGTTTGACCTCGATTTTGCGTGCATCACTTACGTCATTCCAACGGCTACGATTAAAAATGCTGTCTCCCTCAACGTTGTGGATCGACCCAATGAGGTAGTCGAACGGATAAGGGGCCAGGGTGGAACGGTACAGTTCTGCAAAATCAGGAAAATAATCTGTTTCCAATCCGAGCAGCACGTCAATACGGCCTTCGTATTCCTTCTGTAGCTGCTGTACCTCTTCTACGTACTCGGCAAGCTGTGATTTCGCCATATAAATTTTCGGAAAAGCCTGATCCTGCTCGCTGCATAAGAAGGGGGAGTGGTCTGAAATACCAATTGCCTGTAAACCGGACTGAATGCCTGCTTCGATATAGTCCCGAATATTTCCGTCTGCATGACCGCAGCGGAAATGATGGGTGTGCAGATCAAATTTCATAGAATGTCGTCCTCTCGTATTTAAGGTTTGTATTTCGTATGGTGTTTCTAGCGGAGTGCGCTATTCAGAACTAATAAAATTGGTTTCCGGCATACCCTTTAGATCGCTTAGAAACTGCTGCATAGCGGAGTTCAGATATCGGCCGGATTTATAAATGACTCCCACCGGATGGCTAACCTCCAGCTCGGTAATCTGGATCATTTTCAATGTACCCGCACGTAGCTCGGGAGTGACCGACAGCCTGGATATAATGGCAGCGCCCAGATTGATCTCGACCATCCGTTTGACTTCCTCGCTGCTGGACAATTCGATCACGACATGAGGCACAATTTGGTGTTTTTTAAATACATCGTCCACGAATTTTCGTCCTACCGTATCGGGTGAGAGCAGAATAAGTGGAATTTCCCGAAGGGCTTCAATGGTAGCATGCGGTTGGGAGGCCAGCGGATGAGTGGGCGATACGACAAGCTCAAAGGAATCGTAATACAAAATCGAAGTGCTCAAATTTGGATTACGTTCGATCAAGTAACCGATGCCAACATCAATAAGCCCGTTTTCCACCTGTTGATAAATCATGGAGGAAGCCATGGATTGAATGGAGGTTTTGATGAGCGGGAATTGATCCTGAAAGTAGGAAAGTACACGTGGTAAAATTTGAATGGCGATGGACGTCGTAGTGCCCAGCGCAATATGACCCTGCGGCGTTTCGTTCAGATCGTACAATTTTTGTCGTAGTTCCTCGACAACACTCAAGATCCGCTCTGCATGTTCCAAAAAAACAGCCCCTCGGTCGGTCAGGGTGACGGGTTGGTTGCGGTCGATCAGAATGGTCTTGAACTCGTCCTCCAGACTTTTGATTTGGGCGGATACCGCCGGCTGCGTCAAATTGAGAAGTTCTCCGGCTTTGCGGAAGCTCATCGTTTTGGAAATCATGATAAGTGTTTCAAGTTGACTGATGTTCATGAAGTTCCTCCTCTCTTTTCTTAATTCTGTCGCAGCAGCACAGCCTGAGGATTTTTCACAAATCCACATGTGCATATGTAAAACCATCGTTATGCTTATTTCATTAAATTATAGGTTATTCGAGCGGGAAGGGCAATGAATCGAAGCAGAACACAGTGAAGTATGGTATATTGGAAAATAAAGACTAAAGTCCTGCTATACATCAAAAGTAACCCATTTGAATTCGATGGAAAGCAATGGAATAGGACATTATTCACATTTTTTGTGATTCGGCTATAAAAAATTGCTGGATAGCTGTCGATAAGTGATAGAGAGAGTATTTTACTGAAGGTTGATTCGTTATGCATCATTTTGAAAAATAAAATTCTAATTAAAATGGGACTTTTGTTGTGTGTCTAAAAGCCCATCGTAAAGGGGCGCAATGATCGTGAAGGCAGAAGTGATAAATCCTTTTTTGGAGTCGGCGCGGCGGGTCATTGAACAATTGATCCAAATCTCTCCCTCACCCGGCGATCTCGGTGTGAAAAATGTCGAGCTGGTGGAAGACCATATTTGGATTATGATCGGGATGACCGGACAGCTTAGCGGAAATATTGTGTTCGGCCTGAATGAACAGGTAGCGTTGCGCATGGTTTCGGCGATGATGGGCGGATTCGTTTTGACTGAAATTGATGAGATGGGCAAAAGCGCCATTTCGGAATTGGGCAATATGATCAGCGGTAATGCCAGCACGATTTTGTCCAATCAGGGGATTGTAGTCGACATTACGCCTCCGCAGGTCATGAAGTCGGAAAACTTGACCTCCTTCGTACCTCAGCGTGCCCTTTATATTCCGCTTACGATGGAAGGAATCGGTGAGCTGGATATTCAGGTGATGATCTCTTAATATTAAAGAAGCAGGTTTCTTTAATATGGAGGGATGACCATGAGTACATTGCAAAACAAGGTGGTTGTCATTACAGGGGCATCCAGTGGAATTGGTGCCCTTTGCGCACGGTTGCTGAGCGAAAAGGGCGCGATTCCTATTTTGACAGCGCGTTCGCAGGAACGGTTGGATCAAGTGTCGGCGGGAATTAGCGGCAGGCATGAGCTGATCCCTCTGGATGTCACTCGTCAGGAGCAGGTAGAGGCCGTGGCTGCCCGTGTGATGGAGCAGTACGGACGGGTCGATATTTTGCTCAACAACGCAGGTTACGGGAAGTTTGAGTATTTTCATGAGACAGACCTGACAGAGTTTGAACAAATGATGGATGTGAACTATATGGGTGCTGTCCGTTGTATCAAGGCGTTTCTGCCGCAAATGACGGCAAGAGGTACAGGTCAGATCGTCAATGTGGCATCCATGGCGGGAAAAATCGGGACAGCCAAATCGTCCTCCTACACAGCAACGAAGCATGCGCTGCTAGGGTTCAGCAATGCGCTTCGGCAGGAGCTGCGCGGGAGCGGAGTTACGGTAACGACGATTAATCCCGGACCGATTGACACGCCGTTTTTTGACCTCGCTGATCCTTCGGGCGGATATGTCCGTAATGTAGGCTGGTTTATGCTAAAGCCGGACAAGGTGGCGCAGCACATCGTGAGAGCGATGGAGCTTCGCAAGGAGGAGGTTAATCTGCCACGGTGGATATCTCCTTTTCTCAAGCTGTATCAGCTTGCTCCCAGACTGACCGACAGGCTGGGCCATGGCGTGATGAACAAAAAATAAAGGATGTCCCGCAAGCCATGTGATGGTGGAGGGACATCTTTTTTTTGTTATTTCGTAGCAAAGGAGGGCGGGACTAAATATCTGCATTTGGTTGCAGGGCTGTTTTCGCATATAATGGAGAGTAACGAATTTACGTATAGGGGTTGGACCTTTTCATGACATTGAATTTTGAATCGCTCGGCGTTGAACAAGACCTGTTGACCAAGCTGGCTGAGCATGAGATTACGCAGCCTTCGCCAGTTCAGGCGCAGGCTATACCAGAAATGATCAAGGGCAGGCATGTATTGGCGCGTTCGCAGACCGGCACAGGGAAGACGCTGGCTTATTTGCTGCCGCTGCTGCAAGCCATTGACCCGCAGAAAAAGGCTACGCAAAAGCTGATCCTGGCTCCCAGTCAGGAGCTGGCGATGCAAATTGTACGCGAAGGTCAGCGTTATGGGGAGCATCGCGGCATCCGTGTACTCGGCCTGATCGGTGGAGCGGCAGTCAAGCGCCAGATCGAGAAGCTGAAGGACCATCCGCAGCTTGTGGTTGGCACACCGGGACGTGTACGGGAACTTATCGCTTCCAAGAAGCTGAAAATGCACAACATTACAACCATCGTCATCGATGAGGTGGATCAGATGTTCCAGCTCGGGGGAGCAGGCGATGTCACGAACATCTTGGGCACTGCCCAGCGTGACCGTCAGTTAGTATTTTTGTCCGCGACGCTGAACGACGAAATTCAAGCGTTGGCCAAGCGGGAAATGCAGGATTACGTGGAAATCGGGATTGATCCTGACCAGAAGACGGCCAGCGGTTTGGAACACTACTACTTTGTATCCGAAGAACGGGATAAGGTGGACATGCTGCGCCGACTGGTGCGTCATTTTAATCCGAGAAAAGCACTGGTGTTCGTCAATACAACCAATGCCATCGGGGAGATTGAGGCCAAGCTCAAGCATATGGGACTGACTACAGCATCCCTGTACGGTGATGCGGACAAAGTTACACGTACCAACGTGCTGGCCCAGTTTCGTGCGGACAAGCTCAAGGTGCTGATTGCTTCCGATGTGGCAGCCCGTGGTCTGGATATTGAGGGACTGGAGATGGTGATCCATTTTGATCCGGCTACGGACAGTCAGGCTTATGTTCACCGTGCAGGACGGACCGGACGAATGGGACGTAAAGGATTGGTTGCGTCGGTTGTTACCGACCGTGAAACATTCATCATGCGTAAATTTTCCCGTGAACTGGGCATCGACATTGCGGAGCGTGCGTTGCACGGAGGCCGGGTTGTCGTGCCGCGTCCGGTGGATGCCAAGCGAGCGCCTGCAAGGCCATCCGAAGCCAGACCTACTTCTGACGGAGCACCAGTGGAAAGCCGCAAGGCACCTGCCCGCGGTGAGAACGGTCGTCCTGGCAGAACTGCGGCAAATAGCTCGGCTCCAGGCAAGAGCAAAGGAGCAGCTTTGTCCAAAGCAGGGAAAGCGCAGCGCGAGCGTGATCGTAAAAATAAGGGAGCACCAAGATGGCTGAAGGAAAAAGGGTCAAAACCGAACGGATAAGTGAGAAGAGGGGGAGCCATGGAACAACAGCCTGTATTGCAAATTAATGGACTGACAGGCGGATACAGCGCCAAGCGCCCGGTGCTGCACCAGATTTCTCTGGATGTAAAGCCGGGCGAAATGGTGGGGCTGATCGGTCTGAATGGAGCCGGGAAAAGTACGACGATGAAGCATATTTTGGGTCTGATGACACCGCAGGCGGGAGAAATCCGCGTGCAGGGACATAAGCAGGCGGAAAATCCCGAGCAGTATCAGGGAGCCATTGCTTTTGTACCCGAGTCTCCAGAGCTGTATCCCGAAATGACCGTGATGGAGCATATGGAATTCACCGCCAGAGCGTATGGAGTCAGTGAAGCTGATTTCCGCACCCGCAGTGACCAAATGCTGGACTTGTTCCGTATGCGGGATAAGAGCGGAAGCATGTCGATGCATCTTTCCAAAGGGATGCGCCAGAAAGTGATGATTATGTGCGCATTTTTGGCGGGGCCGCCGCTGTATGTGATTGATGAGCCATTTTTGGGTCTGGACCCGCTCGGTATTCGTTCCCTGCTTGATTTTATGCTGGAAATGAAGCGCTCGGGCTCGTCCATTTTACTTAGTTCTCATATTTTGTCCACGATTGAAAATTATTGTGATCGTTTCATTGTGCTTCATCAGGGTGCCATCATTGCACAGGGCACGCTGGACGAAGTGACAGCACAGGCGGGTAAGCCGGGCATGCCGCTGGAAGATGCATTTTATGAGCTGGTACAGGGCAGGGAATGAGCATGGATTTGCAACGTATACATAAAGAAAGACGTGTTGCGTTCTGGGGACAAGTGCTGCCTTATCTCGGCTATGTCATTCAGAGCGGTCTGGCGGTCGTCTTCGGCTTTGCGCTGATTGCCTTTGCCGCATGGTACACGTCGTTGATTATGCATATCCCGCCGGATTTGCCCATCCGCTGGATTATGCTCATTGTAGCTGTTCCGGTCGCTCATGTGAGCTTCCGTACGTATTTGAATGAAGCCGATATCGTCTTCCTGCGTCCGCAGGAGTATGCGATGCACCAATATTTTAAGTCCAGCCGTATCCGTGGCGTAGTGTACAAAATATTCGGCCTGCTGTTGCTGCTTGTGATCGCGTGGCCGCTGTATATCCGCAGCGACACTGCGCCTAAGTCACTGCTGCTGACCATACTGCTGTTCGTGCTGCTGAAGCTGCTGTTCAGCTATGGCGGCTGGCAGGAGCTGCGCATGGTATCGCGCGGCGCGAGTATGGGGTATCGTCTGCTTCGCTGGGCGCTGGCAGTGCTGCTGGTAGCCGCATGGCTGTGGCAGCCTCCGCTGCGCAGCTTGCCGTTTATCATACTGGTAGGTGTGGTGTACGTGCTTGTCCTGCGTTTTCCGGTCAAACTGCTGGTGGCATGGGAAACCCTGATCCGCACAGAAGGTATTCAGGCTGCCCGTGTGATGCGTACTTTGGGCTGGTTTGTTGATGTGCCGGCCCTTACGCAGAGAGTGACTCCGCGTCGTTGGTTGTCCTGGTTGGGTGGTAACATACCGTGGGACAAAAGGGGAGCTTATCGTTACCTGCTGTTCAAGACCTTTGTGCGCACAGAGCCTGTGGGGATGGTGATACGACTGGGTATCCTCGGCCTGTTGATTATATGGATCACGCATACGAGCTGGATCGGTATCGCTGTGTATGTATTTTTTATATTCCTGATCGGCGTGCAGATTACTTCGCTAAGGCAGTACCACAAGGATTCGCTATGGCTCCAGCTCTATCCGCTTCCTGCACATACCCGCCGCGCGTCTTTCCTGGACTTTGTTGTCCGGCTGCTGTTGCCGGTTGCGGTCGTCCTGTGGCTTCCTTTTTTGTTGAGAGGAACTGAAGGGATGATCTCCATGCTGCTTACGCTGGCTGGTGGAGTGTTGGTAGTATACCTGGTACGAGGCGCTCAGGCGAAGAAATGGCGCCTGGACGGTCAAGATGAAGAAGAAGTTTAATCCTGTGTGGATAAAGCAAAGGTTATTCCGCAAGCAGCAAGGGCTGTTTGCAGAATAACCTTTTTTCGTGGGAAGCTGCTATTTGTCAGCCGTGGGCGCAGATGTCCGTCTGCTTAAATGAAAATCGTTTTGCTGATGATCACTAACAAAATGAACAGCACCAGAATCGTTCCTGTGCTTGTGAATGCGCCGAAACCACCGTAACCACCGTAACCGCCTCTTGTTTCTTCTGCTCCCATGCTCATTCTCCTCTCGGTCATCGTGATGTAGGATACACCGTATATTATGAAGCGCATTTTCGTATTGCTTGGGCCAATGTGGAGGTACATTGCCGGATCGCCTTATTTTTTTCAACGGATAGGGGGGGATAGAGAGGAAAAGCCACGTTTTGTCGAGAATAGAAGAAGTATGTAATCATTATCACTTGGAAAGTGGGAACAACGAGATGCTGGCAGACAAGCTGCTCGTGAATATATTTCTGGTTTTTGTACCCTTGCTGGTGTATAGCACTTTATCGGATCATCGACATATGAAACATGCCCCATTGCTCATGGGAGGGGTGCTGGGTATCTCTTCTGTGCTTTGTCTTATTTTCTCGTATAGCTGGTATGGCTTGTTTTGGGATCTCCGATATGTTCCGCTGATCCTCTCCGTTTTATATTTTGGACCCGGAGCAGGACTGGTGAATATAACACTCATGGTGATGGCTCGCATTTATGTTGGACCTGATTCCATCGGGGTGGGGCTGATTAGCATGCTGCTATGTTATCTCGTACCTCTCTTGGTGAGAAAAAGATTTATGCAGCTCAAAGGTATGCTGCCCCGAGTGTGGATAAACTTGCTCATGAGTGTATGGATGAATGTGATTATGCTGGTTATTCTTATGATGCATTCCTGGGCCAACGGCAGACTGGATCAGGATGAAGCCGAGCTGTTCAAGGGGGTTCTCTGGTTTGCTATAATTCAATTTCTAAGTATCGGAGCCGCCTCTTGCTGGATGGAGTTTAGTCTGGAGCGGGAAGAGATGAGAAAAAAGATCAAATATGCTGAACGTCTCAATACGTTAGGGGAACTGGCCGCCTCCATGGCTCACGAAGTTCGAAATCCGTTGACAGTCGTTAAAGGGTTTCTGCAAATGGTTCAGTCAGGGCTGGAAGGGAAAAACCGCAGATATATGGCGCTGGCGCTGGCGGAGGTGGATCGGGCTGAAAGAATCATTAGCGACTATTTGAATTTATCCAAGCCGCAGATTGGGAAGACAGAGCTGATGGATCTGTCCGGCATGGTTCAACAGATTGTTCTGCTCCTGAAACCGATGGCGACCAAGCAAGGCGTAAGAATGCAGACGGAGCTAAGGAATGATATATATCTACATACGGATCGTAATCAACTGTTGCAGGCGTTAATTCATATCACGAAAAATGCGATTGAGGCTGCGGAAGATGGAGGCGAGGTAGACATAAAGCTGGCAGTTCAGGAAGAGAAGGCATGTCTGAATATCAAGGATACTGGAAAAGGCATGAGCCCGGAACATCTGGAGCGGGTAGGCACTTTGTTTTTTTCGACCAAAGAAGTAGGAACAGGGCTGGGAACAGCAGTCTCCTTTCGCATGATTGAAGCGATGAACGGCAGTATACGGTATGAGAGCGAGCCGGGAGCGGGTACGGAGGTTATCATTTTGCTGCCGCTGGCACAATAATCTTTGCTGGCTGCTGAGGGATAAGTGCTTCGAGTTGTGAATGAATCGTTCAGCAGGGGATATAAAAAAACGGTATGCCGCAACATCCGGCACACCGCTCCATCCAGCTATAACTCTAACCAGTCAGTACCGATTAGATTAGGCGTTCAATAAGTCTTGCACACCACGATACACAATGTCGTACAAGTCTTCCAGATATTCTTCCTCGATACAGGAGAACGCGATACGGAGATCATGCTCACCCAGCGCAATCGTTCCCACCCCATATTGCTCCAGCAGATGTGTGCGCAATTGTTCGGCGGATAAGCCGTTCAGCTTGAGACACATGAAATAACCCGAGTTGAAAGGATAGTAACTCCATACATCTCCGTATTTTCCGCTATCAAGTAACGCCTTGACCTTGTTGGCCCGGCCTTTCATGATTTGGAACTTTTCTTCCTTCTGTTGCTCAAAATCCGGTGATTTGAGAGCATCCAGCACGAAGGTTTGCGACGGGTGAGGGCCGCTGGAAATCGTTGCCCGTATAATTCCCAGTGTTTTTTGCTCCAGTGCGCTCAGCACGTCCTGATGTTCCGAAGCAAAGGTAATAAATCCGACACGGAAGCCCCAAACGAATTCTTCTTTGGTAGCTCCGTCAATTTTGACTGGTAAAATTCTTGGATGAAGTCCAGCCAACTGGCCGAATAGCGATTCATGCAGCGAATCCTCGAAGAACAGGCCAAAATAAGCGTCATCTGTCACAACTACAACATTGATGCCTGCTTCTGCTGCTTCCTGAATGGCAGCAACAATCGCTTTGCCTTCTTCGATTCCCGGTGTATAGCCGGTCGGGTTGTTCGGGAAGTTCAGCACAACGATGGCTTTGCCGTATTCCTTCTGCGCCAGCAGCGCTTCACGTAACCCCTCACTATTAAAACGTTGATCCTCTGTGAACAACGGGAAATTCACCAATCGTCCATGACGGCGAATACCGAAGGTCAGCTCATAATTTTCCCAGTTCTTGTCCGGATAAATGACAGCATCCCCTTCATCCGTAAACAGGTCGGCAACGATGCTCAATCCATGAGTCAGCGCGTTCGTAACCACCGGTAGGCCGTAGCTTTTTCCAGCGAGCGACGGGTTTTCCTTCAGCATTTTTTCCCGCCATACACTACGCAGTTCAGGCTTGCCCGCAGGGGGGCATAAGGGTACAGGTCCTTGGGGCTGTATGCGGACAGCTTCTCCTGAATGACCCCCAAATGCATAGGGCCGCTGCCCTCGGTAGCAATACCAATCGTAGCGTTGTACTTCTTGGCAAGTTTCCCCGCCTCTGCGGATTGACTCAAAATTCCTTCTTTTGGGAAATAAATCTCTTTACCTAAAAGAGAAAGCATTTCATATACATGCTCGTTGCTTGCCTGAATGTTGCGGTTTAACTGCGCTGCCAGTGGATTCATTCCGGTTTCATCCTTCCAAGTCATTTTGATTACATATTATAGCATCACACACGGTAAGCGTCACGCAAAAGCGTTCCTGAAAAAGAAGGCTTTATTTTTTGCGTAATGGCTGTTCTGCGCTTATATTATAATTTAACGGGATCAGGGACAACGAAAGAATAGCATAAGGAGGTGCAGATTTTGCTGGATACGTCTGCGTCATCGTTCATCCTGTTGTCCGCCTTTGCCAAAATTGTGTGCGAGCCGGGCTGGAAATGGCAGGTGCGTGAAAGGCCGATGCCAAACTATGATTTATTTTATGTATGGAGCGGTGAAGGAACGGTTGTATTGAACGGGGAGTCCTATCCGGTAAGCAAAGGAAGCTGCTTCCTGTTCAAGCCGGGGGATGATACCCGAGCTACACATAACCCGCAAAAGCCGCTAATACTTACCTATATTCATTTTGATCTTACCGAGCAGCCGGAGATCATACCTGCAAGCTATCGTATGCTGGAGGAAACGATCGAGGTGGAGCATATGCTTGCCAGGTACGTCCGTCTGCGCCTGGAACGTGCTTACGGGGCCGAGGAGGAGTGCAGGCTAATCCTGAAGCAGCTCATGATACATCTGCTGCGTGCCGACCGCAAGGAGCCGCAGGAGCGGTCGGCCAGCCACCAGCTCACCGAGGTCATCCGGGAAACGGCCAATTATGTGCGCCAGCATCCCGGGCTTCCTCATCGCGTCGAGGATTTGGCGGCACGGGCAGGGCTGTCACCGCGCTATTTTTCAATCAAATTCAAGGAGTTGCTGGGTGTTTCCGCTCAATCTCATATCATCAGCATGCGAATTGAGCGCGCACAGCATCTGTTACTACATGCCGGAATGAATGTGACTGAGGTGGCAGAGGCTTTGGGATACCGCGATATTTTTTTCTTCAGCCGCCAATTCAAGCAGTACACGGGGAAAAGTCCATCCGAGATCAGCTGAAGGAATGAGCGGGTGGACAGGCTGTAGCCAAGCGACGGAGCGGTGAACGTGTGGTTCTGAGCATATTTCCTATAACGAATAAAAAGATAAACACAAAAAAGGACCTGAGCAATGATGTCGGGTCCTTTATCATATATGTTGCTGTTGTCATGCTGTAACGGCAAACGTGCTTACACTTTGGGATCGTGCCGGAAGCAACCGAGACGCTGCCCCATTCTAACCACATCTCCCAGCTTCAGCGCAGGGTCAGGATCAAACGTGCCGTTTTCGGTCAGCAAAACGACGGTTGATCCAAACTCGAAATATGCGAGATCCTCGCCTTTTTCCCATGAGACAGCTTCATCATCGGTGTATTTGATGCTGCTTACATTCATCGCGCCAACCTTGACGACCGCCACCTCGCCGTATTCATGGGCTATGTACGTAATCTGCCGTTCATTGCGGCTCAGAACCGCTCTCATGTGCTGTAAGCCGAAGTCATTCACCGGATATACCTTGCCGCGCAAATGCTCCTTCTCCACCAGTGTACCGGATACCGGCGCATGAATACGATGATAATCGGTCGGGCTGAGATACAGCACAAAGGCATAGCCGTGCGTGTATTTCTCAAGACGCGGCGAACGGTTAAGCAACTCATCCAGCGTATAGTCCTGACCTTTGACATTCAAAATAGTGCCGGACGTAATTGGGCCAGTGAACGTAATCCGCGCATCCACCGGGCTGGTCATCACCTCGGCGTTCGTATCAATCGGGCGCATGCCCGCTTTTAATTTGCGTGTAAAATAGGCGTTCAGGGAACGGTATTCCTTCCATTCCTGTTCAGCCTCATGCGTCTGGATCTGGTACGTACGTATAAAGGTGGGGATAAAAAGTCGGCTTGCACCGCTTTGCGCGAAGGAACCCACAACCCGGCACACCCACTTGCGCGATGATAGCTCAGTCATGAGCCGCAGCCACTGTTTTGCCATTTCAGATCCCCCTTGTTCATTTCCGAGCCGTCTTGGCCGGAACATGTCCGGCCGCTCTGAATTATATTGACACAGAATGTGACGTAAATCAATACAGTGGACGGTCGAGTGAACGGGCAGTGTCCGCCGGGGGCATCCGTTCGAGAAGCCAACGTGCGTAAGCCATCGGCTTAGTGTACGTTTCTTTCCAGACATTGTTCATGCCCGCCTGGCTGAATCCGTAGCGCTGATCGCGACCGTTGCATTCGATAAAAACAATCTTGCCTTCTTGCGTAATGCCCAGGTCCAGACCGACATCGGCGAGCCGGGGAAGGTTTTGTGCCAGCCTATGGACGATTTGCAACGCGAGCCTTTCCAATTCATTCATTAGACGGGCTGCGTTCATTGGCTGAGCCGTTTGTACCTGTGACAGCACCTCTGGCAAGAAACGGGCTGAGCCACCCTGCGCCACATTGGAAACGAAGGTGTGGGAGGGAGCAATTTTGGCAAACATGCCCGTTACGCTCCAAATGCTGCCATATCCGCGTTGAACCGTCACGCGAATATCAAAAGGGCGGTTGTTATACAAAGCGAGCGGTAAAGTTTCCTGCACGATATGAGGACTATGCAACAGCCGCTTGTGCAGAAATGAAGGCAGTTCTCCAGCATGCAGGCGCAGTGTAGTCCAGCGATCGGGTACAGCGGGATGTGCGCATTGTAAAGTCCAGTCACTACGGGAATGTCTCAGGCGCATAATTCCTTTGCCGATGCTCCCGCTGCTTGGTTTGATGATGACATCTCCGGTCTGCTCCATCAAGGTACGAATCGAAGCCGGATTGCCTTGTAGCGTTCGCGGAAGATGGGGGTGCAGCAGAGGGTCTTCCTGCAATATCGCATGTATGTGGTCCTTACGGAAACGGTTTTGTTCATTAAAGATATAAATTCCGTTCTGCACCAGTCTGTTGATTTCACGGGCGTTTTCGTTTTGCCGATAGAGAGTCCGATTGTGGATGACCCGTGGCAACGGGAGAGTCATCTGCTGATAGCCGTTACCGTGTTTAACAAAAGCCCGGCATGTTCCGGTCGGTATATGAATTTCCTCCAAACGAAGAAAGCAGGGGATTAGCTCATGGCTCAACCCGGTGTCCACGTAATTGGCGAGTGATTCATATCCGGTCCTCATGGCGGGGATGCCCCGGTACGTTGCCGGGTTGAGCATGACGCCGACATGCAGCATGGGTATGTCCGCCCTTCCTTGTTGTGACTCCAACTGACAATTCAGTGGTTCTAGTCCATCATATGTATCAAAGATCGGCCAGGCATGGACGGTAGCCTTGCTGCTTGCCCAAAGTGAGGAGCCAGGCACCTTTCAGGCAGGGGGACGATATGATACACCATGAGTGTTGAAGAGAATTTGCAGGAGAGAGCTTGAATCAAAGAGGAAAGAAGGTGCAGGGCTGATGCAGAGGCCGAAGGTAGCAGTTATTACACCGGGCTCTTTTGTTATACCTTCGCCCCGCAGCAGCTCGGTGGAGCGGGTTATTGCCCATACGGTACCGCTGGCCAGCGATAAGCTTCAGGTACAGATATATGGCATACGGGGAGAAGAGGTACCGGATAACGCCGATGTGGACGGGGTGCCATGCATACGTTATAAGCAGGGGCCAAGTTATATTCCCGAGGTGATTGCTGACCTGAAAAGATGGTCACCTGCGGTGGTGGATGTACACAACCGCCCGGCTGCGGCATATGCGATTCACAACGCTTTGCCCGATAGCCGGGTCGTGCTAACTTTGCATTCGACCACTTTCATCCGGGAGCCGCACCTCAAACGGAAGGAAGTGGATCGATCTCTGCAGCCGATGGAGCGGATCATCGTGAACAGCGCCTACATGCGGGCAGCCGTGACCGCTGACAGCTCTGATGCTGTCAGGCAACGCATCGCTATAAATGAGCTGGGCATTCATCCCGGCGATTTCCTGCCGCGCTGGACCCCTGCGGCGGAAGCGGTCAGAGCGGCACGGCTGAACGATTTCGGCTGGGAAGGCCGTCGCATCGTACTCTACGCGGGCAGGCTGGTACCGGGTAAAGGCGTTCATCGGCTGCTCAAGGCCCTGCCGCGCATCGCCCGTACCTGCCCGGATGTGCTGCTGCTCATTGCGGGCAGCGCCTATTACGGGCAGGATCGCCTCACGCCTTACTCGGTGTCGCTGCATCGGCAGACGCGTAAGCTCAGGATGGGAAAGCACGTCAAGTTTCTCGACTATGTTCCCCATCCGGCATTGGCCTCGCTATATCAGTTGGCCGATGTGACCGTTGTTCCTTCGGTGAGAGATGAGGCCTTCGGGCTGGTCAATCTGGAGGCGATGGCCGCAGGCGTGCCCGTAGTTGCTTCCCATACAGGCGGCATTCCGGAGATTGTACGGCACGGGGAGACGGGCTGGCTTGTTTCGCCATCTCAGGGGGAGCAGGAAATGGCCGCTGCCGTCATCGGACTGCTTCAGCAGCCTGAATTGCGGCGGCGCATGGGAGAGGCCGGGCTTAACGAGGTGCGAAAACGATTTTTATGGCAGCATTCAGCACAGCGCTGGGCGCAAATCATGCTGGATTGCGTAACGTAGTGACATGAGCCCAGCTGTGAGCATAGGCTATCGTATAGGCATTAGCATAATTCCCAGCCGGGTGAATGAAGCGGAGCGACCGCTGGTTCACTCCTGTCCAAAGGAGCGTTCATTATGAACCATCGTATGAACCATAATAGTAAGGATAAAAGAACAGCGCGGCGTAACCCTTCCAACGCGGTTCCCTCCCCTCGAATAGACAAAAATAAAACGTCTTCCGTATCCGGCAAACCGATCCAGCGGGAAACGGCAAGTGTAAAGCCAATGGTGGATATCCATGCTCCAGCTCATGACCCTATCACTGTGGATGAAGCAGCATGGCGGAAGCATAAGCTTCCCAAGACACTGGAGGAAGCCATGCTGATGAACCGGGCGTCTGTACTGCTGCTGTCTGTGCCTGAGGCAGATACGGAACATAATACAGAAGAAGGCATATCGTCTATAGCATACAGAGGTCAGTCAGAGCAGGAATCGTTGCTGGATTGCTCCATTACCAGTATTCACATTGCTGAAGGCAGGCATCGCCTCAAGCAGCAGCGGGTAGCGTTGTCCGCTGACAAGCCTGCTGCTGCTTTTACGGATGATGACGAACCTCCGCTTAACGTGACTTATGATGACGGGCTTCTTCGTGAGCATACATTTAATTCAAGAGTGGCCTCAACACGGTTTGGCAGCATTCCTTTTTACATTCCCGCAGAAGCGGACAGGGATGATGTGAGCATTGTGTTTGAGCAGCCATTCCAGGATGTACGTTATGCAATCACAGGTAATGCGAGCATGCCTGGGGTAATAGTATCTGTAACGAATTGTCAGAGAGATTCGGCGGTGTTCACTGTGGAACGCAGACATGCAGGTTCGGTTTGTGAAGGTTTGATTCTGTGGATTGCAATCGGGCACGATTAAAAGACCTCTGCACAGGATTGCGAATTTGCATAAAACAAGAAAAAGGCGTCCCGATGAAGGGAAGCCGTATACATGAGGGGGAAGAGGGCACACTTGTAATGGTAATATCGCCCTCTTTTTGTACATCCTAAGTAGAGCCAGAAGATTGCTTGTTTAAGCTCAACTTATTTCACACCTACAGCGTCAAAGGACTTAATGGCAGAAATGACTGCTATTGAATTTTCACCATAGCTGTCCTTGGCTGCCTGAATAACGGCGGCGCGTGCAGTGGAGAAGTTAGAAGTGGAGGTCAGGTAATTAGTAAAGGCATTATAGTAAATATATACGGCTGCATCACGTCCGATTCCATCTACCTTGACACCATGAAAGGTACCGCCCTGTGCCAGTAGATAGTAGGCTTTATTAATAATACCGCTATTAATATGGGTCCCACCATAATCCTCGTTATTCGGGTCAGGATAAAAATTGCTGTAGTGATCTACCTGACCGTATTTGACAGGATCGGAAAGGGAGCGGATTGCGTCACCCTTAATTTTTGGTGTATAAGCGACTTTGCCAAAATCCCAGTTGGTACGCTCAATGTCGTTACCGATAATATCCGAGATGCTTTCACTCAGTGCGCCAGATTCAGCGAAATACACCAGCCCGGATGAATGCTCGGTCACGCCGTGAGTCAGCTCGTGAGCAACAATTTCAAGGTCGCTGCTGAAAGGGGCAAATAGCGTGCCGTCACCGTCTCCGTATAGCATATGGGTGCCGCCCCAGTGGGCATTATTGTAGTTCTTTTCCCCGTAATGGACTGCCGAGGCAATAGCCATGCCACGTCCGTCGATGCTGTCGCGTCCAAATTTTTCTTTATAATAATCATAGGTGCGAATGGCATAAGCATGGGCATCCACCGCAGCCGGATCTTTCCATACGTTATCTGTACTTGTATAAAGGGTGCCTGGAAGCGTCTCGGTATTGTGAACATTGTAAGTTAAGATGCCTTTACCACGAGTCGCATCCTTCAATTGGTACTTTTTACCGGAAGCTGTTGTTTCGAACGTTTTGGTATCCCCGAGTACACCACGACCTGTGCCGATTACTTCATTGAGGATGTCATACTTGAACACGATTTTGCCGTCATTGGCATCAATAAAGTAACGTGTGCGCAGTAAAGTAGGCTGCAAAATATTAACTTCCGTTACATAAACCAGACGTGTTGTGTCTCCATCGGGATAGATGTACAACTCTGCCTTAGGGTCCACGTTTGGTTCCAGATTGGCGATTTTGGCGATAGGTGCAGACGCAGGCTCTACCGCTTCCAATTTACTATTTTTCAGTTCAGCTTCTTTTTCCAGATCCAGCTTATCCTTGTCAATAGAGGGATATCCTTCGTTGTTAGATGCTTCTGCGTAGGTGTCTTTACTTACACTGCTAACGTCCTCGGAAGGTTCAGAAACGGTATTAGCAGAGGAAGAGAGAGATTGAACGCGTGTAGCTGCATCTTCATACGCAGTATATACGGCCTCAGTAGCGCTAATTTTTGGAGTTGTATTTTCTTTAGCGTCCGCTTGCTGATCTTCTGAAATGACAGCTCCCAGATAAGAAGTAATTTTACCAGCCTTATTCACATGGATCGTCTGTTCAGCTCCAAATACGGGGATGCCGTCCACATACTGTTTTAGGCGATAATGTTGCGTACCGAATTTATCACTGGTTCGATCCACGATCCGAAATTGCTCACGGGCACTGGTGCCGCTGTTGTCCATACTCATTAATTTTTTCTGTTGTCGATTTAAAAAGCTCCAGACCAGATTGTCACCTGATAGCGATGAAGGAGATTTCCAGTCTACCGTTTGAAATGTTGGCGTAAACTGAGTGGGCTCGGCAACAGAATTCTCCGCTGCGGATGCTCCGGGTGCTACTGCTCCTAATAGCATAGCTCCTCCAAGAAGTGAAACCCATACTTTTTTCATTAAATACTCACTCTCCCAAGTTAATGTGAGGATGAAAATCATCCTGTTGAATAGGCATTTTGCCATGTATGTAGGTCTTGTTGCTCCTTTGAAACGTAAAGATTATGGATAAGAATGCGAAGAGGATGGAAAGAAATTACCTTATGCAAAAAAATGGGGATTATTTTTTTCCATTCTATCTTCTAAGCTTTGATATTAGCACAGAGATTGTCGAACGAGAAGATTTATCTTACAAATAACTCCAAAATGATTCGATAGTCCCAAAATATTAATTTTTTTGTCATAATTCGTCGAATAAATAGAAAATCATATAGTCGAACAGGCATCACGATGAAAAAAGGGGCATCCCGTTGAACGGGACGCCATAGACTCAAGGAGGAAGGGGTACAGACTTACACTGCACCCCTATTTTTGGTCCGCTTATGAGCAGGATCAGATGATACCCACACAACAGGCTTCTGTCTACTGAATGAGGATCAATTGCGAGGAATACGGAATATGATTTACTTGATTCCTACAGCATCAAAGGATTGAATAGCGCTAGTTACTGCTAGCGAATCAGTACCATAGAAATCCTTGGCCGCCTGTATAACAGCAGCCCGCGCATTAGAGAAGTTGGAGGTAGAGGTCAAATAGTTCGTAAAGGCATTATAGTAGATGTATACAGCCGCTTCGCGTCCGATACCGGTTACCGTTACACCATGGGATGTACCGCCTTGTGCCAGCAAATAATAGGCTTTGTTGATAATACCGCTATTTGTATGGACTCCTCCTTCATCATCATTGTTAGGGTCAGGGTAAAAATTGGAATAGTGATCCGGCTGGCCATATTTTGCAGGGTCGGATAGAGAGCGCAGAGCGTCGCCCGGAATGTTAGGCGTATAAATGCCATCGCCAAGGAGCCAGTTGCTGCCATCCATATCATTACCCATAATATCTGAGAAGGCTTCATTCAGCGCACCTGATTCACCGTAATACTCCAGATTGGAGGTGAACTCTGTGACACCGTGGGTGAGTTCATGCCCCACGACATCGGGATCACCACTGAAAAAGGTAAATAATTTGCCGTCGCCGTCGCCGTATGTCATTTGAGAGCCGTTCCAGAAGGCGTTGTTATATTTTTTGCCGTAATGGACGGTCGAACGGATTTGCATGCCACGTCCATCAATGCTGTTGCGACCAAATTTATTTTTATAATAATCGTAGGTTCTAATAGCGTAGGCATGGGCATCAACAGCCGCCGGATCATCCCATACATTATCCGCATCCGTCAAAATCGTACCCGGCGTTGTCTGACGGTTGGCAGCGGTGTAGGTTACGATTCCATTACTGCGTGTCGAGTCTTTCAACTGATATCCGTTGCCGGAAGCTGTAGTCGTGAACGATTTCATTACACCATCCACGCCGCGGCCGTTGCCCGTTGCGTAGTTGAGGATGTCATACTGGAATACGATTTTTCCGTCTTTGGCATCAATAAAGTAGCGTGTACGCAAAGGTGCAGGCTCCAGAATATTAACCTCTGTCACATAAACCAGCCGTGTAGTCTCACCGTCAGGATAGATGTACAGTTCTGCATTAGGTTCTACACTTGGCTCCAGATTGGCGATTTTGGCAATGGAAATTTGTTCCGGGATGGATATTTCGTTGTTAGATGCTTCTCTGTAAGTGTCTTTACTTACACTGCCTTGATCCTGACTACCCTCAGTAACGTTATCGGTGACGGAAGGGTAGGATTGAATCCGTATAGCGGCTTCTTCATACGCGGTATAGACGGCCTGGGTAGCGCTAATTTTTGGAGTGGTGTCTTCAGTGGCATCTTGTTGTTGATCCTCCGAAATGACGGCGCCCAGATAAGAGGTGACTTTACCTGACTTATTCACATGGATGGTCTGCTCAGCTCCATATACGGGAACCCCGTTTACATATTGCTTCAATCGATAATGGTTTACACCGGATTTGTCGCTCGTGCGATCAATAATGCGAAATTGCTCACGGACACTGGTGCTGTCTGCACCTAGCAGCGTTTTCTTTTGTCGATTCAAATAACTCCATACAATATTGTCACCCGATACGGATGAAGGAGCCTTCCATTGTTCTGCGTGAAAGGTTGGTGTAAGCTGAGTAGGATCGGGAACAGAATTCTCCGCTGCTGAGGCACCAGGTGCTACAGCCCCTAATAACATAGCTCCTCCAAGAAGTGAAACCCATACTTTTTTCATTAAAAACCACTCTCCCCAAATTTAGGTCAGGATGATGTGCATCCTGTTTTGTTTTTTAGGCACGGCGCCATGTATGTAGGTCTTGCTGCTTTTTTAAAACGTGAAGATCATGAAAAAATAAACTTATGCAAAAAAACAAGTTTTATTTTTTTGTGATTAAATCGTCTTGGCTCTGATATTAGCACAGAGAATGTAGGACGAGAAGATGTATATTACAAATTACTCCAAAATGAGACTAAAGACCCTTATTTAGATTGTGTTTGTCTTATTTAGTCGAAATTGATCGAAAATAGTCTTGTTGAAGTGTAAATGATTCCGCAATGGCAATGGCCATAGCATACTGGTTTTAGAGCATCCGCTATGTAGACAAAAAAAGAGCGTCCCGCTGGGGGACGCCATATACATAAGGGGGAAGGGGCGCAGACTTGTACACTGCACCCCTATTTTTTCGTCCATTTTATGAGCTGGGTTGGATGACAGCTGCACAACGACAATGGTCTATGGACGAGGATGAATAAGAGGGATTGCAATTATGATTTAGTTAACTCCTACAGCGTCAAAAGATTTGGCGGCTGCGGTTGCTTGCGCTGAATTCGCACCGTAAAGGTCTTTTGCTGCCTGCACCACAGCGGCGCGTGTATTGGAGAAGTTGGAAGTAGAAGTCAGGTAGTTCGTAAAGGCACTATAGTAAATTTGGACAGCTGCGTCACGACCAATTCCACTTACAGTTACGTTATGGAAGGTACCACCTTGTGCCAACAGATAATATGCTTTATTAATAATGCCGCTGTTGGTATGAACGCCACCGTTATCAGAGCTGCCTTTATACAAGTTGGAATAGTGGTCTGGTTGATCGTACAGGGTAGGGTTAGACATAGAGCGCAGAGCATCACCCGCAATGCTTGGCGTATAAATATCATCGCCTACAAGCCAGTTTTTACGCTGGATGTCATTGCCGATGATGTCCGAGAAGGACTCGTTCAACGCACCGGATTCCCCGTAATAATCCAAATTCGAAGTATACTCTGTAACACCGTGCGTGAGTTCATGACCAACTACATCAGGATCACCACTGAAAGCGATAAATGTGGTACCGTCCCCGTCTCCATAAGTCATTTGGGAGCCGTTCCAGAAGGCGTTGTTGTAGCGGCTGCCGTAATGGACCGTCGAACGGAGTTGCAGGCCACGTCCGTCAATACTGTTGCGTCCGAATTTGTCCTTATAGTAATCATATGTTTTGGCCGCATAAGCATGAGCATCTACGCCGGCTGGATCATTCCAAACGTTATCGGCATCCGTCAGGAGCGTACCTGGAATGGTCTGACGATTGGAGGCCGTGTAGGTCACGATTCCGTTACCGCGTGTTGTGTCTTTTAACTGATAACTGCTTCCGGACTGCGTAGTGTTGAACGACTTGGTATCACCAAGCACACCTTTACCTGTGCCCGTCGCTTCATTAATGATGTCATACTGGAATACGATCTTGCCATCATTGGCATCAATGATGTAGCGTGTACGCAGCGGCGCAGGCTCCAAAATATTAACTTCTGTTACATAAACCAGACGCGTCGTATCGCCAGTAGGATAGAAGTACAGCTCAGCTTTAGGATCTACTTCAGGCTGTAAATTGGCGATTTTAGCGATGGAACTTTGTGCTTCTACAGCTTCAATTTTGCTGTCCTTCAAATCAGCAGCTTTTTCAAGACTCAGCTTGTCTTTATCAATATAGGTGGTTTGTTCGTTGTTAGCAGCTTCCGTGTAAGTGTCTTTACTTACACTGCTTTGCTCCTTAGCATCTTTAGAGATCGTATCGTCGAAGGAAGGGAGGGCTTGAATCCGTGTAGCGGCTTCTTCATAAGCGGTATATACGGCCTTGGTAGCGCTGATTTTCGGAGTTGTACCTTCCGTAGCTTCTTGCTGCTGATCCTCAGTAATCACGGCTCCCAGATAAGAGGTGACTTCACCAGACTTGTCCACATGAATTGTCTGTTCAGCTCCATATACGGGAATCCCGTTCACATACTGTTTCAGCCGATAATGACTTACACCAGATTTGTCGCTCGTGCGATCAATAATGCGAAATTGATCACGGACACTGGTGCTGTCCGCACCTAGCAGCGTTTTCTTTTGTCGATTCAAATAACTCCATACAATGTCATCACCTGATAACGATGAAGGGGCCTTCCATTGCTCGGCGTGGAAGGTTGGCGTAAGCTGATTTGGCTCCGAAACGGAACTTTCCGCAGATGCACCAGACGCTACCGACCCTAATAACATAGCTCCTCCAAGAAGCGAAACCCATACTTTTTTCATTAAAAATTCACTCTCCCCGGTTAATGTCAGGATGAAGACCATCCTGTTAAGAAATAGGCATTGCGCCATTTATGTAGGTCGTGTTGTCGTCTGGAACATGAAGAAAATGGAACGTGAAGAAGAAAAGCCGAAGTGTCTTTCATGGAAGCGTGTGTGAAAAGAGGGTATTGCATGTGAAGCGTACAGCCTGAAAAGGTGACAAACTCCTCCTTTCCTGTCATATAAGTGAAAGTGGAAAAAAGGCGGATAATGGAAAGAAGTTTACTTATGCAAAAAAAACAAATGCTGAATTTTTGAACTCCCATCATCTGGCTCTGATATTAGCACAGAGAATGACGAACGAGAAGATGTATGTCACAAATTTATCCAAAATGATTCTTTAGACCCTAATAACTGATTTATTCAATAGGATTAATAAGTTTTGTAAAATAAAGTCGAAAATTGCTTTGTCGAAAAGACTCCACGCTTGCCGTTACACACGGGTTTTAGAACGCATAGGTTATGTTGAACTGTCCTAATCATGCTGTCTATCCATACAGCAGCAAGGGAGGTGAGGCGGGAGCATGAGGAAGCAGACAAGATTTGGATTCAAGGCTCATCGCAGGCGGCATTCCAGTGCTAATAATCCCTACTCAAAGGTATGGCTGCCTGTACGAACGCCATCCGTGCATATCACCCCGTACCTTGTAACAAGAAGGGGACCAGGCACAGAAGCAGAAGCACAGACAGGTGAAGAACGGCCATCCGGTTCGTCTTCGGCGGGAAAACTGCTGGTATCCGTCATCATTCCGGCTATGAATGAGCAAAAAACGATCGGGGCTGTTGTCCGTGAGGCACGCCATGTTCATCCACACACCGAGGTCATCGTGGTCGAGAACGGATCAAGCGACAGGACGGCCAAGGCGGCAAAAGCGGCGGGCGCGCGAGTGCTTTCCTTTCCGCAACCCTTGGGGCATGATATTGGTCGCCGTATTGGAGCGGAAGCGGCTTCCGGGCAGGTACTGCTTTTTCTGGATGGTGATATCGTTATTCCCTGCGTCAGACTCAAGCCATTCATACAAGCTGTATGTGCGGGAGCGGATGTTGCACTGAATGATTATCATGGGCCAGTAGACCGTACGTCGGTGCATCCTGTGGTTGAAGCAAAGCATGTATTGAATATTTTGTCGAACCGTGCTGATTTAGGAGGGGCATCCATGACTGGAATTCCGCATGCCATAAGTCGAAAGGCCTTAAATAAAATAGGTCTAAAGTCCTTGGAAAAACCTCCGTTATTTCAGGCCATGACGATTACCTCCGGCTTGCGGGTGGTGACTGTTCGTGGAATAGCCGTGGGTAAAGTGAATGCGACCCGCAAAAAAATGAATGGCAGGGACCCGCTTGTGGATGTGGTCGTACAGGATCATCTTGACGCGATTGCCTGGCTTACATCACATTTGGGAACGCGTGCAGGATATACGGATTTGAAGCGCAAACGGATCAGAAACGAGGTGAGGCCGTGAGCAGAATGTATCGAAAAGGGAGGCGTGATGACCGAAGCCGGGGCATACGACGTGTACAGCGAAGACATGGAACGACGACTATGATGGATAGCCGCAGGGTGAGGAAACCCGCGCCCCGGCGGGGGAAAATGACCGAAGCAAATCCGCTGGAGGTACGGGCATTGCCCGGGGATATGCTGCTGCGGGGGACAGCCGCCGCAGTGGTCAGCGCCTGCAACGAGGAATCTACGATTGGTGGGGTGCTGAGCGAGCTGGAAAAGCTGCCTCTTACGGACATCATCGTCGTATTGAACGGTTGCACGGATGGCACGCGTTCTATAGTAGCGGAGCATCATCCGGGTGTGACTCTCGTCAGCGTGCCGACTCGGCTCGGGCATGATGTCGGACGGGCGGTAGGCGCACGTATGACGCAGGCTGAAATCGTATTGTTCGTAGACGGGGATCTGCCGATTCCTGCGTTTGACTTGCTGCCGTTCCTCTATGCAGTGGATCAAGGAACGGATGTGGCACTTAATGATCTGAGCAGACATTTGCCACCTTACTTCCGGCAGGACAGCGTGACCCGGTGCAAAGGGTTCCTGAACCGCGTGCTGCGCAGGCCGGATCTGGGAGCAAGCTCCTTGACCGCTGTGCCGCACGCGTTATCACGACGTTCGCTGGAGCTGCTCGGCCCTGCTATGCTCGCTGTTCCGCCGAAAGCCCACGCTATGGCGATACTGCACGGTATGAAGGTGACGGCAGTACATGCCGTAGACGTCATTGGAACAAACCGCAAGCGGACTATCAATATCGGCAAAGGGAATGCCATGGAGCAATTGATCGTCGGCGATCATGCGGAGGCACTGGCTGCGGTGTTTCAGGTAGCCGGAGCTTTCCCGTTGGGACCTGTTCCAACACGGGCAGACGTCGCCAAAGGGAGGAATGCACGATGAGTCTGACGAGCATTATTATTCCGACCTATAACGGTTTGCATCTGCTCAAGCCGTGTATTGAGGCGATTCGGACACATACGACAGATGTGCCTTATGAAATTATTGTTGCGGACAACGCTTCAAATGACGGAACGGATGATTTTTGTGAAGCCGAGCGGCTGATCAGCATCCGTCTCCCCGAAAACCGGGGTTTTCCGGCAGCTTGTAATCAAGGGCTTCGGCTGGCTTCGGGTGATCAGCTCGTCATTTTGAATAATGATGTGACGGTTACACGGGGATGGTTATCCAATATGCTGGTTGCATTGCGGAGCCAAAGCACAGTGGGACTGGTGGGACCAGTGACGAATTATGTTAGCGGTACTCAGCAGATTGACGGATTAGCAGGGGATCTGGATAGCTGTCTCCAGTTTGCAGAGCAGAATAATGCAAGTAATCCGTCCAGATGGCAGGAGGTCAAGCGGCTGGTCGGGTTTTGTCTGATGTTCCGGCGTGAGCTGATGGAACGGATCGGATTACTGGATGAACGGTTTAACCCCGGGCATTATGAGGATGACGATTATTGTCTGCGCGCACGTGTACATGGCTACAAGCTGTTGATGTGCAGTGACTGTTTTGTCTATCACCAGGGGAGTGCGAGCTTTTCACGCTCGGAATCTGCCTGGGTCGAAGAGTTGATTGAGCGGAATTATCGTTTGTTTATGGACAAATGGAACATAGACCCCAGAGCGTTTATTGAGACTGGAAATAGCGGAGCTTTAGGCACTGAACATGCTGTCGAAGGAGGAAGGAAGATATGAAAGGGGTTATTCTCGCAGGAGGAACCGGATCGCGCCTTCATCCGTTGACTTCATTACTCAACAAGCATCTGCTTCCGGTCGGCAAGTATCCCATGATCGTGTATGGTATCGAAAGACTGCGACAGGCGGGAATTACCGATATGCTTCTTATTATTGGCAAACAATCGGCCGGGCTGTACACCGATTTTCTGGGTAGTGGCAGCAATTATGGTGTCCAACTGACGTACCGGATTCAGGAAAAGGCGGGCGGCATTGCGGAAGCACTGGAACTGGCGAAAAGCTACATGGAGCCAGGAGAAAAATTCACTGTTTTGCTGGGTGATAATTTGTTCAAGGAAGATCTGGGACCTGTTATTGAACGGTTCGGGCAGCAGCCTCCGGGGAGCGCCAGAGTATTGTTAAAAAAGGTGGCAGATGCCCATCGCTACGGAGTACCCGTGTTTGATCCCGAGCGGCCGGAGAGCATTGCGCGGATTGAAGAAAAGCCGCAGCATCCCCAGTCCAGATATTGTGTAACTGGCATCTACATGTATGATACCACCGTGTTCGATAAGATCCGGCAAATTACGCCTTCGGCGCGTGGTGAGCTTGAAATCACGGATGTTAACAACTGTTATGCGGCTGAGGGCAAGCTTGAATACGATATTTTGCGGCGGTATTGGAGCGATGCGGGGACCTTCGATTCCCTTCAGGAAGCCGGGGCAAAAATGAAAGGGCTTCTGCCCTGATCTCAGCGATACACCATCCGGCCGGGCTAGGCATATAGTATGGACATAATGCCACCCGGAGGAGTGAACGGCATGAAACGCCTGAGTATAAAAAGGAAACACAGCAAGCGGCTCAGTAAGAAAGGCTATTGGGCGGGATATAAAAGGGGTCGGGAGCAAGGCAGCAGATTGGGCCAGGCTTCGTTCGGCAAAGTCTTTGAAGGCGTCAGTATTATCATTCCGTCCTATAATCAGCTTCATCGTCTTCGCACCTGTATTGATCGTATTGAGGAAAATACAAGCTGTCCGCATGAAATCATCGTGGTGGATTGCGGCTCAACGGACGGGACACGCACCTATCTGCTGCGTAAAAGCATCGCTGTGCGTTACGCGCTACTCCAAAAGGATGTCCATTTGACAGGCAGCTTGAATCAGGGACTGATGATGGCGAAAGGCACGACCATTGTGGTGCTGGACCCAAATGCGCTGGTAACGCCAGACTGGCTGGATCGACTGCTAGAGTGCTTGCACAGTGATCCACGTATTGGTGTCGTCGGACCTGTAACGAACGGTCCGTTCGGAGAGCAACAGATTGAGGCACCTTATACGAACGAAAATGAAGCACGTCTTTTCGCCATTTCTCATAATGTTTCCAATCCGGCTGCATGGCGGGAAACCAAAAGCCTGGCCGGATTTTGTTTACTGCTGAGCAGAGAGACGCTGGAAAAGACGGGGTACTGGGACGAAGGCTGTCACAGCGGTCAGGAAGCAGATGCAGATTGGCTGCTGCGTGTACGCTTGTTGGGGACACGTCTGGCCATTGCGGGAGATGCTTTTATCCATTGCACAGAAAGTGATCGGGATACGGCTTATGCCTCTCCCCAGACGACCGGAGAAGGCGGTTTGATGGAGGAAAGCAGCCGGAACCGATCCTTTTTTGTACGAAAATGGGGGGATGCGGATAAGCTGCTCCACAGCCTGAAATTCGGCACAGCAGCAGAGCTGGACAGCCAGATATCGCCAACCAAGTCCAGACACGTGTCGGCGGCAACCTTTTATCCCATTGGAGCGCTCGTTCAGGGACCGTCTGGTGCAATATATCGGCTGGAGCCGGGGGGAAGGCGGCTTCTGCATGGAGTCAGGGATGCAGGAGGCGAAGACGTTGCCCCGGTCAGGGTATCACAGCTTGATCTAATGGCGCTTCCGTTGGTGCCAAAGCCAGAGGTTACGATTCCCGGCGATTATGATCCTGTAAACGAGATTTCGCCTCTCGCATCCCTTGTGCCAGAGGAAGCTGTTCCGGTGCTGGCGGCTCCGGAACTGGAGAACATGCCCGTGTTGCCCACACTTAATATCCCGGCTCAACGCATGCGATGGATTGAGGTCCTTTATGTCGAAGGCGGGCAACTGTATCAAATCGGGAACGGCTGGAAAAGATCGTTCCTTACCCCCTATGCCGCCATGAGCTGGCTGGCGGCTGATTACCGGATTCGGTTGGTGTCCCCCGGAGATTTGTCGGATTTGGCGGAGGAGCAGCCCATTATTGCGCCACCTGTGCTGCACGGGCATTTGTAATGATCGGAATAGGCGCTTTTAGGCGGAACCGACTACTCGTTGCGGCATACGCTGTAGTAGCGGAAAGCCCGTAGGCAATTCGTGCGTTCCGCACGGCGGAGCACATAAAGGAGGGGCTTATGCATAACCAGGTAGATGATTTGCTGATCCATATTTCGCACTCGCAGCAGCAGATGTCAAGGCTGTTGGATGCGGAACGGCAGGTGGTCGTGCGCATGTCGCAGATCATACATGAACTGCCGGACGAAGAGCCGCGTTTTGATGGAATTCCGGGCATTCTCGACAGCTCGGGACAAGTAAACAAAAGCATTGTTGCCTACTTGAACGGTATTGCCGATCTTCAGGAAGCAATGGCTGAAATGCTCGTTCGTGTCGTGAAAGAGACGGCATACCCGGACGAGGAGTAACGTACCAACCGAGGGCAGGGAGTGAACACATGAGTAGGGAAAAAGCAATGATTCATATGCTGGACGCAGCTTCCAAAATGCAATGGAATGTGTCCATGATCCTGGAGGCCAAGGCGGTAGAAGCCGAAAAAATGCGTAATTGGACGCTGAACCATCTGGAGCCTCACGCATTTGACACGGATGAAGAACAATTGGGACGGCCTTTGGAAATTCATGAGCAGATGGTGGAAATGCTGGAGGGTTTAACCCGGCTTCAAACCGGACTATGCAGTAATCTCAAGGCATTACTGGATCAGGATGAGCAGCAGGGTGGCGGATTGGAAGGGATGATGGGAGGAATGGGACCGGGGGATATGAGCTAATGAGTATGAGGCGCGAACGTGAGATCAAGCTGGATATGATGGAGTCCATTGCTACCAGCCAGCACGCCGTTGCTCGGATGCTGAGCAGTCTTGCGGACTTGACGCCCCATGCGGATATGTCCGCTACCCGTCTGGAGGAAACCATTCGTGTGCTCAGCAACTACCAGGGGAAAATCACGCAGATGTTGGCGGGCATACCATTAAGACGGCAGGTGTATGGTAAACCGACTCAGCCGTGGCTCCAACTGCCTGTTCCAAAAACGCAACAACGACGAGGAAACTAAGGAGGAATGAGAATGAGAATACGGTGGGAACGCGTTACGCGGGGAAAAGCCCGCAAAAGACGCAAAAGTACCCGACGTTCGAGTATCCGAAGATTAAAGCTGAGAAGAAAACGTCTGCTTGCTTTAAGACGGCGTAAAAGAGGGCTTCACTCCGCCCGTAGAAGTCGTCCTCATCTGCGTCGGGAGAAAAAACCTCAGCCCACCCAGTCTACAGCTCCTGCAGCGGAAAATCCACAGCCCGAGCCTGTTGTGCTGGAGCATGATCCGCAGGCATTCCAGCAGGGATATGATGCTGCCTATAACGAGGGCTTCAATTCAGGCTTTGCCAAAGGCTACGAAGAAGGACACCAAGTCGCATACAAGGCCCAGTAAACCGTGAACATCATCTATTGTAACTGATCCCCCGAAGCTAACAGCCTCGGGGTTATTTGTTGTTTGGCAGATGGACGGGCAAACGCCAATTTTGTCCGGGCAGTGGCAGTCGTCCATGATGCGTTTGACCCCTCCGCATATAGTTTAGGAGTGACAGAAGTTTATTCTACAACAGGACAGGGTGAAGGATGTGAACGATCAACGAAGCGGGAATGAACGCGAAGCCTATCGATGTGGCTACCGGGAAGGACGCAGAATGGGGGGGTGCACGGCTGCTCTGTCACAGGTCGTGGCCACGGTGCCTGCTGTTCGCCATTTGAAAGTGCTGTATATCCCGCAAGGCTTCGCCGCAATAGACACAGGGGTACAAGAGGCATTAAGCCAAATATGCAGTGAATTCATCATCGGTACTCCTGCCAGAATGCTGGCTGACGCCGAAGCCCATCGACCCGAGCTCGTACTGGTCATGAACGGGCTGCATGTTTTTCCACCGGATCATCTGGAGCAGGTGCAGCAAATACGGGGCCTGGGTATTCGGACGGCCATATGGTTTGTAGATGATCCTTACTTTACGGAGGATACGGCGTTGATCTGCCAATCCTACGATGTTGTATTTACGCACGAGATGTCATGCCTGCCGTTTTATCGAGATCAGGGAGTGGCAAAGGTACATTATTTGCCGCTTGCTGCGTCAGCCCGGATCTTTTATCCCCAGCGGGTGGAGCGGGAGCACCAGCATGACATTTGCTTCATCGGGAATGCCTTCTGGAACCGCGTAAAGCTGTTTGACCACCTCGCTTCTTTTTTAGCGGATAAAAGGGTGCTGATCGTGGGTGGAAGCTGGGATCGGCTGACCCGTCGGGATGTGCTGGAACGATTTATCCGTCCAATCTTCATGGAGCCGGAGGAAACAGCCAAATATTATAACGGCTCCAAAATTGTTATCAATCTGCATCGTCCGACGGACCCCGGACTGGATAACCGGAATACACATCAGCTGTCGGCGGAGTCCATTAATCCCCGGACCTACGAAATTGCTGCCTGTGGCACGCTCCAGATGACGGACATTCGGAAGGATCTGAGCCGCTATTACCGACCGGGCTATGACATTGAAACCTTTGGTGGAGTAGAGGAGTTGAAGGTCAAGCTGGACTACTATCTCAAGCATGACTGGGAACGTGAACGCATGGCCTGGCGCGGGCTGCACACCACCATGCAAAAGCATCTGTACACAAATCGTATGGAAGAATTGCTGGACAAGGCGATGGCCTAAAGTAAACACCAAAAACAGTGAGGAGTGAAAGTGATGACGATATCTACGACAGGACCGTTTGACCCGGCCACAACTTCCTGGGAAAAGGGGAGAGCTGCGGGAATCAGTGACGGTTACGACGAAGGCTATTTGCGCGGGCGCGCCAATGCGATTCTTACCCGGACGAAGGCGGTCTTTCCTTTTCGACAAATCCATGTACTGTATGTAGTCTCCGGTAAAGGTCTTCCCTATTCTCCACTGGATGAAGCGGTTATTACCACATTGCAAAGTATGACGGCTCAGGTTACTGTAACCGACCCGCGTCAGCCCGTAGGTGGTATCGCTGCTCAGCTCCGTCCGAATCTGGTGCTGGCGCTGGATGGGATGGACCTTCCACTGGAGCAGGTGGAAGCGGTGCGTCAGTTGGGCATTCCGACCGCCATCTGGCTAACGGATGATCCCTATTACACGGACACGACGACCCAAATTGTCCCGCATTATGACCATGTGTTCACGCTAGAGCTGAATTGCATTGAAATGTACCGTCAGCTTGGCTGCCCATCTGTACATTACTTGCCCTTTGCGGCATTTCTGACTCAATATTTCCCGCTTAGCTCTCCCGCTTCTGTACGGCGTGAAATCGGGTTTACCGGCTCGGCCTACTGGAATCGCATCTATTTCTTTAATCCGATTATGCCGCAGCTCATGGCTCGTAATATTAAAATCAACGGAATCTGGTGGGATCGTCTCCCTGATTATCAATCGTACGGAGACAAAATCGAGATAGGCCGCTGGATGTCTCCGGTCGAGACGAATGATACGTATAATGGCAGCAAAATTGTCATTAATCTTCATCGTTCGCATCAGGATGATTCAGTGAATAACAATGCGCTGAAAATTCCGGGGGCGTCGCCGAATCCGCGCACGTTCGAAATTTCTGCCTGCGGCACCTTGCAACTGACCGACACACGGGATGATCTGGCTCATTTTTACAAGCCGGGAGAAGAGATCGAGACGTACAGTTCCCAACAGGAGCTGCTGGAGAAGATTGAGTTTTATTTGACGCACGAAAAGGAACGCCGTGAGATTGCCTTGCGTGCTCTGGAACGGACACTGCGTGAGCACACGTATGGTCACCGGATTGACCAGCTGCTGTCGATCGTATTTCCATAATTCGGTTCATACGCCCGATGATTGCTATTTTAAAGGAGGTGAACTCCGATCAAACCGAAAATGATGCTATTCAGCCATGTCAGCAATGTCCGCAGCATTACGGGAGCGGAGAAGCTGTTATTGCAATTTTGTGTAGACATTCGTACGTACTTCGACTGCATTCTGGTGACGCCCGGTGAAGGGCGGCTGACCACGATTGCCCGCAAGCGCGGGATTACCGTCCAAATTCAGAACCTGCCCATGCTGCACGGCATGTATACCCCGTATGAGGGATTGGCGCAAGATGCGGAGAATTTGCGAAACCATGCTTCGTACGCACCGTTGCTTCAGTTGCTACAGCAAGCGCGTCCAGATGTGGTGCTGGTCAATACCTGTGTGAACGTCATGCCCGCGATGGCTTCCCATGAGTCGAATATTCCAGTGGTCTGGAAAATAACCGAAGTCATTAACCAGAATGAGCATACACCTGTCTCGGTCTCCATCATCGAGCGTTACAGCCGATGGGTCATCGGTATTTCGCAAGCCGTCTTGAGGCCTTTGCACGGGGCGGGGCTGACACGTCCGCATACGGTGTTGTCTCCTTGTCGGGATATGGATATGCCGCCGCACAAAGAGCATGTACTGCAACGGAAACGCAAACGTGAAAAGCTGGGGTTGAAGGAATCGCATATCTGTATTGGTTATATTTCTTCCTTTATCTGCGAAGCCAAAGGACTGTTACCTTTTGTTCAAATGGCTCTGAAGCTGTGTGAAACGAATTCGAGCTGCCGCTTCTGGATCATCGGCAGCTCGGTGGACTCGGAATATTACGTGAAATGCGTTTCTTTAATCCGCAAATCCCGTTACAGCCGCCGATTCCAGTTCAGCTCATTTGAGGAATCTGTATCCACCGCATATAGCGCGATGGATATGGTTGTCATCCCGAGCATGGTGGAGGAAGGCTTTGGTCTGACGGCACTGGAGGGGCTGGTTTACGGAAAGCCGGTTGTGGCCTTTGCGCAGGGCGGACTGGTGGAGCTGATGGAGGCGACCGGAAATACTGAGTTTTTGGTAGAGCCGGGAAACAGCGATATGCTGGCTGAAAAAGTGGGCTATCTGCTCAATCATCCCGAGGAAGTGGAACGGATTGGTGTACGGAACCACAGCGCGGCTACACGTGTATACGGGTCTGATTCCTACCAAAACAACCTGCACGTCATGGCCAGCCAATGGGTGTGTCATGATCCGCAGTGGTTCCCGCTGATTCAGCAGCCGGGTGGTCCGGTATGGACGCGGGAGGGAGAAGGGCTACGTCAGGTCATCGCTATACCGGAGGCATGTACCAGCGCTATTCGAGAATTTCCCGAATCGCTGGTTGGCCAACTGCCTGTGCTCGGTCTGCCACCTATCGAGTATGCAGCCATTCCGGGCTTGCCACAGCCACCCCCTCCTGTACCGGAGCTACAGCCAGACCTGCATCATGGCAAGCGTGGCATTCGAGCGAGATGGCCAGCGGCCCGCAAGCAAAGCAGACCCCGCAAGCGCAAGGGTAAGAGCAACGCCAGCAGCAGGAGCTATCGCATTAACTGGTTTCCGCTGTCAGGGCTTCTGCCGAAATCCAAGTCCAGACAGAAACCCAGGTTGAAGCGGAAGCTCAAACGAAAACACAAGCTCAAGCCTGTGTCGAGGCGTCCGCATCCGCACAAGCGGAAGCGGCTAACGCTCAAGGCTGGACGCCACAAAAAACAACGGTCCGGGTGAAAGCATGCCGGACCGTTGAGGTGAACGTTTAGCTGGAGCACAGACAGTTTGCTGGATGGCTATCTCACGCATTAAACTCCACAGTTTAATGAAACAACGACAGCAAAGGTGGGTTCCAACACAATGAAAATATTGACCGTGCTCGGCACAAGACCGGAAATTATACGGCTCAGCCTGATCATTCCGAAGCTGGATCGCCATGCAGACCAGCATGTGCTTGTGCATACGGGCCAAAATTACACGGAAAGCCTGAGCGGGCAATTCTTCCGCGAACTGGGGCTGCGTGCCCCAGATTATGTGCTTCAGGAGAAGGCGGGAACGCTGGGCAAACAGTTGTCTGCCATGTACTCGCAGATGGAGGATATTTTAAACAAGGAGCGCCCGGATCATGTGCTGCTGCTCGGCGATACGAACAGCGCCCTGTGCGCCTTGCTTGCGGAACGTATGGGCTACCCGGTCGTGCATATGGAGGCGGGGAACCGCTGCTACGATCTGGATGTGCCGGAAGAGAAGAATCGCCGCGTCATTGACGCGATTTCTACGATTAATATGCCGTATACGGAGCAAAGCAAGCAGCATCTAATACGGGAAGGCTTTCCGAGCCAACAAATTGTATTGACTGGAAACCCGATTTACGAAGTGATGCAGCATTACGAGAAAGAGGTGTCCGGCAGCGACATTTTGAAGAAGCTGGGACTGTCGCCAGGGCAATATTTCCTGGTAACCGCCCACAGAGCCGAAAATGTCGACCATCCGCCACATTTGCTGGCTATTCTGGATGGCCTGAATCGGGTAGCACAGCAGTCCGGACAGCGGGTCATTTGCAGTATTCATCCTCGCACCGCCGCTCGTATCGCGAGCCATCCGCCGATCGAGCTTGATCCGCTGGTGGAATTCCATGAGCCGTTCGGTTTTTTTGACTTCGTACTGCTGGAGCGGCATGCCCGCTGCGCTTTGACGGACAGCGGCACCGTACAGGAGGAATGCTGCATCATGGGTGTGCCGACGGTCACGATGCGCCGGACGACGGAACGGCCGGAAACCGTAGATTGTGGCAGCAATATCGTGTCCGGGTTGGATGGAGAGGTTATAGCGAACGCAGTAGTCTTAATGACCGGGATGAAGCATAAGTGGCAGTGTCCCGCAGGTTATCTGGCGGAGGATGTGTCAGATAAGGTAGTCAAATTTTTGCTTGGAGGGAAACGGCATGTTTGAAAACCAACGTATCTTGGTTACCGGCGGTACCGGCTCCTGGGGGCATGAGCTGGTTGCCCAGCTACTGCCGCGTAACCCCAAAGAGGTCATTATCTTTTCGCGCGGAGAATCGAGTCAGGTTGCGATGAACAGGCAGTTTGAGGATGAACGACTTAGCTTCTGCATCGGGGATATTCGGGATAAGGATGCACTGGTTACCGCCTGTCAGGGTGTGGATTATGTATTTCATTTGGCGGCTCTCAAGCACGTACCTGTATGTGAAGATCAGCCCTATGAAGCACTAAAAACGAACGTGGTAGGCACCCAAAACGTGATCGAAGCCGCTGTCATCAATCAGGTCAAGAAAGTCATTTATATCTCCACTGACAAGGCTGCGAATCCATCCAATTTTTACGGGATGACCAAGGCGATTGGTGAAAAACTGATCGTCTACGCCAATCTGCTGAATAGCGATACACGATTTGTAACGGTGCGTGGCGGTAACGTATTGGGCACGAACGGAAGCGTGGTGCATCTGTTTCAAAGCCAGATTCGCCAAAAGGGTACCGTTTCGATCACGGATATGAACATGACCCGTTTTTTCCTGACCCTGCGTGATGCGATCAGCCTTCTGTTCAAAGCCTCGGTGGAAAGTGTAGGCGGGGAAATTTTCATCATGACCATGCCAACCTGCCGCATTGTGGATTTGGCAGAGGTGCTCATCGAGGATTCGGGCGTGGAGAATGTAGAAATTGTAGAAAAAGGTGTCCGTCCTGGCGAGAAAATTCATGAGATTTTAATGAGCGACTTTGAAAGTCTGACGACGGTCGTATACGACGAGCAATATTTAATCATTCTGCCAACGCTGAATATCCCTCAACTAAAGGATCGATATAAGCAATGCCCTCCAGTGTCGTTCAGCAGCTTTAGCTCAGAGTTCAATCTGATGTCTAAAGCGGAGATTCGAAGCATTCTCCAGAGCGGGGGGTTCATTAAATGAAGCTGCTTATTTTGGGCGGTAACGGCATGGCAGGCCATGTGCTGGTCGATTACTTTCAAAAGCAGGGCGGATATCATGTGTTCTACACCACGCGTGATCCCAAGAATAAAGGGGGTCTGCTGCTGGATGTGAATGACAGCTTTATGGTGGAGCAACTGGTGCGGAGTGTGCGACCTGACGTCATTATTAACGCGGTGGGTGTGCTAAACCAGTATGCCGGAGCGGATCAGATTACAGCATATCAAATTAACGGCCTGCTGCCGCACTTTCTCCAGCGGACGGCGGACAGAATCGGTGCTCGGTTCATTCATATCAGTACGGACTGTGTATTCGAGGGGACGCGGGTACCCGGTTTATATGCAGAAACGGATCAACCTGACGGGACAAGCGCCTATGCATTGACGAAAATACTCGGGGAAGTAAAGGCGCCGGGCCATCTGACGATTCGCACCTCCATTATCGGCCCGGAAATCCGGCCGGGGGGCATTGGTCTGCTGAACTGGTTCTTGCAGCAGAGTGGGGACGTTGACGGGTATCGCCGCGTCTTTTGGAACGGGGTTACAACACTGGAGCTGGCAAAGGCTATACAGGTGTTGATGAATGAGCCGCTAGATGGACTCATTCATCTGGTTCATCCTGAACCGATCAGCAAGTATGATCTGTTGCTGTTGTTCAAGGACATCTGGAAGAGGGAGGATATTCGGATCGTGCTGAAGGATGAGCCGGTTCAAGACCGGACACTTCGTTCTACCCGGGCCGATCTGCTCTACGATGTTCCTCACTACAGCATTATGCTGAAGGAGCTGCTGGAATGGACAGAAGCACAGCGGAACAACGTCGGCCCGTCATTGTAATTACCGGAGCGGCAGGCTATACCGGGATACACGCCTGCCGCCATTTTGCAAAGCTCGGCTGGAAGGTAGCGGCTCTGACCCGCACGACTGCTTCCGCCCGGGAGCTGATCTTGCAGTTTAACGGTGATGAGAACGTCGGCGTAGATTCCGGCACCAGCTTTTACATCACGTCTTATGTATGCGATTTGCTCGACAAGGAGCGTCTTCGCGAAGTGATTGGCCAGATTGCGCCGGATTATGTGCTCCATCTGGGTGGAAAAAATTCGGTGCCCGAATCTTGGCGAAGCCCGCTGCTCTACATGGAATCCAATGTGCTGTCCACGCTGTATCTGCTGGATGCGCTGCGTCCTTTTCCAAAGGCCCGGATTGTCGTGGTGGGTTCCCGGCTAAAGGCAATTTTGCAGGCTCCGTATCATCCATCGCATCCATATAGTCTCAGCAAAAGCCTTCAAGAAGCAGTCGCCCTCTCCTGGAGCACGTTGTTTGACCAATCCGTCATGCTGGCAGAGCCTTGTAATCTGATTGGGCCGGGTCCATCCACTGGCTTTTGCGCATTGCTGGCGGGTCATATTATCCGTACGGAGCGCACGTACACGGAGCCAGCAACCGAATCAGCATGTGAGCCTTTGCCCGCACTCGAACCCGCACCGTTCCGGGTATCTTCCCGGCATGCGCAGCGTGATTTTCTCGATGTGCGCGATGCCGTCCGCGCATACGGTGTGCTGCTGGAGCAAGGGGTGTCGGGGCAGGTTTACCCGGTTTGCACAGGCCGCATCGTGGAGCTGGGAGATATCGTGGAACGTATGGTTGCAATGGCAGAGACACCTGTTGCCATCGAATGGGGGGACGCGGCAGAGTCAGCGTATATGGATGCATACCGGGCCAAGGAGCTGGAGGATATGGGATGGAGGCCGATCATACCGCTGGGGCAATCGCTGGAGGATATGATTCGATACCGCCGAGTCGGAAAGGAAGGAACGATATGAGACCGAGTGTAACGATCGTCATTCCATTTTATAACTGTGGATACGTGGATAAGGCTGTGCAAAGCGCATTGGAGCAAACCTATGGTCCGCTTGAAATTATTGTCGTTGATGACGGTTCCACGACACATACCGAAATGCTTCAGCCCTATCTTCCATATATATATTATTTGGGCAAATCCAATGGCGGAACAGCCAGCGCACTGAATCACGGCATCCGGCATGCCAGCGGCGAATATATTGCGTGGCTCAGCTCAGATGATATCTATCACAAGGACAAAATTAACAACCAGGTATCCTTTATGGTGGAACAGGGGGCATATATCTCTCACACCAATTTTAATCTTATCAATCAATACAGCCAAATCACGAACCCGCAGGCGGCAGCCGTATTTCCGTCCATACCGGAGTTTTGCCGTTTTTTCCAGCAAGGGAATCCGGTCAATGGATGCACTGTCATGTTCAAAAAGGAACTGTTTGCGCATATCGGTCTGTTCGATGAATTGCTGCCGTACACCCATGATCTGGATATGTGGTATCGAGTCATGTTGGCGGGTTACCCTTTCCCTTTTCTGAACGAAGCGTTGGTTAACTATCGCTGGCATGACGAAATGGGGACAAAAAAGCACTGGCCTGCCGTTGAACGGGAATACAACATAACTCAAGCGCGGTATCGAGATCGCTTCAGCCAGCTGTTGAACGGTTTATCCTCATGAATCCGGAAGTCTGTCAGGGGGAGATTGATATGGTAGATACGGGGGTTGTAATGCCGCTCTACAAACAGGATATCGGTTATCTACAAGCGGCGATTTCGTCCGTACTGGCCCAGAGCTACGGAGCGTTTCGTTTCATCATCGTTATTGACGGAGCGCCGGAAATGGTAGGACCGGCGTTCCATGCAGCAGGGGGGGACCCGCGTGTTCAGTTGATTATACTTCCTGAAAACAAAGGAGTATCACATGCCCTCAACCGGGGGTTCGACGAGTTGTTCGAAGATCCTGCGATCACATATGTGACCTGGGTATCCAGTGACAATGTTTATAATTCATTCTTTATTGAACGATTGCGGAGAGAGCTGGAGCAGGGGCCCGACTCGCTTGGCCTTGTATTCTCCACTTTCCGCCAGGTTGACGCTGGAGGAAACCCGTTGTATGACGAGCAGCATCAACAAGCGCTGATCCGATACCAGAGCCAGCCACATCACGAATTACTGAACGCCAGCATTGTTGGGGTTTCATTTATGTACAAAAGCCAATATGCCCGTCAGATCGGCGGCTATCGGTTGCAACCCGTGGAGGACTATGATTACTGGCTGCGACTGACCGAGAAGTGCAGCATGAAATTCATCCCGGAGGTCCTTATGGATTACCGGGTGGATTCCGCTTTTAGTGTATCGGCCAGCTTGCACAGCCAGAAGGAGCATCGACGCTGGCGGCACGCATTTCAAGTCGCCAAGCATGAGACGAGAGCGCGCCGGGGTATCCCGCTTGAAATGACCATTTTGATGCCCGTTACGGATATGACTCAGGCTGAGCCGTTGCTGGATCAGCTGCTGGAGCAGCATTACAGCAATTGCTTGGTGCGGTTGCTGGATCTTACGCCTGAACAGGGCGCCTCTTCCTTCCTGCCCATCATGCTCGACCCTCGCCTGATCGTAACTCCAAGACCGCGATATTCCATGAGGGAAGCGCTGATTCAGGCCATTGGGGAAACGGTGACCCGCTTTGTTGTATGCTACGGGGTTAAACCTTATATCGCCGTGACGGATTTGCTGTATCTGACGGATTTACTCCGCCCACTGCCGAATACCCACGTTTTTTCCTACTATACAGATGATCACTCTACCATAGGCAGCGGGCGGGAAGTCACCGCTGTACCGCCGGAATGGAATTACGTGTATTACACCCATCGATTGCATCAGGCGCTGGAACAGGGTCGCTTTTAGCTAACTGGAGACAGGGCCGCAATCGTGGTCAGCTCCGATTGAAGGACACGATGCTCCTGCACAACATTGCCAAACTGGTCCAGACCGAAGTTGGAAAGAACCACATTGGATGGAACAGCGGCGACCACGTTGTATTGCACTTCATAGGCAAGCACACCTTGTATAAAGAAGGTGCGTCGGGCAATGGAGTTTGCAGGTACGTTAACCGATGTTACGTACAAGGGGATCTTGGTATCCGGTACGAGCGAGAAAAAAATTTGTATGGTCACGGTTGCTGCGTTTACCGTATCCTCATTCACCAGATTCACAACGACATTGGAGCAGGCAGTACCAAAATCCCTAGTGTTTGTCATATATCCGGTTGTAAAAGCCAAAACAATCATCCTCTCGAATACAGAATATTGGAAAATCCCTGTAGGGATGCTTCTATACTATGAATCTACTGAATAGAAAGCTTGTATGGTTGTCAGGAGTCTGCGCATAAAATTTAACAGAGTGCTTCTGGTAA
Organism: Paenibacillus sp. RC334; assembly: GCF_030034735.1. Taxonomy (NCBI): domain Bacteria; kingdom Bacillati; phylum Bacillota; class Bacilli; order Caryophanales; family Paenibacillaceae; genus Paenibacillus; species Paenibacillus sp. RC334. The sequence continues at coordinate 4,505,972 of NZ_CP125370.1, read as the reverse complement.
CCAATAGTTCCTTTAATCCTAACGGGAACAGCCCGGTTCCGGTTGTCACCATCGGTAATTTTATTGATGTGACCATCGTGCCCAATAACGGTTTCTTTGCGGTATGGACAGATGCACTGTCGGGCTCTCAGCAAATTTACGGAAGTAACGGAATGTAGCTTAGCGTACGAGACAGGAGGAGGTGAGGCTGTTGTGAAAATTTTGTTGGCTACCTACTGGCCGATCCCTCATTTGGGAGGCGTGTGGCCGTTTATGCTGCAAATTAAACGACGGCTGGAGCTGCTGGGTCACACCGTGGATTTGATGGGCAACGGACCGGATATACCCAAATACCATATTGTTTTTGAGAATAGGGAGCTGCTGAAGGATCAGTTGTTGCCCATGCTGAACACGAAGCTGAATGAGACGGTTGTACCTGTATTACATCAGGACTCCTGGGTGCAGACGGTGGAAAAAGACCGATACTGCATGGAACTGTCGGCGGCGTATTTTGGAGTTGAACAATACGATGTCATTCATACACAGGATGTCATTGCGACACGTGCCCTAAGCCGAGTCAAACGTAAAGATAGCGCATTGGTCGCCAATATTCACGGCTCGCTGGCCCGCGAAGTCATGATGGCGATGGAACGGGATCAAGAGCCGGGATATCGAGAGTTGTTGGTATGGAAATATTATTGGGCACTGGAGCACTATGGCGCTATATCCGCTGATATTACAATTACATCTACGGAATGGATGAAGCAGACGCTCATTCGTGAGTTTGAAGTGCCTGAGCAACAGATTGCTACTTTCCAATATGGTTTGGATACCGAACACTTCTGGGAGGTTTGCGCGAAGGGGACGGATGTCACACGACCTGAGGGGAAAAAGGTCATTATTTGTCCTTCACGGCTGGTATATATCAAAGGGCTGCACTACTTAATGAGTGCTCTTGGTTTGCTGAAAGATCGGCGCACAGATTGGGTGTGCTGGATTGTCGGAGAGGGAGACAAAAGGGAAGAACTTCAAACACAGGCTGATGAGCTGGGGCTGAGGGAAGAGGTAGTTTTTCTCGGACATCGTGAGGATGTGCCTGCCCTCTTGCAACTGGCGGATATTTTTGTTCATCCGAGTATACAAGATAATCAGCCATTTTCGGTTATGGAGGCGCAGGTTTCGGGGCTTCCGGCAGTGGTATCGGATGCAGGTGGACTCCCGGAAATGGTGGAGCATGAACATACTGGGCTGGTCTCCCCGGTTGGCGATGTGGAGGCGTTAGCAGCTCAATTGCAACATTTACTGGCTCAGGATGATGTGCGTATTGCTATGGGGAACCGAGCCAAAGCATGGGGAACCACGCAGTGGTCTCTGGATGTAATGATTGCACGACTCGTGGATATTTACGCGCAAGCGCTCAAGCAAGTACGTTGATTCGATAGTGAGGAGGGGGATCATGACTTTTCCTGTAGTTGGAGACTTGTACAACCGTATTTTTGAAATCGAGCAATCGCACCTGGATCTGGAGGTGGATTATGAAATATGGAATCGGATTAACACCTCTTTACCAGAACATTATAAGCTACCGGACGCGAACATACTGGAACGTCTGAAACAAGCCACGCGATGAGAGTGACAGTCGTCATTCTGAACCGAAACGTCCGTAATGCATATAAATATTCGACTGTTTCATTATATGTGGAGCAAGTGTAAAAGGCAGGCCGGGGCGTGATTCCCAGCCTGCCTTTTGGGCGATTACAGATCATGTTTCGTCCAGGTTTCCATCAACTGAATCATCGTAAACTGAGCCTTGGATCACGAGTGGACCGGTGACAACGGCCCGACGGTCAGCCGATTGCACAGTCAGGCAATAAACATATGGCGCTGTCTGTTCCACAGTTTCCTCATACCTTAGCTCGGCAAAGCCCTCCTGATAGCAGGAATCCTGCAACCAGTCCAGCACGGGACCCTGACCGTCGTTGCGACGCAGTCGGATAACCAGCTCTCCGATATCCCAGTTGAGCAGCGGATTTTCCCATGCCAAGGAGGCTTCAATGACAATACTTCCTTCAGACTCACTCGCAGGAATGATCAACGTAGATAGCACGCTCTCCTGTTCGGTGACCTGAAAAGGCAGCGCATGTGTGCCTGCTTCGGCTTTGTTTTGCACCGAGTATTTTAGCATACTTTCTTCCTCTCCTGTCCGTGTATTAGGGCGTCACGGTAAAATGACTGGCTGTACGCATAGCGACCACGTTCTCGTTCTCCACAAATTCAGCCAAAATAAATAACGTTTCTGGATTGCATATACTTGTGACCACCCGCAGGTAAAAAGGGTTTTGGGCTGTTTCCATATCTTTGAGCTGTACGACAGACCCGGCTTGGGGAGAAGTGCTCAGGCTAAGTAGTTGTCGTCGGAAAACGCCGCTATCATTTCCTATTTCCAACATTACATCGACAGGTCTCTTTTCACGATTGAACAGGGTCACATGACAGCTTTGTATACTGGCGCTGTGATAAGCGAGGTGATGATCAGCAGATAAAAGAAACACGGACATATGATGAAGCCTCCTTGAATTCCGTTAGGTTACCAGCCTTATATCATATGAAAAATGGCCGTGTCTGGACTGGATAGTTGTACGCCTTTTTTGACAAAATACGCGCCGGGGTCCAACCCTTTTAGCCGAGCTGGCATGTAATGTAGAGTGGAACAACCTGCGGCCTGAGGAAAGGGTCGCTTTAAAAAGGAGGCACGGCTATGAGACTTGCACAGCTGGCAGGGGAATATGATGCGGTCTTCAGTTTGGGGCAAAACTGCACGCCTGCCATTCAATTGGAAAAAAACCGCCTACGGCCGTTTGCCGGAGTGCTGGACTGGATGATGTCTGACACGCTGTCCGATGTGAATCGCTTGCTGGAAAACCGGTTTTCCGGGTTTATGGATTTTCCCAATTTAAGTGTCGTTGGTACGAGCCAACTGAACTATATGGTCAGGGATATCGATTATAACGTGATCTCGGTACATGATTTCCCGCAGGAACGCAATACGTCCGCAGATCTGGCGACTTATCCAGAGTTCAGGGAGAAGATAGACCGCCGTATCGAACGTTTTTTTGCAAAAACGCAGAAGGCGCAGCACAGCTTGTTCGTCCGTATGCTGGGAACCTATGAAGAGGCAGAGGAACTGGAGCGCATCTTGTACGGCATGGTGGCGCATGAATTTCGACTGCTCATCGTGAACTGTTCCGGTGTAACAGAGCTGACTGAGGTCGACTGGCAGCTTCCAAATGTATGCGCGGTGGAAATGCCTTTTGCCGATGTATGGAATTATAAAAGTGATCCGCACTGGTGTACGCTTTTTCAGGGAATGTCCCTATCTTCGGAAAGGGGAGGACGGCGTGCTTGAGCGATTGCAGGGGGATTATGACGCTGTATTCAGCTTGGGAGGACATTGCCTGCCTTCCATTCAGCTGGATAAAAACGGACTGCGTCCATACGCGGGACCGCTGGACTGGATGATTTCCGGCAACTTGTCGCAGATCAGTCGCTTGCTGGATGCCCGTTTCGCCGGATTCATGGACTTTGCCAGCCTGCGTGTGACGGGGCATGATTACGGCGAGTATAACTTCATGGTCGAGGACGCGTCGTATGAAATTACAGCGGCACACCATTTTCCTGTTACCCTGAATACATCGGAGCAGCTGACTTCCTATCCTGCATTCAAAACGACGCTTGATCGCCGCATCGCACGTCTATTGGAGAAATCTGCGCTTGCGTCCTGTTTGCTGCTGGTTCGTCTGGGGGGCAGTCGGGATCAGGCGGTAGAACTGCACACCGTATTGTCACAGATGATTACCCACGATTTTCGCTTGTTATTCGTGGATTATACAGGGGCTGCCGATGTGACGGAGCTGGATTGGGGGCTGGAGCAACTGGTTCCAGTGGCGCTGCCGCCTGAGGATATTTGGAGCGGGCAGGATGAGATGTGGCGCTTTATGCTGGCAAACGTCAGGCTACACGTCTGAGCAACTGGAAGGTACGTCTTAGATTGTCTTTGGTGTCTGTGCTCGTGCCTGCGCCAAGCTGTAGAGCGCCGCATAACATGATGGGAAAGGAAGAAACTTGCTTTGGTCCAAAAGGAGGGTGCGCTAGTGAAGGCTTTGGTCACCGGGGGAGCCGGATTTATTGGTTCCCATCTGGTGCGTGCGCTTGCTGATTCGGGCATCAGGGTGCATGTGCTGGATAATCTGACGACCGGGAATGTCGCAAATGTGGACCCGCGCGCGGTCATGCATATGGCGGATATCCGCAGCTCCGAGACCCGGACGCTGCTCATTCGGGAAAGCCCGGATATTGTATTTCACTTGGCGGCACAGGCCGATGTCCAGCAATCCATCCATCGACCGGATGAGGACGCAGATGTGAATGTGATGGGGACGATTCATCTGTTGCAGGCTTGTCATGAAGTCGGTGTATCCAAGCTGATATTTGCGTCCACATCCGGCGTATACGGTGAACTGCAAAAGCAATGTATTCAGGAAGACGATCCTGTGGAGCCGATTTCGGGCTACGGGCTTTCCAAGCTGACCGCAGAATCGTATATCCGTCTTTTTCATCGGTTATATGGCATGAATTACACGATTTTGCGTTACGGGAATGTGTATGGTCCCGGTCAGGCCGCGAAGGGAGAGGGCGGTGTAGTCGCTCTTTTTATGGATCGACTGAAAAAAGGGAGCCCCTTGCTCATTCACGGCGACGGAACGCAAACCCGCGATTTCGTGTACGTCAAGGATGTAGTCAGAGCGAATCTGGCGGCTATACGTGCAGCGGATCAGCGTACGGTACATGTGAGTACGGGACGAACCACGTCCATCAATCGGCTGGCCTACGATTTGCTGAAGCTGCACGGCTCGTCCGTTCGGCCCGTGTATTCAGCTGCGCGGGCGGGAGACATTCACCATAGCTGTCTTAGCAACGCAGTCGCGAGACATTGGCTTCGATGGGAGCCGCTATATGGCATCTCTGCCGGATTGAAGGAAACGTATGCGAGCAGTATTGGTTCAGGAAAAGAAGGCGTGTAGCGGGAAAGCGTGCGATTCAGGAAGGGGCTGGGGGCAGCCTCTTTTTTATGGATAGCCTGGCAGCTACTTATAGGAAAATATGTCCTCACCTGATACAATGGTCAGCAGTAAGCCAACCAGTTTCACAAAGGGGAGTCTGCCTATGTTGAAGAAGTCTTTAAGAAAAATCGGCATCGCACTGATTACATATGCATTATTGCTAAATGCAGGTCCTTTTTTCACCGTTGCTGCCGGAGCCTCGGACGTAACTGCGGATAGCAGTACAACGCAGAATTTGAACATTGAGAAGAAAAATAAATTGCCCAAGGGATTCGTGTATCTGGATGAAGTGATTCCTGCGGCGCAATATGAAATCCGCTATTATAGTGAAAATAACTTTGTTGGCAGACGGATTGATGGATATAAGAGGCCTTTTGCGATCATGACCCATACAGGTGCAGCGGCTTTAAAAGGGGTTAGCGATGATCTGGCAGCCAAAGGATATCTGTTGAAAGTATACGATGCCTATCGTCCGCAAAAAGCCGTGAATCATTTTGTCAGATGGTCGCAGGATAACGGTGATCTCAAAATGAAGCAGCAGTATTACCCGAAGCTGGATAAGCGCAAATTGTTCAAGCTGGGCTTCATCGCCAGGAAATCCGGCCATTCGCGGGGGAGCACCGTGGATTTGACGCTGGTGCACATCAAAACGGGGAAGACTGTCGATATGGGGAGTCCGTTTGATTTTTTCGGTGATATTTCCTATTACAACACGAAGCTGATCAGCAAGACACAGCAGGCGAACCGAAAAATCCTTAGGGATGCTATGGTGAAGCGTGGCTTCAAACCTTACAACAAGGAATGGTGGCACTTTACGCTGATGAAGGAGCCTTATGCTAAAACATACTTCAATTTTGATGTGGAATAGGAAATATGGGACGATTTAACTAAAAAGGATAGGCAGAAAGACATGTATAATATAAAATGATGTAAATACAAGTTGGATTATCCAAAGGAGCGTTGGCGGGTTGAACAGTCTGTTGTCACGTATGGTGTTGTTTTTTTCGGGCCTTATTGTAATCGGTGGAGCCATTCTGGGTTTTACCTTGTATCAATCTTCGAGCGAACTGGTGGAAAACTCCATGGGCCAGCAGGCCAAAGCGGTGGCCGAAAGGGCCGCAGCCATGATTAATGTGGACAAATACACAGACATTAAACCCGTTGCCGGGGGAGAGAATGCTTATTTTAATGAGCTGCGCGATCAGCTTAACGAGCTGAAGGAAGCTAACGGCTTCAAGTATTTATACACGCTGGGGAAAGTGGAAGACGGAGGCCAAGCGAGCTATGTGTACATCGTTGACGGCGTGGCTGCTTCCACCGCCAAAGAGGACTATTCGCCGCTGGGCACTCCCGAAAACAATGCGTACCCGGGGATGCTGCATACTTTGGAAACTGGGGAGGCTTCCATAGGCGATCTGACGAAGGATGAGTACGGAGCCACCGTCTCGGCTTATGTTCCGATTAAAGGCAAGGACGGCAGCATTACAGGAGTTGTCGGGGCAGATCTGGATGCTACAGAGGTATACAAATTAATGGAAACATCCAGAAGAACGATGCTGATCGTAGCTGCGATTGTGCTGGTGGTATGTATTCTGTTGGTCTTTGCACTAGCCAAATATTTGACTCGTCCGTTATTAAGGTTGACCAAAGATGTTGCCAAGGTTGGTGAAGGCGATCTTACGGTCGTTATTGATACGAATCGTAAGGATGAAATTGGCCGTCTGGCTTCGGCTTTTGGGGTCCTCGTAACGGATACAAGAACGGTAATTGAGGGCATTGGCAAAGGCTCGGACCAGATCCTGTCTTCATCCGGGGATGTGTACAATCATGCCCATGTTACAGCAGAAGCCAGTCGGGATATTTCCATACATATTAAAGAAGCTGCGGTGGGGGCAGAAACCCAGGTATTCCAGGCCATGGAGATGAATAAAGGCATGGAGGACATGACCTCCAGCATGCATCGAATTGCACAATCTGCTGCGATTGTAGCGGACTTATCGCAGGAAACTACCGAGAATGCTCATCAGGGTAATGAAGCCATTGTCAGGGCTGTGGATCAAATGAAATCCATTGTAGACTCTACAGCGGCGATGGCTACCGCCACCAAACAATTAGAGGAGCATTCCGTGGAAATCGGAGAGGTACTTTCCCTGATGACGGATATTGCCGGACAAACCAATCTCCTCGCGCTGAATGCAGCGATAGAAGCGGCTCGGGCCGGAGAGCATGGGCGTGGTTTTGCCGTGGTAGCCGAGCAGGTAAGGAAGCTGGCGACTCAATCCCAGTCGTCCTCGGCGGTTATCGCAGGCATCATCACCTCGGTTCAGCAACAGACTTCCGAGCTGTCCAAGCGGATGGAGGGAAGCGCCCTTGAAGCCAGGGTGGGAATGGACATTGTAAATGTGGCTGGACAATCCTTTGGCCATATTCATTCCGGTCTGGAACGGATCACGACACAATTGCAGGAGGTATCGGCTGCCTCGGAGGAGATCACTTCTGTTTCGGAGGAAGTCGCAGCTTCCGTGGACCAAATGGAGGGAATTTCACGGCATGCAGCCGAACACTTCCACCTGATTACAGAAGCCTCGGATGGGCAGCTAACCTCCATGGAAGGCGTCAGCCAATCGGCGGAGAGCCTGAAAGGGATGTCCGCCGAGCTACGCCAGTTGATTGGACGGTTTAAGGTGACGGGATAATCAATATCAATATGTATACCAATATACGGAAAGGCGGCAGCTTCCTGATGGGAGACTGCTGCCTTTTGCTATTCATCGAAAAATGTCTACATGTTCATTATGATTCGCCAGCCAGCTTCAAGGCTTGATCCAGCACGGCGGCACCGTTTGCTCTACCATAAGCGATCGTATCAATGACATCCACCGGGATGCCATAGGGAGCTGCAATTTCGGCAACCGGCTTTTTACGCATCCGTACTTGAGGACCAAGCAAAATAGCAATCACAGAATCTTTAATGCCTTCCAGCTCTTCCTTAATGGTACTTTCGGGGATGGCTTCGATGTTAAGCTCCATGGATCTGGCTGCTGCTTCTTTTTTCATCTTGGAAACCAGAATGGATGTGGACATACCCGCAGAGCAGGCCAGAATAATTTTTTTCATATTTGAACGCCTCCAGAAATTGATTTTTAATTATTTATACTCTTCATCCAGATCAGCAACAAACGAGCGTTCTTTGATGGCAGATTGATACCAGTAGCCGGACTTCTTCAAATGCCGACTTCGATCATTCTCCAGGTTAATTTCCACCAGTCCATAGCGATTTTTAAAAGCATTCATGGGAGAAACGTTGTCTGTAAAGGCCCACAGCATATAACCTGTACAGTTGGAGCCGGCTTCTACAGCCTGTAACGTGTAGCATAAATGCTCAGTTATAAAGTCAATGCGATAGTCGTCCTGAATGATGTGCTCCTCATTTTTGAAGACAACTTCATTCTCAATACCCATACCATTTTCCGCGACAAACCACTCGATATTGTTATATTCATTCTTGATACGCATTCCCATATCGTAAATGATCTTGGGATAAATCTCCCAGCCCCGTGACTTGTTCATTCTTTTACCCGGAAGATCGAAATGCTCATAGTAGTAAGAGGGGTGGAAGGGAATGTTTTCATTCCACGCTTTACTCTGCGCTTTGACCCGGTGCGGATAATAGAGATTGATCCCGACGTAGTCAACGGTATGTTCCTTAATCACTGCCAGTTCTTCCGTTGTAGCTTCAAATGCAATATCATGCTTGCTCATTAAGTCGAATAGTTCTTGCGGGTATTCGCCTTTAATAAGCGGGTCCAGAAATACTCGATTGTAAAATAAATCATACACATGTGCAGCATACTGGTCATGAGGGGCGCTGGATCGGGCATAGGTTACTTCAGGATTCAAAATAACGCCTATTTTAGCCCCGTTCTGATTATAGTTTTTGGTTTTGAAAAGTTGTACGCATTTCGCAGTAGCCAGCGTTTTATTATAATTCCATTGCATCCACTTCCGCGTATTTTGTTCATAGGGATAGCGAAGGGCATCCAGATAGACACGAGTCTGTACAACAATGGGCTCATTAAATGTAAACCAGTGTTTTACCCGATCTCCGTATCGTTCAAAAACCTTTTCTGCATATTTCACAAACAGTTCCACCACATGCTTGGAAGACCAGCCCTCATATTTGTCCAGCAAAAAAGCGGGCACCTCGTAGTGCTCCAGACAAATCATGGGCTCGACCCCACTTGCAATCAACTCGTCAATGACCCGGCTCATATAATCCGCATACGTTTCATCCACGACAACATTCTCATAATCCGTTAAGAAGCGGGACCAATTAATAGAAGTACGATAATGGGTTAGGCCAATCTGCTTCATCAGCGCAATATCCTCAGCGTAACGATTATAGAAGTCGGTTGCACCCGCAGGTCCATATCCATTGTGCCAGACATAGCGGTCATTTTTGTACCATTGGTCGAGAAATGAGTCCTGCCCTTCCTTTTTACCGCTCCAGCCCTCTGTCTGCCAGGCGGAAGCCGCAGCACCCATGATGAAATTCGACGGAATTTGTATCGTATGTTTAGCCATTACATGCTTCTCCTTTTCGTACTATAGATTCCCAAAGGCCCGTTAAGTAGGCCGCTCCCAATGCACGGTCATACAGTCCATAGCCGGGCTTTCCTTGTTCTCCCCAGATCATTCTCCCGTGGTCAGGTCTTACATACCCTTCAAACTGATGACGATGCAGGATATGAATCAGCTCCGCCATATCTATGCTACCCGATTCGGACAGATGCGCTGACTCTTCAAAATCACCGTTAGGATAACGTTTGACATTACGTAGATGAACAAAATGAATCCTTTTCTGCGCGGCGTATTTGTCTAGCATTCCGGGTAAATCATTGTCTGGTGAGCTGCCTAGCGAGCCACTGCAAAAGGTAATACCGTTATGCACGCTGGGCTGAAGCTCCAGCAGACGGTCAAAATCTGCTTCCTTGCTAAGAATACGCGGCAGACCCAGAACAGGCCATGGCGGATCATCTGGATGGATCGCCATTTTTACGCCGACCTCTTCGGCTACGGGAATTACTTCTGCCAGAAAATAAGCTAGATTCTCCCAGATTCCTTCGGCTTCCAGTTCTTTATACTGCTTCATTAAAGCAGGGAGTTCTTTCTTTGGATATGATAAATCCCAACCCGGAAGCGTAAAATCAGCAATGTTCGGCTCAATCTTTTTCAGTTCTTCCCCCGAGAAAGCCAATGTCAACGATCCGTCGGGAAGAGGCTTGTCAATGACGGTACGAAACCAGTCAAAGGCAGGCATGAAATTGTAGCAGACGACTTTTACCCTGGCATCACCCAGCCTTCTCAGCGTTTCTTTATAATTGGCAATATAGTTGTCCCTGGTGGGGAGTCCCAGCTTGATCGCTTCATGTACAGGAACGCTTTCCACGACTTCAAATGTAAGTCCCGCTTCCTCGATTTGCTGCTTGAGAGCAGTGATACGGTCCCAAGGCCATACCTCTCCAGGCGGAACGGTATAAACCGCGCTTACAATTCCTTTGATATAGGGGACATGCCGGATGTAAGAGAGTGGAATGGAATCCTGCTCGCCATACCACCGAAAAGTCATTTTCACCATGATCAGCTTCTTCCTTTAAAGTTAGCGTTAACCTGAATCCATTAAGAATACGCTTTCAATTGAATGATATATTTCTATAGTAGCGCATTATTCAGCCGTTCGCTTGTTGGCAATTTTGACGAACGGGAAATAGATGATAATCGCTACCACAATACAAATGATCTGGGTTACGACGGCGCCAATGCTTCCACCTGTAGACAGGTAGGCATTAATAATAGGCGGAGTAGTCCATGGAACCATGACGACGGCCTTACCTGCAAATCCAAGCAACGTCGAAAAGTAGCCAATCGTTCCTGTGATAAGCGGAGTAATAATGAAAGGGATAGCCATCAATGGATTCAACATAATCGGAAGTCCGAAAATGACAGGCTCGTTAATATTAAACAGGCCAGGTCCAAACGAAAGCTTGGTAATTTCCTTCATATCCTCGCGCTTGGAAGCAATCATAATACAAATCAAAAGGGCCAGCGTAATCCCTGAACCACCGATACTCATGTATACGTCCCAGAAAGGCATCGTAATAATGTTCGGAATCGGCAGTCCTTGCTCATAAGCAGTCATGTTGACGGTAATCGCTCCAAGCAGCAGGGGTTCACGAATCGGTTTTACCATTTGGTTCCCGTGAATGCCGATCACCCAGAAGATTTGCGCAACCAGCATCAGTACCAATATACCCGGCAGTCCTTGCACCACGGTCTCCAGAGGTTTTTGCACCACATTATAGACGGCATCATACAGGTAGAGACCTGTAAATTTATGAAAGAAGAATCCAAGCATCGAGAAGACAGTCACCGTAATGATGGTTGGAATGAGTGCCGAGAAAGAAACAGCCACATTGCTGGGAACACTTTCAGGCATTTTAATTTTTAGCTTATCGGACTTGCCCAGTTTGCTGTACAGCTCAACGGATAGAATGCTTATGAAAATACCTAAAAACAAGCTCTTGGTATCCGTAAACTGGCGGGCAATGACATCCGTTACTTTCTGCATTTCCCCGTTAACCATCAACTCAATCGTGGTCGGCGTCACAGATATAAAGCAGATTACAGCGAGTAGTCCTGGGAAGAGGTTTTTCTCCCCGTTAATTTTTCCTAGCTCCAGACCAATCATGAAAATAGCCAGGATGGTAAGGATATTCAAACTGGCATAGTTAATGCCTGAGAAAATCGGTTTGTACTCTGCCAGGAAGGAGAAAGGTTTAAAATGGGCCAGACCATTGACCGGGTCCATGACCATATTGGAAATCAGTACAGCAAAGGCACCGACAATGATGACAGGCATTAATGTGATAAAGGCTGATTTGATCGCTATAATATATTTAAAATTGTTGATTGCATTTGCCACTGATGTGAGGCCGTCGACTAGCTTGTTTTTGAAAGCCATGGGATAGTGCCCCTCCCTCTACGATTTTGGTACGAATTGATCAATACGTTCATACAGATCTACAAACTCTGAGGCCATATCTCGAATGGTGATAGCATTCATCAAATGATCTTGAGCATGTACCATCATGACCGACATCTCTGTTTTTTCACCCGCTGCTTCCTTATTGATGATTCTGGTTTGAATTTTGTGGGAGGACACCAGTTCTTTTTTAGCTGAGGCTAATTCTTCTTTGGCTTCCTGAAACTTTCCCGCCTTTGCAAGCTCAATCGCCTCCATGGCCGAGCTGCGTGCATTCCCAGCGTATAATATAATTTGGAATACAATTTCTGTATCATCCATGCCCTCCATACTCACGTCGTGCTCTGTAGTTTCATCATTATTCATGTTTTTTATCTCCCTTCAAAAGCTGCCTTCTTTAGTATTATAATTTGGAATCGCTTTCAATTTAACGCATAATTTTTCCGCTTCTTAACGGAAAAATCGTCTCTTCTAAATGACTTCTCCATCACCACAAAAAGGAGAGACCCCCGCCTTGCAGGCTTCAGGTTCCTCCTTTGCAATTACATATTGCTAATATTCAGCTATTTATATGCAGCACTTCTACAAATTCCGTGTACGTTTTGCAGCGGATAAGCTGCTGGACGAGCTTTTCATTATTTAAAATTTCAAGCAAAATATGATACATACTCTGTAAATCTTCTGATTTGGTGCGCTGTATGCAGAGCATACAAATAAACTGTACTGGCTTGCCATCCCAATCGATAGCTTTTTGTAATGTACAGATGGCCCAAAACGTGGAATCAGCGAAAGGTTCCATCGGATGCGGGATCGCGACAAAATTGCCAAATGATGTTGGGGAAACAGCTTCACGCTCTACCACAGATTGCAGCAGGGGGCCTTCCACAAGATCGGCTTCGTGTATTTTTGCGGCTATAAATTCAAGCACCTGGAGTTTGTTATCAAATTTCTGCTGAAGAAAAACCAATTTTTTTCGTACATACTGCACAGCAGGAAGTCTTGCCTCTGAGATTGCTTGTTCAATTTTAGTGATATCAGAACCGCCTAAAAATGTATTCACATGTATCATGGGTACAGAAAGCGGTTCTGAAATGGGGATCGTGCTAATGACAAAGTCCAGTGTATCCAACGGCATTTGTTTAAGCTTATAAAATTCAGTGGTTCCCACGATTTCCAACCTGGAACCGAAGACCGATTGAAGCTTATAATACAGCAACTTTGCGCTGCCGAGTCCAGAAGCACATACGATCATGCACTTTTTGGGTGCGCCTTCCATTTTCTTTCTTTCCATCGCGACTCCGATATGAATGGCTAAATACCCAATTTCATTTTCCTCGATGTGTATATGAAGTCGCTGCTTGATGACTTCCGCAGCAATGATACCTGCTTCAAAGGCAAGCGGGTAATTGGCTTTGATTTCATCCAGCATAGGATTCCGCAAATTCATTCCGTATTGATAACGGTTAATGACCGGTTTGAGGTGAAGACAAAAAGCAATCAGCAATTCCTTGTCGTTGTGAATGTTCATTTTCAACTGTTGATCAATTTGGTTTAGTATTTCAATAGTCAGTTCGTAGATATCTTTATCAATGATCTTTTTAATCTCTATTTCATCCAAATGGGCACTAACGACTGTCCTTACACCCAGCAGGTGCACAGCAATGTACGCAACTTCAACAAGTGGAAAGGAGTGCTTCATTTTTTGTTCTAAAGCAGATACGATTTCAGTCGCCACCATAAACTCTTTCTGCGCTTCAATTTTTTTCATTTCTTGAGGATAATACGAAACATACCTTTCTTCACGAATACGCTTACATGCAATAGCAATATGAATGACCAGATTGTTCAAAGCAATGTCCGACAACTGAATATCATTGAATTCAATGCGATCCAGAATCACTTCTCTTATCCATTCCATCTCTTCGTTAGAGATCAGAGGAGGGTGGGACATCTGCTGCTCGCCTATTTCATCTGTTCTACTGAATATATAGTCGGAAATGCAATAACGCAGCTTGGCCTCGTTACCTTTGACTCGAATACCATGATACGGTCTATTCTCCAGGGATAGTCCGTAGGTTGCCAGTAACTTGCGCAGTTCTTTGAGGTCATTCTGTAAAGTAGATCGACTAACATACAGGATCTCAGCTAAATCATCAAGTTTGATATATGCATTGGTGAGCAGCAGCTTTTTCATTAAAAAACGATTTCTCGCTTCAGAAGAATTCGCTAATGGATAGGGCACATTATTTTCATAATCCTTTAACTGCTTCAGCAGATGATGAAATTCTTGTTCGTCCCGAATCTCTAACTTGTAGCCCGATCCTTTGAGAGGTTTGACTGCTGCTCCATGCTTCGACAACAGCGCACCCAATTCCTTTAAATCCGTTCGTATGGTTCGAGAGGATACCTTCAATATATTTGCCAAGTGTTCTCCGTTGACCATCTGTTCTGCAACCAATATACGAAGAATATCAAAAATACGCAAAATGAGCCTCCTTCCATAGCAGTTCTGAAGAACAGTATACAACGGTAGATTGGTTATGAAAAAGTGAAAAATTTGATTATACGATTGTATTGAAAAAGAGTGGTGTTGAGTATACAATTAAGATATAAGCAAATGATTATATATAGAGAGAAGAGGTGATCATATTGGACCAACTGGCTTATGTAGCGGATCAATTAAAGCTATTGGGTGATAGAACACGGCTGACGATGCTCTCTTTGCTCCAAGAGAGGGAATGGTGTGTGTGCGAATTTGTCGAGATTTTTGATATTTCGCAACCGGGTATCAGCCAGCATCTAAGAAAGCTAAAGTCTCAAGGGATTGTAAAAGAAGCTCGACGCGGGCAGTGGGTGTACTATTCTCTCAATGTGGAGGACAAGCCTCATATTCAAGCGGTCCTTCAATGTATGCCAGATGAGAAGCAAATTTTGAAGCTTTTAAATAAAGAAGAACCAACCGCTGCTTGCGGACCTGATTCGAATTCCTGCTCCTGCTAAAGATTCGATGGAAAAGTTGCCTCTGTGAGCATGGAAAATGATGCCCAATATATAAGCATATGCTTATAAAATGATTTGATGTGATGATACATCTTGGATCGGAGGTTTGAACGTGTTATCGGTTTTCTTGTCATGCGCTATTTTCCTGTTAACTTTGACGCTGGTGATCTGGCAGCCCAAGAACCTGTCTATTGGATGGTCAGCCTCCGCAGGAGCAATTTTGGCTCTGCTTGTTGGCGTGGTTCATATTCAAGATGTGTGGGAAGTAACCCGAATCGTGTGGAATGCCACGCTGGCTTTTGTAGCTATTATTCTCATTTCATTGGTGCTGGATAAGATCGGACTATTTGAATGGGCCGCTTTACATATGGCGAGGGCTGCGCAGGGAAGCGGGGTCCGGCTGTTTATGTATGTGACTTTGCTGGGAGCGGTGGTAGCTGCTTTTTTTGCAAATGATGGTGCCGCTTTGATCCTGACTCCCATTGTGCTTGCGATGGTACGGGCGCTCAAGTTTGAAGAAACAAGGGTATTCCCTTTTATCATAGCCAGCGGCTTTATTGCAGATACGGCTTCGCTTCCGCTCGTCGTCAGCAATTTGGTTAACATCGTGACCGCCAATTTCTTCAACATTACATTTATGGAGTATGCAGGCCGCATGATTATTCCGAATTTTTTTTCTATAGCTGCGAGCATGTTAGTGCTGTATCTCTTTTTCCGTAAAAGCATTCCAGGGAAGTTTGATGTTGCTCATGTAACGGCTCCTGCTAAAGCGATTAAGGATGCGAAAATGTTCCGGCTTTCCTGGATCTTCCTGACCCTTCTGCTTGCAGGTTATCTGATCAGCGAATTTTTCAACATTCCAGTTTCGGTAATTGTGACAATCATTGCTGTTATTCTCTTATTTATTGCTCGTAAAAGTCCTGTGGTACCTGTAAAAGAAGTCATGAGAAGCGCGCCATGGGCCATCGTATTTTTCTCCATCGGGATGTACGTCGTAGTATACGGGTTGCGTAATGTGGGTTTGACAGATTTGCTAGCTCATCTTATTCAAGCGGCAGCAGACGAGGGGATGTTTGTGGCTACGATGGCTATGGGTTTTATGGCTGCCGTCATTTCGTCGGTGATGAACAACATGCCTACAGTCATGATTAATGCGCTGGCGATCCATGCTACGAACGCAACAGGAATGATCCGGGAGGCACTTGTTTACGCCAATGTAATCGGGTCGGATTTAGGGCCCAAGATGACACCCATTGGCTCCTTGGCTACGCTGCTCTGGCTGCATGTGCTTACTTCTAAAGGCATAAAGATTCGTTGGGGAACCTACTTCAAAACAGGTGTAATTCTGACCTTGCCTACGCTTTTTTTCACACTTTTGGGTTTGTATTTGTGGTTGACAATATTATGATTTAAACACTAAAGGAGACGATCATCATGGATAAAAAGACAATTTACTTCTTGTGTACTGGTAATTCTTGCCGTAGTCAGATAGCAGAAGGCTGGGCCAAAAAGGTTCTGGGCGATCACTGGAACGTATACAGCGCAGGCATTGAAGCACATGGACTGAACCCGAAAGCTGTACAGGCTATGCAGGAAGTGGAGATTGATATTTCAGGGCAAACATCAGATATCATCAGCTCTGAACGGCTAAACTCCGCCGACTTGGTTGTGACCTTGTGCGGGGATGCAGCGGATAAATGTCCTGTTACGCCTCCTCATGTGCGCCGTGAGCACTGGGGTTTTGATGATCCAGCGAAAGCGCAGGGTACCGAAGAGGAAAAATGGGCCGTCTTCCAGCGTGTGCGTGATGAAATTGGGGTACGCATTCATAAGTTTGCTGAAACAGGAGAGTAAATAGGCAGGCCGCCTACCCGGCGGCTTTATTTTAGAATCATAGAACCCCTGTTCCACTTAAAATAATGGCGAGTATGATGAAGACCGCTCCTGTCCAGCTCACATAATCATATATCATGCTGAACCCTCCCTCTTGTTATCTTCTCTATCACCCCATTTAGTTTACCTTATCATAGGTCATTCTGAGGCTAAACAAGATTTTCTTTCAATAACCTCTGTATTCACCAGAACCTGAGTATGATGCTTCTGATCGTTGTTAAGTCTCTCCATAAGCAAGTTTACAGCAGTTCGGGCCAAAACCTCCTTTTTCACATGAATGGTTGTGAGTTCCGGGCTAATGACCTTAGCCTCATTAATATTATCAAACCCCATGATGGAAATTTGTTCAGGCACTCGAATGTTCGTTTCCTGAAACGTTTTAATGGCACTGATCGCCATATAATCATTTTCGCAAAATAGGGCCGAAGGAAGCTCATTCAATTCATGAATAGCTGTTTTGAAAGAGTCCTGTGACATCACAAGCATGGGATGCATATCAAATATAAGCCCATTTTCTATGGAAAGATTGTGCTCCTCTAAAGCCGCCATAAACCCTTCCTTTCGTTTTTTAAAGTTGAGGATTCTGGTACTGGATTGCACGTATCCTATTCGTCTGTGTCCAGACTGAATTAAGTATTGGCCTGCCTGATACCCGCCAAGATAGTTATTAATGGATACGAAACTGGCGTCGACGTGTTCAAAGCAGGTATCCAAAATCACAATATTGGTATGAATGGATTGTATAGAATGAATAATCTCGGAAGTTAAATTGGTGCCAAGCAGAAGTACGCCTGAAGAGGGCTGATCTTTTTCCAAAGCAGATAATTCTTCTTCGAGGTTATGGCTATCAAAAGACGAAAAAATTAGGGTATTTCCATGCTCTCTCACCTGATTAGTAATATGATGAATTAATTCATTGAAAAAGGGAAATGAATCATAATGTTCTGTTACGATGTCTGTATTTTTACATGCCACAAAGCGAATCACATGGTGATTTTTAATAGATTCCTTGTTGGACTTCATGGTACGTGGTTTATATCCATGCTCTTGTGCAATTTTTAGAATTTGCTCCTTTGTTTCTTCACTAACTCCGGGTTTGTTATTAAAAGCAAGGGAGACAGCAGATTTCGAAACACCTGCAAGCCTTGCAATATCATCAATTTTCAATGCAGAACCCCCTATTGAACTAAACTACATAAATTATATCATTATTCTACAAAAAAGTTTAGATTATAAACTAAACTAAACTAAAAAACATTGAACAGAAAAATGTTGACCTTTTATAAATGATGGTGTTAATATTCAAATGTAAAGCGCTTTAATTTAGTTTATTTTACGAATAAAACATATAATTTAGTTGTTTATTTAGTTTTGTTTAGGGAATGTTGTGAATTTGGCGAGAAAGGAAAGGTGATTCATTTGAGTTTAAACATTGCTGAAAATCAAAGAAGTTTTATCAAAGAGGGAAAACTCTTTTTTTATTTGGCAGATACGGTTTGGAGCGTATTTACCAACGCGACGTTGGAGGAGTGGAGCGATTACCTTGACTATCGGAAGATGCAGGGTTTCAATGTGTTACAAATCAACATGCTTCAACAATGGGATGCAAGTGAATCGGATCTGAATCTACAGCCGTTTGCGTTACTGGAAAATGGAGACTTCGACTACCATACATTAAACGAAGCTTATTTTGATCGAGCGGAAGTCATGATAAAAATGGCTGTAGAGCGTGGATTTGTTCCAGCACTGGTTCTGTTGTGGTGTAACTACGTACCGGATACATGGGCTGAAATGTTCCAAAGGGGCAATAAAATGCCGTTTGAATGCATTGAACACTACGTAACGCACGTCGTAAACCGTTTTTCTCCATTTGATCCTATTTTTCTGATCAGTGGGGATAGTGATTTTCCAACTGAACGTGCCAATTCCTATTATTTAAAAGCACTGGATATTGTACACCAATTAAGCCCGGCAAGCTTAACTACGCTGCATATTCAAGGAAGATTGAGGGAAATTCCTCATGTCTTTGAGAAACACAAGGGTCTTGCATTCTATATGTATCAATCAGGACACAACTCCCAGTTTCAACATGTAGCCCACGAGATTGCTCAACATTTCTATCATAAGTCGGATATACGGCCTGTAATTAACGGGGAGCCATGTTATGAACAAATTAGTTACAGCCGCAATGTGTATGGCAGATATACTGCATTGGATGCCAGAAAAGCAGCATGGCAGAGTCTCCTTGCAGGTGGGGGAGCAGGAGTAACATACGGAGCGCACGGAATTTGGAGCTGGCATAAAAAAGGGAAGAAATTCGGCATCGTAGAAGGGGAAGGCTTTGATAGCCCCTATGATTGGAGAACGGCATTGCGTTTTGAAGGTGCATGGGATTATTCATTTATTAAATATCTGTTTGAAATGTATAAGCTTGTTGGCATTAGGCCGCTGGATATTGTTCTAAATAAGACAGAAGAGATTAGAGCCGCCGGAAACGAGAATACCGTAGTTTTGTATATTCCGGTTAACACAAAGGTGCGGTTAAGCATCAATGTGCAGGATTACAAGTTTACAACGATTGATTTAGCGGGAAAACGTTTTGCCCAAACAGAGGTGTACATCCAGGATGGTCAATCCATTATAGACATGCATAGTTTTGAAAGTGATGTTGTGATCATCGGAACAAAATAAAACAAAAGACGAACATGATGGCAGCTATGATCGTGGGTAAGCTTGCAGGCGGTATAAGCGTCATAATTGTCGCTGCTATTGCAAGAAAGAAAATAGAAAGCGCATCCAAGAAGGAGTGAACATGATGGATCATAAAAAAACAGCCGAAGAAGTATTAAGTTCAGTGGGAGGAAGCGAAAATGTGAACAGTGTAATTCACTGCGTCACTCGATTGAGGTTCAAATTAAAGGATAATCAATTACCAGATAAAGAAAAAATCAAACAGATTGACGGTGTCATTACTGTCGTAGAAAGCGGCGGACAATTTCAGGTGGTCATTGGTAATGAGGTCCCAAAGGTATATGAAGCTCTTTTGGAGACGATGGGAGTAAAGCCGAATCAAGCGAGTCAAGAAGAGCAAAACAATGAGAAATCCAGTTTATTCTCCCGATTTGTCGATGTAATTTCAGGCGTGTTCATGCCCGTTGTTGGTGTGCTCGCCGCTGTGGGGATTCTAAAAGGACTTTTGGCTTTATGCACATCCCTGGGCTGGATGACGGATCAGATGGGCACGTATAAAATTTTATATGCGACAGCAGACGCTATGTTTTATTTCTTTCCGGTTATTTTAGGGTTTTCAGCAGGTAAAAAATTTGGAGGAAACCCGTACCTGTCTGCTGTTTTGGGAGCCGCCTTGGTATATCCGACCATTACTTCCGCCTTTACGGATAAAACGGCGCTGTCCTTTTTGACCATACCTGTCGTTCTGATTAATTATACTTCTTCTGTTATACCTATCATTATTGGAGCATTGTTGGCAGCTAAGGTCGAAAAATTTATAAGTAAGTATGCACCTGCCTCCATTAAAATGTTCATTGTGCCTTTTCTGACTTTGGTCATCATATCACCGATTGTTTTTCTGGTTGTCGGGCCGATAGCAACTATAGTCAGCGATGGGTTAGCTAAAGGCTCCATGTGGATTTACCAGTTAAGTCCAGCTGTAGCTGGCCTCGTTCTGGCCGGGTTCTGGCAGGCCATTATTATCTTCGGTCTGCATTGGGCATTTATTCCAATCCTCCTGAATAATGTAGTTACGAACGGGTTTGATCCGATTAACGGTATGTTGTTCTGTACTACTTTTGCTCAAACCGGTGCGGCCTTTGCCATTGCTTTGAAATCACGTGACCCTAAATTAAAACCTATTGCCACTTCTGCTTCAATTGCGGGTTTGATGGGAGTTACGGAACCAGCTATTTACGGTGTTACGCTACCTGCCAAAAAGCCGTTTATTTTAGCTTCCATTGCCGCAGGTATAGGGGGAGCCGCAGCAGGTTTGCTGGGATCCACGGCATATGGTTTTGCCTCAGGCGGCGTTTTCGGTATTCCTCTGTTCATTAATCCAAAAGGTATAGATGCAGGTTTCATCGGCTTTATCATATCTTTGGTTGTGGCTTTTGTACTCGCATTTATCCTGACCTATCTTTTCGGCTATAAAAATGCTAAACCTGCTTCTGAGATTAAGGTTGCAGATGAAAGCAAAGAGGAGGAAAAAGCGGTATTCAGTCCTTTAAGCGGGGAATTGATTCCTTTAACCGCAGTAAAAGATGAAGCGTTCTCCAGTGGTGCGATGGGTCAGGGCGCGGCTATTATTCCAAGAGACGGGGTAGCCTACGCGCCGTTTAACGGAACTGTTGTTACCGTTTTCAAAACAAAACATGCGATTGGGCTTATTTCTGAGGATGGTGTTGAACTGCTCATTCACATTGGAATAAATACGGTCAGCCTGAAAGGAAAGCATTTCACTTCTTTTGTGTCTGAAGGAGATACCATTCAAAAAGGAGACAAGCTGGTTGAATTTGATCCCGAGGCTATAGCAGATGAAGGATATGATATCACCACATCCGTCATTGTAACTAATACAGCCGTGTACACAGATATCATAATGGAAGCTACAACAGTTATTCATGCTGGAGACCAATTATTAAAGATTAGATAGATTCCGAACAGTAGTGATAAAAAAAGAAAGTCATAATGCTGACGATGGCCCGTGTGTAAAAAGGGATGTCGTCAGCTATTATTTTTGGGGGATAATGGTTTCTGTATCGTCTTGGAGACCTGCCCTACTTTAAGCTGCTGGAGTAATTCTTCATTAAAATAATAGCTTACCCCACGCCCAGCGCGCCCATCATTTGCCGGAAGGATTGCACATATTTATCCGGTGCTAACAGGTCGACGACCCTTGTCAGCCCCTTCTGGCGAATGGATTCGCGGTCGGGCGCGTTGTTCATCAGATCCAGTCCCTCCAATATCGCCTGCAAGATATCTCCTTGCGCATAAAATTTACCCGTTACGTTGTGATCGATGAAGGCTCGCACCCCGTCAGAATCAGAGCTGAGCACGGGACAGCGGCAAGCCATGGCCTCAGCTACGGCGTATCCAAATCCCTCTACCAGTGAAGTGGACAACAGATACCCTCCCGAATCGCCAATCATGGAGTAATACAGAGGCATTTTAGCATGGGGCACGTTGTTGAAACGTTCTACAATGGAGGACAAGCCAAGCTGTGTAACCATGCTCTCGAATTGTACCTTATCCTCTGGCTGCGAAAGGGTATTATCATAGAACATCCAGATGCGAAGATCCGGGCGGTTTTGCAGCATCCAGTAAGAGATATCGATAAAATGCCTCCAGTTTTTGTTCGGCTCCAGTCGCCCAACCCATGCAATGACCGGATTGACCGGAGGAGTGTTAGGTACATAATTAAATACGCTGGTATCCAGTACATTTGGAAACACGTAACGCTTAAGCCACGGACACATGCTGGAAAATAGTTCGACCAGATGCGTAGTGGTGGGTAGCAGTACTGCATTGGCGTATCTTTGAAGAAACGGTGTGGCTTCGCCTACTACCAATGCAGCCTCCACGTGCGGACCGAAGCCCTGTGATTCATAGATTAGCACACCCTGATAGCCCAACATGCGCAGTTTTGCGAGCATCTGGTAATCCGACGAGACGATGATGGCATCGTAACGGTGAGTGTGTATCAGACTAGAAATATCTCCCTCGGAAGAAGTCGTAAACACGGGAATATCTCCATGCAAGTTTTGCATCCCCGTACCCTGCTGATAGTAGAGAAGATGGCATTCAATCCCATCCTGGCTAAGCACCTTGCAGCGTTGGCGGTTCAAGGTTTCCACGCCGCCGCTGGGTATATAAAAGGTAAATAGGACTTTGATCTCAATAACCCCCTTCAGCCAATCGAAAGTTTCTTATATACCAAGGTATTCCAGCAAAAGGACAGGGTGTGGGTATCTATGGAAGCCTAGATGGAATCAGCATAAAATTGTGGCTGATGCGGGGATGCAAATGAATGTTAGAGCGAACCGTACAAGTTAACGAGTGTAAAAGTACATTCGTTCACATTTTAGACATATTATTTTAAGCTTATATTTAAGTGACTTTAAGCTGGAGTTATATGTGTGGGATTAACATTAGAGTTTAAAAGTGTTGCATGAGGTGCAGATGAGGCCGCTCCGCGAAGGATTTGAGCTTTCGATCAGGCGAGCGCTAGCGCTTCTCCAGCTTCAAAACCTCCGCTACGCAACATTTTGGATGTGTGAGAAGGGAATAGAGCCGTTTGGACGAATGGGTAGTTTACAGTGAAAGACTATGACTTTGCAATATGATAAAAGAAAGGGTGAAGCGTGTGCTCAAGGTGCAGCAGGTGAGCAAGTGGTACGAGGGCAACCGGGGCGTACATAAGCTGGATTTTGAAATGCAGCGTGGCGAGATTGTCGGGTTTCTGGGGCCTAATGGTGCAGGCAAAACGACGACGATGCGCATGATTACAGGGTATCTCCAGCCGAATGAGGGAGTGATTACGATTGATGGCATACCGATTCAGGAGCAGGGCAGACAGGCTCGTTCCAAAATCGGTTATTTGCCGGAAACGCCCCCTCTGTATGGAGATATGTCCGTTCGATCCTACTTAAAGTTTGTGGCAAGCATTCGAGATGTACCTGCGAGAGAACAAAAGCTGCGCATTTCTGAGATGATTTCCCGGCTTGGGCTGAACGGGCGTGAAAAGCAACTGGTACGCAGTTTGTCCAAAGGGTATAAGCAGCGTTTGGGACTGGCGGGGGCAATTATTCATAACCCGGATTTGCTGGTGCTGGATGAGCCGACCTCAGGTTTGGACCCGAATCAGATTCTCGAAATTCGCCAGCTCATTCAGGAGATTGGAGAAAATCATACGGTGCTGCTCAGCACACATATTTTGCCCGAGGTGGACGCCTTGTGTAATCGGGTTCTTATCATCCATGAGGGTGAGTTGGTGCTGGATGGACGGCCTGAGGCGCTCGGCGGTTCGATGGAAGACGGATTTAAGGTAAAAGTAGAGGTCAAAGGCAGCCGTGAGCAGGTGCTGAACGTTCTTAGCGGTTGGGGGAAAGTAGAGGTGGAGCTATTAACATCTGGCCTGTCTCAAGCTGACACGAAGCAGACTGCAACTGAGCAAGATTTGACCGGGCTGTTACTGACAGGCGCCTCCAGTGAGGATTTCCGTGAGGAGCTTTTTTATGTGCTGTCTGGTGCGAAGCTTCCGATTTTGGAGTTGAAAAAAGAAAGCCTCAGCTTGGAAAATATATTCCAGCAGTTAACGACTCGCGAGTCGAAAACGGGTCAGGCAGATCAAGTGAATTCAGTGGAACAAGTCGAGCATTCGACGGAAAATGAAATCTCCGCAGATGTTACGGAGGACAGTGAGGAGGCTGCGTCCAGCAACGACAAGGACGGGCAAAACAAAAGTACAGGAGGTGAACGGCCATGAGGCGTTTGTTCGCGGTCTGTCAAAAAGAGCTTCAAGCCTATCTATGGACGCCGACAACGTATTTTGCGCTTGCGGTGTACATGCTGCTGACGGGGTTGCTCTTTTACACAAATTTTGTCATGTATCAGCCAAGCATCTTGGATTATCGGCTGGTACTCGGTGATACGCTGTCCATGCTGGTGTTTGTCGTCCCGCTGCTCACGATGAGGCTGGTTGCGGAGGAATTCAGGCAGGGTACGGATGAGCTGTTACTTACCTCGCCTGTGAGTGTGACGGAAATGATTGTGGGTAAATTTTTGGCGTCGCTGGGCATGCTGCTCATTTTGGTGCTGTGCAGCCTGGCATATCCGGTCGTAATGTCCTTTTACGGGGCGTTGGACTGGACACTGGTATTTACGTCTGTGATCGGTCTGTTTATGCTGGGTGCAGCCATGATGGCCATTGGTCTGTTCGCTTCGACGCTTTCGCAGCATCAGATGATGTCCGCGGTCGTCAGCTTTATTATTTTGCTTGTATTTTGGATGCTGGATTCGTTTGGTGGACAAACAGGCGCGTCTGCGGCATTGCAGCAATGGCTGGAGCCTTTTTCACTAACCGCACGGTTTGACAGCTTCACCAAAGGATTGCTGAACGGAGCCGATGT
Source organism: Paenibacillus sp. RC334 (assembly GCF_030034735.1). Lineage (NCBI taxonomy): Bacteria > Bacillati > Bacillota > Bacilli > Caryophanales > Paenibacillaceae > Paenibacillus > Paenibacillus sp. RC334. The sequence goes on along the minus strand of NZ_CP125370.1, from coordinate 4,480,797 downwards.
GCTGTATTACGTGACGGTGGCGGGGCTCTTTTTGTTATTCAGCATTCAGGTGGTCGAACGGAAACGGTGGAGGTGATGAACATGAAAAAATGGCTGGGTCATACAAACAGTGTGGTATTGTCGGTTGCTGCTGTAGGTATTTTTATTTTGCTGACGTTGTTTCTGCGTTCGCTGGGAGGCTTTCAGCTAGATTTGACGGCAGGCAAACAGTATACGTTGTCTGATCAGACATTGACGGCCATTCAGGGAGTGAAGGAAGACGTGCGTCTGATTGCTTTTACCGTATCGACTTCGCAAAATCAAAAGCTGAACCGGGACGTTACGGATATGCTGAGGGAATACGCCAAGCGTAACAGCAAGCTCAAGGTCGAGCAATATGATCTGAATCAGGAGCCGCTGCTGGCCAAGGAATACGGTGTCACCGAAGCATCCATCGTGCTGGTTCAGGGTGAGAAGAAACGTGTTATTGATATAGGTAGTCTGTTTACACAGGCACAGGGAAGTAGCGAGGGGGCGTACCAGTTTACAGGGGAAGAAAAGCTGACCAGCGGACTGCTGGGGCTATCGTCTACCCGCCAGGGAAAAGCCGTTTTCCTGACCGGACATGAGGAAATCCCTTTGTCCCAAATGACCGGATTGAGCAATTCACTGGCGCAGGATAATGTGAAAACAGAAGAAGTGCAGCTCAATCAGGCGGGTAGCGTGCCTAAAGATGCATCGGTGCTGGCTATTGTTGGGCCGCAACGGGATATCAGCGCGACGGAGCTGAAAAGCATTCGCACCTATTTGGAGGGTGGTGGAAAGCTGTTTCTGGCGTTGGGCTTTCATCCGAACATGCAATCGGACTGGAAAAATCTTGACGCACTGGCGGCGGATTACGGTGTGAAGGATACACATGCGATCGTGGTGGATCAGGAGCAGACGAATACGCTTGGACCTCTGTTTACAGTACCCACCTTTGGCAGTCATGCGATTACCGATAAGCTGGCGGCCTCCAATCTGTACCCGGTGCTTTCGCTGTCTATTGCTTTGCAAGCGGGGGAGCAGAAGAATTGGAAGACTACGGCCTTGCTCAAATCTTCTGCCGCCAGCTATGGGGAAACGAATATTCAGGGGCTGCTGAACAACGAAACACAGAAGGATGACAAGGACCCGCAGGGGCCGCTTGATCTGGGTTACGCGGTAGATGGCAAGGACGGCAAGCCTAAGGCAATTATTCTCGGAACGTCGGCCCTTCTGAGCGACACCGAGATCAGCACGGGAGGCAATCGGGATTTTGTGCTGAACAGTCTGAATTATGTACAGGAACAATCTGACGGGCTTACCATTCGTCCTCGTCAGGAGCAGGATTATAAGGTGGTTTATTTGACTCCTGCGCAAGCGAAGATTATATTGACCCTATCCGTGATCGGATTGCCGATGTTGTTTGCGGCAGCCGGAATCTTATTATGGTGGAGGCGAAGAAGAGCATGAGAAAATGGATACCCACAGTGCTGCTGTTAGTTGTATTGGGAGCGGGTATAGTCTATGCCAAGAGCCAAAACTTTTTTCGTGAACAAGCTCCTGCTGCTCGCCAGCTGGTCCAGCTTACGCAGGGGGATATTACGTCTTTCGCTATAATGGGGAAGGACGGCAAGCCAGTGGAGCTTAACCAACGTGATGGCAAATGGAGCATGAGCAAGCCGCAGTCTTATCCGTTAAACGGTTATACGATAGACAATTGGTTAGCCGCTATTCAAAACGTGAAGCTCGGTGAGGTGGTGGAGTCTTCTCCAAAAGACGTAGCCAAATACGGAATCAGCGCCACCAACAACCAAATTCAGATCAAGACCAAGGATGGAAGCGAGCATACCTTTGCTTTTGGCGAAACGTTGCCTTCCGGAGATGCTGCTTATGTGCTGTCAGATAAAACAGAGGTAGCTTCCGTACCTGTGGATACCCTTTCCGGGTTGTTACTGGGTGCAGCCGATTTTACGGATACGACGCCGTTTGACTGGGATGATGACAAGCTGGGCGGACTGGAGTGGGAAGGCCAGTCTGCGTCTTGGATGCTTAAGTCATCCGGTGACGGGGGAACCGGGGAAAGCTCTTCCACAGCTTGGACGTTGAATGGAAAGTCGGTAACCAGTGATACGGCGACCTCCTTATCGCAGCAAATCAAAAATCTGGCCAGCAGCCAGTCCTTGCGTAAAGCCTCCGAGCTAAACCAACCTGTTCACCGCTTTACGCTGAGCGTATCGCTGGGCAAGCAGGATGAGTCGCAGCAGGTGTATCAGGGCTGGATGGTGAACGGTGAACCGGATATCGTATGGGTCGTGCCTCCGCAAAGCAATTGGGCGTATGGTCTGTCGGCATCTGACGTGAAGCGTATTGAACAGGCTGGACATGACCAGGCTCAAACTGGAAAATGATCATCTGAACACGAGCTTGGAGCATGATCAGATCCGCAATCAAACAAATTTTCCGGTATGAAACAAACAAAGAGGCTCCATCGGCGAGGATCGTCGGTTGGAGCTTCTTTGTGTTCGTTATTCATCAGGCTTGCTGCCTTTGGAAGAATGACGGTTCCCATCGTTTAATTCCTTAATGACCTCAATCAGCTCATGGAGCGAGAGATCCAGCTTATCCAGTTTTTCTTCCATGGTGTGCAGGATGTGCCGCAACAAAATAAAGCAAAGACCTGCCGGAAAGCCTACGTTGGTTATGATAGAAAGAGCATCATCCATCTGCAATGGTTTCCCTCCTTTTTAGCCGTATATAAAGGAAGGTAAATCAAAAGAACCGTATACAACCGACCTAAAAAATAGTATAATAAATAAGAACAAATGTTCTTATTTGGTTGTGAAATGTGTTCTCAAATTACCCTATAATATGAGGATTTCGAAAAGCCAAATCCAAAGAGAAAGGGTGGTTTATGATGAATCAATCTCAGCTAACATTGGTTGAACAATATCGTAAGAAGCTGTATCGCATTGCATGGAGAATCCAGTATCGTGCCCGGGTACAAACCAATCATGAATTTGTCATGGAAAAGAACGAAGCCGTCGCTACTCCATCTTTTACAGACTCTGCAAACTCTAAAATGTACATTCTACAGCTCATTAACTCTCTACCATCTGAGATCGGAAAAGCCATCATCTTTGACCTTTACATACTAGACAAAACCGAAGCACAGATTGCAAGAGAGCTGAAGCTATCCCAACAGGCGGTGAATAAATGGAAAAAGAAAATGCTGCGTCAATTATCTCAGATGCTGAGTTCATCAAACTGCTCAAATTAGCACGAAACGGAGATCAGGAAGCTATGAGCAGTATACTTCATCTGTTCGAGGAAGATATTCAGAAAACCAGTCGGTATATCCGAATGTCCCGGGAAGATGCCGTCCAAAGTATTGTGACTGATTTTATAGAAGATTTGAAGCGTGACGATATTTGAAGTGATTAAACCGGATGCCATTATTATGATACAGAAAAGAAAAGGTGCAGGCTTTTGAGGGCCTACACCTTTTTGTTTTAGTGAATGATATAAATGATTGCGTGGGGGAGTTTAATCAACATACTTATTCCCGTCAGCGTCAATATAAATGGACTGAACAGCTGTACGGCGGTATGGATAGCCTGCCTCTGTAGTTCCCTCGATTTCATAGGTTACGGAATAAATGCCGGGCTTGTCCGCTTTGGACAGCTCGATTTGTCCGGTGGGGTTAACCGCTTTTTGTTGTACCGTCAGATCTGTGGACGCAGGAGTAATTCCTTGCTGTGGATCACCGTAATATTGAACCTGATACGTGACTTGTGTAACGCTTTTAGGGGAATCCTGTGGTTGCAGATTCAGCTTCGGACCTACGGCATTCAGATTATATTTCAGCTCAGGAACCTGAGCGGCCTGATAACGGGCGATCAGGAGATACGCTCCTTTATCAGGAATCGTGACGTTCAGTTTATAGGTACCCGGTTTTGGATTTTTGATGACGGCGTTATGATGCCAGGCACCAGCAAAAATTTCGTCATCATAACCTGCTTTCAGATTAACGATCTCGCTGGTACCGTCAGGCTTGGTCAGCTCCAGTTTACTCACACGTTTATCGCTGATCCAATCCATATTAATGGATTTGACACCATTTTCAACGGTGAGGATTTCGGAGGCTTTTCCGTTATAGTTTCCGCCGCGGATAAAGTATGAATTGTCGATCTCGCTATAGGTGGATGTTAAAGCGGAAGCACGCAAGGAAGATGCTGCTGAAAGTGCTTCAGTTTCCTGATTCAATGCTGGAGTGTTTGCTTGGAGGTAAGGTTGGATCAGGGAGAAGACATAAGAGCCGGTACGAACTTTGGCATGATCCCAGGGGCCGACTTTAACTACACGTCCACCGGGAAGCTTGGCATTGTCGACTGCGACTACTCCATCATTTTTGCCAAAGGATGAAAGATAAAGTCCGCCCAGTATGTAGGAAGCGCTTCCGTCAGACCAGTTATCACCAGCAAACGTGAAGAATGGAATTGTAGTCGCGTTGCTGAGTGCATCGGTCTTGGATCGGAAATACTTCATATAAGATGTCTGTAAAGTGGAGGTGCCTGGATTTTGTGAGCCGACAATATCTGCCAGCCATCCGGCCCAGCTACTGTAAGCAAGATCTGCAAGCTGTGAGCCATGGTGGGGACTGCTGAGGGTGATCACACGTTGTACATAGGGAGCGGCTCCGTTATATGCAAGAGCGGTTTGAGTATCCACTCCACCTTTGCTGTGGGCAATGATGATGAGTTTTTTTCCAAAGTGATTACTAATGACCTTGATTTTGTCGGCTAAAAGCTTACCATTGTCCCACATATCCTGTGATGTGCCATTTGCATCGTACAGATTAACGGTGGCCGTCTGGTATCCGGCGTCACGTGCGCGCTGAAGCATGTCGTTATTATTCTTCCAGACTTCCGCGCTGCTGTTCAAACCATGTACAAATAATAGTGCGGGCTTGGCAGGATCCACGCGATTAGGTGGTGGGCCTTCTGCCCAGCTTCCTCCAGGATCTTTCGGGGGTTGGGGTGTAGTGGAGCCTGCAAAAGCGCCGACAGGGACAAGAGTGACGGATAACAAAAAAATGAGCATCAAAACGGTGATCTTTTTCAAACTGAAAATCCTCCTTTGTAAAATAAAGTATTTTTCAACCTTATTATACATGCCATCTTGTGGTAAATCATCAATTGTATTTCATATTTACATTAAAAATTTATTTATTTAGTCATTTTTTAGTCAGGATAGCCCTGAGAATCATAGCGCATCCTAATCTCGTCACACATTTTATATGTATGGAGGATGAGTTCATGCCAGGGACTAAGAAGGTAATCAGTTTAACGATTTCTGCTGCTTTGCTCGCCAGTATGGCTGCTTTGACAGGGTGTGGGACTGCGAATCATAATGTCCGCACGAACACTACCCGCTATAACGCGCAAAGTACACATCATATGGATGGTGTGAACCGTTTCGGAGTTAAGTCCAATGGTATGGACGGGATGCGTTTAAACCAAAATGCCAATGGAACTGGACACCAAATTGGTAATCTGCAAGTCGATCGCAATTTGTCCAAACGTATATCCGAGTTGCCGGATGTAAAATCTGCGACAGTGCTGGTCGGTAACCGTAATGCTTATGTAGCGGTTTCCTTGAAGGACCAAGCCAACGGAACCGGTGTAGGTACTTCAAGCGTTAAAGGTACTAAGCATCCCATGAATACACATGGCATGACTACGTATGGGGTGGATGGTACAAGAGGCAACTATACCACCGATGGCATAGCGCCGGGAATTACGGACAATGGAATGAGCCGACCCGTAACACCTCCGCGTCGTGGTGACGGATTGTACGGCACGATGGGTACTGGTTCTTATGGTATGATTCGTGGCTTGGCGGACGGTACCCGCACGGATATCGGACGCACGGATGGCACCACAGTGGAAGGCGCAAGAACTGCGTATGAGCCTAGTACGTTGACCGAAGCCGTCAAAAGTCGCATCGCCAACAAGGTAAAGCAATTTGCACCTTCGATTGAACAGGTGTATGTATCGGCTAACCCCGATTTTGTAAAGCATACCACTGACTTTACACGCAGTGTGCAAAACGGTCATCCGATCAAAGGAATGAGTGCCCAATTGGCGGATATCATCCAACGGGTATTCCCGACTCCTGCTGCTGGTGCAACTCATCCAACAGATGGATCAACAACCGCACCAACTCGTCCACAAAATTATACCCCTGCACCTATGAATCATCGCTAATTCACCACATATGTGTGTAATGCCAAAGAAAGAGCTATCCATCTCGGCGAAATCGCTGAGGGATAGCTCTTTGGTTTAGGGGAATCATAAGAAGAAATTATCTTCGTATTCCTTTAATCCATACGCCTTGCAGCTTTAAGTCCGCATCCAGTAACAGAACGTCTGCTTGTTTGCCTGCTGCAAGCGAACCTGTTCGATGCGCAATGTTCAGGGACTTAGCCGGATTCAGGCTGGCGGCTTGTGATGCCTGGGGAATGGTCAGACCCACATGACGAACCAGATATTGGAAGCCTTCAATCATCGTCAGCGTGCTTCCTGCCAGAGTCACGCCATCCTCCAGCCGTGCCACACCGCTCTGCACGATTACTGGTAAATCACCGAGTGTGTAATGCCCGTCCTCCAGTCCGGTGGCAGACATAGCATCGGTGATAAGAATAAGATTGTGCTCCCGTTTCAGCTTGGCGAGCAGGGAGACCGCTGCCGGATGCACGTGGATACCGTCCGCAATCACCTCCGCTTCAATGCGCGGATCGGTAAGCACGGCTCCGGCGGCTCCCGGCTTGCGGTGATGCAGCGGAGTCATGGCATTGAACGTATGCACCGCATGGTTCAGGCCCGCCGCCGCTGCGCGTTCCACCTCTTCATACGTGGCATCCGTATGACCGAGAGCCGCAGTAATGTTATGGCTGCGCAGCCAGGCAATCAGCTCTAGCGCGCCTTCCCGCTCTGGTGCAAGCGTCAACTGGCGGACAAGGCCCGGATAGCGCTGCTCCCATTCCTTCGCCCAGGCCAGATTCGGCAGTTGAATATGCTCCGGGTTTTGCGCTCCCGGCCAGTTCGGGCTAATAAACGGCCCTTCCAGATGTACGCCCTCCAGTTGTGCATAGGGCATAGGCTGCGCCATATAGGCGTAAACCTCACTTAGCACCTGGTCGATTCGCTTTTTTGGTGCGGTCATGGTGGTAGCCAGCATGGCGGTCGTTCCTTGTGAGCCGTGAAAAGAGGTAATCGTATCCAGTACCTGCGGATCGGCGTCCATAAAGTCCTCTCCGTTACCGCCGTGAACATGAATATCAATAAAGCCCGGCAGCAGGTAGCCGCTTTCCAATCGCATGATGTTTGCCCCCACCGCTGCCCCATCACCCTGATTTTCCACTACTGCTGCAATTAGATCAGCAGGCAAATCATCCTCTGCACCAGCATATACGATGGATTGCCCCTCAATTGCGACAACCCCTTTTTCAATCATGTGATCCCCAATAACGACTTGTCCATACAGTAGTTGGGTTAAATCAAAAATCGTTTCATCCGAGTTCAATTCAACCAGCCTCCCGCTTCCTGATCCAGTAAAATCAGCACGTTGGGATGACATTGCAGCAGGGAAGCCGGGCATTTTGTGGTTACAGGTCCGGTGAAAGCCTGCTTTACAATGTCTGCCTTATCCGCGCCAAAAGCTACCAGTATAATTTGCTTCGCCTTCAGAATCGTGCCTACCCCCATTGTGACTGCTTGCTTGGGTACATCATCTATATTGCCAAAAAATCGGGCATTCGCTGTACGCGTCCTCTCTTCCAAATCTACCACATGTGTGGCTCCGGTCAGGCCGTGCCCGGGTTCATTAAAACCGATATGACCGTTGTGACCAATGCCGAGCAATTGGAGATCCACGGGTCCATGATCTAGCATTGCCTGCTCGTGGGCCGCACATTCTGCTGCCAGATCAGCCGCATTACCGTCAGGTACGCGTGTATGGGCAAGAGGAATGTCGATATGCTGAAACAAGTGCTCATTCATAAAGCTGCGGTAGCTCTGCGGATGTTCCGGGGGAAGACCAACGTATTCATCGAGATTCACGGAGTAGGCTCGTGCAAAGCTCACCTGTCCCTTACGGTACATTTCTACAAGATGACGGTAAATGCCGATAGGTGTACTTCCGGTAGCAAGCCCAAGCATGGCTTGAGGCTTGTTCAGCAGTAAACTGGCGATCACAGCGGCAGCGGTAGCATTCAGGTCTTCACGGCTGTTCAAAATACGTATGTTCATCTTTAGTGGCCCCCTGGTTGTTTTTTGAGCTTGCTTACTTGCTGATACGAACCTTCCAGTCTCGGAATATATTTGTCAAAATCCGCGCTGACCATACCTGTAAACAGGATATCTATGATATGAAGCTGGGCAATGCGGGACGCCATATCTCCACGCCGCATCCCTTCTTCCAGCGAGGAGGAAAATAGCGCAATATCCGCAACACCTGCCAGCGTGTTATTTCCGAAGGAGGTCAGGGATAATGTTCTGGCTCCCTGTTCCTGTGCACAGCGCAGAGCCGCGATGGTTTCCTGTGTTTCCCCCGAATAGGAGACGGCAAAGGCGACATCTCCCGGCCCAAGCGAGGAGGCAGAGGTAATCTGCATGTGCGAGTCCGCGAAGGCGGTACTATTTTTGCCAATTCGAATGAGCTTTTGATAAAAATCCTGCGCCACAATCGAGGAAGTCGCCATGCCGTACAGATCAATGCGGCTTGTGGCGGACAGCCATGCAATCGCCTGCTCCAGCTTGCTGAAATCCAGCAGTCGGGTCGTGTCCGCAATAGATGCGGTATGATTCGCCTCTATAGCTTCCACGATACGAGAGAGCGAATTTCCGGCGACGATGTCCTGATAGGAGGCTTCACCGTCACTATTAGAACGGGGCAGCTCGGCGGCCAGCTTCATTTTGAAATCGGGATAGCCTTTAAAATGAAGTGATTTGCAAAACCGCGTAACGGTCGCCGGACTCACACCACAACGCTCCGCCAGCTCCCGAATGCCCAGATGCAGCACATCTCCCGGAGATTGCAGAATGGATTCCGCCAGCTTGCGCTCTTGGACGGGAAGCTGCTCCAATCTGTGGGTTAAGGTATGAAGAATGGGGGACATGAGCTGCGCTCCTTTGGCTGTAGAGTATTTTACATGAAAATAAATATCGTAAAAATAAACATTAAAAAGAAAATTATTTTCATATCTATTGTAAAATAATCCTGTCGCACTTGCAAGCAAGATGTGAGCTAGATTTTACGAAAAAAAGATAGCGAAAATTGTAGAAAAAAACACACATTAATTTACATATTGTGCGATATATTTACAAAATCACCTATTGACTTGTCTCTTCCATGGAGGAGTATAATTGAATAAAGTTCCAGTGTAGGAATTTTTCGAGGAGCTTTGCAGATGGCATTGTCGGGCGGAACGAATAGGATCATTCACAAGGAGGAGTTTGCTATGCAAAGCCAAGTGATTGAAATGATCAGCGCGGTCAAGGAAGATCCTGAGCTGGTCGGTAAGCTGGATGGACATTCGGACATTATTCATGATGCAGGACTGGATTCGTTACAGTTGGTTCATTTCATGCTGCAAGTGGAGGATGCGTTTGACGTGGAAATTGATTTTGATTCCTTTGAGCTGGAGCATTTGAGCTCGGTAGATGCGTTTTGCAGCTACATTCAGGGGATCAGCGATGCGGAAAAAGCGCCGCACCCGGAGGGAATGGAGACAGTCTGACGTACAGCTTGGTACATGTGCCTGAAAATCCATTAAACGAGGTGTTAGCATGCAGCCCAAAAGCAATGTGCTGATTGATGAGAAAGCGTTCAAGCTCATTAAGCGCAACCTGAAAAACGCTTCTGTATCTTACCGTAACGCAACACAAGACCCTGCCTTCAAAACGGACATGCCCCAGACGATCGGCATTAAGCTGACCAACCGCTGCAACCTGAGATGTACGCACTGCTTTGAATGGAACGAGGAAGGCTATCATCATCAAATGGACAAAGAAGAGCAAAACATGGATCTTGCCCCGGATATGCTTCGGCAAATTTTGAGCGAGACGAAGGAGGCCAAGTCCCGGCTGTATATGTGGGGCGGAGAGCCGATGTTTCATCGGCGTTTTGACGAAATTTTGGACGTGCTGGCCGAAGATCGGCGCGAAATGACCTTTTGTACCAATGGACTGCTCATTGATAAATATTTGGACCGGATTTTGGATTTATCTGAAAATCTGGAGCTGTTAATAGCGATTGAAGGCTTTGAAAGAGAACATGATCTGATTCGCGGTAAAGGCACCTTTCAAAAAACGATGCGGCAGATGGATAAGCTGATTGAACTGCGTGACCAGGGATTGTACAAGGGACGGGTGACCGTCCATGCCGTCATTAACGATAACATGATCGGACGGATGTACGAGTTTCTGCAAATGCTGGAGGACAAGAGGCTGGATCTGGTGCTGCTGACGTTCCCCTGGTACATTTCCAAAGAGACTTCCCTCAAAATGGATGACTATTTTACACAAAACTTTTCTTGGCTCCGACAACTGGAGGAAAAAAATATTAGTAGCTGGCATGCTTTCAAATATAAAATCAACCCGGATAACATCGATCCTTTGATGCAGGAGCTACAGCGGATTAATGAGCGGACGTGGAACATTCGTGTGCGCTATCAGCCCGGTCTGGACTATGAGGAAATCGACAAATTTATACATGGCGAGGAAATGGTCAGTCGCTGCTCCAATCATTGCCTGGCGCTCACCTCCAGAACGGATATTTTGCCGGACGGAAAGGTGATGCCTTGCAAATTTTTTAGCGAATTCACGATTGGAAGCTTGCGAGAGCACAGTCTGAAGGAAATCTGGAATTCGGATGCGTATGAGAAAACACGCCAAACGATTAATCACGAAGGATTAACGCCGGTGTGCTCCAAATGCAGCGTATTGTATCTGCACGGAGCTGGCTCCCTGAAATATATTTAGTTTCGATCGCAGTTGTTTCTTACTGGATGGAAGAGAGGGATGACAGGACGTGACGACTAAAACCATTAACCTTGTGGAAGCGCTTGCCCATGAACGCGATCATGGAGTCCTGATTTGGCTGTTTAATATTGGCGCAGAGCAGGTATGGCATCCGTCCCCCCGTAAGGGGGGATGGTAGATCGTGATGAACAGCAGGTGGTAAATCGGATGGAGGAAATGAATCTTCTGTTGTGCCGAAGTCAGGATGTGATCGTGCTGCGAGAACAGCCGGATCAGGCTTTTCTGGACATGCTTCAGCGGTTGGGCTTTAGCCTGCCGCGTATTGAGGTGCCGGAGCCGACTGATCCGTTAACGCCGATTTCGGAGCTGGTGCTGGCGGACGAGGCACTTTTGGCACGGCTGCGAGTGGTTGCGGAAGCAGGCCACAGTAGTAGCCGTGCCAAAGCGTGGCTCGTTCCGTATGCGGTTACCCCGCAGGAGGAAGCGATTGCGGAGCGCTGTGGACTGGAACTGATCGGCGCTCCGTCCTCCGTCAGCGCTCGGGTGAATGATAAAATATTCAGCCGCCTGACTGCGCAAAAGCTCGGTTTTGCCGTCAGTGAGGGAGCCGTATGCGCGGACGAAGCGGCGATCCGCAGGGAGTGCGGCAGACTGGACGACTTGTCGGACGGGCCTGTGAAGCTGATCATCAAGCAGCCGCATGGCGCATCGGGACAAGGTATGTATATGCTGGACGAGCTGTCCAAGCTGGATACGCTGCTAAGTGTGATGAAACGCTTTGGCGGCTCATCCCCTTCTTCGGGAGGCTGGCTGGTGGAGCGCTGGCATAACAAGCAGATGGATCTGAACTACCAGCTCTGTATTGACGAGGGCGGTGGGGTGACAATGTTTTCGCTGAAAAGGCAAAATGTGGACGGCACGGTGTACACCGGGTCCCGCGTTCCGGCTGAGCTTGGCGCTGCGCTGGAAGAAGAAGTGAGACGCTGCGCTTACCAGTTGGGAACGTATCTGTATTCCATCGGTTATACAGGCATGGCTTCCATTGACGGCTTTGTCGATGAAGGAGGCTTGCTGGTTCCGGTGATCGAGATTAACGGCAGGTTTACCCTGTCTACCTATATTTCGTTCCTGTCTTCGGTCTTGGGAGAGCAGCATAAAACGCTGTCCCGCTACTACCGCAACGTTACCGCCACACCGCTGACCTACAGCCGCTTGTGCGGCTTGCTCGCAGAGGAAGGCTTGCTCTACACGCCCGAACGCCCCGAAGGGGTGTTTGTTTATACAGCAGGTACGTTGTCCGGTACTCCGGTGAAGCGGGGGTATGTGAATCGGATTTTCACGCTTATTATGGCAGATAGCTGGCAGGAAGCCGAAGCCTATGCGCACAGGCTGGAAGATGTCATTGCGGGATTGGCAAGCTCATAATCGGGAGGAATTTAGGATGAAAACAGATGTGTACCATGTAGTACCTTTGCTGGAAAAGGTATTGAAGCTGGCTCCAGGTGAACTGGAACAATTGACGCCGGAGCAAGATTTGCGAACCTTGGGGCTGAATTCCCTATCCGCTGTTGAATTGATTGTAGAGCTGGAAAATGAGCTGGATATTACGATGGAGGACGACGATCTGGTGCTGGAGCATCTTTCCACACTTCGAGGTATTGAACGTCTGCTGGGCAAATATGCATAAGGGGGCGGCAGAGATCAAGCCTATGCAGGTATCCGGCATGGAGGATGTTCATGACTCCGTTGTCGATTACGCTGCTGAAGAAATTATAGATGCTCCTCCAGGCAAGCACTGTGTATATTCATCCCTGCGCACCTCGCTGCGGCGGTATGGCGTGAACATGGCGGAATCCGAGCTGTTCATGCTGTGCGGCAGTATGTGCGCGGAATATAGCGGAGATTTGAAGCGCTTCGGTCCCGAGAAATATCCGGAGCAGCTTCAGGAAATGGCAGCCAGCGGCGGTCCGGTGATTCGGGTGGAGCCGTGGATTGTTGGTGTAAGCGATGAAACCGACCTGCTGCGGGCGCTGACATCAGGCTACGGTACGATGCTGCACACATCGAGTACCGCTTTAACCTACCACGACGTGTATGTGAAAAATTACCCAAGGGGCCATGTCATTGAGCTGTCTGGACTGGACTTGCAGGAGCGAACAGCACAGGTAAATGACAGCTTCCTGCTGGATTCTTCGGGCCATGCCATGACTTACGTCGGTTCGGCCCGGCTCGACGACCTGATGCAGGGCATTATTGAATATGCCTGGGTGGTGGAACAGCCCGCGCCGCTTTCGCCAGGCGAATTGCATGCAGCGTGTGCATACCATATTCGTCAATATGTGACTGGACATGAAGCGGTCTGGAGAGGTGTACCTTCGTCCAATGACCTGGGAAATAACCCCGGAAATGTCGCAGTTGGCAAACAGGTCAAGCGGGGAGATGAGGGATACCGGGCCTTTGTCGAGGACTTCCGCCTGCTGACAGACATGGAGGATGCGGACTTCCGTACGTACTGCCATGAAATCTATTACAATCTGCGTTTGGGCAGTGCCCTTCATCTGACCGATTACACAGCGGATTATTGCATGCTGCATGAAGCCACATTGGGACCGCGAGCGCAGCATGTGATGGAACTGGCGCAGTCATTGAATGCGGAATGGCATAAGCTCAATCTGCATATTTACAAAACAGGTCTTCAACTGCGCAAGCATCGGATGCCTGACATTAGCGACCGCGCCCTCGGCCTGATTGACAAACAGCGGCATATGCTGGAGGAATTGATGATTTTAGCCGAGCAAGCAGCCGAGTAGTTCAGGCATAACGTATCAGGCAAATCGTATCAGGAATGCTCAACAAGGTGTCACGGACAGATGAAAGAGGAGGAGAATTGAATGCCGTCCATTACATTGAATCAATTGTCGAAAACGTTTACGTACTATAAAAAGGAGCCGGGCGTGCGCAAATCATTACAAAACCTGTTCAGGCGGGAAAAGCTGACCAAGGAGGCCGTACGGGATGTCAGCTTCACCATTGAGGAAGGTGAAATCGTCGGGTTTCTCGGCCCGAACGGGGCGGGCAAAACAACGACGCTCAAAATGCTGTCCGGCATTCTTCATCCCAGTGAGGGGGAGGCATCTGTACTTGGTTTTACCCCGTGGAAGCGGCAAAAGGAGTTTAAACGGCAGTTTTCCATCGTGATGGGACAGAAAAACCAGCTCTGGTGGGATTTGCCCGCAAGCGAGTCGTTCGAGCTGAACAAGCTTATTTACGAAATAGATGAAAGTCGTTACAAAGAGGCGCTGGACGAGCTGGTTACCTTGCTTGGGGTGGAGGAACAGCTTCATGTTCAGGTTCGGCGATTATCTCTTGGCGAGCGTATGAAAATGGAGCTGATTGCCGCGCTCCTGCATCGTCCACGGGTCATTTTGCTGGACGAGCCGACCATTGGACTGGATCTGGTTTCTCAGCGGCGCATTCGCGAGTTTTTCAAAGCCTATAACCGCACACACCGGACGACCATCCTGCTGACAAGCCATTACATGAAGGATATTGAGGACTTGTGCAGCAGATCCATCATTATCAGCGGGGGAAGACTGGTGTATGACGGGGATTTGAACAAGGTGAATGAGGTGATCGGCGCCCGCAAGTTGCTCAAGGTTCGACTGGAGACCCCTGTGCCTAACCTGACGTTGGCGGGACTTGGCAAGCTGCGCTCCAACTCGGAGCTGGAGGCGGTATTTGAGCTGGATGCAGAAGATACTCTGACCTGGTCCAAAAAGATTTTGGATGCGCTGCCTGTCGTTGATTTTACGATTGAGGACGTCCCGTTGGAAGAGGGGATAGCCAATTTGTACGATGGAGGCAGGCTAGCTGATGCGAAATAACAAATATATGAAGGTGCTCCAGCTTGGCATGCAAAACGAAATGGAATACCGGGCCAATTACTGGCTCCAGATGGCGGGGTTCATGCTGCCGATCATGACGCAAATTTTTCTCTGGCTTGCGGTATTCGGTTCTTCGGGACAAGCAAGGGTGCTGGGCTACTCTTTGCCGGAAATGCTGGTGTATGTAGTCATGGCAGGGGTAACCGGTAAGCTGATCGCTACGGGTTTTGAATACGAAATTGCTACAGACATCAAAGAAGGCGGACTGGCCCAAATTCATGGTGCAGCCTGTACACTATTTTGCTTACCGTTTTTGTCGGTTTATTGGAGGCAAGGCGGTACAGTCCGCAGTAGTGCTGCTGGCGGCTGCGATTTTGCTGCTGTGTCTTAGCCTGGAAGGTCAAATCAGCTTCAGGCTGTCGTATATCCTGCTTTACATATTGGCGTTGCCGGGGGCGCTGGTGCTCAATTTTGTGGTCTATTATGCGCTGAGCGGCATAGCCTTTTGGGTGACGGAATCGGGGGGACTATTTTACACGTTGTCGCTCGTCATTTATGTAGCTAGTGGCACTGTGTTTCCGCTGACGATTTTTGGAGACGTTTTGGCCCGCATGTTCAGTTTGCTCCCGTTTAGCTACACCGTATTTTTTCCGGTGAACGCATTAACGGGCAAGCTGACCATGCTGGAAGCCGCTGAAGGCATTGGCGTGCAATGGCTCTGGATTGTAGTGCTGGCGGCCGTATCGCGCCGGGTGTGGCAAGCCGGGGTCAAACGCTTTGTCTCGGTAGGAGGTTAACATGAAAAATGTTTTCCGAAATGCTGGACGTTATATCCGACTGTACTGGAAGTTCGTCCAGTTTTCCGTCATGTCGCAGATGGAATACCGCATTAATTTCATTACTGCTTTTCTGGTCGAAACCGCTTATTTGCTCATCAAGCTGCTGTACGCCTCGGTTCCATACCGGGCCGGAACGGATATTAACGGCTGGTCTCCTGACGCGGTGCTGTTATATATCGGCGTATTTACGATGATGAGCGGTTTTTACAGCGGCTTGTTCTACAGCAATTTTACAAGTCTGCCTGACAAAATCCGTACCGGTTCATTGGATGTGCTCATGACCAAGCCGGTGTCCCTGCAATTTATGGTGACGCTGCGGCAATTTGAGCTGGGCTACACCATTCCAAACGTAGTCGGCGGCGGAATCATGACGGGCATTGGCTGGTATAAACTCGGTCTGCCGTTTAACTTTGAAACGGTCGGGGGGCTTTTCTGTGTTGCTCGGTTGCGGGGTGTTGACGGCCTATTCCGTGTTTTTGCTGCCCCAACTGCTAGCCTTCTGGATCATCCGCACGAACGGGGTGACAGAACTATCCAACAGCATTTTCGATACGAACCATGTGCCGATGGCGGTGTATAGTAATCTGATCCAGCGTATCGGCTTGTTCGTGCTTCCGGTGTTTGTGATTTGTAATTTTCCACCGATGTTTATTCTGGGCAAAATGGAACCCGGCTTGATCATATGGGCATTCCTCGCCCCGATCTGGCTACTGGCGGTGATCCGCTTTATATGGCAGTTTGCCTTGCGCGATTATACAAGTGCAAGCCAGTAGCGCTACCGTAATAGCAGGCTAATAACGAAGCAGGAAAGGAAGCGAATCATATGAATGCGACACCGAACCAGCGTCATTTGTATATGGGAACGTTCGAAGCGGAGGTTTACTGGCGGGATGCCCAGTTAGCTTCCTTGCCCGCCATTCCTGACCGGGCTTCTTCTGCGATTGTGGCGGCAATGGATGAGCTGCTGTTCAGCTTTTGCCAGCCGGGAGACGCGTTGTTGACCCGCTATGCTATTTCGCCTGTGCATCGTCAGTATATCGCGCAGTTGGGCTTTCGCCCGGCTGTAAATGAACGGGATTTGACTGACGGAACGGAGCAGGCGGGGAATGTGTCGGCGGCTTCCGTTTTTGAACTGCTGGGCAGTCGCAAGGCCGATACCAGTACGGGGTTTCCGCAACTGGAGGGATGTGTGCTTAGCCCGTTTGCGGGTTTGCCTCATGTGGAGGAGGCCGCACGCGCTTGGGGTATTACGCTGCATCAGCCGCCGCTGGAAACGATCCGCAAGGTGAATGCCAAAACCTATTCTTCTGATTTAAAACGCAGTCTTGGACTGCGCCATCCCGGCTATATTGTGACTTCGTTTGCGGATGTAGCTGAGGCGGGACGCAAGCTGCTGCGGGATGGAAGCTTTTTAATCAAGGATGATTTTGGCGTATCCGGCAAAGGAAACCTGCACATTACCTCAACACAGATGCTGGACCGAATTGTATCGTATTTACGTGGGCAGGAACGAAAAGGCAAACGGGTACTGTTCCTCCTGGAGCCTTTCTTGGAGAAGGAGCAGGATTTTTCATGCCAATTTACGATTGGTGATAACGGAAGTGTCGATATCCTGTCTGTGCAGTGGCTGGCTAACACCCAATTCGCCTATCGGGAATCGTTGTCGCCGGATGAGGCTTTTATGGAGCGGCTGGAGCGTGAGGGCTATTTTCGCTTAATGCAGGATGTAGGGAAGCAGCTGTATCAGGACGGTTATTACGGCGACGTCTGCATTGACTCGATGACACTTCGCGGCGGGAAGCTGGAGCCTATTATCGAAATTAACGCCCGTAAATCCATGAGTCTGATCAAGCACCAATTGGACACCTTTTTGGCTGGGAAAAATATGCGTGGCACGTTGACGAATTATTCGTTGTCCCATGATGGCAGTTTGTCCTATGAAGAATTGCTGGAAGGGCTGGAATGTGAAGGACTGCTGTTCACAGGCGAAAGTGAAGAAGGCGTCATGCCGCTGGGCGCCAATACGCTGTATGTGAACACGGGCGGACGAGATGGCGAAAACAGGAATGCAGGTGATAAAAGCACGCCAAGCAGAAATACAACAGAGCGCGGGGGCAGGTCATCTGCCAAGCAGGTTCGTGTTAGCGGGATTAGCAGTGGTGACGGTCTTTCCGTGTCTGGTGGGCCTGAAGGCGTAGCGAATATCCAAGGTAAAGAAAGGGCAACTGGAAGTGAGCGGGCACGTGGAAAAGGTCGTCTTTATTTGGAACTGGTTGCCGCGGGTGATAAGGAAAAAATGCGTCTGACTACGAAGCTGGAGCATTTTTTGGCGGAGCATCATTTTACAGTGCTGAATTAAACGGGAGGCGTATGAGCATGAGTATGCACAAGAGTATGAAGGTAACGATTTTGTGTTCCGGTTTCGGATTGGGCTTTTATACTCCCGGCTTGCTGATGCAAGCGGGTCTTCGCAGGTTGGGTGTGGAGACGGCGATTCACGTATTTGAAAATGTACTGCCTGAGTCGGCCCGTCTCAAGGTGGACAAAAGCCGCAAAGCTTACCATGATAATTTCGCTGTAGCCTTAATGTCACAGAAGGTTCCGCAGGATATGCGCAATTCGCTTGATCTCGCTGCCATGGAAGTGCTGCTGACCCGATGGATGGAGGAAGATCGGCGGCATTTTATATGCTTGTCCGGCCATTGGATGTATGTGCTGGAGGAGTATCGCAAGCGCAGGGAGCCGGGATCGGTACATGTGGACATTGTATATATGGACTCGACGCCTTCTCCTTCATGGAAAAATCTGGCCAAGCATAACCCGAACTTTGCCGATGGGTGTGGAGAAATGACATTTTTTGAAAATGACCCAAATAGAGTCAGCCACTATATTGATGTCCCGGCTGTAGAGCATGTTCCCTTTGAGGCCCGGAAATCCCGCTTGTTTGTGCACGGCGGCGGTTGGGGTATGGGCACGTACCGTGAAAAGGTCGGACGGCTGGAAGAGGCGGGTTGGGAGCTGGATTTGCTGCTGTATGATCAGGACCAGCCGGATGAGCAGCGGGACGGTATACGTTATTTCCGGATGGACCCGCAGTGGAGAACATGGAAGCGGAATGAAGCCGGGGAGCATACTTTTCCGCCTTTCGGTGAGGTGAAGGCTGGCGAGGAGACGTTGTATGAGGCCGGGCCGGATTACCATAGCATGCTGGACCAGGCATGTCATGTCCAGGCCATTGTCAGCAAGCCCGGCGGGGGTAGTCTGACAGATTCGTTCGCCACAGCCACTCCACTCATTATGCTGGAGCCGTTCGGTGTGCATGAAATGCATAATGCGGATCTGTGGGAACGGCTGGGACTGGGGATACGGTACGATACGTGGATGCAAATCTATGGTGGCAGCGCTGAGATTCTGGAGGACATGCACCGGAGGATCGTGGAGCTACGTAGTCAGACACCACGCTATGTGGAGTCATATGTGAGGAACGTCCAGGTGCAAGTAAACTCAGCGGGATTGGAGAAGGGGTCATGAACACCGCCGCAGCGGCGCAAGAGCCTGCGGTACGTGATATCCGTTTTGGCCTCATTGGCTGTTCAGCCATTGCCCCTCGTGCGCTGCTGGAGCCGATCCGTTACGTTGCGGGGGCCCGTGTAACCGCGCTTGCGAACCGGACCGTTGCCAAGGCAGGAGATTTGGCGGACCGTTTTGGCGTTAGTGTCGTTTATCGGCATGCCGAGGATATGCTGATCGACCCGGAGATTGACGCCGTGTATATTGCGCTGAGTAACGATCTGCATGCGGAGTGGATCGGTAAAGCATTACAGGCTCACAAACATGTGCTTGTGGAGAAGCCGTTATGTCTGAATACGGCGGAGCTGGCTCCCCTGGAAGCGGCAGTCGGGCAGAGCAGCGCTCACCTGCTGGAAGGAGTCATGGTGCAGCATCATCCTTGGCAGCGCGAGCTGCGCAATATCGTGGATTCCGGTCGCTATGGTTGTTTGCGCTCCATAGCGACCAGCCTGTGCATTCCCGCAAAGGACGGGCATGCGGAGAATTACAGATCCCGACCCGAGCAGGGCGGGGGATGCTTTTGGGATTTGGGCGTGTATTGGCTCCAGTTTCTTCAGGCAGTCGTTGGACTGGAGCAGGCGGAGTTCCGCAGTCAATCGGATTTCGACGGTCCTAACGGCTGTGACTGGACATTTCGTGCACAGGCCCGCTATCCGGGGGGATTGGAGGCATCCGCCCTCTTTTCATTCGAGCGGCCATACCGCTGCGCTCATGTATTAACCTTTGATTCGGCGGTAGTTACTTTGCAGGACTGCTTTCGGGCGAATCTGGGCTTTTATAAAATAACGCTCAAGACGAAAATAACGAAGGATACAATGATAGACTCCAAAATCAAAACCGTTTTCGAGCCCATGAACTATTACGTCAATCAGTTGGACACGTTCTGCGATATCATCCGGGGAGTCGCGGAGCCTATTCCGTTCCACGAGGCCGCCGAGCGCGTCAGATTGCTGGCAGCTATTCATGAGGCCGCCCGTTCAGGCCAGACGATCTATGCGGAATAGGAAGAAGAAGGGGGGAGATTCAGCAGATGGATAAAAAGGACGAAGCCTTGCTGGAACGCTTCGGCGAACATCCGACGCCATTTTATTATTACGATGGCGACGCGCTACATGCTCATGTCAGCTCGCTGCTATCCCGGCTGCACCCGGCTGTGCGTGTGCATTACGCACTCAAGGCCAATGGCAACGTAGCCTTGGCGGGATTGCTTCGCACGTTAGGCTGTGGCGTCGAAATCGCTTCGGCCGGGGAAATGTTTGTCGCGATGGAGGCCGGGTATGCCCCAGAAGATGTGTTGTACGCCGGGCCGGGAAAAACGGTAGCCGAACTGAGTGAGGCGGTAGCCTGTGGAATCGGCTGCATTCATGTCGAGTCGGTGCGGGAGCTGCGCTTGCTGGAGGATATTGCTGCCCGAGCAGGCTTGTTTGTCCGCGCTGCGGTTCGTGTGAATCCCGATAACGATTTGTCGGGATCGACGATCAAAATGGGTGGCGTTCCTCGTCCCTTTGGTGTGGACGAGGGGCAGTTGGATCACTTTTTTACGGTGCTGGAAGATTGCCCACATGTATATTTCCAGGGCATTCAGGTGTATACAGGCACGCAAATGCTGAAAGCGGATCAGATTTTAGCTTCATTCTCGAATACCCTTCAATTGGCAGAACGCATACAGGATCAGTATAGTGTGGCGATGCATACGGTAAATTTGGGCGGCGGATTTGGCGTTCCTTATTTTACTCATGAGCAGCCATTGGATATGGGGCAAGTGATTGATGGACTGAACGCAATGGCCGAGCAGACTCGATCCCGTCTGCCAGGTGTTATGCTGATCATCGAAAGCGGCAGATATCTGGTTGCTCAGGCAGGAATGTATGTCTGTCGGGCGTTGTATACGAAGGAATCCAAGGGAGAGAAGTTCGTTGTAGCTGATGGCGGTATGAACCATTATGCCTCGGCTGCCTTTCGAGGACGTCGGATTAGGGACAACTATCCGGTGCGAATTATGCGCGGGCAAGGAGAGGGACAGGAAGTGGCGATTCAGATAGGGCAGGGGAAGGACATTCCTGTTCAAGAGGCTGCTGCTGTCGAGCTAAAATTAGGGAAGGCCGCAGACCGGATAGGGGAGCTTCAGCCAGAAGCAACCGTGGATCTGGAAACCGTGAGCATTGTCGGACCGCTTTGTACACCCGAGGATTGTCTTGTGAAAAAAGCGCAGCTTCCTCCGATTCAGGAGGGTGATTATATTGTCATTCCGAATGCAGGAGCTTATGGACTAAGCTATAGTCCGGTGCATTTTCTGGGACATGCTACGCCGGCGGAGCTGCTGGATTTTCGCGGTGAGGTACACGTGATTCGTGAGCACGGTGACCGTACAGACTTGCTCCATCACCAGCGTATGATTCCGTTGCTGGAGGATATTTTCTGATCATAAAAGTCAGCACTCCTTCTCGTGACTAAAAAAACGCCAAAACCGTCGGAGCCGATAGAGATCGGACCTGCGTTTTGACGTTTTTTTTCGTTATTTTTGCATTCAGGATTTTGCAAAATTCGATTCCAGTCGCTCGAAAGTGCAATATATAGACGAACTAGACCCTTTCGATCTATATATTGTTCATTGGAAGTCGCGTGCTGGATTTTTGCAAAATCCTCAATTGTATGTGTTGCAGTTTGGACTTTAACGTTGCTTGGAGCTGCGCATTTCCTGACGTACAAGCTGCCACACCATGAAGATCAGCACAGCGACCTGTGGGATAAACGTTTCCCAAGTAGGATACATGCCCAGCCAGCTAATGGATGGCAACGAAGAGACCGTGTGCCCCGGAAGCTTGCCAGCCACCTGAAGCGAATGAATACTTTCGCCCAGAAACCGGAATACGAGATAGTAAATCAGTACAGTGGCCGTCAGGAAAAAGGCGCGAATCGGCAACCGTACGCTAAACTTGATAATCGCCAATGCCAGCACAACCAGCACGACAGTTGCCGAGCCAATACCAATCAGCAATTGAGAGGTTTCGATGGCCGGGGCCATACCGATATAAAAGATAGCCGTCTCGGCGCCTTCACGCAAAATCGCGAGCGCAGAAACGGCGAACAGCGACCACAGGCTACCACGCGCCAGCGCGTTGTCTACGCTGTTCTCGACAAAGCGGTTCCACGCGTCAGCATTGGATTTGGTATGCAGCCAGTTACCGACGGTCAGCATAAGCACAACCGCGACCAGTCCAGTCACACCCTCCAGCAGCTCACGCATGCTGCCCGATGTGGCGGCCGCGACCAGTGTGGTGAACAGCACCGCCAGGATTCCGCTCAGCACCAGCCCCGTTCCGGCACCAGCCCATATCCAGCGACCAGCCACAGCTTCGCCGCTTTTTTTGGCATACGCCAGCAGAGCCGCAAGCACCAGAATGGCTTCCAGCCCCTCACGCAGCAAAATCAGTGCCGCATCCCAAGCGGTGTAGGAACGTTCTTCCGTCAACGGACGGAGCCTTTCCAGCATCTGATCAAGGGTTTGGATGGCTTTGACTGTGTTCGGTGGAGAAGACAGCAGATAACCGGAAGTCTCGGTCATTTCATTTTCAATCGCGGTATAGGACGCCGGATCGGAAATTTGCACATGTCCTTCAACCGAAGGCCACAGGGCGATGAACCGCCCTACCTTGTCAGCCGCTTGCTCAGGCTGATTGGCTGTCGCATCCTGCCGTGCGAATTCGAGGAGCTTGACCGCATCACTTAGCGAGACTACTGAGCCATTAGCCGTGTTGTTTGCAACAGCTTCTTGACCCGTATTCACCAACTTGCCTTGACTGTAATCCGACAACAAAGCCGTTAGTTCCTGCATTTCCTTGAGAGCCTGCTCTTGTCGTATTGGCTCGGCTTGCATGGAGATGCGAATCAGGCTAATTTTAGTTTCCAGCGCACTGTATACCGGAAAATTGTCCGAACGAATCGGTGTCTCCACCTGATACCATGCTTTTACGATCCGGTCGTAATCAGCGCGGGCCGCAGTCCAGTCGCCTTTTTGCATGGCAGCCAGACTGCCCTTCGCCATGGGGAGCAGCTTTTCCGCTGCTTTGGCTCCAGCCGGGGCGGGTTTGTCGCCTTCCGCAGCAGTCACAAATTCGTTGACCGAACGAGCTAGCACGGACAGTGCAGCTTTCGCTGGTTCTCCGCCGCCGCTGGCAAGCGCCTGCTCTGCATCCGTGAGAGCCTTGTCCACCGCTGCGATATGGGCTGCATCACCGCCGTTTGTTTTGGCAGCTTCCCACAGCGTACGGAATTCTTTGACGTCCCTGGAGGCTTCCGTCCATTGGGATTGTCCCGCCTCCACCAGTGCGCCACCCACCACAGGCATGAGCTGATCATTGGAAGCAGCTTTGGTATCTGTTTGTGCGAAAGCGACCGACCCGGATCCGGATATGAACGGAGTTGCTGTCAGCAGCAGAGCCACCAGCAGAAACACCCATCCCAAGCTTTTATTGCGCCGATTCATATAAATCCCCTTCCTGGCCTGCTGCTAAAATAACGTATCCCCGATGTAGCCGCCTTGCGATACACCCGGGAAGCAGGCGAACACCGCACTGCCTTTGTGTACAATATATTCGTTCAGCTTGTCATTGCGCGCAAGCTTCTCCTGAATGTGGACGAACTGCTTGAATAGATCACGTTGGTAGCTGATGAACAGCAACCCGGCATCGAGCTGTCCTGTTTGCTTGTCCAATCCGCTCGAATAAGAATAAGACCGCCGCAAAATATTAATGCTCCCGTCCCCATGAGCCAATGCCACATGAGAGGTGGGGGGCGTGATCGGCTTGCCTTCCGGACTTGTGGCCGCCAGATCAAGCTTGTCGAACTCCTTGGCCTTGCCCAGTGGGGCCCCGCTGCTGCGATGGCGTCCGAAGGTATCCTCCTGGTCGCCCAGTGTCGAGCGATCCCATACCTCTACCCGCATGCGTACACGCCGCACAGCCATATAGCTGCCGCCGCCCATCCACGCAGGACCGTCACTCGCCTGTGTCC
Organism: Paenibacillus sp. RC334; assembly: GCF_030034735.1. Classification (NCBI taxonomy): domain Bacteria; kingdom Bacillati; phylum Bacillota; class Bacilli; order Caryophanales; family Paenibacillaceae; genus Paenibacillus; species Paenibacillus sp. RC334. The sequence continues at coordinate 4,456,446 of NZ_CP125370.1, read as the reverse complement.
ATACCAGTCGGTTCATCTCATCAGCCTTGGAGGTATCCGGGTTCCCCGTACCGTCCTTGAAGCCGAGCAAATTCCGCGGCGTGCTTCCCGCCGGATCGGCCTGTGCTGTCCGCTGGAAGCCTTCCTGTGTCCAGCGAAGCACCGCCGTTCCTCTGGCGATACGCGCCAAATTACGCAGGGCATGGAAAGCTACCTGCAAATCATTGGCGCATACCTGCACCCCGATATCGCCACCGCACCATTGATCGTCCAGCGCATCTCCTTGAAAACGGGGCAGCTCACGAAGTCCGGCAGGTTTAAGCCCTGCCAGACCGTAGCGCCCATCAAAAAAGGACGGACCTACACCAAAGGTAATCGTCGTCCGTGACGGCGATAACCCCGCCGCTTCGCCCGTATCGGACGGAGGCAGGTTGAGGTTTTCGTTATCGTTGCCGATCAGCGCGCCGGAAGTCATCGTAGCGGTGGCTTCTGTCCAGGCTTTAAACAGGCTGCGTACCCGTTCCTTGTCGCTCGTCGTCAGATCGAAGGCGGCGAAGCAGATGAAATCCTGTGCCGGAGTCACAATACCCGCCTGATGCTTCCCGTAAAAAGGAACCACATCCTTGGTATCCGCTTCCGTCATCATGCTTTCAAGCCGTTGGCTGGCTGTCAGCACAGCCCCCACGCCACCGCCGCCGAGCAGGAGACCCAGTCCCCCGACTCCGGCCAGCTTCAATAGATCCCGGCGTGATACAGATTTACTCTTTCCTGACAGCACATCATTTTCTAGCAGAACATCCTCTGACTTAGCATCCTTTTTGACCAGATCAACCTGTTCTTCACGGGAATCTGTACGCTGCTGCGGTTCCTGTCTCGTTCCCTTTTGCCGCTTGAAGCCTTTCATATCGTTACACTCCTAACAATTTTCCCATTTGGGACAACGGCTCTGCCAGGGCATCGAGGTTTTGGCTCAGCTTTTTAATTTCTTCCGGTTTCAGCTTCGTATAAGATACATAGCCTTCGCCTTTCTTGAAAGGAGCCAATTCTTTCTGCAATGCCTCAAAGCGCTCGCCAATTTGCGTTTCCAACGCTGCATCTTTTTGGTTCAGGTCTGTTTTCAAAATCTCATATATTTTTTGTGCGCCCTCTACATTGGCTGCAAAGTCGTACAAATCCGTATGGGAATACCGTTCCTCTTCACCCGTCACCTTGGAGGTGGATACTTCGTTCAGCAGCTCGACTGCACCCGTTACCATCAGACTGGCGTCAATGTTGACCGTCTCCACCTTGGCACGCAGCAGCTTTGCATCACTCAACAGGCGGTCGGAAAACTCGTCCAACCCTTTGGTGGTGTTTTCTTCCCATAATGTCTTTTCAATCCGGTGGAAACCGCGCCAATCTGCTGCATCTACATCACCGTCACGCGCATCAATATTCGGGTCAAGATCGCCCAGCGCTTCTGCAATCGGTTCAATCCGTTCATAGTACATACGTGCAGGAGCATACAGCGCCTTGGCTTTGTCCAGCTCGCCAGCTTTGACCGCGTTCGTGAATTCTTCTGTCTTTTTCACAAACGTATCGCATTGCTCTATGGCATAGGCACGGTAAGCGGCCACCGCTTGATCAAAATTGGGGGCAGAGGCCGCAGGAGTCGTTGACTGTGTAGTTGCTCCCACATCTTTGGTCGTTGCAGCAGGCTGCTGAGTAGCAGTTCCGGTTTGGCCGCAACCTGCGAACAGAATAGAAGAAACCAGCACTCCGGCCGGTACAGCGTAACGTAATTTCATAATTAATGAACACCCTTTCTGGCCAAGCGGCCATGAACAATAGTCTGTTGCGCGATATCTATATGTATCATTATTTTGATAATGATTATCAGTCGCGGTTTTTCTTATCATAAGGCTGCCCCATATGCCTGTCAATACATAAAATTAGACGCAGAGTCTAACGATTCTGCAAAGGCTGAAAATAAGTGCCTAGGCCCATTTTTATCCGCATATTGAACCATACCTAAGCACGTGACATAAAATGTGTTGACTGTATCCCTTAACCTTGTTACACCACACAAAACCCGAGCAAGGAGGGGTGAAATTGACGAAGGGTAACGACCACAAAAACAAGTTTTTGTTAACTCACCGTGAACGTGAAGTATTTGAACTGCTTGTGCAGGACAAAACAACACGTGACATCGCCGGACAACTATTTATTAGTGAGAAGACGGTGCGTAACCATATTTCCAACGTAATGCAGAAACTGAACGTAAAAGGTCGTTCACAGGCGGTCGTGGAATTAATCAGGCTTGGCGAATTAAAAATCTGACCTCTTGTTCCTTGCGGGGTGCAAAGTCTTCTCGATGATCCTTCAAAAGTGAAGGCTGGTCGGGAAGGCTTTTGTTTTTTTAAAAATGCATAAAATATATTTTATTTCTAAAAAATACAATTATTGGGCAAACATAGCTGCGACAAGATTAGCGGCAATAACGTAACAGCATAGGATGGCAATAAAATAGCACTTCCTACAATTATGATGTGATGGATCGTCGTGCTTCCGTTGCTAATGCCAAAGGTGAGGCGAAATATAACCAAAAGTGAAGAGAATTTAACGAACTGGGACAGGTTATTAAAATAACTGATGAGAAAAATCAGGTAAGTAAACAAGTAGTATGACTAATTGGAAATCGAACTAAGCTGAGGGAGCCATTTGGCAGCGAAATCTCTTATACCTTTGATGACCTTAATCGGTTAACGTCAGCGGGAACAGAGTCTTCATCTCCAGATGCCAAATATACGTATTACAAAAATGGTCTACTGGATCAAACGGTTTCATTAAGCGGTTTGAACCGTTTGAACCACCGATTCTTAGTGCTGAGATTGGAAACTTCGTTAAGTAAATTGGAGTGAAAAAGCTTTAAATGGCTGTGACATATGTTAAATATAGATAAAAAAAGGGCGAGGATTGTAAAATAGGAGACTTTATTGTCAATGTGTTTACTTCGAATATGATAAAATAAGAACGTATGATTCCGTAAGCGTTAGTTGGGGAGGAGTGGGAGTTGAGAAATTGGACAATCGTACAGATATCTTAATATACCAGACAGAAGATGGGAATACCAAAATAGACGTGAAACTGGAGAACGGCAACGTTTGGATGACTCAGAAGGCAATTGCAGAGTTATATCAGACTACGTCTCAAAACATTACGCTTCACATTAAACACATCTATGGAGAAAATGAACTAGCTTTTGATGCAACTTGTAAGGAATACTTACAAGTTCAAATTGAAGGTTCAAGAGAAATAAAACGCAAGGTCAAGCATTACAATCTTGAAATGATTATTGCTGTCGGGTATCGTGTCCGCTCGCACAGAGGCACGCAGTTCAGGCGGTGGGCAACCGAGCGGCTTAATGAGTACCTTGTCAAAGGCTTTACAATGGACGATGAGCGTTTGAAAGATATGCGTCACTTTGGACAAGACTACTTCGATGAATTGCTCCAGCGTATTCGCGACATCCGTGCATCGGAGAAAAGGTTCTATCGCAAGATTACGGATATCTACGCCTTATCGGTTGATTATGACCCCCATTCCAGTGTGTCCAAAGAGTTTTTCGCTACTGTACAAAACAAACTTCATTTTGCCGTCCATGGTCATACCGCGGCAGAGCTGATTGCCGAGCGAGCAAGCGCTGATAAAGGCAATATGGGATTAACGAGCTGGAAAGGCGATAAAGTAAGGAAGAGCGATATAACCGTAGCCAAGAACTATTTGACCGATAAAGAAATACAAACGTTGAATCGCATCGTAACGATGTATCTGGACTATGCGGAAGATCAGGCGGAACGTCAATCCCCGATGTATATGAAGGACTGGACCCAGAAGCTGGACTCATTCCTGAAATTCAATGAGCGAGATATTCTGATAAATGCAGGAAGTATTTCGCAAGAGATTGCAGAGAAGTTGGCGACAGCAGAGTACGACAAATACAATCGACAAAGATTGGTTATGGACACAAGTGATGATTTTGATGAATTTATCAAACAAAATCAATTGGATAAAAAAGTAGTGCCCTTTTACCTTAACAACAAACTTGGTGTGTTTCAAACCCCATCGCGAATGTAATGCAGAAACTGAACGTAAAAGGTCGTTCACAGGCGGTCGTGGAATTAATCAGGCTTGGCGAATTAAAAATCTGACCTCTTGTTCCTTGCGGGGTGCAAAGTCTTCTCGATGATCCTTCAAAAGTGAAGGCTGGTCGAGAAGGCTTTTGTTTTGTAGGATGACCTTGCCAAGTGAGTCAACTTAAAAACAAGCGATTGTCGCAGAAAAAGACATTCGCTTGTTTTGATCATTTGTAGTTTAAAAATCATAATCCAGAAGCTGTTCCTGACAGTTAGCTATTCTTGATAACTCCGATTTGGGATAGCCAAGTCGTTTTGTTTTTGCGCTGCACATCCAGCAGGAACAATGAATTTTCCCTTTGGAGAATACACCGTCGAATTTGACGACCCATCCCCGGTGTGCTGAAAGTCGTTTCTTACGCTGAATAACCCGCTTTCTGTGATGTCTAAAATAGGCTTGATTACGTTTTTTTCGGTTAGGCTTCATTACCATCACGCTCCCTTGGGCAAAGGCTCAGCCCGCAGGAGAAACCAAGGGTATAATCAATACTTCTACGGGCTGAGCGTGATGGTAATCTGATTTATATGATTAGGCATGAGTCACCTGCTTGGAGTTATTTTAAAGGTGAAAGTGGGAAGTGGATCCCAGAAAAAAATTATTCAACGACTTGTACATCGGTTCGACTGGTATGAAAGACATACAACTCACGTGTATGGTACAGCTTTTTATACTCTTAGTCCATTAATATCACAGTGATAGCTGCAATGAGGATTCAGTGAAAACCGTTCACGGCTATTCGTTTTAATAATTTAGTAAAAAGATATGATCTGTTTTTTTAATTACTGAGTGCGTGCTTCAAAATGTATTTCCAATGTAATGCAGAAACTGAACCAAAAAGATTAATCATAGATGTTTGGGGAATAACCAGGTAAAGGAGGCCACATGGTGAATCCTCACGATCTTATCCCTAAACATAAGTCGGATTTTGATAGCATTAATCAATTGAAATTGTGCAGTAAGGCAGAAATTCGACCCATCATTCCTGAGCTTTTTACCTGGTTACAAGACAGTAATTGGCCCATTTCAGCGGAAGTAAGAAATATTTTGTTCCAGTTCGATATGGAGCTAATCCCAGTCATCCGGCAAATATTAAATTCAAACGATAGTTCGTGGAAGTATTTCGTGCTTATACATTTTTGTAAGCAGCTTCCTAATGCTTTACTTGGAAAGCTAACATACGAACTAAATAGGCTCAGCACTAATCCGAGTGAAAACGATAAATTGGAAGAGGTCGATCAGATTGCGCAGGAGATGCTAAGAACATTTTACAGATAAAAATATTTTTATGTGTTTTCAAATACCTGATTAATTACGTTACCAAAAATCCTTGGGCGCTTATACACTCAAGGATTTTTGGTGTTTCTATTTTATAAGTTTAATGAGTTGAATTTGAGATTTTTTGGGCAGAGAATCGGAGTGTTCATATACACTGATCAAATAACTGACAACATCATTTTCATTACTCAAACCTAACTCTGTTTTTATAGATTGTAATTTTTCTTTTATATCTTCATACACCATAACACTTTTTCTTTCCAAAATGGATTCGCCTCCCTAAGAGAAAATATATCACACGAATGAATTCAAAAAACGAAAATGGTCTTTGGAAATTATTTTTACTCTATAAAATGAAAAGCCAGTATCTCTGGTACGCTCAACTCCCTAATGAAGAATTCATCAAAATGTATGTTGCGAACCTGGTGGTACATATGAAAAGGCTATTGAGTATAAGCGGGAGCACTTACTCTGGCAAGGTGACGAAAAAAACGATTACACCGCTGAAACATGTAGGAATTTGTACAAAAGTGTTGTAATATATAAGGAAGGAAGAAACTACCATTAGCTTATCCGCCAACTCGCATGAATGATTAATGTAGAAGACTGTACCACAAAGTGATAAAAAGATAAAAATGCATCTTGTGATAGTCTAAGGAGGCGAGTATAGATCCCTGCGAAATCAGTGCTCAGGATATAGACAAAATGGAAGACAGCTCGGGTTTTGAGTTATACTTGTATTAAAAGGATCACAAGGCAGAAAAGCTCGTTGCTTCAGGTAGCAGTAAGTAGCTTTTGCTTAGGTCTACCTGTGGTATATTCTTGATCGGAGGTGAACGGGGAGACATATGACACAAAACGAACATTTGATGACCTATACGCTGAACAGCGGTATAAAGGGAACAGTCGACCTATCCAGTAAGCAGGTTCAGGAATGGATAAAAGCATATCGAATTGGCAGCAAGTTTGTAACGGTAGTTGGTAAACAGTATTTTGGTTTGAATCCTGAATTGGTAGCAGATTTTAAGGTACATAATGAATACTCGGAGCAGCGGGATCATATATCCATGATACAGCCTGCGGTGGTAAGTAAAGCTGTAGACGTAGACCCGTTGGCAGAGGCGTACAGTCAGTATAAAACGTTAATTCAGGTAGAGTGCAAATGCGGAGCTTCCTATATAGAAGAGTCGCCGCATAAAAGGACCAAGTGGTCATGCAAGGAATGCAATAACATTGTGTTCCTGGATCGCAAAAAGGGTATGGTGGATACGGAAAAAGGCAAGGCGTGGTATATGACCAACAAATACTATGTGGAAAGACAAAGCAACTGACCCAGGTCAGTTGCTTTTATTCTATATGTGCATTCCCTGAGCTTTATAAATCAGCTATAACCTTTTGCCAAATAATAAAATTGATGTTTTTTGCGCTTTGTAGTACATTATCAAGTGTATTATAAGGAGGCTTCTCATGTACGGACATAGACAAGATGATACTTTATACATCATGACTTACACATTAAATAGCGGTATCAAGGGCACAGTGCCTTTGTCTAATCAACAGATACAGGAATGGCTTGAGTGTTACAGAATTGGCAAAAAATTTGTAACCGAGATTGGCAAAGAGTACTTTGGGCTACATGCGGAACTGGTGGCTGATTTTAAAGTTCATAATCAGTATTCAAGCTATCAGGAAGTCATTATCCCGGTTCAACAGCCGGATACAGGCTTGAAGGAGCTGTCCCAAGCTTACAAATCAACAGAAACCTTGATCAAAGTAGATTGCAAATGCGGTACCTCGTATGTAACGGAATCTCCCTTTAAGCGGACCAAGTGGTATTGCACCAAATGCCGGGAAATTGTTTTTCTCGATAACAAAAAGGGAATGGTCGACACTTCCAGAGGCAAGGCTCATTATATGACCAATAAGTATTTTGTGGAACGGGAAACAACTGGCGTATAAGCCGGTTGTTTTTTTGTATATGATGGAAGCATACCGATAAAAAGATAACGATAGTCAGGTGGTGAACGTCATCCGGGAAAATTATACGAACGGCGCAAGGAATCGCATGAGGACGAATAATGTGTACATAAACGAAACGCTTCAACTGGAACAAATCATAAGTGACCTGCGGGTGATGGGCTATGTGGCTTTTCATCATCATCCGCAAATTACAGGTGAGCTTGAAGAATTGAAAAAGCAACTATTGTCGTTTTTTCAGCATCATCATGTTTTGTGGATTGAGCTTGACCCGCTAACGCAATATGCGGTGGTGAACAACATGGGGAAGGCCACGGTGTTGAAACTTATGGGTCGGAAAATGAACCCGCTGCGTGATCTGAGAGCGAACGCTGCTTTGGCCGGGCAACCGCTTCACGAGTTGGATCGGGAAATAGAACGGTTGAATCGGCTGGTTCGTCTGTTGCGCTACACCCGTTTTTCTTAGGCGACGGCAGCCAATGTAAAAAAGCATTCACGAAGCATGGTTGATCACATGCCGTGAATGCTTTTTTGGTATCAGCTTACACAGATTTCAAAAATTCCACAATGGTCAGCAGACCCTTATCAAAATTTTCCAAATTAAAATGCTCATTCGGCGCGTGTAAGTTCTCATCCGGCAAGCCAAAGCCCATCAATACGACGGGTGCAGTTAGCACACGGGAGAAAGTTTCCACGATTGGGATGGAGCCGCCGTCCTTGGTAAACAGGGCACGTACACCGTATACCTTCTCAAAAGCATCTGCCGCTGCTTGCAGAAATGCGTGTGACGGGTCGATGTTAAACGCGTTCGCTTTTTCACCCTGCTGGATGTTCAGCGTGGCACCTGTCGGAACATGGGCGCGCAGATGGCGCTCGATTTTGTCCAGAATGTCCTGCGGATTCTGGTTGGCAACCAGGCGGCACGTAATTTTGGCGTGAGCTTCCTTCGGAATGACCGTCTTCGTGCCTTCGCCCTGGAAGCCGCCATACACGCCGTTCAGCTCCAGCGTCGGACGTGCCCCGACACGCTCGACGAAGCTGAATCCTTCTTCGCCGTACAGGGAATCAAGCGCAAGATCCTTTTGCAACTTGCTCTCATTGAAATCTTGCTTCACGAACTCTGCTCTCATCTCAGCCGATAGCGGCGCGACATCGTCGTAGAAACCGTCGATGCTGACGCGTCCCTTGTCGTCATGCAGCGTTGCCAGCAAGGATACTAGGGCATGCAACGCGTTCGGCACACCGCCGCCAAAGGAGCCAGAATGCAGATCCGTATTGGCGGTGTGGATCGAAACTTCCAGTGAGCACAATCCGCGCAGACCTGTGCAAATGGCAGGCTTGCCTTTTTCGATCAGGGAGGTGTCGGATACCAGTACAGCGTCGGCAGCCAGACGGTCTGCACCTGTCTGCAAAAATTCAAGTAGGCTCGGGCTGGACACTTCTTCCTCGCCCTCGATGCAAAATTTGATGTTCAGCGGCAGCTTGCCTTCCTGCTTCAAAATGGCTTCGACCGCCTTAATGTGCAAGAATACCTGACCCTTATCATCTGTAGCTCCGCGCGCATACAGCTTTCCGTCACGGATCGACGGCTCGAACGGTGGAGTTTCCCACAGATGAAGCGGGTCGACTGGCTGTACATCATAGTGACCGTACACGAGGATTGTCGGTTTACCGGGTGCGTGCAGATAATCCGCATACACCAGCGGATGGCCTTTAGTCGGAATGATTTCAACGTTTTCCAATCCGGCAGACGTCAGTTTGGCGGCAAGCCAATCGGCTGCTTTGTTAATGTCTCCTTTATGCTCGGATAATGCGGAAATACTCGGAATGGACAACCAATCCTTCAGCTCATCAAGCTGCTGCTCTCTGACCTTTTCGAAATATGCGGAATAACTCATGATTTATGTATCCTCCTCTTTCATTGTGCGGTTTTTGCTCTATCCTCCGAACCAAGGCCGTGGACGATATGTATAGTTTACTACGTTTTGCGCTGAACGAAAAATCGCGATGGTAGATGTGTTAAAAAAATAGGCGATCTGCTCCGGTCCGTTTAGAACCGAACAGATCGCCCGTCGAATAGCGGTGAAGCTACGCCCGAAGGTCCAGTTGACCTCCGAGATGAGGCTGTACGCTTTTTTCCATCATCTGGATCAGTGCTTGTCCCTGTTCACCAGCTTGATCCTTAGCCATACCCAATACTTTCACGCTCACGGCTTGCGCCAAGCTGGCCTGGCTCATACCTGTTGATAATGCTGCGATATCCATGTTTTCATTCCTCCTTTGTCGTGAAGACTCTTACTATTTATCGGTCAGAACTGTTATTTGTTTCATCCAATTGGAACTGTGCCAGCAAATCTTGGAGCTGTTCTGCCAGACGGGTTAAATCTGCGGCAGAGGAACCGATCTCTTCCATGGAGGCGAGCTGTTCCTCTGCGGCCGCAGATACCGTCTCGGTATGGGATGCGGCTTCTTCGGCAATACGTGTAATTTCCTCCATACTGCCGACCACTGCACTTGTTCCTTGTGCTACTCCTGCTGTAGAAGCTGAGACGTTGTCAAGCTGCTTCGCCGATTTAACGATCGCTCTACGAATTCGGGAGAAGGAGCGGCCGGACAGATCCACGGAATTAATGCCTTCGCTTACGCGCTCTTTGGCAGATTCCATCGAGGTCAGGGCCTCGGATACGCCGTTTTGAATCCCTTGAATTTGCTCACGGATCTGTTGTGCCGAATGAGCTGAGTTTTCCGCTAGCTTGCGGACTTCAGTCGCTACAACTGCAAAGCCTTTACCATGCTCTCCGGCGCGTGCTGCTTCAATAGAAGCGTTCAGGGCGAGCAGGTTGGTCTGGCTGGCGATTTCGGTAATGACCGTGACAATCGTTCCGATTCGTCCGGATCGTTCACTCAATGCGCCAATAATCGTATCCAGCTCTTCCACTGTTGTGCGAATGCCGTCAATGGAGACGACACTATTGCCGATATGTTCACTGCCTGTATCCGACGCCTGAATGGCCTGAGAAGAGAACGTGGTCATTTCAGTCATGGCCTCGGTCATAGCCGCGATATCTGTTGACATACCTGACACACGATCCTGATTTTCTTTGGCATTGTTGGCTTGTCTTTCGCTGCCTGCGGCCACATCCTGAATGGCTTCGGTCACATGTTCAATCGCGCGGGTTGTTTGTTCTGCACCTGCGGCGAGCTCTTGCGAGGAGGCTGACAGATTGCCTGTCATGGCTTGGATTTCTTTGATCATGTTACGCAGGCTATCCACCGTTTTTTGAAAATATCTCGATAAGTCGCCGATTTCATCTGTGCTGTTCGTAGCGACATTGATGGAAAGATTGCCTTGGCTGATAGCATCCATAGAATTACGCAATCTTTGGATCGGTTTGAGTATACTGCTGATTAGCCACAGCGCCAGCACACCGATGACGATAGCTGAAATGACCAGCACCACGATGGTCGTGATGAGGATCGGTTTGGCGGAAGCATTTGTTTCCGACTTGTCCATCGTTCCAGCAATTTTCCAGCCGGTCAGAGCGTTAGTTTTAAAAATCAGGTTTTTGGCTACGCCATCCAGTTTGTAATTAAAGCTGCCTTCCTTGGAGGTGAACAGTTGTGGCAACATTTCTCCCAATTTCGTACTTCCGCTGACTTCTATCGGGTGAGTAACGATACGCTTGGTGTTATCCAATATCATGACATAACCTTGCTGCCCGATTTTTAAATTCGTAATTTCCTTTAAATTATTCAGGTTCAGGGAAAGACCGAGAACACCGCTATTGTCAGGAAGCGTACGTGAAATATACACAACGGCGACCTTAGCTGTATTGAGTCCGACAGGGCTGATTACGGTTTGTCCGGGTTTCTCCATGGCCTGTTTGTACCACGGACGCTCACGAGGATCGTTTGTGGAGCCTACGGCTTTGCCAATAATGAGTTTTCCTTCAGGAGTTCCTACGAACATATCGAGGGCTTCCGCATGCATTTTCAAATAGATTTGCAGCTCCGTCAGGAGTGCTGCATCTGCTTCTGGAGTGTTGTCACTGGCCGTCATCGTAGTAGCGTAATATTCGATATCTGCAATTTTGGCTTGAATCGTCTGGGTGACTGCGCGGTCGGCTGCGGTAACGCTAGTCGTCGCACTGTCCATTAATTGCTGGTCTGTCTGGTTATACGCTGCCTGATAAGAAAAAGAGCTGACAATAATACTAGGAACAAGCATGACCAGCAAGAATGCTGCTGTTAATTTCTTACGTAGTGTTAATGTTTTCAGTCGTTTCAGTTGTTTCATCAAACCCCCTGCTTTCTATCTACATATTCATTTCTAGTGCTTATATCATATGTATTTACTATCGGTTATTTTAAGCTGAATTGATAGATTTATTGCTAATTTGTCCAAGTCGCTTAAGAATTTCTCGCATATCATGGAGTATCTTGCAATTTGGAGGGATAAGCAATGGGTTTTTTTCTGGATATGAGAAGTTCAACAAATTCATCAAAATCAGGTGAGGGTCCCGATGTCCAGCTGGGTCCTGAACCGGAGCGGTTTGGTTTGATTACCCTGCGAACTTTTCTTGTACCGGGTCCGATTGTGACCTTTAGCGGTTCCATAGGTCTGATTGGTGAACTTGGTGATACGTATGCGGTTGAAATCGTACGTGGCACCGACTACGATCCGAGCGATGTTATTTACCGGGCAGAGGGTGTACTTGGCGTCACAGGAGCCACTGAAACGCAAGCTTTTAATGCACAGGATCTTTCCGCGCCATGGGCGATACAAACAGTGTATTCCTCTTATATTTCCGGGGTATCGACGACCGTACGTAACGGTCCAGAGGTATTTACTGGCATCGCTTCGACTCCTTTTTTCTAAATAGATCAGACGAGTATTTCTTTATTAAGAATTTGCCTCCTGTTTATGGTTCTCCTATGATTGTCAACAACACCCAGAACACAAATATCCTGGGTGTTGTGATGTTATGTTTACTTCAAGAGAGTGGTTCAACAGAGTTGATTCTGCTTCCTGGATTCTAATTCTTTAAAATTTCTCGCAAATACCCTGTCAACTCATTTGCCGCTTTGGTATGGGCGAGAAGCCCTGGATGGCTGCGAGACCCTAACGTTTCTTCCGTCGTGTTAGGCAGTTGGAACACGGACACATTCCGATCCCTCGTTCTTTTCTTGTACGCGTCTACCGCCCGGTAGATCGCTGGCATCATCGGAGTACCAAGCATCCCATAGGCCCACACAATATGGGCAGCAGGATTACAGGTCCGAAGCTTGACAAGGAAATTTTCGGTAGCGTTTTCAAAAGCTTGTAAATCTTCTTCATTGAATGTCCCGTCCTCGTTCAAGCGTTGCTTGTACACTTTCCCGCTTGCTGGGTCCGTCCATGCGGGAGAATAGAAGGCTCCCCCGTCATTAGTCCCCAAATTCACCACGACCACATCCGGCTGCCATGAGGTAAAATCATGATCGGAAAATGCCCCTAATGCTTCATTTCTCTCTCCGCTGAGCACACCACATATCTGCTCATAATATGCTGGTATGTTTGCATGCGGATTATTATCCCAACTCGTTAGGACACCCCATCCGCTTTGTGACAATACTCGGTAATCGGCATTCAGTGCTTCGGCAGTTATGGCTGTATAATTATGTAGTGCCGTGAACAACATGGGAACCCAGTCTGTCTCCTCCTTTGCTCCAATCGTTCCTTCTCCCGAGGTAATGCTGTCACCGATAAATTCCACCTTGTAAGGCTTATCTGTGACCGGCAGCAATTCTCCGTCAACCTTCAGGGCATGAATTTGCAACAAGATGCGCGAGTCAAAACTCATAGGCTGGACATCCTTGACCACCCGGACATTTTTAACCATGTTAGGATTCATTCCTCTCAAAAGACAAATCCAATGCCGTCCTGCGGTCACCATCAAGCGACTCATCGGGGCACCATTGATGACAATACTGATCCAGTGCTCATACACCTGGTAATCGGCCTCAATTTCAATCCACAGCTCCGAGCCCTTGATATTCAATTCAATGCCGCTGCCTGTCCAAAACAGAGTTAGTGGTGTAAGTGTTTGCGTAGTTCGACCATGAACCTTTACATGCTTAGCTTTTGTAAGTGGATATGTCTTCAATTTCTTGTTATGTGTCATTTACGATATCCTCCTCGTGATCTCCAATTTAATGCTAGTTTCTATAATATTGTAAAATAAGTGACATGAAATCTCAAAGTCTATTTTTAAGCTAGCAAGGTTTCAAGGCTTTATTTAGATATTCCATGCGACCACGTACTTTAGGACGGTTTGTGATAGCTAAAAGCACCAGCAAATCTTGAATTTGCTAGTGCTTTTTTGATATGAGAAGCAGAGGCTATCCATTAATTCGCTTTGCCGAACATTACGATATTAATTGCCTTGCCGAAGTCTATACCTACTTTGCCAGTTAGTTCTGCCGTTTTTTGCGCCAGTACGACCGCATTGACCCCGCAGGAGAATAGCGCAATATCAAAGTCATCTTTATGCGCTGCGATCCACTGGAGCGTTTTATCCATTTGTTCATATTGATGAAATGCAAGCGTGTGCGGGATATGCAGCTGATACGGCTCGGCTTCAAGGACGGGCTTCACTTCGGCGGCTGTACGGGTGACGAGCAGGATGCGCCGATTTTTAAGCATGTCCCAGAAAGCGGGTGTCTCAGCCAAATACCGGTTCAGGCAGGCATGGCAGGTCAGCGCAGGAGAGAGGCTGTAATGGTTAAAAACCTGGTCGGTCAGCTCCCGCTTCATATAGGACGGTGCTTTGATAGATTCGTCATCATAAGGCAGGATGCCAGCAATATCGACTTTGCGTACCGCCTCGGCTACCGAATCTCGCAATTTCGTATTCGGTAGAAACAATCCTTTTTGCCCGAGATTGGCTTTGACTGCCCAACGTTCCTGCAACACCTTTTCCATCGGCCAGACGGTATCCTGAGACAAAATCAAATTTTCACCATCCCCAATCCGAATGAGCGAGAAGGGCTGCTGTTGATCCAGTGCCAACTTCAAATGATTCAATACCTCGTCAATCTCCAGATACTTTGGCTTAGTCATATCATGCTTCCTCCCTGTCTATCCTTCTTCTTCAGCTTTTAGAATGGTGCAAAAAACTCTGTATTCTATCATATGTCGAAAGCGGCAAGGTTTTTGTATGATCAGCTATTCTTTTTGGATTCTACCTATTTATTGAAAGAGTTGATGCATTTGTACGTGCCGTTTCCCCGGCGGTTTCATAACTTGTGAGGAGACGGTTGAAAGGGAGGAAGATGAATGAATCGCAAGATTGTGATTGAAATTAATTTTAATAACTACGGGATGAATCCCAATCGGCTGACACGTGAGTGGATCAGCGAGCGGCTGGATGTATTCAGAACCTTTACGCTGCGCAGCTTGCTCAGTCAGACGAATGCGGATTTCTTGTCTGTCGTCAAGCTGGCGGGAGGATGCAGTGACATCGTGGAGGATGAATTAGCCAAGCGTGAGCCGATTCCCGACCATATCCGCTTTGGTACCAGCATCGAAAGCAAGCGCCGCATTAATGCGTATATCGAAGGCGCGGACGAACTGCTTATTGCGCGAATTGATTCCGACGATTTGTATCATCAATCGTTTGTGCAGCAGTTGCATGATTACGAATTTCAGCCGGATACGGTCGCGTTGGTGAACCAGATGGGTTACCTGTGGGATGCCGTAGAAGGTCAGATGGCACCGGTATTTCACCGTTCGCCTTCTTTTTATGTGTTTCGCTATCGAGTGGAGGATTTTCTGAACGATTACCGTGTCGCCATTCCTGGGAAGGGTACGCACGGATATGTAACGGAGCTGCCGCATGAGGTCATTCCGCTTCGCAACTATGTGAACGTCATCCATGCCGCAAATACTTCTGTAAAAAAAGTGCCAGCGAAGGATCGGCTGACAGAGGATGACATGAAGGCTGTGCTGGCTGAATTTCTGGGGACGGGCACTGTCAATTCGTAACGGTCAGGAGGAGATTATATTGTTCAAAGGCAAAAAACTGCTGGTGACCGGAGGAACGGGATCTTGGGGGCAACGTCTAACGGCGGAATTACTCAAGGAAGGACCAGCGGAAATTCGTATTTTTTCACGCGGTGAATTTGCACAGATTGCTATGCAGCGTCAATTCCAGTCTGATCCCCGGTTGAATTTTGTTATAGGTGATATTCGGGATCTTCAGGCATTACAAGAGGCATGTCGCGGGATGGACTATGTGTTCCATCTGGCGGCGTTGAAGCATGTCCCCGTGTGCGAGAGACAGCCAGAAGAGGCTTTCAAGACGAACGTATACGGTACGCAAAATGTAATCCGGGCCAGCATTGAGCAGGGAGTCGCCAAGGTTATTGACGTCTCTACCGACAAGGCAGTAGACCCGGTGAATGTATATGGCATGACGAAGGCGATTGGCGAAAGACTGATGATTCGTGCCAACGATCTGAGCGAGCGCACCCGTTTTGTGTGTATTCGCGGCGGCAATGTGCTGGGTACAAGCGGAAGTGTTGTGCCGTTGTTCAAGCGCCAGATCGCGGAAGGGCAGGATTTGACGCTGACCAGTCCTGATATGACCCGTTTTTTCCTCACGCTTGGAGAGGCTATTGGCTTGCTGCTGAAGGCTTCTGTGGCGGCGATTGGTGGAGAGACGCTGGTTATGAAAATGAAGGGCTGCAACATTGCAGATCTGGCGGAAGTGATGAAGGAGCAGGCGGGCCAGCCATCTTTGAAAGTAAAAGAAATCGGCATACGCGGTGGGGAAAAGCTGCACGAAGTTCTGATTTCTCCTTATGAGGTGCCGCACACGTACCGCTATGATGATCGTTATTTTGTCATTCTCCCACAGCAAGCAGACAAGCGATTACTGAGCCAATATGGCGGGCTGGAACGGGTGAGCTTTGATCAATACCGCTCGGACGATGAGTTAATGGACCGCGCAGGCATTGCTGAGCTATTGCGAGGTGTGGAGTAACGATGAAAGAGGTGGGTATTTTGCAACTTATGGAAAAAATAACTAAAGGCACGGTAAAGGTTGCGGTGATCGGCCTCGGTTACGTGGGACTGCCGATGGCTGTGGAAATGGCACGAGCCGGTTACGACGTGTATGGTGTGGATTCCGATCCGGTCAAAGTAGCCAAGCTGCTTCAAGGACAATCGTACATCATAGATATTGACGATGATGCGTTGGAGGGTCTGATCGGGCAGAGGCTGCATCCGGTTACGGATATCAAGGTGCTGGAGCATTCGGATATCGTCGTCATCTGCGTGCCTACGCCACTGACGGATGACCATCAGCCGGATACGTCCTATATAGAAACGGCTATCGACCAAGCTATCCCCCATTTGCGAAAACAGACGCTGCTGATTTTGGAAAGTACCACATATCCGGGAACGACGGAGGAACTGATCCGCCCGGTGATTGAACAGCGAAGGGGCTGGACGGTAGGCCAGGATTTTTACGTGTGTTTTTCACCAGAGCGCGTCGATCCGGGCAGTGTTCATTTTAACATTCGGAACACGCCCAAGGTGATTGGCGGCTGTACTCCGGATTGCCTGGCAGCAGGAGTAGCCTTTTACGGCTCCTTTCTGGAGCAAATGGTTCCAGTCAGCTCGACAACAGTCGCGGAAGCTGCGAAGCTGTTCGAGAATACGTTTCGCAGTGTCAACATCGGGATGGTCAATGAGCTGACAGCGGCCTGTGAGAAAATCGGCATCAACATATGGGAGGTGCTGGATGCGGCAGCAACGAAGCCCTTCGGCTATATGCCGTTCTATCCGGGGCCTGGCATCGGGGGTCACTGTATTCCGGTCGATCCGCTGTATTTGTCATGGAAATCCGAGCAGCATGGGCTTGAGCTGGAGTTTGTGGATTTGGCAGACCGTATGAATCGGCGTATGCCGCTGTATATTGCGGAGCGAATTGAAACCCTGCTCGCCCAGGAAGGTAAAGCTGTGAACCAGTCCGAGATCGTTCTGGCGGGCGTAGCCTACAAAAAAGACATTGATGATGTTCGGGAATCCCCTGCTCTTGTCCTGTTTGAGCACTTAAAGGAAATGGGCGCTTCGGTGAGCTTCACCGACCCGTATGTAAAGAGCTTTAAGCTGAACGGCGAGGTCATCCAATCTCGTGCGGCGAACACCCGCCTGTGGGAAAGTGCAGATATCGTCGTGATCACGACGGATCATTCTGCCCTGGATTACCAGCAGTTAGTCGACCATGCTCCGCTGGTGTTCGATACACGCAACGCGACGGTGAATTGCACAGGTGGTCATGTCGTGATACTGGGGAATCCCGGTGCTGGAGGGGGCGCCGCTGTTGGCTAACCGTGATCAGGTAAATGAGCGCTATTACGGGCAGATTAACTCGGAGGAATCTCATGAGGCTACCCGTAACAGAATCCACTGGATTTGCCGCCATGTGCAGGGTCATACCGTGCTGGATGCTGGATGTAGTCAGGGGATCACGTCCATTTTGCTCGGGCGGGAAGGCTTTGAGGTAACGGCCATTGATTTGGAAGAGGGCAGCATTTCATATGCAAAAAAGAACTTCGCCAGGAATCTGCACCTGTTCGTGGAAGAGTTCATTTTCAGTTAAAAGATATTTCTCAATTCGAACGTCCGCCCGGTGGATTTGACACGATTATTTTAGGTGAGATTTTGGAGCATTACGCACACCCTCATACATTGCTTGCACAAGCCTACCGTTTGCTTCATAAAAAAGGGACGCTCGTCCTTTCTGTACCCTACGGATATCATCCGTTTCACGATCACAAGTGGACCTACTATGCCGGGAGCCTGTCCAGTGTGCTGTTTCCTTATGTTGATGAACAAGCGCTGGAGGTGCATCACAAATATTTGTGCTTCGCAGGCCGTAAAAAAGCGAAAGAGCTGCGCGAAGCCAATCCGGGGGCAGAGCATTTGGCCCGCTGGATGGCGCTAGATGAGGAACAATTCCGGCTGGTGGAGCAGCAGCATGTTCGCAAAATGAATCAGCGCAAGGCAGCGCTCGACAAGGCGGTACAGCGAATCCGACACATGGAGGAACGGGCATTGCCACCGGAGAGGGCTGCACGTCCTGAAGAGGCGGGCAAGGCGCAGAATGAAGGGAAAGGTGCATATACTGATGGCGGGTCTACCGGGAAATAGACCGGGAATACAGCCAACGGTAAAGGGGATGGGTTGAAGTCATGACGACGGAAATGCCCAAGACGCATAGCTGTAGTGCGGAAGGCTCTATAACTAAACCTCCCGTCACCATCAGCTTGTGTATGATTGTGCAAAACGAGGAGCAGACACTTGCCCGCTGTCTGGATTCGGTGGCGGACCTGATGGATGAAATGATCATCGTGGACACAGGTTCCACGGATCAGACGAAGACGATTGCAGCCCGTTATACGGATCGGCTGTATACATTCGACTGGAACGACGATTTTGCCTCCGCCCGTAACGAATCGTTCGACAAGGCGACCTGTTCCTATGTCCTGTGGCTGGATGCGGACGATGTGCTGCTGGAGCCGGATCGGGAGCGCCTGCGTTCCTTGAAGCGGCATTTGTCTATGGACATTGACGCGGTGGTGATGCCACTCCATCTGGCGGAAGGTGAGCAGGGGGAGCCATTATTCACCTCGCGCCGTATTCGTCTCGTGAAGCGGGAGCGTCAATACCGCTGGGCAGGGCGTCTGCATGAGGATCTGGTGATACCCGAGGGGCGAATCGTCCATTCAGATGTGGCTGTAACGCACCGCCGCATGGAAGATCACACGCTCCGTAATCAACGTATCCTTGCCCGCTGGATCAGCGAAAGCGGCAAGCTGGAGGGACGTCTGCTGTATTTTTACGCGAATGAGTGCTTTGATCGTAAGGAATATGTCGAGGCGGCAGAGGCGTTCAATCGCCTGCTGGGAGAGCCGAGTGGCTATCGGGAGGACCGGATTACGGCTTGCGTACGGTTGGCGGAATGCTATCTTCATCTCGTGCAGCCGGAGCAACAACTGGATAGTTTGCTGCGCTCCTTCCGATATGATGTGCCGCAAGCGGATCTGTGCTGCATGATCGGTGACTGGTTCTTCACACGAAAAGAGTGGAGCACAGCCGCCTACTGGTACGAAAAAGCACTGGAGCAGCGGGGCGTATCTGGTTTGAGAGCTGTTCCGCTGCCCTGCTACTCCTGGCTGCCGCATGTACGACTTAGCCATTGCTGTGCCAATCTGGGCAAGCTGGACGCTTCATATGAGCATAACCAAAAAGCTTTGCGATACTTGCCTGAGGACCCGCATTTGCTGGATAACGAACTCAAGCTCAGGAGTGCTATTCAAAACCTTTCATCCTCAGCCCGCCCTTCAAAATAGTTCAAGCTGTTCCGGTCCATTGTCCTCCTCGGGTGGCTTGCGGGGTGGAAAAGGCTTAGGCTCCATGCCGAGCATGGTCATGAGCTGCTTGGCGTTAGCGGCGGCATCTCCACCTGAGTTGTTGTTGAAAATAACGCACACCTCGCGGCTTTGCTGCTCCAGCTCCAGCAAACGGTCTTTCCATTCGGCCAGCTCGCTCTCATTATACCGATACAGATAACGAACCTCTCGCCAGTTGGGTGCGGAGCTTTGATTCCAGCCGGACACATTCCGTCCGTGGAGACGTACCACTGTCATATTGCTGTCCGTAGCCTGCGGCACAATCGGGACGGACCCCAGTCCCGCCTGCGGCTCGTCGCATACGCTGTGTATCCAGCCTTCCTCACGCATAAATGCCAGCGTTTGCTTTCGAAACTCGGGTGTGAACCAGCTTTGATTTCTGAATTCAAGTACGGATGGGACATCTCCTATCCTTTTTTTCGTATCACGCAGCACGGCGACGTTCTCACGTGTACAGTCGAACCAGGGTGGATATTGGAACAGCACAGCCTTGAGCTTGCCTGCTTCGCGGAGAGGCTGTATGGATGTATGCAATGCTTCGTACATGGCATCAGTTGTTTTGAAATAAGGCTGTTTGCCGCGCGTATGCCCGGTCATGCCCTGATAGGCTTTGACGAGAAATGAAAATGAGTCAGGGGTTTCGGTCGCCCAGCGTGCCATACGATCTGTGGGCTGCACAGCATAAAAAGAACTATCCATCTCCACCACTGAAAAATGGCTTCCATAGACGCTTAATTTTTGGTTGGCTTTGGTGCCGACTGGATACAGATCATCGTGATCGCCCCAACCCGTCAGTCCGATTTGAATCATAACGTTGTCGCTCCTTTCCTTCATGAATAGCATCAAAAGGCGTTCCCTTGATTCATTTTAATGATAAAATGGGGTGAATCGCATGAAGCTGGTATGAAGTTCCTATGAATATTTAAGCATAAATATGGTTATTGTAACATGTTGCTTAATCGTAATGTTTTTGAGTTTCCAGTTTGAAAAAGCTAATATAGTATGTAATAGAGCGAAATGAGTTCATGGAGGAGAAACAATATGGCAGAATGGTATGAGCAGAGCTTTGGGGAAGATTACTTATTAGTATACAAGCATCGCGACTTTCAGGGAGCCTATCAGGAAGTGCAGAAAATGATCTCCTGGCTCAAATTGCCGCAGGGATCCAGCGTATTGGATTTGTGCTGTGGTATGGGACGTCATTCGCTTGCGCTCGCAGATGCCGGCTATAAGGTAACGGGCGTGGATTTGTCCGGTGTGCTGCTGCGTGAAGCACATGCTTCCGATCCTGAAGGACGGGTTAGCTGGCATCAGGGCGATATGAGAGAGGTGCCGCTGGAGGAAAGCTTTGATGCGGTGGTAAATTTGTTTACTTCCTTCGGTTACTTTGAGGAGGACGCGGAGCAGCTTAGAGTATTAAAAGAAATTTATCGGCTGTTGAAGCCGGGCGGACGTTTTATTATAGATTATTTGAATCCTGCGTACGTAGCCGCTCATCTGATGCCGCATTCGTCACGGGAGGATGAAGGAAGTCAGATTGAGGAGCATCGGGTTATCGAGGACGGATTTGTGAAAAAACAGATTGCCATTCGTTCAATAGTAGTAGCGGGTGAAGAGCCTGCACGTGTGTATCATGAGCGCGTCAAGCTGTATCCGTATGAAAAATTCCGTGCTTTGCTGGAGGAAGCGGGACTGTCTGTAGAGCAGGTACATGGAAGCTATAACGAAGATGAATATATTGAAAATGCATCGCCCCGAATGATTTTTGTCGGTGTGCGTGCTTGATACGGAAAGGCGGTTGGGAAGCCATGAAGATGCCGGAGCTGACCCCGTGTGAACGGATCGACGGAGGCTTTCAGGTCAAAATATCCATGTCCTTTCCGCTGCGCTGGGTGAACAGCTATGTGCTGAAGGGGCAAGACGGATTTACGATCGTAGACCCCGGCCCGCGCAGTACGGATACGGAGGAAGAATGGGCGCATGTCTTCCGGGAGCTGGGGATGTCCTTTGGTGATATCTCGGACATTGTGGTGACTCATCATCACCCGGATCATTATGGTTTGGCGGGCTGGATGCAGCAGCAAAGTCAGGCTCGTGTACATATGTCAGCGCGAAGCCATAAGGAAGCGATGGTGATGTGGGGCCAGCCAGATTCACAAGCGGATATCTCTATGCCGATGGAGCAGAGGCTGCCAAGCTTTTTTGTCCGTCACGGCTTTCCTGTGGAGCAGGTATCGGCCTTGGAACTGCACATGCAGCAGGCTCATCTGCAAGTGAATCCACAGCCTGATATCACTGTTATTCCTGTCGGGGAGGATGCACGTCTGGAATTGGGTGGGCGCGGCTGGCTGCCCATTGAGACAGGGGGGCATGCGCCCGGACATGTCTCTTTGTATGAGCCGAATAGCGGCGTTATTCTGTGCGGTGACGCGGTTTTGCCAAGGATTTCGCCTAATATCAGTCTGCTGCCGGGAAGTGACCCCCAGCCCTTGCAGTCTTTTTTGAATGGTTTGCAGCGGCTTGGCGAGCTGGAGGTAGCGTGGGCATATCCGGGGCACCGTAATCCGTTTGGTTATTTTCGTGAACGGACGCAGGCGCTGCTGGAGCATCATGAAGAACGGCTGGACAAGTTCCATGAGTTGATCCAGCCAGAGGGCAGTACAGCCTATGAGCTGTGTATCGCTGTATTTAGTGACAAACTGGGGATTCATCAGCTACGGTTTGCCATGTCCGAGACACTGGCCCATCTGGTGGAACTGGAGCGACGCGGTCGGGCCTCTATAAGCGAGACGAACCCTATCGCACGTTTCTACCCGCTTCGCGGAAAGTAATGGCGGAAAGTAATAGAAGGACAACGGCATCCATGCCGGGAAAGAGGCTTTTATGAATTTGCTGCTGCTGGGGGCTACCGGACGTGTGGGGCGTTTTATTCTGGAATATGCATTAGCGGACGGTCATACTGTTACAGCTCTTGTTCGTTCACCGGACAAGCTGGAGGATTACATATTAAGATATGGGACGCTACTCCAGATCGTACAAGGAGATGCCACCAACGCTGAGGATGTAGCGCAAGCGCTGGAGGGTGGGACGACGGCTGTCATCAGCGCGCTGAATACGGATGGAACCACGACCTTATCCGTGAATATCCGTTTGCTGATCCGGCTTATGCAGGAGCAGTCCGTTCCCCGGCTCATTACAGTGGGGACGGCAGGGATTTTACAGAGCCGGACGGAGCCGGGCTTGTATCGGTATGAATCCTCCGAGCCCCGGCGGCGCAGCACCCGTGCGGCTGAGGAACACCGCCGGGTGTACGAACTGCTGCGCGATTCGGCGCTGGACTGGACGATAGTCTGCCCGACATGGCTGCCGGACGGAGCACGGACGGGCATATATCGCGTGGAAAAGGATCTGCTGCCCGAGGATGGCACACAAATTATGACCGCTGACACGGCCGATTTTACCTATCGTCAGTTGAGTAGCAGCGATTTTCTACACACACGGGTAGGCATTGCCTATTGATGCTGTAGCGAGTTTAATATTTGACAAAAATTCAGAATTAGAATACTATGATTCTTGTTGGTAACGTTGTTTCCGAAAAGATCACGTTCAAACTCTATGTTAAAAATAGTAAGGAAGTGCATTAAAAAATGTCCGAGCCATCGCATCCCTATAAAACCTATTCGGAAGTGAAGCTACAGCAGCAGCAATTGCTACGTAAAAATGTCATTGATGCCGCATGTATCCTTCTTGCGGAAGAAGGGCCTGAGGCCGTGACTGTACGACGAGTTGCCCAGAAATTAAGCTGTTCCACCAAGATTATTTACAGTATTTTCGGCAGCAAGGATGGTCTCGCCAATGAGATGTACCTAGATGGATGTCGGCTATTGGCCGAAACCTTTCAACAAGTTCCAAGCACCGATAACGTACTCGCTGATCTGGAAGCCCTAAGTTGGGCATATTGGCAATTTGCACAGCTTCATTCAGCCTATTACAAAATGATGTTTGGCGGGGCTTTATCTGATTTTAAACCGGATGAACAGAGTCTGGAGGGCACGACTACGGCCCTTTCTCGAATCACGGAAGCCGTAGCACATGCTATGGAGCAGGGTGAACTGGAAGAACATGATCCGCTGCTAGTTGTCCGCATGTTTTGGTCTGCTTTACATGGAGTCATACATCTTCAGTTTGCAGGTCATTTTTCAGATGTAGATATGGCTCAAGGGGTGTATGTATTTACACTGAAGAATATGCTCGCAGCATTTAAAACATCCTCATCCCAATCTTAAGATATAAGGTGTACTGAGGTCGTCATAATAGGTGACTTCGGTTCATTTTGGAACAATGGTAACAATGTTTCTTAAATAAAACAACGATACTATGGAGGTTCATAATCATGTTTATGTACGCAAACAAAACAGCTCTGATCACAGGTGCATCATCCGGTATTGGCGAAGCCTTTGCCTATTCGCTGGCAGCTCAAAAATGCAATCTCATTTTGGTTGCACGTAATGAAACGAAGTTGAAGGCGTTGGCTAAAGAGCTTTCTGCTAAATACAATGTAAAGACAACAGTCATCGCACTTGATCTTTCTGTGATAGGAGCACCGCAAACATTACATCAGGAGGTTCAAAAACATCATCTAAAGGTGGATCTCTTGATTAACAATGCCGGCTTTGCCACCTATGGATACTTTGAGCAGGTTTCAGGAGAACGGCAGCATGAGGAAGTCATGCTCAATGTGGCTGCTTTAGTCGATATCACCCATGCATTTATGCCTGATTTATTGCGTAACCGGGATGGCGGATTAATCAATGTGGCTTCCACAGCCGCATTTCAGCCCGATCCGTATATGGCGGTGTATGGAGCAACCAAAGCATTTGTGCTTTCTTTTACTGAAGCGCTATGGGCAGAAAATCGGAAACGGGGGCTTAAAGTTCTGGCCCTTTGCCCAGGCTCAACAGAAACGCCGTTTTTTGATATTGTTGGCGCAAGTGAAGCGTCAATTGGAATTAGGGAAACTCCCCAAACCGTTGTGAAGAACGCGCTGAGAGCATTTGAAAAGGGGCGTAGTCACATCATTTCCGGTCGCCAAAACTATTGGGTAGCTCAGGTGTCCCGGTTCTTCTCTCGCCAATCCACGCTGGGAATTGTAGAACGTGCACTGCGCCCACAAAATAAAATTTAGATTGTATAAATCACATTAGTTTTCCCCATGCGCCGGGTCTGATCGCTTCTCATTTGAAGATCAGACCTGGCATTTCTGCTTACATACATGTCAAGCGCACAGACGCTACTCCAGCCCTCTGGAATATAGTAAAATCCCATTCCACAGCGGAAGTGCCTGATCATAATCGTCAGCCTTCATGGTGCGGAATGTATTTCCTTCGGTCACGTTTGCCATGTCTTGTTCTCCTCTTACCCTGCATATATCTATTCTTTTCTAACCGTCGTTATCTAACGTGTCGTTAATTAACGAGTTGTATCCGGGGCGCTTTCCTCCCCAAGCTCCTGCTCGCGTTCTGCTTGCTTGCGATGAGCAATACGACTGCTGGCCGAAGCAGCGATGGCCCCGACAATATCGTCCAGAAACGTATGGATCGGCCCCAGGCTTTTATCGTTCAGTCGTTCCAGCACGCCCGGTTTAAGTTTATCGACATAACCGTAATTCGTAAATCCAATGCTGCCGTATACATTCACAATGGAAAAGGCCAAAATTTCATCCACTCCGTACAGCCCTTCATCATTTTCAATCATATCCTGCAATGGGGGAAGGAGAGCGCCTTGCTCGGCAAGGATATCCAGTTGGATGCCCGTAAGCACCGCATTTTGGACTTCGCGCTTCATCAGCACCTTTTCCACATTCTCAATACATTCTTCCACCGTTAAATTCGGGTAATATTTTTTTTGTAAAAGCATGACCAGCTCTGCGATCTCCGTAATGTTTACACCACGCTTGTGCAGCCATTCGCGGGTGGCATCGGCTACCTTTTTACTATTCAGGCTATAAGGTGCTTTTTTCTTGTCCATAAAGTTGAAGTTTCCCTCCTCGTATCGTTCCTGATTTCTACTGCAATTATGACCAGTGTGTCCAGTCGGATGAAAAAGTAGTTATTTTTTACGCGAGGCTCGTATACATATTAGTACAATCTGTACAAAATTGTTAGGGAGGAACTTCATTTATGAACATAAAACATCCATTGCGCGTAACGTCTGTAGTAGGGCTGCTGTCCCTGCCGTTGTTGTTGTCCGGATGCAGTCTTTTCGGCAATGAATCGGCATCTATTGATCCCCCGCCATCCACGACGGAGCAGTCCATGATTAAGGCGGTGACAGGAAAAGCTCCCATCAGCACTGGACAGCTGAGAGCTGTATTTTTACAGGATCATAACGGTTTGCTAGCCCCGGTATCCTTACCGATTGCTACAGGTGATGTGCAGGCGGATGCCAAGTCGGCGCTGGAAACGCTGGTGGAGGGCGGGCCGTATGCCGGATTATTGCCGGAGGGTTTCAAGGGCGTGCTGCCCCAAGGTACAGAAGTGAAGAGTGTGACGGTGGACAAGAAGAACAAGCTGGCAGTCGTCGAATTCAACAAATCGTTTGGGAGCTACAAGGCACAGGAAGAACGCAAATTAATGGAGAGCTTGACCTGGACCCTGACTGACCGTCCCGATATTCAAAGTGTACAAATCTGGGTGGATGGCAAAAAGCTGAACGAAATGCCTGTTGGCGGCACACCGCTGGATCATCCGCTGACCCGCGCAGTAGGCATTAATCTGGAGGTTGGTCATGGCGTAACGCCGCTAGATTCTAGTCCGGTCACGGTATATTTTTCATCCTCATCTCCCGCTGGAGTTCAATATTATGTGCCTGTAACACGGCTGGTCAGCCCGGAAAAAGATCGTGTTCAGTCCGCGCTGCATCAGTTGATCCAGGGGCCGCAGACCCAGGACGGACTACAGGAAGTCATGACAGGGGAGACGGCTCTGAAATCCGTGGAACGCTCCAAGGATAACGTGATTACGGTATCGCTCTCGGATGATATGTTCGCCAAGGGAGAAGCGGTGCCTGCCGAGTTTCTGGAATCGGTCGTGCTGACGGCGGCAGACAATTCAGAGGATGCGGTTAAAACCAAAATTCGGATTGAGCTGAACGGTGAAAAAAGTGTGATTGGACAAAATAATCAGAATTATGGAGAGCCTGTAACCAAGCCGCAGCACATTAACGAAATTCCTCTTTAAGGGCGACGAATCGTCCTTGGGGTGCTTTTGCCTGCACACTTTGGTAAAATAAACGTATAAGAACAGGTTGCATACGACGTAGGAGGAAAAAGCATGAGTAGATCTAACGGACGAAACGGTGATGAGCTGCGCCCGATGAAATTGACAGCAGGAGTAAATAAGTATGCGGAGGGCTCTGTTTTTATAGAGGTTGGCGAGACGAAAGTCATCTGTACAGCTACCGTGGAAGAACGCGTTCCACCCTTTATGAAGGGACAAGGGAAGGGCTGGGTGACGGCAGAGTATTCCATGCTTCCACGGGCGACTCATACGCGTAATCAGCGCGAAGCTGCACGTGGGAAGCTGACAGGCCGGACGATGGAAATTCAACGTCTGATCGGAAGAGCGCTGCGTTCGGTTGTGAATTTGCAGGCGCTGGGTGAGCGGACGATTACGCTGGACTGTGACGTGATTCAGGCGGATGGCGGCACACGCACGACTTCAATTACCGGTTCCTTCGTAGCGCTGGCGATTGCTGTGAATAAAATTGCGCTACAGCACAAGCTGCCTGTTTTTCCAATTACTGATTTTCTGGCATCCGTCAGCGTGGGGGTTGTTGGCGGCAAAGCGCTGCTCGATCTGAACTATGAAGAGGATTCCAAGGCCAAGGTAGACATGAACCTCGTGATGACCAGCGGCGGCAAGTATGTCGAGCTGCAAGGTACAGGTGAAGAAAGTCCGTTCGACCGTCAAGAGCTGGATCAACTGCTCAGCTTGGGTGAACAAGGAATTCTGCAAATGATCGAGCGTCAAAAAGAAGTACTCGGACCGATTGCAGACAAGATCGGAGCAGGACGTGCGGGGGCTGGGGCCTGATGCTGTTGGAGGGTCCGGTTGTTATTGTCGCTACGAAGAATAAAGGAAAATTGCGTGAATTCGCACATGCCTTTGCTCCGTTTGGCAAGGAAGTCAAAAGCATGTACGACTATCCTGACATCCCTGATGTCGTTGAGGATGGTAAAACCTTTGCCGAGAATGCTTTGAAAAAGGCCAAAGCGGTCGGAGATGTGCTCGGATTGCCTGTGCTGGCTGATGATTCCGGCCTGTGTGTGGATTTGCTGGACGGTGCACCGGGCGTATACTCGGCCCGTTATGCCGGAGAAGGTGCCAGCGATCACGAAAACAATATCAAGCTGCTCGACGTTCTGGAATCGAAGCAGCTTGGTGATGATACCGGACAGCCTTTGCTAAGCCCGGCTCAATTCGTCTGCACCTTGATTCTGTATAATCCGCAGACAGGGGAGACCTTGGAATCGACTGGCTCGGTGGAGGGCTGGATTACAACGGAAACCGCAGGCAGCGGGGGATTTGGCTATGATCCGTTGTTTTATTTGCCTGAGTTTGAAAAGACGATGGCCGAGCTGACGCTGGAACAAAAGCAAGCCATTAGCCACCGAGGCGTAGCATTGCGTGACTTGGCGAAAAAGCTTGGGAATCCGCAGGCATAGTTTTTAGCAATGTAGCTGCTGGGCTTGAGTAACCTTTAGATGCGTCTGTTGCCTCACCGTTTTATTGAACGGCTAAATAATTAAGCTAACATATAACAATAATGAAGGATAGCTGATTATACCCCTGTCAAGTAGACAGGGGTATAATCATGTATAGACTTTTGATTTTTCCATTTCCATCAAGCTTACCCAGAATTAAACCTCAGATTAGTCTGGGGTTTAATGGCAGGCGCTGGCGCAAGGAACCAGTTAACCAGCTGAAACAGCAGCAGCCTGGTCGGACCCCTTGTGCGGTTCAATTCCGCAGCGTGCCCCTGATAGATTGGGGGAATTGCCCATAGTTTTGTTGAAGAATTACAAAAATAAACTTATAATGTAAGAGAAGACAACCAAATGCAATATGCAGCTATTAATAGTGTAGCTGTATTTTGTACGTTCTTTATTAGTCATAAAACACATACAAATAACCTTTTACATAATCAGTCTGATTAATAAAGTCCATTCTTGTCTCGGGCTTTCAAGCATAGCAAGTGCTGCCAGTGATTTTAGTGGTTTCCCTACTTTGCGCCAAGGCGACAGCGGGGGATATGTGAGAGCATTACAAGCAAATTTATGGGCCTATGGACAACAGGGAACCGTAGGAACGATTGATGGAAGTTTTGGTAGCGGTGTGAAATCAGGGCTCCAAAATTTTCAAAGTGCTAAAGGACTAACAGCAGATGGAATAGCTGGTTCGGGGACTTGGAATAGAATGAACTATAATGTCTCTGTTGAAGTTCCAGGAAGATCTTTCTTCTTATCTACTCCTGACAGTTCGACTTATTACGTGTTTTATGGGACAGGAGATAGTGGTAGTGGTATGAGATATGCAGTTTTGTATAAAACCAATAATAGGACCGTTACTTCAGGTACAGTATATTAATAGGAGGGGTTTAATTTGAAAAAACAATTAGTTGCTGTAGCATTAGGTGGCGCACTCGTAATAGGTAGTGGTGCATTTGTATATAATTCCTATGCTGCCGAATCGGAAGTTCCATCACAGGTTCCGGTTGAGACCAAAGCAGAAGCGATTGATGCTTCAACAGCACAAGCGCCGATGGAAACACCAGCAGAGACAGTAGTTGAAAGCTCTACTGATATCGAAGGACTCATAAACATATCTGATGTACCAGCAGAAGATATCCATATTCCTAATCTAGCGCAGGGAGCCTCGCTTAAAACAGCAGCGGCTGGGGACGTAAGTTTGAAACCATTAAACACAACAGCACTAAAAGGCGAGAATGGATTGGTTATTAGACAATCATATCGCGGGAATGATGGAAAAGAAATTATGGTCATTCAAACCGAATCCCATATGGATAAACAGGCTACTATTGAGAGTTTGAAAGAATCATATAAAGAGGAAAAGGTTGAGTCGACTAAAATCAACGACCATACTGCTGTTTATGTTGACGGGCAAGCAAGAAAGGTTGTTCATCTGATTACGAAAGATCACTTTTATACTGTTTCCTCTTTTAATGCCACTCTTGATGAATTGATGGAAATTGTAAAAAAAATTCAAGAGTAATTTTTTGGTCGAACTAATTACTAAAAAACACAAACGATCCGTTTGTGTTTTTTAGTTTCCTTTCCCGATCCAGTCATAATTGAGTAAACCGTGTTATGCACATATCCCCTCCAGTTCACTCTATCCATGGTTCATGTGGGATTTTTTGAGTATCTAATTTGATGGGGATGGTACCAAGCTGCGGATAGGCTTTTTGACATTTATTATTTTCCATACAACTCAAGCTATTCACGTTTTGCCTTGAGGAAGGTTATGTCAGGTTACGACTAACGCTTACCGAATCGCTACCTTGTAAGTGCGCAGCCAGTTATCCACTTGAGCCAAATACGCGAACAATTGAGGCCCTGACATCAGCTGACCGAACCAGGGCAGATTGGTGGATGCCTCCGGTGAGGCCGCGATATCCCGTACTTTTTGGGCATCAATCAGCTTGAGCAGTGGGGAGGAGGAATCATCCAATAGATCCAGCGCCTGTTTTTTCACAGCAGCAAGATAGGAAGGGTTATGCGTTTTGGGATATGGGCTTTTTTTGCGATACAGCACATCATCCGGCAATACACCCTCCAGCGCCTTGCGTAAAATACCTTTTTCACGCCCGCCCGTCATTTTAATGCTCCACGGAATGTTCCATACATACTGCACCAGCCGATGGTCGCAATACGGCACCCGTACTTCCAGTCCGGCTCCCATACTCATCCGATCCTTACGGTCCAGCAGAGTAGGCATAAAGCGGGTGATGTTCAAATAGGACATGACGCGCATTTGCGCGGCTTTATCTGTTTCCCCCGGCAGCTTTGGCACTTCTCCTACGGCTTCCGAGTAGCGGTCGTTCAAATATTCCAAGGGCTTGATCCAGTCCCGCACCTCGGGAGACAGCAGACTGGCTCTCATGTCGGGAGCGACTGCCCACGGGAACGTACCCGAATTGAGCATTTCCTCACGATGAAACCACGGATATCCGCCAAACACTTCATCCGCCGCCTCACCGGAAATAGCAACAGTGGCTCCCTTTTTAATCTCCCGGCAAAAGAGATACAGCGACGAATCCACATCCGCCATACCGGGCAAATCCCGTGTTAGCGTGGAGTTGTTCAGCGCTGCTACGACCTCGGGCGTATCGAATTCGATCCAGTGATGGTTCGTGCCTAACTCATCGACCATCCGCTGAATCCATGGGGCATCGGCTCCGGGCTGGAACGCATGGGCTTTAAAATGCTTGTCGTTATCCACATAATCGACTGAATACGTATGAACTTGTCCCTGCCCGGTACGCTTGTAATAATCGACAGCCAGCGCGGACAGTGCGCTTGAATCCAGACCGCCCGACAGTAGGGTGCATACCGGAACGTCTGAAATCAGCTGCCGCTCCACCGTATCCAGCAGCAGCTCGCGTACCTTGAGCGCTGTTTCTTCGGTGTTATCCTCATGCGCAAAGCTTTCCAGCTTCCAGTAGGCTTGAATGCGCACACCGTCGCGGCTGTACGTTAGCGTATGTCCGGGGCGCAGCTCCTTCATGGACGAATAGACGCCGTGTCCGGGGGTGCGTGCAGGCCCGATGATAAAAATTTCAGCCAAACCCTCGGCGTCGACTGCGGCTTCTACCGAAGGGTGCTGAAGCAGCGCTTTGGGCTCCGAGCCAAATACGAATACATCTCCGGCTTGGCTGTAAAATAACGGCTTCACTCCCAGCCGATCCCGTGCCAGAAACACCTGCTCCCGCTCACTGTCCCAGACCGCAAAGGCAAAAATGCCGTTCAGCCGATCCACACAATCCGGGCCCCACTCCATGTAGGCTTCGAGCAATACCTCTGTGTCGCATTGTGTACGGAAAATATGCCCTCGCTGTTGCAGCTCTTTTTTCAGCTCAGGCGCGTTATATATTTCCCCGTTATATACAATCGTATAAGTGATATCCTCAAGCTGCCGGATCATGGGTTGGGCGCCGTTTTCCGGGTCCATGACGCTCAGTCTTCTGTGTCCAAAGGCACACGGGTTGGATATCCAGGTGCCCGCAGCATCCGGTCCGCGATCAGAGAGCGTTCGCGTCATATTGAGCAGCAGCTCCGATTGATGCATTAAGTCTCCGTTCCACTGTATGAAACCAGTAATTCCGCACATGTCTGTTCATCCTCTCTTTGTCGTGTTCATCCAGTGTTGGGATGAAACAAAAACTAAATCCCCAGTTCATCAGTATATATGCCGAAAAGGAGCATAAAATGTCTGTCCGTTCCGAAAACTACAAATGGGGCAACCCGTGTATTCGCAAGGAAGGAGGAAGGCAAATGTACTACATCAAGGATGCTAAAATACGCCGCTTCACCGAACTTGACGGAGTGCGCTGCGCAGAGGTAGAGGTACGGCCCGGCGCAGCAGATGACCCGGAACTGCTGGTCTACATTACCGCCACCAATCAGCAGGACGGTCAGGAAGGCTATGACATGGTACGCATCATTCGTAATGATGCCGATCTGGCGCTGGATTGGTACGACAATAACCTGCATTCTGCGTTTGAGGAAGTGACGGATAAGGCTTTTACCGACTCCACTCACATTACGGCTGGGGAAGAACGGGAAAAGTTTAAAAGGGAGTTACTTTCCTATGGGCAGCTCAGCACGGAATTTGCCAAGGAGTTCGGCGTATGAGAATAGGATGCGCCATGCCTCGGCTTTTGTTGATTTGGGCTCCAGCGCCATCGCGGGATCAGCGTGAAAGGAGGGGGAAATCATAGACGGCAAAGCGAAGTACAAGAAGAACAAAGGCAGCAGTTATATTCATAACAATGAATTTGCGGAAGAAGTGCTTGAGAAAAATGTAAGGCATGAAGTACCAAAAAGTCCTAGACGCTTTGGTAATAAATAAATTTGTCCATTAAAAATTTTTAAAGAAGCCTCCGTATCCCGCTTAATTCGCGGAATGCAGGAGGCTTCTTCTTCAGATTTAAGCGGCTTCACGGAGTGTCATGATACCTTTGTAGATGTTGTAGACAAATACCCCGAGATAGACCACAGCGAATAGCAGCACAAACCCGACTACAGAACCTGCATGATTCGCCGTTGCAATAAAATACAATAGCGGAATCGCCGCGATAATAGGGAAAATGTGCGATAAAATAGCCTTTTTCGCATGTCCCTGAACATACTCGTCCCGTACCGCAATCCATATAATAACAGGCAACAGAAAAGGGGCGAAAAAAATACTGAAATAACAAAGTGATGACAATAGACCTCTCACGGATTATATACCTCCTTCGTAGCATGGCCTTTTGTACATAATACCCCGTCAGCGTCCAAATGATTCCTTTTGCAGCCTGTTTACTTGTACGATAAAAAAATGCTTTTGACAGTTAGCAAAAATATGATATAATAATCAATGCGCTGAATACATAAGGTTCCAACGAATACCATTTTGTCCCAGTAGCTCAGCTGGATAGAGCAACGGCCTTCTAAGCCGTCGGTCGGGGGTTCGAATCCCTCCTGGGACGTATAACAGAGAAGCTTCCGTAAGGGAGCTTTTTTGTGTTCCAGTTATGCTCACAGGGTTCACGATATGATGCGATTAATCAGTAGTGACATCGTCTATAATTTCATTAAGCAGAGCTTCGATAGACTGATAGTTCTTATAAAATGTCCCCCTATTTAATAGACATTAATGTATAAAAGTGTTTGCTAGTGAGCAAAATAAGT
The DNA here is from genome assembly GCF_030034735.1 of Paenibacillus sp. RC334. Taxonomy (NCBI): domain Bacteria; kingdom Bacillati; phylum Bacillota; class Bacilli; order Caryophanales; family Paenibacillaceae; genus Paenibacillus; species Paenibacillus sp. RC334. The sequence goes on along the minus strand of NZ_CP125370.1, from coordinate 4,422,602 downwards.
AGCGTTTGATGATTTTAGCTGATGTGCTTCTTTATACTATAATTGTAAAAGTTGATGAACAACTGTCGAACATTATACAGGATACAGATGCAGACGAGGAGGATAGAAATGAGACTTCAAGACAAAATTGCAGTAGTCACAGGTGCAGCTTCCGGTATGGGTAAAGCTATTGCCAAGCTTTATGCACAAGAAGGGGCCAAGGTAGTGGTGTCCGATATTAATGCAGATGCAGCTACTAATGTGGTAGAAGAAATCAAAGCTAATGGTGGAGATGCTATCGTCGTAGTTGCTAATGTTGCAAAAGAAGAAGATATTCAGAATCTGATTGATACGACCGTTGACACCTATGGTACAGTAGATATTCTGGTAAACAATGCCGGAATTATGGATAACATGGAACCGGCAGGCGATATTAAAGATGACCAGTGGGAAAGAATTTTTGCGATTAATACAACCAGTGTTATGCGTTCTACTCGTAAAGTTCTACCTATCTTTTTAGAAAAACAAAAAGGTGTCATTGTGAACGTAGCTTCTGCAGGTGGGTTGTTTGGTGGGCGAGCTGGTGGAGCTTATACAGCTTCTAAACATGCAGTTGTTGGTTTTACTAAAAATACAGGCTACATGTATGCTCCACAAGGAATACGTTGTAATGCAATTGCTCCAGGTGGTGTGGAAACTAACATCAATTCAACGATAACTAATCTAAATAAATTTGGTGCTTCCAGACAGCAATTGGGAATGGCTATTAATCCACGTCTTGGAAAATCGGAGGAAATAGCACAGGTGGCTTTATTCCTTGCTTCGGATGAATCAGGTTTTGTGAACGCTACAGTGATTACTGCCGATGCAGGTTGGACTGCCTATTAATAATCTGAATTAAGCCACAATACGTGGCTCTATCCCGGGAGTTGGAGCGATGGATTAGCTACGAGTTACTGTGGGAGAATAATTAAATACCAAGAGGCCGTGTCTGACACGGCCTCTTTTACTGGATTCAATAGCTTCGAACCTCAGAACGTGGAACATCAATTAAGTGATAGGAAAAGCTCTGCTTTTGTTTTATACCGTTGCTTTCGCCTTATGCGCAAAAAATTGTGGCAAATGCTCTTTATGCGCTTCCAGCAATTCATCCAGCACCGTTTGGGCGATGTCACCGCTTGGTACAAGCGGATTCAGGGTGAAGGCTTGCAGAGCTGTTGCGTAGTCCCCCGTTACCGCCGCTTCAATCGTCAATTCTTCCATCGCCTTCATCACTTGCAGCAAGCCGCGCTGTGCAGGCGGGAATTTGCCAAAGTTTACAGGTTCTGCACCATGTGCGCGAATCACACTGGTAATTTCAATCGCGCTGTCATAAGGAACATCATCAATTGCACCATTGTTACGTGTGCTAACCACCATCAGTGTGCCTTTGTTGTTATAGATGGAATTAATAATTTCACAGGCTGCATCGCTGTAATGCGCGCCGCCGCGTTTGGATAGTTCCTCCGGTTTGTAATCCAGATTAGGATCTTTATACAGTTCAAACAGGCTTTCTTCCAGACGTTTGACGACTTGACCCCGAGTTCCTTCATTTTTGGCTTCCTCTAGTTCTTCCTTCAGCATGTTATCTGTCATGTAGTAATAACGATGGTATGGACAAGGCAGCATTTTCAAATGACGCACTTGATCATACAGGAAACGCATGTTTCTAATATTTTCAACGACCTTTTCCGGTTTTGCGCCAGGCGCGTACAGTCCTTCAATCACCTGCTCAGTTAATTCGGTCCCTGTTTTGTCATATACTTTATGCCAGTGAAGGTGGTTAATTCCTGCAAATTTAAAGAACAGTTCTTCTTCCGGTTTGTCCAGCACAGCGGATGCACTCTTGATCGCGCCGATTGGAACATTACATAATCCGATGACTTTGTCCCATTGACCATAACGAAGCACGGCTTCGGTGACCATCCCTGCAGGGTTGGTGAAATTAATCAACCACGCATTCGGACACAGCTCTTTCATATCCTCGACAATACTGAGGATGACAGGAATGGTACGGAAGGCCTTGAACATTCCTCCGGCACCGTTGGTTTCCTGACCGATCATACCGTGTTTTAACGGAATACTTTCATCTTTAATCCGGGCTTCGAGCAAGCCTACCCGAAACTGTGTTGTTACAAAATCGGCATCTACCAAGGCTTCACGACGATCCAGCGTCAAATGTACTTCACAATCAATGCCTGCCGCTTTCACCATTCGTTTGGCCATGGCCCCTACAATTTCCAGCTTTTCGCGTCCTGCCTCAATGTCTACCAGCCACAATTCCCGAATAGGGAGCTCTGCATAACGTTTGATGAAGCCTTCTACTAATTCCGGAGTATAGCTGGAGCCGCCACCGATAGTTGCTATCTTTAAGCCTTTTTTCATGATTGTTGCCTCCTGAGTACATTTTTTTAAACCGCTTTCTCAAGCTTCTATTTCACTGTAATCTCTGTAATGCATTACAGGTCAAGGGGGTTGAAAAAAACAATTTTGGGGGTGTGATGAGATTCTGGAGGCTTAGCGCAAAGACATGCTAAAATAGAGAGAACGAGGTGAGGACTATGGCGAATATCCATGAGATTGCAAAGCTTGCGGGTGTATCCTCGGCAACGGTGTCCCGTGTCATTAATAACCACCCGTATGTGAGTGAACCGACAAGACAGCGTGTGCAGGAGGTCATAGACCGACTGGATTACGTTCCTAATTTGAATGCGATTTCTTTAAAAACGGGCATGACAAAGCTCATAGGAATTATTTCAATTTCTTTTAATGATTCATTGAATTTATTTGTGCGTGGTTTTACGATGTATGCTCAGGAGCATGGCTTTAATATAGCCCTTTTTATTACGAATGGGGATAAGGAAAGGGAGCTTGAAGCACTGGAAATGTTGCGAAGAAAGCAGTTGGATGCCTTGGTTTGTATGATTCGCGTCAATGAGTGGAGTGTGATCGAGCATTATACCAAATATGGTCCGATTGTGACATGGCAGCGTGTGACCATAGAGGCAATCCCGTCTGTATTCATGGATCAGTATCAGGGCTATACGCTGGCGCTGGAGCATTTGTATGCCCGAGGATACCGGAAAATTGTAAATGTGTATGGCAATATGCGGGGGCTTAATACGAAGGAACGCATCCGGGCCTATCATGATTTTTGTGAAAAATATGATCTGGACGCTGAGGCCTTCCCGCATTTTTATGGTTTAAATTCAATAGCAGAGGGTGAAAATATCGCCCATTGGTGGATAGAACAAACGGACAAACCGGATGCCTTCGCTTGTTCTACAGATTATTTGGCAGCAGGACTGCTGACCGAAGCACGCAGGCTCGACGTTTCTGTGCCGGATCAATGTGCGGTGGTCGGATTTGATAACACGGAAATTTCGCATTTGCTTGATTTAACAACGATTCATTACCCGATTGATAAACAAGCTGAGAACGCATTCATCATGATTCGCAACACCCTTGAAGGGCTGGATGAAACGTTACATCATTTGGAGTTTAAATTAGTGGAGAGAGCGACTACCTGATTTGGGGAAAGGGCTTTGGTTTGATATGCCAATATCAAGAAAAAGTATATTGACACATGCCAATATTTGGACAATAATCTGAGATAAGATTATAAAATTTGGATTTTTTGTATGAAAGGTGGTTGTGACTTGGAACATACACCTACGATTTTAGCGGAGTTGGAAGAATATCTAAAGCAAAATGACTTGACATTGGCACAATTTGCCGAGTGTTCAGGTGTTCATCAAAGAACACTTAATAATTGGATTCTTAAGCATCGTCCTGTGGCTATACATCAGCTTGATCGAATCACGCTGGCTATGGGATTACCCGAAGGCTTTTTTTACGAACGATACATAGATCATTACATCATCGAACGTTCCCCGGATTGGCGGCGAATTGAGCCAGTATTGTATCGCTGTGCTGAGCTGGATAAGCTGGAAGCGATTAAGCGTGTAGTTGGTCATATCATGGACAAGCTGCTATATTCCCCGAAGCTATTTGATGCAGCGGAAATTTTATTCGCACAAGGTCGGCACGCTGCTGCGTTGTTGCTCTATGAGGGGGTTGCGGAAGGAGAGAAGTACCAGCACTCTGAACGTCTGGCCATCTGTCAGTATCGTATGTTTACAATTCAGGTTGGAGACGATCAGACCCGAAATCTCAGGGCAGCTACGCTATTTGAGCCCTTTGTCGAACGACTGGATGAAATAGATCAACTTGATGCGTTGAAAGATTTGGCGAATGTGTATCGTTCATTGCGTGAATGGGACAAGCTGGATGAAACAGCGAGAAAAATGAAGGGGAAAGCGGAAATTCAATATACTTTGAAACATCAGCAGAAGAAGCAAAAGTGCGTGGAGCATGATAAAAGGCTGAGTCGTCCCATGTTTGTGTACATCACTTATGCTGACCTGTTGTGTGCAAGTGTCTGTGAAGCCCAAGGCGATTATCAACAAGCTCTAGATTATACATACGCCTACGTTAATTTAGATTGGGTCAAAGAGACGGACGAGGATACCCTGCATTGGATCGGCTTGTTTGGGCACTGGGCAGAGGGTAATGTATTTGTAAATAAACTTCTTTCTGGAGATACAAGTGTGCTTCTGGATTATGTTGAGTATATTGCAGCCACAGATGGAACGGATCAAGAGATGATTACCAAGCTATTGAATGTTTTAATGGCGACTAACCAATATCAGATAAATGTGGATGAAATACTCCAGCGGTTTAAAACGGAGATTGATTCTTTTGCTCAACAGCGACCATCTGCTGACATGTATACCCAACAAGTTGTGCCAGACCAGTATGCACGTTTTGATTATGAGTTAGCTTATTACTATTTACACAAAGGGATTTATGCTGTTGGCTTTAAACATTTGATGAATGCATCGATAAAAGCGAATATACTAAATAATGAGACATATTTTATAAACTGTATGGGATTGTTCGTTCGTTTTCAAGCCCATGCGGTTCCTGAAACTAAAGCGGAGTATTTCAATCTTATTGAAAAGGTGTGGGTAAACAATGTTGAAAAAAATGGTGCTTCTAGTAATAGCAACTAGCTTTCTGTTTATCTTCAGTATGCCTGTTCAAACTTACGGTCATAGCATTGAGCTTCGTGATCAAATTGGTGGAGCTTAAACGTAAATAAAAACAATCCCCGCCAACCAATTAAGGTAACGGGGATTGTTTTTATTATTTACTTTTTTCTGAATATGAATATCCCAATAAGTGCAACAACTATTATAGCGGGAATTCGCCATGAATGCGGTAGAAATTTAGTTAACCATAGGGCAGCAAATACTGTGGCTATTGCCAAATAGCCTAATCGTTCATTGGGTTCAAATTTCTTCCTATTGAAGAATACATTCAAATAGCCTATCGGCGGGGTTATAATGATCATTAAAATTATGACCATTGGTCTTAAATACCACTTTCTTTTCATTCTTCCTCTGTTATTCGTCGTTGTTAATCACAGTTATTAAAGGAATTATCAAATCCATTGTCCATTGTTACAGTCAGAATAGCGCGTTCACCAGTTGGTTATGTTGGTTCGATTACATTAGAAACTTTTTTCATCAGGAAGCGTTTTGAGATCTCCATCCCCTACATTCGTTGCAAATGCACCTTCATAACCTACACCCCGATTATAAAAGCTTATTCTCATATTCTTTGAATCACTTTTAAGCTTATATGAATCAATAGTTCTATCTGTGCCTAAATCAATCATAACCATCTTATCTTTAGGAAGTAAATAGATTCGATACATAACCCCTAGTGATAACTGAGGAGCTGGTAGTTGGGTAGGTCATAAGCTTGAAGAGTATCCGGACGGGGCGGAAATTAAATTTATTGTTAATTAAATACTTTTTATTAAAAGAAGGTTGTTTTTTTAATTGATTTATTGTTCGACAAATTCCCCCTTACTTCTCATTATACAAAGTGTAATATTTATAACTGTTTGAAATATTTGTATAGGAGGAGAATTATTATGAAAATTTTTAAGAAAGTGTTCGTCCCCTTATTGGCATCAGCATTGCTCTGCGCAACTGTTTTACCTTCGGTAAGTAATGCTGAACAAATTACCACGTCAGAAGAAAATTTGGTCCAAACAGAAGTTGTACAGACTGAAAAAGGTAAAGCTGTTATCACAACAAACTTTGAAAATGATGATCACCGAATCACTACGGTTGTTGAAAATGGAAAAACAACTAAAATTGAATATTTCCCACAAGATCAAAAACTTCTGATTGATGGAGTTAAGCAGGATGAATTAATGGTTAAAGAAATTAATTCAGATTTTTCATTAAACGATGTTCCTTCTGGTGGAACTTTTGCTGGAAAGTTTGATTATTCTTATAATTGGGTAAATGTAGGGATTTCTATAGGTGCAGGGATAATCTCAACGATTACTAAAGTACCTGTTTCAACCATTCTTACTGTGATTAGTATTTCGGCTGGGATGAATACTGTAGCTTACTTTACGGTATATCAATATTCGTATCCTCGAACATGTGGAGTCATACCTTACGCACATCATGTGATATTTTATGAGAGTGCTTCACGGACGAAAGTAACTGGCGTGTTTGACACCGGAAAATTCTTTAGTTCACAGCCCTCCCCTATAGGCTGTACACCATGACTAAATTACTAAAGCGGTACGTAGGGATTATAGTAAGTTATGCTTTAGGTATAGGCATATTCTACGTCCTTGGATATAAGTTTGATATTATGATGCTTTATATCATTTTGACTTCGATTATAATTGGAGAGGTAATCAATTTTGCATTGTCGAAACGAGAGAAATGAACAGATCAGCAACTATACCAAAGGAACCTCTGTCCCCACTTTAGTAGTGGAGACGGAGGTTCTTTTGCGTAGAATTTGAGGCTTCCCAGCTTATGCGAACTTTTGGAACAGCTCCTTTTTTGCTAGGAGCATCATTCGCAAATCCAAAAAACGTCTTTTTATTCTAAAATATGACATATAGGAGGGATCATGCTGATGAATCAAGGTGTGACTTTACTTCGTGTCGAAAGAGCTAGGAGGAAACTGTATCAAGTCCAGAAAAAGTACGGATTTTTAACACATCCCAAAGTAATTGAACAATCTAAGAAACTGGATGATCTGTTGAATCATTACCAAACGGGCAGATCAGATCATTAAGCTAATGTGTATTACGTGTTGCATCATACTATGATTTCAAAAACCAGGCTTGGAGGTAATAAAATTGAATCGACGAAATGCTGTAACCCCTTTTGGGTGGGAGATCAAACAAAAACTGGTTGAGAAAAGAATGGATCAGAAAACGTTTTGTGCTACATACCATATTCCGACCACCAGATTGTCCAATCTCATTCACGGAACACGTAGGGCTACGAGATATAGAAAACAAGTATCCGAATTGCTTGGAATTGAAGAATAAATGTAATTTTCTCTATTTATGGAGAAAGTCAGCTCTATCTATACGCATGAATTCACATCAGCAGGGAAATGAGTACAGGCAGTGTAGCAAGAGAAATGACCGCACTGATGACGAAAGCAGAGGCTGTTTCCGATTCCAGACTTTCAAAACGTGTAGCAATCATGGCAGCGACGGCTGAGCCAGGGAAGGAAACGAGCAATACGGCTTTTACCGTATCGGCAGACGAAAGACCGCACAGGTAGGCAAGCAGTAGCATCAATAGAGGTTGTACAATCGTTTTTAACAGCGCGATGGCAATGGCGGTTATGCTGAAACTGATATTGCGCACGCCTATGGTCACACCGACCGCGAATAAAGCGGCCCCGGACGTAATATCACCGATTTGATTGAATGATTTGTTCAATAAATCCGGTGAGTGGAAGCCGAACAAGGTCAAAATAACACCAATAAGCGGCACCAGCGCCAGTGGTTCTCTTAAACCGTGGAGGATGGAGTCCCAAATAAGCTTTCCGAGGTGACCATTCCGCTCTTTCCCTGAGTTCCGGCTGGCGACGGTAGCTATAATGGTAGCCGCCGGATCAAGAACGGCATTGACTACGATCCCGGTAATCGCAATCGGAATGGCAACAGCAGAGGAACCGTAGATGGCACCCAGCACTGGAATGCCCATAAAGGCAAATGTCGGCTGTGCCGAGTTCAAAGCAAACATGGATGCATCCTTTACCGATTGCTTCACCGCAAACCGACCCACCAGCAGGAGGACGGCATAAAAGCCGACAATACCAATGAACAGAGCCAGCAAGAAAGGCCATTGCTCGATAAGAGATTTCCTGCTGGTGGTCGTAATGCCGATAAATAAATGCGCGGGTAGCGCAAATTTGGTAACCAGTGAATTTAGGGCTTTCGAGGAAGAGGCATCGAAGCTTTTGTAATGGCCTGCCAACCACCCTAAAATAATGACGAAGAAAATAGGCACCAAAATATAAAAGATATGTCCGACACTCATGGATTGTTCCTCCTGAAAGCCCTCTTAATGCGGGTGGTGTATTACGTTTTCCACTGCTTTTACCTTCGCATATTCCGGCTTCCACATCGCATCCCGAACGGCTTGCTCGATATTTGCAATGCGTGCCTGAGCCACCTGATCCTGAATCGCGGCCTTCGCTACCGCAACCGCAACAGCGTATGAAACATCCCGTAATTTTCGGATATGAGGGAGCAGCGCACCGCCAGGCTTATTCGAATCTACGCCTTTGGCAACGGCATCTGCTGCGGCTGTAAACATGGCAGGGGTGATCCTTTTGGCTTTGACTACAATTGCGCCCAGACCAAGTCCCGGGAAAACAAAGGCATTGTTTGCCTGTCCAATCTCAAATTCTGTACCGTTATAGGTGACGGGCTCAAAGGGACTTCCGGTAGCGATTAAGGCTTTGCCATCTGTCCACTGAATCAAATCCTCAGGTACCGCTTCTGCAAGGTTTGTAGGATTGGACATGGGCATGATAATCGGGCGTTCTACATGCTTCGCCATTTCCTTGATAATCTCCTCAGAAAAGGCACCCGCTACACCGGAGGTTCCGATCAATATGGTAGGCTTCACCTGACGGATGACCTCAAGCAGCGGTATTTTTCCGTCATCAGACCGGGTCCATGAGCTGACTTCATCTTTGTTGCGCACATACGGCTTCTGATAATCCAGTACATCTTCCATATCGTCCGTTAGCAATCCACGATAATCAAAGGCCCAAAACGGCTTGAAGGAATCCTTCTCTGCAAGGCCGTCCACGATCATAGCTCCGCGAATTTGGTCAGCATTGCCGACTCCCGCTGCCCCCGGGCCGAACACAAGTACTTTTTGCTCACGCAGCGGAATCTTGGTGACGCCTACTGCCGAAAGAATTGCAGCCAGGGTTACCGCTCCTGTGCCTTGAATGTCATCGTTAAAGGTGAGAATGCTTTGGCCGTATTTTCCTATAATATGGCGTGCGTTCACGCTGCCCACATCTTCCCAATGCAAAAGCGCCTTCGGGAATTGAGCTAACGTTTTGCTGATAAAGGTATCGATAAACTGGTTATAAGCCTCTCCGCGAACCCGTTTATGGCGATTGCCGATATACAGCGGATCATTCAGCAGCTTTTCATTATTCGTGCCCACATCCAGCACAATCGGCAGCACCCGCCCGGGATGAATACCAGCCGCAGCTGTATACACAGCCAGCTTGCCAATCGCAATATTAATGCCTCCCACGCCCCAGTCACCAATCCCCAAAATACTTTCGGAATCCGTCACTACAATCAGATCCACATTCTCACCACTCAAGCCAGAATTATAGAATGCTTGTCCGATGCCGTTCGGGTCATCTATCGACAAATACACGCCTCCAGGGCGGTTGTACTCATGACTATATTCCTGAATCGCGGTCCCCACCGTAGGTGTGTAGACTACGGGCAGCATCTCACTCAAATGGTCAGTTAGCAGCCGATAGTACAGCACGACATTTCGATTGTGAAGGTCATTCAGGGAAGCGTTTTTGCGCAGCATGGTCGGTTGTGCCAAAAATTGCTGGTACGCCCGGACGCTCTGTTTCTCCAGAGAAAGGATGGTCGGCGGAAGAATTCCTTCAAGACCCAGTTCTTTGCGTTCCTCTTCGGTAAAAGCGACCCCCTTGTTCAAAAGAGGATTGGCTAATATATCCTTTCCCCGCAGCGGGGTGGATAATGACCCGTCCTTATTTACATAAAATGCTTCCATAGAAATAACCTTCTTTCACTTCATATTGATAACCATTCGTAACGAAAGATGACACGTTCTCCATAGTATGGGCGTGTGAATCTGATTTATTCGCCTAGTTTTCTATGACAAAATAACCATAATGAATTCTGTTTTTGATTAAAAAGAACTATATATGAAGAATGGGGTGTAAGGTCTTTTTACACTTATTTTTACAGGGAAAAGTAGGTCTAAATGCTTGTTTTCTGCTAAATGTGAAATATCAGTCTCATTTCGACATTATCCATATATATCAAGATGTGTGAGCTATTTTATTAAAAAATTATGAAGAATTTGCAACCATGTTTAATCCCTATAAGCAAACATTTTTAATTCCTTTTTAAGAAAATAGAACTACCCGGAGAAAAAGGAGATGTTTGTGTGCAGGGACCTATAGCCATTTTTAGCGATAACCACAGGGCTATTGATTATCCCAATGTGATTTATTTTTACGAATATATACAGTGCGAGGATCAGGAGGCCACTTCAGTCTATGAAGACGCATGCTGCTGCCTGATTGATTACAGGGAGCCTGGACAGGCTGTACGGGTAGCGAATCAGATTCGTAGTCGCTTTCCGCAGATGCCGCTGTTACTGGTGACGGATGTATCGCATCCGTTCAGTGATCAGCATATGGTGCAGATTACCGGAATAGGCCGTTTGCGCCTGCTTTTTTGGCAAGCCAATGACAACGAAGAGATGCTTTCCGAAATTCAAAGCTTGCTCTATCCCGAGTATTCGGCCAAAAGCCGGCATATTGCCTTCATCTTGTCTGTATATAACGAGGAGCAGCGTTTTGTTCATGTCAAGAAGTTTGCTGAACGGCTGCAAGCCTTTATCCGCAGTCATATTGTGGAGGGCTCTATTTATCTCATTGATGATGGCAGTCATGATGGGACGAATGCCTTGATCAAAGCGCTGGAGGCGGCGACAGACCTGTCCGTGAACCGGATTAATCAGAATCTGAGTCCGCTGCTTCAAACCAGGGAACTGGGACGCAATACCCGCAAGGCAGGAACGTATCTGGAAGGGATGCGCACCATCGGCGCGGATTACTACGTATTTGTGGATGCGGACGATTCCTTTTTTATTGAGGATATTGCCAGAATGATTAATGTCGTTCAGCAGGGCTACTATGATGTGGTGATTGGAACCAAGGACATGACAGCTGAAAACCGTTCCTTATTACGATCTGTAGTCAGTTTCGGCAAACGTGTCATTTCCCGGCCCTTTTTACCGACAGGCGTGGTGGATTCCCAGACAGGGCTTAAAGTGATGAGCTCGGTCGCTGTGAAGCGTATGTTCCCGCATTTGAAGGAACAGCTCGGGCTGGCGCTGGATCTGGAAATGATGTTTATCGCCAAGCGGCTCCAGCTTCGGGTGCTGCAATTACCAGTCAAATGTATTGACCGGGACGGATCGCACATCCATGTCTGGAAGGATTCCATTCGTTTCTTGCGCTCCATCATTGATATTTGGCGACTGGATCGGCGGGTGAGATAAGCACGTGACAAATCGCTTGCGAACATTGATGTTTCCTGTATTTAATGTGCTGCTGAACGGCTTTAATTTTTTCTTCCATATTGCAGCGAGCTGGTATCTTACCGGACAAGCTTATGGTCAGGCGAATGCGCTGCTGGCCCTCTTTGCACTTTTGTCTGTTTTGGGCCTGTCTATTCAGCTATTAACAGCCAAGCTGGTCTCCAAAGGAGACAGGAAGCTTCCATTGCGTAGCCTGCCACTCGGTTCCCTATTGCTAAAAGCACCACTGTTGCTAACCGTGCTTGCCATAGTCATTTTGCTGGCGTTTCATCCGCTGCTGCGCTCGCTATTAGGCGTGGAGTCTGGCCCGCTGTTCATGCTGTATGGCTTGGTAGGGCTGCATATTCTCGTCAGCTCGTGCCGTGGAGATCTACAGGGCAGGGAACGCATGCTGGCGCTGAATGTGAACTATTACTTGGAGGTTTTAGGAAAGCTGAGCCTGTTTTTTATACTGGCTGCGTCAGGGCTGAAGCTGGAGGCTTTGCTGCTGGCAAGCTGTGGGGGGATGCTGCTGTCGCTGCTTCACGGCTGGGCTGTTTCGGTTCGGGGCTTATCCTTACTCGGTCACACTAAGGAACGTATACCTTCCGGGCTATGGAAATCACTAGGCCAGGATTTTACGGATAGTCTTATTACGAATTTATTTATTTTGTTCTGCATCTCCATTGACATGCTGTATGTGCAGCATTACTTTCCCGAACAGGCCAGTGGCTATGCGATTGCGCTGAAATACAGCCAGTTGGTCTATTACGTGTCGTACAGCCTGATTGCCGCCTTTATTCCAAAGCTCGGTGCGCAGGGTCATGATCGCCAAGCCCTGGGCAAGCTGGTTGCCGTCTATGCCGGATTAATGGCTGTTGCAGCTATCTGTGTATATGTGGGCACCACCTTTGTATTCCCGCCCTCTATTCCCGTACTATTCGGGTCTTCATACCAGTCGGCAGAAGCCTATATTCCGCTGGGAGGATGGGTGTATTGGCTGTTTTCTATCGTGCTGTTCTTTGTTCATGTGCATGTGCTGGTGGGCAGACGCAAATTTATGTTCGGGCTGCTGGCTGGAGCTGCGACTTTATTGGCAGCCTTTCATATTGCACATCAAAACCCGTATGACTTTCTGCTATCTGAATTGATTGTTTACGGCGCCATGTCTCTCTATTTTGTGGTAGATGCCTATGTATATTTGTTCAAAATAAAGATAAGGGGGGATTCAACCCGTGAATACAATACCTGAACAGGATGGTAAAACCGTAGTTCTGTTGCTCTCCTGGCGTGACATTCGTTCGCCTAAAAGCGGGGGAGCCGAAATTTTCACCCACGAAATGCTCAAACGCTCACAGCAAGACCGTTTTCAGTTTATTCATTTTTCGCCCAGGCTTGAGGGGATGCCCGAGGAAGAAATCATAGACGGAATTACGTATATCCGAAAAGGAAACATTTATAGCGTCATTTATTATGCCATGCGCTATTATCGCCATCATCGTAAGCATATTGATTATGTGATTAATCAGGCGAACACGCATCAGTTTTTCACCCGTTTCTGGGTGGAGGCGCCCAAGCGAATTTTCTTTATACATCAGCTAACAAGGGAAATATGGTTTGAAAATGCTGGTTTTCCGCTGAACCATATCGGATATCGCCTGGAGCCCTTGATGCTCAAGCTTGCTCGTAAGGATCGGACAATTACCGTATCCCCGTCTACCCGTTATGATCTGCTCAAGCTGGGCTTTCACCCGGATCGTGTTCATCTGTTGCCTGAAGGCATTGAGTTTGAACACTGGCCTCGGGAACAATTCTTAACCAAGGAGTCCAATCCGACCTTTATGTACGCCGGGCGCTTTGTGAAATATAAAGGCATTGATCTGGTGGTTGAAGCTTTTGGAGAGCTTAAGAAAAAATTTCCTCAGGCTATGTTATGGATCGCTGGAAAAACCGATAAAACCTATGTGGCAGAACAATTATTGCCGATTATGAAACGGTATGGATTGACCTACGGAGAACCGGATGAACAGGGACAATCACAAGCGGATATTACCTTTTACGGATTCGTCTCAGAAGAGCATAAGCTGGAACTGATGAGCCGCGCCCACGCGCTCGTTTTCCCTTCCCTGCGTGAAGGCTGGGGCTTGACGATTACCGAAGCAGCGGCTGTGGGGACTCCCAGCATCGTCAGTAATTCACCCGGACTGGTGGACGCGACGGATTTTGGGAAAAGCGGATATCTGTGCTTCCACGGCGACGTCCGGGGATTATCTGAACAAATGGAAAGAGCAGCCAACGGCGGCGAAGACTATATGGCCATGCGTGAGCGGGCGTATCAGTATGCGCTGGGATTTCATTTTGATCATACGGCGGCTGCATTTGAGCAGTTGATGGGAGATTGGGTAAAGGAGGCGGAACAGAGTGGACAAAGTGGTCATTCTCTTCTCCACGTACAACAATGAACGGACGATAGAGCCTTGTTTGCGGAGCTGTATGTGGCAAAATTACAAGGATCTGCATATCGTGATTGCCGATGACGGCTCGGAGGATCAGACGGTGGAGACGATTCGTACGCTAGCTGCAGGGAGTCCAGTACCCGTAACGATATTGGAGCTTCCTCATGGAGAGCGGGGAGTCGCGAGAGTCAAGGCGGTTGAGGAAGCCGGACGTTTGGGTGCCGAATACATACTTGTATTGGATTCCGATATGATTTTAGCCGAGCATTTGATTCAGCAGAGCATCGACTTTTTTGACCATCATCAGGACATCGGCGCATTGGTCGTTCCCGAGGAGGCCTATTCGGAAGCGACCAACTTTTTTTCCAAAGTCAAAGTCTTTGAGCGGAATGTGATTAACAACGCGGGTGACACCTTGGGAAAACGTTCGATTGAAGCAGCACGCTTCTGGCGAATGAGCGCTTATGAATCGACAGGCGGATTTAACGCAGAGCAGATTGCTTTTGAAGAAATACAGCCGACCCTGCGTTATATAGAGTCTGGCGGAGTCATCCGGCGGGCGGTATTTACACGTGTATATCATGATGAAAAACAGGTCTATCTGCGTGATGTATTACGTAAAAAAGCCTATTACTTCTCGGTGATGGATCGTACGATGTCGTCTGAGGAGGGGGGATTGCGGAAGGCGCTGGAACGGTGGTACTTTTTCCGTCCGGTGCTATATACATGGAGCAATCTGAAAAGCTATATTCGTCACCCGCTGCTAACGGCGGGGATGCTGTGGATGTATGCATGCCTGACCGTGATTGGGGCAGCCGCCGTGTTGAAGGGCGGCGCCCGTCACTCAGGCGATCTCGCTAAGGCGGATAAGGCGTAAGGATGAACGTCCCAGGGTCAGCGTATCCAGCGTATACAGGTCGGGATCGGAAGATTCCGACTCATCATACGGTATATACAGTGAGTGTGCAGTTAACTGAATGCCTTCCTGTTCAGGATGACGAAGCGAGCAGCCGACAGGATACAGCTCAGCGAGTGCAACATGTACAGCGGTTACGAAATCTTGCTCATTAAGCAGCACATAAGGTCGGTATGGAGCATTCAGAATACTGTCTAAAAATACCGATAAGTTGGAAGCCGCGTTCTGGTCTGTATACAGGCGGTTTCGGTTGAGCTTGGCTTCATCAAGCGCCTCGTATAGGATTTTTTTCAGTGTGTCATCATCCAGCTCCAGTGGTTTTGTCAAAAAGCGGAATACGCCCACTTGATTAATCGCGGATAAAATGGTCTGCGTATGCAGGTGACCTGACAAAATGATCCGCACGATATGGGGATAATCCTTCTTGATCATGCGAAGGAAGGTAATCCCGTCCAGACCAGGCATAAGCAGATCGGAAACCACGACATCAATCGGGTGCTGCTCCAGCACCTGCAAGGCTTCTTTGGTGGTATGAGCGGTATGTAAGGTGAACCTTTCTTCCGACAATGTCCGTTCAAGCAGGGACAAAACCATAGGGCTGTCGTCAACAAATAGAATGTTTTGGGGTGTCATAAGAACTGCGCAACTCCAATCAGGAAGTAAGAAATGAGGAACTACATGTATAATATCAGCGTTTTGGCATTTTTGAAAGATGTCAATACAGAACGAGCGCTGCGTCTTTTTTGTGAACGATTCGACTCGGCTGAGCATGAGCTCTGGGAAAAAGGAATGCGTCTGCTTCACCAGTATCATGCTGCACGGCATGCGGGAGTAACCCTGACCGTCTCCAGCTCACTTCAGCATATGGATGATCGTCATGATATTTACATTGTTGATCTGCGCGAGTATAGCGAAGAAGAGCTGGATCGTTTATATATTGCAAAAACCTGCGAGTTGCTGCTGCTGACGGATGGGGCAACGGAAACCGCTGCGAGGTTTGCTGCACTCCAGCGCCGGACTCCCCGGCTGCTGTGCGCACGGCTGCCGCTAGTCAACTACGAACTGGAGTGTCTGATGCAGGCTATTCTGGGCCAACTTGAACCGAATGGAGGAGACAGGGAAGCATGAAGCGATGGGCTTTGTTGAAACCGGGTTGGCAAAAGCTGATCCTGTACCTGCTTGTTCTGGGCGTAACCGTGCTTATGGCCATTGCGCTTCAGTGGTTTATTGTTCGGGAATTCAACGGTCAATTGGCAGACATTCAGGACGAGCAGCTCCGGTATGAAGTGCAGGAATTGTCCAGCCACATATCCGAGCATTACGCGGCATGGCAGGCTGAACTGAATGAGCTGGCCTCCAGCCTTGGCAAAAACATACTGAATCAGGGGACGCGTCAGTATACCGAGGGCTTTAAGCGTGAAAGCGGAGCATTTTATGTGCTGGATGAACAGTATCGCGTAATCGCCGGACGTGACAACCGTGAGATGAAAAGCGCGATACAGCAAATTAAATTGCTGCAAAACGGCTGCGCTGTAAGCCCCTTTGTGACAGAGGATCATCAGCCTGCGCAGTATATCGTATGCAGGATTCAGGGGGCGCAGACGGGCGGATTTATGGTGCGTACCATTGACTCCGGTATGTTCAGCGGTATTATCAAGAGTAAACCGGTCAATCAGCATGAGACTTTATTTTATAATAATCAATTCAAGGTCGTAGCTTCCCTCAACACACCGGATATCAATCGGACAGACATTACGGGTGTGACCCGCAGGCTGCTGGAGGGCAATACGGGCGTTGTTGAAGATCAGGGAGTGAAGCACGGAATAGGGTTCAGCCGCATGGGGGAGGAGGCTCTTTACATTTCCGTTAAGGATGTTGGTCAGGACACTGCCCAGCGGATCAGCTCTTTTCGCAAAAAGGTGTCGCTGGTCATGGTTGTGCTGTTGTTTATGCTGTGGGCCATGCTCGTACAGTTTCGCAAACGGGTCGTGAAGGATGCGCTCGTGAATAATCAGGTGTGGGACCAACGGCGGGATGAAGATATGCGTCAGCAGCAGGATACATATTACTTGCCGTTAATGCAGACGATTGAGCAGCAGCTACAAGAGTTGCAAGAGCAGACTACCCGCCTGACAGGCGGAGACGATTTGAAGCTGTTAGGCTTTTATCATGATCTGGCGAACCGCTTTGAGGCAGCTTCCAGTCAGGGAAAGGGAGCAACTCATGAGGAATTGGAATATTTCCGTGAGCTGAATGAAAATTTCATTCAGGGACGTCTCAAACAGGAATCCTCGCTGGGAGGTCTGCTGACTGGAGTCCGCACCTTGCGTGACGAGCTGGAAGAGAAGATGCACGACAATAGCGGAATCAGTTTCACAGATATGAATGAAGTGTTGTCAGAATCGCTGAAATGGGCGAACCGTTCGTTGAACATGAAGGATATTCAGGTCATCTTGCGGCAAGAGCCTGTTCCGTCCATTGCAGCCCAAGCACCGTTGCTGTACAAGACGATTCAGGGACTGCTGGAAAACGCGGTACAGGCGATGGGACAAGCGGATGAGCTACCAGAGGATCAGCATCGAAGCCGAACGGGTCTGCGCACCAAGCGGCAGACTCAAGTGCTTAAGGTCAGCTCGCGGCTGGAAGAAGGAGAAATCGTTATTACCATTGAGGATACGGGCGGCGGTATCGATGACAAGATGCGTTGGAGCTATTTCCAGCCGGACTATTCCCAAAACTCGCAAGAGCATACGTTCAGCCTGTATCATATGGATGCCTATCTAAAGACGATCAGTGGCCGCTTAAAGCTGCGTAATACGGATCAAGGCTTGCAGGCAATCGTTCGTTTGAGAAGATAATCGGAAATTTCAAGAGAGGAGGGGGGCCAGGCATGGTGAGAAAATGGATATTTCGATATCGCTATGATATGGCAGCAATCTTGCTGATGCTGGCTGCGATTGGCGTATATCTTGCGCCTATCTATGGACCGGGGCAAATCGTATTTAGTGATATTGCCTTTGGAGCCACCTCTCATCGGTATCTGGAGGAAATTATGGGGGTATGGAACGAACGGTGGTCTACCTCTACCATGTTCAATGCTCCCCGTATCCTTTATATCTTGCCCTTCTATGGACTTTCGTTGCTATTCGGAGAAAGCGGCCCGGTATTGCTGAAGTCGTTTATCACGGGTCTGTTGTTTGTTTCGGCATTTTCGATGTATGCCTTTGCCAAGCGGCTGGTCAGTGTGTATTATTCGCCGAGCTTTACGAAAACCCGCATTTTTGCCATCATGATCGGCGCACTGTTTTATGCACTGAATCCGTGGGTTATTTTCCGCATTCAGCATATTTATTTGCTCTGTGGATATAGCTTGTTTCCGTTGATGCTGCGCTTCTTTTTCAGTGCGGTTGATCCCAAATTTCAAATTCAGCAAATTAAAAACTATAATCCCCACAAGCTGTACCAGCGGAACTGGATAGACTTGTTCCTGTTGGCGGCGGTATTTACCGTCAGCGCCGCTGCGATTCATTATTTTTTCTTCGGCATGATTTATTTGGGCTTGTTCACCGTGCTCTTACTGATCAAACTGACCTGGACGCACCGCAAGGCCGGTCGCACCTATTTACAGCCGTTATACGGCAATTTTTTGCGTAAAGGGATCATTTTTGGCGTGTTCTTCGGTCTGCTCAGTTTTTATTGGTTGTCCCTGTATCTCGGCAGTATGGTGATGGACGCTCAGGCGTCGCAGCATAATATCAACGTCGTCGATACCTTGTCCCTGTTCAGTCGTAACAGCAGCTTATACAATGTGGGCTATTTGCTGAGCTATTGGTGGCCTATGTTTTCCTTTTCCTCACTGCCTGCGATGTTTTATGTGGGCGGAGGGTTTTTACTGCTCTTGATTGGCTATGCGATGGTGACGCGCTCACACAAAAATCCGATCATTCTCATCTTTTCGCTGCTTACGTTATTATTTCTCGTCTTAGCCACCGGGACAACCTTTCCGTCCATTGCCAAGTGGTTTGTCATTTTGGTGACGAAGACCCCTGTGATTGGCTCGGTTTTCCGTGATCCCAACAAGTTTATCGGGCTGATTGCCCTTAATTTCGGGGTATTGCTGACCTTCGGCGTGGTTCAGATTATGGAATGGTTCGGCTCATCGCCGCTGCAACGAGTGTATAAAAGGCTGGTGCTGGTCATTGTCGTCCTGTGCCTTGGCGTGTATTTTGCTCCCTTGCGTACCCAATTCATTGAGGGGTATTACAAGCCGGTTCAAGTGCCGGAGGCTTACAGCGAAATGGCTGAAAAGCTGACAGACCCGGACCGCTTCGACAGCAAAGCCTTGTATTTCCCGATTGCCGACAATATGATTCAGAGCTTTAACGGCGTAGCCACGCCTAAATGGAATAAGGGTAAGACAGCAACCGAGAAGGCAACCGGGGATTTTCAGGTGTACTCATCTCCTAAAAATACGATTTTCCATCATGAAGGCAACGACCCCGGGATTACATACTATATGAACTTTCTGGAGTATTTGCTGGACAACGGACTAAGCTCCCGGTTAGGCTGGCTATTCTCCACTTTTGGGGTCAATCAGCTGGTCTACCATGACGAATATGAGGGACAGGAGAAGCGGCAGGATTTCCACCTGTCTCAGCTGGAGGGTCAGACTAGGCTGAAACGCACGTACAAGAACGGGCTTTTTTCCATATTTAATCTGGATCAGCCGCCCCCTTATATGAACATATTAACGAGCAAAATTGTAACACCTTACGGGTTTAGCCGACTGGAGAGCTACAGCCATCTGCCTGGATTCGATTTTAGTCGCTTCGGCGTATTATTCAGTGCGTTAAAGCCTGAGCTAAAAACCATTCAGACGGTCAACAAGGGGGATTATGTGGAAGCGGCCTCCTTTAACGATTTGCTGTTGTCACAGCTTCCGGCAGAGGATTATTTGCGTCCGTTTGATGTCATTGAAGATGGCAACGCCTTTTTAAAATGGTCCAAAACCTTTGCCTCGACCAACGATTGGTTATGGTATTTATCGTCCCAAAATATACGGAATTTCCCGTTTGATATGGAAATGGACGCTGGAATTGCTGTCACCTTTGCCAGTAAGAAGCTGGATGTGGCCCCTTATCAGATGAGCAGCATTGAGGGGAAAACAGTCGTGGATTTTGATTCCATGCTGCGGACCGAAACCTTTTTCAAGCCGGATAATCCGCAGTTGTTCAGCGTGGAGGCTAACCCGCGTGAGGAATTGAATGATGTGCCAACCCTGCACGGCGAGATTATGAAGGGAGACCCGAGTAATATATGGCAGGTCGCCAGATCCGGTTTGCTGGAAGCCAAGGAAAATAACCCGTATCAGTTTCAGATCACCGTCTCTGGACGCGGCACGAACAAGATGCATGTTAAAATGAGATTTTATGATAAGCAGATGCGTGAGCTGGGGGTTAGCTATGTCGTGGCGCCTTCGGAGGGATATGATTTTGACGGTGTAAAATTTTACGGGGAATATGTGTCCCCGCCGGGCAGCTACTGGATGCGAATGGATTTGCTAACCCTGCAACGCCCGCAGCAAAAGAACTACTGGTGGATTCATGATATCCAATTGCGTGATTTGGGACAATATAGTAAGCCTAACGCATTTACGATGCACAAAAAGCTGGAACAGCCGCAAACCTCGCATGTATATGCGAGAGTGTTTATGAATAAGGCAGGCGGGAAGCTGCAAGTTACGCTGCCGGGTGGAGTGGTCGACATCAAGACCCATGATGAAGGCTTGAATCAGTTCCAATGGGTCGACCTGGGGGAGCATGCTTTTCCCAAAGGGGATACCCCGATTACGGTGAATAACCTGCAAGGCTTTAATGCGGTCAATCAATTTGCGATTGTACCTGTAGACCAACTGGATGAGCTATCTTTTCCGGTGGAGCAGGCATTGAAGCGAGGCAAGCTCTTTTTCACTCTGGAGGCTGAGAGCGATTTTAACGCCCAAGGAAATGTACAGTCAGAGCGTGCTCTGCCGAGGCTCAGCATGGGACGGGGAATCAGCTATCAGCAAGGTACATTAAGCAGGGATGTGGAGATCGCCAAAACCGGAACCTATTCCACAGCTATTTTAGCTGATCTACCTGCCGGGTATCATGGGGCATTGACAATGAAGTGGACGAATGAAGAGACAGGCAAGGTACTGACAAGAACGATCCATACAGGTGAATCGTATACGCGGTTGCCCGTTACCTCTTCATCCGAAAAACAGATCATTGAAACGGTGCCGAATCAGGATGGCTTTGCCAAACAAATCATTCAAATTCCTGGTCTGCTGAACGATTATGGACGTATAGAGTTCAAGAATCTGTTTTTAACCAAAGGGAAGTATCGCTTAACGCTGGTGCTGGACAGTCAGGTGCCGTCCATGAGCGGGTATGGAGATATTCATCGGATGGCTGCGCAGGAAGTGGCGGTTATGCCAGAGGATAACACGAAGGAATCTTTAACCAATGATGTAGGCTGCGTGGCGGATATTCAGCCTGGCAAGACGAGTCTGTCATCAGGCGGCGAGGGGTTGTCCATTCGTTACGCACCGAGCTATTCATGTGATTGGAATATATATGCGTCGAAGAAGATGAAGGCTGAGCCGCTACAAGAGTATGCCGTACAACTGGATGCGCGGTCAGAACAAATTGGAAGTCGGCATATGAAGGTTATTTTTTTGAATAAAGCCTCCCAAATCCTCCAGACCTCTTATATTAACGAGGTGGAGGAGCGAGATAAGGAGCAATGGAATCATTATGATCAGATTGTGAAGGCTCCGGCAGGTAGCGTCTTTATGCAGTTTCAGATTTTGGCACATGCGCATAAGAAGCAGTCAGGCTTATTTCAAATGAAGAATTATTCCATCATCCCTTATCAGGCGATGATTACAGTGGATCAGCTTACGCTGTTTGAGGGGACGGATATGGAAACCTTTTTTACGGCTCCCCATGCTTCAGAAAGTATTCGGGCTTCTCGTGAAAATTCCATGGAACGCAGCTTTACGCTGTATAATCCGACGCATCAGCAGGTGTTGATTCGGGAAACCGAGTCGCCCAATCCACTGTGGGAATTCAGACTGGGAAGTGAAACCCAGCGTGCCCGTCTGTCGGTGAACGGAGTGACTACCGGATTTATAACCAGTGGCAGCGGAAGCGGCAAGGTCGTCATTATTCTGGCTTCCGCCTACCGTTTTGGCTGGATCCTGTTCATACTTGGGATACTTGGTGGAGCGGCTTGTTTTCTTCCTTATCGGCGATGGAAAAAACGAAAGATTCCATAGAAGGAAGTTACCATGATGCAATTCAGTAGCCATTAGAAGGCACGGCTACATCTCGTATTTGTACCCCCGGCCCCAGACGGTACGGATGTGCTGAGGATTTTTGGGGTCACGTTCGATTTTTTTGCGGAGACTGGAGATATGTACGTCAATCGTGCGATCTAGATAGGCACCGTCTCCGCCTTTAATCCGATCCATCAGCTCGCTGCGGGTAAAGACTTTCCCCGGATAGCAGGATAGCTCTTTTATAATGGAAAATTCAATTTGAGTCACTTCAACCTCCCGGTCATCGACCAACAGGCTGCGACGGTAATCATTCACCCAGACCCGCACTTTTTTGAGTTTTTTGGTTATGGCTTGGGACTCGGCAGGTATGTTGCGGCCAGAGCGGCGCAGTAAGGCTTTGATACGAGCATTTAGCTCTCTCAGGTTGAATGGCTTGCATAAAAAATCGTCCGCTCCGTCATCCAATGCTTTAATTCTTATATTCAAAAGGGTATTGTTGGAGATCACCAGCACAGGAACCGTCGTATATTGACGGAGTTGGCCGATTAGCGCGCATTCGACCATACCGGAAAACATAAGATCGGTCACAATAATATCAGGCTTAAAACGCATAAGTGTCGGAAGTGCTTGTTTGGAATCGTAAATAAGTTCGGTATGATAACCTTCTTCCTGAAGATGAAGGGCGATCATATCTGCCAAACTTTTTTCATCTTCAATGATAAGTATTTTAATGGACATGACTGACAGCTCCTGTACAAACAAGTATACAAATACATGATGTAATCATGCATAAATTGCGATTTATGCATACTTATGTAATCGGCAGATTTATGAAAAACGAACAGTGCCAGGTGGCATGTATTTATTAATTTAGAGGAAGAAGGTTGCATAAATGCGTATGATTTTATTATCTGGAGGTTCTGGTAAACGTCTCTGGCCTTTGTCCAATGAGAGTCGCCCCAAGCAGTTTCTTACGATTCTGCGTCATGACGAACGACCTGAAAGTATGCTGCAACGGATTTGGCGGCAGTTATCTGAAGCAAATTTGGCAGGGGAGGCCTATTTTTCAACGAGTGGAACTCAAGCTGAGCTGATCCGTGGGCAAATTGGGGCGGACGCTGTGGTAATTGAGGAGCCAACCCGGCGGGATACATTTCCGGCCATTTCCTTGGCTGCGGCCTACTTACATGACCAGGCAGGTGCGTCGCGCGACGAGATTGTAGGGGTCATGCCGGTGGACGGATATGCGGGGGATGAGTTTTTCGAGCATTTACGCAGGCTTCCATCTATATTGGAGCAATCCGGGAGTGACATCGCACTCATGGGAGCTGTTCCAACGGAGCCTTCTGACAAATATGGCTATATTGTTCCTTCGTCATCTCCCTCCCCCAATCAGCCGTATCTCAGGGTTAGCTCATTTGTGGAAAAGCCGGATCTGATTCGTTCGGAGGCGCTGATCCGGGAAGGAGCACTATGGAATTGCGGTGTGTTCGCTTTCAGGCTTGGTTTTTTATTGGACATGCTGGAGCAAAAGGGTCTATCATCGAACTATGAATCTCTTTCGACAAATTATGCGGAATTACCCAAAACAAGCTTCGATATTGCGGTGGTGGAACAGACCCGTCAGCTTTCGGTGCTTCCGTATCATGGGGAGTGGAGGGATTTAGGAACGTGGGATTCGCTGGTGCGGGAAAGGAGCTCGGAGCTGAGCGGCCCGGGCTATATTTCGGAAGCTTCTCATGATTCGCATATTATCAATGAACTGGAGATTCCAGTTAGCATATGGAATGTCCCGGACATCATCGTCGTTGCCGGACCGGATGGTGTGCTGGTGACCGATCGACAGTCGTCCACAGGGATTAAGGATATGGTGACGGAAATTGAGATTGGCCCTCGCTTTGAGGAGCGTTTTTGGGGGAAACAAACGGTGTTGTCCCACCAACAAGCGACCAGCGGCTTACAGACAGTCACCAAACGGGTAGTCATCTCTGCTGGAAGATTTATCAGTTATCATGAGCATCAGTTCCGTAAAGAGGTTTGGACTATTGTGTCCGGGGTGGGAAGCGTCTGTATCGATGGAATAATGCAAACGGTCAACCCCGGTGAGGTTATCGTCGTAGAGTCGGGTACGAAGCATTATATAGGTGCTGTCGAGGGGGATTTGGAGTTCATCGAATCTCAAATTGGGCATATTGTGTCAGAAACCGATATTATTAGATACGAATTTCCCGACTCCATTTAACACTAGATATCGTATGAAGTAAATCTATAATAATAGGACCCAGCCGGTACAGACGATGCTATCATAAGGTAGTGAAGGCGAGTTAGGAACTGTTTTTCTTCAAAACCTTAAATCATCTGAAAATTCCCCAAAAAGGTATCCATGCGGTGAACGCGTGAATACCTTTTTCTGCATGTAAGCTTGTCCGTAAGACACGGTATAGGACGATGCTTATAAAATCAGTTTCTTGGAAATCAGCCACTCTTTTACCACATCCGTACTGAGATCTCTTTCAGGTGTCCATTCCACTTTATCTACCAGCTTGCCATGTCTGAATTCCGCAATGGTGGGGGTGTACTTTACATTGTATTCCTCTTTGAATTTATTCCATTCTGGCTTGTTCTTATGAATTTTGTGAACATTCAAAAAAGTGATTTTGGAGCCCAAATTGTATTGCTCGATCATCTTGTTAAAGTTAGGCTCAAAGCGGTTGCAGTCACCACAGCTGGGTCTGCCGACATAAACAAACACACTTTGGTCCTGCTGGATCATCTTCTTAAAACCCTCAATTGTAACCGCATTCAAGTGATCGTATATTTCGGGATAATTGCTTTTACTCGCTTGAATCTCTTTGTCTTTCTGCTGAACAACCTGCTCGAGATCCTGAAACTTGAACACAGCCGAAATAGCGATAGCAATGACGAGCAGCACAATCACGCTTAAACCGATAATATATCCTTTTTTCACAGAAATCCTCCTTTATTTAACAGTCTTATACACACCATAAACGATATTTCCATTTTTAGCTGTAATACTTGTCTCATTTTTACTTTTTTTCTACGAATCATGACATAAACATAAAAAAGGATATATTTGTAAAGTGCTTGGCTGAGGGCGAATATAAGCTGCTGTGGAAGGAACGCAAAAGAAGCTCCCCGCAAGGGAAGCTTCTTTTATACGTGAGGTAATGTTACTGTGTTAATTCATGATTAGATAACTACTGTCATCAAGTAGTCTTCACGTTTCACTTCAGATTCTGCTGTTTTCAGAACATCCAGGTACTTAGCAGAATTCGTCACAATGATCGGCGTAGCCGTCGGGTAACCTGCGGCTTTAATTTGCTCAATGTCAAATTCGAGCAGCAGTTGTCCTTGAGTAACGATGTCGCCTTCTTTTACGCGCTTGTCAAAAAATTGTCCTTTCAGCTTCACTGTATTCACGCCAACGTGGATCAAAATTTCTGCTCCGTCATTGGAAGTAATACCGATAGCATGTCCGGTCGGAAATACCGTCGTAATTGTTCCGTTTACAGGAGAAGTCAGTACGCCCTCTGTAGGTTCAATCAGAATTCCTTTACCCATAGCCCCTGAGGCAAAAGCGACATCAGAAGATTCTTCGAGTGGCAACACTTTACCTTGCAGCGGACTTACGAGAATTTCCTTCTCAATCACAGTTTCTTTCTTCTCAGGTGTTGGTGCTGCTTTGACAGTTTCTTCTTTTGGATCATCAAAGCCCAATACCATAACTAGCACCATTGCAAGTACAAAGGCAACGAGCAAGCCGATGACAAGCCACAAGAATCCAGCACCAAAATAAGTAGGCAATGCCAACAAACTAGGCAGGGAGAAGGATTTTGCAGTCGCTCCGCCGGAAGCGATAATAGCCCCGCCAATACCACCGGAAATACAAGCATAAATAAATGGCTTTTTCAATTTCAAAGTTACGCCATAAATCGTTGGTTCTGTAATCCCAAAAACAGCCGCCAGCGTAGAGGAACCTGCCAAAGCCTTCATTTGAGTATTTCGGGATTTCAGGAATACGCCCAATGTTGCACCAGCCTGAGAAAGTACGGCTGCTGTAAGCATCGGAAGCATCGTGTCATAACCCAATGTTGCAATATTCGACAGCATGACCGGAACGAAGCCCCAATGCACGCCGAAAATAACAAACACTTGCCAGAATGCCCCGGCAACAGCACCAGCGACCAGTGGGCTTAAATTGTATACCCAGGTAAAGCCGTTAGCCAAGCCTTGACTGATCATGTTACCTATTGGACCAAAGGCCAGGAATGTCAACGGAATAACGACCAGCAAAACCAGCATCGGAACGATAATATTTTTCACAGATTGATGGATAAAGGAATTGAACCAGCGTTCCACATAGGACTGAACCCAGACTGCGAGAATAATTGGAATAACACTGGAACTGTAATTAATCAGAATGATCGGAATACCCAGAAACGCCAATCTTTCCGGGTTGCTTACCGCTGCTATAACCGCCGGATAGACCAGAGCTCCGGCGATTGCCACCGATACAAAGGTGTTTGTCTTAAATTTACGGGATGATGTAACAGCCAGAAATACTGGCAGGAAATAAAATACGCTGTCCGAAGCAGCGCTTAGGATCAGATACGTACCGCTTTTATCATTAATCCAATGGAGTGACAAAATTAATGCCAGAATCCCTTTGAGCAAACCGGCTCCGGCAAGAGCGCCCAAGAGAGGCGAAAAAATGCTGGAAATGACATCGACGGCTTTACCAAGAAAGTTAGTTTTTTCGGAAGACTCTTCCTTTTTCTCACCTGCATTTTCGGCATCCTGCAAATTCGTTTCTGCCATCATATGCTCAAATACTTGACCTACATTGTTGCCGACGACAACTTGAAACTGGCCGCTGCTTTCAACCACCGTAATGACACCGGGCGTTGCTTCCAATGCAGCTTTGTCTGCTTTTGTACGATCATTTAATTTAAATCTCAAGCGTGTAGCGCAATGGAATACCGAATTGACATTCTCTTCGCCGCCAACGAGGGTCACTATTTTTCTGGATAGCTCTTTATCGCTCATGTTCAGAACTCCTTATGAGTTATTCTTGTTATGGATAGGACTTTCTGTTTACTTCATGTTGCTAAGATGCGCCGGCGTGCATCTTTTTAACCTTGTAAACAAGAAAAACCTAAACTCGTGGTAAAAACAACGCACCCTCTCCATAGAGGAAACGCCGATTTCACCATCAGTTTAGGTTTTGCCTGCCTTACCAGTCACAATCCATGAACGATGAAGGTATGAAGTTTTTAGACAGATTTATGATTCGACTTGTTACTTGGCAATGTTATTCCGCAATATTATTTCGCTCGGTCACTCGATGAATATGAATGGTCAGATATACATATTCGTCCTTGCTTAAATATTGATCGTATGTTTTTTCCAGATATTCATTGATCTTTTGCGCACAAGCGAAAGCTTCGGTATATGTCTGCTTTACCTGGTTGTACAAAAATTCTTCGCCGCTGTGAATGACCTCTTTACGAATCACCCGCATCGCAAAATATTGCAAATGCGTCAAAAATCTCGAATAGCTAAAAGAGGACTCGTCCAGCACAATACCGTAATGATACGTAATAATATTCAATATATGTTGAACAATCTCGGTCATTTTCAGCGTAGACTTCATTTCGTTACCGTCGATCCGAGCATTCACCATATGCAATGCGATAAAGCCCGCTTCGTCTTCGCCCAGCTTCACACCAAGCGTATTTTCAATTTTTTGCAGAGCATCCAGCCCAACCTCAAATTCTTTCTTGTAAAAGCGCTTAATCTCATACAGCATCGCGTTTTGGAGCGCGAGCCCCTTCTCTTGCCGCTGTATCGCAAAATGAATATGATCGGTCAGCGTTAAATAAATATTATCGCTTAATTCCGTATCCAGCACTTCCGTTGCATGGGTTACGATTTCATTCACGACCTCCAGATGAGATACGGGAATATCGTTTAGCAGCTCGGTAAGCTTGGCCGTGAACTCGTTTTCATTTAACATGAAAATCTTATCTATTTTATCATCATCGACTTGGTCCCCAGCCACCTTTTTGAAGGAAATGCCTCTTCCCATCACGATGACCTCTTTGCCTTTGTCGTTTTTAGTCAACAGGACGTTGTTATTGAGCACCTTCTCAATAATCATTGAAGTTCCCCCCTCCCATCCTTTACCAATAAAAAATGCCTAAGCACAATTCAACACTATTGTTAGCAATAGCACTCAATTGAACTCAGGCATTGCCCGCATCACCGGTCACAATCCTTTATATAGTGCTATTGTAGCACAAAAAAAAGCGATTTCAACATATTTTATTCTTATTCGACAAAAAACATTATAAACACAGGTCCTTTCGCCTAGCCCCTCAGTTAAGCGTTACTCTATGTAGTCGTGCGCTCAATGAGGCTGTATTGCAGGGGTTGCAGCTCCATTTGGCGACCTACGAGCTGAGGGGAAAGCATGTAAAAGGCATTTTGCGCCTGAGCCTCGATTGGATTCTGAACGGTTGTAATGCCCATCGTATGCGAGAGCTCCGTGTTATCAAACCCGACGATCGCCAGATCTTCCGGCACGCTCAGCAGTTGTCTGCGTGCTTCGCAGAGAATACCAACCGCCACATAATCGTTGGAGCACAGAATAGCCTGTGGGAATTCGTCCCGATACTGTAACAAATCGCGCACCACCTGCTCACCATCACGGATGTTATAGATGGAAGATTGATTCCAATGCTGCAATACAGGAAGATTATGCTGCTCCATGATATACGCATAGGCTCGTTGTCTGCTGTGGGTGTTGATGCTGCTTGGGCGGCCAAAGGCATTGGCTATACGAGTATAGCCTTTTTGTATCAAGTGTTTTAGCGCCAGCATGTATCCTTCGTACTGGTCCATGGCGACGGAGCGAATATCGGTATGATCCATTCGTTGCCACGACACGATCGGGCCATACTTGCAATAAGTGCTTAACAAATCGGTATCATTTACACAGGAAATGATGACCAGCGCATCAATTCTTTTTTCTTTTCAGATCTTCGAAGGCCTGAAGCTCTTTCTTCTTGTCTTCTCCCGAAGTATAAATTATCGTTTGAAATTCGTACTGGCCCGCCACCTCTACAAAGCTATTCAGAAATGCGAGAACAATTTCATTAATGGTTGAAGTGATGATGCCAATTTGAAGGGTCTGACCCTTGGATAAGGAAATGGCGTTCCGGTTGGGAACGTAATCCAGCTCCTGCATGATTTTTAAAATCTTACTTCTCGTCTCCCGGCTCACATGGGGGGACTTGTTTAACACTCTGGATACCGTAGCTTTGGAAAAGCCCGCCAGTTTGGCAATTTGATCAAGATTCGACATGCTGCTTCTCCTCACATATGAAAAATATTTGACATGAAACGCGTTACAACGTTTAGGATGCTTATGAGGGCATTACGTCTATTTTATAGCATCTGTCGATGCATTTCAAAAAAACGTTCCTCATGTTGTGGTATTATTCTGGCAATACTTGCGATATCGTAAAGCTAAGCCTTTAGGAAACGAGGGGATTTGCGAAATGACGATTCAAATTGCATATTTAGGATTTGGCAAAAGTACAACCAGATATCATCTGCCCTATGTTCAGATCAGGGACGCCTTTCAAGTATCGAGAGTGTTCACACGCCAAGTGAGGGAGGATATGGAAACGGCCTACCCCGACATTCAGTTCTCGGATCAAATTACGGACGTTCTGGGCGACCCGGAAATATCACTCGTCGTTGTATGTACGCCTTCCTCTACGCATTATGAATATGCAAAATTGGCTCTATCCCATGGCAAGCATGTGCTGGTGGAAAAGCCTTTTTGTGAAAACCTTGAGCAAGCGCAAGAACTGATCCAATTCGCCAAGGAAAATAATCTCATCATCATGCCTTATCAAAACCGGAGGTTTGACAGCGATTATCTGGCGTTCAAGGAAGCACTCCATTCCGGAAAGCTGGGAGACATCGTCGAAATTGAATCCCATTACGATTATTTCCGTCCCAATGCCAGTATGCCCGGCGGCAATCCTGTTAACGGAATGTACTACGGACTCGGTGTTCATACGCTGGACAGGCTCATCGCCTTATTTGGCAGACCGGAGCAAGTCGGATATGACATCAAGTCTATCCGTACTCCTCATGGCGCTGATGATTACAATGAAACTATATTATATTACCCGGACAAAAAAGTGATTGTAAAAACTTCTCTTGTGGTGTGCCTGCCTTACCCGCAGTTCACTATTCACGGCACGAAGGGCAGCTTTGTCAAATGGGGAGATGATCAGCAGGAAACCTGGCTGAAAGCCGGCAAGAC
The DNA here is from genome assembly GCF_030034735.1 of Paenibacillus sp. RC334. Classification (NCBI taxonomy): domain Bacteria; kingdom Bacillati; phylum Bacillota; class Bacilli; order Caryophanales; family Paenibacillaceae; genus Paenibacillus; species Paenibacillus sp. RC334. Next base: position 4,391,797 of record NZ_CP125370.1, on the reverse strand, counting down.
CCCGGATGCGGAAGGTTTCGGACTGGATAATCCCGCTTCCTATGGCAAACTTAAATACGTTCCGCCCGGAAGTAGTGAAGCTATCGAGGAAACACTTCCTACGCCAATAGGAGATTATGGACAATTGTATGACTCGTTGTACGAGTCCATTGTGCACGGAACACCCAAGCTGGTTAAGGACGAGGATATTTTGCTGACAATCGAAATATTGGAAAGCGGCTTTAAGCAGCCTTCCCCGTCAATCGTTGATTTCCGGCGATAGGCTCGCCATCAAGAAAGGAAGTTACGCCATATGAAGCTCGGAATGATTGGAACTGGATGGATCAGCACAGAATGGGTTAAAGCCGTGAAGGAAGCTGGCGGCTGGGAAATTACAGCACTCTTTGTTCGAAATAAGGACAAAGGCGCAGCTTTTGCCGCCGGGTGTCAGCTTGAAAACATTACGCTGTATGACAGTTTGGAAGAGATGGCTCAATCCGATATTGATGCCATTTATATTGCTACGCCCAATTCCTTGCACATGCTGCAAGCGCGTCTTTTTTTGGAGCATGGCAAACATGCGATTGTCGAAAAACCGATCAGCCTGACAGAACAGGAATTGCGAGAAGCTTACGAGTTGGCTGACCGAAATGGTTGCTACCTGCTGGAAGCGGTTCGTCATATCCATGAGCCTAATTTTTTGCGCCTTAAGGACAACTTGAAGCGCGTGGGCAATATCCAGGGTGGCACCTTGTACTCCATGCAATTTTCCTCCCGGTATGATCAGTTGCTTTCAGGAGATACTCCTAATATCTTTTCTCTGTCTTATGGCGGGGGTGCATTAATGGATCTGGGTGTGTATTCGCTGTATTTTGCCATTGATTTGCTTGGAGCCCCTACATCAGGCTTGTACCGTGCCAAAAAGCATGAGAATGGCGTGGATTTGGGCGGCCCGATCCTACTGTCGTATCCCGATTTTACACTGGTGATCCAACTGGCCAAAAATGCTGTAACCACCAACCGTGTTGAAATTTACGGGGACCAGGCCACTATGATCTCCAGTGGTGTCTCTGGTATCACGGACGTATCGGTTCTGGATGTCCGTACTCAGGAAACAGATACTGTAAGTACTCCTGAAACTCATCATTTCATGTTTTACGAGGCTCAGGAATTTTATCGGATCATTGCCGAAAAGGACAAAGACCGCTACGAAGAATTGAAGTCATTGAGCATTGAGGTTCAGAAGATCAGCAATGAACTGCGCCATCAAAATGGCATTTATTTTGAAGATGGACAAAAATAACTAAAGAAGGAGGGGATGTATTATAAGTACTAGTAGCTGCCAACCCATGTGAAGTTGCTTACAATGAGGATGGCAAAGGCTGGTCCATTCAGGTCGTTATGGAATACTCCACAAGTGTTTAACATATCCAATAAGAAAAGAGGCTCTCATACTATGACTAAGATATTAAAAGGATTTCCGAAAAACTTTCTGTGGGGCGGGGCAACCGCAGCTAACCAATTGGAAGGCGCTTTTGACGTAGATGGAAAAGGATTGTCCAGTGCGGACGTGATTGCTTATGTACCCAAAGCAGAGCGCACAAACGATCATGCTATAGAGATTTCGTCCGAGCGACTCGAAGACATTTTGTCTGGTAAGGTAAATGCCCGTTTTCCAAAGCGCGAAGGTGTGGACTTTTTCCATCATTACAAAGAAGATATCGCATTATTTGCGGAAATGGGCTTTAAGGTATTCCGCATGTCCATTAACTGGTCGCGGATTTTCCCGAATGGTGATGATGCGGAGCCGAATGAAGCAGGACTGCAATTTTACGATAATGTATTTGACGAGCTGCGCAAGTATGGGATAGAGCCACTGGTGACATTGTCCCATTACGAAACACCGCTAGGTCTGACACAGAAATATAATGGCTGGCTCGGTCGCGAAGTAATACAGCACTACGTAAATTATGCCGAAACGGTGTTTACACGTTATAAGGATAAAGTGAAATACTGGCTGACTTTTAATGAGATCAATGTGATGACGATGAGTCCGTTCACAGGTGGCGGTGTGGTCATTGATCGTGTAGATAACAAGCAGCAAGCGATCTATCAAGCCCTGCATCACCAGTTTGTGGCGAGCGCATTGGCGACAAAACGAGGCCATGAGATTATTCCTGGCTCTCAAATCGGATGTATGCTGGCTCGTATGGAAAGCTATGCACATACGTGTAACCCGGAAGACGTGCTGAAAAGTCAGCATGAAAACCAGATGAATCTGTTCTTTACGGATGTACATGCCCGTGGGGAATATTCAAATTATATGAACCGTTATTTTGAAGAAAATAATATTGTTTTGCACACAGAACCCGGCGATGCCGAAATTCTGAAAAACAACACGGTCGATTACATCTCATTCAGCTATTACATGACCTTGACTGTCTCTGCAGGTCCGGAAGGCGAGAAAGCAGCGGGGAACCTGATTGGCGGCGTGAAAAATCCATATTTGCAATCCTCTGACTGGGGCTGGCAGATTGATCCGATCGGCCTGCGTGTTACGCTGAACACATTATATGACCGTTATCAAAAGCCGCTGTTCATCGTGGAAAACGGCTTGGGTGCATATGACAAGGTGGAAGAAGACGGCTCCATTCACGACACGTATCGCATTGATTATTTGCGCCAACATATCGCTCAAATGAAGGAAGCGATTGCGGACGGTGTGGATCTGATCGGTTACACTAGCTGGGGACCTATCGACCTTGTGAGTATGTCCACTTCCGAAATGTCCAAGCGTTACGGATTTATTTATGTTGATCTGGACGATGACGGTAACGGAACACTGAAGCGCTCCAAGAAGGATTCTTTTGACTGGTACAAAAATGTAATTGCCACCAACGGCGAAGAACTGTAATCCAAGCTAACTGAATATAACCCAATATGGCCTGGGGGCGGGTGCGGCAGAGAACATCATGAGGATGAATCTGGCTGCGCCCGCCTTTATTTTATAGGCTCATCTTAAGATAACCAAACGACTTCACAAATTTTTCACTTGTAAAAAGCTGAAAGTTTTCTGTATAATAAAAAACAATTTCATATGTCTGGTTGATGTTTGCGGGAGATGGAACGTAAGTTCCGACCGAAGGGGCAAAACTCTCAGGTGCTTGGGCTGATTACAGCAACAAGCGGGACCGTAAACGGACAGAACTCTGGAGAGACCCTTAATTGGGCGCCGAAGGTGCACCGCAGATATCATCTGCTTAAACTCTCAGGCAAAAGGACAGAGACGCGAATAACCTGTGACAGGGGATGCCCTAGGCTTTTTTATGAGCTGTTAGTGGCTGAATCCTGCACAAGATGGTTGTATTTTTTCGTGCCTTTAACCTCTCCAGGAGTCGAATCAGCGGATTTGACTCTTTTTTGTTTTTTAATATGCAGGAGGAGCGGGTTGAAATGAATTTGGTACATGTGTTAGAAACGATTAGCAGTTGGATATGGGGGGCCCCACTGATCATTCTCGTTATGGGAACAGGTCTGTGGCTGACCATACGGTTGAAAATGTTGCAGGTTTTCCGCCTGCCTCTGGCGATCAAGCTGATCGGAAAGGCCCCAAATGAAGGTAGTGGGGATGTCAGCAGCTTTGCGGCCCTGAGTACGGCGCTGGCGGCTACAGTAGGTACAGGAAGTATTGTCGGCGTCGCGACAGCGATAAAACTGGGCGGACCGGGTGCTCTGTTCTGGATGGTTGTTGCAGCCTTTTTCGGGATGGCGACGAAATATGCGGAAGGTGTACTTGCAGTAAAATACCGGGTGAAGGATCGGAATGGACAATTTTCCGGCGGCCCTATGTATTATATTGAAAAAGGGCTTGGACGCCGCTTTAAACCGTTGGCGATGCTGTTTGCTTTTTCCGGGATGCTGGTAGCGCTGTTCGGGATTGGAACATTTCCTCAGGTCAAAGCGATTGTATCCTCAACCGAAAACAGCTTCGGTGTTCCACCAATTGTAACGGCATTGATTATTGCTACCCTTACGGGACTCGTTACTATTGGAGGGCTCAAGAGCATTGCCAAGGTATCGACCAAAGTTGTTCCCTTCAAAACAGGCTTGTACGTGTTGATCTGTATGATCGTACTGATTCGGTTCGCCGATCAGATTCCTGCCGCACTCGCGCTTGTGCTGCATTCGGCGTTTTCGACGACGTCTGCGACGGGTGGATTTGCCGGAGCTACGATTATGCTGGCGATGCGCAGCGGGGTAGCCAGAGGGATTTTTGCCAATGAGGCCGGATTGGGAAGCGCACCGATTGCAGCCGCAGCCGCCAAAACCAAATGGCCTGCGGAGCAAGGGTTGATTTCCATGACAGGTGTGTTTATAGATACGATGATTATTTGCGTGATGACCGGGCTGACGCTGCTGGTTAGCGGCGTATGGAGCGGTCCTACCGATGCGGGCTTGATGACGCAGCAAGCTTTCTCCAGCGCATTCCCGCTTGGTGCGGAACTGCTCACAATCATTCTGATTATGTTCGCGTTCACCACGATGCTTGGCTGGAACTACTATGGAGAACGCTGTGTTGAATATTTGCTGGGTGTCAAATGGATTAAGCCGTACCGTTATCTGTTCATTGCGCTGGTTGCCGGAGGCGCGTTTATTAAGCTGGATGCGATCTGGTTGCTGGCAGATATCTTTAACGCCATGATGGCCTTCCCGAACTTGATTGCACTGCTCGGCTTGTCGGGAATTGTAGTTGCAGAAACCCGTACCTATATGGATTCCTTGTATCCTGACAAGAAAAAGGGAATACTTGCAGGTGCCAGTGCAGGAGCAGCCATAGAAATAGAAGAAAAAGGACAAACAGTCAGCTCGTAAAGTCCGATATATCCGGATTTAAGAATATTGACTCTGCAAGATCATTTGCCAGGATAACGAAAGGGAGTGTCCCTCAGCCATTACAGGCTGGGAGGACACTCCCTTTTTGCGTTTTAGAGCAGGATAAAGCTGACTCAGTAAATCTAATCTTTGACTGCTCCAGCTGCAAGATCGGAAATAAACTGGCGGCTAATGAAAAGAAATAAAATGATAAGCGGCAGTACAGCCAACAGGGTGCCAGCAATGACCATCGCATAATCCGTATTGTAAATACCGTTTAATTGGGACAACGCAATCTGGAGCGTAAATTTGCGCTCATCGGTTAATATGATTAACGGCCATAAATAATCATTCCATGCTCCTATGAAGGTGAATGCGCCGAGAAAAGCGAACGCAGGACGTAGAATCGGGAGCGCCACATTCCAATACAGCCGAAAAAAGCTGCATCCATCCATCCGTCCTGCATCCAGCAACTCCTTTGGAATGGATTCCTCTGCATATTGGCGTATCCAGAAGATGCCGAAGGCATTCACCATCCCCGGAATGATTAGAGCTTTGAACGTGCCCACCCATCCAAAGGCGGCCATCATGACAAAGGAGGGGACAAGCGACAGTTGGGAAGGGACCATCATCGTAGCCAGCAGAATGATGAATAATGCTTTTTTGCCCGGAAAATCAAACTTGGCGAATGCAAACCCGGCCAGTGAATCGAAAAACAGCACCAACAGGGTAACGGAGCTGGCTACAAAAAGCGTATTAAAAAAAGCTCCGGCAAAATCAATCTGCTGCAATACTCTCGTCACATTGCTCCAGAAGTGGCTTCCAAACCATAACTGTGGTGGAAAACGATAGATGTCCGAAGTTGTACGGGTAGCCATGACGATAAGCCAGTAAAAAGGAAACATCGACAGAATCATTCCCGTCGACAGCCCGGTATATAAAATAACGGATTTTACACGTGCCTGCATCATGTTGTAGAACCCCCTTTCTGCCGTTATTTTTTGCCTTGTACGAGCTTCCAGTTCACGATGGAGAACAGGGCAATAATGAGGAACATGCCCCATCCGACGGCTGCACCATATCCAAAATAGTTGTTAATGAACGATTCACGATACAGATACAACACAATGGTCATGCCACTTGCTCCGGCACCACCGTCATTACCGACCAGCACCTGCGGCTCGGTGAACAACTGCATTCCGCCAATGGTAGACGTAATTACGGTAAACAGGATGACCGGACGAAGCATAGGAATGGTGATGCGGAAGAAAGCTTGCGCTCCAGTTGCTCCATCTATTTTCGCAGCTTCATACAGCACATGCGGAATACTCTGGAGTCCGGCCAGGTAGATGATCGCGTTATAGCCGGTCCATCTCCATACAACCATGGAGGAAACGGCGATTTGGATCCCCCACGGCACATTAAGCCACTGGATCATAGGCAAGCCCGGGAGTTGCAGCAGGTAATTGAGAAATCCGAAATTATTGGCAAATAAAGCGCCAAAGATGATGGCAACAGCCACAATGGATGTCACGTTCGGCAGAAAAAATCCGACCCTCCACAGGGTACGCATTTTGACAAAAGGTGCATAAAGCAGGAAGGCAATCATCAGTGCAAAAAATAGCATCGGAATCGTTGAATACACCCAGATCGCAAAGGTATTACCCACAGCCTGCCAAAATTCGTTATCTGTCACAAGATAGCCAAAGTTACCCCAGCCGTTATAGGTCATATCTCCGATGCCATCCCATTTGTGAAACGCCAGATATAATGAAAAGCCAATCGGAAACAAGCCGAAGATGCCAAACAGCAGGTAAAACGGCGAGATTGCGGCATATACGGCACGGTGCTTCCATATTTCTTTCAGCATATTGACCACACGCCTTTTTTAAATTTTTGATTTTTTACCGCTGTAATTCCCGTTCGATTCGGTCCATCGTTTCCGTCCATAATGCATCGGGATCGGCATCCTGCTTGGCGACATTGGCAAGGCGACGTGTCACAATGCCGTGAATGACAGGATAACGCTCGCCGAAATAGCTGCTTTTGACATTACGTGCGGAGGCGGCAAAGATCAGTCCGGTGGCCTGACCGCCAAAGAAAGGCTCGGGTGTCTCCATGGCAGGATCGTCATAGACGCCAGGAGTGGACGGGAACAGCCCGATTTTTTGGTAGGCTTCCAACTGGTGTTCCGGGTTTTGCAGCCAGGTCAGGACTTCAAAGGCTTCTTTGGGGTGTTTGCTGGATTTGAGGATGGAAATGAAAGATCCACCCAAATTGCCGTCCCCTCCAGGGGCACGGGCGACTCTCCACTTGCCCGCAGTATCCGGCGCAGCCTCCGTGAGAACTTGCTTCATCCAGATTGCACCTATAAAAGAGGCAACTTTTCCGTTATTGACCGAAGCATTCCATTCGGGGGTCCAGCCATCCGCATTGGCGAGTAGATGCTTCTTGTGAAAAGCCACGGCGGTTTGCCAGCCCAAACGGATATGAGGGGATTGATTACCGATGTAGCTGCCGTCCGGCTTGAAGTACAGGTCTGTATTTTGAGCAAGCATCTGATTGTAAACGTTTACAATATTATCAGCTAAAAACGAACGACTTCCGAGCTTTTGCTGAAGCTGTTTTCCGGCAACCATATAGTCGTCCCATGTGCGAATCGTAGCACTGACCTTTTCAGGATCACTGGGCAGACCCGCCTGTTCAAAGAGATCACTGCGATAGAAGAGGGCGGTAGGGCCTGTGTCCATGGGAAAGGCAATCATGCTGCCATCAGGGGTAATGCCCTGATTCCATTTCCACTCCAAATACTGATCCTTGAATTGATCTGCTCCCAGTGTTCTCAAATCATAAAAACGATCCGCACTAGGAAATAACTCTACCATCCAGTCGTTCAAAGCTACGATGTCCGGTTCACCGGAACGGGCTGCCAGAGTCGTCTTGAGCTTGGCTTTGAAATCACCGCCGATTTTTTGGGTGTTCAATTTAATGTCGGGAAACTGCTTTTCGGCACGAGCGAGTAGTTCATCGTCAATAGAACGGTTCCAGTACCATAATGTAAGCGTTATCTTTTTGTGGTTTGGCAAATTGCTTTCAGATGAATGACTTTCAGAGGACAGAGGGCCGCTACAACCACTAAACATAGTGAGGAAAGCAAGACATAACACCAGCCATCGTACTGTCTTCACGTCATTTCCCTCCTTGCTGTCTGAGTTGGTCTACCTGCTGAACAAGTTGTGAATGGTTTAGCTCCATCATATGAATCTGTTATCCATTTATGTGCATATGCCTTAACCAAAAACAAAAAATTTGAAACGTATATCCACTTGAGCATTTTGCAACAATCCCAAGAGCGATTTCAAATCAGCAATCTATAGATCGAAACGGTTTAGTTGGTCTATCTATTGTACTTTCGAGCGTTGGAAATCGAATGATGCAAAATGCTGACTTAAAAAAGCGCGTGCGTCTCTTACATGAAGATCACACGTGCCTAAGCTCAGGGGTCGGATTACTACATCAACCGTTGTATTTCATCTTTCAGAATTTCGGATCGCGTACCGAAAATAATCTGTACGCAGTTGACATCGCTTACATGCTTATATAATATCAAATTTAAGTTAATAATCGTGACGGAGACAAGAGAGCCACGCAGACATCCCATGTTAGAGCACAGGGGGCGGTTTGTGATGGCTTTTCTTTTTTTGTGCGCGGTGAAAGCGATTGAAAATCGGTTGATCTATTGAGGAGGTAGGTTGTATGTCGCCATACGCAGCCGAATTCATAGGGACGATGATCCTTATTGCCCTAGGTGGCGGAGTGTGCGCAGGGGTGTCCCTGAAAAAATCATTTGCCCACGGCTCTGGCTGGATTGTGATCGGATTGGGGTGGGGGCTCGCGGTCGCCGTTGCGGTATATGCGGTTGGTCAGATCAGCGGAGCACACTTAAATCCGGCGGTGACGCTGGCGCTTGCATTTCAGGGAGTTTTTCCGTGGAGGGATGTTCCGGGCTATATTGCAGCTCAGCTTCTTGGGGCCATGGCGGGTGCCGTGATTGTGGTTTTGCATTATTTGCCCCACTGGAAAGAGACGGAGGACACAGCAACCAAACTCAGTGTATTTGCTACAGGACCGGCTATGGATCATCCATTCGCTAACGTGATTAGTGAAATGATAGGTACTTTCATCTTTGTTCTTGCTTTGCAGTCATTCGGTGCCAACTCCTTCGCTGAGGGATTGAATCCACTCATTGTGGGTTTTCTGGTTGTCAGCATTGGCTTGTCCTTCGGCGGGACTACAGGTTATGCTATTAATCCGGCTAGAGATTTGGGCCCGCGTCTTGTGCATTGGTTGCTGCCGATTCCCGGTAAAGGCACATCGAACTGGAAATATGCCTGGGTGCCAATTGTAGGTCCGTTGCTGGGGGGCTCTTTCGGAGGGTTGTTTTACCAGACCGTATTTAAAGGGAATATGACTCCAGCTTTCTGGATTGTGTTGGGTATGATTGTAGTGGTGCTTATGCTTACCTTTCGTTTCAGCCGTACTTATAAAAGTGATAAAGCTCATAAAATGACAGCATAAAATGAGTGGATTACAGGGGAGAGATTAACGATGGAAAAATATATTTTGTCACTGGATCAGGGAACGACAAGCTCAAGAGCGATTTTGTTTAACAGTAAAGGGGATGTGGTGTACTCGGCTCAGCGGGAGTTTCCGCAATACTTTCCTCATCCCGGCTGGGTAGAACAGAATGCGAATGAAATCTGGAGTTCCATTCTGGGGGTCATTGCATCCTGTCTATCCGAATCCGGTGTAAAAGCGAACCAAATTGCCGCTATCGGCATTACCAATCAGCGTGAATCGGTAGCCGTATGGGACAAAAATACAGGACTTCCTGTGTATAACGTACTTGTATGGCAGTCGCGCCAAACCTCCGAGATCTGCGAAGAACTGAAGCAGCAAGGGCATCAGGAGCTATTCCACAGTAAAACAGGGCTGTTGATTGACCCGTATTTCTCAGGCACAAAAGTGAAGTGGATACTGGATCATGTAGAAGGTGCGCGGGAAAAGGCAGAACGAGGCGACTTGCTGTTCGGTACGATTGATTCGTGGCTGATCTGGAAGCTGTCCGGCGGCAAGGCGCATGTGACCGACTATTCCAACGCAGCCAGAACACTGATGTATAACATTTATGAGCTAAAGTGGGACGAAGAACTGCTGGACATTCTCGGTGTGCCAAAAAACATGCTGCCTGAGGTACGGCCTTCCTCCGAGGTATATGCGCATACGGTGGATTATCATTTCTTTGGTCAAAATATACCGATTGCAGGCGCAGCGGGTGACCAGCAGGCGGCTCTATTTGGTCAGGCTTGTTACGAAAAAGGGATGATCAAAAATACTTACGGCACAGGTTGCTTCATGCTGATGAACACGGGCGATCAACCCGTGGAATCCAAGCACGGACTTATTACGACCATCGCTTGGGGGCTGGAGGAAGGCAAGGTGCAATATGCGCTGGAGGGGAGTGTCTTTGTAGCGGGCTCGGCGATTCAGTGGCTTCGTGACGGTCTGCGTATGTTCCGTGAAGCCAAAGACAGTGAAGCCTATGCAGCCCGCGTTCCCTCTTCGGAAGGGGTGTATCTGGTACCAGCTTTTGTCGGCCTGGGCAGTCCATACTGGGATAGCGAGGTGCGTGGAGCGATGTTTGGCCTGACACGGGGGACCACAAAAGAACATTTTATTCGTGCAACACTGGAGGCACTTGCTTACCAGACGAAAGATGTGCTTGCCGCGATGGAAATTGACTCCGGCATTGCCGTGAAGACATTGCGAGTGGATGGGGGAGCCGTGCTGAACAATTTTCTGATGCAATTCCAGAGCGATATTCTGGATGCCACAGTAGAACGGCCTGTGATCCATGAGACAACAGCACTGGGAGCCGCATGTCTGGCAGGTTTGGCGATTGGATACTGGAAGAGCATGGATGAGCTGCGCAAGCGTGTGAGGGTGGAGCGATCTTTTACCCCCGGTATGGATGAAGAAACGCGCAGCAGTTTGTATGAAGGCTGGAAAAAGGCTGTGAAGGCGACAATGGCCTACAAGTAATAGCTTAAACGAAGGATCTCTTCTAGAGCAACGCAATGTCTTTTTCGGTTACACGTAAGACAGTTGAATTGGGCGTTATATTTTATCCGCTCCACCACTGTTGTTTACTCTGATTAAAACTTAAATGCCCCGTAAGATGGACACTTTCTCTCAAAGTGTCCATCTTACGGGGCATAGTCATGTAACACTGAGGTGACTCCCTTTTTTCGTTAAAGAGTTATAGAAAGCTGGCACACTCTATGAGATATGTTATTAGCCCAACTTATCTTAGCCCTTAACCTTCGTATGGTTCCAATTTTGCCGGGCTCCGCAGGAGCTCCGAATGACTAGCTCCGGTTCTACTTTAATACATTTCGTTTCCATTTGTTTATTCATCAGGTCAAATAGCACCATAGCGGCTAGTCGTCCTATTTTTTGTTTATCTTGTTTTACAGTGGTCAGTGGAGGATCGGTGTAACGACAGGCTTCTATATCATCACATCCCACCACAGCAATATCCTCGGGTACCCTCAAGCCGCTTTCCTTGAAAGCACGGATGACACCAAAGGCAAGCAGGTCGGTAGCCGCAAAAATAGCCCTTGGCAAATTTCCTTGCTGGATCCACGCCTTCGCTATCTGGTATCCATCTTCCGCCGCGTAGTCCTTAGCATACACGATCCATTCGGGTCTGACATCAAGACTAAACCGTTTTAGTGAAGTGATAAAGGCTTCTTCTCTCTCCTTAATTACCAGGGATGGGCGTTCAATTCCAATAAAACCCATATCTCGGTAACCATTCATGTAAAAATGCTCAACAACCTTCATTGAGATCTTCTGATTATCGGACATAATGTAACAGGAACTGGATCCGGTTAGTTCAATATCGACACCAATGCAGGGGATGGGGCTGGCGTCGAGATCAAAAACGCTCTTCTCCACTTCATCTCCGGCAATAATAATGCACCCGTCCACTGAAAAATATTTCGAACGAGCCAAATAGTCCTCTCCATTGTCCAGAAATTTTTCATTCGAAAAAAACAGCAGGTCGTAACCGAGCAAGCCAATCTGTTTTTTGAAGACATTAATGATATCTACAAAAAAAGGATGGCTAAAATCGACATTCAGCTTGCCAGCGAATATAACGCCTACCAGATTTGATTTTTTGGTAGCAAGCGTTTTAGCCGAGGAGGAGGGTCTATAGCCTGTTTCCTCCATAATTTTAAGCACCCGCTGCCGGGTTTCCTCACTGATATCCGTATAATTATTTATAATTTTTGAAACCGTTGCTACAGAAACGCCTGCCATACTCGCTATTGTTTTTATATTCATGAAATCCTCCAAAACTAAACTGGTTTAGTTGAATTGACTTTGCATTCTAAATTTAATGATTACTCGTATTCTATGCTACCTCATAGAGGAGAGTCAACAGTGCTTTTAGGATATATTTTAATATAATATGGAAAAATAAGTTTAATTTAGTGGTGGTTCATCTTTTTTTTGATATTTCACAAATCTCTATTTACAAATACAGATCATTCGTTACATAATGGTAAATGTAAACAACGAAACTGCTTTCGTAATGTGTGGATGTATGTATTCTAAAATGTTATGGGGGGATTCTGCAATGCTAAAAAAGAGTTTTTCTTTACTTCTTGTAACCGCTTTAATCGTGGTATTGGCCGCTTGCGGTAAAGGTAGCGGAACTGCACAGGAGGGGAATAAGAAGGTCACGTTAAAGATTATTCATTGGCAACAGGAAAATATTAATAACTATATAAAGGAATTTAATAAAAAGTTTGAAGAGAAGTATCCAGATGTTCAGGTAGAGTATACGACAGTTCCTGCTGACTCAACGTATGATCAACTGATGCAAACACGTATGAATGCTGGTTCATCCGGTGATGCAGACATTATTCCTCTGAAATTCAGCTTCGTAGGCGCTCCGCAGGAATGGTCCAAGGGAGCAGCTGATCCGATGTGGAAGCAATGGATTGACGGAGGACTAATAGCCGATCTGTCGGATCAAGCTTTTATAAAAAACTATAATCCTACAGATGTCAAAAATGCCATGACCTATAAGGACAAGGTATACGGTGTAAATATGGGTAAGGTGGCACTTACAGGTCTGTTCTATAACAAAGAGATTTTTGAAAAATATAATCTTGCTGTGCCCACAACTTGGGATGAGCTGGTAAATGTTATGAAGGTGCTCAAGGACAACGGCGTAGAACCGATTGGTTTCGGCGGTAAGGATGTTTGGCCTATTAATCTTGCAGTCCAAGGGCTTCAAGCCTCTATCCATGATGATCAGCTGGAATATATTAAAGGGCTGTGGACAGGGAAGACGAAGCTGACAGATCCCGTCCAGCTTGAGGTGCTGGAAAAAACACAAATTTTGATGAACAACGCCATTGGTGGATTTATGGGGATTGACTATGGAACCCTGCCAAGCTTGTTTGCTACAGGGCGTGTAGCTATGATTGCAGATGGCACGTGGGATGCAACGACGATCCAGACAGCCAATCCAGAGATGAAATTTGGTTATTTCCCGATTCCAGGCAGCAATGATCCGGCAAAAAATAAGAACCTTGCAGGCAAGTACGATATGACATGGATGGTATTGGAAAAGTCGCCAAACAAGGATTATGCGATCAAATGGCTTGAAATGCTTTCCGAAAAGCAGAACTATACGGATTTTGTGAACGCCGCCGGATTTTTGCCGACACAGCCTGATGTGAAGATAAGTAGTGAATTTGTTAATGAAATCCAGCCCTCACTGGAGAACTTCAAGCTCTCTTGGGATCAGCTGTTTATCAATCGTAAGAATGTTGGACAGTACATTAAGGATGCCAGCGTACATGCTGAATTTCTGACGCCTGCCGGTCCGCTAAAGACGCCTTTGGAGCTTGCCCAAAAATCCCAGGCAGACTGGGATGCGGCAGCCCCTAAATAAATCAAAAGGTTTTACATGAGCGCAAATTGGCAACTGTAAAGCTCCCATAATAATGTAAAAAGGTGTGAGGCCCATGTATCCCTTCGGAAAGGGTGCGGCCCGGTTAATGCCGTATCTTTTGCTGAGTATTCCGGTGCTGCTCTATTTGCTTCTTGGCTTTGGTCCCTCAATGGTAACCGTACTGTTTTCCTTTACAAATGCTTCAGGGGTTCCGGGACAAACGTGGAATTTTGTTGGATTCGAGAATTATATGACCTTTTTTACCTCTTCCGATTCTGGAGATCGAATCGCATCTATTGGTCGTTCCCTATATTTCGCCGTAGCTGTGGTTGTGATTCAAAATGCAGTAGGGCTGTTCATGGCCGTCATTATTAATAAAAAGCTCAAGGGTGATGTGTTTTACCGCGCTGTATTTTTCCTGCCCGTTGTGCTTGGGGTAACGGTATCCGGACTGATCTGGCAGCTGATTGCCAATCCGCTTGGCGGTCCTGCGCAAGCCATGATGAACTTTTTTGGAACCAGCTCCAACTTTTTCGGGGACTATGATATTGCATTTGAACTGATTATTTTTGTGCAAATTTGGATGTACATGGGTTACTCGATGACTATTTTCTTAGCCGGACTCCAATCCATTCCCAATGATTTATATGAAGCAGGGTATATGGATGGCGCTTCTGGGTGGAAAGCGTTCAAAAACATTACCTTTCCGATGATTGCGCCGTCCTTTACAGTCAATATGCTGCTGTCCATTATTGGTGCATTGCAAACCTTTGACATTATTTATGTGCTGACAGGTGGTAAATTCAACACGACGACACTTGCGTTTGATGTGTATGCAACAGCCTTCGGCTCCGGGACGTCGGATTACGGCCTTGCTTCCGCAGTAGCTATGATCCAGTTCCTGTTCGTATTTACGGTGTCGATGATTGCTCTGTATTACTTGCGCAGAAGAGAGGTGGAAATGTAATGAGCAGTACCAAAGGAACAAAATTACTGAGCTACATCATCGTACTGCTCATGCTTTCGTTATATTTATTCCCGCTATTCTACCTCTTTAATGTATCGATGAAGACTCAAAGTGAGTATCTGATTGATCCTGTGGCTATAGCCAAGAGTCTGCGCTTGGAGAATTTCATGGATGCTTGGGAAAAAGGGAATTTCTCTCAGTACATGTGGAACAGTATTTTGTATACGGGCGTATCTACGCTATTAACGTTGGTGATATCCGTGTTTGCAGCTTTTCCATTGGCGCGGGGATACGTTAAGTTCAGCACCTTCTTTTATGTGTTTTTCCTGATATCCATGTATCTTCCGAACCCGCTGATTCCGCAATTTGCTCTCATTAATAGTCTGGGACTTTACAATACCCAGCTTGGTTTTATTTTGTTAAAAACAACGGGTACCGGTATTGCCTTCCTGATGTTTGTGGGATATATCAAGTCTGTCTCCCGTGAGCTGGATGAAGCGGCTGCAATGGACGGGTGCGGATATTCCCGCTATTTGTTTACGATTCTTGTACCGCTGATGAAGCCGGTGTTGGCCACAGGCATTATTTTGACAGCCATCGGGGCGTGGAACGATATTATAGGTCCTACCATTTATTTGTCTGATCCCGCATATCAGCCAGTGACCAAGGGATTGTTCTCCTTCTACGGACAATACATGAACAACTGGCCGCTGCTCGCTTGCGGTATCCTGATTGTTACACTACCGCTGGTTATTTTGTATATTTTCCTCCAGCGCTTTATTGTTGGCGGTGCAATGGCCGGAGCTGTGAAGTCTTAAATCCTGAAAGGATGATACCAAGTATGAGTGAGAATACCTTTTTATTTCCAGCCACTTTTATGTGGGGAACCTCGACCTCTTCTTATCAAATTGAAGGTGGTGTAGCTGAGGGAGGAAGAACGTCTTCCATTTGGGATACTTTCTGTCAAGCACCCGGGAAGGTGATAGGCGATGACAGCGGAGATATGGCTTGTGATCATTTTCACCGCTTTAAGGAAGACGTGCAGTTAATGAAGCAGCTTGGCTTTCTACATTACCGTTTTTCCGTGGCCTGGCCGCGCATTATTCCTGCACCCGGCGTGGTTAACGAACAGGGATTACTCTTCTATGAGCGCCTGCTGGATGAGATTGAGTCGGCCGGGCTAATTCCGATGCTGACACTGTATCACTGGGATCTTCCGCAGTGGATCGAGGACGAGGGGGTTGGACAAATCGAAGGATTATCCAGCATTTTATGACGTATGCCTCTGTAATCATGGATCGGTTTGGACAACGCATAAACTGGTGGAACACGATCAACGAGCCTTATTGTGCCTCTATCCTGGGCTATGGTACAGGTGAACATGCTCCCGGCCATGAGAACTGGAACGAAGCCTTTACTGCCGCTCACCATGTCCTGTTGTGTCATGGCATTGCCATCCATTTGCACAAGGAAAAGGGTCTGACAGGTAAGATAGGCATTACACTGAACATGGAACATGTGGATGCTGCTTCTGAGCGACCTGAGGACGTAGCCGCTACCGTCCGCCGAGATGGCTTTATCAATCGTTGGTTTGCCGAGCCGTTGTTTAACGGGAAATATCCAGAGGATATGGTGGAATGGTACGGGGCGTATCTGAACGGCTTGGATTTTGTACAGCCTGGTGATATGGAGCTGATTCAGCAGCCGGGGGATTTTTTGGGCATCAATTACTACGCCCGCAGCGTCATTCGAGCGGCTACAGACGCTTCGTTGCTTCAGGCAGAGCAGGTTCGCTTCGAGGAACCGGTAACGGATATGGGATGGGAGATTCACCCCGAATCCTTTTATAAGCTGCTAACTCGGATTGAGAAGGATTTTACCAAGGGCTTGCCCATTCTGATTACGGAAAACGGAGCAGCGATGAAGGACGAATTGATGGATGGGAAGATTGAGGACACTGGACGTCAGCGCTACATTGAGGAGCATTTAAAGGTATGCCATCGCTTCATCGGGGAGGGAGGGCAGCTCAAGGGCTATTTTGTCTGGTCATTCCTTGATAACTTTGAATGGGCTTGGGGCTACAGCAAACGTTTCGGTATTGTACATATTAATTACGAAACGCAGGAACGGACACCCAAACAAAGTGCGCTGTGGTTCAAGCAAGTGATGGCGAATAACGGGTTTTAAACAGATTATCATTATAATTTAAGCTGTCATGCTGCAATAACAGAGCATGACGGCTTTTAAGACTGCATAAATTTTTGTGTAAGGGGGGACTATGCTGAAATATCTTGCATATCCAGTATAACAGGGCAGTGGTCGCTGCCCGTAATATGGCAATCAATGCTTGCATCTATCAACAGCGGGCGAAGTCTGTCCGAGACGAGAAAGTAATCGATCCGCCAGCCGATGTTCCGTTCTCTCACCTTCGGCATGTAGGACCACCAGGAATAAACATCCGTCCTGTCAGGATTAAAGTATCTGAAGGTGTCTATAAATCCAGCGCTCAGCAACTGCGACATTCTGTCACGTTCCTCAGGCGTAAATCCGGCATTTCCGTGGTTGGCTTTCGCATTTTTCAGGTCAATTTCCTGATGAGCCACGTTCAAATCTCCGCAAACAATGACAGGCTTCAATGCATCCAACTGTTGCAGATAGCTGCGGAAACGGTCCTCCCATTCCAGTCTGTATGGCAGTCGGGTCAAATCCCGTTTGGTATTCGGAGTATATACATTAACCAGATAAAATTTCTCAAATTCCAAAGTAATGGTTCTGCCTTCAGGTTCCCCATTTTCTTCAAGTCCATAATGCACAGAAAGAGGTTTGATTTTGGTGAAGATAGCGGTGCCAGAATATCCTTTTTTCTCGGCATAATTCCAGTACTGTGTGTATTCCTCCATATTCTCCATCAGGATTTGTCCCTCTTGAAGCTTGGTTTCCTGTACGCAAAAAATATCAGCATTCGTTTCTTTTAGATAAGTATAAAATCCTTTGGTCACACAGGCTCTTAAGCCATTAACATTCCAAGATATGATTTTCATTTATTAATTCTCCCTTGCCGTACCAAACATGTAAGCATACTGCTTTATTTCTGTGGCACTTCGTCAGTTCATGCTCGTCGGAAAATATTTAACATTAGATGATAGCATTCTCAGCGTTTTTTTGAAGTGGATACGAACTTTTCTACATTAGAATAGAATATATTTTTTTGTGCGGGGGTTGTGAAACGAAAAAAAGCTCCCTTACGGAAGCTTCTCACGATAACGTCCCAGGAGGGATTCGAACCCCCCGACCGACGGCTTAGAAGGCCGTTGCTCTATCCAGCTGAGCTACTGGGACATAAAATTCAAGCGAAGATTAATATATCACATGGATAAAAAAAATTCAAGCTTTATTTCGCATATATCCGGTATTCAGGCTTTCTTTAGCATAAAAATCAAAGTAGCTATCGTTTTTTTTGCCTCATAAAAGGGTATGTTAGAATACAGGTGAATATGTGGAAGACGAGAGGTTGGACTTCGGCCGCTGTTTCTCATATAATCTACAAATACTTTAGCTTGCGGTGGAGAGGGGGTGCCTTTAATAAAGGACTCCAAGGTGACGACAAAAGAAAATAATATTGTTTTGTTTCCGAAGACACTGGATTACTATCAAATTCAACTCACTGTAATGCTTGAAAACGAGCGTTACGGAGAGGCGATGGCGATGCTGCGTTTTTTGATGCAGTGTCAGGGACAGGAACAGAAGCAATACGAAGAGTGGGAGGCCCTTTTACAATGGCTGGAGGCCGCATTTCCACAGTATGCCGACAGAGGGGCGGACACGGACACTACGGCAGAAGATGAGGTCAATGAAGCAGAGCTGGCTCGCCAACATGCGCGCTTCAAGCAGGAGCAGGATGCAGGCTACGGCAACAAGCTGCTACATATGGCTATGGATGAACCGTTGTCGGAACAGACGATTTTAGCGCTGGAACAACTGTCTTATCTGGATCTGCCAGAAATCGACGATGCGCTGCTTAACTGGATTAAGGAACGGGAAATCCACCCTCTGCTTCAATTCCGTGTTTTGCAGACACTACGACGACGCGGAATGGAAGGGACGATCGAAATCAGCCGGGGAGATGAGAAGGCAGAAATCGAGATTGAGTCTATTCCGTTGCGGCCGGATGAATTTCCTGAACCGATTATGCGTATTCTGGAGCGGGTGGCCGATCAGACTGAAGTGCATGAGCCTACGCTGTTCTATTTTGCGCAGGAGCTATGGTCGCAGTTTGTGATGGCGGTGTACGGTACGAAAGATTACAGGTCAATGCTGGTGGAGGAGGACGGGATGCCGGATATTTGGGCGGCAGCACTCCATCAGACGGTATCGGAGAGTCTGAGTGGCAACAAGGACGAGGAAGAAACCCGTGCTATATATGGCATTACCGATGCATTGCGCTTCCGTTTTGAGCAGGTATATCGGTCGATGCGTCTATTCGTAGCGGCGGGAATGAACACTCCATAACGGCCGGAAACGTTTACCTGTGAAGTCATTCAAGGAGCTGCCCTTGAAAAAGATAGTAATGTTAGATATACTATAGTGGTTATTTTGTGTGCGTTGATCGTATGAAAACTAAGTGAAGATTTTGTTGGAGGGGAAAGCATAAAATGAAAGCAACTTGGGAGAAAATAGAGAAGAACCTTGGGGTTCTTGAAGTTGAGGTTGACGCGGATCGTGTAGCCGCTGCACTCGACAAAGCTTTTAATAAAGTGGCTAAACAAGTAAGTGTACCAGGATTCCGTAAAGGTAAAGTACCACGTCCTATTTTTGAAAAGCGTTATGGTATTGAAAGCTTGTATCAGGATGCAATTGACTTCCTGCTGCCAGAAGCCTACAGCCAAGCTGTAGAAAAAACGGATATTTTCCCGGTAGACAGCCCTGACGTTGAAATTGATCAATTCGCTAAAGGCGAATCTTTCAAATTCAAAGCCAAGGTTACTGTTAAGCCTGAAGTGACTTTGGGTGAGTACAAAGGTGTAGAAGTGCCTGTAAGCAAACTCGAAGTAACTGACGAAGAGCTGGCTCAAGAGCTGGAGCGTTTGCAACAACGTCATGCCGAGCTGGTTGTCGTTGATGAAGATGCTGCACAATCCGGCGATACGGCTATTATCGACTTCGACGGTTCCGTTGATGGTGTACCATTCGAAGGCGGACAAGCTGAGAAGTATTCTCTGGAGCTGGGCTCCAATACGTTCATTCCTGGCTTTGAAGAGCAAGTGGTCGGTTTGCACACAGGCGATTCCAAGGACGTTGAAGTAACGTTCCCTGAGAACTACCATTCTGCTGATCTCGCTGGCAAACAAGCAGTCTTCAAAGTGAAAGTTCATGAACTGAAACGCAAAGTTCTTCCTGAGCTGGATGATGAATTTGCAAAAGACGTAAGTGAATTTGATACACTGGCTGAATTCAAGGAAGACTTGAAAAAGCAACTGCTGGAGCGTAAGGAAAATGAAGCTAAAGCTGCCCGTGAGGGTGCGGTAGTGGAGAAGGTTGCTGAGAACGCAACAATCGACATTCCTGAAGCGATGATCAAAAGTGAAGTGCAAAACATGGTTCGCGATTTTGACAACCGTCTGCGTAGCCAAGGCATGAATCTTGAAATGTTCCTCGGATTCTCCGGCCAAAGCCAGGAAGATCTGGAAGCGCAAATGAAAGTGGATGCTGAGAAGCGTGTACGCAACAACCTCGTGCTGGAGCAAGTGGCTAAAGCGGAAAGCATCGAAGTTTCCGAAGCGGAAATTGATGAAGAGCTGAAAAACATGGCTGAAGCTTACAAACGTTCGGTTGAAGAAATTCGCGGTATTCTGGAAGGTAACGGCTCGTTCGCAAACCTGAAAGAAGAAATTTCACTGCGCAAAACGATCGCTTTGTTGTTGGAAAACAGCAAAGAAGTTGAAGCTGTCGAGTAATTCAAACGATAAAATATACGGGGTATGCCAAACAGGTTGCAACGTAGCAATTAGATAGGGATAAGGCACGTAGTGAAAGTTACGTGCCTTATTTTTACCTTGGGAAATCCATATTTTAGTCTTTTATGGAAAATTATGTGAGTTGCGCTTTATTGTTGTACATAAGTCACTGCTGTACATTTGCACATACATACGAAACATGGTTAAATATGAGAAGGTCTCGGCTAAGCACGTTGTATAACAGCCCGCACTGCATATATGAGCGGATGCAAATATGACACGAGACTCTGAACATGTTAAAATATTTTGTAAGGTGTTCCCGTTTCATGCTTGCCGCTTCCGTTTTAATGGGACTTAAGGAAGTGGATGAATACTGGTGTTCATTTCAATAAAGAAAAGAGGTTGGTCGTGATGAGTCTCGTCCCTATGGTTGTGGAACAAACGAATCGAGGAGAACGATCTTACGATATTTACTCGCGGTTGCTTAAGGATCGCATTATTTTCCTGAGTGGCCCGATTGATGACGATGTCGCCAATCTCGTCATTGCACAGCTATTATTCCTTTCTGCGGAAGATCCGGAGAAGGATATCAATTTGTACATTAACTCGCCGGGCGGTTCTGTAACTGCGGGCATGGGTATATATGATACAATGCAATTCATTAAGCCAGACGTATCGACGATCTGTGTAGGCATGGCTGCAAGTATGGGCTCTTTGCTACTCACAGCGGGTGCGCCAGGCAAGAGATATGCGCTTACCAACAGCGAAGTTATGATCCATCAGCCGTTGGGTGGCATTCAGGGGCAAGCCTCCGATATGCTGATCCATGCGGACTGGATTCTCAAAACGCGTGCCAAGCTGAATCAAATCTATGTCGAGCGTACGGGTCAGCCCCTCGAAAAAATCGAACGTGATACTGACCGGGATTTCTTCATGGAAGCGGAAGAGGCAAAAGCATACGGCATCATTGACCAGGTGCTGTCTAGACCGATTAATCTGTAAAGGGGTGGCTCTATGTTTAAATTTAATGATGAAAAAGGACAACTGAAATGTTCCTTCTGCGGTAAATCTCAGGATCAGGTTCGCAAGCTAGTTGCTGGACCGGGCGTATATATATGTGACGAATGCATCGAGTTGTGCACAGAAATCGTGGAAGAGGAATTGGGTCATGAGGAAGAAGTAGATCTGAAAGACATTCCGAAACCAATGCAAATCCGTGACATTCTGGATCAATATGTAATTGGTCAGGATCAAGCAAAAAAATCGTTGTCCGTAGCGGTATATAACCACTACAAACGTATTAATACGCAGAACAAAATTGATGATGTGGAACTGCAAAAAAGTAACATTTTGATGCTCGGACCTACAGGTTCAGGTAAAACGTTGCTTGCGCAAACCATGGCTAAAATCTTGAACGTTCCTTTTGCCATTGCAGATGCCACTTCCCTTACGGAAGCAGGTTATGTGGGCGAAGACGTTGAAAACATTTTGCTAAAATTGATTCAAGCTGCCGATTATGATGTGGAAAAAGCTGAACGCGGCATTATCTACATCGACGAAATTGATAAAGTAGCCCGCAAATCCGAAAACCCGTCCATTACGCGTGACGTATCGGGTGAAGGTGTGCAGCAGGCTTTGCTTAAAATTTTGGAAGGCACGGTTGCTTCTGTACCTCCACAAGGTGGTCGTAAGCATCCTCATCAAGAGTTCATTCAAATTGATACCACCAACATCCTGTTCATTTGCGGCGGTGCCTTTGACGGTCTGGAGCAAATGATCAAACGTCGTGTTGGCAAGAAAGTCATCGGCTTCAATGCCACTACAGATCAAAAGGATTTGAAACCGGGCGAATATACTTCTATGGTGTTGCCTGAAGATCTTTTGAAATTCGGTCTGATTCCGGAGTTTGTAGGACGTTTGCCAGTTATTTCTACGCTGGAGCCGCTTGATGAGAACACATTGGTTCGTATTTTGTCTGAGCCCAAAAATGCATTAGTCAAGCAGTATCAGAAGATGCTCGAATTGGATAATGTTACTTTGGAGTTTAAGCAAGATGCTCTGGAAGCCATTGCCCGTGAGGCCATCAAGCGTAACACGGGTGCCCGTGGCCTTCGTGCGATCATTGAAGGCATTATGCTGGATGTGATGTATGAGGTTCCTTCCCGTGATGATATCACGACTTGCGTCATCAATGAGCAAGTTGTAAAAGATAAAATCGCACCGGAACTCGGTGGTACAGATAAGGATAAAAAACAAGAAGAGAGCGCCTAAGGATTGATACTTCGCGATCTCTAAAACATGAGAAGCCGGATCTCCACTTCACTAAACCCATATGAGGTTTTATGGGGTGGAGGTTTGGTGTTAATGGGAGAGAAAAGTACATGTTCTTAAGACAAGACACACGTCCCGTTAAAGTCGGGAATCTGACGATTGGCGGCAGCAATGAAGTCATCATCCAAAGCATGTGTACGACCAAAACAGCAGATGTGGAAGCTACTGTCGCTGAAATTCTCCGTTTGGAAGAGGCGGGTTGCCAACTTGTACGGGTCACCGTCAACAATGAGGAAGCTGCCGCAGCCATTAAGGAAATCAAAAAACAGATCCATATTCCGCTCGTAGCGGATATTCACTTTAACCACAAGCTGGCCTTGCTGGCGATTGAAAACGGAATTGACAAGGTTCGTATCAATCCTGGCAACATTGGTCGTCGTGAAAAAGTGGAAGCTGTCGTTAAGGCATGCAAGGAAAAGGGAATTCCGATTCGGATTGGTGTGAATGCCGGGTCATTGGAACAGCATTTGCTGGATAAGTACGGCTATCCTACGCCGGAAGCGATGGTAGAAAGCGCACTGTATCATATCGGTATACTGGAAGAGCTTGATTTTCACGATATTATCGTGTCGCTGAAAGCATCTGATGTACCTATGGCGATTGCTGCTTATACGAAGGCAGCCGAAATCATCAAATATCCGCTACACCTGGGTATTACCGAAGCGGGTACCCTCTTTACCGGAACCGTTAAGAGTTCAGCGGGAATGGGTGCCTTGCTGGCAGCGGGCATTGGCTCGACCATGCGTATTTCGCTGAGTGCCGATCCAGTGGAAGAAGTGAAGGTTGCGCGGGAACTGCTCAAAACCTTTGGGCTGATCACGAATGCTGCGACTTTGATTTCCTGTCCGACTTGTGGACGTCTGGATATTGATCTGTTCTCAATTGCCAACGAAGTCGAAGATTATATTGCAAAACTCAAGGTGCCGATTAAAGTGTCGGTACTGGGTTGTGCGGTGAACGGCCCGGGGGAAGCTAAGGAAGCCGATATCGGTATTGCCGGAGCGCGCGGGGAAGGACTTCTGTTCCGTTACGGAAAAATGATTCGCAAAGTTCCCGAGGCTGACATGGTTGACGAATTGAAAAAAGAAATTGACATCATCGTCAAGGCGTATGAAGAGACGGGTAAAATTCCGGGTCGCGAGGAACGTCATACAGCCGAGAAGGTATAGGTAAAATCGATTCCCATAAAGAGGAATAATCATATTATATTGCTATCATTTAAACGCCGTGGAGGGCAGCTCTGCTACAGAACTGTTCTTCGCGGTGTTTTTGTATTTTCTCTCTGATCTTTTGGAAGACTGCCGTTTAGCTATTGGGGAAAAGGAAATACTGTTTTTCATAGACGGCATTTTAGCGGCATTTTTCAAAATGCTGAGATGAGAAACGGAGGAAATACGATGGACTTTACTATGATTTTGTTGTTGGTGCAAATGTTTTTTGGGATTGTCATCGGTCTATATTTCTGGAACCTTTTGCGGAGCCAAAAGACGAACCGCAGCGCAGTGGACCGGGAATCCCGCAAGGAACTGGATAAGCTGCGCAAACTGCGCTCCATTTCATTAACCAAACCGCTGGCTGAACGCACTCGTCCTGCCACATTACAGGATATTGTCGGTCAGAAGGACGGATTGCGAGCGCTCAAGGCAGCGTTATGCAGTGCGAATCCACAGCATGTTATTATTTATGGCCCACCGGGAGTGGGCAAGACGGCTGCTGCGCGTGTGGTGCTGGAAGAGGCTAAGAAAAACCTGTCCTCCCCGTTCAAGGGAGACGCCAAATTTACGGAGATTGATGCGACGACTGCCCGTTTTGACGAGCGGGGTATTGCAGACCCGTTAATTGGTTCGGTGCATGATCCGATTTATCAAGGTGCTGGAGCAATGGGAGTGGCGGGTATTCCACAGCCCAAGCCCGGAGCTGTAACGAAGGCGCATGGCGGCATGCTGTTCATTGATGAAATTGGCGAGCTGCATCCCACACAGATGAATAAGCTGTTGAAAGTATTGGAGGACCGAAAAGTATTTCTGGAGAGCGCGTACTACAACTCGGAGGATTCGAATACTCCTGCTTATATCCATGATATTTTCCAAAATGGTTTGCCTGCCGATTTCCGTTTGGTAGGTGCGACGACCCGTTCGCCGCACGAGCTGCCGCCTGCCATTCGTTCCCGCTGCATGGAAATTTATTTTCGTGCCCTTCAGCCGCAGGAAATTGCCCGTATTGCTGAGGATGCCGTCCACAAGCTGGGCTTTGGTCCTTGCCCGGAGGCGGTTGAAGTTGTACAGCGCTACGCCACAAATGGCCGGGAAGCCGTCAATATGATTCAGCTTGCTGCCGGATTGGCACTTACGGAGAAACGGGAACGTCTAAACGCCTCGGATGTGGAATGGGTAGCAGGCAGCAGCCAAATTCAACCGCGTCCTGACCGGAAAATACCGGGTCTGCCACAAATCGGATTTGTTAACGGTTTGGCCGTATATGGCCCGAATATGGGCATGCTGCTGGAGATTGAGGTTACAGCAGTTCCGGTTCCTGCGGGAAAGGGAACCTATAATATTACGGGTGTGGTGGATGAGGAAGAGATTGGCGGCGGCTCCCGCACGCTGCGGCGTAAAAGTATGGCCAAAGGCTCTGTAGAAAATGTATTGACCGTTTTGCGTACGCTCGGATTGTCCCCGTCAAATTACGATTTGCATATTAATTTCCCCGGAGGAACACCAGTAGATGGCCCGTCGGCAGGTATTGCAATGGCAACGGCTATTGCTTCCGCAATGCGGGGAATTCCGGTGGATCACGAAATTGCGATGACCGGAGAGGTCAGCATTCACGGTCGTGTCAAACCGATTGGCGGCGTATTAGCGAAGGTTGAGGCTGCTTTTCAGGCAGGAGCTAAAAAGGTGATCATTCCTCAGGACAACTGGCAGTCTCTTTTTGACAGTATTGAAGGCTTGAAAGTCATTCCGGTGCAGTCGGTTACGGAAGTATTCCGGCACGTATTTGGAGAAGAATTGACGTCAGATTTACCTGTGCACACACCAATTGAGACTTTTCGCCCATCCCAATCTTCGCTGTTGCAGGCCGATGGGACGCATAACGGGACGATATCGGACACAGGATCTTGCTAATGAACTACCCTTTCATTGGTTTTTTCATAAAACATTTGATAAAATATGAAAGATAACAACGTGAAGGATTGTAAAATCCGGAACCTGAGAATCACTGGAGGTGCGAAAGCGATGGGACCCAACAAGACAAAAGGTCGTCGTTTTCCTTTGCTGCCTTTAAGAGGACTTCTCGTCTACCCGAGCATGGTGCTGCATCTCGATGTGGGCCGGGAAAAATCGGTCAAGGCTTTGGAAAAAGCGATGGTTGAAGATAATTTGATTCTCCTGTGTTCTCAATCAGAAGTAAATATTGAAGAACCCGCACAAGAGGATATTTTTAGAGTCGGCACGGTAGCCAAAGTGCGCCAGATGCTCAAGCTTCCCAATGGAACGATTCGGGTGCTGGTGGAAGGGCTGGAACGTGCCGAGATTATTCAATATACGGACAATGAGGAATATTACGAGGTACTGGCAAAGGAGCTGCATGAGGCAGAAAACGTGCATCCCGAGACGGATGCGCTCATGCGTACTGTTTTGACCCAGTTCGAGCATTATATCAACTTGTCCAAAAAGGTAACTCCCGAAACTCTCGCTGCGGTATCCGACATTGAGGAGCCCGGACGGCTGGCTGACGTGATTACAAGCCATCTAACGCTCAAAATCAAGGAGAAGCAGGATATACTGGAGACGATCGACGTAACTCAACGTCTGGAGAAGCTTCTGGATATTTTGAATAACGAGCGTGAGGTACTGGAGCTGGAACGTAAAATTAACCAGCGCGTGAAGAAACAGATGGAGAAAACGCAGAAGGAGTATTACCTGCGTGAGCAAATGAAGGCGATCCAGAAGGAGCTTGGCGAGAAGGAAGGTCGCGCGGGAGAAGTAGAAGAACTGCGCAATCAGCTAAGTGAACTGGAACTGCCCGCTCCTGTGAAGGAGAAGGTTGAGAAGGAAATCGACCGTCTGGAGAAAATGCCTGCAAGCTCTGCCGAGGGCGGGGTTATCCGTAATTATGTCGATTGGCTGTTAAGCTTGCCATGGAACAAGTTCACGGATGATGATCTGGATATCGTCAAGGCTGAAGAGGTACTGAATGATGACCACTATGGACTGGATAAGCCGAAGGAGCGGGTGCTGGAGTATCTGGCTGTACGCAAACTGGTGAAGACCATTAAGGGTCCGATTCTGTGTCTCGTAGGGCCACCGGGGGTCGGCAAGACCTCGCTGGCTCGTTCCATCGCCAAGTCCATGGGGAGGGAATTTGTCCGCATCTCGCTCGGGGGCGTGCGGGATGAAGCGGAAATTCGTGGTCATCGCCGCACTTATGTGGGCGCGATGCCAGGGCGTATCATTCAGGGGATGAAGACGGCAGGAACGTCTAATCCAGTCTTTTTGCTGGATGAGATTGATAAAATGGCTTCTGATTTTCGAGGTGACCCTTCGGCGGCGTTGCTGGAGGTGCTTGATCCCGAACAGAACAATACGTTCAGTGACCATTTTGTCGAGCTGCCCTTCGATTTGTCCAATGTGATGTTCGTGACGACAGCCAATGCTGCGCACAACATTCCGCGTCCGCTGATGGACCGGATGGAGACATTGTACATTCCGGGTTACACCGAG
This sequence comes from Paenibacillus sp. RC334, assembly GCF_030034735.1. Taxonomy (NCBI): domain Bacteria; kingdom Bacillati; phylum Bacillota; class Bacilli; order Caryophanales; family Paenibacillaceae; genus Paenibacillus; species Paenibacillus sp. RC334. Next base: position 4,363,936 of record NZ_CP125370.1, on the reverse strand, counting down.
CTGGAAAAGCTCGAAATCGCCAATCGTTATCTACTGCCCAAGCAGAAGAGAGAGCATGGTTTGGAAGAGGAGCAACTGGACATCGGGGAGGATACGCTGCTGCGTGTCATCCGCGAATATACCCGTGAATCCGGCGTGCGGAATCTCGAACAGCAAATGGCTTCTCTGTGCCGCAAGGCTGCGAAGTCAGTGGTATCCGGCGGAGAAGGCCCGATTCGAATTACACCGGATAATCTGAAGGATTATTTAGGCGTCGCCAAATTCCGTTACGGTGTAGCGGAGCTGGAAGACCAGATTGGTACGGTTACAGGCTTGGCGTGGACAGAGGTCGGCGGTGAAACGCTGATGATTGAAGTGACGGTCGTGCCCGGCAGCGGTAAGCTGATTCTTACAGGTAAGCTGGGAGACGTTATGAAAGAATCCGCGCAGGCAGCATTTAGCTATACTCGCTCCAAAGCGGTTGAGCTGGGCATTGCTACGGACTTTTATGAGAAAAATGATATTCATATCCACATTCCGGAGGGAGCGATTCCGAAGGATGGGCCATCGGCGGGGATTACCATTGCTACAGCGTTGATTTCGGCGCTGACCAACCGTCATGTATCCAAGGATGTAGCTATGACGGGTGAAATTACCCTGCGCGGCCGCGTATTGCCTATTGGCGGATTGAAAGAGAAGTCGCTGGCAGCCCACCGGGCAGGCTACAAAAAAATTCTGCTTCCCAAGGATAATGAACGGGATCTAAAAGATATTCCCGACAGTATTAGGCAGGATGTTGAATTTGTTCCCGTTGCCCATATGGATCAGGTGCTGGAGCATGCTTTGGTTGAGCAGGCAAGGGTACATTAGAGAGGAATTAGGACACAATGAAAGTAACAAAAGCAGACTTTATTATTAGCGCGGTTGGCCCCGATCAGTTCCCTGTGGACGCTTTGCCGGAGATTGCTCTGGCGGGGCGTTCCAATGTAGGGAAGTCGTCACTGATTAATCGGTTGATTAGCCGTAAAAACTTGGCGCGCACCAGTTCTACGCCGGGGAAAACACAGCAGCTCAATTATTACCGGATTAATGATGATCTCTATTTCGTCGATTTTCCGGGTTACGGCTACGCAAAGGTATCCAAAACGTCCCGTAAAGCCTGGGGGCAAATGATTGAGTCGTACTTGCTGGAACGGGAGCCACTCAAGCTGGTGCTTCAAATGGTCGATTTGCGTCATCCACCGTCTAAGGATGATATCATGATGTATGACTGGTTACGACATAACGGACTCCCAGTATGCGTTGTAGGCACGAAGGCAGATAAAATCCCCAAAACACGGCGGGAGAAGCATTATAAAGTAATCAAGCAGGAACTCGGAATACTTCCTGGGGGTTTGTTTATCCCCTTTTCATCTGAAGAAGGCATGGGTAAGGACGAGCTATGGTCGGTCATCTCCAGCTATATTGAGAACGACGAAGACGAGGAACAGCCGGAAATCTAAGAAGAAGGACGTCCATGGAGGGCGCTCTATCGGAAAAGATATATGCGAAGAATAACCATGGATTTATTCCATGGTTATTTGTTTTAAGACTGGTTCAAACTATATCAAACGATAGAGAACATTTTGGATGTTGGAGTTTGCCATCCAATTTTCATAAACAATTCATAAAACAGCCGGAGGAGATTCGGACTTCTGTGATATAATTAACATAGTTTATGATAACAGTGGTTATTCTTATTACAGTTTAGGCAGGTGAACTTGCAATGCACATCGTCGTTGTTGGGTTGAATTATCGTACGGCGCCTGTGGAAGTCAGAGAGCGTTTTACATTTGCGGAACAAGATTTACCAAAAGCGCTGGAACAACTCAAACTCACCAAAAGTGTGTTGGAGGGCGTAATTGTCGCAACCTGCAATCGGACTGAAATATATGTCGTGGTGGACCGCCTTCACATGTGCGGTTATTTTATACGCAGTTTTATGGAGCAATGGTTCGGTATTCCTCGCGATCAATTTACACAGCATCTATATATATATGAGGACGAGCAGGCAATCCGGCATTTGTTCCGTGTGACTTGTGGCCTGGACTCTATGGTGATCGGAGAAACACAAATTTTAGGACAGGTGAAGAACGCTTTTCTTCAGGCTCAATCCCAGAAAATTACGGCAACGTGGTTTAATATGCTGTTTAAGCAGGCCGTCACATTGGGCAAGCGTGCCCATTCGGAGACGTCCATTGGAGAAAGCGCCGTATCCGTCAGCTATGCAGCAGTTGAGCTTGGCAAACGGATTTTCGGGATGTTTACCGATAAGAAGGTACTGATTCTTGGTGCGGGTAAAATGAGCGAGCTTACCGTTAAGCATTTGTACAGCGGGGGAGCAGCCGAGGTCATTGTGGCGAACCGGACTTTATCCAGAGCGGAAGATTTGGCTTCCAAGTTTCACGGAACGCCGGTCACGATGGAGGAAGGTATGAATCGGTTGGCGGATGTGGACATTGTCATTAGCTCGACAGGTGCACAAGGATATATTCTGGATCGGGAGCGGGTTGAAGCCAGTATGAAACGCCGTCGGTCCCGGCCTTTGTTTATGATTGATATCGCGGTTCCACGTGATTTGGACCCGGCTATTGGCGAATTGCAGAATGTTTTTCTTTACGATATTGATGATCTGGAAGGCATCGTGGAGAGTAATTTGGAAATGCGTCGTACCGAGGCTGCCAAAATTGAGCATATGATCGAAGGGGAACTTGGCGAGTTTTATCAATGGTTAAAAACGATGGGAGTGCGTCCGGTGATTCGTGCTTTACAGGAAAAAGCAGAGTCCGTGCATCAGGATACGCTCGAAAGCTTGTTCAACAAGCTTCCCGAGTTGGATGAACGACAACGCAAAGTGATTAGCCGTTTGACGAAAAGCATGCTGAACCAGATGATGCATGATCCGATCAATTCGGTGAAGGAACTGGCTGTCCAAAAGCAGGGGAATGAGGCGCTTGAACTGTTTAGCCACATTTTTGCTCTGGAGGATCGTTTGGAGGACGCCGCTCAGAAAGTAGATAAAAGCGATGCATCCGCGTTAATGAAACCGGAGGTCGGTATTCATGAAAAATCCGGTCAGGCCCAAGCCTCGCCAGCGTCGTTTGCGCCGGCTGGCCTGTAAAGGCGGGTGAGTGGACGTGGCTTTAAGCACGCTTATATATGATTCGATGATTTATGTTTTTGCCCTGAGCCTTCTGTTTGTATTCTCGGATGGCATTCGCCGTAATGCGAGTGCCAAACGGACAGGTACAGGGCTTCTTGCTGTCGTTCTTGTGCTCCAGCTTATATATATGGGAATGAGGACCTGGAACGAAGGACATCTTCCTTTTTTCGTGACCTACGATTTTTTATTTCTGTTTTCATTTATTTTGGTCCTGATTTCTCTAATACTGTCACGCTATCAGCGGTCGGAATTTGCGGTATTGCTGCTTAACATTATTAGTTTTGCGGTTCTTGTGCTCAATAATATATGGATGGAGCCCATTAACAACCCGCTTGGAAGTTGGCATACGGTGCATGGGCTGCTTCTCATCCATATCGCTTTGGCTAATCTTGGCTTTGTAGCCATGACGGTAGCGGCTGTGTTTTCGGGGCTCTATCTATTTTTGCATCGTAAATTGAAAGTCAAGAAATGGAATGATACGATCCGGCGTCTGCCGAGTCTGGAAATGATGGATCGGTATACCCACATGGCGTTGTTGATTGGTACTCCTTTGCTTGGGGTCTCCATTGTAGTTGCAGTCATTTCTATTATTGCTGAAGAACGCTGGCGTCTGCTACTGGATACTAAAGTATTGATGACAGCGATAGCCCTGTGCGTGTATATTGTATTTTTAGTGAGCAAAAGATTCAATCAGAAGTCGGGCCTTGTGATGGCAAAATGGGCATTGGTGGGCTACACGCTATTGATTCTTAACTTTTTGCTGAATTCCTGGTCTGTATTTCATCAGTGGACGGGAGAGTGAATGGCCATTTGCAGCATTTTGTGCCGATTTCGCTGAATTGTAAAAATAAGATCTGTTGTATTGTGGGCGGCGGAAGGATAGCGGAACGCAAGGTAAAGGGACTGATGGAAAGCGGGGCGTTCATTACCGTCATCAGTCCGAATATAACGCCGAATTTACAGGTTCTGGCCGATCATAAGCAGCTCCACTGGGTAAATCGCGTATACCGCGAGGGTGACCTCCAGGGAGCCTTTCTTGTATATGCGGCGACCGATCGGAGAGATGTGAACGATACGGTTGCGCATGAGGCCGGACAAAGGGGTATACTGGTAAATGTGGCGGACCGTTCGGAAGAGGCGGACTTTATAACGCCGGGCATCATCCGGCGGGGCAGGCTAACGATCAGTGTATCCACCGCAGGTGCAGGTCCGGCTGTTACGTCCGAAATTACATCGGCTTTGGATACGCTGTTTGGTAGGGAATACGAACCGTATCTGGATTTCATGTACGATATGCGGCAAGCGATTAAACGTATCGTATCTTCCCCGCAGCAAAGGGCGAAACTGCTGAGACGTTTGGCGAGTAGCGGAATTTTGGAGCAAATACGACGTCAGGAATTTACTGCATGGACTCAAGAAGAGATAGACACATGGATTGCGCAAAATCAGGAGGAATAGCATGCGAACAATTGTGGTAGGTAGCAGACAGAGCGCGCTTGCGCTAACTCAGACCGGGCATGTCATCGAGGATTTAAACGCATTGTGCGCGGAGCATGGGCTGGATATGCAGTTTGTTGTAAAAAAAATATTGACCAAGGGCGACCGGATTTTGGATGTAACGTTGTCCAAGGTGGGTGGCAAAGGGCTGTTTGTCAAAGAAATTGAACAGGCCATGCTGGCTGGTGAAATTGATATGGCAGTACATAGTATGAAGGATATGCCGTCAGAATTGCCAGAAGGGCTAGTGAACGGCGCGGTGCCGCGTCGGGAGGACCCGCGGGATTGTCTCGTTACCCTGGGATTCAAGAGCCTGGAGGACCTGCCGCAAGGGGCAAAGGTCGGCACAAGCAGCCTGCGCAGAGCCAGCCAGATCAAGTCATTACGACCGGATCTTCAATTGGAGCCTGTGCGCGGTAATATTGATTCCCGCCTGAAAAAGCTGGAGACTGAAGGATTTGATGCCATTATTTTGGCTGCGGCAGGTTTGAACCGGATGGGCTGGAAAGACCGAATCACGTCCTATATACCGGAGGAAGCCTGCTTGCCAGCAGTCGGACAAGGAGCGCTCGGTATTGAGTGCCGTGCAGACGATGAAGAGCTGCTGGCATTGCTGCGCCTGTACAACGACGAGGATACCTCGTCTACGGTTGCGGCAGAACGAACCTTCCTGGGCGTGCTGAATGGGGGATGCCAGGTGCCAATCGGGGCTCACGCAGTCTGGGCTGACCAGGAAATCCGCCTCACGGGCATGGTAGGCTCGCCGGATGGCGAAGTTATTTTGAAGGAAACGCTCCAGGGAAATGATCCGCAAAAGCTGGGAGAAGCGGTGGCGGCCAGCTTGATCGCCAAAGGAGCGGAACAGATCCTGGCGCAGGTGAGGGGATGATGGAATGGCAGGAAAGGTATATTTAGTAGGCGCAGGACCCGGTGACGCAAGACTGATTACGGTCAAGGGCTGGGAATGCATTCAACTGGGTGATGTTATTGTCTATGACAGACTGGCAAGCCCTCGCCTTTTGGGTTTGATGAAGCCAGGTGCCGAAAAAATATATGTCGGCAAGTTGCCGGATCGTCACACCATGAAGCAAGAGGAAATTAATCAGTTGCTGGTGGACTTGGCCTTGGAAGGAAAAACGGTTGTTCGGCTCAAAGGGGGAGACCCCACCATCTTTGGTCGGGTTGGAGAGGAAGCCGGGCTGCTGCGTAAACATGGTATTTCCTATGAAATCATACCCGGCATCACTTCAGCAATCAGCGTACCCGCCTATGCGGGCATTCCGGTTACACACCGGGATATGGCCTCATCGCTGTCTATCATTACGGGGCATGAAAGTCCGGACAAGCTCGACAAGAGTATTCATTGGGATAAAGTAACGAACGCAACGGGCACACTGATCTTTATGATGGGTGTGGCGAAGATCGGCTATATCAGTGAGCAACTGATGAAACACGGCAAATCGCCAAGCACACCCGTTGCTTTAATCCGTTGGGGAACCCGGGCGGAGCAGGATACACTGGTGGGTACCCTGGCAGATATTGAGGCCAAGGTGAAAGCCGCGAATTTTCAGCCTCCCGCCGTTATCGTCGTCGGAGAAGTGGTTAATCAGCGTGAACAGTTAAAATGGGCTGAGGATATGCCTTTGTTTGGCAAGCGGATTTTGGTTACACGTGCGCGCGCCCAGGCCAGCAGTCTGGTTCATCGGATTGAAGAGCTTGGCGGCGAGCCTTATGAATTTCCCGTCATCCAGACGGTTATCCCTACGGACGAGCCAACGAAACGGCAAATTACTGAGGCGTTTGCACGATTGCCTGAATACGACTGGGTGTTTTTTACCAGCGTTAACGGAGTGGAATACTTTTTCACTCATCTGAAGGAACAAGGCAAGGATGTGCGTTCGCTGTTTAAGGCGCGTATTGCCGCAGTCGGACCGGCTACAGCGGCGGCACTTCGCACGCACGGAATTGAAGCGGAGCAGATTGAAGGTCCCTTTCAGGCAGAGGGCTTGCTCGAAGCGTTTGAGCAGGATTTGCAGGCAGGGCAGAACGTATTTCTGCCAAGAGGCGATCTAGCTCGGTCCTGGCTGCCGGAGAAGCTGAGAGAGCTTGGACTTGAGGTGACCGAGGCCGATTTGTATCAAACCGTGCTGGCGGCAAACGCACAGGATGATGAACTACTCAAGCTGCTTGAGGAACGTGCCATCCATGCGATTACTTTTACCAGTTCCTCAACAGTAACCTTTTTTCTGGAAGCACTTAGGCAGATGGGAGTCGAAGATCCGCTGTCGCTGCTGGAGGGAGTGACGATCGCTGTGATTGGTCCTCTCACCGGAGAAACAGCGACCCAAGCGGGCCTGACCGTCAGCTTCATGGCGGAAAAGGCAACTATTGAAAGCCTGATTCAATCGCTATGTGACTGGAAACAATCAAGCGCTGTGACATCATAATTATATTTCACCAAATGAATGTATAAAAACTGGGGGTTTGCAATCATGAGTGTTCCTTTTACCAGACATCGCCGTTTGCGTCAATCTGCTGCTATCCGCAGTATGGTACGTGAGACGGTATTGAATCCAGCTGATTTTATCCAGCCCATCTATGTAACATTCGGTACAGGAGTGAAGCGGGAAATCAGCTCCATGCCGGGTGTGTACCGATTTTCTCTGGATCAATTGGAAGAAGAACTGAAAGAAATTAGTGAGCTTGGCATTCCTGCTGTGCTCCTGTTTGGCATTCCAGAGACGAAGGATAGCTTGGGTACTTCGGCTTTTGTTGACGATGGTATTGTTCAGGAAGCTACACGTCTGATCAAGTCTCGTTATCCCGAGCTGCTGGTTGTGGCTGACACTTGTTTGTGCGAGTTTACGGATCATGGGCACTGCGGTATGGTCCACATGCATGAGCATGATGGTGAGGTATGTGGTGAAGTGCTGAATGACGAATCTCTGAAGGTGCTGGTACGTACAGCCGTTTCCCAGGCGAGAGCGGGCGCTGATATTATCGCGCCATCCAATATGATGGACGGCTTTGTGCAGGCGATTCGACAAGGGCTGGATGAGGAAGGCTTTTCGCATATTCCGATTATGTCGTATTCCGTCAAATATGCGTCTGCTTTTTATGGGCCTTTCCGGGAAGCGGCAGATTCTGCACCGCAATTCGGTGACCGCAAGTCCTATCAGATGGACCCTGCCAATGCGCGTGAAGCATTGCGAGAAGCAGAATCCGACGTGCTGGAAGGTGCGGACATGCTGATGGTGAAGCCGTCCCTTTCGTACCTGGACGTGATGCGCACGATTAAGGATCAATTTGATCTGCCTATGGTGGCTTACAACGTCAGCGGTGAATACGCGATGGTCAAGGCGGCAGCTCTTCAAGGCTGGATTGATGAAAAAGCGATGGTGCTGGAGATTCTGACGAGCATGAAGCGCGCAGGTGCAGACATGATTATTACCTATTCCGCCAAGGATGCGGCAAGATGGTTGAAGCAATAAACGTATCTTCCAGAAGACAGGAGTGATCAGAATGATCAACGAACAACGAACAGTGCGCGAGGATGCGCGCTCCAAAGTAGCCTTTGATGAGGCAAAGCAATATATTCCGGGTGGCGTAAACAGTCCGGTCCGGGCTTTTAAATCCGTCGGCATTACGCCTGTTTATATCGACCGTGGAGAAGGATCGCGGGTATATGATATCGACGGTCAATCCTATATTGACTATGTATGTTCATGGGGACCGCTCATTATGGGACATGCGCATCCTGAGGTCGTTAAGGCTTTACAGGCTGCAGTTGTCAAAGGAACCAGTTTCGGAGCGCCGACGTTAGCGGAAACCGAAATGGCGAAGCTCGTTTGTGAGCGTGTTCCTTCTATGGATATCGTTCGTATGGTCAACTCGGGAACCGAGGCGACGATGAGTGCGATTCGACTCGCACGCGGATTTACGAGCCGCAGCAAAATCCTTAAATTTGAAGGCTCTTATCATGGTCACGCGGACAGCTTGCTGATTAAAGCAGGCTCTGGTGTGGCAACACTGGGTCTGCCCGACAGCCCCGGTGTACCTGAGGTCGTGGCTTCACACACGATCACCGTTCCTTACAATGATTTGGCTTCGGTGAAACTGGCCTTTGAAAAATTTGGCGAGGAAATTGCCGCCATTATTGTCGAGCCAGTAGCCGGAAATATGGGAGTCGTACCGCCACAACCCGGATTTTTGGAAGGACTGCGCGAAGTAACCCGGCAGTATGGAAGCCTGCTGATTTTTGATGAAGTCATGACCGGATTCCGGGTAGGACTTCATTCAGCTCAAGGTCGCTTTGGTGTGACCCCGGATCTCACATGCCTGGGTAAAGTCATTGGCGGAGGTCTGCCTGTAGGTGCTTATGGCGGACGTCGCGATATTCTGGAACAGATTGCTCCTTCCGGTCCGATCTATCAGGCGGGTACGCTTAGCGGAAATCCGCTGGCTATGGCAGCAGGCTATTCGACGCTTAAATTGCTGACGCCAGAAGTATATGATCGACTGGAAGAACGGGCAGCCCGGCTTCAGGCCGGATTCGAGCGTAATGCACGTGAGTTGGGTATACCTGTCACGATCAACCGTGTGGGTTCCATGGTTTGTCCTTTTTTCACGGAGGAGAAGGTTGTCAATTTTGATACAGCCAAAACAAGTAATCAGGACCACTTCCGCCGTTACTTTACCGAATTGGTGAACGAGGGGGTCAGTGTGGCGCCATCCCAATTTGAGGGCATGTTTGTGTCGGGTGTGCATACGGTGGAAGATATTGATGCTACCATTGAAGCGAACTATCGCGCGCTCAAACATCTATGAGCTGGCAGGGCGGCTGGAAAAGACGGGGACCGTGGCTGGAAGTCACACCGGGACGGGAAATCACAGAGGGTGAACATTACACCGATGCTGTAGATCATTGGTTGCTGAACCGTTTGGAGCTACCGGACAAGCTGTGGCGCAGACTGCGACATGAAAAGCAGATTGAACTTGCGGGGGACCGGCTGCGGCTGGCCCTTTTTCCCGTTACAAACCTTGGCGTGATTCCTCGCTGGTATGATTTGAAGGTGCTGTATGAGGATGATTTTTGCTTGGTCGCACACAAACCGGCGGGTATGGCGGTACATCCGGACGGAGCTGTAAAAGAGGGACCACTGACGTTGGATCATGCGGTCGCATCGTATTATGAGATGAATGGCATCCATGCGGCAGTACGGCATGTGCATCGACTGGATACGGATACGACAGGCCCGGTGCTGTATGCCAAAAATGAATTCGCGTTGCTCAAGCTGGACGAGCAGATGCGGGCCAAAGATATCGGTCGCCGTTATGTGGCTTTGGTACGGGGTGAAGTCCCTTCATCACTGCGGACGCTGAATTGGCCGATTGGCAAGGACAGGCATCACAAGCAGCGTCGCCGTGTTTCTTCGACCGGACAGAGCGCGGTTACCCATGTGGAGCTTGGTGAAGTGTGGGGGAGCGGTCAAAAGGCGGTTAGCCTCGTATATTTAACACTGGAAACAGGCCGAACGCACCAGATTCGCGTTCATCTTAGCCATGCGGGCTATCCGTTATTGGGGGATGTATTATACGGGGGACGGGCTGCTGATTTTGGCAGGCAGGCGCTGCACGGAGAGCGTCTTACCTTCCGTCATCCGCTGAGCGGTGAAACGATTACTGTGGAAGATGCTTGGCCGGATGATTTTCAAAAGCTGCATCAACAGCTATAAAAGATGGCATGCCTTCTATTTTGGCGCATATACTTGAACCTAGAAACGGTTTGCAATATGGAGTTTCCGTGCGCCTGACAGGAGTCAGAGGATGTGCGGAGGCTGCCCAAAGGAGGATGCCATCCTTGAACAAACAACAGAATGATCAGCCGCAAGGCTTGCGTTTTGATATTTATGAACGCATTCATTTGACGGAGGAAGCTGCCGGGATTGCTGAGTTGGAGGAAATTGAGCTTCTGCCACGCATTCAGGTTGTAACCCACGGCGACCATGCCGCTTTGCGAGGGCATTTGCTGCTGGAGGGCGTGTACCGCACACCTGAACAGGTAATGAATGAGCTTCATCATTTGATCCCTGTGGAAATTACGATTCCACTGAATCGGGTAGGAAGATTGGAAGACATTTCAGTTGAGATTGAGAATTTCGATGTGGACCTGCTATCATTACGTAGTCTGAATATTACAGGTGTTCTCTCCCTGCACGGGGTGGAAAGCTCCCATGCGGAGGAGACAGCGGTTTGGCTGGATGAGGAATTTACGGTGGTGCACGCACCTGAACATCCCGCTCGCCCCTTTTCCGCGAATGCAGAGCAGCGTCAGGAAGAAACTTATGCCACTCAGAATTCTGTATCCGATCATACGACGGAGTCTGAATCTTCATACAGGGTGCCAGCTCAGCAGGAGTACGCTTCCTGGGAACAGCCATCACAGGAGTATGGGGAGCAGAAGTCATCACCGGAACACCAAGCTTACGAGTCTGCTGTAGACCCGAACCGGATCTATGAGCCTTGGACGGGTAAAGCTGTTGAAGACAGCACTTCCGAGGTAAAGCATGAGCATGAGACACCAGAAGTATGGGGATTTCAGCAAGAGGAAGCATGGACGGGAAGTGAGCCGAAAATATCCTCCACAGCTCCCAATGTGGTCTATGATCCTTTGCTGGCTGAACCGCATCACGCGACGGAGCCAGAGATCTATCTGGAGCCGCAGCTGGAAGCAGGTCAGGTGGATGATTTTAGACGTGAGACATTAGAGCAGGTGGACGCTGTGTCCCAGGACACTGTTGCAGACGATAAACCGGAGATGCGCGTGGCGCTGAACAGCAAAAAGAACGAAAAAGCAGACGAGCCGGACCCGGTGGTCTACTCATCATTGCTACAATCCAGTCGTTCGGTGAAGGAAGCGGAATACCAGCAGCAACTGGAGCAAGAACCGCAGGGGCAGGAAGCCCAAGAAGAGCGTGAGGATGCCAAATGGAAAAACCTTTTTTTCCATACACAGGATGAAACGCCGTTCCGCAAGGTCCGATTATGCATCGTTCAGCGTGAAGATACACTAGAAACGATCGCTGATCGCTATCAACTCAGCACACGGGAGCTTCAACTGTATAACAAGCTGGCAGAGCATCATGTAGAAGAAGGGCAGGTATTGTACATCCCTTAATTCGGTCATTGGAAAATGAGCAACGGGTGTTGACTATAGTCAATGGGAAATGTATGATGTGGTATAGCTATTGAAAGACTGAGATCGGGAAGAGTAGGCAGCAAGCCCTTCAGAGAGTGGAATTGCAGCGCTGTGAGGTTCCGCAGGAAGCTACTGGCCGAAGTCACCCGGGAGTCGCCTGTTCGAACGGTCCCTCATTTAATCCCAACGGAAGGTACGAGGTTCACGGTAGAATAAGGCCGGTCCGCAGCCGTTATCTGCATAAGTGTCACACCATGTGTAATGGATCAGTGGATACATACACTAGGGGTGAAACAAAGGTGGTACCGCGAGAGAACAGCCTTTCGTCCTTTGAGGATGAAGGGCTTTTTTTATTTGCCAATTGAAAAATCATGGAGGTATCCTGATATGTCAGAACAAGACAACAAGACAACCTTGGAAATGCCAACAACGTACGATCCAAAATCAGCCGAGAAAAAATGGTACAAAACGTGGATGGAGAAGGGGTATTTCCGCGCTGGACGACTTCCAGAGGCAGAGCCTTTTACAATCGTTATTCCACCACCGAATGTTACAGGCATGCTGCACATTGGACATGCTCTTGATTTTACTTTGCAGGACATTATTATCCGCACCAAGCGGATGCAGGGCTATGACGCATTGTGGCTGCCAGGGGCAGACCATGCGGGCATTGCCACCCAGACGAAGGTAGAGCAGAAGCTGCGTGAGGAAGGCTTGACGCGCTACGATCTGGGACGCGAGAAATTTTTGGAGAAGGTTTGGGAATGGAAGGATCTCTACCTGGACAACATTCATAATCAATGGGAAAAAATGGGATTCTCTCTCGATTATTCGCGTGAGCGTTTTACGCTGGATGACGGGTTGTCTCAAGCCGTTCGCGAAGTATTCGTCAAGCTGTACAAGAAGGGCCTGATTTATCGCGGTAAACGCATCATTAACTGGGACCCTGCTGCACGTACGGCTCTATCAGATATTGAAGTGGAATACAAAGAGGTAAACGGAAATCTGTATCACCTGCAATATCCGCTTCAAGATGGCAGTGGGTTTATCACTGTAGCCACCACGCGTCCTGAAACCATGCTGGGCGATACAGCGGTAGCCGTACATCCTGAGGATGAACGGTACAAGCATATGATCGGCAAAACACTCGTGCTTCCGATTATCGGGCGGGAAATTCCGGTCATTGCGGATGACTACGTAGAAAAAGACTTCGGTAGCGGTGCGGTTAAAATTACGCCAGCTCATGATCCGAACGACTTTGAAATGGGGCAACGTCACCAGTTGCCACAGATTACCGTTATGGACGAAACAGGTACGATGAACGCCGAAGCAGGCAAATATCAGGGTCTTGATCGCAGCGATTGCCGTAAGCAAATCGTCGCTGACCTGAAAGAGCAGGGCGTGCTGCTCCGTATCGAGGAGCATGTGCATCAGGTGGGCCACAGCGAGCGTACAGGTGCGGTTGTAGAACCTTATCTGTCTACACAATGGTTCGTGGAAATGAAGCCTCTGGCAGCCAAAGCGATTGAAGTGCAGAAGGCTGGCAATGGTGTAAACTTTGTCCCGGATCGCTTTGAGCGTACTTATCTGCACTGGATTGAAAATGTGCGTGACTGGTGTATTTCCCGTCAATTGTGGTGGGGACACCGTATTCCGGCTTGGTACGATGAAGAAACCGGAGAAGTTATTGTATCGGCAGAGGATCCTACAACCTTGCCTGAATATGCTGGCAGAAAGCTGAAACAGGATGAGGACGTGCTGGATACATGGTTCAGCTCTGGTTTGTGGCCGTTTTCGACATTGGGTTGGCCTGAGCAGACTGAGGATCTCCAACGCTACTACCCGACCAATGTTCTGGTTACAGGGTATGACATTATCTATTTCTGGGTGTCGCGGATGATCTTTACCGCACTGGAGTTTACGGAAGAGATTCCGTTCAAGGACGTGCTTATGCACGGACTGGTTCGTGATGCGGAAGGTAGAAAAATGTCCAAATCCCTTGGCAATGGTGTTGATCCGCTCGACGTAATCGACCAATATGGCACGGATGCCATGCGGTATATGATTTCTACCAGCAGCACGCCTGGACAGGACCTTCGCTTCCGTTGGGAACGGGTAGAGCAGGCACGTAACTTTGCCAATAAAATCTGGAATGCGTCACGCTTTGCGCTGATGAATCTGGAAGGGGTCACTGCGGCCGATATCGACATTACCGGTGATTTGAGCACAGCGGATCGCTGGATCCTTCACCGTTTGAACGAAACTTCACGCGATATCACGCGTCTAATAGATGCTTATGAATTTGGCGAGACAGGCCGCCTTCTGTACAACTTTATTTGGGATGACTTGTGCGACTGGTACATCGAGTTTGCGAAGCTTTCCCTGTATGGCGAGAATGCAGAGGCGAAAAAGAAAACACAGTCCGTACTGGCGTATGTGCTGGATCGGACACTGCGCATGATTCATCCGTTCATGCCGTTTATCTCCGAGGAAATATGGCAGCATCTTCCGCATGAAGGCGAAACGATTACACTGGCCGCTTGGCCTGTTTACGATTCGGCTTTCGAGGACAAGGATGCGGTAGCTGAAATGAATTTGCTGATCGACGTGATTCGCGCAGTGCGGAATATCCGTTCTGAAGTGAACGTGCCGATGAGTAAAAAGATCGAATTGCTCGTAAAACCCGGCGATCAAGCCGTTCTCGATATCATTAACCGCAATGGGGAATATGTACGTCGATTCTGTAATACGTCTGAATTCGACACGGGATTGGAACTCTCTGTTCCAGATAAAGCCATGACTTCTGTAGTCAGCGGAGCAGAGCTATACCTGCCGTTAGCCGGGCTGCTTGATATTGCCCAGGAAATTAGCAGACTGGAAAAAGAGCTTCAGCATTTGAACAGTGAAGTGGAGCGCGTGGAGAAAAAGCTGTCCAACCAAGGCTTCGTGGCGAAGGCACCAGCCAAAGTCATCGAGGAAGAGAAGGCCAAGAAAGCCGATTATTCGGATAAGCGCGCCAAAGTTATCGCACGGATTGAAGAACTCAAGGGATAATTCCACTAACTATAAAATGACCTGAAGGTGAAGAGGATGTCAGATACAATCAGGGGCGGGGGAGTGGCTCCTTTACAAAGCTATGATGAAGCAGTGGAATGGATTAACGGTTTGATTCCGTTCGGAATCAGACCCGGACTGGAACGGATTGAGAAGTTAATGAGCATGTTGGGGGATCCGCAACGGCATCTTAAATTTGTGCATATTGCGGGAACCAACGGCAAGGGCTCGACCTGTGCTTTCTTAACCTCTGTTCTGCTGAAATGCGGTTATGATGTGGGAACCTTTACGTCTCCGTATATCACCCGGTTTACGAACCGATTCCAATTCAACGGGACGGATATTCCCGATGATACACTGGTCTTGCTTGCCAATCGTTTGTATCCGTTGGTCAAGGAAATCGCGGCCAGTGATTTGGGATCACCCACGATGTTTGAGGTATCGACAGCGTTGGCTATTTTATATTATGCAACGGTGACTTTTCCAGATGTTGTGGTATGGGAGACGGGCCTCGGGGGAAGGATGGATGTAACTAATATCGTGAGTCCTATCGTCTCGGTCATTACGAATGTAGGCTATGACCATACGGATATTTTAGGGGATACACTCGAACAGATCGCAGGCGAAAAGGCTGGAATTATCAAGCCAGGCGTACCTGTTGTTAGTTGTGTATCTCAGCCAGAGGCTATTCAGGTTATACGGGAAACGGCGGCAATGCAGGGAGCTACCTTGTATCTAGCAGGAGAACAGTTTACGTATGAACGGCTGAATGGGGACGAAACAGGACAGACTTTTTCGTTTGCGGGACCCTTCCGACACATGGAAATCGGCATCACGTTGTTAGGCGAGCATCAATGTGCTAATGCGGCAGGAGCTTTGATGACGCTTGAGGTGCTTCGTCAGTATATGGCTTTTGTGCTGGATGACGCTGAACTACTGGAGGGCTTTAGAGAAGCAGCCTGGGCAGGTCGTCTGGAACAGGTCAGCAGTTCGCCGCGAATTGTTATTGACGGTGCTCATAATCCAGAAGGGGCGCAGACGCTGGCAAAGAGTCTTCCCCAACTGTATTCGTACCGAAAAATGGTTTTAATGATGGGTATGCTGTCAAACAAGCATCATGAAGCATACTTGCAGCATATACTGCCACTAGTGGATACGCTTATCCTGACCGAGCCCGATTTCCGCCGCAAAATGAATGCCGCTGAACTGGCTCATCTCGTGGAGAAGCTGCGGCCGTCCTATGCCAAAACGGATTTGAAAATTATTGTAGAAGGTGACTGGAAAAAGGCTCTTCGCTTGCTTCAGTCACATACGGAAGCGGAGGATCTGGGGGTGGTGTCCGGAACACTGTATCTCATTGCGGATGTACGGGCTACCCTTATGTATCAAACCGATTCGGAAAAAGGTTGGTGAAATTTGTTGATTACTTCGGAACATGTTCATTTTATCGGTATCGGCGGTTACGGGATGAGCGCGATTGCTCGGGTCATGCTGGAGATGGGATATACCGTGACAGGCTCAGATGTGGCATCACAGGAGCTGACAGAAAAACTGGCGGCGAAAGGCGCAAAAATATATCTCGGGCACACGCCTGAGCACGTTACAGGCGCGGACATTGTCGTTTATTCGACGGCACTGTCCCGTGACAATGTGGAGCGGGTGGCAGCAGAGGAATTGAATATTCCGACCCTGCATCGTTCCCAGATGCTCGCACGGTTGCTTAACGAGCGTAAGGGAGTAGCTGTTGCGGGAGCGCACGGCAAAACGACAACCTCCTCGATGATCGCTCTGGTTATGGAGAGATGTAATGTCGATCCAACATACATTATTGGCGGCGAAATCACGAATTTGGGGACGAATGCCAAAGCAGGCAAAAGCGAGTTTGTCGTTGCCGAGGCGGATGAGAGCGATGGTTCTTTTCTGCAATATCATCCTTGGCAAGGTATCGTAACCAACATTGAAGCCGATCATTTGGAAAATTATGATGGCGACTTTAATCGTCTGAAAAGTGCCTACGTACAGTTCTTGGGTCAAATCCGGCCGGATGGCGCGGCTATCGTATGTGCTGATGATCAGAACGTACGGGAAATGCTGCCTCAGATTCAGACTCGAGTCATTACCTATGGAGTCGAGCATGAAGCAGATTATACGGCAACGGATATCCAGTTGGGTGACCGTCGTTTAAGCTTTACCATGAATCGCAAAGGGACGGCGCTTGGAACCATCGAATTGTCTGTACCGGGTAAACATAATCTGTACAACGCTATGGCTAGTGTAATTTCTTGCTTGGAAGCAGGCATCCCATTTGAGCAAATTGCTGCGGCTATTGTGGAGTTTCACGGAGCGAAGCGTCGTTTTCAGGTGCTAGGCGAAAGCAATGACATTCTTGTTATTGATGACTATGCTCATCATCCAACAGAGATTGAGGCTACGATTAGTGCAGCTACAGTGACTGGTAAGCGTATTATTGCTGTGTTCCAGCCGCAACGCTACAGCCGTACTTTTTTCCTGCTGGATGCGTTCAGTCGTGCGTTCAGTGAGGCGAATGAAGTCATTATTACCGACATTTATTCTCCAGCGGGAGAAAAACAAATTGAAGGTGTGCATTCTTCGAAACTCGTGGATTTAATCGTCCAGAACAGCAACGCGAATGCCATCTATCTGCCAACCAAGGAAGCTGTTATCGACGAGTTGAAGGATCGTCTTCAGCCGGGCGATCTTGTGCTGACAATGGGCGCGGGAGATATCTGGAAAGCAGGCGACGCGCTAGCACGTCATCTGCGCGAGCAGCAAGTGTAACAAGATGCATAAAGTGTTACGCTGATGAAATACTACCATCAAGGGTATTCCGAACACGAAACGTGTCTTCGGGATACCCTTTTTTGTAATGTCCAGGGCATATTTTCTCTTCCTGACTCATACAACAGACTATGAGGAAGTATGGGACAAGGAGGGAGTGCATCCGTGAACAAGGCAAAGATGACATTCCGGTTTGAGCAACAGACGCCGGAGACAAGCCGTGAGGAAAAGCTACAGGTGCTTCCATACAAAAACAGGCCGATAACTAGCCAGCAGCGTGAAACAAATAAAGAAGCAGAACGGTCTGAAAGCGAGAAACAGTATCAAGCTGCTAACCAGCATGAAAGAATGGAAAGAATTAGCGGCATAGGTGCAAACAACGGGACTGAACGAATTTCAGAAATTAACGAGCCTTCGGGCGTGAATAGACCTAGTACGAGGCGGCGTTTTGCTCCTGCCCCCATCGTGAAGGAAGGATGGGATGATCCGTTTGGGCGATCAGCAGCTTCCTGGTCAGATACGGATTTTCTGCCAGATCGTACGGAAGAGGATGAAGAAGAAACTCATCGTTCCAGTCAAGAGTACCGAAAGCGTCCGCCCCATCCCTCCAGATGGAAGCTGATTGGCTCAGTAGCCAGTGCGTTGATGACCGGGGGGATGTTTGGATACATCATGTTGCTGCTTTTTAACGGAGGTGGAGCTGTTCCTGGATCAGATCCGTCAACAGAGGAGGCTATACCGGTTTTTAAAGAATCAGTTAGTACACATACACCATCTGTAAAAGAGAATTCCGCTCCTGTTACAGTTGTATCGGCTCAGGTCCCCCCACAAACCTATTACCTGCTGCAATACGGAGTATTCAGCACCCCTGAACGGGCTTTGCAAGCAAAGGAAGAGCTGTTGAAGGCAGGCATTGCCGCCGGTGGGGACACCGAGGATCAGAACCGAGTCTATGCAGGAATATCGCCAGACAGGGAACAGGCCAAGCTGCTCAGCAATCAACTGAAAACACAAGGAGTTGAGCTGTATGTCCGTGAGCTTCAACTGCCTGGATTCGAAAAAGCAGCTTATGGGGGCGATGGTGAAAAGCTCACTATCTTTTTTCAGCTAAGCAGCACTTTGGTCGGCAAGCTGAGCGGGCTTTCCTCATCCTTGCTTGAAGCAGGCGGATCAGGTAAGGCAAATGCCACCGAAATGAAGGAACTGAACGATCTGCATCAGCAGTGGACACAAAATATCGCTGCGCTTCCCTCCGGTCTGCCGAAGGAAGCGGCTGCTTCCGCATCCACGCTGGAAAAGGCGATGAACAGTGCAGTCTCGGCACTTGGAGAATATAACAAGAACACAGCCAAGGAGCACATTTGGGAAATTCAGTCTTCGATGATGGAATATGTTTTGCATGAGAAGGAATTTATACAATTTATAAAACAATAGATTCTCAATGTTTTCCGGCAAGGAACTGGAAATAGTTCCCCATGCCGGATTTCTGTTTGTATTGCAGTTGAAATCACCGTATAATAATGAAGGTGTCAAAAAATGGCGAGGGAAGATCAGGATGAAAAAAAATGTAGGAATGCTTATACTGTTTTTGTTGCTCGGTTGGCTCTTGGGTGCATGGATTGCCAAAGCCCTTCAATCGATCAAATTCCTTTCCTTTCTGACCCACCCCACTACGATATCCTGGTCGCCGAGAGCGGATCTGGATATTATCAGCTACAATATAACGATAAATTTTGAATTGAGCCTGCTTAGTCTGATCGGCATCATCGCCGCGTTCTGGCTGTACCGCAGGCTCTAACTGATGAAAAGGAGCTTCCCTTATGGACGGGAAAATTACGCCCCGCATTATTCTGGCATCGACTTCACCGAGAAGGAAGGAATTGCTTTCATTTCTTAGACTACCCTTTGACGTGATGCCGAGTCATGCGGATGAAAGCACGCCTGAGAGCTGGACGCCTCAGCAAATTGTGGAGACCCTTGCGGTACGCAAAGCCGAAGTGGTCGTGAACATTGCCAGCCAATCCGAAGAAGGTGGATTAGTAATTGGCAGTGATACCATAGTCGTGCTGGATGGTTTGGTACTGGGTAAGCCTGCCGACCATGCGGACGCGGTTCGCATGCTGACAGCATTGCAGGGAAGAACCCACCTTGTATTCACTGGGGTGGCCTGCATACATACCGTAACCGGCAAAACGCTTGTCAGACACCGCCAAACGGAGGTTACGATGAAGCCTTTGAGCCATGAGCAAATTGTGGCATATGTGAATACGGGCGAACCGTCTGACAAAGCGGGAGCGTACGGCATTCAGGGTTTGGGTGCTACGCTGGTGGAATCTATTCAGGGTTGTTATTTTAACGTCGTAGGATTGCCGCTTTCCCTGCTGTCGGACATGTTGTCCGAATTCGGAGTGAGCGTGTTGCAACCTTAAAGGGGATAAACATATGTTAGAGTCGCCAACACTGATGCTTCGCGACCTCCCTCATGAAGAACGACCAAGAGAGCGCATGATGACATATGGGGCGGAAGCTTTAAGCAACGCGGAGTTGCTGGCAATATTGCTGCGTACGGGAACACAAAATGAGTCATCGGTGCATTTAGCGCAGCGTATTTTGCAGCAGGCGGGGAACTTGCGCCAACTGGTGGATATGAGTATGACCGAATTGACCCAGATTAAAGGCATTGGCAATGCCAAGGCGATACAGCTCAAAGCGGGTATCGAACTGGGGCGACGGTTGGCATTGTCACGCCATTTGGAGACCCCGGTGATCAGTTGCCCACGGGACGTGGCAGATTTGCTGTTTGAGCAGCTTCGTTATTTGCAGAAGGAGCATTTTGTATGCCTGTTCCTGAATACTAAAAATCATGTCATTGCCCAGGAAACGCTATCCATGGGCAGCCTGAATGCCGCCATCGTACATCCTCGTGAAGTATTTCGGGCAGCGATCAAATGCAGCAGTGCTTCGATTATTTGCGCTCATAACCATCCGAGCGGTGATCCGAAGCCAAGCCCGGAGGATGTCCAGTTGACCCGTCGCCTGATGGAAGCGGGCAACATCGTGGGCATCGACGTGCTCGATCATATCGTGATCGGGGACGGAACCTTCGTAAGTTTGAAGGAACAAGGTCTGATATAATATACTATTTAAATCAAACATTTAAATCCGACCGGCTAGGCCGGCCTGAATAAACCGTTTATACATGGATAACAGATTTCAGGGAAGAGAAAAGGAGATTAACATCATGCTGGGTGGCTTTACAAAAGATTTAGGAATTGACTTGGGGACGGCAAACACGCTGGTATACGTAAGAGGAAAAGGGATTGTGGTTCGTGAACCTTCTGTAGTCGCATTACGTACAGACACAAAAACCATTGAAGCGGTTGGTGAATCTGCAAAAAAAATGATTGGTCGTACACCGGGGAATATCCGTGCGATCCGTCCGATGAAGGATGGCGTTATTGCGGATTTTGACACGACTGCAACGATGATCAAATATTTTATTCGTCAGGCGCAAGCCCAACGTTCTTTGTTTCCACGTCATCCGAACGTGATGGTTTGTGTGCCTTCAGGCATTACTGCGGTGGAGCAGCGTGCTGTTGAAGATGCAACGAAGCAAGCGGGCGCGCGGGAAGCGTACACGATTGAGGAGCCGTTTGCAGCTGCAATCGGCGCTGATCTTCCCGTATGGGAGCCAACGGGTAGTATGGTTGTTGATATCGGCGGAGGTACAACCGAGGTAGCGGTTATTTCTCTGGGCGGGATTGTGACGAGCCGTTCCGTGCGTGTGGCTGGTGATGAAATGGACGAGTCCATCATCCAATACGTGAAGCGTCAATATAATCTGATGATTGGTGAGCGGACTTCAGAACAGTTGAAAATGGAAGTCGGGTCCGCAATGCCGCTGGAACAAGTGGAGACGTCGGAAATTCGTGGACGTGATCTGGTAACAGGTTTGCCGAAGACGATTACGATTACTTCGGATGAAATCAGTGAAGCGTTGTCCGATACAGTGAATGCAATTGTGGAAGCAGTCAAAGTGACACTGGAAAAATGCCCTCCCGAGCTGGCGGCGGACATTATGGACAGAGGTATCGTATTGACTGGTGGCGGAGCACTTTTGCGTAACTTGGACAAGTTGTTGGCGGCTGAAACTGGGATGCCGGTTATCGTAGCGGAAAATCCTCTGGATTGCGTGGCAATCGGTACAGGCAGAGCGCTGGAAAATATTCATTTGTTCAAATCGCGCAGCAGTTCCGCCGTCCGTTCCAAACGTTGAATCGGGGGTGTAGGAACTGTTTAAGCTGTTTGGCAATAAAAGACTATTTATTCTATTGATCGGAATCGTTCTGTTTATTGCCCTTATGGGGATTACACTTGGACAGAGAAATTCCTTAACCTGGCCGGAAAAGTTCGCCAGAGATTCAATTGGCTTTGTGCAAGGTATCTTTTACAGGCCCGCTTCAGCAATAGCGGGCTTCTTTGAAGATATCGGGAATATGCGGAGCATTTATAGCGAAAATGAACGGTTGAAAATTGCTGTAGCGCAGTTAACCGCCGAGCAGATTCAGACTTCTAACTTGAAAGAGACAAACGCCAGACTTGAGCAAGAACTGAAATTCACCCAAACGCAAAAGTCCAAAAATCAATATGATTATCGGATTGCACAGGTAAATAGCGTCAGTAATGATTCCAAAACGCTTGTCATTGATATTGGTGAAAAGGATGGGGCCAAGGTTGGTCAGGAAGTCAGATCACTTGAGGGGTTTGTAGGGGTTATTAGTCGCACAGCGAATTTCACTTCTACAGTTACGCTATTGACTACATTAGACCCTAAAAATCCAAATTCTTATGCTATTGCGGCGACAGCACTGGGCAAGGAAAATAATTCGTTTGGTATGATTGAAAGTTATGATCCGGCTACGAACAGATTTCAAATGACTCGCATTGAGGAAAATGATCCAATCGCAAAAGGTGATCAGATCATTACGTCCGGAGCAGGCGGGAAGTTCCGTAAAAATCTGTTGATCGGCACGGTAGAAAAAATCCAGGTTGGCGAGTTCGGACAAACACGTACAGCGATTATCAAACCGGCAGCCAGCTTCGTGGATTGGAAAGAATTGCTCGTTCTTTACACTCCTGAGGTACCGGAATAATGAAGATACGCGGTCAGGTTTTAATACTGCTGCTGTTTGTACTGTTTATAGCTGAAGGAACGATTCTTCCGTGGCTTCTTCCGGATAGTTGGCATCCGAGAATGGTTCCGAATTTCGTGTATGTTGTCATTTTGTTCGTATCCGTATATTATAGTCGCCATACGGCATTGGTACTGGGTATTGTTTTTGGGCTTATTCATGACGTTGTGTATTACGGGTTTATTATCGGACCTTACTCTTTTGCAATGGGATTGTCGGCTTATTTGCTGGGGCTGGTATTTACAGCTCGACGTGCGCCAATGCCTATTATGATGGGAGCTGTGCTGATCGGCAGTTTTCTGCTGGACTCCATGCTTTTTGCCATTGATCATCTGTTCCAGTTGAATCATCAGACTTTTGATTGGGCGCTGGCACAATATATGATTCCTGATTTATTTATCCATTTTCTGTTCGCCCTCATCATTTACGTCCCAGTCCGCAAGCAATTGCAGCGTTTGGATATCCGTGTGAAAAAGGAAGAGAAGGTCTAGGTCTTTTTACACACATTTTGTCCGGGTTAGCAGGGATTTCACGTTCCGGGGACGAAATGATTGAGATAGGAGGGACAGGCTAATGGCGGTGAAATCGAATCATGTCACGATTAAAGGCATCAAAGACGGCCTGGTATTCCTTCTGGACGATCAATGCGAGTTTGAGGATTTGCTGGGTGAGCTGCGTTTCAAGCTGGAGCACAGTCATCAAAATATTTTAACCGGCCCGATTATTCATGTAGACATTAAGCTGGGAAGCCGGGAAGTGACGGAGGAACAGAAGGAAAGCATTCTGGAGATTTTGAGACAGAAGGGGAATCTGCTCATACGGTCTGTCGAATCACCCGGGCTGCCTTCAGAAGTGCAGGGGAAAGCTCCCATCCACACCGTGACAGGGATTATCCGTTCAGGCCAGGTGCTTCATCATAACGGGAATTTGCTCTTTTTGGGAGATGTGAACCCCGGTGGAATTATAACGTGTACTGGTGATATCTATGTCCTCGGTGCCCTGCGAGGTATGGCACATGCGGGGATGGAGGGGAATGGCGAGGCAATTATCGCAGCCTCCTATTTTGCACCAACACAGCTGCGAATTTCCGAAATGATCAGTCGTCCACCCGATGAATGGGAGACGCGTGAATCCGGAATGGAATTTGCGTATCTCAAGGACGGCGCCATGCAAATAGATAAAATGAGTAATATTGTGCGTCTGGGCCGCGATTTTAACGTGTTCAAAGGGGTGTAGCACATGGGAGAGGCTATCGTCGTCACTTCAGGAAAAGGCGGCGTCGGCAAAACGACGACGTCAGCCAATATAGGAACAGCGCTGGCACTGCTCGGCAAAAAGGTGTGCTTGGTGGATACGGATATCGGCTTGCGTAATCTGGATGTTGTTATGGGTCTGGAAAACCGGATTATTTATGATCTGGTCGATGTAGCGGAAGGTCGTTGCCGTTTAAATCAGGCTCTGGTCAAGGATAAGCGCTTTGAGGAGCTGTATATGCTGCCTGCTGCTCAAACTAAGGACAAGAGTGCCGTAACGCCGGAGCAGGTTAAGGATATTATTTTGGAGCTTAAAAAGGATTTTGAATATATATTGATTGACTGTCCTGCGGGTATTGAGCAAGGCTTCAAAAATGCTATTGCCGGAGCGGATCAGGCCATTGTCGTAACGACACCGGAAAACGCTGCTGTGCGTGATGCTGACCGGGTTATCGGATTGCTGGAAAGCTCGCATGTGATCTCACCAAAACTGGTGGTTAACCGTATCCGTAACAGCATGGTCAAATCCGGGGATATGCTGGATATTGACGGCATTTTACAAGTGCTTAGCATAGACCTCATTGGGATTGTGCCGGATGATGAAATGGTAATCAAGTCAGCCAATACAGGAGAGCCTACCGTCATGAATCCGGATTCACAGGCAGCGATTGCCTACCGTAACATTGCTAGACGGATTTTGGGTGACACAGTGCCGCTCATGCAGCTGGATCAGAAGAAAAGCGTGATGACTCGCTTTAAAAAATTTTTTGGTATGGGTGGATGAAGAAAACAGTGAGTTATGGCTGGAGACGGCTCCGCGTGTGATTTGATCTTACGATCGCTGTTGCCACGGGATTCTTTTATTTGTAAAACGTTTAGTGGTAAGAATCCCATGGCAAAGGCGAACGCTTCGCTTCTTCAGATTCAAATCACCCGCTTCGCTACTGCCTGCAAAATTCCTACACTGTTTTAAGTAAGAGTATGGATGTAGAGGAAAGATACGTACGAAGAATTACAGGCTTTTTTAAGCCGCGTAGTCCTTTCATCTTAATAACTAACACTTAAATAAGTAATAAACTTATTTAAGTGTTTTTGGTTTGTCTTTTTAACTTCTATAATTCCTAGTTCTTAATATAAGGCTCACTACATAGCTGCTATATATTCAATCACATCCGGTGCGCTTGCGTCGGATTTTTTCATTTTCAGATACGTAATCCCGAACCGGACAACATAAGTTGAAGCCCGTCCTCATAAGATGTACCAAACATACCTCGCTGGGGGGCTGGAACAGGATGAATAAAAACTCCGGAATCAAGCAGCGCAGAGAAGAACGCATACAGCAGCTGATCGCGAGAAACAAAGCGGAAGAGTATTCCTCAGGCATGAATCAGGACAGGTACAGGAACAAGGAAATGAAGCCGATGCCAGCAGTCAGTACTAACGGACCCAGAGACCCGGAAACCGAATGGAAAAATGAACGACAACGCTGGCAGCAATCTTTTGGGGAGAACCGGCGTCCGTCTTTTTGGGTTTCTTTTTGGCGCAGGTCTGTGTTCGCTACAATGCTATTTGGGTTGGTGTGGGGATTATTTCGCTGGGATGTTCCCTATGCCGTCAATTTGAGAATGTTTATCGCAGATGCCTTAAATAAGGATATGGATTTTGCAGCCGCCGGACAATGGTATGAAACTTATTTTGATGGGGCCCCGTCCTTTTTACCGATCTTTGGAGAGGAGCCTGAGACACACAAGGTAAACGCAGTCCGCAAAGGCTCTCCGCCAATTCAAGGAAATATAACACAGCCATTTGCGCTAAGTCTCAAAGGAGTGGAAATTGCACCCAATGCTGCTGGTAATGAGGCAATCGCTGTCAAAAGTATAGATGCGGGACGTGTGCTGGACATATTTAATCACCCGGAAAGTGGAATTACAATTACGATTCGTCACACTGGAGGTATTACGGTAACGTACGGACGTCTATCCCGCTCTACCTTAAAGGTGAATGATTGGGTCCAGGAGGGGGACGAGGTCGGTGTGCTGCCAGCAGGCCATAGTGGCAGTGAGGCGGCGACTCTGTTTTTTGCGGTGCAGAGAGGAAATCAGTATATTGATCCGGCGGAAGTGGTAGCCCTTGATTAATGTCCGGGGTGTGACTTTGTCTCTGCATCCACTGTTCGTACTGGTGATGCTAACCTCTGTGTTGACAGGACATTTTATCGAGATCATGACTTTGTTTACGCTGGTGTTCATTCATGAGCTGGGGCATGCGACAGCAGCCACGTTGTTGGGGGCGCGGGTGCTGACCATACAGATGCTACCCTTTGGAGGGGTGGCCGTCATTGACGATCAGGGGAAGCTCAACGCGTGGAAGGAGATTGTCATTGCGCTGGCGGGTCCTCTGCAAAACGGAATTATGATTGTCATCCTTCTATTGCTCAGAAATGTGAGCGGGGTGGAGCATGAATATATAAATTATATGATTCAGGGAAATGCCGTCATTGCACTGTTCAATCTGCTCCCGATTTTACCACTGGACGGCGGGAAAATAATGCAGGCGCTGATGAGCTTATTCATCCCGTATCACCGTACTCTAGTTTGGACTTTTCGAGCCAGCATCGTGACCAGCCTGCTATTTTGTATCTATGGTATTTCGCCGTTATTAAGGCAAAATGGACCTGTGCATTTAAATCTGCTGGCGGTAGGGATTTTTTTGCTTTATTCTAATATTGTGGATTATCGTAATATCCCCTATCGTTTTATACGTTTTTTGCTGGGAAGGGACGAGCTCTTTTACCGCGAGGCGGCCAAGGGAAGTATTGCCTTGCCAATTGTATCCTTGCCTATGAAACATTTGGAGCCTGTTTTGCGTCTTTTCAAAAGGGACCGATACCATATGATTTATGTCATGAATGAGCAGGGACGGATAGTAGCTGTATTGCCTGAGCAACGCCTTATTCGCTCTTATTTTGCAGCGCGCCCGCCGGAGGGCGGAAAAACTAAACCTAAATAGAAAAGTTAGAAGTTTTTATGGAGTTGAGGAAAGAGGCTGTATCCAGAGAGGTTGAAAAACCATGAAGCAAATGATTGTACAATGCCAGCAACAGATGACCCAAATGGCACTGTTGGAAGAGGGACGATTGGTAGAATATGCAGCTGAATTGCCACGAAAGCGGGGAATTCTGGGTTCCTTTTTCAAAGCCAGAGTCGTCAATGTACTGCCGGGAATGCAAGCCGCCTTTGTTGACATTGGACAGCGAAAGAATGCCTTTTTATATGTGGATGACGTACTTCACGCCCATTTGGAAAAGCAACCTGAGGTGAAGCCGTCCATTTCCGAGCTGTTGAAGGTGGGACAGGAAATTGTAGTACAGGTGTTGAAAGAGGCCGTGGGTAGCAAAGGGGCCAGAGTAACCACTCATTTTTCACTTCCGGGTCGCTGGATTGTATACATGCCTCGCGCCGATTATGTGGCTGTATCCAAAAAGATCGAGCGTGAGGGAGAACGGGCTCGTCTGAAAGCGATGGGAGAGCAGCTTCGAACAGGTGAAGAAGGAGTCATTATCCGTACAGTTTCGGAGGAAATGAGCAGAGAAGCGATTGAAAATGACCTGAACCAGTTGCGTCAGCAATGGAAAGCCATTCAGCGTAAAGCTACTGAACACTCGGCTCCATGTGAGCTGCACCGGGATTTGAGCATCGTCCAGCGTTTGATTCGGGATGTGTTTACACCGGAGCAGGATGAGCTGATTATTGACAGTGAGGAACAGGCAAAGGAAGCGGAGATATTACTACGTCAAATCAGTCCGCAGAAAGCTCATGTGCGCATATTTCGTGGTGCAGAAGAGACCATATTTAAAGCCTATGGCATCCATGAGCAACTGGAACGTGATTTTGCGCGAAAAGTATGGCTTCAGGGCGGCGGATATATCATCATCGACCATACAGAGGCACTGACTGTCATTGATGTGAACACAGGGAAATTTACGGGGGGCAGCAATCTGGAAGAGACGGTGACCCGGACTAACATCGAAGCGGCTGAAGAGATTGCCCGACTGGTGCGTGTGCGTGATATCGGGGGCATTATCATCATTGATTTTATTGACATGGAACAAGAGGAGAACCGCCGTGAAGTGTCCTCTGTGCTGGAGTCTAGGCTGAAAAAAGACCGAACCAAATCATATGTCGTTGGCTGGACACGGCTAGGTCTTCTGGAAATGACCCGAAAAAAGGTGCGTGAGGAAAAGACGATTTTATAAGGCAATGCGTTTCCAAAATCATTTTAAACTAGAGGTTGAATGTGGACGAAGCTTATGCTACAATCTTTTAGTATGTGTCATGCGTAAGATTGGCTGCACATGCTGTAACCGCTCCAATCAGGTACTGAAGTACAGCATCCTCAGGGATGTTGTCACCTGCGATTAGGCGAGTCTGAGACATAAGGAGGTGCAAGCAAATGTACGCAATTATTGAAACAGGTGGTAAGCAATACAAAGTTCAAGAGGGCGATGTATTGTTCATCGAGAAGTTGGAAGCTACCGATGGTGAAACTGTAACGTTCAACCGTGTTCTGGCAGTATCTAGCGACAATGGCTTGACAACAGGTACACCGCTTCTTTCCGGAGCTACTGTAACAGCTACAGTTGAGAAACATGGTCAAGGCCAAAAGGTCATTGTATACAAATACAAACCTAAAAAGAACTACCATGTGAAGCAAGGTCATCGTCAACCGTACACGAAAGTGACGATTGGAAAAATCCAAGCGTAAGAGGGTGCGATAAGTGATTATCGTGCATATTACACGACTGGAGGATGGCAGCATACAGGGATTTTCCATTAAAGGTCATGCGAATTATGCCAAATCTGGCGAGGATATCGTATGTGCCGGCGTATCAGCGGTAACTGTAGGAACTGTCAATTCGATTGAAGCTCTTACAAACGTTGATATGGAATCGGAAATGGAAAACGGCTTTTTGAGCGCGTATCTTCCCCCTGAAGTTCATCATGATGTGAACGCACAGGTACAACTGTTGCTGGAATCCATGGTGATTATGTTGACAAGTATTGCTGAATCATACGGTAAGTATATTCAAATAGAAAATAAACAAAGAAGGAGGTAGACATCATGTTGAAATTGACATTGGATCTTCAATTATTCGCATCGAAAAAAGGTGTAGGTTCCACGAAAAACGGACGTGACAGTCAATCGAAACGTCTTGGCGTGAAACGTGCTGACGGTCAAGCAGTTACCGGCGGTAGCATCCTGGTTCGTCAACGCGGAACGAAAATTCACCCGGGTACGAACGTGGGTATCGGTAAGGACGACACTCTGTTCGCGAAAGTGGACGGCGTTGTGAAGTTCGAACGTTGGGGCCGTGATCGCAAAAAGGTGAGCATCTACCCGATCGACGTTGCTCCAGTAGCAGCTACTGTAGAAGCTTAATAGCGGCTTAGACACGCTGAAAAGCCTCCGGCAATTTTGTCGGAGGCTTTTTTGTATGATGGTAATGAACTGGAAAGTCAGTCTGTGCTATACTGGATTAAGGTTCTTTATTAATCCATTTTAATTATCGCAGAACGGAGAGAAGCCATGTTCCAGCGGATAAGAGCGCCTCATCTGGCGTTGGGTTCCATTCTGATTCCTTTGGTTTTTTCACTGCTCTATCCTGCAGCACTAACGATTATCATATTAGCCGCGTGGTCCGTTATTGCCGCCTGTTTTAGCATGTGGTATATACAGAGACAGGTTGAAGCTGAGCGGAAAGCTGCTTTGCGTTCTTTGGAGCGTACAGCTATCGCAGCTCTCAATCATCACCGGCATGACTGGATGAATGACTTGCAGGTGCTTTATGGCTATATTCGTATGAATAAGCATGATAAATCGGCT
This sequence comes from Paenibacillus sp. RC334, assembly GCF_030034735.1. Lineage (NCBI taxonomy): Bacteria > Bacillati > Bacillota > Bacilli > Caryophanales > Paenibacillaceae > Paenibacillus > Paenibacillus sp. RC334. Next base: position 4,333,879 of record NZ_CP125370.1, on the reverse strand, counting down.
GCTTATGTGGAAACAATAAAAGGGCGCGTGGCAGAGGACAGTAAAATATCAAAGCTGGGTATTCCCTCGTTGGTGTTTTATTTGCAATCTTTTCGCGTGAACGCCGGAAATTTACAGTTGATGGTTCAGGTTGAGGAGCATTTAAAGTTGGACGCTGTCATGTCTCCCGAAGACGGCGAGTCGCTTGCCTCGGCCGTCATAGAAACGGTACGTGCGTATCAATATGGCGGGGGCCGGTCGTCCTGGGGAGAAGTGCGCAGATTGACACTTTATTTCGGTATGGATCAGAATGATGTTATCGTCCGGTTTGAAGGCAGTGACGTACCTGCTGATTTGAATTTGTTAAAGCAGGTCAGATCCGGACACGGAAGTGAACGCATTCGAACAGAGAAGCTTCCTACGGGAGAAATGCTTCAAATTCGGATGCAGTGTCAGACATAAGGAAGGTGTAACCATGTTTGTAGATAAAGCGAAGATTTTTGTTAAGGGCGGCGACGGTGGAGACGGGCTGATTGCGTTTCGCCGTGAGAAATACGTTCCTGAAGGCGGCCCTGGTGGCGGTGATGGAGGTAACGGTGGAGACGTGATCTTCCGCGTCGATGAAGGCTTGCGTACCTTAATGGATTTTCGGTACCAGCGGCATTTTAAAGCTAAACGTGGAGAAAAAGGCCGCAACAAAAGCCAGCATGGAGCCAATGCGGATCATATGATCGTACGCATACCTCCGGGTACAGTCATCATGGATGATGATACGGGTGAAGTAGTGGCAGATATGACACGTCATGGTCAGCAGGTCATCGTGGCCAAAGGCGGACGTGGGGGGCGCGGAAATATCCGTTTTGCCACACCAAACAATCCAGCGCCTGAGCTGGCTGAGAACGGCGGAGAGGGACAGGAACGTTATATTACCCTTGAGCTTAAAGTAATGGCCGACGTAGGCTTGGTTGGTTTCCCTAGCGTAGGGAAATCTACATTGCTGTCAGTTGTCTCCTCCGCAAAACCAAAGATTGGCGCGTACCACTTTACAACGATTACCCCGAATTTGGGGGTTGTGGATGTAGGCGACCATCGCAACTTTGTTATGGCCGATCTGCCTGGATTGATTGAAGGAGCTCATGAAGGCATAGGACTGGGACATGAATTCCTGAGGCATATTGAACGGACACGTATTATTATTCACGTCGTGGATATGGCGGGTTCTGAGGGTCGTGATCCGTTTGAGGATTGGACTAAAATCAACGACGAATTAAAGCAATATAACGCGACATTAGCCGAGCGTCCACAAATTGTGGCGGCGAATAAAATGGATATGCCGGAATCGGAAGAAAATCTGGCTCAATTCAAGGAGCAAATCGCTTCAGTTCGTCCAGATCTCGAAATTATGCCCATTTCCTCGTTGACACGCCAAGGCGTAAAGGAATTGCTCTATCGAGCTGCTGATCTGTTGGATCAAATACCGGACGAGCCAGTTGTTGAGGAAGTAGCGGAAGTGAATGAACGTAAGGTGTTTAAGCTGGATAAGGCAGAGGATGAAGGTTTCACCATTGTACGTGAAAACGATACATTCGTGGTGCACAGTGTCAAAATCGAGCGCATGATGAAGCGTATGCAGCTGAATTCGCACGATGCGATTCTAAAGTTAGCAAGAACATTGCGCCACATGGGTGTGGATGCTGAGCTGCGCAAGCGTGGTGCCGTTGATGGAACGCCTGTACGCATTGCCGATTTCGAGTTTGAATTCGTAGAAGGCAGCAGCTATTATTAAAAATGAAATACTTGTCTGAAGTATGGACGGTTACTACGCTATAGGAAACCCTATAGACGGCAGTAGCCGTTTTTTTTACAGTTAGCTTGCCGATTGTCAGGAGTTTCGATATAATGTCCTCTATACAAAAACATAAGTCTTTGAGGAGAGGACGTTCGTGAAAGAGCGCTATTACTTGGTACGGGAAGATATTTTGCCTGAAGCTATCGTTAAGACGATCCAGGTCAAGCTGCTGCTTGCTTCGGGAGATGTTAAAACCGTGCATGACGCCGTGGAGCAAGTTGGGCTAAGTCGAAGTGCCTTTTATAAATATAAGGATGGCATTCATTTGGTCAACCAGTTGGAGCGTGAGCGAATTGTCAATATCTCCATTGATCTGGAGCATCAATCCGGCATGCTGTCCAGAGTTCTCGGCAGGGTGGCAGATTACGGAGGCAATGTGCTAACGATCCAGCAGAGCATCCCGCTGCAAGGCAGAGCCAATGTAGTCATTTCGGTAGAAATGTCCAGACTCAGTGAAGAGCTTGGGGTTCTGCTGGAGGGCCTGGAAACCATCTCCGGTGTGAAGCGCGTTCGCCTGATCGGGCAAGGTTAAGAGCTATAAAGCTCATCAGATATAAGTTAGCAGGAGGGGAATGGATGAAACCGGTCAAAGTAGGATTGTTAGGATTAGGAACGGTAGGAACGGGAGTCGTTCGAATCGTGGAAGGAAATCAAGAAGATTTGAGCAGGCAAGTCGGTTCGCCGATCATTATTGAAAAAATAGCTGTTAAAAATATAGAGAAATATCGTTCCATTGAAGTCGATCCCGCCAAGCTTACAGAGGACCCGTGGGAGGTCATCCGTGATCCAGAGATTGATGTTATTATCGAAGTCATGGGTGGCGTGGATCAGACGAAGAAGTACATTCTGGAAGCGCTGGAGCGCGGCAAGCATATCGTAACAGCGAACAAGGACTTAATGGCTCTGCACGGCTCTGAAGTACTGGCGAAGGCGCAGGAAAAGCAGTGTGATATTTTTTATGAAGCAAGTGTAGCGGGCGGTATTCCGATTATTCGTACGCTGATTGAAGGCTTCTCCTCCGATCGCATTACTCGTATTATGGGGATTGTGAACGGTACAACCAATTTCATTTTAACCAAAATGAGTCAGGAGGGGGCTTCTTACGAGGAAGTTCTCAAGGAAGCGCAGGAGCTTGGATACGCGGAATCTGATCCGACTTCAGACGTGGAGGGACTGGATGCTGCCCGTAAAATGGCTATCCTCGGTACGCTCGGCTTCCGTTCGGATGTAGAGCTTAAGGACGTAAGCGTTACTGGTATTACAAAGGTATCCAGTGAAGATATCGCTTTTGCCAAAACACTGGGCTATGAAATGAAGCTGCTTGGCATTGCGGAGCGTCAGGGTGATGAATTTACGATCAATGTTCAGCCGACGATGGTACGCAAGCAGCATCCTTTGGCCTCGGTGAACGGGGTATTCAACGCAGTTTATGTACACGGTGAAGCCGTGGGTGAAACCATGTTCTACGGTGCGGGTGCAGGAGAAATGCCGACAGCTACATCGGTTGTGGCCGATCTGGTGGCTGTAGTGAAGAACCTTAAGCTCGGCGTGAATGGGCTTAAGGCCATCGTACCTTATAACCCTAAAAAAATCAGCAGTGACGAGGACGTGTATTTCAAAAACTTCGTACTTCTGCATGTAGATGATAAGGCCGGAGTATTGGCGCAGATCACACAGGTATTTGCTGAATTCGACGTCAGTTTGGCATCTGTGGTGCAGCAACCAAATGAGGTCAATCCAGATGCTGAAATTATTATCGTAACCCATTTGGCTAGTAAGGCGAGTATGAAAAAGGTTCTGGAGCATTTTGAATCTCTGGATGTCATTCGCCGTATCAAGAGTGTGTATCGGGTTGAGGGATAGTTCAAAAAAAGCAGGAGGAATTGTTTGTATGACTGTTTTAAAAACAGCAAGAGTGCGTGTGCCTGCAAGTACCGCCAATTTAGGCCCCGGTTTTGATACACTGGGCATGGCGTTGTCCTTGTATGCATGGGTTGAATTGAAAGAAGCCGGACAGACGGCTTTCCATTTATACGGGGACGAAATGAACGGCATTCCCCAGGATAAAACGAATCTGATTTATAAAGTAGCACAAATGGTTTTTCAGGAGGCTGGAGTACCAGTTCCTGAGTTGGATATTTCAATGTATTCGGATATTCCACTTACCCGTGGTTTAGGCAGTAGTGCTTCAGCGATTGTGGGTGCGCTTGTGGCTGCAAATGCGCTGATCGGCTCACCTCTGTCTGATTCCAAGCTGTTTGACATGGCAAGTGCTATTGAAAAGCATCCTGACAATGTGGGAGCCTCCTTGTTTGGTGGCATTATTACAGCGATGTGGGATGGCAAACATGCCAAGCATTTACGGCTTGAGCCGGATGCAAATCTGGAGGTTTTGGTAGTCATTCCAGATTTCCAATTGTCTACCTCCAAGGCCAGAGAGGTTCTACCCGCGCATGTATCCTTGAAAGATGCCGTATATAATGTGAGCCATGCTTCGATGCTCGTAGCGGCATTGGCATCAGGCCAAACCGATTTGATCGCTGAGGCGATGCAGGATCGGCTTCACCAGCCTTATCGGGCGGCGCTTGTGCCGGGTATGGCGGAGATTTTGCAGGAAGCGCACCATTATGGTGCTTTGGGGGTGGCTCTCAGCGGAGCTGGACCGACATTGCTGGCATTGGCGGATCGCCGGGAAAACCGGAGAGATGAACTGGAACAGTATTTAACCGAAACGATGAGCAAGGAAGGAATCACTGCATCTGTTTTAAAATTGCGCCCAGAGAGCGAAGGCGTTAAAGTATATACTGATAAGAAAGAGATTCCTTTTATGGACTTGGTTAAAGGGGAAATTACGATATGAAACGAATTGCACTTCTTCCGGAGGGGACCGTTTCCCATGAAGCGATTCGGTATTTGATAGGGGATACGCCCTGTGAATTGCTGTTTTATAAGTATATAGCAGATGTATTTCAGGCTGTGGACAAGGGAAAGGCTGACTACAGTGTAATTCCGATTGAGAATACAATTGATGGCTCTGTAAGTCTGCATATGGATTGGCTTGTACATGAAGTGGACATTCAGATGCAGGCGGAATGGGTGTACCCTTCTATTCAAAACCTCATTGGATATCGCAATGAATTTACTAATGACCGGGGCGAGCTGGATTTGAGCAATGTGGTCAAAATTATGTCTCATCCCGTAGCACTTCCGCAGTGTAAGGAGTTCATACAGACTACGGCTGCTCAGGCTGAGCTGGAGAGTGCAGGAAGTACGGCGGAAGCCGTCGAAATTGTTAAACATAACCCGGGCAAAGGCTGGACTGCTTTGGGAACCAAGCTTGCGGCTTCCAAGCACGGACTGGATATTTTGGCCAGCAAGGTGACGGATCACGATAATAACTTTACCCGCTTTGTCCTGATCGGCCATCAGCCTATCAGCCTCCCGCGTAAACCTGAAGGTCAACGGACCAGTATTTTGGTGACACCTCCGCAGGATTTTCCGGGGGCGTTGCATCAGGTATTATCTGCATTTGCGTGGCGCAGGTTGAATCTGTCACGGATTGAATCGCGTCCGACCAAAAAGCAACTGGGGAACTACTATTTTTACATTGAAATTTTGGAATCTTTGGAATCCGTCCTGCTTCCCGCAGCATTTGCAGAGATTGAGGCTTTGGGATGCCACGTGCGTATCCTTGGTTCCTATCCAAGCTACAAGTATGTTGAAGTAGTAGAACCTATTTTAGAAGAACAATAATCGGAGGTGCGGTTCTTAATGGCAGAGCAATGGATTTATCTAGATGGACAGCATGTAACTAAGGAAAATGCAAAGGTTTCCGTATATGATCATGGTTTTTTGTACGGGGACGGGATATTTGAAGGCATTCGAATTTACAACGGTAATATTTTTAAATGCAAAGAGCACTTGGACCGTCTGTACGATTCTGCAAAATCAATTCAGTTAAACATTCCGCTGTCTCCTGATGAAATGCTGGAAGCGATGGCGGAAACGATCCGTCTTAACGAGATGCGTAATGGATACATTCGTCTGGTTGTATCGCGTGGTGCTGGAAATCTTGGGCTTGATCCTCTTCGCTGTCCGAAAGCAAGTATTATCATTATCGTGGAGCAACTCGCCATCTATCCCGAGGAAGCTTATCTGACTGGGCTTAAGACGATTTCCGTCTCTCAGCGTCGTAACATTCCAGATGCTTTGAATCCGAAAATCAAATCGTTGAACTACCTCAACAACATCCTGGTGAAAATCCAGTCTAACTATGCTGGTGTGGGCGAGGCTATTATGCTAAATTCCCAAGGATATGTGACGGAAGGTTCCGCGGACAATATTTTTATCGTCAAAAACGGAGTGTTGTATACGCCGCCTTGCTATCTGGGAGCGCTTGAGGGTATCACGCGTAATGCTATTATCGACTTGTGCGCCGAGCTCGGTTATGCGCTCAAGGAGCAGCCTTTTACGCTGCATGATGTGTATGTCGCTGATGAGGTGTTCTTTACGGGAACTGCAGCAGAAGTTATTGCTGCTTATGAAGTAGATGGTCGTACGATTGGTTCTGGAGTTGCGGGTCCGGTGACTTTGGAGTTACTGGCCGAGTTCCGTAAGATCGTGGATCAAGACGGCTATAAAGTGTGGCAGGACTAAAAATATGAATCCTTTTGACTGGATGCCCGCAAGGGGATTCGGTTGAGAGGATTTTTTTGTTTGTATGGGGTCATTCGCCCGGGAAGTGCATAGGATGTAATAACAGAAGCCGGGCGTTTACCCTATCCTGCCCGAACGAATGTCTAGGAGGTTTGTGACCTGTGAAAATACACATCGTCAAGAAAGGCGACACACTGTATTTGCTTGCTCAGAAATATAATGTGTCACTGGAAAAAGTTATTGCGGCCAATCCCCAATTGGCTGACCCGAATCAGTTAAGTATCGGCGAGAAAATCAAAATTCCGGCAGACCCTGTTGCGATGCAAGAACAGCCATCAACGGTTTATCAGCACAAAGTCAAGCAGGGTGATTCATTGTGGAAGTTGTCCAAGGCATGGGGAGTCCCGCTCAAGCTAATTATTGATGCCAATTCCCAACTTAAAAACCCGAACGCTCTACTGGTCGGGGAAACCGTCAATATTCCTCAATACAAAGGCGAGGCGAACAATCCTGCTTCGGATCAAAAGAAGAACACAGGTGTCAAACAAGAGCCAACACAGCCTGAATCAGAGTCACCAGCACCAACTGCAAATAATGAAAACGAAAACCTACCCCAGACCAAGGCGGAACAGACTCAACCTAAAGCGGAGCTAACTCAGCCCAAGCCAGACAACACACCTATCCCTAAAGAGCAGGTGAACCAGCCTAAGGAAATAGTGAACGTTCCCAAGCTGCCTGAATTGAAACTGCCCGAAATTCCGATGGCGCCCGTAAACCCTGCTCCTCAACCTATAGCTTCGCAACCAGTTCAACCAAAACCGCAGCTGCCTGCAAATGTTGAACTGAAGCCTGTAACGGAGAAATTTTGCGGTTGCACGAACTCGGAGCCAGCGACAAATTCCCAATGGCCGATGCAGCAGCCAACGCATGATTACAACTCACCAACAAATACGGGACCAAACTCATGGTACCCAGGCATCGGGGTTGCCCAGCCATGGGGGAATGCGCCAGTAAATACTTCCTTTGCAGAGCAATGGGCTCCTTCGGTAGCCCCCAACCAGGGATATCAGCAAGACTGTGAGCACCCATGGAGTTGGGGAGCTGTACAAACAGCGCCTATAAATGTTCAACCGACACCATATCCTGTCTATCCGGACTGCATGTGCCCGGGGTATCATCCAAGCTATGAAGCGGCTGAGAATACATCCTATCCTGTCTATCCTCCATTTATCCATCAAGGTTACCCGCAACATCCTGAGAGTGCAGTCCAAGGCAGTCAGTGGGGTCATGAATGGGGATCCCCCCATCACAGCTTGCCTATGGGCGGGTATGTATCGGACTATAGCCAGTTACAAGGGCAACAATCCGCGAATCTCCCGCATCACCCGTTCGCCCATGAGAATGCACCTGTGAATCCATTAGAGGGGTATACCACTCCCTATATGTTTTTGCCTGACTGCGGCTGCCGGGAGGGGAACGTGGAGTCAGTACCAGATTTCTCCGGAACGCAGGGAAATGGCGAAAATCTGAATATTGGATCCCAAAACGAAGTTAACTCTTCTCCCAAACATAAAGATAGCAACGTGCGTAAAGGCAAGGGGAAAGATACCTCAGGCAATACAGCCAAAGAAGAGACATCCAAAGCCAAGGTTTCAGGTAAAAATAGTACTGCTAAAAATCAAAATTCCCGCAAGACGGTAGCAACAGCTTCCCATTCCACTGCCCGTAGTTCCCGCTCTCGCAAAAATCCCTGGATTAAGGACTGACAAAAGGGGATTAAAAGTGAAGGTAAACTCCATGAAAGTGAGTTCAGCTTATGATTGACCCAAAAGAGTGAAATGTAAAATAGAAAGGCTGTTATTCCTCGAAAACGGAATGACAGTCTTCTCTTTTCGATTAGAGGTGAGGACATAGAAAATCAATCAAAAAAAATGTTGCTAAGTAACAGGAGAATATGATATATTCTTATAGCTGTCTTTTCTGAGATAGTTAGCAACACAAAGCAGAATGAAAATGCTCGAAAAATTATCTTAAAAAAAAGTGTTGCAAAGCCTTAGAAAACATGATATATTATTTAAGTCGCCGCTGAGTTGCGGTGGTGAAAGAAAGTAAAAACAAACGCAAGACATGATGCAGGTTTGATCTTTGAAAACTGAACAACGAGTGAGTACGGATTTTGCTTGCAAAATCCAACGCTGAGATTTTGGTACATGCCGTCAGGCTGTATAAAATGGAAGCGAACAATGAGATATTTTATCTCGTCAGTTTCAAAATGAGCATATCGCTCTTTCTATAAACCAGCTTCGGTTGGTCTTTAATGGAGAGTTTGATCCTGGCTCAGGACGAACGCTGGCGGCGTGCCTAATACATGCAAGTCGAGCGGGGTTGTTTTAAA